>JBEBQG010000006.1:0-156187 GCA_040395495.1 Microbacterium hydrocarbonoxydans | reverse complement strand
AACTGCGACATCCCCCTGAAGCAGGCGAAGGGGCTGAGCACCTGGACGCACGACGGACGCACGGCGCCGCTGAACGTCAGCGCCGGCTGCGGGCACTCCATCTACGCACCCGTGCGCTTCGCCTGCCGCCCGGAGGCGACGCTGCTGACGCTCACAGCTCGGGCGCGATGATCGCGACGCGACGGACCCGTCCGGCCGATGGCCGCCGATTCGCCGTTTCGCGTTGTTCTCTTGTAGACTCGGAGGGTTGCAAAACGGGGTGTGGCGCAGCTTGGTAGCGCGCTTCGTTCGGGACGAAGAGGTCGCAGGTTCAAATCCTGTCACCCCGACCAGTGACACGGAAGGCCGCCCGCGAGGGCGGCCTTCCGCATATCAGGACACAAAGCGAAGGGGGACGCGCATGAGCACTCTGCTGCCTCCGCCTCGCCGCCTCACCCGCGGTGTCGCCGCGGTCATCGGCATCCCTTTCCTCGCGGGCCTCGCCGCGCTCACCCTCACGCCCTCCCGCGTCGAGGAGTCTATGCCCAACCTCCTCGACCTCGTGCTGCGCGCCGCCCATCGACTCGGCTGGGAGTCGCTCGACTTCACCAGGCTCGAGATCATGGCCAACGTGCTGGTGTTCGTGCCCATCGGCATCCTGTCCTTCCTTCTGCTTCCGCGGCGCGCCTGGGCGCTGTCGTTCCTCGTCGGCCCTGCCCTGTCCGCCGTCATCGAGCTCACCCAGCGCTTGGCGCTCCCCCACCGTGCTGCCACACTGGACGACGTGGTCGCCAACTCCCTCGGCGCCACGCTCGGGGTCGTCGTCGCGATCGCGTGCACCCTGCTGTTCGCGCCACGGATCTCCCAGCGACCGTCGAATACCCTGGAGGCATCATGACAACGCCTGCCCTCGTCGCCTTCGATCTCGATGACACCCTCGCCCCGTCCAAGGGCGCGATCAGCGGCCGCATCGCCGATCTGCTCGTCTCCCTGTTGCGTACCGTCGACGTCGCGATCATCTCCGGCGGCAACGAGGAGCAGTTCCGCGCCCAGGTGATCGCCCAACTGGGCGACGCCGCCGCGGATGATCTAGCCCGCCTCCACCTGCTGCCCACCTGCGGCACGCGGTACCTGCGGTTCGACGGCTCCGGCTTCGCGGCCGTGTACGCCCATGACCTCACCGTCGAGGAGAAGTCGGCGGCGCTCACCGCGCTGCGCGAAGAGGCTGCACGGCTGGGCCTCTGGGAGGCAGAGCCCTGGGGAGACATCCTCGAGGACCGCGGCTCGCAGATCACGTTCTCGGCGCTCGGGCAGCGCGCTCCTCGGGAGGCGAAGCACGAGTGGGATCCGACCGGTTCCAAGCGCCTCGCCCTCCGCGACGCGGTTGCAGCCCGCCTGCCGGGGCTCGAGGTGCGCGCAGGCGGCTCGACGTCGATCGACATCACCCGCGCCGGCATCGACAAGGCCTACGGCATGCAGAAGCTCGCCGAGCACACCGGGATCGCCCTCGACGCGATGCTCTTCTACGGGGACCGTCTCGACGAAGGCGGCAACGACTACCCGGTGCTGGCCCTCGGTGTGCCCTCGGTGGCCGTCGACGGCTGGGAGGACACGGCAGACAAGCTCGACGCCCTGCTCGTCACGCTCCGCCCCGCAGAGGCCGTCTGAGCGGTCCCCCGCCATAGGACAGAGTTCCAGTTCACGGGCGCACGGCATCCTCCATCGCGGGTGTATGGCCCGGCCAACGCGCTTTGAGCGCGAGAAGGTCAGCCTGGCTCGTGCGGGCATCGTTCCGCCGGCCACCGACATTCAGGCCCTCCCGGCCCTTGTGCGGCTCGCATACACACGAGAGCCCCGCCCAAGCACACAAAAGTGCGGGGTGGGGCTCTCAGGTGCCCCAGAGGGGGCGCGACAGTTCCTCAATCGAATGTCTGACATACCGATAGCATTCGGTCACCGGGCCTGAGAGGCCGCACAGCTTCGAGAGGGAAAGAAACTTATGACCGATCCGACACCCGCGCCGGGTTGGTACCCCGCGCCGCACGCGAACAACGAACAACGATACTGGGATGGCACACAGTGGCAAGAGGCATCGCCAATTGCATCCACCGTGACTGCGACGCCGTCGAAGCTGAATGTCCTGGCACTCGTGAGCATGATCGTTGCCGTGATCGGCTTCATCTTCGCGTGCATCCCCGGGGCCTTGGTCATCGGGTGGATTCTCCTCCCCATTGCGTTCGTTCTCAGCATCGTCTCCCTCTTCCTCAAGGGAGACATGAAGTGGTTCGGGATCGTGGGCCTCATCGTCTCCATCGTGGGCACGATCGTCGGCGTCATGGTCTTCATCGGAGTCATCGCTACAGCAGCCGGCAACGCTTTCGGAGGCGGCGAGACAACAGTCACTCAACCCTCCAACGAACCCACCGATGAGGATGTGCAGACCAGCGAACAGCCAGCCCCTGCGCAAGGAACCCGCGAGAATCCCTATCCAGTCGGGTCGGAGATCAGCAACAACGACTGGACTGTCGTCATTACCGCAGTGAACCGCGACGGCAACGCCGCGATCGCGGAAGCGAATCAGTTCAACGAACCAGCGGCCGCCGGCACTCACTACGAAATCGTCACGTACTCCATCACGTACAAGGGCTCCGAGTCCGGCTACGCTGCGGAGGTCGCAATTGCCGCAGTGACATCTTCCGGCAACGTGATCAACTCCTTCGACTCCCTCGTTGTCCTCAACGACGGAATGGGCCTCGACGAACTCTATGCCGGAGGGACGCTGACCGGTTCGGTCGCATTCGCCATCCCCGACGGAGATGCGTACACACTTCGCGTTCGACCTGGCATTCTCGCCGATGAGGTGTTCGTCCAGCCGTAAGCACCCTTGCATGACCAACGACCCCCGCTGATCGCTCGGATCAGCGGGGGTCGCTACACGTCTGTCCTAGGTGTGGAACCGAAGCCGGTCTACGCCTTCGAGGCGCGGGCTCTCACGCGCGTCCGTGGGGTGACGTACGTGAACTCTCGGATGGGCGCCAGACAGTACCGATTCGCTGCCGCGTACTGATCGGCTACACGATCGGCTACACTCGCCAGACCAGGCCGTTAACGCAGAAAACCCCTCTTCCCAGTTGAGACTAGGAGAGGGGTGATGTAGCAGGAGCGGGGCTTGAACCCGCGACCTCACGATTATGAGTCGTGCGCTCTAACCAGCTGAGCTACCCTGCCGCACTGCATCCGCACCGCAGATGCGAACACTGTGAGCCCCGAGTCAGGATTGAACTGACGACCCCTTCCTTACCATGGAAGTGCTCTGCCACTGAGCTATCGGGGCGTGCTGCCCCTCTCGGGGCAACCAGATGAGACTATCATCTCCGTGGCCAACTCATGAAATCGAGACGGTCAGTAGGAGTAGCGTCCCGCGTTCTTCTGGAGCCAAGGCAGCGGGTCGATCGGCGTGCCGTTGACGATGATCTCGAAGTGCAGGTGGGCACCGAACGAATGCCCCGTGTTGCCGGTGAGCCCGACGATGTCGCCGACCTTGACCGTCTGTCCTGCCGTGACCCGGAGCGAGCCGTACTGCATGTGCGAGTAGTGGCTCGTGATGACCTGTCCATCGATCACGTGATCGATGTAGACGGTCACACCGTAGCCGCCGCCCTGCTCGGTCGCGATGCGCACCGTGCCGTCTGCGATGGCCTGGATGGGCGCGCCCTCCCCGGGGACGAAGTCGATGCCCTCGTGCATACGACCCCAGCGCTGGCCGAAGCCGGAGCTCATGCCGACGCCGACGAGGAAGGGCCACTGGATGGCCGCGTCGGGGTCGTTGGTGAAGAGCTCGTTGGTGTACTTGATGCCCTGCTCCGACGCGAGCTCGGCGAAGGAGACCGTGGAGAAGTCCTCGGCGCGCGTGAGCGACTCACCCTGAGCCTCGGCGGAGGTGACGAAGGCCTGGATCTGCTCTCCATCGCCGGTGGAGGCTGCGGCCTCTCCCGCGGCGGCCACCAACGAGGTGGAGAGCGCGGCCTGTCCGCCGGAGACAGCGGCGACGGCCTCCGCGGGAAGGGTCATCGAGACCGCGAGGAGACCGGCGATGCTCATCACACCGACGGTGGCGCCCAGCGCGATGAGCTTGCGCGCCTTCGGGCGGCGCGGGGCGACGTGCTCGGCATCCGCCACCCGGTCGGATTCGGAGGCCTCGACGCTCTCCTCAGCGGATGCCGCGGCAGGAGTCTCCACGGTCACCGCGCGGAAGGCCTGAGAGGCCCGCTCGAACGCATCGGTCGACGAGGACGCACCGGACGCGGACGCATCGATCGACGCGGATGCCGTGGACGACTCGAACGCGTCGGTCGATGAGGACGCATCGGTCAACGAGGACGCATCGGACGACGCGGATGCCGTGGACGACTCGAACGCGTCGGTCGACGTGGACGACTCCCCCTCGACGGCGACGGATGCCGCGGCGACGACGAGCGTCTCGACCGGCGTCAGGCCCTGATCAGCCGGCGTCAGGCCCTGATCAGCCGGCGTCAGGCCCTGATCGGCCGGAGCCAGCCGCTGGCGAGCCTCGCGACGGGACAGCGGCGAAGCGATGGGAGTCGATTCCGCGGAGGCGCCTGCGGTCGCTTCGTCCGCGGGGGCCTCGGAGGCCGCAGTGCGGAGTCGGCTGGAGCGGCGCGTAGGCGCAGGGGCAGCCGTGTTGTTCTCGAAGGGCAAGACGATTCTCTCGGGTCAGACGTGAAGCTCGGGGGCGCTTACAACCCTCATGGATTCGGGCCTATGAAGGTAACGAACGGATAAACCCTACTCCCGGTCGGCTGAGAAAGCCATGAAAAGGTCATGGTGCGTCGACCAGGATCTCATGGAGCCGCTGATGCACGGGAGCGCTCCCGGCGAGGAGCAGCGGTCGCGAGGCGGCGGCGTCGTGACGTGTCGCCACCCCGCCCGCCTCCCGCACGAGGATCGCGCCTGCGGCGAAGTCCCACGGCTTGAGGCCGCGCTCGAAGTAGCCGTCGAGCCGACCGGCCGCCACATAGGCGAGGTCGAGGGCGGCCGACCCTGCTCGCCGCAGGTCACGCGCCACGCCCATGGCCCGTCGCACCATGGCGAGGTCGCCCTCGTGGGTGGCCGGATCGTAGCCGAAGCCCGTCGCCAGCAACGCCCCGGCCTCGGTCACCGTGGTCACGCCCAGGCGGGTGCCGTCGAGCCAGGCCCCGTGACCCCGTGCGGCGCTGAACAGCTCGCCGAGCGCGGGTGCGAAGACGGCGCCCGCCAGACCCTCCCACGCATCGGGATCGGAACCGCCGCGCACTGCGGCGATGCTCACGGCGTAGGAGGGGATGCCATAGGCGTAGTTCACGGTGCCGTCGATGGGATCCACCACCCAGGTGATCCCGCTCTCCCCCGCATCCGGTTCGGACTCCTCCCCCAGGAAGCCGTCTGCGGGGCGAGCCTGGGTCAACCGTGTGCGGATGAGCTGCTCCACCTCGCGATCGGCGTCGGTGACGATGTCGGCGAGGCTCGACTTGGTAGCGGCGAGATGCACGCCCTCGGCACGCCGGCGACGCGCCAGTTCACCGGCCTCGCGGGCGATCTCCTTCGCGAGCTCGACGAGCTCCAGTTCGACGCTCACCGGGGAGGCAGCGGCGGCGCGGGCGGGAATCCGTCGGTCGCCACGGGCGGCGGAGGGATCACCTCGGCGGACGGGGCCTGGGGAGCGTGCGGGGCAGAACCCTCCTGCGGGACCGGCGCGGAGACCGGCGCCGGAGCGGAGACCGGCTGCGACGACTGCTGCGGCTGCGGCTGCTGCGGCTGCACCGCCGGCGCCGGAGCGGAGAGCTGGGCGAACGAGGGCTGCGGTGCCGGCACCGACGGGTATCCCGTGTAGTACGCGTTCCAGTCGGGCGTCGCGTCGGGCAGCGCGGGGAGCGGGGTGACTCCGTCGGCGTACGTCGGCCACGACGGAGGGATCGCGGCGCTGTGAGCCGCCTTCTTCGGGGCGAACAGCGCGTTGAGCAGGGGGATCAGCGTGGTCCCCACCGCCACGAGGATCGTGAGGGCGACGACGATGCGCCAGTACAGCTCGCCGTACTCGAAGTTGTGCGGGAAGGTCAGGTAGAACACGAGCATGCCCACGAGGCCCGCGAGGAAGACGATCGTCACGACGTAGATGACACGGGTGAACCCGGTGACGTACCGGCGGGCCGCCGGTGTGAAGAGACGGACGTGCACGAGTGCCAGCTGCAGGATCCCGATCACGAGCAGGAGGTGGAAGAACCGCTCGCCCGCTCCGAAGAACTGCTGGTCTTCAGGGAGCCAGATCTTGAAAGCGCCGACGAGGAGGGCGACGATCCACGACACCATGCTCGCGAGGGCGAGCCAGTCCGGACGGTTCGGCGCCAGACCCGCCTCGAGGATCGCGATCCCCGCGAACGCGGCGAGCAGGAGGATCGTCAGGAAGGCCCGGCCGATCAGGCCGTCCTGATCTCCGATCAGAACCCACACGACGCAGACCAGTGCGGCGGCGATGAGGGCGCCGATGGCGATCCAGATCGACCCTCTGATCAGGAGGGACATGTTCTTCTTCTCGCCTACGGCGATCTCCGGCTGAACCATGACGATCCTCTCGTTGTGCGGGATGACTTCATCCTTGCACGCGGGGGTGTTCGATCGGGGTCGGTCCGCCCGGATGGGGACGATCGTCGTCATCTTCCGTTCTGTGGAGGAGAGGTGTCGCCGCTGTTCAGCCGGACTTCTTGGCCGACGCGGCCGCGAAGGCGGCGATCCGCGCCTGGGCGTCGGGCGTCTCCAGCGAGGCGCCGATCGAACGCGCCTCCTCCGACAGCTGCTCGGCGAACGACCGCTCGGGCTGGGAGCGCACGAGCCGCTTCGCCTGGCCGTAGGCGTCCGCCGCCCCGGCCAGCCAGAACCGCGCGATCTCCTCGCCCCGAGCCCGCACCCGCTCGGCCTCCGCTGCGGCATCCGCACCCTCGACAGCCTCGGCGACCAGCCCCCACGCGACCGCCTCCTCGGCGGTCAGCAGGCGGTCCTGCAACACCAGCTGCATGGCCCTGCGCTGCCCGACCGCCCTGGCCAGCTGTGCCGACACGGACAGGTCGGGGGTGAGGCCGATGTTGGCGTAGAGACTGCCCAGCTTCGAGCGGGAGCCGACGACGGCGTAGTCGCTGCAGAGCAGGATGCCGAGGCCTCCGCCGGCGGTCGTGCCGTGCGCGGCGGCCACGACCGGAACGGACGACTCCGTCAGGGAGCGGATGCCCGAGTTGATGACCTCGGCGAGGGCGGTGATCTCGGCGCCGGATCCCATGGACGTCGCCATGTCGATCACGTCTCCCCCGGCGCAGAACGCGGGGCCCGCGGCATCCAGGAGGATCGCCTTGACGTCGTCGCGGGACACCGCCTCGGCCGTCGCATCCTTCCAGGCGTGCGCCAGGTCGGCGTTGAAGGCGTTCAGCCGGGAGGGACGGTTCAGCGTCAGGCGCGCCATCCCCTCATCGACAGAGAACAGGATGGCATCGCTCATGGCTTCTCCTTCGAGCACAGGACGTGTCCCCCCAGCGTAATCGCGTTCAGGGACGCTCCCAGACCTTCGCCGCGAACGCCTCCATCCGCCGACGCGTGCCGTCGAGACGGAAGTCGACCTGCCCCGCCGCCCGCACCTCGTTGAGAGCCAGCGGGTGGGCGAGCCGCACGCTGTCGTGACACGACAGATCGGCGCAGATGTACGTGCCGACGGAGTCGCCCCGCTCTCCCGCCTCGCCCGCACGGCGGGCCGAGAACAGCGCCACCTGGTTGCCGGGCTGCATGGTGTGGCAGATGTTGCACATCCCCGCCCGCGCGCGGGTCGGCTCGGAGATCCGCAGCACGATCCCCCTGACCACGCCCTCCTGCTGGATCAGCACGTACCCGCGCCTCCCGCTGCCCGGGTCGCGCCAGGCGAAGAAGTCCAGGTAGTCCCAGTCCACCAGGACGAAATCGTGCGGCATCTCCATGACCCGCAGCTCGTCGGCATCCGCGTTGACGAACGAGGAGCGGACGTCTGCCTCGGTGAGCGCTCGCATCGCTCCAGTCTAGGCAACCGATGCGCCCCGATCAGCGGAGGATGCTCCCGATCTCCGATCGGCGCAGCGATCGCAGCAGGTCCCTGGGCGGCTGCTCGGACGCCGGCAGCGTCGAGAACCGTCGGGACGCGGCGATGCCTGCCACCGTTGGACGGATCCCACCGCCCGCACGACGCACGAGGTTCATCCCGATGAGGGTCTCCAGGCGGCGGAGTCGGCGGGACGCGGCGAAGAGGCCGCCGAGCGGACCCGACCCGACGAGCATCCTCTCCGGGAGCGGCACGCCGTCGGCGAGCTCGTGCGCCACCAGGATCGACAGCGTGTCCTTGAGCGGCGCGGTGAGCTCCGCGCCGCGCAGTTCACCGCGCAGGAGCTCGTCGTCGACGCTCACGTCGAGCACCGCACGCCGCTCGAGGCGCGTCGGCCCCTCGGCACGCGACGATCCGCACCCGGGGCCGCCGGGCGGTCGTTGGTCGATCATGCTCATACCCAAGAGACAACGAAGGGCGGGCTTCATTACGCGATAACCGGGATCGCCGTACATGCGGACTGTCGCGTCCCGTCGTCGCACCGCGCAGAGGGCCAGGGCGTCAGGACGCCGGCAGCGTCCGCAGTGTGGTCATCGCCTCGGTCTCGATGTCCGCGATCTCGAGGAGCAGGGCGCCGGCCTCCGCGAGGTGCACCGGGTCGCCGGAGCGGCCCGCCCGGTCGAAGAGCGCGGCCACCCGCGTCCACCGCTGGCCCGAGTCGGCGAACAGCCGCGCGCCGCGGAGCACGGTGACGGACTCGGGCGAGTCTCCGAGCAGCGCACCGGATTCGAGGAGGAAGTCACGGTAGAGCTGCCGGAAGAGGGAGCCCCCGGTGCCGGCGCGCTCCATCAGGGTGCCCATGAGCGGGAGGTCGTGCGCAGGGTCCTCCACGCGATCGAGCAGCGAGCGGACCCGCGTCGCCGCGGTGCGGATGCCTCGATGCCCGGCGTTCGCGATCGGAGGTGTGAGGAACTCGTCAGCGCACGCCACGATCGCGGAGACGGCGGCTCGGCGCAGGCGGGCACCGCCAATCGGCGACGTCGGCGCCGACACGGTGAACGACCGGTGGCTGGCCGACATCGGCCCTTTCGCGGCCCGGGCCGCAGCCAGGCTCGTGAGGCTCGTGGTGACTCGCCCGCCCTGCTGCGCCGTGTCGACGAGATATGCGCGTTCCCCGTCGTAGCCGTACAGGGCGACGACGTGCCCGGCGAAGTGCACGCGCGAACCGAAGTGGTCGAGGTAATGGCTGTCGAGCTGCAGCCCTACGGGGATGCCGTCGTCGACGGAGGCGCGCACCTGATCCCACGCCCTCCGTGCCGAGGAGGTCTCCTGCACGCGGAGGTCGAGACCGAGGCGCTCCGCGAGGCTCGTCGTGAGCGCGAACGGCTTGACCCTGCCGCCGAGGAACGGGAACGGCTGCCGTGAAGAGTCCCAGTAGATGAACGACAGTCCGCCGCCGACGCCGAACAGCATCGGCTCCGAGAGTTCGACGCCCGCATGCGTGAGCAGCACCCCCAGCGCGGTCGTCTCGCAGTGCTGCCCGCCGGTCGAGGAGACGCCGTCGACCACCGTCGGCGTGCTCGCCTCAGACATCGGAGACCCCGACCCGCTCGGCGAGCCACGACCGCTCGGCGTCGAGGAGATGAAGGGAGTACGAGAAGACCTCTTCGGCGGCGCGCGGCAACGGATGCTGCGCGAGCGCCGCTGCGCGGACGGCGGCGATGCGGGCGTCCAGTCCGATCAGGCGCCGGCGCAGCGCATCGGCGTAGTCGCCGTCGGAGAGGAGGGTCAGGTTGGCCAGCCCCACGAGCACGGGGTGCGGCACGGGGCGAGCCTCCGAGAGGTAGTCGACGGCCTGCGCCGCAGCTGCCGCGCGCCCGTCGGCCGTGGCGTGGAAGACGCGCCGCGAGGTGGGACCGGTGCGATCGTCGTCAGCGGCGATCAGCCCCCGCTTCTCGAGCTTCGTGAGCAGGTAGTAGATCGAGGAGAAGCCGACGTCCGCCCAGTTGCGGATGCCGCGCTGCTCGATGACCTGCTCGAGGTCATAGCCGTGTCTCGGCTGCTCGACCACCAGGCCGAGCACCGTCAGTTCCGCCGCAGTCATGCTCACGCCGATTATTCTAGCACTAGAATAATCGGCGAAGACGCCGCGCTCTCGGCTACTCTGACCGGGTGATCCGGACCCCCCGCCGCGTTCCCCGCGGAGAAGAACTCGACGCCCTCATGCGGATCTACGGATACCGCTTCACCCGTGGCGGTGGTGTCGCCGGGGCCGAGCGGAGCAGCGATCCCGCGGATCGGACGGGCGCAGAGGCCGCAGGGTGGCCGATCGACTCGCCGACTCGACTGCTGCCCGTCGACGTGTTCGCGCGCTCGGCGGCCGCGGCATCCGCCCTCGACGAGGACTCCGTGCTCGGCGCGTTCGTGGCGGGACTCGGCAGCGCGCCGCGAGGACGCCAGACGCTGATCTCGTTCGCGTGGGCGAGGCACCTCGATGCGTCTCGTCCCGCAGACGGCGACCTCGCGGAGTGCGGGCTCGCCCCGTCCCCGCGAGACGGCGGTGCGTTCACCGTCGACGAGACCGAGGTCCTGCTCCGCATCGCCCTGGGCTGGGCGTGGAACGAACAGCCTCACCGTTACCTGGCCGACCTGGAATCCGCGGCGACGGAGGGACTCCCCGCGCCGACCGACGAGGACCGCGACCGACTTCGCCTCCTCCTCGACGTGATCGCGAGCCTGCCCGACGGGACGCGGGCGAGCGAGCTGGAGAAGGCCGTCGCCCGCGCGAAGGTCGTACCGGGCACCGACAAGTACCAGAGGTACGGCATCCTGATCGGACTCGCCGAGTTCGGCGCGCTCCCGAGCTCGCTCGACCCGAGTTGGGACCGATTCATCTCTCGAAGCGAGATCGCCGCCGCCTGGGCGGGAGGACCTCGCTCGGACATCACACCGCCGTTGTCCGGCTGGCGCGGAGGACTCGACGAACGGCGGGCCGAGCGCCTGCGCACGATCTGAGCAGTACTTGACATCAAGGGGACTTGAGGTCTGAGACTGGAGCTCCTACCTCAGAAAAGGCTCCCCGATGACACGCACGACCAGCGCGGCACAGACCGCTCCCGAACGGATCGTGCAGTGCGCGACCTGCGGCGTGGAGTACGCCGCATCCGCACTCCCCCGGGTCTGCCCGATCTGCGACGACGAGCGCCAGTACCTGCCGGCGGACGGACATCAGCGGTGGGTCGACCCCGCCGAGTACCGCGGTCGCATCGAGGTCTTCCCGTGCGAGCCGGGGTTGTGGTCCATCGGCGTCGACGGCGGACCGGGCATCGACCAGCAGGCGAAGATCATCGTCACGGATGCGGGCAACGTCATGGTCGAGGTACCGGCGTCGATCACCGACGAGGCGATCGACGCCGTGCGAGCCCTGGGGCCGATGAGGGCGATCATCGCCTCGCACCCGCATATGTACGGGCTCCAGTCCCTGTGGTCGCGGGCGCTCGACGACGCCCCGGTCTACGTCTCGTCGCTCGATCGCGAGTGGCTCGGCGTCACTCCCCCGAACGTCGTGTTCTGGGACGGCGAGGCGGACCTCGCGCCCGGGGTGCGGGCCTCGCAGCCGGGAGGGCACTTCGCCGGCAGCTGCGTGGTGCACTGGACGGGCGGGGACGGCGCCGGCGTGCTGCTGACGGGAGACACGATCGCCGTCAACCCGGATGCCGCGACGCTGGCCTTCATGCGGTCGTACCCCAACCGCATCCCCCTCTCGGCGGCGGTGGTCCTGCGCATCGCCGACCACCTCGACCGCTACGAGTACGACCGCATCCACGGCAACTTCGGCGGCACGATCGCGAGCGACGCCAAGGCACGGCTGCGCGCATCCGCCGTGCGACACGCGGAGTGGGCGCGTGGAGACCACGACCACCTGACCGGTCCGGGCTGAACGGGCGGGCTGAACGGGCGGAGTGAGCGCGACGCGCATGCGAGGATGAATCGGTGACGACCTCTTCCGCCGCATCCGCACTCATCCTGTCCGTCCTTCTCGGCGCCGTCGCCCTCGCCGGCTGTTCCGCGGCGCCGGAGGCGGGCGACGCCCCGTCGTCCGGAGAGGAGCCCGTCGCGTCGCAGACCGACCCCGCAGACGACACGACGGAGACGTCCGACGGCATCACCTGCGCCGACATCGCCCCGCTGGCGGCGCCGATCACCGGGAGCTTCGCGTTCTCGGAGGACGACTCGACGGAGGAGCGGTCCGGGGCGACGTGCGTGTGGATCAACGACGCCGTGGCATCCACGTCCACCGACCTCGCCGACTACGCCGCACTGTCGGTGGGGATCGACGACCTGACGTGGACGGAGGAGGAACTGTCCACTCTTCCCGGAGCCACCGACGATCCGCGCGCCGCGGCGCTCGACGGCCGCGTGCTCGTGCTCGGCGATGGCGACACCCTCGGAGAGGTGGGTTCCGTGCAGGTGCTGTTCCCGAAGGGCTCCGTCACCATCGTGGCGACCGGGGCCCTCCTGACCGCATCCCCCGACACGGCGATCCCGGTCGACACCGTGATCGACGTGGCCGCGAACGTGGCAGAGCTGCGCGACTGAGCCCTCGAGTCCGGCCACGGCGCGGCGACCAGCCCGTCGATAGGGGGCTCCGGCTACCGGGCAGATATCGCCGACGCCGCCCGCGATGCACCGGGCGAGCATCGCCCGAGGGCGAGTGAGGGACTCCGGTGCTCGCTCCGCTCGCGCCTCCCAGTATCCCGCTCCGTCCGATCACACGCAGAAGGGCCCCGCTTCGCGGGGCCCTTCTGGTGATGGTGGCGAGTGAGGGATTCGAACCCCCGAAGTCGAAGACGGCTGATTTACAGTCAGATCCCTTTGGCCGCTTGGGTAACTCGCCATTGCGCACCCGTCCGACTTGTCCAGCCAACCGGGGGCACGAATGTCAATCATACCTGCCGGCGGCGGTCGCGAGAAATCGAGCGGTCAGCTTCCGTACACGCCGCGCTCGGCGTCGGCCAGCGACTCCGGCGTGCGCAGCAGGCCGCCCTCGGCCCGGCAGGTCGCGGCGGCGACGTCCATGGCCCGGTGCAGCAGCGACGACCAGTCGTCCTCCCCCGCAGCGAGGCCGGCGGCGACCGCAGCGAGGGTGGCGTCTCCGGCTCCGACCGTGTCGATCACGCGTCCCGACAGCGACGAGATGGGGGCGGCGACGATGCCGGCATCCGAGTCGATGACCGCGCCATCGGCGCCTGCGGTCGCGAGAACCGCGTGCGCCCCGAGCGCGCGGAGACGGGAGCGCAAGGCGTCGAGGTCCCCGTCGTAGAGGAGGGCGGCGTCATCCGCACCCACCTTGACCACGGCGGCCTGCGCCGCGACCCGCTCGAACCCGCGCACGAACTCCTCGCGGTCGGCCAGCATCCCTGACCGCGGATTCGGGTCGACGGCCAGCCGGGAGCCGGAGACCGCGTCGATGAGGGCATCCGTCTCGGCGCGCACGTCGAAGGGGAAGCAGCTCACCGCGACGAGGTCGGCCCCGGCGATCGCATCGCGCGCCTGCGCGGAGTAGCGGATGCTGCGCCGCTGCGCCGCCTCGTTGAACACGTACGCTGGCTCACCCCCGGCGTTCCTGGTCACGATCGCGCGCGACGAGCCGTGCGGCGCATCCGTCTCGACCAGCGCCACATCGTGATCTGCGAGGTACTCGCGGATGTGCGCGCCCGCCTCGTCCTCGCCGACCATCGCGATCAGCGTGGTGGGCACGCCCAACCGCCGCAGTCCGACGGCCACGTTGAGCGCAGCTCCCCCCACCAGCTCGCGTACGCCGGCTCCGTCGCGGATCTCGTCGATCAGCGCATCGCCGATCACGACGGCGCGAGCGGGGGTTGCGGAATCGTTGCTCATGAGGCGACACTATCGCGCGGGGCGACAGCGGGGTCCCGCTGTGTCGCGTCTGCGCGAGGCCCCGCGAGCGGTACCGTGTGGCCATGAACACGCGATACTCCGCGGTGGCCGCCTCCGCGCTCCTGCTCATCGCGGTGCTGGCCGGATGCACGCCGACGTCGTCCGGCGATGGCGACGGCGCGAGCACGTCGCCGAAGCCCTCGGCATCCGGCACCTCGGAGCCGTCGCCGTCCGCCTCGCCCAGTCCCACCGCGACCGCAGCGGCGGTGAAGCTGCCGACCGACTGCCGTGCGATCCTGTCGTCCGACGTCCTCGCGCAGCTCGAAGGGGTGCCGCTGAACGATGCGGCCTTCGGTCCGTCCGGCGTCGGAGCCGGCGGCACGCTCACCTGCATCTGGGCCGATCCGGCGGCCGACACGACCAGCCTCGTCACGACGATCTCGGCGATGAACCGCGGCCCGGCGCTCGACCTGCTCAACCAGCTCGTGACGACGGAGGGCTACACCTGCTTCACGCCGGACGGAGGCACCCGGTGCGAGAAGACCTGGCAGGACGACAAGTACCCCGTGACCGACGGGCGCACGCTGTTCTGGCGTGACGGCATCCTCATCGATACCCGCTACTCCAACCTCGCCCCCACCGGCTACACGGCCAGCATCGTGAAGAAGCTCTTCGACTGAGGGATTCCGCACCCCCGCTCCCGCTCCCCCGCCCGCGCCCGCGCCCGCCCGCCCGTTCGGGAGGAGAACTCGCTCTCGGGCGGATCGACACCGCCGAACTCTCCGCCCCACGGGGAGTCCTCCCCCCGACGGGGCGAGCCGGACACGCGCAGAGCACGAAGAAGGCCCCGGGCTGATGCCCGGGGCCTTCTCACTCACTCAGCGCCTCAGTTGTGTCGCGACTTCGTCGCTCGACAACCTCAATCGGCTCGGCCGGACGAGCACGCTCGCCGGCTCTCGCCTCAATCAGTTGTAGGTACCGGGAGTGATGTCGTCCGTCGAGAACGCGTCGAAGTCGACGTAGCCGAAGTCGCCGTCGGCGTACGCACCGTCGGATGCGAAGATCCGGTTCGGGTAGCGCTCGCTCTTGGCCTCCTCGGTGGCCTCGACCGTGACGTTGCGGTACTTCGAGAGACCGGTTCCGGCGGGGATGAGCTTACCGATGATGACGTTCTCCTTGAGACCGACCAGCGGGTCGCGCTTGCCCTCCATGGCGGCCTGCGTGAGCACGCGGGTCGTCTCCTGGAAGGACGCGGCCGACAGCCACGACTCGGTCGCGAGCGACGCCTTCGTGATACCCATCAGCTCCGGGCGACCGGACGCGGGGCGCTTGCCCTCGGCCACGGCCTCGCGGTTGATCTGCTGGTAGCGCTTCAGGTCGACCATCTCACCCGGGAGCAGCGTGGTGTCGGCGTGGTCGACGACCGTCACCTTGCGCAGCATCTGACGGACGATGACCTCGATGTGCTTGTCGTGGATCGGCACACCCTGCGAGCGGTACACGCCCTGCACGCCGCCGACGAGGTACTTCTGCACCTCGCGGGCGCCCATGACACGCATGACCTCCTTGGGGTCGAGCGTGCCGACCTGCAGGGGCTGACCGACCGACACGTGCTGGCCGTCCTCGACGAGGAGCGTGGCACGCTTCAGCACCGGGTAGACGACGGGCTCGTCGCCGTTGTCGGGCGTGAGGATGACCTTCTTGGCCTTGTCGGTCTCGTCGATCGTGATGCGGCCGTCGGCCTCGGCGATCGGCGACGCGCCCTTGGGGGTACGGGCCTCGAAGAGCTCCTGCACACGGGGCAGACCCTGCGTGATGTCGTCGGCCGACGCGGAACCACCGGTGTGGAAGGTACGCATCGTCAGCTGGGTACCGGGCTCACCGATCGACTGGGCCGCGATGATGCCGACGGCCTCGCCGATGTCGACGGTCTTGCCGGTCGCGAGCGAACGGCCGTAGCACTGCGCGCAGACGCCGACAGCGGAGTCGCAGGTCAGCACCGAGCGCACCTTGATGGTCTCGACACCCGCCTCGACCAGCTTGTCGATGAGCACGTCGCCCACGTCGTCGCCCGCGGAGGCGAGAACCTCGCCGGCCGCGTTCACGACGTCGGCAGCCAGGGTACGTGCGAACACCGAGTTCTCGACGTTCGCGTCGCGCACCAGCTCGCCCTGCGAGTTGGGAGCGGCGATCGGGAGCTCGAGACCCTTCGACGTGCCGCAGTCCTCCTCGCGGATGATGACGTCCTGCGAGACGTCCACCAGACGACGGGTCAGGTAACCCGAGTCGGCGGTACGCAGAGCGGTGTCGGCGAGACCCTTACGGGTACCGTGCGTCGCGATGAAGTACTCCGCCACCGACAGCCCCTCGCGGTACGAGGAGATGATCGGACGCGGGATGATCTCACCCTTGGGGTTGTTCACCAGACCACGCATACCCGCGATGTTGCGGATCTGCAGCCAGTTACCGCGGGCGCCCGAGGACACCATGCGGTTGATGGTGTTGTCCTCCGGGAAGTGCGCCTTCATCGCGGCCTGCACCTCGTCGGTCGCCTCGGTCCAGATCTTGATGAGCTCCTGGCGACGCTCGGCGTCGGTCGTGAGACCCTTCTCGTACTGCGACTGGACCTTCGCGGCCTGCTTCTCGTAGCCGGCGACGATCTCCGCCTTGTTCGGCGGGGTGAGGATGTCGCTCAGCGCGACGGTGACACCCGAGCGGGTCGCCCAGTAGAAGCCGGCATCCTTGATGCGGTCCAGCGTGGCGGCCGTCTCGACCTTGGGGTACTCCTCGGCCAGCTTGTTGACGATCTGCGACAGCTTGCCCTTGTCGGCCTGCTCGCGCACGAACGGGTAGCCCTTGGGCAGCGCGTCGTTGAAGATCGCCTGACCCAGCGAGGCGTCGACCAGGCCGTGCTTCTCGTAGCCCTCGGGAGCCTCTCCCTCGAGGAAGGCGAGACCGGGGATGCGGATGCGGACCTTGGCCTGCAGGTCGAGGGTGCCCTCGTCGTACGCGAGCTGAGCCTCGCCGACGGAGCCGAACGCACGACCCTCGCCCTTGGCGCCCGCCTTGACCGTGGTCAGGTGGTGCAGACCGATGATCATGTCCTGCGAGGGCAGGGTCACCGGACGGCCGTCGGACGGCTTGAGGATGTTGTTCGAGGCGAGCATCAGCACGCGGGCCTCGGCCTGGGCCTCGACCGACAGCGGCAGGTGCACGGCCATCTGGTCACCGTCGAAGTCGGCGTTGAACGCCGCGCACACGAGCGGGTGGAGCTGGATGGCCTTGCCCTCGACGAGCTGCGGCTCGAAGGCCTGGATGCCGAGACGGTGCAGGGTGGGTGCACGGTTGAGCAGCACCGGACGCTCGCGGATGATCTCCTCGAGCACGTCCCAGACCTCGGGACGGGTGCGCTCGACGGCGCGCTTGGCCGCCTTGATGTTCTGCGAGTGACCGAGGTCGATCAGGCGCTTGATCACGAACGGCTTGAAGAGCTCCAGAGCCATCTGCTTGGGCAGACCGCACTGGTGCAGCTTGAGCTGCGGGCCGACGACGATGACCGAACGGCCGGAGTAGTCGACGCGCTTGCCGAGCAGGTTCTGGCGGAAGCGGCCCTGCTTGCCCTTGATCATGTCGGCCAGCGACTTCAGCGGGCGCTTGTTGGTGCCGGTGATGGCACGGCCGCGACGGCCGTTGTCCAGCAGCGCATCGACCGATTCCTGCAGCATGCGCTTTTCATTGCGCACGATGATGTCCGGCGCGCTCAGTTCGAGCAGGCGGCGCAGGCGGTTGTTGCGGTTGATGACGCGGCGGTACAGGTCGTTCAGGTCGGAGGTCGCGAAGCGGCCACCGTCCAGCTGCACCATCGGGCGGAGCTCCGGCGGGATCACCGGCACGACGTCGAGCACCATCGCGGCCGGGCTCATGCCGGTCTCCAGGAACGAGCTGACGACCTTGAGGCGCTTGATCGCACGGATCTTGCGCTGGCCCTTACCCTCGGAGATCTGCAGGCGCAGGTTCTCCGCCTCGGCGGCCAGGTCGAAGGCGGCCAGGCGACGCTGGATCGCCTCCGCGCCCATGTAGGCCTCGAAGTACTGACCGAAACGGTCCTGCAGCTCGTGGAAGACGTCGTCCTCCGGATTCAGGTCGCCCACGGACAGCGTGCGGAAGTCCTCCCAGACGCGCTCCAGCTTGGCGATCGCCTCGTCGGCGCCCTTGCGGGTCAGCGACATCTCCTTCTCGGCGGCGTCCTTGACCTTCTTCTTCTGGTCGGCCTTGGCGCCCTCCGCCTCGAGAGCGGCGAGCTCCTCCTCCAGCGTGGCCAGGCGCTCCGCGATCTTCGCGTCGCGACGGTCGCCGAGCGTCTTCAGCTCGAGGCGGATGTTGTTCTCCTGCGTGCCCAGGTCACGGTGACGAGCATCCTCGTCGACCGAGATGACCATGTAGGCGGCGAAGTAGATGACCTTCTCGAGGTCCTTCGGCGCCATGTCGAGCAGGTAGCCGAGGCGCGACGGCACGCCCTTGAAGTACCAGATGTGGGTCACGGGAGCGGCGAGCTCGATGTGGCCCATGCGCTCGCGACGGACGGAGCTCTTGGTGACCTCCACGCCGCAGCGCTCGCAGACGATGCCCTTGAAGCGCACGCGCTTGTACTTGCCGCAGGCGCACTCCCAGTCACGGGACGGGCCGAAGATCTGCTCTCCGAAGAGGCCGTCCTTCTCGGGCTTGAGGGTTCGGTAGTTGATGGTCTCAGGCTTCTTGACCTCGCCGTACGACCACGCGCGGATGTGGTCTGCGGTGGCCAGGCCGATGCGAAGCTCATCGAAGGTTGTTGCGTCGAGCACTAGTTCTCCTGTGTCGGAATTCTTTTGAGAAGTCTGGCTTCACCGGGATCGGCGACGGTCGCCGCCGATCCCGGCGAAGGGTTAGATCTCGTCGATCGAGGCGGCCTCGAAGCGGCTGGAGATGTTGATTCCGAGCTCCTCCGCTGCGCGGAAGGCCTCGTCGTCGGTGTCGCGGAGGTTGACAGCCGTGCCGTCGGCCGAGAGGACCTCGACGTTCAGGCAGAGCGACTGCATCTCCTTCATGAGCACCTTGAAGGACTCGGGGATGCCGGGCTCCTGGATGTTCTCGCCCTTGACGATCGCCTCGTAGACCTTGACGCGGCCGAGGATGTCGTCGGACTTGATCGTGAGGAGCTCCTGGAGCGCGTACGCGGCACCGTAGGCCTCGAGCGCCCACACCTCCATCTCACCGAAGCGCTGGCCGCCGAACTGGGCCTTACCGCCGAGCGGCTGCTGGGTGATCATCGAGTAGGGGCCCGTCGAGCGCGCGTGGATCTTGTCGTCCACCAGGTGGTGCAGCTTCAGGATGTACATGTAGCCGACCGAGATCGGGTACGGGAAGGGCTCGCCCGAGCGGCCGTCGAACAGGCGGGTCTTGCCGCTCGAGCCGATGAGACGCTCGCCGTCGCGGGTGAGCAGGGTCGAATCGAGCAGACCCGAGATCTCCTCCTCGGTCGCGCCGTCGAACACCGGGGTCGCGACCTTGGTGCCGGGGGCGGCCTCGAGCGCGGCCTCGGCGAGCTTCGCAGCCCACTCCGGCGAGCCGTCGACCTTCCAGCCCTGCTTCGCGATCCAGCCGAGGTGGACCTCGAGCACCTGGCCGAAGTTCATTCGACCGGGGATACCCAGCGGGTTCAGGATCACGTCGACCGGCGTGCCGTCGGCGAGGAACGGCATGTCCTCGACGGGCAGGATCTTCGAGATGACGCCCTTGTTGCCGTGACGGCCGGCGAGCTTGTCGCCCTCGGTGATCTTGCGCTTCTGGGCGATGTAGACCACGACGCGCTGGTTGACGCCCGAGCCGAGCTCGTCGTCGTTGTCGTTCTCCGCGTCGAAGACCTTGACCGCGGTGACCGTGCCCGAGACGCCGTGCGGCACCTTGAGCGAGGTGTCGCGGACCTCGCGGCTCTTCTCGTTGAAGATCGCGCGGAGCAGGCGCTCCTCGGCCGACAGCTCGGTCTCGCCCTTCGGCGTGACCTTGCCGACGAGGATGTCGCCGGGGCGGACCTCGGCGCCGATGCGGATGATGCCGCGCTCGTCGAGGTCCTTCAGCGCCTCCATGCTGGCGTTGGGGAGGTCACGGGTGATCTCCTCCTTGCCGAGCTTGGTGTCGCGGGCGTCGACCTCGTACTCCTCGATGTGGATCGAGGAGAGGGTGTCGTCCTTCACCAGGTCCTGGCTGAGGATGATCGCGTCCTCGAAGTTGTAGCCCTCCCACGTCATGAAGGCGACGAGGAGGTTCTTGCCGAGGGCGAGCTCGCCGTTCTCGGTGGCGGGGCCATCGGCGATGACCTCTCCGACCTCGACGCGCTCACCGGCCGACACGACGACCTTCTGGTTGTAGGACGTGCCCTGGTTCGAGCGGTCGAATTTGCGCAGGTGGTACTCCTGCGTGCCGCCCTCGTCGAGCATGACCACGACGCGGTCGGCGGAGACCTCGGTGACGACACCGGCCTTCTCGGCGGTGATCACGTCACCGGCGTCGATGGCGGTGTAGCCCTCCATACCGGTTCCGACGAGCGGCGAGTCGCTGCGCAGCAGCGGCACGGCCTGACGCTGCATATTGGCGCCCATGAGGGCGCGCTGCGCGTCGTCGTGCTCGAGGAAGGGCACGAGCGAGGTCGCGACCGACACCATCTGGCGCGGCGAGACGTCGATGTAGCCGATCTCCTCGGGCAGGAACAGGTCGACCTCGCCCGAGCCGCCCTTGGGGCGCGCCAGGACGTGGCTCTCACGGAAGCGGCCGTTCTTGTCGAGCGGGGCGTTGGCCTGCGCGATGTTGAAGTCCACCTCCTCGGATGCCGTGAGGTAGTCGATCTGGTCGGTCACGACACCGCCGTCGACCTTGCGGTACGGGGTCTCGATGAAGCCGAACGAGTTGATGCGCGCGAAGGTCGCGAGAGCACCGATCAGACCGATGTTCGGGCCTTCAGGGGTCTCGATCGGGCACATGCGGCCGTAGTGCGAGGGGTGCACGTCACGGACCTCGACGCCGGCGCGGTCGCGGCTCAGACCACCGGGGCCGAGGGCCGAGAGGCGGCGCTTGTTGGTCAGACCCGCGAGCGGGTTGTTCTGGTCCATGAACTGCGACAGCTGCGAGGTTCCGAAGAACTCCTTGATCGCGGCGACGACGGGGCGCACGTTGATCAGGGTCTGCGGCGTGATCGCCTCGATGTCCTGCGTGGTCATGCGCTCGCGGACGACGCGCTCCATGCGGGACAGACCCGTGCGGACCTGGTTCTGGATGAGCTCGCCGACCGCGCGGATGCGACGGTTGCCGAAGTTGTCGATGTCATCGGTGGCGATGCGGATCTCGGCCTGCTTGCCGCCGCGGATGCCGTCGAAGCTCTCGACGCCGGCGTGGATGCGCACCAGGTACTTGATGGTCGCGACGATGTCGGCGACGGTCAGCACCGAGTCGGTGAGCGGAGCGTCCAGGCCCAGCTTGTGGTTGATCTTGTAGCGACCCACCTTGGCCAGGTCGTAGCGCTTCGGGTTGAAGTAGAAGTTGTCCAGCAGCGCGCGGGCGGCCTCGGCGGCGACCTGCTCGCCGGGACGGAGCTTGCGGTAGATGTCGCGGAGCGCGTCCTCCTTGGTGAGGATGGTGTCCTTCGACAGGGTCTCCTCGATGGACGGGAAGCCGGCGAACTCGGCGAGGATGTCCTCGCTGGTGAGGCCCAGCGCCTTGAGGAAGACGGTGACGGACTGCTTGCGCTTGCGGTCGATGCGCACGCCCACCTGGTCGCGCTTGTCGATCTCGAACTCGAGCCATGCTCCACGGCTCGGGATGACGCGCGCCGACACGATGTCCTTGTCACTCGTCTTGTCGGGGGTCTTGTCGAAGTAGACGCCGGGCGAGCGGACGAGCTGCGAGACGACGACGCGCTCGGAGCCGTTGATGATGAACGTGCCCTTGTCGGTCTGCAGCGGGAAGTCGCCCATGAAGACCGTCTGGGTCTTGATCTCACCGGTGAGGTGGTTCATGAACTCGGCCTCGACGTACAGCGGGGCCGCGTACGTCTTGCCGCGCTCCTTGCACTCCTCGATGGAGTACTTCTCGGGCTCGAGGTACGGGTTGGTGAACGAGAGCTGCATCGTCTCGCCGAGGTCCTCGATCGGGGAGATCTCCTCGAAGATCTCGCCGAGACCGGAGATCTCGTTGACGTCGGTGCGGCCTTCGGCCTTGGCCTCGGCCACGCGCGCCTTCCAGGCGTCGTTGCCGACGAGCCAGCCGAACGACTCGGTCTGCAGGGCGAGCAGGTCGGGGACCGTCAGCGTGTCGGAGATCTTGGCGAACGAGAGGCGGGATGCTCCGCGTCCGTTCTTCGTGGTGGTGGATGTGGATGCGTTGCGAGCAGCAGCCAAGGGAATCTCGATTCCTTTGTCGTCGGTGGAGTGCGCACTCAGAAGCTCAACGATGCCGACCACCATATGAGGGCACGGAGAAGCGAGCGCAACTACCAACTATAGCCAGGATCTCACGACATGGCAAGTCAAATCCTTGACCATTGCCGGATGCTGCGGTAAAAGCACCCGGACGCCCCTCGGATCGCGGCGTCAGGCCCAGGCCCAGGTCACCAGCACCGACTCCGCGAGCGCCGTGCGCTCCTCGGCCGGCACCGTGTCGTTGAACGAGAAGGTGACGATGTACGTCTGGTCGGCGGTGCTCGTGTAGTACTGCTCGATCGCGTACGAGGTTCCTCCCGCGGACATCACCGCGGTCAGGTGCGCGGATTCGGAGCCCGCGATCGTGAGCCTGTCGTTCACGGTCACGCCGGTGGCGCCCGCGGCCTCGAGCTCCTTGGGTCCGGCGGATTCGACCTGGTCCGCGCCGACGAGGCCGACGGGGGACTTCACGACGTTCACGTTGTCGGCGAAGCCGTCGGAGTCCTGCAGGTCGGCGGCGAGGGTGTCGGGGGTGAACCCGGGGACGGACTGCGTCGGCACGCCCCAGCCCTCGGGGACCACGTAGCTGTATCCGTCTCCCGTGATCGTGTCGCCCGTGGCGGGGGCGGCGTCGAGCTGAGGGGTGGTCTCCTCCTCGGCCGTCTGCGTGGATCCGCCGGACGACCCCTCCGAGCCTCCGCCCGCGGGGAGCGAGCATCCGGTGAGGAGGAGCGACGCCGTGAGGAGCACGGCAGCGGCGGCGGGGATCGGTGAGCGCATGACGTACAGCGTATCCATAGCCCGGCCTCCGGTCGCCCCCGGTCCGCCTCCCGGGGGAGGCGGACCGGGGACTCCTCAGGACGCGATGTCGAGCTCGTTGCCGGGGATCGACGCCAGGAGTCGGCGCGTGTACGGGTCGCGCGGGTTGGTGAAGATCTCCTCCGAGGAGGCCGCCTCCACGAGGGAGCCGTCCTTCATGACGCACACGTAGTCGCTGATCAGCCGCACGACGGCGAGGTCGTGCGAGATGAAGAGGTAGCTCAGGCCGTACTCGCTCTGCAGATCCCTCAGGAGCGTGAGCACCTGGTCCTGCACGAGCACGTCGAGCGCCGACACCGGCTCGTCACACACGATGAGGTCCGGCGAGAGCGCGAGCGCCCTGGCGATCGCCACGCGCTGACGCTGACCGCCGGAGAGCTCGGAGGGGTAGCGCCGCAGCATCGACTGCGGCAGCGCGACGTCGTCGAGCAGCGTCCGCACGCGCGCACGCCGCTCCGCTCCGCTCCCCCGCCGGTAGAACTCGAGCGGCTCGGAGATCAGGCGCTCGATCGTGAACATCGGGTTCAGGCTCGAGTACGGGTCCTGGAAGATCGGCTGCACACGCTGGCGGAAGTCCCGGGTCTCGGCCCTGTTCAGCGAGGAGACGTCCTTGCCCTCGAAGCGGATCAGACCGCTCGTCGGCTCGATCACCTTGAGCAGCATCCGCGCCGTCGTCGTCTTGCCCGACCCGGACTCCCCCACGATCGCGACGGTCTCGCCGCGCGGGATCGCCAGCGACACGTCGTCGACGGCGATGAAGTCCTCGCCGCGCCCGCGCACCGGGTAGACCTTCGTGAGGTTCTCGATCTCGACGATGTTGTCGGATGCCGCGGCGCCCGCGTCCACCTCCGCCCCGGCGCGCTCCTCGACCTGGAACGCCTCCGGTCGCAGTCGCGCCGCCGCGACGGACGGCGCCGCCTTCACGAGGGACTGCGTGTAGGGGTGCTGCGGATCCTCGAGGATCTGGCGGGCCGGCCCCTGCTCGACCACCCGCCCCCGGTGCATGACCACGACGCGCTCCGCACGCTCGGCCGCGAGGCCGAGGTCGTGCGTGATGAGGAGCACGGCGGTGCCGAGCTCACGCGTCATCGCGCCGATCTGATCGAGGATCGTCTGCTGCACGGTGACGTCGAGCGCGCTGGTCGGCTCGTCGGCGATCAGCAGCCGCGGCTTGCAGGCGAGCCCGATCGCGATCAGCGCGCGCTGGCGCATGCCGCCGGAGAACTCGTGCGGATACTGCTTCGCCCGCCTCTCCGGATCGGGGAGGCCGGCGGCGGTGAGCGCCTCGACCACCTTCGCCTGCACGTTCTGCCTGTTCGCCAGGCCGTGCGCGAGGAGGGTCTCGGCGACCTGCGTGCCGATCTTCGCGACCGGGTTCAGGTTGGACATCGGGTCCTGGGGCACGAGGCCGATGTCCCGTCCGCGGATCGTCCGCAGCTCGTGCTCCGGTGCGTGCGCGATCTCCCGCCCGTCGAGCCGGATGCTCCCCGCCGCGACCCGGCCGCCGCCGGCCAGGAGTCCGATGATCGCCATCGCGGTGGTGGACTTGCCCGAGCCGGACTCCCCGACGATCGCGACGGTCTCCCCCGCGGCGATCTCGAGGTCCACGCCCTCGACGGCGTGCACGACGCCGTCCATGGTGGAGAAGTCGACGGCGAGGCCCTCGACCGTGAGGAGCGGCTGCTTCTGGTTCAGATCGTTCATCGTGCCCTCGTCCGTGGGTCCATGGCCTCGCGCAGGGCTTCGCCGAAGAGCGTGAACCCGAGCGCGGTGACCGCGATGCAGATGCCGGGGAGGAACGCCAGCCAGGGGGCGATCGCCAGCTCGTTCTGCGCGTAGGTGAGCATGCGCCCCCACTCCGCGGTCTCCGGGCGTCCGCCGCCCAGGCCGAGGAACGACAGCGCCGCCGCGTCGATCACGGCGGTGGCGAGCGTCAGGGTTCCCTGGACGATCACCGGTCCGATCGCGTTCGGCAGCACGTGCGACATGGTGATGCGCCCGCGACCGAGGCCGAGGGTCTGCGCCGAGAGCACGTAGTCGCTGGAGCGCTGCTGCAGCATCGAGGCCCGCAGCAGCCGCGCGAAGATCGGCACGTTCGCCGCGCCGATCGCGATCATCACCGCGAACGGGGTCTGACCGAGGATCGCGGCGATGGAGACGGCGAGCAGCAGGTTCGGCACCGACAGGATGATGTCGACGAATCGCATGATCAGCGTGTCTACCCATCCGCCGAAGGTGCCGGCGAGCAGGCCGAGCAGCATGCCGCCGGCCAACCCCATCACGGTGGAGATCACGCCGACGAGCAGCGAGGCCCGCGCGCCCCAGATGAGCTTGGACAGCACGTCGCCGCCGAAGCGATCCAGCCCCAACGGGAACTGCGCGAGCTCCCCCGGTCCTGGGATGTGGGTCGGCGTGATGAACTTGGCGCCGGGCAGCGCCGTCTCGGGGTAGGGCGCGAGGATCGGGGCGAGGGCTGCGACCAGCAGGAACAGCAGGACGATGCCCGCGCCGATCCAGGCGGTGGGATTGCGGCGGATGCGGCGGAACACGTCGCGCCAGAAGCCGCCGGGTCCGTCGCGCAGGTCGGCCTGGACGATCGCGACCGTGTCGACGACGTCGCCACCAGCGGCGGACGGCCCTTGGGCGGGTGGGAGTGCGACGCTCATGACGCCACCTCGTTTCGGTTGCGGAGCCGGGCCATCACTGCACCCGCACTCTCGGATCGATCACGCTGTACGACACATCGACCGCCAGGTTGATGAGCGCGTACGCGATCGCGATGAAGATGATGAACCCCTGCAGCACGGGGAAGTCCCGCGTGAAGATCGCCCTCGCCAGGAACGACCCGATGCCGGGGAAGGCGAACACCGTCTCGGTGAGCACCGCCCCGGAGATCAGCAGGCCGGTCTGCAGACCGATCGTCGTGATCACCGGGAGCATGGCGTTGCGCAGGATGAAGCGGTTGCGCAGCGTCGAAGAGCCGACGCCCTTCGCCCGCCCCGTGCGCACGTAGTCCGCGTTCTGCACCTCGAGCACGCTGGCCCTGGTGATGCGCACGATGATCGCCAACGGGATCGTGCCCAGCGCGAGCGCCGGCAGGACCAGATGCAGAATCGCGTCCCATGCGGCGTCGAACTCGCCGGTGATGATGCCGTCCCACACGTAGAAGCCGGTGGGGTGGGTGGCGTCCATCCGCGGATTCTGACGTCCGTCGGACGGGAGCCAGCCCAGCTGCACCGCGAAGACGTACTTGAGGATGAAGGCCAGGAAGAACACCGGGATGGTGATGCCGATCAGGCTCAGCACCACGGACGCGTGGTCGCTGAACTTCCCGTGGCGGCGCGCCGCCCAGTATCCGAGCGGGATGCCGACGCCGACGGCGAAGATGAGCGCCATGACGCTGAGCTCGATCGTGGCGGGGAATCGCCGGAGGAACTCCTCGATCACCGGCCGGTTCGTCTGGATGGACGCCCCGAAGTCCCCCTGCAGGAGACGGGAGACCCAGACGAAGTACTGCTCGAGGAGCGGCCGGTCGAATCCGTAGAGCTCGTTGACTCTGGCGATGGCCTCGGGGGTCGCCTTCTCGCCCAGGAGGGCGACGGCGGGACCGCCGGGGAGCGCCCTGACCCAGGCGAACAGCAGGATGCTGAGGCCGATCAGGGTGGGGACGAGGAACAGCAGTCTCCTGCCGATGGTGCGCAGCACGTAGATCTCCGTTGATCAGAAGGGACGCCGGCTCCGGGTCCCGCGGCGAGCGCGGGACCCGGAGACCGGCATCTCGTCGGTCGGTGCTACTTGGTGAGGACGATGTCCGTGAAGACCTCGTCGTTCACCGGGCTGGCCGGGTAGCTCTTCACACGGGGGTCGAACGCCAGGGTCGGCGCCGGGTGCGCGAGCGGCACGCCGGGGATGAATTGCGCGACATCCTCGTTGATCTGCTCGTAGAGCGCGGTCTGCTCGTCCAGGTTGGAGACGCCGCGGGCGTCGGCGAGCTTCTGGAACAGCTCCGGGTTGTCGAAGCCCCACTCGGAGCTCTTCTGGCCGAAGAAGACGCCGACGAAGTTGTCGGTGTCGTTGTAGTCACCGGTCCAGCCGAGCAGGTGGATGCCGTGGTCGGACGTGCCGGTGGTGCGGTCCAGGTACTCGACCCACTCCTCGGAGACCGGGGTGGTCTCGACGCCCACGTCCTTGAGCTGCGAGGACAGCACGGTGAAGATCTGCTCGGGGTCCGGCATGTACGGACGCGACACGTTGACCGGGTAGTTGAAGTCGAGCTTCAGCGGGTTGGCCTCGGTGTACCCCGCCTCGGCGAGCAGCGCCTTGGCCTTCTCCGGGTCGTAGTCGTAGGTCGTGACGTCGGGGTTGTAGCCGTTGACGACCTCGGGCACGAACTCGATCGCCTTCTGCGTGCCCTCGGGCAGCACCTGGCTGATCAGGGCGTCCTTGTCGATCGCGTACGACAGCGCCTCGCGGACCTTCGGGTCCTGCAGGGCGGGGACGGCCTGGTTGAACGCCAGGTAGAGGATCGTGAACGGCGGGCGCGAGACCATCGTGAAGCCGTCGTCCTTGAGCGCCTTGGTGTCGGCGGGGCCGACGAGGTCGTAGCCGTCGATCGAGCCCGACTCGAGGGCCTGGCGGCGCGCGGTCGGGTCGTCGATCGTGCGGAAGATGATCTTCGAGATCTGGCCCTTGTCGCCCCAGTAGCCGTCGTAGGCCTTGAGCGTGACCTGCTCGCCCGGCGCCCACTCGTCGAACTGGAAGGGGCCGGTGCCCACCGGGTGGCCCATGGCGTACTCGGAGAGCACGGGCTTGTCGGCGGAGCCGGAGACGTCGTCCGCGCCGAACTCCTTCATGGCCGACGGGCTCTGCATCGCGAACGCCGGCAGCGAGAGGGAGGCCACGAAGCCGGCGAACGGCTTGTTCAGCTCGATGGTGACCTTGTCGTCGCCGTCGGGGGTGCACGACTTGTAGACCGCGCTCGCGGGGTCGGACGAGTAGCCGTGGAACAGCTTGTTGTAGTAGTAGCCGAACGCCTCGGAGGCGGCGAGACCGGTCCAGTTGTACCAGCGGTCGAAGTTGACGCAGACGGCCTCGGCGTTGAACGGGGTGCCGTCCTGGAAGGTCACGTCCTTCTTGAGCGTGAAGGTGTGCGACATGCCGTCCTCCGACGACTCCCACGACTCCGCCAGGAGCGGAGCGGGGTCGGCGGTGCCGGGCTTGGTGCCGACGAGACCCTCGAAGATCTGGCGCGAGACGCGGAACGTCTCGCCGTCCTGGGCGAATGCCGGGTCGAGGCTCGCGGGATCGGACGAGGCGGCGAACACGAACGTGCTGTCGACCTCGCCGGATGCTCCGTCCCCCTTGTCTCCGCGCTCGCTGGCGACGCATCCGGAGAGGACGAGAGCTGCGAGAGCCGCTCCGGTCACGGCGAGGAGACCTCGCCGGCGCATGGCTGAGTGGTGCATGGTGTGAACCTTCCCTGTGGGGCGCTTCTTTGCGCGTACCGGGGGCTTCGTCGCCCCCGGACGGTGATCCCTCGACGGTACCCAGCGAATCCACGGATGCCAAATACCCCGAGGTTGCAATCCGGTATCGACGTCGCGGTCATCCGGACGGCAGCCTCCCATCCAGCCCGGGTATGCTCCCCGCATGCGCAGGGCCAGCACCAACGAAGACCGACCGACCGTCGCGCGCCACGCGCATCTGCCCACCCCGAGCAGGTTCTCGGTGGCGGCGAAGCTCGTCGGCGCCGCTCTCGCGGTGCTTCTCGTCTCGGCCGTGGCCGTGGCCGCGTTCGTCGTTGTCGACCTCGCGAACCGCGTGAGCGACGGGGCCGTCGCCCTGGAGGGAGACGAGGACGTGGCGCCGCCGGGGCTCGGCGCCTACCCCGACGACCTGCCCTTCAACATCCTCGTCGTCGGCACCGACGAGTGCGGCGAGATCACGAAGCAGTACATGGGCAAACGGTGCAGCGACCAGGACGGCGGCATCCGCAACGACGTGAACCTCCTCGTGCACGTGTCGGCCGCACCACGGGCCGTCACCGTGGTGTCCTTCCCCCGGGACCTCATGGTCGAGGTGCCCCCGTGCACACGCGACGACGGCTCGACGGCGTCCGGCATGAGGAAGGCGGCGTTCAACTCGCTCTTCGACCACGCGGGGATCTCCTGCATCGCCAAGACCATCACCGACCTCAGCGGCCTCCCCGTCGAGTTCGCGGCCAAGATCAGCTTCGACGGCGTGATCGAGATCACCAACGCGATCGGCGGGGTCGAGGTCTGCGTCGCCGGAGAGGGCATCCACGACAGCCAGGCCGGCATCGACCTGCCGCCCGGCACCCACACGATCGCCGGCACGGAGGCCCTGGCCTTCATCCGCACCCGGCACGGGGTGGGCGACGGCAGCGACCTGGCCCGGATCTCGAACCAGCAGCAGTACATGTCCCGTCTCGCCAAGAAGGTGCTCAGCGCCGAGACGCTGACCGATCCGTCGAAGGTGCTCACCCTGGCCAACATCGTCGCCGACAACATCGTGCCGAGCGAGAAGCTGAGCAATCCGCTCACCATGACGCAGCTCGCGCTCGCTCTCAAGGGCGTGCCGTTCGACGACTTCGTGTTCGTGCAGTACCCGAACGTCACCGACCCCGCCGACGACGACAAGGTGGTCCCCGACTACGACGCCGCCGAGCCGCTCTGGGCCGCCCTCCTCGCCGGCGAGCCGATCCAGCTCTCCGGCGACGTGGCGAACCACTCCGGGGTCGAGCTGTCGACGCCGGAGCCGTCGGCGCCGCCCGCGGGGACGCCGGTGCCTGAGGCGACGACGACGCCGGACGTGCGCGTGACGCTCCCGCCGGAGATCTCGGGGCAGAGCGTCGATCAGGACACCTGCTCGAAGGGCAACCAGGCGAAGTGACCGCGTAGTCTCGGAGCATGGGCAGGACGCGCGCACGAGACACCGAGCACCCGCAGGCCCGTCTCGACCACGGCGGCGTCGCCCGCATCGTGCCGAGCGAGTTCACCAGCGGATTCGAGCTCGTCGTCGATGACACCCCGCAGTCGCACGTCGACCTCGACGACCCGACGCATCTGCACTTCGAATACGTGGTGCGGATGGGCGCGGTCATCGACCAGCTGCCAGCCGGACCGCTGACCGCGGTGCACCTCGGGGCGGGAGCTCTGACCGTTCCGCGCTATGTCGAGGCGACGCGACCGGGGTCCCGGCAGCAGGTGATCGAGCTGGAGGCCCCGCTCGCCGCCCTGGTGCGGGAGCACCTGCCGCTCCCCCGCGGCGCCGCGATCCGCATGCGCATCGGCGATGCGCGCGAGGGGGTCCGCCGGCTGCCTCCGGCGCTCTCCGGCGCGTGCGACCTCGTCGTGTCCGACGTCTACTCCGGAGCGCAGACGCCGGCGCACCTCACGAGCATCGAGTTCTACCGGGAGCTCCGTGCGCTCCTCTCCCCCGATGGCGTGCTGCTGGTCAACGTCGCCGACGGGCCCGGGCTGGCCTTCGCGCGCAGACAGGTGGCGACGATCGCCGAGGCTCTTCCCGAGATCGCCGTGCTCGCCGACACCCAGGTGCTCAAGGGACGCCGGTTCGGCAACCTCGTGATCGCGGCATCCGCCTCCCCCCTGCCCACCGAATGGCTGCCGCGGCTGCTGGCCGCAGGTCCCCACCCGGCGAAGATCGCCCAGGGACCGGAGGTGGCGTCGTTCGCGCAGGGCGCCGCAGTCGTCACGGATGCGGACGCGGTCGCCTCGCCGCGACCCGACGCCTCGTTGTTCCTGCGCTGAGCGGGAGCGTGGATGCGCTCCCCGGATCGGATGCCGGGGAACGGGGCGCGCCGCGGGGACGTCGGCGGCCAGGCGATGCAGACTGGTCTGCGGGGCGCTGCGGAAGGAGAGCAATGAGTTTCATCCGGGGATACGACCAGGAGACCCTCCGCGAAATGGTCGATCTCGAGGAATGCGCGACGAGGCTCGCCGAGATCGAGAACCAGCGCAGCCTTCCCGCGCTGCTCGAGCGCGTGTGGCTGCTGAAGGTGCTGGGCGACCTCGACGACGCGCTCGCGCTGGCCGACGAGACCGTGCGCCAGGCGCGCATGGCGGGCACCCGCAAGGACGTGCTGCGGGCCAGGGTGCTGCACGCAACCGTGCTGCAGTTCCGCGGAGCCCACGCGGCGGCCGAGCAGGAGCTCGCCACCTGCGCCGACGAGGCGGAGGGGCAGCGCTGGCTGTCGATCGCCGCCTTCGCCCACCAGCACCACGGCAAGAACGCCTACGACGCCGGGGACTACGAGACCGCGCGGGAGAGCTTCAAGAGGTCGCTGTTCCTGCGTCGCGAGGCGGGCGCGGAGGACCGGGAGCTCGAGACGGCTCTCCTGGCGATCGAGGCGGCGGAGCGCCGGCGCTCGACACAGCTCGTCGCGGGCTGACGCACGCCGCGATGTCGGCGGTATGGCTTAGCCTGGGCGCATGGCGGAACTCGACCGTGTGCGCGTCTGGGGCGAGGCACTGATCGCGCTGCATCTCGACGACGGATGGACCTTCGGGTTCGACCATGCGAAGCGGCGCGCAGGCCAGTGCGACTACACGAAGAAGCGGATCACCGTGTCACGCTACCTCGCGGCCCGGTTCGACGACGACGAGATCCATCAGGTGCTGCTGCACGAGGTGGCCCATGCGCTCGCCGGGCACGAGGCGGCGCACGGCGCCTCGTGGAAGAGGGTCGCGCGCGATCTCGGTTACGTCGGGGGGACGACGCACCGCGGTGAGACCGCGGTCGAGCTCGCCCCGTGGGTCGGCCAGTGCCCCGCGGGCCACCTGACCTACCGGCATCGCCGACCGTCGCGGGCCACGTCCTGCGCCAAGTGCTCGCGCACCTTCGATGCGCGCCACCTGTTCTCCTGGACGAGGCGGGAGATCACCGCCGACGCCAGGCTCGCGGCACAGGCGCCGCGGTAGTCGGGGTCGCGCTCGGCGCCGTGCGTCAGCGCGCGGCTCCTCCGTCGTGATCGGCGGCTCCCCCGGAGTCGTCCTGCCGTGCGTCCGCCTCCTCGACGGCCTCCGCCATCCCGTCGAGCTCGGTCTCCGCGTCGGCGACCGCCTCGGCCGCGACCGGATCGCGGGAGCCGGCGTCCTCGGCGCGCACCGGGATGCCGTCCGAACCCGCTGCCCGGACGCCCCGGCGGCGCATCAGGGCGGCGAGCGCGCGCCAGCCGAGGAGGAAGATCCCGAGGACGATGGTCGCGACGACGATGAAAGGCACCTGCGCGGTGTCGCCGCCGACCACGCGCAACACCATGCCTCCCGCGACCGTCACCGCCCAGACCACGGCTCCCCACGACAGCGACCACGGGCGTCGCGGGCGCGCAGGGAGGAGCGCGGCGATCGCGTGGCCGACGAGCAGCGCGATCACGAACGGCCAGGCCGTGAGCAGGAACCCGGCCGGATCCTCGTCGTGCGACGCCCTCCCGATCGCGGCGAAGATCAGCACGAGCACGGCATCGAGGATGAGAGCGGGTACGTACCTCATGCCTCGACCCTACGTCGGCCGCGACGGATAACGCAGCGCGCACGCGGGGCTCACTCGAAGCGGACGAACTCCCCGTCGGCGAGCACCGGAGCCACGTCGACCGCATCGAGCTCCGCGGCCTCGGCGACCGTCGAGGGCGCGATGCCGACCCGCTCCATCCGCGCGGTCGACGCGACGCCGACCGCGAGCTCACGCCCCGAGCCGCTCGCCGAGAGCATGTGCCGCAGGGCTCCCCGCAGCGCACGGAACCCCTCGGCGGCGACGGCGGCCTCGGGCGAGGTGTGGTCGATGCCGAGGTCGGTGAGAGCGGCGATCACGGCGCCGGCCCCCAGCTGATCCTCCACCGCGATCCGCACGACGCCCTCGGCATCCGCCTCGCCCGCCGCGATCACCGCGACCGACGTGCGCGCCTGCCGACGCTCCTGCACGGTCTGCACCGCGCGCGCCACCGCCGAGGCGTTGCGGACGCCGCCGACCAGCACGATCGCGTCTCCGGCCGCCGCGGCGACGGCGGCGCCGTTGCGCGACCAGTCGAGCGCCGACGCCAGCTCGACTCGCACCCCCGCCGACACCGCGTCGGCCACCGTCGACGAGAACCGCAGCACGTCCACGACCACGACGACATCGGCCGGGGCGAGGCGGGCGAGCCCGTCGACCCCCCACTCCAGACGCACCTGGTACACGGACTGATCGAACGGGGATGCCATCCGTCCAGCCTAGACAGCGCTGGACGCGGCGGATGCCGGCACGGATCGCTCCGTGCCGGCATCCGTCGTGCCACCGCTCAGTCCGCGGCGAGCGCCTCCACCGGGGCCACCCGCGTGGCCAGACGGGTCGGCGTCGCCGCGGCGACGAGCGTGAGCACGGCCGTCGCGACGATGATCACGGCCACGGGGATCCACGGCACGGCGGGGGCGACGAGTCCGGCCGGCGTGTAGTCGGGCAGGGTGGGCACCGAGCCGAGCACCGACTGCGCGGCGATCCAGCCGTACACGACGCCGAGCACGAGCCCGGTGATCGTGGCGGCCACCGTGATGTGCGTGGCCTCCAGCAGCACCATGCGGCGCACCTGCGAGTTGGACAGGCCGATCGAGCGCAGCAGCCCCAACTCGCGGCGACGCTGCACGACGCCGATCGTGAGCAGGTTGACGAGACCGACCGCGGCGATGACCGCGGACACGGCGACGAGCACCATCATGATGTTGGCGAAGGCGTCGAACGGGGCGAAGAAGCCGGGAGGCATCTCCTCGGGTGTCTGCTGCATCATGAGCCTCTTGGCCGTCTCCAGCGCCACGGCGAACATCGTCACGAGCGTCACGCCCATGACGACGCCGATCGCCATGCGGGACGAGCGTTCGGGGTGGCGCAGCGCGTTCTCGGCAGCCAGCCGGGCCGTCGCGCTCGAGCCGAACAGGCGGCCGACGAGGCGGAGCACCGGAGGCATGAACAGCACGGAGCCGAGCGCGAGGCCGGTGAACGACAGGACTCCTCCGACGAAGGCGACGACGACGCCGAGCGGCGTCATGAGCCCGACGACGACGCCCGCCGCCAGGAGCGCCGCGCCCGAGACGACCAGGATCCAGGTGCCGATGTGACGGCGCGGCTTGCCCGAGACCTCGTCGTGCGAGCGTTCGACGGAGCCGCCGATAGCCTGCAGCGGGGTCACCGTCAGCACACGGCGCGACCCGGCCCACGCCGCCACCCAGGTGGTGAGGGCGACGCCGATCACCGGGAGGGCGATCGCGAGCTGCGCGATCGTGAAGTCCTTCGGCGCGTTCGGCACCAGCTGCCCGCCGATCTGCACGCCGACGGCCGCCACGAGCACGCCGACGACGAGGCCGATGGCCGCGCCGATCACGCCGACGATCAGCCCCTGCCGGCCGACCTCCGCCCGCTGCGACCGCGCCGTGGCGCCGATGAGCCGCATCAGGGCGATCTGCCGCGTACGACCGGCGATGATCGTCGAGAAGGTGTTGGCCGTGACGATCGCCGCCACGTACATCGCGACGGCCGTGAGCAGGAACGACAGCAGCGCCACGACGACCGCGAGCGTCTCGCTGTCGCCGATGAACGGATCGGCCTGCAGCACCGCCCCGATGTACGCCGTGGTCTCCACGAGCACCACGCCGAAGGCGGCGGAGAGTGCGGCGACGAGGATGCTGGCTCCCATGCCGCGGTCGCGCAGCCACCCGAGCCGCGGTCCGGTCGCCGCGGTCTGCGGCACGACGGTGGCGACGGCGCTCACGCCGCCACCTCCGCGGCGAGCATGTATGCCGAGATCTCCTCCGCGCTCTTGCGCGGGTGGTCGGCGACGATGCGTCCGTCGCCGAGGAACAGGACCCGGTCGGCGTGGCTCGCGGCGATCGCGTCGTGCGTGACCATCGCGATCGACTGGCCGTGCTCGCGGCTCGCTGCGGCGAGCAGGCCCAGCACCTCGCGACCGGTCTTGGAGTCGAGGTTGCCCGTGGGCTCGTCCGCGAAGACGAGATCGGGGGCCGTGGCCAGGGCGCGGGCGATGGCGACGCGCTGCTGCTGGCCGCCGGAGAGCTCGTGCGGCCTGTGGCCGAGCCGTGCACCGAGGCCGAGGGTCTCGATGAGGCCGTCGATGCGGGCCTTCTCGATCGCGCTGGGGCGGCGGCCGTCGAGCTCGAACGGCAGCATGATGTTGCCCAGCGCGGTGAGCGTCGGCACGAGGTTGAAGGCCTGGAAGATGAAGCCGACGCGACGACGGCGCAGGATCGTCATGTCCAGGTCGCCGAGACCGGTGATCTCGGTGTCGCCGATCCACGCGCGCCCCTCGGTGGGGGTGTCGAGACCGGCCATGATGTGCATGAGCGTGGACTTGCCCGAGCCGGACGGGCCCATGATCGCGGTGAACTGGCCGCGGCGGATGCCGACGCTCACGTCGTCGAGGGCGTGCACGGTTCCCTCGCCCGCGCCGTAGGTCTTCTTGAGGTGCTGGACGCGGGCGGCGAGCCCGAGGTCGGTGGTCGTGATCTCCATGCCTTCGACGCTATTTCCGGCGCCCCGCTCCGCGCGTCGCCCGGGGGGAGCATCCGCGTACATCCAGAGGATGACCTTGGCGTCAGCCCACCCAGGCGTGCGTCGACACCCCGACCGCGTTCCACGCGTTGATCGTCACGATGAGCGCGACCAGAGCCCCCTGCTCCTCGGCCGAGAACACCGCGGCGGCCGCATCCCAGTCGGCATCCGGCACACGGGTCTCCGAGACCCGCGTGATGCTCTCGGTCAGAGCGAGAGCCGCGCGATCACGGGCGGAGAACAACGGCGACTCCTGCCAGACCGCCACCGCGTTGATGCGCTGCTGCGTGTCGCCCGCCTTGAGCGCGTCACCGGCGTGCAGGTCGACGCAGTAGCTGCATCCGTTGAGCTGCGACGCCCTGAGCCGCACGAGCTCGCGCAGCCTGGTGTCGAAGCCGACGGCGTCGAGCTCGCGCACCATGGCGTTGTCGAGGTGGGCGAGCGCGCGCGAGAAGTGCGGCGCGACCGCGTCGATGTCGAGGCGGACGGGGATCGGCACGGGCGAATCAGTCATGCCGACAGCATGCTCCCCGTCACCGACATTCGGCCAGGGCGTGGCCGATGCGGGTCAGGCGAGGCCGTGCTCGAAGGCGAAGACGACCAGCTGCACGCGGTCGCGCAGCTGGAGCTTGGTGAGGATGCGGCTGATGTGCGTCTTGACCGTCGCCTCGCTGAGGTACTCCCGGGCGGCGATCTCGGAGTTCGACAGTCCGCGCGCGGCGAGCGCGAAGATCTCGCGCTCCCGGTCGGTGAGGTCGGAGTACTGCGCGGGCACGGGCTTGGTCGCCTCGGCGAAGTGCGCGAAGAGGTCTCTGGTGGCGGATGCCGCGATGACGCTGTTGCCCGAGTGCACGGTGCGGATCGCCGCGAGCAGGAACTCGGGGTCGGCGTCCTTCAGCAGGAACCCGCTCGCCCCCTGGCGGATCGCGCGGGCCGCGGCCTCGTCGAGATCGAACGTCGTGAGCATGACGATGCGCGGCGCATCGGGCTGGGCGAGGATCTCGGCCGTGGCGGTGAGACCGTCCATGACGGGCATGCGGATGTCCATGAGCACCACGTCCGGCCTCGTGGTGCGCACGAGGTCGATCGCCTCGCGGCCGTCGCCGGCCTCGCCTACCACGTCGAGGTCGGGCTGGGATGCGACGAGCATCCGGATGCCGGCGCGGAAGAGCGCCTGGTCATCGACGAGTACGACCCTGATCATGCCTGTGCTCCTACGATCGGGAGCGTCGCACGCACGACGAACCGTTCGCCCTCCCGCCCCGCTAGAAGATTACCGCCCACGAGCTGGGCGCGCTCGCGCATGCCGATGAGCCCGTGCCCTCCGGTCGACGCGGGCGCCGACGCCGCGGCGGTGTTGGCGACCGTGACCTCCACCCGATCCGGAAGCCAGGCCAGGTGCACGTCGACGGTGCCCTCGCCGTGCCGGAGCGCATTGGTGAGCGCCTCCTGCAGGATGCGGTACACGGCGAGCTGGATCGCCCCCGGCGGCTCGCCCGGAGGCATCGGATCGACCGTGATGCGCGGCTCGACCCCGGCCTGACGCACCTGGGCGAACAGCGTCTCCAGGTCGGCGAGCGTGGGCTGCGGACCGTCTCCCTGCCGGTGCCGCAGCTGGGTGAGCAGCAGGCGCACGTCGGACAGGGCCCCTCGGGCGGTCTGGGCGATCGTCCCCAGCGCCTCGGTCGCGATCTCCGGCTTCGCGGCGGCCGCGTAGCGCGCTCCGTCGGCCTGCGCGATCACCACGGCGAGCGAGTGCGCGACGATGTCGTGCATGTCGCGCGCGATGCGCACCCGCTCCTGCTCCTCCGCGGCCAGCAGTTCGGCCTGCGCGCGCGCCACCTGGGTCTCTCGGCCGTTGAGCACCACACGCCACAGCAGACCGGTGCCCCACGACATCACCATGGCCAGCACGAACACGGCCGCCATCAGCGCGCCGATCAACGCGGCGCGCATGGTGCTCGCGGCATCCGTGAGCAGCTCGCCCGACCAGATCACGGCGAAGTACAGTCCGCCGACGACCCCGCCGCCGAGTGCGGAGATGCCGCCGACCCAGAGGATCCTCCTCGTGCCCCAGGCGGCGGTGGCGAAGAGCACGACCAGGATGCCGAGGTCGTATGCGCTGGGCGGCAGGCCCGCCCCCATCTGCACGATGGCGCCGAACCAGGCGATGCCGATCGCGAGGGTCGGCGAGAGCCTGCTGATCGCCGCGGCTCCCCAGAGGATGAGGCCGACGATCGCGTACACCGCGACGGCGACGGGCGTCGTGTCGATCCAGGCGCTCAGCCAGGACGATCCGGTGATGAACGTCAGCGGGGTCGTGACGAGGAACCCGAACACGGCGCCGACGATGTCGACGACGAGCCAGGTGCGGGAGACGGGACGGAACACCCTCCCACGCTACGCGGACGGGGCGCGGAGCCGCATCCGCCTGCGGATGTATCCGACCGCCTCGGCCCGCCGGCCCTCCGTTCCCCCCCCGGCCTCAGGCGCGGGCGATGATCTCGCCGTGCGGCACGAGGAACCACCCGTCGTCGGCGTCGGCCCAGCGCCGCCACGCGTCGCTGATCCCCTGCAGGTCGTCGTGCGAGGCCATCCCGCTGTCGAGCAGCTGCCGGGTCAGGGCCGACTCCAGGATGCGGTCGGCCCACATCCCGCCCCACCAGCCGCGGTCGTCCGGCGTGGCGTAGCACCAGGTCGACGCCGTGGCCGTGACGTGCTCGAAGCCCGCGGCGCGGGCCCAGGACAGCAGCCGGCGCCCGGCATCCGGCTCTCCGCCGTTCGCCCTGGCGGCCCGTCGGTACAGGTCGAGCCAACGGTCGAGCTCCGGGGCGAGGGGGAACCAGAGGAAGCCGGCGTAGTCGGCGTCGCGGGCCGCGACGACCCCGCCCGGCACCGTCACCCGGCGCATCTCGCGCAGGGCCTGCACCGGGTCCTCGACGTGCTGCAGCACCTGGTGCGCGTGCACCACGTCGAAGCTGTCGTCGGCGAAGCTCAGCGCGTGCACGTCCTGCACGGCGAAGTCGACGTTCGACACGCCGCGGGAGGCGGCCAGATCGCGCGAGAGCGACAGGGCGCCCTCGTCGATCTCCGTGGCCGTGACCCGCGCGACGACGCTCGCGAAGTCGACCGTGATGGACCCGGGCCCCGCGCCGACGTCGAGGAGCCTGGTCTGCGCGGTGAGATGCGGCCGCAGGTACTCGGCGGAGTTGGAGATGTCGCGCACGCTGTGCGAGCGCAGGACCGATTCGTGGTGTCCGTGCGTGTAGGAGGCCATGCTCCAGTCTGGCACCGCACGCGTCCAGCCTCGGACACGCGTCGGACCCCGGGCACGCGAGCGGTCTCAGACCGAGCCGTCTCAGCGCAGCTGCGCGACGACGCGGCGGATCGCCTCGCGATCGGGCTTGCCGGATGCCAGCACGTCGAGCTCGTCGACGAGGATCAGCCGTGCTGGTCTGGCGTGCCTGCCGATCTCCTCGGCCACGGCGTCGCGCGCGTGCGCGAGCTGCTCCGACTCGCTGCGCCGCAGTGCCTCGCCCCGCGCCGCGACGATGACCGACGCCTCCCCCCAGCGCGGGTCGTCGATGCCGACCACCACCGCGGCGGTGAGTCCGGGGACTCGTCGCACGATCCTCTCGACGCGGTCGAGCGACACGTTGATCCCACCGGAGACGATCACGTTGTCGGCCCGCCCGTGCACACGCACCACGCCGTCGTCGACGAGGCCGAGGTCGCCGGTGCGGTACCAGCGAATGCCGTGCTCGTCGCGCACGAACACCCGTGCCGTCAGGTCGTCGTCGCCGAGGTAGCCGTCGGCGAGCATGGGCCCCGCGACGCGCAGCTCGCCGTCGACAGAGCGCACCGACACGGTGTCGAGGGGGACGCCGTCGTACACGCAGCCCCCGCTGGTCTCGGTGGAGCCGTAGGTGCGCACGAGTCGCACCCCGAGGTCGGCGGCACGCTCACGCAGGGGCTCGGGCAGCGCCTGCCCGCCGACGAGGATCGCGCTGTAGGCGCGGAGCGCCGCGAGCACGGGGACGTCGTCGGCGGCGTCGAGCAGCGTGGCCAGTTGTGCGGGGACGAGCGAGGTGAGCAGCGGCATCCCTCCCGCGAGCATCGGCAGCGTGGCGGCGGCGAAGCCCTCGGCGCTGAAGCGTCCGTCGAGCGCGACCGGCTCGGTGCCCGCGAGGAGCGATCGCATGACCACCTGGAGCCCCGCGACGTACCCCGTCGGCAGAGCGAGCAGCCACCGCCCCGTGCCGATGCGCGCGGCCGTCGCCTCGGCCCCTGCACGCAGCGCCTCCCCGCTCAGCACCACGCGCTTCGGGATGCCGCTCGACCCCGAGGTCGCGATGACCACCGCCGTGCCGTCCGGCACCTCCGACGGCGCGTCGCCCAGCATCCCGAAGCCGAGCGCCGGACCGCCGTCGAGCGCACGGGCGAGTGCGTCGCGCAGCACGGCCGGCGCCGCGTCATCCGTCGGGATCAGGGCGACCATCTCGGCTCCGGTCTGCAGGGGTGCGGTCAGTAGTGGTACGGGAACGACGACCAGTCGGGCGCGCGCTTCTCGAGGAAGGAGTCGCGCCCCTCGACGGCCTCGTCGGTGCCGTAGGCGAGACGCGTGGCCTCCCCCGCGAACACCTGCTGGCCGACCAGCCCGTCGTCGACGGCGTTGAAGGCGAACTTGAGCATCCGGATCGCGGTGGGCGACTTGGTGAGCACCGTGCGGGCCATCTTCAGCGCCTCGCGTTCGAGCTCCTCGTGCGGCACGACGCGGTTCACGGCGCCCATCTCGTACGCACGCTGCGCGGAGTACTCCTCGGCGAGGAAGAACACCTCGCGCGCGATCTTCTGTCCGGTCTGCCGCGCCATGTACGCCGAGCCGTATCCCGCGTCGAAGCTGCCGACGTCGGCATCCGTCTGCTTGAAGCGGCCGTGCTCGGCGCTCGCGACCGACAGGTCGCACACGACGTGCAGCGAGTGCCCGCCCCCGGCGGCCCAGCCGGGGATGACGGCGATGACGACCTTGGGCATGAAGCGGATCAGCCGCTGCACCTCGAGGATGTGCAGCCGACCGGCGCGCGCCGGATCGTGCACGGCGGCCTCGTCGTCGCTGTACTTGTAGCCGTCGCGTCCCCGGATGCGCTGGTCGCCGCCCGAGCAGAACGCCCAGCCGCCGTCCTTCGCGCTCGGGCCGTTGCCGGTGAGCAGCACGGCCCCGATGCGCGGGTCCTGCCTGGCGATGTCGAGGGCCCGGTACAGCTCGTCGACCGTGTGCGGACGGAAGGCGTTGCGCACCTCCGGCCGGTCGAACGCGATGCGGGCGATGCCGCCGTCGTGCGTGACGTGCGCGGTGATGTCGGTGTAGTCCTCGGCGCCGGGCGCGAGCACCCACTCGGCCGGGTCGAACAGGTCGGAGATGGTCACCGCCCCAGCCTATTCCCGCGCCCGCCGCGGGAAGCGCGCCCGCCGCGGGAAGCGCGCCCCTCCCCGCTCCCGTATGAGTTGTGGTCGCCAGATCGCGGATGGGGCGACCGCAACTCATACGGGAACGGGAGGGCTCAGCGGCGGCGGGCGCGGACGGCCTTGATCCAGCCGTCGATGATGTCCCACGCGACGCCGGCGGCGACGCCGAACCCGAGGAGCACGGCGAGGATGCGGAACACCCCGCCTTCTCCGGCGGCCTCCGCGTCGCCTGCCGCGAACCCGTCCCCTCCGGCCGCGACGATGTGCGAGAGGAACTCGGGGTTGACGAGCTCGCCCCGCACGAGGAGCACCAGCGTCCAGGCGAGGAACGCCAGCGCCAGCACCGTGTTGACGACGGCCAGCGCCGTGCTCCAGCCCTTCCGTCGGAACACCACCACGGCGAAGACGGCTTCGGCCGCGATGAGCGCGAACAGGATGCCGATGCCCCACGGCCACAGCCCGGGATTCAGGATCGGCAGGGTCTCGCCGGGGACGAAGCCGCGGATGCGGTCCCACAGCAGAGCGCCGACCGCGATCCCGAGGAACACGAGGGAGGCGATCAGCTCGCTGCGCCCCGCAGGGTTCTCCGGAACCTCGGGGAGCTGGTCGACGGTCCATTCGCCGATCGTGCTCGTGCTGTCGGTGCGCTCCAGGATCACGAACACGAGGGTGGTCCAGAAACAGATGTGGATGGCCGTGCCGCCTGCGGCGACGAGGGAATCGGCGATGATCTTGCCGACCGGCGCCTGGGCGATGGTCAGCCCCAGGGCCACGGCCCCGAAGACGCAGGCAGGCACGATGATCAGCAGCAGCTTCAGCAGCCGCCACCACACGAGGTAGAAGCGCGGGCCGATGAGATGCAGGGGCCGATCCGCATAGCCCGCGGCGAGGCGGCCCGGGTCGCCGAGCTCGGCGAGCACGGCGCGTTCCGCCGCGTCGCGGTCCTCGCCCTGATCGAGCCGTGCTTCGACGGCATCCCCGATGGACGCCTCGAGCTCGGCCCGCACGTCGTCCTGGGTCTCGGGACGCAGGCTGCGGACGGTGGCGGCGATGTAGCGTTCGGTGAGCGTGGTGGACATGTCAGTTCTCCTCTGGCGTGAGGCCGGAGATCGCGGAGGTCAGCGATCGCCATTCGTCGGTGAGGGTGTCGGCGAGGCGGATGCCGGCATCCGATGTGCGATAGAACTTGCGGGGCCTCGCCTCGTCGGTGTTCCACTCGCTCGTGAGGTACTCCTGCTTCTCCAGCCGACGGAGCAGGGGGTACAGCGTGTTGGCGTCGGTCGCGAAGCCGCGACTCTCGAGCTGCTCGAGCAGTCCGTAGCCGTAGCCGGGGGTGCGCAGCAGCTGCAGACAGGCCAGCACGACCGTGCCGCGCCGCAGCTCCTGCAGGTGCGTGTCGAGCGTCTCGTTCATGTCGATCACATTACTGTGTGTCACACACTATCGTCAAGGGCACATTATCGGACCGCTCCCGTATGAGTTGTGGGCGCGAAATCGCCGATCCGGCGACCACAACTCATACGGGAGCGGGGGCTACAGACGCGGGCGGGGCGCGGCGGGCGGGTAGCGTGGAGGGATGACGTTCGAGATCAGCCGCATCGATCCCTTCGACGACGCGGCGGTCGACGCCTGGTGGGATGCGTATGCCGCGGCGAGACGCGTCGACATGGGCGAGAACGCCGTGATCTGGTCACGGGAGGAGAGCCGGGCCGAGCTGCAGCAGCCGTCGGCGACCACCGACCGACGCGCGTTCGCGGCCATCGAGCACGGCGAGGTCATCGGCTCGGCCTCCCTCGCCCTGTCACTGAAGGACAACGTGCACATCGGCGCGATCGGGGTCAACGTCCCCGAGGAGCACCGACGTCACGGCGTCGGATCGGCGCTCCTCGCGCACGTCGAGCGGGAGGCCGCCGCGGCAGGGCGTACGACCATGCGCGCCGACATCTTCTGGCCCGCATCCGCCCCGGCCGACGGAACCGGAGAGCCCGGCCGCGAGTTCGCACGCCGTCACGGATACGACGTCGCGATCGGCGATCTGCAGAGCCGACTCGATCTGCCGGTGCCGGATGCCGTGATCGACGAGCTCCTCGCGGAGGCGCCGGCCGACGGGTACACGGTGCGCACGTGGTCCGGCCCCGTGCCGGACGACCTCGTCGCCGAATGGGCCGCGCTGGATGCGCTGCTCGACACCGAAGCTCCGACCGGCGACCTCGACATCGAGGCGTCGTCGGCCGACGTCGCCGACTATCGCGCCGACGAGCAGTTGATCGCGAGGCAGGGGCGCACCTCCTACGGCACCGCTGCCCTGACCGCCGACGGACACATCGCTGCGTACACCCAGATCGTCGTGTCCCGCGACGACGGCAACGCCTACCAGTGGGGCACGCTCGTGCGGAGACAGGACCGCGGACGCCGTCTCGGCCTGCGCGTCAAGCTCGAGAACCTACGGATGCTGCAGCGGCTCTCGCCGGGCACCACCCGCGTGTACACCTTCAACGCCGACGAGAACGCGCACATGCTCGCGGTCAACACGCGGCTCGGGTTCCGGATGACGGCACGGATGGGCGAGCTGCAGAAGCGCCTGGGCTGATCGGATCCGCCCTCGTCGACGCACGTGCGGAGCAGCCGCGCGGCGGATTGTGACGAGCGGCCCCGCGGCGGAATGTGACGCGGAGGCGAAGGCGAGGCGGCCGCCGTTCCGTAGGGTGTAACGGTGACCCCGAAGACCCGCCATCTCGCCCTGTCCCTCGCCGCGGCATCCGCCCTGGCGCTCGCGCTGTCCGCCTGTGCGCCGTCGGCCCCCTCCTCCGCGCCCACGTCGTCTCCCTCGAGCTCGTCGACCGCGACGACGGAGTCGTGTGCCGGCGTCACGGTGATCGTCGACACCGGAGACCTCGATGTCGCAGACGACCCGTCGACGACCGTGTGCGTCGACACGACGGGCACGATCCTCGGCACCGATGCGGTCGCCGAGGCCGGACTCACCACCGTGGGCACGACCACCTACCCCGACGACGTGATCTGCCGCGTCGACGGGGTCCCCGCGGAGGACACCGAGCTGCCGGGCGCCGACGGCGCCGCGTACCACGAGGCCTGCGCGGACATGCCGCCGGCCACCGCGTACTGGGGCCTGTGGGTGAAGCCGGCCGGCGGCACCTGGGACTACGCCCAGACCGGTCTCTCGGCCCTGGAGCTGAACCCGGGCGACAGCGTCGAGCTGCTCTTCGCGCTCGACGGCGCCCCGGCCTCTCCGGCGCCGTGACCCGTGCGGGCCGGCTCCGACTGAGACCCGGCCCGCTGCGCGCGGCGGCGGGGCTGGCGGCGGTGTTCGTCGTCGCCCGCGTCGTCTACCGCGTGCTCTTCGACGGCGCATCCGGCACGGGCCCCGTGCTACTGCCGCTGCCCGCCCTCCGCTTGCACCCTCCCTTCGGCTGGGTGACGCTGTTCGGCCCCGTGACGCTGGACGGGCTGGCCGATGCCGTGCTCTCGGCGCTCCCCGTGGCCGCGGTGATCCTGCTGTTCGGACTCGTCAACGCGCTCGTCGACGTGTCCCGCGGGTTCGCCGCCCTGGCAAGACGTGGTCCGCTGCGCGGCATCGCGCGCGCACTCACCGTCGCCTGGTCGACCCTCCCCGCTCTCGGTCAGGCGGTGCGCACGGTCGCCGCGGCGCAGCGGCTGCGCGGAGAGCGGCCGGGACCGCGCCTGCTCGTCCCCGTGCTCGAACGCACTCTGGAGCGTGCGTCTGCCGTCGCGAACGGCCTGGAGCTGCGCGGCCTCGGCGGCGCGGCGGCATCCGGCGATCCGGCGGCGACGGAATACGTGAGCGATGCGGCGGCGCCGGTGGTGCACGTGAGCGATGCGGCGATCGGCTTCGCCGAGGAACCCGTCATCCGCGTGCGGGAGTTCGCTCCGCGCGCCGGCTCGCTCTCGGTCGTGACGGGACCGACGGGCGTCGGCAAGTCCACGCTGCTCCGCGGGCTCGCGGGTCTCATCGACCACACCGACGGCGGCTGGACGACGGGGACCATCGACATCGCGGGCCATGACCGCCGACGGATGCCGCCCAGGGACTCGTCGCGGCTCGTCGGCGTCGTGCTGCAGAACCCCCGCGAGGGATTCTGCAGCGAGCGCGTCCGCGACGAGATCGGACTCGCGATGCAGCTGCGCGGGGTCCCCCGGGAAGAGGTGCGGGAGCGCGTGCACGAGATCGCCGAGACCCTGAGGATCGCCCCGCTGCTCGACCGGCCGGTGCACGCGTTGTCCGCCGGGGAAGCGACGCTGGTGGCGATCGCGGCCGCCGTCGTCGAGCGCCCGCCGCTCCTCCTCGCCGACGAGCCGCTGGCCGACCTCGACGCCGAGGCGCGGGAACGCGTCGTGGACGTCCTCGATCTCCTGGCCCACCGTGACGGCGTGTGCGTCGTGGTCGCGGAGCACCGCGCCGCCGCGTTCCGGGCTGCCGCGGACGAGTGGTGGACCGTCGACGACGGCGAGCTCCTGAGGGGCGCTCCGCATGGGGCGGGCGCGGGAGCGCCGGACGGGTCGGGAGGGCGTGCCGGAGCGGCAGCGCATGCCAGGGTGGGAGCGCCGGACGGGTCGGGAGCGCATGCCGGAGCGGGAGCGCATGCCGGAGCGGCCGGGACTCCGCTCACCGCCGCCGAAGATGCGGCGGCACCCGATGCGGCGGCACCCGATGCGACGGCACCCGATGCGTCGGCGACGCCGGGCGCATCCGGCCCGCGGGGGCTGACCGCCGCGCACCTCCGTGTCGTGCACGGCGACACCGTCGCGGTGCGCGACGCGAGCGTGTCCGTGGCCCCCGGGGAGATCGCGGCGCTGATCGGCCCGAACGGCGCAGGCAAGTCGTCGCTGCTCGTCGCGCTCGCCCTGCCGCCGCGCGGCGCCGAGGTGAGCGGACGCGGCGTGCTCGTGCCGGACTCCTCGGACGACCTCTTCACCCGCGATTCCGTCGCCGCGGAGTGCGCCAGCGCCGACCGGCTCGCCCGCAGGGCGGGAACGGCCACGGATGTCTCCTCGGCGGCACGCTTCGCCCTGTTGCTGAGGCTCGACGGCGAGGAACTGGCGTCGCGCCTGCCGCGGCATCCGCGTGACCTGTCCCTCGGCGAGCGCCGTTGCCTGGCGATCGCGCTGCAGCTCTCCCGCTCCCCCGAGGCGCTGCTGATCGACGAGCCGACGCGTGGCCTCGACGCGAGCGCGCGTCGGCAGGTGGAGACGGCGCTCCGCCGGGTGTCGGACGCCGGTGCGGCGGTGCTCCTGGCCACGCACGACGCCGACTTCGCCGCCGCGCTCGGCGCACGCGGGATCCCCGTACGCGACGGGGTCGTCCCGGCATCCACCCCCGTACCCGCCACGGCATCCGCATCCGCCTCCTCGCCCGCACCCGCATCCGCACCCGCACCCGCATCCGCCTCCTCACCCGCACCCGCCTCCTCACCCCCATCCGCATCCGCCTCCTCGCCCGCACCCGCATCCGCCTCCTCACCCGCACCCGCCTCCGCGATGGCGCCGCGGGAGTCGTTCCGTCGGGAGGATTCGCATCCGTCGGGCGTTTCCGCCCCAGGCGGCGGCGTGTCGGCGGCGGCCTCCCGACAGAACACTCCACGCACCGCGCAACCCGCGAACTGGACCCCCCTCGCCCTCCTCTCGGCGAACCTCGTCGCCCTGGCGGCGTTCGCCTGGCCGTTCATCGCCGCGGCGGCGCCCTCGCAGGCGAACGCCGCCGTGCCGTGGGTCGCCCTCGCCCTCGCCCCGATCGCGGTGATCGTCGCGATCACCGCCCTCGACGGCGCCGTCCGCTCGGCGCACGTGCTGGCCTACCTCGGCGTGCTCACCGCGATCGGCACCGCCGTGCGCATCGCCAGCACGGGGGTCGGCGGCGTCGAGGCGGTGTTCATCCTGCTCGTGCTCGCCGGGCGCGCCTTCGGCCCGCGGTTCGGGATGCTGCTCGGCGCTCTGACCGTGGCCCTGTCGTCGACCGTCTTCGGCGGGTTCGGACCGTGGACGCCGTTCCAGATGTTCGCGTGCGCGTGGGTGGGCGCGGGCGCGGGACTGCTCCCCCGGCGCGTGCGGGGCTGGGCCGAGATCGTCATGCTGTGCGCCTACGGCGCCGCGGCGTCCTACGTCTTCGGCCTGCTGTTGAACCTGTGGTTCTGGCCCTTCGCGGTCGGCGGCGGCACCGCGATCTCCTACGTCCCCGGCGCTCCCCTCGCGCAGAACCTCGGCAGCTTCCTGCTGTACTCGCTCGTGACCTCGACCGCCGGGTGGGACACCCTGCGCGCCGTCACCACGATCGTCGGCGTCGCGCTGATCGGCCGCCCGGTGCTCGCTGCGCTCCGGCGCGCGAAGCCCGTGCGCGTACCCGCTCTCCCCGCGCCGACGCCCCACCTGCCCGCCGACGCCCCACCTGCCTGACGCCGCCCCGGTGGGGCGTGGACGCGCAGGTGCGGCGTCGGCGGAGGAGCGGATGCGGGTACGGGTACGGACGCGGCGGCGCGGAGCGCGCGCCCGGGAGGCTCAGACCGAGAAGTACTTCGCCTCGGGGTGGTGGAACACGAACGCGTCGGTGGACTGCTCCGGGTGCAACTGCAGCTCGTCGCTGAGCTCCACGCCCATGCGCTCGGGGCGCAGCAGCTCGACGACCTTGCGACGGTCCTCCATGTCGGGGCACGCGGGGTAACCGAGGGAGAACCGCGCTCCGCGGTACTCGAGCTTGAACAGTCCCGCGGCGTCCACGGGATCCTCGGACGCGAAGCCCAGTTCCGAGCGGATGCGGGCGTGCCAGAACTCGGCGAGCGCCTCGGTGAGCTGCATCACGAGGCCGTTGAGCTCGTAGTAGTCGCGGTACTTGTCCTCGGCGAACAGCTGCGCGGTGACCCTGTCGATCGCGGCGCCCGCGGTGACGAGCTGCACGGGGAGCACGTCGACCTGCCCCGACTCGCGCGAGCGCACGAAGTCGGCGAGGTCGAGGTGCCGGTCGCGCCGTTGCCGCGGGAACGTGAAGCGCAGACGGTCCGACCCCAGCGCGCCGCCCGAGCCTCCGTCGGGGGCGAGCAGTCCGGGCACGCCGAGCACGCCCGTCGGGTCGTCGCCGTGATGCAGCACCACCACGTCGTCGCCCTCCGAGACCACCGGGAAGTAGCCGTAGGCGACGGAGGCGTCGAGCATCCCCTCGCCGAGGATGCGGTCGAGCCAGTACCGCAGCCGCGGTCGTCCCTCGCGCTCCACGAGCTCCTCGTAGGAGGCGCCGTCCTCTCCGCGGCCGGGCTTGAGACCCCACTGCCCCATGAACGTGGCTCGTTCGTCGAGGTAGGCGGCGTAGTCGCCCAGGGCGATGCCGCGCACGATGCGGGTGCCCCAGAAGGGAGGCGCCGGCACGGGGTTGTCGGCCGCCACGTCGGAGCGCGCCGGCATGGCCTCGGGCTCCGTGAGCGTGAGCTGGGCACCGCGCGCGTGGATGCGCTTCTTCAGCGCGGGCAGCCCCACCGCGGCGGGGTCCTCCCCCCGCGCGATCCGCACGAGCGGCTCCATGAGTGCGAGCCCTTCGAAGGCGTCCTTGGCATAGCGGACCTCACCGTCGAACATCCCGGCGAGGTCGTCTTCGACGTAGGCGCGGGTGAGCGCGGCGCCGCCGAGGATCACCGGCCACTTCTTCGCCAGCCCGCGGGACTGCAGCTCGAGCAGGTTCTCCTTCATCACGACCGTCGACTTCACGAGCAACCCGGACATGCCGATCACGTCGGCGTCGTGCTCCTCGGCCGCGGCGATGATGTCGGCGATCGGCTGCTTGATGCCGAGGTTGATCACCCTGTAGCCGTTGTTGGTGAGGATGATGTCGACGAGGTTCTTGCCGATGTCGTGCACGTCGCCGCGCACCGTGGCGATCACCATGGTGCCCTTGCCCGACGACTCCGACTTCTCCATGTGCGGTTCGAGCAGGGCGACGGCGGTCTTCATGACCTCGGCCGACTGCAGCACGAACGGCAGCTGCATCTCGCCGGCCCCGAACCGCTCGCCGACGACCTTCATGCCCTCCAGCAGGTGGTCGTTGATGATGCCGAGCGCGGTCATCCCCTCGGCGCGCGCGAGGTCGAGGTCGGCCTCCAGCCCCTTGCCCTCGCCGTCGATGATGCGCCGCTGCAGACGCTCGCCCACGGGGAGCGCGGCGAGCTCGGCGGCGCGCTGGTCGCGCAGGGCGGCCGTGTCGACGCCGGCGAACAGGTCGAGCATGGTCGCCAGCGGGTCGTAGGTGACGTTGCCGTCGGCGTCGTACTCGCGGCGGTCCCACACGAGGTCGAGCGCGACCGTGCGCTGCTCCTCGGGCAGCGAGGCGAGCGGCACGATCTTGGCGGCGTCGATGATGCCGCTCGACAGCCCCGCCTCGCTGGCCTCGTGCAGGAACACCGAGTTCAGCACCATGCGCGCGGCGGGGTTGAGGCCGAACGACACGTTCGAGACCCCGAGGGTGGTGTGGATGCCGGGGTACTTCTGCGTGATCTCGCGGATCGCCTCGATGGTCTCGATGCCGTCGCGCCGCGTCTCCTCCTGACCGGTGGCGATGGGGAACGTGAGGCAGTCGACGATGATGTCCTCGACGCGCATCCCCCACTCGCCGACCAGGGAGTCGATGAGACGCGAGGCGATCGCGACCTTGCCCTCCGTGGTGCGCGCCTGGCCCTGCTCGTCGATCGTGAGGGCCACGACCGCGGCCCCGTGCTCCGTGACGAGCGGCATGATGCGCCCGAAACGGCTGTCCGGCCCGTCGCCGTCCTCGTAGTTGACCGAGTTGACGACCGGACGGCCGCCGATCAGCTCGAGCCCCGCCCGGATCACCGGCGGCTCGGTCGAGTCGATCACGAGCGGCAGCGTGGACTGCGAGGCGAAGCGCGACACGACCTCGCGGATGTCGGCGACGCCGTCGCGGCCCACATAGTCCACGCACACGTCGAGCAGGTGCGCGCCCACGCGGATCTGGTTGCGGGCGATCTCGACGCAGTCGTCCCAGCGCTCCTCGAGCATCGCCTCGCGGAACGCCTTGGAGCCGTTGGCGTTGGTGCGCTCGCCGATCGCGAGGTAGGAGGCGTCCTGGTCGAAGGGCACGTGCTGGTAGAGGGAGGCGACGCCCGCCTCCACCTCGGGGGTGCGGGCGGGAAGAGCGCGGGTGCGGTACGGCTCCAGCCGTTCGACGACCGCCGCGAGGTGCTCGGGCGTCGTGCCGCAGCATCCGCCGACGAGCCCGAGCCCGAACTCGCGCACGAACTGCTCGTGCGCCGTGGCGAGCTCGGCGGGGGTGAGCGGGTAGTGCGCCCCGTTCGCACCCAGCACGGGCAGACCGGCGTTGGGCATGCAGGCGATCGGCACCGTGGAGTGCTTCGACAGGTGCCGCAGGTGCTCGCTCATCTCGGCGGGTCCGGTGGCGCAGTTCAGCCCGATCGCGTCGACGCCGAGCGGTTCGAGCGCGGTGAGCGCCGCGCCGATCTCCGACCCCATGAGCATGGTGCCGGTGGTCTCGACGGTGACCTCCACGAGGATCGGCAGGCGGATGCCGCGCGCGACGATCGCCTGCCGGCATCCGTTCACCGCCGCCTTCGTCTGCAGCAGGTCTTGGCTGGTCTCGACGAGGAAGGCGTCGGCGCCGCCGTCGATGAGCCCCTCGGCCTGCAGCGCGAAGGTCTGCTTGAGGTGGTCGTAGGTCGTGTGGCCGAGGCTCGGCAGCTTGGTGCCGGGCCCCATCGATCCGAGCACCCAGCGCACGCGGCCGTCGACCGCCTCCGCGGCCTCGGCGCTGTCACGGGCGATGCGCGCGCCGCGCTCGGCGAGCTCGTGGATGCGGTCGTCGATGCCGTAGTCCGAGAGGTTCGACCAGTTGGCGCCGAAGGTGTTGGTCTCCACGGCGTCGATGCCCGTGGCGAAGTAGGCGTCGTGGATGCCGGAGATCACATCGGGGCGCGTGACGTTGAGGATCTCGTTGCAGCCCTCGAGTCCCTGGAAGTCCGTCTCGATCGACAGATCGTGCTGCTGCAGCATGGTGCCCATCGCGCCGTCGGCGATGACAACGCGCGTCTGCACGGCGTCGAGCAGCGCCTGCGAACGGGCGGGACGGTCGAAGGCCTCGACGTCGAGGGGGTGACGGGGGTGCGGCATCCCTCCAGCCTAGGGGCGCGTTCCGCTGTGTTTCGGTGTGCGACGGAGCAAGATGGACCCATGAGCCTGCCCCCTCTCGCCGACCTCCTCGCCACGGCCCGGGTCGTCACCCTCCCGATGCACACCCGCTTCCGCGGAGTCGACACGAGGGAGGCGCTGCTGTTCGAGGGGCCGGAGGGCTGGGCGGAGTTCTCGCCCTTCGTGGAGTACGCGGATGCCGAGGCGTCGACGTGGCTCGCGGCGGCGATCGACTTCGCGTGGCACCCGCAGCCGACGGCGCTGCGCGATCGCATCCCGGTGAACGCGACGGTCCCTGCCGTGGAGGCGGCACGGGTCGCCGACGTGCTCGCGCGGTTCGCGGGATGCCGCACCGTCAAGGTGAAGGTCGCGGAGCCGGGGCAGACGCTGGCCGACGACGTCGCCCGGGTGCGCGCGGTGCGCGCGGCGATGGGCCCGGAGGGGCGGATCCGCGTCGACGCGAACGGACTGTGGAACGTCGACGAGGCCGAGCACGCCGTGCACGCGCTGGCGGACTGCGACCTGGAGTACGTGGAGCAGCCGTGCGCCACCGTCGAGGAGCTCGCCGATCTGCGCCGTCGGGTGAAGTACATGGGCATCCCCGTTGCGGCCGACGAGAGCGTGCGCAAGTCGTCCGACCCGCTCGCGGTGGCCAGGGCGAAGGCGGCCGACCTCCTCGTCGTGAAGGCGCAGCCGCTGGGCGGAGTCACCCACGCGCTGCAGATCGTGACCGCGGCCGGACTCCCCGTCGTCGTCTCCAGTGCGCTGGACACGGCGATCGGCCTCTCCCAGGGCGCCGCGCTGGCCGCCGCGCTCCCAACGCTCGACTACGATTGCGGCCTCGGCACGGCCTCGCTCTTCCTCGACGACGTGGCCGACCTGCGCGCTGTCGACGGCACGATCCCGGTGGGCCGGGTGACGCCGGATGCCGCGGCACTGGACCGGCTCGCCGCATCCGACGACCGCCGCGACTGGTGGCTCGACCGGCTCTCGCGCTGCCACGAAGCCCTTGGCCGCGGAGCCGATGCGGCTTAGCCTGTCGGCATGTGCCGCAACATCGTCCCCCTGAACAACCTGGAACCCGCCGCCACCGACGACGAGTGCCACGACGCCGCGCTGCAGTTCGTGCGCAAGATCGCCGGCACCACCAAGCCCTCGCGCGTCAACCAGGAGGTGTTCGACCGGGCCGTCGCCGAGATCGCGCACGCGACGCGTCATCTCCTCGACGGGCTGGTCACGGCCGCGCCGCCGAAGAACCGCGACGAGGAGGCCGCGAAGCGCCAGGCTCGCTCAGCCGACCGCTACGAGGCGATCCGCGTCTTCCAGCAGGAGAAGAAGGCCGCGCGCGCCGCGTCCTGACTACTCCTCGATGAGCAGCTGCACGAGGCGCCCGAGCTCCTCGCCGCCGGCGTGACGCAGCTGCGCGGCGTCCTGACCTTCCATGGCGCCGCGCACCGTCATGCCCTCCCAGACGATCATGAGCATGCGGGCAGCGGTCTCGGCAGGCAGGCGCAGCCGCAGCAGTCCTGAGGCGGCGATGTCGGTGATGATCTGCGCGATGCTGCGCACCATCTCGCGCTCCTGGGCGAGGTACGCGGTACCGAACGCCTCATCGCGGAGCGCCCTGATGCGGATCTCGCTCATGAGCATGACGCCGAGGCGGTCGTCTTCGCCGGAGTCCATGACCTCGCGTACGAGCACGACGGGGTCGCAGCCCTCGGCGAGCGCTCCGGCCGCGGCCATCTCCTCGACCCGTTCCCTGACCGCGGTGAGCCGGATCTCGCCGACCCGGGCGGCGAGATCGAGGAAGAGCTCGTCCTTCGACTCGAAGTTGGAATAGAACGCGCCGCGGGTGAATCCCGCTCTTTCGCACACGGCCTCCACGGATGCCCCGTCGAGTCCGACCTCTGCGAAGACCTGTGCCGCGGCGTCGAGCAGCCGGGCGCGCGTGTTCTCCCTGCTGCGCGTAGCGGGTGTCGTCATCGAAATCCTCCTGCCCCCCTCATTCTCACACCCCGCACACAGACTCCCGGGGGTGAACACCTTTACGATACATCTATGTATCGGATACATCCGTGTATCCAACTGGGAATCTCGGAGGCCTCGTGTCCACTCTCCTGTCCTCGCTCGGGCGCTGGTCGTTCCGCCACCCCTGGCGCGTGCTCGTCTCCTGGCTGATCGTGCTCGGCATCGCCGGAGCCGGTGCGCTCGCCCTCGGCGAGGGCACCGACAACACCTTCTCGATCCCCGGCACCGAGTCCCAGGCCGGTCTCGAGCAGCTCTCGCGTTCCTTCCCCCAGGTCAGCGGCACGAACGCGCAGTTCATCGTGGTCGCGGCCGACGGCGACCACGTGACGGACGACGGGTACCGCACCGACATCGAGGACGCCGTGGACGAGCTCTCCGGGCTCAAGGGCGTGCTCGCGGTCACCTCCCCCTATGACGAGATGGTCAGCGGCATGATCAACGAGGACGAGACGGCCGCGATCGTCCGCCTGCAGTTCGACGGCCAGGCCACCGATGTCTCCGCCGCGACCAAGGACAAGCTGAACGAGGTCGTGCACGACCTCGGTGCCGAGCTTCCGAGCGGCTCGCAGGCCTCCCTGGGCGGAGACCTCTTCGCGATGTCGATCCCCGGCGTCACCCTCACCGAGGCGGTCGGCCTGCTCATCGCGCTGCTCGTGCTGATCGTGACCTTCCGCTCCTTCGTCGTCGCCGGGCTCCCGCTCCTCACCGCAGTGCTCGGTGTCGGCATCTCGATCGCCGGGATCTTCGCCGCCACCGCGTTCGCCACCGTATCCTCGACCACCCCGCTGCTCGCGCTGATGCTCGGCCTCGCCGTCGGCATCGACTACGCGCTGTTCATCATGGCCAGACACCAGGACCAGGTGCGCGACGGCGTCGATCCGGAGGAGTCCGCTGCCCGCGCCGTCGGCACGGCCGGCTCGGCCGTCGTCTTCGCCGGGGTCACGGTGCTCATCGCGCTCATCGGCCTCAGCTTCGCCGGCATCCCGTTCCTGACGACCATGGGCATCGCGGCATCCGTGGCCGTGGCGGTCGCGGTGGCGATCGCAGTGACCCTCACTCCCGCCATGCTCGGGTTCCTCAAGGGCCGCGTGATCGGCTGGCCCCGCCGCGAGCGCACCCCACGCAAGGGCAAGAAGGCTGCAGCTCCGCGCCGCCCGTTCAGCCAGCGCTGGGTGTCCGGCGTCACGAAGCGCCCGATCCTCGTGTCGCTCGCCGTCGTGATCGGCCTCGGCATCGTGGCGGTCCCCGCGCTCAGCCTCAACCTCGCCCTGCCGAACGCCGGAGTGCTGCCGAAGGACTCCCAGGCCCGCGAGAGCTACGACCTCGTCGGCGAGGAGTTCGGCCCCGGCTTCAACGGCCCGCTGATCCTCACCGGCACCATCGTCACCTCCACCGACCCGCTCGGGCTCATGGAGGATCTCGGGAAGGCCGTCGAGAAGATCGACGGGGTGAAGGAGGTCGCCCTCGCGACCCCCAACGAGACCGCCGACACCGGCATCGTGCAGATCGTGCCGGAGACCGCACCCGACGACCCCGCCACCGCCGACCTCGTGCGCGAGCTGCGCTCCCACCACGACGAGTGGCTGAAGGAGTTCGGCATCGACCTGAAGGTCACCGGGTTCACGGCGGTCGCGATCGACATCTCCGACCAGCTCGGCAACGCACTGCTGCCGTTCGGCGTGTTCGTGATCGGGCTCTCGCTGATCCTGCTGACGATCGTGTTCCGCTCGATCTGGGTGCCCGTCACGGCGGCCCTCGGCTACCTGCTCTCGATCGTCGCCGCGTTCGGCATCGTCGGCGCCGTGTTCGAGTGGGGCTGGTTCGCCGATCTGCTGCACGTGGCGAAGGTCGGTCCGATCATCAGCTTCATGCCGATCATCCTCATGGGCGTGCTCTTCGGCCTCGCGATGGACTACCAGGTGTTCCTCGTCTCCCGCATGCGCGAGGACTACGTGCACGATCCCGACTCGAAGAGCCCCGACCGCTCCGCGCGCAGGGCGGCCGCTCTCCGCGCCGTGCAGAGCGGCTTCACCGGCTCTGCGAAGGTCGTCACCGCGGCCGGGCTCATCATGTTCGCCGTCTTCGTCGCGTTCGTGCCGGAGGGCGACTCCTCGCTCAAGCCGATCGCCCTCGGCCTCGCGGCCGGCATCGCGATCGACGCCTTCCTCGTGCGGATGACGCTGATCCCTGCGCTCATGGCGATCCTCGGCGAGCGCGCGTGGCAGATCCCGGCATGGCTCGAGAGGATCCTCCCGAGCGTGGACATCGAGGGCGAGGCGGTCGAGCGCGAGCGCCACCTGGCCGAGTGGCCGGGCGACGACTCGGTGGTCGCCGCCGACGACCTGGTGCTCGCCGATGCCGGTATCGACGGACTGCACCTGCGCCTGGCGCCCGGAGGCGCCGCGGTGCTCACGGGCCGCACTCCCGGTGCGCGCCGCGCCCTCGCCCTCGCCGTCGCCGGGCGCGTCACGCCGGACGGCGGACGGCTCCGCGTCGCCGGGCACCTCCTCCCCGGTAGAGCCGCATGGGTCCGCTCGCACGTCGGCGCCGTGATCGCATCGGATGCGGGACCGACGGCGCGCGACCTCGCCGAGGCGCTGCGCGGCCGGCCGGCCCTCGTCGTGATCGACGGCGTCGACCGCTTGACCCCTGCGGCACGGGATCAGCTCGCCGCGCGCCTTCGCGATGCGGATGCCGGCACTGCGCTGCTGTTCACGGCGGCGTCGCCCGATGCGGCGCGCGAGATCCTGTCGTCCGCCGGCCGACCCACCCCCGAGCTCATCGACGTCGACGCCCCACCGGCGCGTCGACGCCCCACCGCAGAGACGTCCACCGAGTGGGGCGTCGACGACCAGGTGGGGCCTCGGCACGACGCAGAACCCGAATCCACGACCACCACCACGACGACCGAGGTGACCGCATGACCCTGTCCATCGAGCGCGCCCGTTCGCGCAAGCCGATCACGTGGCTGACCATCCTCGGCATCCTGCTGCTGCCGGCGGCCGTGGGCGGCATCCTCGTCGCCGCACTGCAGAACCCCACGGAGCGCCTCGACTCCATGACCGCGGCGATCGTCAACCTCGACGAGCCCGTCACGATCGACGGCCAGCTCACCCCGCTGGGCCGCCAGCTCGCCGCGGGTCTCGTCGACGGCTCCGACGAGCAGGACTCCAACCTCACCTGGGTCATCTCCAACGAGGACGACGCCAGGAAGGGGCTCGCAGACGGCGACTACCAGGCCGTGATCACGATCCCCGAGGACTTCTCGAAGGCGGCGACCTCGTCCGGCACCGCGATCTCCGAGGGCGGGGGCTCCGCGTCCGGCAGTGCCGAGAAGGCGACCATCACGGTCACCACTCCCCCCGACGGGCTCGTCGCCGACGACCTCATCACGAACCAGATCGCGGCGACGGCGACCTCGACCATGGGCTCGATGCTCAGCGAGGCCACCATGAGCAACGTCCTCGTCGGCTACACCACCCTCGGCGACCAGATCGGCGAGGCGGCCGACGGCGCGCTCCAGCTCGCCTCCGGAGCCCGCGACGCCGCGACCGGCGCCGCTCAACTCCCCGAGGGCGCCACCAAGCTCGCGACCGGCGCCACCGGACTCGCGGGCGGAGCGTCGGACCTCGCCGCGGGCCTCGACACGATCACCGCCAAGACGCAGGAGGCCGCAGGAGGCGCGTCGCAGATCGGCTCCGGACTGCTGACGGGGGCGAAGCAGCTGCAGGACCAGTCCGCGGGGGTATCAGGTCTCGTGGGCGGCATCCAGTTCGCGACGACCTCGGCCGGAACCGCGGCGACGACGACCGACGCGCTCATGAAGACCCTCTCCGGCCTCTCGTCCGACTGCGCCGCGTCCGGAGCGACGGCGGCATTCTGCGAGAGGATCGCCGCCGCATCGTCGACCGCGGTCGACGCGAACACCGCAGCCGCCACGGCATCCGGAACCCTCAACGATCCGAAGCTCGCCGGCGGCATCGCCGCGCTCCCCGGCACCTTCACCACGCTCGCCACGAGCATGCGCGACGCCGGCACCGGCGCCTCGGCGCTGGCAGCCGGGCTCACCCAGCTCGCGACCGACGGCATCGCCCCCTCGGCATCCGGGGCCAGGCAGCTCGCCGATGGAGCCACCCAGCTGTCGGGCGGAGCCACGCAGCTCGCCGCCGGCGCCGGCGACCTCGCCACCGGCCTCGACACCCTCGCCAGCGGCACCGGCGACCTCGCGGGCGGCCTGCGCACGGCATCCGACTCGCTGCCCTCGTTCACCGACTCCGAATCGAAGTCCGTCGCCTCCGTCATGGCCGACCCCGTGACCTCGAACTCGAAGCTCGACACCGTCTTCGGCCCGACGGCCATCCCGCTGCTCGCCGCCGTCGTGCTGTGGTTCGGCGGCCTGGCCTCGTTCATCGTGATGCGGGCGCGCACGGCGCACACCCTCACCTCGCGCCGTTCCTCGGCGGCGCTCGCGCTCCGGGCGTTCGCACCCGCCGCGCTGATCGGTGCGGGTCAGGGCGTGCTCGTCGCTCTGATCGTCCAGATCGTGGCCGGCTACGACGCGGCCGAGTGGTGGGCCTTCGCGGGGATCTCGGTGCTCGCGGGCGTCGTGTTCGCCGCCGTCAACCAGGCCCTCGTCGCCGTGTTCGGCGGCATCGGCCGCTGGGTCGGCGCGCTGGTCGGAGTGCTCGCGGTGGCCACGGGCCTGATCTCGACCGTGCCGGGCTGGCTCGCGGCGATCGGGGCATCCCTGCCGACGGCCCCGGCCTTCGCCGGACTGATCGCCGCGAACGGCGCGGCCGCGGCCGGTCTCGTCGTATGGGGCGTGCTCGCGCTGGTCGCCACGACGCTCGCCATCGCGCTGCGCCGCACGACCTCGGCCAAGGCGGTCCTCGCCGCCGCCTGAGCGGAGCCCGCCGCGGTGAGGGGGCCGGGATCCGCCATCGGAACCCGGCCCCCTCCGTCATACTCTCCGCGGAGCACCGGGGACCGCATAGCCTCGACCCATGCGCCGACCGTTCATGGACACCCCGCGACAGCTCGCCTCGCTGGAGGGCCAGCAGTACCTCGTGCTGCGGCCCTCGCACGCCGTCGCCGCGGAGTACGAGAGGACGCAGGCGATGCTCCTCGCCGGGCCGGCCGCCGGGCTGCCGCACCCGTACACGGGGCACGTGACGCTCCGGGGCTTCTTCGAACCGGGGCGTCGCGCGGAGCTGGCCTCGCTGATCCGCGAGTGGGGTGCCGCCCAGCCGCCCATCGAGCTGTCGGCGGTCGCGGTCGACGTCTTCCCTGCCCCGTGGCAGATCATCGTGCTGCGCCTCGCCCGCACCGCGTCGCTCGTGCGCGCCTACGCCGACCTCACGGAGCGGCTCGATCGCACGGATGTGCGGCGGTTGGGCGAGCTGCCCCTCGAGGAGTGGACCTTCCACCTGTCGGTCGTCTACGGCAAGACGCTCGCACCCGGCCCCTGGGCCGCCGTCGAGGCGTCCGCGCTCCGGCCCCTGACGCCGTCGCCCGCCGAGGTCGTCACCGAGGCCGAGCTGGTCTGGTACGAGGACGGCGCCGAGCACGCCGAGGTCATCCCGCTCGGCGGATGACCGACGCGAGGGTCAGCTCAGCGACCGCGCGGGTCAGCTCAGGCCGGAGTAGGCGTGCAGGCCCTTGAAGAACACGTTCACGATCGTGAAGTTGAACATCACCGAGGCGAAGCCGACGATCGACAGCCACGCCGAGGGGTTGCCGCGCCAGCCGCGCGTCGCGCGGGCGTGGATGTAGCCGGCGTAGATCACCCAGATCACGAAGGTCCAGGTCTCCTTGACGTCGAAGCCCCAATAGCGGCCCCAGGCGTCCTGCGCCCAGATCGATCCGGCGATGAGCGTGAACGTCCAGAGGATGAAGCCGATGATCGTGAAGCGGTACGACATGCTCTCCAGGCGGTCGGCCGCGGGGAGCGTGCGCAGGAACCCCGGTCCGGTCTTCTCCGCCGCCTCGGCGATCAGCCGCTCACGGCGCGACTGCATGAGCTGCAGCACGGAGAGGGCGAAGGCGAGGGCGAAGAACGCCGTGCCGAGCGACGCGACGAACACGTGGATGATGAGCCAGACGCTCTTGAGCGGGTCCATCAGCGGGGTGACGTCGACGTAGAAGTTCGTCGCCGCGAGACCCAGCAGCACCACCACGAGCCCGGTGATGAACGTGCCGAGGAACCGCAGGTCGATGCGCGTGAGCACCACGAGGTACACGGCGACGATCAGCAGCGTGCCGATCATCGCGAACTCGTACAGGTTGGCCCACGGCACCCGGCCGGCCTCGATGCTGCGGGTGACCGTGGCGGCGAGGTGGAAGATCCAGGCGAGCACCATGAGCGAGGTGCCGATCCGTGCCATCACGTAGCGAGGCGGGCGCACCTCGTCGGACGCCGTCGGTGCGTCCGTGCGTGCGGCCCCGCCACGCGCACCCGCGCCGACGAGCTCCCGCTCGCGCACGGTCTGCGCGTCGGCCGCGACCTGCGATCGCCGGGCGAGGTCGAAGGCGAAGGCGACGAAGGAGGCCGCGTAGATCGCGATCGCGGTCCACAGCAGCACCGGCGAGATCACGCTGAGCTCGAACATGGTGTCAGTCTACTTTCGGGGTGTCGGATGCCGGGGTCTGTGATGCCGGGACGTCTGATGACGGCGACTCGGATGCCGGGGACTCGGAGGAGTCCTCCGTGCGTGCCGTCGTGACCCCGGCCGCGTCGAGGAGGCGCGCGTGGCCCTTCACGAGGTCGTCGACCGCGGCGGCCAGGGTGGGGTCCTCTCCCCTGGCGAGGCCGGCGTACTCGATCGCCACACCGTCGGCGGTCGCCTGCGCCTTGACCCAGACCCGGCGACGCGGCACGAAGAGCGCGAGCATGAGCCCGCCGAGGGCGAGCAGGGCGAACACCAGCACCCACACCGATGAGGCGTCGTGGTGGATCTGCAGCGAGGCGAACCTCTTCACCGACTGCGAGGGATCGGTGGCGCCTGCGGGCGACTCGTCTTCGAAGGTGACGGTGCCGAGGCCGTTCGGCAGGTCGGCGGTCTGCCCGGGCGACAGCTCGAGGGACTTCACGTCGGTGTCGCGTCCGGTGAGCTTGGTGAGGTCGGTGGTGTCGAGCACGTAGACCGACTTGGGGTCGCCGTTGTTGATGCCGAGGTCGCCCTCGTACACGTCGAGGGTCAGCGTCGGGTTCGTGAGATCCCCGTAGCCGGAGACGAACGCGCCCGTGTCGAGCACGGCGGTGGTCGGGTAGAAGAAGCCGAGCAGGCCGAGCTGCTCCGGCATCCCGTCGGTGACCTTGACCACCCCGAGGGAGGTCATGTTCGTGTCCTGCGGGAGGAAGGGCACGCTGTTCTTGTAGACGACCTTGCCCTCGGCGTTGCGCACGGTGATGGTGGGGGCGTAGCCGTTGCCGAGGAGGTAGATCTTGTCGCCGGCGATGTCGAGCGGGTGGTTGACCTGCACCGAGCCCTCGCGCGTCGCGCCGTCCTGCTTCACGGTCATGTTCGCAGAGAAGTCCCCCGCCTGACCGGAGCCGGGCTCGCCGAACGGCTGATACGACACGTCGAAGGTGTCCAGGCGCATCGAGTACGGCGTGAGAGCCCCATCGCCGACGAAGCGTCCCCTGTTCATCGAGTCGTAGTCGAGCAGCGTGTTGGCGAAGGTCTCCCCCTCCACGAGCACGCGCTGCCCCGTGTACGCGAAGCCGCCGCCCACGCCCACCGTGATGAGCACGCCGACCAGGGCGATGTGGAAGACCAGGTTGCCCGTCTCGCGCCAGTAGCCACGTTCGGCGGAGACAGAGAAGGAGCGCTTGTCGTCGTAGCGTTCGACGCGGTAGCCCAGCGCCTTCAGCTGCTTCTGGGCGATGTCGATCGTCGTGGCGGCGTCGGCCTCGCCGTCCACGGCGTCGCGCTCGACGGCACGGAAGTCCGCGAGCCTCTTCAGCCGGGCCGGCGTGCGCGGCGGACGCGCGCGCAGCGCCTTGGCGTGGTGCTTGATGCGCGGGATGACGCAGCCGACGAGCGAGGTGAACAGCAGCAGGTAGATCGCCGAGAACCACGGCGACAGGTACACGTCGAACATCTTCAGCCCGTCGAGCACGGGGAAGAGGTCGGGATTGTCGCGCTGCCACTGCGTGACGCCGTTGGGGTCGGCCATGCGCTGCGGGAAGATCGAGCCGGGGATCGCCGCGATCGCCAGCACGAGCAGCAGGATGAGCGCCGTGCGCATCGAGGTGAGCTGGCGCCAACCCCAGCGCAGCCACCCGACGACGCCGAGCTTCGGCTGGGTGATCGAATCGTCGCCGTCGACGTGGTCGGACGGGCGCAGCGGATCGGTCGCGTCGTTGGTCACGGCATCCTTGTTCTCGGTCGGACGGTTCTCGGTCGGACTGTTGTCAGAGCGGGAGGATGACACTGCTCATCACCGCCGTCAGTCGGGACATGATCTCGGTCCACAGCCCCGTCACCATCAGCACGCCGAGCGCGATCAACAGCACCCCGCCGATCACGTTGACGACGCGGATGTGACGGCGCAGGAACCCGATCGCCTTCGTCGCCCAGCCGAATCCGAGGGCGACGAGCAGGAACGGGATGCCGAGGCCGAGGGAGTATGCGAGGCCGAGGAAGCCAGCGCGCACGGGGTCTCCCGCGTTGAACGAGAGGGCGAAGATCGCCGTCAGCGTCGGCCCCAGGCAGGGCGCCCAGCCGATGCCGAGCGCGATGCCGAGCAGCGGGGCGCCGATGACGCCGTACTTCGAGTCGACGTGGAACCTGAGCTCCCGCTGCGCGAAGCCGAACAGGCCGAGGAAGACGAGGCCCATGAAGATGATCACGCCGCCGAGGACGCGGGTGATCAGATCGCCCCAGCGGATGAGGAACACGTTGGCGGCGCCGCCGAGCGCGGTGAGCGCGACGAAGACCACGCTGAAGCCGAGGATGAACAGCAGCACGCCCAGCACGAGGCGGCCTCGGCCGGGAGCCGACGTCGAGGCGCCGGTCCGCGTGCGCGGCGACACGGCGCCGCCGAGGAAGCCGAGGTATCCGGGCACGAGCGGGAGCACGCACGGCGAGAGGAAGGAGATGAGCCCGGCGAGCATCGCGACCGGGATCGCGAGCCAGAGCGCACCCGAGTTGATGATGAGTTCGGGGTTCACGGTGCACCCGCGGGACTCACGAGTCCTCCGCCAGCGCGTCCTTGACGAGCGTCGAGAGGATCGACGGGCTGTCGATAGGCCCGATGATGCGCGCCGCGACCCGGCCCTGCTTGTCGAGCACGAGCGTGGTGGGCGTCGCCTGGATCGGCACCGCGGCGGCGAAGGCGAGCTTGGCCTCCGCCGTGTCGACGTCGATCAGGCTCGGGTACGTGACGCCGTACTCGTCGGAGAACGCCTTGGCCGTGTCGGCCTGATCGCGGGTGTTGACGCCGATGAACGAGACGCCCTGGTCGTCGAACTTCTGCCAGACCTCTTCGAGGGCCCCCGCCTCGACCCGGCACGGCGCGCAGCCCGCGTACCAGAAGTTCACGACCGCGACCTGGCCGGCGATGTCGGCGCTGTCGAATTTCTCACCGCTCTCGGTGACCCCGCCGAACGACACGGGCTCCCCGCGGTCGGCGACGGGGATCTCCACGACGGCTCCGTCTGCCGCGACGTAGCCGGTGTTGTCCCCGCTGAGGAAGGAGTCGCTCACGGCATCCGGCGCGCACGCGCTCAGGCCGACGGCGAACACCGCGGCGAGCGCTGCTGCGACCGCACCGCGACGGAGTCGAGTGCGGGAGCGGCCGCTGCGAGGGTCAGAAGATCCGAGTGGCACATTCCCAGCTTACGCAGGGGTTCCTATGGGTGGGCCGGGTGCCCGTCGGCTTTCCGCTATCTCCAACAGGACCGGACCGGTCAGGTCGAGATCGGCGAAGTCCCGCCTGCAGCACCCGACGATCCATGCCGATTCCGTCGGAGTGCCCGCACCCCGTCGTCACAACCGGGCCAGCACGTCCTCGACTCCGGCGCGGAAGCGGGGGCACGTAGCGATGTCGTGGGCGCGGCATCCCATCGCGTGCTCGGTCATCTCCCTCGACCGGCGCATCTCCTCCATGCGGCGGTCGAGGTCGTCCAGGTGCGCCTGCAGCACCTGATGCCGGCCGGCGCTCCCGTCGTCGAGCAGCACGCCGATCTGCTCCAGGCTCATGCCGGCGGCCTTGCTGCGCTGGATCACGGCGATGCGCACGACCTCGTCCTCCCCGTAGCGGCGCCTCCCCGCGGCATCGCGCTCGGGCCGAAGCAGCCCCACCGACTCCCAGTGCCGCAGCACGTTGGTGGGCAGGTCGAAGCGGGCGGCGACCTCGCCGACGGACCAGGGATGCACGGCGCTTGACTTCATGTCGACATGAAGTCACAGACTGGGCGGGAACGCAACCTCCATCACGAGAATCACACGGAAGGACACCCGCGACATGTACGACGCGATCGTCATCGGCGCAGGCCCCGCCGGCCTGCAGGCGGCACTCACACTGGGACGGATGCACCGCTCGACGCTGGTGCTCGACTCGGGCGAGTACCGCAACGGCACCGTGCAGCACATGCACAACGTCGTGGCGAACGACGGCACCCCGCCCGCCGACTTCCGTGCCGTGGCCAGGGAGCAGCTCACGGCCTACGCCGATGTCGAGCAGCGCGCCCTGTCAGCCGAGGAGGTCACCGGCGCAGAGGGCACGTTCACGGTGCGGCTGTCCGACGGGTCGACCGTCGAGACCGCCCGCGTCATCCTGGCCACGGGCGTCGCCGACGACCTCCCCACCGTGCCCGGCCTCGCGGGGCTGTGGGGACTCCGGGCGTTCGGCTGCCCGTTCTGCGACGGGCACGAGCACGCGGGTCGCCCGATCGCCGTGCTCGGCGCCGCGCCGAGGGCCGAACACCTCCTCGGCCTGCTCGGGCGCATCGTGTCGTCGGCGACCGCCTACCCGATCGGCGATCCGTACACCGAGGAGGAGCGGCGGATGCTGGAGGCGTCGGGGGCCACCGTGAGCGACATGCCCGTGCAGGCCGTGTCCCCCGCAGACGGCGGCGGCGTCGTCGTCACGACGGACGAGGGCGACACGACGGTCGCGGGCGTGTTCGTGGCGTCGGGGAGTCTCCGCCAGCGCGCGCCCTTCGCCGAGCAGCTGGGGCTGCGGACGCTGGAGTCGGGCGCGATCGAGGTCGATGACATGGGTCGCACCTCCGTGCCCGGCGTCTCGGCCGCCGGCGACCTCGCCCACCGCGCATCGCTGCCCGGCCCGATGGCCTCGGTGATCGCGGCGGCCGCCGCCGGTCAGCTCGCCGCGGTCGGCGTGATCCAGTCGCTCATGGCCGGCTGACACCCGGGCTTTCGAATCGCATGACTGACCCCGTTCCGGCCGAGAACGCGGTCAATCGTGCGATTCGAAAGCCGTCGTGGCCTCAGCCGACGGCGAGGTCGAGGACCTGGGCGGCGTGGGTCCACAGCAGCGCGCCGCCCGCCTCGGGGATCACGGTCCTCGCAGCGTGCGGCATACGGCCCGCGAGCGTCGCGCCGAGATCCGGAGAGTGCACGCGATCGCGCGCCCCGAACAGCACGGTCACCGGGCACGCCACCTCATCGAGGGGCAGCGCCCACGGACGCATCGCGAGCACGGTGTCGCGGACGTAGCCCTGGCCCGCGTTCGCGAAACCCTCGGCGAGCGCGCGCCGGTAGCGGTCGAGGAAGCCGGGGGCCGTGTAGAAGGCGCGGTCCTCGTCATCGGAGCCTCCGAGGACCATGGCCTCCATCCCCGCCGCGTCGAACCCGGCCAGCACGGTCTCGGCCGCGTCCCGATCGTTCAGCGCGAGATCGGCGAGCGCCGTCGCCTCCGCGGGGAGCTGGGCGTGCACGGCGGGATGCGCGAGCTCGTCGGCCGGTGACACGAGCACCAGGCGGGACGCGCCGCCGCTCAGGGCGAGAGCCAGGGCGAAGACGCCGCCCTGGGAGTTCGCGACGACCGGGACCGACGCGTCGAACGCGCCGAGGACCCCGTCGACGAAGGCCCGGTAGTCCGCCGCCGTCGACGCGATCGTGCGCGCCGGGTCCGGGGTCGACGACCCGATGCCCGGCCGGTCCATCGTGAGCAGCCGGATGCCCTTCTCTGCGAGCAGCTCCGCGCCGAAGACCATGCTCCGCCCCGTGGCGGCTCCCGCGACGAAGAGCACGGGCCGGCCGTCGACGGGCCCTGTGCAGCTCCCGGCGAGCAGACGACCGTCGGGGGCCGTCACGACGGCGTCCTCGACCGGCGGTACGGCGTTCTCGTCCATGGCCGTCACACCGCTCCGAGGTCGATGCCGCCGGCAGCGGGTTCGGCGTAGTCGACCTCGCGCCACACGTCGCCGACCCGCTCGAAGGAGGTCACGCTCGACAGCGCGCAGCGCCGGGTGCGGGGGTCGTGCCGCAGCGGGAGACCGGCGACGCGCAGGTGCGTGATCCAGATCGGCGCCTGGTGCGACACGATCACCGCGTCGCCGGACTCGGTCGAGTCCCACACGTCGTCCGCGGCCTGCAGCATCCGCTCCGCGATGGACGTGTACGCCTCTCCCCAGCTGGGCAGCGCAGGGCTGCGCAGGTGCCACCAGTTGAGCGGGTTCATCAGCGACCGCTTCATCCGCGTGCCCTCGAACACGTTCGTCGGCTCGATCACCCTGTCGTCGAGCACGGCCTCGAGTCCGAAGAGCTCGGCGAAAGGCGCGGCCGACTCCTGGGTGCGCTCCAGCGGCGAGCAGCGCAGAGACGCCACCGGGCGTCCGAGGGACGCGACGTGATCCGCGGCAGCGCGGGCCATCCTCCGGCCGTCCTCGCTGAGGTGGTAGTCGGGCAGGCGTCCGTAGAGCACCCGGTGCGGGTTGTGCACCTCTCCGTGGCGGACGAGGTGCAGGCGGGAAGCCGGCATCCTCAGGCCTTGCGGTAGCGGGAGTCGCCGAATCCGATGATCAGGTACCCGATGTAGGGGAAGACGAACAGCAGGAAGAACGAGAAGACGCCTCCCTTGCCGAACCGGTCGCCGAGCTTGAACGCCACGATGATCGCGAACACGAGGTTCACGACCGGCACGAGGTAGAGCAGCGCGAGCCATCCGGACATGCCGACGATGCGCACGAGGATGACGAGGTTGACGATCGGGATCACCGCCAGGATGCCCGCGTAGCCGGCCTTGCCGAACAGCTTCCAGAGGCCGATGACGACCACGATGTAGAAGATCAGACCGACCAGGCCCGTCTCTCCGGAGAAGATCCGATCGTAGAGCTCCGGGATGCCGTTCGCCGCTGCCGGGACGAGTGCGAGGTCCATGTGCGCCTTCCTTCGTTCCCGGCGATCATACTGAGCCCCCGTGACGACGTCGGGCAGGCCCGCCCTCCACCGTAGAATGGGCGGAACCGTCATCTCCCAGATCAGGAGGATTTCTCCGTGCTCCGCACTCACTCCGCAGGCTCTCTGGATGCCTCGAACATCGGTCAGACCGTCACCCTCACGGGCTGGGTCGATCGTCGTCGTGATCACGGAGGAGTCGCGTTCATCGATCTTCGGGATGCGTCGGGCATCGCCCAGGTCGTCATCCGCGACGAGGAGGTGGCCCGCCCGCTGCGCAGCGAGTTCGTGCTGAAGGTGACCGGCGAGGTCTCTCGTCGCCCCGAGGGCAATGAGAACCCCAACCTGCCGACGGGCGAGATCGAGCTCATCGCGACCGACGTCGTGGTGCTCAACGAGTCCGCTCCCCTGCCGTTCCAGGTGTCCACGGCCTTGGCCGACACCGAGACGGTGGGTGAGGAGGCCCGGCTCAAGTACCGCTACCTCGACCTGCGCCGTCCGGCCGCGGCATCCGCCCTTCGTCTGCGCTCCGACGTGTACAAGGCGATCCGCGACGTGCTGCACGACGACGGCTTCACCGAGGTGGAGACGCCGACCCTCACCCGCTCCACCCCCGAGGGAGCCCGCGACTTCGTCGTGCCCGCGCGCCTGCACCCGGGCAGCTGGTACGCCCTGCCGCAGTCGCCGCAGCTGTTCAAGCAGCTGCTCATGGTCGGCGGAGTGGAGAAGTACTTCCAGATCGCCCGCTGCTACCGCGACGAGGACTTCCGCGCCGACCGTCAGCCGGAGTTCACGCAGCTCGACATCGAGATGAGCTTCGTCGACCAGGAAGACGTCATCGCGCTCATGGAGACGCTCGTCGTGGCGATGTGGAAGACGATCGGCGTCGAGGTGCAGACCCCGCTGCCGCGCATCACCTACGCCGACGCCATGGCCAAGTACGGCTCCGACAAGCCCGACCTGCGCTTCGGCCTCGAGCTCGTCGAGGCGACCGAGTACTTCGCCGAGACGCCCTTCCGCGTGTTCCAGGCCGAGTACGTCGGCGCCGTCCGGATGCCGGGTGGCGCCTCGCAGCCGCGCAAGCAGCTCGACGCATGGCAGGACTGGGCGAAGCAGCGCGGCGCCCGTGGCCTCGCCTACGTGCTCTTCAACGAGGACGGGACGCTGGGCGGCCCCGCCGCGAAGAACCTGTCCGAGTCGGAGCAGGCCGGGCTGGCCGAGTTCGTGGGCGCCGAGCCCGGCGACTGCGTGTTCTTCGCCGCCGGCTCCGCGAAGGAGAGCCGTGCGCTGCTCGGCGCCGCGCGCGTGGAGATCGGCCGCCGCCTCGGCTACCTGAACCCGGACGAGTTCGCGTTCACCTGGGTGGTCGACGCCCCGATGTTCGAGCCGGCGGCGGATGCCGTGGCATCCGGCGACGTCGCCGTGGGCGCCGGCGCCTGGACCGCCGTGCACCACGCCTTCACCGGACCGAAGCCGGAGTTCGAGGACACCTTCGACACCGACCCCGGCTCGGCCCTCGCCTACGCGTACGACATCGTGTGCAACGGCTCGGAGCTCGGCGGCGGCTCGATCCGCATCCACCGCGAGGACGTGCAGAAGCGCGTCTTCGAGGTCATGGGCATCAGCGACGAGGTCGCCGATGAGCAGTTCGGATTCCTGCTCGACGCGTTCAAGTTCGGCGCCCCGCCGCACGGCGGCATCGCGCTGGGCATGGACCGCGTGCTGCAGCACCTGTCGAAGACCGAGTCGATCCGAGACGTCATCGCGTTCCCGAAGTCGGGCAACGGGTTCGACCCGCTCACCGCCGCGCCCGCGCCGATCACGGCCGCGCAGCGCAAGGAGGCCGGAGTCGACTTCGTCCCCGAGCACGCCGAGGCCTGACGCCCGCCCGCGTTTCCTCGCCGAGACCCCCGCTTCTCGCTGAGACCCCCCGTTGCAACGGGGGGTCTCGGCAACAGGTGGGGGTCTCGACGTTCGGGGGGGGAGAGAGAGGACGGCGCGGGGGCGGACGGCCGGGAGGTCAGTGCGCGGCGGCGAGCGCGGGCGCGATGTTCTCGTTCCACACGTCTACGCCGAGCTTGGCGATCAGCGCGATCACGACGACGAGGAACACGACGCGGATGAACGTCGACCCGCGCGAGATCGCCATGCGCGAGCCGAGGTAACTGCCCGCCACGTTCGCCACCGCGAGCACGCCGCCGAGCAGCCACAGCACGGAGCCGTGCGGGATGAACAGCAGCAGCGCCCCGGCGTTCGTCGCGAAGTTCACGATCTTCGCCTTGGCGCTCGCCTGCAGGAAGTCGTAGCCGAGCAGGGCGACGAGGGCGATCACGAGGAACGTGCCCGTGCCCGGTCCGATCATGCCGTCGTAGAAGCCGATGCCGAGTCCGGCCGCCCCGGCCATGACATGGTGCTTGTGCCCGCGGAACCGCAGACGCGTCGCCGCGCCCAGCTGCGGTCGGAACGCCGTGAACAGCGCCACCGCGAGCAGGGCGACGACGATGATCGGCTTGAACGCCGCCGAGGGCAGCACGGTCGCCACCGCCGCCCCGCCGAAGGAGCCGGCGAGCGCGATCACGGCCATCGGCACGGCGGTGCGGATGTCGGGCCTGGCCCTGCGGTAGTAGGTGACGCTGCTGGTGGCGGTTCCGAACACCGAGGCGAGCTTGTTCGTGGCCAGCGCCTGCACCGGAGCGATGCCGGGGATCAGCAGCAGGGCGGGCAATTGGAGCAGGCCTCCTCCGCCGACCACCGCGTCGATCCACCCGGCGCCGAAGGCCGCGACCACGACGAGGATCAGCGTGCCCCACGTGAGCTGCTCGACCCCCATGAGCGCGCCGATGTCCATCACCCCAGGATGTCAGACGCTCGCCCTGCCTCCGTCCCCGGCTGCGGACACGGAGGACGCCCGGCCACCGCGCCGTCATCTCCCGTTCATCCGGCGCGGACCGGTGCGTAACCCCCGCCGCGTAGCGTCCACTCGCAACCCGACCCGGCTCACAGAGCCGGACACCGAGAGGACCCTCATGGCACACTTCCCCCGCCGCGCCCGCTTCGGCGCCGGCATCGCCCTCGCCGCCACGGCCGCACTCGCCCTCGCCGGCTGCGCTTCCGGCGGCGACGCCCCCGCCGCCGACGGCGACAAGGTCGACGCGGCATCCGCGACGTCCGTCTCCGACTTCGGCACCTTCGCCGACCTGGAGGCCGCGGCCAAGGCCGAGGGCGCGCTGAACGTCATCGCCCTCCCCCGCGACTGGGCGAACTACGGTGAGATCCTCGATCTCTTCGCCGAGAAGTACCCCGAGATCACGATCAACGAGGCCTCGCCCGACGTGTCCAGCGCCGAGGAGATCCAGGCCGCCAAGACCAACGAGGGCCTCGACACCGCCCCCGACACGTTCGACCTCGGCATCGCGGTCGCCCTGCAGAACACCGACGTGTTCGCCCCCTACAAGGTGCAGACCTGGGACGAGATCCCCGACAACCTGAAGGAGTCGACCGGTCTCTACGTGGGCGACTACGGCGGGTACATGTCGGTGGGCTACGACTCGTCGAAGTTCCCGGAGCCGAAGGCGCTCGACGACCTGCTCGGTGCGGATTACAAGGGCGCGGTGGCGCTGAACGGAGACCCGACGCAGGCCGGCGCCGCTTTCGCCGCCGTCGGCCTCGCCACGGTGCAGTCGGACGGCACGCTCGACGACTTCCAGCCCGGCATCGACTTCTTCTCGGAGATGCAGAAGGCCGGCAACCTGCTCAAGGTGGACGTGACCACCGCGACGATCGCGAGCGGTGAGACCCCCGTGGTCTTCGACTGGGACTACCTCAACGCCACGCACCAGAAGGACAACAAGGACTGGAAGGTCGTCGTCTTCCCCGGCACCGGCTACTCCAGCTACTACAACCAGGCCATCAACAAGGACGCCCCGCACCCCGCGGCCGCCCGTCTGTGGCAGGAGTTCCTCTACAGCGACGACGTGCAGAACCTCTGGCTGAAGGGCGGAGCTCGTCCCGCACGCGTCGACGCGATGACCGAGGCCGGCACGATCGACGAGGACGCCCTCGCGAAGCTCCCCGAGGCTCCCGCCGAGACCGTGCTGCCGACCGAGAAGCAGAGCACCGCCGCCGGCACGCTCCTCGGCGAGAAGTGGGCAGCGGCCGTCCAGTGACCTCTGTCGCGACCACGGGGGCGGATGCCGCGGCATCCGCCCCCACCTCCCCCGCCGGGCCCGCGCGCATCGCGCCGGCCCGGCGGTCCGCACCCGGCACGGCGTGGCTCGGACTCGTCCCCTTCGCCGCGTACGTGTTGCTGTTCCTCGCCGTGCCGACGGTGCTCGCGATCGGCTCCGGCCTGTTCGCCAAGGACGGCTCCTTCACCTGGACCAACATCGCCGCCCTGGGCGATCCCGTCGTGCTGTCGACGTTCGCGAACTCGGCCGGGCTCTCCCTGCTGACCTCGCTGGTCGGCGCCCTGGTCGGCGCTCTCGTCTGCTACGCGATGCTCGGGCTCCACCCCGAGGGCGTCGTGCGCTCGACGGTCGACGCCGCCGCCGGCGTCCTCGCGCAGTTCGGCGGCGTCATGCTGGCGTTCGCCTTCATCTGCACCATCGGCATCCAGGGTGTGGTGACCGTGCTGCTGCGCGACTCGTTCGGCGTGAACATCTACGAGAACGGCACCTGGCTCTACGCGCTTCCCGGGCTGATCCTGCCGTACATCTACTTCCAGGTGCCGCTGATGGTGATCACCTTCATGCCGGCCCTCGCGGCGCTGCGGCCGCAGTGGGCCGAAGCCAACCTCACCCTCGGCGGCACGTCCGCGAGCTTCTGGCTGCGCGTCGGCTTCCCGGTGCTCGCCCCCTCGTTCCTCGCGAGCCTGCTGCTGCTGTTCGCCAACGCGTTCTCCTCGTACGCCACGGCCGCCGCCCTCGCCAGCCAGGGGTCGCAGATCGTCCCGCTGCAGATCCGCGCCGCGCTGACGAGCGAGACCGTGCTGGGCCGGGAGAACCTCGCCGGCGCGCTCGCCCTCGGCATGATCGTCGTCGTCGGAGTCGTCATGGCCCTCTACTCGCTCATCCAGCGTCGTGCGGCGAGGTGGCAGTCGTGAACCGCCTCGGACCGTCTCGCCCCACCCGCTGGATCATCGGGCTCCTCGTCGGCGCGTTCTTCGCGATCCCTCTGGTCTCGACGTTCCTGTTCACGCTCAGGGACCCCGATGGCGGGATGTCGTTCGCCCGGTGGGCTGCCCTGTTCGATCCCGCGACCTCGGCGTCGATCAAGCCGATCTGGACAGGCCTCGGCAACTCCCTCGTGCTCGCCGTCGTCACGGTGGCCATCGTGCTGCTGCTGCTCGCCCCGACCATGATCCTCGTCAACCTCCGTTTCGCGAAGCTCAAGCCGGTGTTCGAGTTCGCGGCGCTGCTGCCGATCTCGATCCCCGCGATCGTGCTGGTCGTCGGCCTCGCCCCGATCTACCTCCAGATCGGACGGACCGTCGGCACGGGCACCTGGACGCTGGCCTTCGCCTACGGGATCACCGTGCTGCCCTTCGCCTACCGCTCGATCCAGGCGTCCATCGACGCGGCCGATCTGCGCACGCTCGCGGAGGCCGCACGCTCCCTCGGCGCAAGCTGGCCGACGGTCGTCCTCAAGGTCCTCGCACCCAACCTCCGCCAGGGGCTCCTCGCCGCCTCTCTGATCTCCATCGCGGTCGTGCTCGGCGAGTTCACGATCGCCTCCCTGCTCAACAGGCAGGTGTTCCAGACGGCGATGGTCGTCGTGCAGAAGCAGGACCCGTACGCCCCGGCGATCTTCACCCTGCTGGCGCTGCTGTTCGTCTTCGCCCTGCTCCTCGTCATCGGCCGCGTCGCCCGCGGCACCGGAAAGGCCCGCTCATGACCCTCCCCCGCACCGCCGACAACATGCTCCTCGCCGAGGCGGGTGAGGGCACGAGGGTGCAGTTGCACTCCATCGTGAAGAGCTACGCCGGCACCACCGTGCTGCACGGCGTCGACCTCGACATCGCTCCGGGCGAGTTCGTGTCGCTCCTCGGACCCTCCGGCTGCGGCAAGACGACGCTGCTCCGGGTGCTCGCAGGGCTCGAGGTCGCCGACGGCGGCAGCGTGCTGCTGGGTGGATCGGACGTGTCGCGGGTGCCGACGAACAAGCGCGACATCGGCATGGTGTTCCAGTCGTACTCGCTGTTCCCGCACCTGCGCGTCGTCGACAACACGGCGTTCGGTCTGCGCCGCCGGGGCGTCGGCAAGGCGGATGCCGCCACACGGGCGCTCGACGCGCTCGCCCTCGTCGGTCTCGCGGACTTCGCCGACCGCTTCCCGCATCAGCTCTCCGGCGGGCAGCAGCAGCGCGTGGCTCTCGCCCGAGCCCTGGTCACCGAGCCCAAGGTGCTGCTGCTCGACGAGCCGCTGTCGGCGCTCGACGCCAAGGTACGCGTGCAGCTGCGCGACGAGATCCGCCGCATCCAGCTGCGTCTGGGCATCACGACGGTGTTCGTGACGCACGACCAGGAGGAGGCGCTGGCGGTGTCCGACCGGATCGCCGTGATGAGCTCGGGGCGCATCGAGCAGATCGGCTCGCCCGAAGAGCTGTACACCACCCCGTCGACGGCCGGAGTCGCCGCGTTCGTGGGTCTGTCCAGCGTGGTCTCGGGCGTCGCCGACGGCGACCACGTGACCGTGTGGGGACAGCGCCTGCCTCTGCAGTCGCCGGCGGACGGCCCCGTCGAGGTGTACCTGCGCCCCGAGAACGTCTTCTTCGCCTCGGAGGCGGATGCCGCGACCGACGCCCTGGTCGAGGAGAGCACGTTCCTCGGCAGCATGCGGCGCACTCTCGTGCGCACCGAGTCGGGCGAGCTGGTGCGCGTGCAGCACGCCCCGGGCATCCATCCGGCCTTCGGCGACCGGGTGCGGATCGCCCTGGCGCCGGAACCCGTCGCGGTGCACCCGCGCGGGTGATATCCCGGTCTTCCGCGCGCACGCCTCCGGGCGCTACGTTGATCCCCGAGGGGCGTCGTTCCCTCGACCGAAAGAGAAAGGACGCCTCATGGCAGGCAAGTGGGAGCTGTACACCGACAAGGGCGGCGAGTACCGGTTCCGCCTCAAGGCGGGCAACGGCGAGGTCATCGCGCTGTCGAGCGAAGGGTACTCGTCGAAGTCGGGAGCCCTGAACGGCATCGACTCGATCCGCCGCAACGCCGACTCGGAGATCGTCGAGACCGACTGAGGCCGAGACCCCCGCGTATCATCGAGACCCCCTCTCATCGCTGCCGATGGGAGGGGGTCTCGGCGCGGAGAGGGGGTCTCGGCGAGGAGAGCAGCCCGGTCAGCGACGGAGGGTGCGCGCGAGCGCCAGGTATTCGGACGCCGTCACGTGGGGCAGATACGCTCGGGCCACCGCGAGGCCGATCGCCGGCAGCCTCCCCGGATCGGGGTACGCCATGTGCAGCGGACGGAACGCGGGGTTGAACTTCGCCTTGAACGCCAAGAGCGACCGGAAGCCGTACGCCGGCTCCAGCACGCGACCGAGCCAGCCGAGCAGCTCCGACATGGTGTCGTCGGCCGTCTCCCCTGCCTGCGCGAGCGGCGCACCCGACAGGCTCATGAGCGACAGCCCCTCGCTCTGCATCCGCAGCGCGGCCGATGCCAGGAGGAACTCCATCACTCCCGGCATCGCACCGTCGGCGCGCCGCATGAAGTCGAGGGTCCACCCCACGGGCTCTCCGCGCTCCCACACGGGGAGCCAGCTCGTCACGGCCTGCAGCTCGCCATCGGGTCCGACGGCGACCATCAGCGCGACCTCGTCGTCCTTCAGCTCCTCCTCTCCGCCCAGGGTGAAGCCCATCTCGGGCAGCGACTTCTCGGAGATCCACTGCTCGCTCAACGCGTCCAGCTGCCCCGCCCGCGCCGCGGACAGGTCGCTCCAGCGCGTCCACTCCGCGCGCAGCCCCTCCCGCGCACCGCGCCGGTAGGGCTGGCGCACCTTGGCCCACGCCTTCCCCTCCAGCCCGAACGCGTCCAGCGCCACCACGGTCTCCTCACCCACCGGCAGATCGGACCAGCCCATCGCCCTGGTCTGCGCCAGCACCTCCTCGTGCACGCTGTAGAGCACGGGCATCCACCCCTGCCGATCGCAGAAGTCGGTGAAACCCCGCACGGTCGCCGCGTCGTCGTCCCCCACGGGGTCGGCCACGACGATCGCGATCCCCGAGATCACCCGGTACGCCAACGCGCCCCTGCCGTCGTCGGTGAACCAGTGCTGGTTGCCCTCCCAGGTGCCGAGGAAGCCGAGCGTGCCGCTGCGCGCGTGCAGAAGCGCCCGGTAGCGGTGGCTCTCATCGGCGGAGACGTCGAGCACCGGGGCCCGCAGCAGGCGGATCATCCCGACCGCGACGATCCCCCAGAAGACAGGGCCGATCAGGTGCCGCACGAGGGCCGTCGCGACGCCGAAGTGCGCCGGCGGACGACCGTGCGTGAATCCGGCCGGCAACAGCCGTCGCATCATGTCCAGCAGCGCGACGCCGAGGTCTCCCCCGGAGAGCAGCACCGCCGTCACCCCGACGATCACGAGGGCGAGCGCCGAGGCGAGCAGCAGGATGCCGAAGCGGCGGACCGCGGCGGGCTCGGCGCGCACGGCGAACCGTCGCCGCGTGAAGACGAGCACCGCGCTCATCGCCAGCGGCACGAGGAGGGCGATGACGGCGAAACCCGGGAACGCCCGGTCGATGGCCGCGATCTCGGCCGGATGGCGGATGTCGTCGGCGCCGAGGCTCACGGCGATGAGCAGCGCGCTGCCCAGGTTCACGACCAGGGCGAGGATCCACCCGGCCCGTCGGCCCGCGCGCAGGCCGACGGCGGCGATGAGGCTGAGCAGCACCGGGACCAGGCTCGACAGCAGCGACCAGACGCCCAGACTGAGTCCCGCGACGCAGCGGTCGGAGAGCTCCGCGGCGCAGCGCGTGAGGATCGCATCGACGCCCGTTCCGCGATACCCGGCGATCACCGGCGACAGCGGGCCGACGCCGACGCCGGTGAGCAGCACGATCAAGGGACCCAAGCCGGTGACGGCGACGACGGCGGCGATGAGCGCGCGCGTCTCGCCGTAGGAACTGCGTCCCCAGAGCGGATGCCGCGCTCCCCCGGCGAGCAGCATCCCGGCGAACACCCCGATCACCGCGGCGAACAGACGATACACGCTGTCGACGTCGCCACCGTAGAGGGCGAACATCACCAGGAGCGAGAACCCCAGCAACCGGAGGCGTCGGCGAAACAACGCCGGGGCCACCGCACTCGCCGCCATCACCGCCCCCACCACCCCGATCGCCGGGTCGAGCACGGCCTCCGCGGTTCGCGCCCAGACGGCGCCCTGCGACGCCGCGAGCGCCTGGGTGCCGATGCCGGCCAGCGTACCGAGCACGCCCGTGCCGACGAGCAGCGCCGCGCAGCGCACGGCGCCCAGCATCCGCTCCGCGTAGGCGAGGAGGGTGAGGACGAGCAGCAGCGTGAGGATCGTCTCGATGAGCGAATCCGGCACGAGGAGGGCGGTGAACGGCGTCCACCAGCGGCCGGCCTCCAGCGCCGACGGGCTCGCCGCCAGCCAGACCGGCTGGGAGCGCCACAATGTGCCGAACGCCAGGGACGCGAGCAGGAGGAGAACGGCGTACCCGGTCGACAGCGGATGGCGGCGCAGATGGCGCACGGCACGGGAGATCACGGCACCAGCCCCCACCGCGGGGCGAGCACCCTCAGGGCCTCGTCGAGCCCGCCCGACAGCGCCGGCCCGACGTGCCCCGCCCCGGGGATGGAGAAGAACCGCGTCTCGAACCCGGCCGCCCTCGCGGAGGCGGCGGCGCGCTCCGCCGCGGGGCTGTACACCGAGTCGTCGGCGCCCGCGGTGAACAGCGCGAGGTGTCCCGCATAGGCACCCGTGTGCTGCGCCAGCACGGTCTCCGGCTTGTTCGCGTCGAACGCGGCCCTGTCCCCGCCGAAGACCTGCCCGAGGACCGGCCCCGGATCCTCCATGCCGGGGTACTCCTCGCCCGAGACGCTCACGAGCGAGCCCCAGACGTCCGGATGCTCGGCGCCGTAGAGGAACGAGCAGGCGCCGCCGTTGGAGTAGCCGCTGATGGTCCAGGCCGCAGGCCCCGCCATCACGCGCAGGTGCGTGCGGATCCAGTGCGGGATGTCGACGTTGACGTACGTGTCCACTCCGCCGAAGGCCTTCGAGTCGGCGCATCCGGGGTTCTGTCGCGACGAGCCGAGCTGGTCGGCGACGATCACGATGGGTCCGAGGCCCTCGTGCTGTGCGGCGAACGCGTCGACAGCCGCCTGGATCGCGGTCGGCGACGGGTTGCCGGGCAGGCCCATCATCTGCACGACGACGGGTAGCGCGGGCGGGTCCTTCACCAGCGCCGCCGGGGGCAGGTAGATGGCGGCGTCCCGCGGCGCGAAGCCGGCCGTCGAGGGGATGCGCTGGTCACCGGACAGCTGCCGCACCTCGCCGCGCGCCGGCATGTCGGCCGGCGGCCGCCACGCGAGATACAGGGGCGGGTCGGCCGTCGGCGTGGTGCTGGGCAACGGGGCCGGGAGCGCTCCGGCCGGCGGCAGCGCCGACAGCTCGAGCAGGTCGCCGAGGGTGCGGTCGAGGCCGAACGCGATGTTCACGCCCAGGGTCGTCGACGACAGCGCGCCGACGATCGCCAGGATCGCGACGACCTTGCGCCGGATGCCGGAGTCCCACAGGTGCACGATCCCGACGCCGACGGCGGCGAAACCCGCGGCCGCCCACCACGGCACCGCGTCCGGCAGCGGTGTGCCGAACACGTCGAGGGCGTCGATCGCGACGCAGACGCCGGCGCCGAGGATCGCCCCGATCACGATGGCGAGCAGTACCCGGCGTACCCGGCGCGCGGTCACCCGACGAATGAGGAGGGAGACGAGGAGGAGCGCCGTGACCGCCCAGACGATCCACGGGAGCGGGCCGCCCGCGATGTCGAGTCCCAGAAGCCACGCGTCCATGCCCCCTCGATTCCCGCGACCGCCTGCCGCTACCCGATCGTAGGACCGGGTCGCCGCGAGCGGGCTAGGGGCGGGCTATGCGTCCGCTCTGAGTACTCTGAGGTCCCGGCACGCAGAGACCCCCACCCTCCGGAGGCGGTGGGCGGGGGTCGGGTGCGCGCGGATCAGAGCACGCGGGAGAGGAAGTCCTTGGTCCTCTGGTGCTGCGGGTTGCCCAGCACTTCCCGAGGGTCGCCCTCTTCGACGATGTTGCCCCCGTCCATGAAGATCAGTCGCGAACCGACCTCCCGGGCGAAGCCCATCTCGTGCGTGACGACGAGCATCGTCATCCCCTCGTCGGCGAGGGAGCGCATCACCTGCAGCACTTCGCCGACCAGCTCGGGGTCGAGTGCCGAGGTCGGCTCGTCGAAGAGCATCATGTCGGGGTTCATGCACAGCGCCCTGGCGATCGCGACGCGCTGCTGCTGGCCGCCCGACAGGTGTCCCGGGTACGCGTCCGCCTTCTGCGCGAGACCCACGCGGCCGAGCATCTCGTGCGCGATCTTCTCGGCCTCGGCCTTGCTGCGCTTCTTCACCCTCCGCTGCGCGATGGTGAGGTTGCCCAGCACGCTCATGTGCGGGAACAGGTTGAAGCTCTGGAACACCATTCCGATGCGGGTGCGCACGCGGTCGATGTCGACGTCGGGGTCGGTGACGTCGATCCCCTCGATGAACACCTTTCCGCCCGTCGGCTCCTCCAGGAGGTTGACCGAGCGCAGCAGCGTCGACTTCCCCGATCCGGACGGGCCGATGACGCACACGACCTCGCCCCGGGTGACGGTCAGATCGATGCCCTTGAGCACTTCATTGTCGCCGTAGGTCTTGACGAGCCCCCGCACGTCGATGGCGGGCGCAGACAGGTTAATCAGGTCGGTGATCATCGCTGCTTCGCCATCCGTCGCTCGAGGTACGCGGTGAACCGCGTGAGGGGGATCGTCACGATCAGGTAGAGGATCGCCGCCATGATCAGCGGCGTGCCGTTGGAGTTCTGCGTGCTCGCGTCGCGAGCGAACGTCGTGAGCTCCTTCGACCAGATGAACGTGCCGACGACGAACAGCAGCGAGGTGTCCTTCAGCAGCAGCACGAACTCGTTCGTGAGCGGCGGGATGATGATGCGGAACCCCTGCGGCACGACGATCCAGAAGGTCGTCTTCATCGGCGACATGCCCAGCGACCTGGCGGCCTCGGTCTGCCCCTTCGGCACCGCCTGCAGGCCGGCCCTGATCGTCTCGGCCATGTACGCCGACGCGACCAGGATCAGACCGACGAGGCCGAGCACGACCGGACCGCCCAGGTCCCTGCCCGGCACGCCGACCGCGATCGGCACGATGAACCCGATTGCGAAGATCGTGAGGATCGCGGGGAGCCCGCGGAAGAGCTCGATCCACGCCGTCGCGATCCACCGGAACGGGCCGATGCTCGACATCTTGAGCAGGGCCAGGAACACGCCGAGCAGCAGCCCGCCGACGAACGCGACCGCGGTGAACCACAGGGTGTTCACCAGCGCCGTCGTGATGATCGCGGGGAGCATCTTCGCCGCGACGTCGGGGTTGAAGAACAGCGGACCGAGCTTGCCCCAGTTGGCCGTGAACGCGATCCACACCACGAGTGCGATCAGCACCGCGTAGACGGTGTACCGGTACAGCCTCTGCTTCTGAGTGCGCCTCAACGCCATCGTCAAGGACCTCCTGTATTCGCCTGCTCGCCGCTTACTTGGCGGTGAAGTAGGTGTCGTAGATCGTCTGGTAGTCGCCGCTGTCTCGCAGGTCCTTCAGCGCCCCGTTCACCGCGTCGATCAGCTTGGTCTTCTCGCCCTTCGCGAAGGCGAAGCCGTAGGACTCGTCGGTGTTGTAGGTCTCGACGATCTTGTAGGCGCTGTCGGCCTTCTCGTGCTCGAGGTTGACCGGCTGGTCCTGGAGGATCGCGTCGATCTGCCCCGCCTGCATGGCCGGCCACAGCTCGCCGTCCGAGGGGTACTGCACGATCTGGGCGCCCTTGGCGTTCTCGTTCGCGTAGCTCTCGCCGGTGGTGCCCTGCTGCACGCCGACGTTCTTGCCGTCGAGGTCGTCGATGCTCTTGATGCCGGAGTCGGTGCGCACCAGGAGCGACTGCAGCGAGTCGTAGTACGGGTCGGAGAAGTCGATGTTGGCCTTGCGCTTGTCGGTGATCGTCATGGCCGACGCGCCGACGTCGCAGGTGCCGGCGGCGAGGGTGGTGCCGGACTGCAGCGCGTCGAAGCCCACGTCCTGCACGGAGAGCTTGAGGTCGAGCTTCTTGGCGATCGCGCCGAGGAGGTCGATGTCGAAGCCGGTGTACTCGCCGTTGTCGCCCTCGAACTCGAAGGGCGGGTACGGGATGTCGGAGCACACGGTGAGAGTGCCGGGGTCGACCAGGCCGTAGGGGTCGGCCGCCTCGCTTCCGGAGCCGGACCCCGAACCGGTCGTGGAGCCGGTCGCACAACCGGCGAGCGCGAGGGTGGTGGCCGCCGCGAGGGCGATCCCGGCGATGATGGTGCGACGCTGCATATCAGCTCCTGTGTGACGAGGGCGGGGTGTGCCCACGGACGGGTAGGACATCATCTAAGCACGCACCCGGTCGACCCTCCCACCGGGGAGAGGTCCTGATCGATCACATTTGTGTTGCAAGTGCTTTGTGTTGCAAGTGCGCGGAGCGTGCGCGCGCGATCAGATCTCGAAGTCGACCGCCACGCGCCCGGAGACGACCGAGCGCACGTAGGCGACGACATCCTCGTGCGCCGGGTGCACCTGGTAGGCCTCGAGGTCGGCGATGGACGCGAAATCGGCGACGAGCGAGACGTCCCAGTTGGCGTCGGGGTAGGCGGCATTGGCTCCCGCCGAGATCGACAGCAGCTGCGGCACGACCCCGTCGAGGGCGAGGAGCCGGGCGGCGATCTCCGCGGCCTGCTCGGCGCGGACGGCGGCGTCTTCGGCGGCGAGCTTCCAGCTCACGACATGACGGATCACTTCAGGGCCTCCTCGAGGGCATGGCGCAGCCGGTCGGGAGAGACCCGCCAGTGCGCGTGGAACTCGCCGTCGATCAGCACGACGGGGATCTTCTCCCACCACAGCTCGTAGAGGGCGGGGTCATCGGCGATCGAGGCCTCGACGATCTCGATCTGCTCGGCGGCGGCATCCGGCATCTCGGCGATGACCGCGTCGACGACCTCGGACGCGACGTCGCAGAGGTGGCAGTCCGGCTTGCCGATGATCGTCAGCGTGGTCACGCCGACGGCACCTCGACCTCGCGCCCCTCGGCGATCCACCCCGCGGTACCGCCCTCGACGTTGGTCACGTCGTAACCGCGGGCCTCGAGCGCCTCGACGACGCGGCCCGAGCGACCGCCCAGTTGGCAGATCACGTCGAAGGCCTCGGCCGGAAGCTCCTCCAGGCGGTTCCCGATCTCGGACATCGGGATGTTCACGGCGCCGGGCACGTGCCCCGCGGCGAACTCGTCGACCTCCCGCACATCGATGAGCGGGGTGTTCTCGCGCGCGGCGAGCTCGGCGACGGTGATCGACTTCATGACGTCCTCCTGCGGCGGTGTGGCGGAAAGGCGGGCAGAGACACAAAGCGCCCGTCCGGAGACAGGCGCTCGGTGTCTGGCCGCTTACTTCTTGTTGCGGCGCTGGTGGCGAGTCTTGCGAAGCAGCTTGCGGTGCTTCTTCTTCGCCATGCGCTTGCGGCGCTTCTTGATGACAGAACCCACGGAAACCTCACTAAGTCAGGGGCTGGGCGTCGCGCATGGCGGACACCCGGGTACGGGCACGGAAAATGCCTCGGAACAGTCTAGCAAACCTCGAGGGCGCTATCCGACGTCAGAGATCGGGCGCTGCAGAGCCTCGGCGACCGCCGACTCCGGCACGCGGAAGCTGCGGCCGAACCGGATCGCCGGGAGCTCGCCGGAGTGCACGAGCCGGTAGACCGTCATCTTCGACACGCGCATGAGCTCGGCGACCTCGGCCACCGTCAGGAACCGGACGTCAGGAACCTCGGGCATCCCCCGTACCCCTTTCTCGATGTGCACACTCTATGTGCTGGTTGGGACGCGTGTAAACCCGTGTGGCTGCTGTGATCAACGGGCCGGACCGACGGTCGCGAACGCCCGCACCGGGAAGGTGCCGAAGCCGCGCACCGCGGGCGGGGCGGCGGTGAACCGCGCGCCACGGGCCGGCACCTCGGCGAGGTTCGTCAGGTGCTCGACGACGTGCACGCCGGCGGCGAGCAGGATGCTGTGCGCCGGGCGCTCTCCCCCGCTCTCGGTGTCGTCGATGTTGAGCGCGTCGATGCCGACCAGCCGCACGCCCTCGTCGACGAGGAACCGAGCGCCCTCTTCGGTGAGGAACGGCGATCCGACGCCGTACTCCGGCGCGCCGAAGTACCGGCTCCATCCCGTGTCGAGCAGCACGGCGCTACCGGCGAGATCGCGATCGGCGAGTACCGACGCGCGGATGCCGCGGCGCTCCGCGCTCCACGAGTCGCGCAGGTGGAACACCTCCGCCCGCAGCCCCACGAGCGTGGACAGGTCGAGCGCGGCGAGGTCGCCGCCGTCGGCGTAGCGGTGGTACGGCGCATCGAGATAGGTGCCGGTGTTACCGATCATCGTGATGACGTCCATCGCGAACTCGGTGCCGGGGGCGTACCGCGACCGGGAGTCCTCGCGGGTCAGGTGCGGCACGATCGTCGGCGCCGGAAGACCGGGATAGGTGACGAGGCCGGCCTCGATCGGGTGGCTCAGGTCGATCACGCGCTCGACCGCCTCGGGAGCGGCATCGACCCCGCGACTGCCGCGATGCGGCTCCTCGACGATCCGCAGTCCGCGCAGCTCCACGTCGTCGACGAGGGCGAGCCCGAGGTGGCGCACCAGCAGCCTCCCGATCGCGCCCTCGTCGAGATCGGGGCTCGGGAGGTCGAGCCGGAACCCCTCGCCCTGCATCCCGCCGCCGTTCGCGAACGAGATCGTGAAGTCGAAATGCGCGCGGTGCTCCGCGGATGCCGTTGCCATCACCACATCATGGCAAAGGGCTGATGCCTCGCGGCCGACTCAGCCGATCTTCCTCGGTCTCGCCAGGCGCTCGTGCGCGTCCTTCAGCGCCTGCCGCTCGAGCTTGCGTGCGGCACGGAGCGCCTTCTCCGCCTCGCGGACCGCCTTCTGCGCGTCCTTGACGCGGCGATCCCCGGCGAGCTCGGCGGGGTCGATCTCGAGCCACTCCTGCGGACGGTCGCGGTGCCCGCCCGCGTCGAGGCCGTCGATGTAGGACGACACGCCGTCGAGGATCCGCTCCACCCCGAACCGGAAGGGGTCGGCGGTCGAGGCGAAGACGGCCTGGTCGATGGCGTGGCGCAGCGCGGGAAACTCCTCGGCCTCGATCACCCGGTCGTACAGCGCGGCCTCGCGCACGGCGATCTCCTCGGGCGAGAGCCCGGTGCCGCGCGCCTGCTCGGTGTACCCGGCCTGCACGATGCCGCACCACCGGGCGTGCCCCGTCACGGCGAGCGCTGCGGCGAGACGCTCCTCGGCGTTCAGCGGGGTCTCCTCCAGAACGGCGAGAGACGCATCCAGCCAGGCGGAGCTGTTGGGCGTGATCGGCGAACCGGTGATCGGCAGCGACAGCATCCACGGATGCCGGAGGTACAGCAGCACCTGCTCCTCGAAGAGGATCCGGAGCCGGTCGCGCCATCCGTCCGGCTCACGGTGCGACTCGGGCGGGATGCCCATCGCCTGCTCCTGCATCAGCAGCAGCAGATCCTCCTTGGCGCTGACGTACCGGTAGAGGGACATCGGGGTGAAGCCCAACCTGGCGGCGACGGCGGCCATCGACACCGCGCCGATGCCGTCGGCGTCGGCGAGCTCCACCGCGGCGTCGACGATCCGCTCCACGCTCATCTCCCGCTTCGGGCCCCGCTGCGGGTTCGCCGCGACTCCCCAGGCGAGGGCGATGCCCCGTGGCAGCTCGGTCGCTTCGGCGTCGCTCATACCCACATCCTACTTCTGTTTATTTCATAAACAGTGTGTTAGCGTCATACACAGTTGCGTTGCTCATACACAGTTTCACCCATACACAGAGAGGAGACCGCGATGGACACAGCCATCGAGGTCAGCGCCCTGCGCAAGTCGTTCGGGGGCCGCACGGTGGTCGACGGACTCGGCTTCCGCGTGGCGAAGGGAGAGGTGTTCGCCCTCCTCGGCCCGAACGGGGCCGGCAAGACCACAACGATCAACATCCTGACCACCCTCATCGCCGCCGACGGAGGAACGGCGTCCGTCGCCGGCTTCGACACCAGGACGCAGAGCACCGAGGTGCAGAGGCGGATCAGCCTCACCGGGCAGTCCGCAGCGGTCGACGACGCGCTCACCGCCACCGAGAACGTCGTCATGTTCGCGCGGCTCGCCGGGCTTCGGCCGGCCGCCGCGCGCCGCAGGGCCTCCGACCTGATCGCCCAGTTCGATCTGACGGATGCCGCGTCCCGCCCCGTGCGCACCTTCTCCGGGGGCATGCGCCGCCGCCTCGACCTGGCGCTCAGCTTCGTCGTCGCCCCCGAGGTGCTCTTCCTCGACGAGCCGACCACCGGCCTCGACACGAGGAGCAGGCGCGACCTGTGGGACATCATCCGCTCGTTGGCGTCGGCCGGGACGACCGTGTTCCTCACCACCCAGTACCTCGAGGAGGCCGACCAGCTCGCCGACCGGATCGCCGTGCTGCACGACGGGACGATCGCGGCGATCGGCTCCGCCGCGGAGCTGAAGTCCCGCGTCGGCGGCGACACCGTCGAGCTGCACGACCACGGCGGTGCGCTGCTCAGGGAGCTCCCCACCGACGGCACGGTCTCCGGGCTGCGACGAGCGCTCGACCTCCTCGACCGCGACGGCGTCGACGGGGTCGTGACCCTGCGCCGGCCCACCCTCGACGACGTCTTCCTCGCCGTCACCGAACAGTCATCCGCACCCCTCCCCGTGAAGGAGCACGCATGAGCGCCATCACCGCCGTCCGTCCGGTCGGCCCCTCCCCCTCCCCTGCCCCCGCCCGAGCCCGACTCCGCGGCGTCACCGCCGAGCGCATCTTCGTCGGACGGAGCCTTCGCCATTCGCTGCGCGACGGGGAATCGCTGGTCATGGCCATCATGCTGCCGGTGATGCTCATGCTCATGTTCACCTGGGTGTTCGGCGGCGCCATCGATCCCTCCGGCGCCTACGTCGACTACGTGGTCCCCGGCATCATCCTCACCTGCGCGGGATTCGGGGCCTCGTCGACCGCCGTCTACGTCGCCGGCGACATGCGCTCCGGCATCATCGACCGCTTCCGCACCATGCCGCTGCGCGCGAGCGCGGTGCTGACCGGCCACGTGGTGGCCAGCGTGCTGCGCAACCTCGTCGCCACCGCGGTCGTGATCGGCGTCGGCGTGCTCGTCGGCTTCCGCCCGACGGCGACCCCGCTGGAGTGGGTGGGGCTCGCGGCCTTGATCGCGCTGTACATCCTCGCCCTCACCTACCTGTTCGCGGCGATCGGCCTCGCCGCCGGCAGCCCGGAGGGTGCGAACGGCTACGGGTTCGTACTGCTGTTCCTGCCCTACCTCTCCAGCGCCTTCGTGCCGGTCGCGAGCATGCCGGACTGGCTGCAGCCGGTCGCGGCGCACCAGCCGATCACGCCGATCGTCGAGACGATCCGCGGCCTGCTCCTCGGCACGCCCCTGCACGCGGAGCCGTGGTGGGCGATCGGCTGGTGCCTGGCGATCCTCGCCATCGCCGTCGTGTGGGGGTCGTGGCTGTTCCGGCGCAGGGCCGGACGACGCTGACCTCCCTGCGGCAGGCGTCATCGAAGCGGACCCCGCCGCACCGGACCCCGCCGCACCGGAATGTCACAGCGAGCGCATAGGAATCGCTCCCGATCCCCTCAGCATCGCCTGCCAGTCTGGCCTCACGACCTGAGGTCAGGCACCGCTCTGGTCCACGCGGATAGGGGTCCGCGGCTTCGCCCCCGACGACACGCCCCCCGATCGTCGGGGGCGGAGTGCGTCCGGGCCCCCGTCGATCCCGACGCCTCAGGCGCCGAGGCGCTTGAGGGCAGTGGTGACGGCGTGCTTGGCGGATGCCGCGGCGCGTCCGACGACCTCCGCCGCGTGCGCCGCGCCGTCGGGAAGCGGCTGGGCGAGGAAGTCGATGTCGGGCGCCGCCTCGCCGTAGGCGTCGACGAGGAACGGCACCAGCCAGTCGTCGACGGCCTCGAGCGGCCCGACCTCGATGCTGTAGAAGCGGCGCTGGCCGTCTTCGCGGACGCTGACGAGCTCGGCCTCCCTGAGCACCTTCAGGTGCTTCGACACGGTGGGCTGGCTGATGCCCAGATCGGCGACGATCTGGCTCACGCTGGTGCCCGCATCACCCTCGGACGCGCGGCGCAGGAGGAGCTGGAGGATGTCGCGCCTCGTACCGTCTGCGATCACGTCGAAGATGTCCGTCATGTGATCAGGCTAGTCTCCCCCGGCACGGAGTACCATGACGAAGGCTCGGCCGCGAGTACCGCGCCGCCGCGCACAGCCGCACCGGATTCGAAGGGGGACGCGATGTCGGGCATCGTTTCGGCGTCGTCGCCCCGACGCCGCCTGCAGGGGGTCGCCGGCTGGGGCAAGCACATCATCACGTCCTCGCCGTCGCGCTTCGCCATCGTCGTGTTCGCCCTCCTCATCCTCGTGTTCACGGTGCTCCTGTCGCTGCCCATCGCCTCGGCATCCGGCGAGGTCACCCCGCTGGCCGACGCGCTGTTCACGGCGGTCTCCACGATCTGCGTGACCGGGCTCTCCACGGTCGACATGGCCACGCACTGGTCGCCGTTCGGGCACGTGCTCGTGTTCGTCGGCGTCAACATCGGCGCGCTCGGCGTGCTGACCCTGGCCTCGCTGATGGGGATGCTCATCTCCAAGCGCCTGGGACTGCGCGCCAAGCTCATGGCCGCCGGAGACACCAACCCGCTGCGCGCGCACGGCGGCGTCGTCAACGAGAGCCAGACCGTGCGGCTCGGCGAGGTCGGCCAGCTCCTCATGACGGTGGCGATCTCCGCGCTCGTCATCGAGGGCGTGATCGCCGTGCTCCTCTACCCCGCGCTGGTGTGGGCCGGCGTCGACCCGATCGCCGCCCTCTGGGAGGCCCCGTACTTCGCGGCCATGTCGTTCACCAACACCGGCTTCGCCCCCAACGCCGGCGGGGTCGCCGTGTTCGCCGACGACTATCTCGTGCTCACGCTGCTCATGGCCGGCGTCTTCCTCGGCAGCATCGGATTCCCCGTCATCTACACGCTCGCCAAGCACACCTGGCACGTGAAGAAGTGGTCGCTGCACTCCAAGCTGACCATCGTCACCACCGTGCTGCTCTTCTTCGCGGGGGCCGCGGTGTTCCTGATCCTCGAGTACAACAACCCCAAGACCTTCGGCTCGATGGACGCCGCCGACACGACGTTCCAGGCGTTCTTCCTCTCGGCGATGACGCGCTCGGGCGGCTTCAACGTGATCGACATGGCCGACCTCAACGGCTCCTCCCTGCTCGCCGCATCCATGCTCATGTTCGTCGGGGGCGGCTCCGCCTCGACCGCGGGCGGCATCAAGGTGACCACCCTCGCCGTGCTCGCCATCGCGGTCTGGTCGGAGGCGCGCGGCCGTCAGTCGGTCGAGGCGTTCGGCCGCCGCATCCCCAGCGACGTGCAGCGCGTCGCCCTCAGCGTCGTGGCGTGGGGGGCGACCATCGTCGCGCTGTCCACCATCGTGATCGCGCAGATCACCAAGGACGACATCAGTCACGTGCTCTTCGACGTGATCTCGGCGTTCGCCACCGTGGGGCTGTCGTCCGGGCTCACCGAGACGCTGCCCGACTCCGGCTCCTACGTGCTCGCCGCCACCATCTTCATGGGCCGCGTTGGTACAGTGACTCTCGCCGCGGCAGTCGCCGCGACATCACGGACGCAGTACTACTCGCTGCCGGTTGAAAGGCCGATCGTTGGTTGAAGTCCTCCGGGGCGACGCTCCCGTCCTCGTCATCGGCCTCGGCCGGTTCGGCGCCGCCTGCGCCGGTGAGCTCGACCGCCTCGACCGCGAGGTGCTCGCGATCGACGAGAACCTCGAGCTCGTGCAGAAGTGGTCCGACCGCGTGACCCACACCGTGCAGGCCGACGCGAAGAACATCGAGGCGCTGCAGCAGATCGGAGCGCAGGACTTCCAGGTCGCCGTGGTCGCGGTCGGCTCGTCGATCGAGGCATCCGTGCTCATCACGGCCAACCTCGTCGATCTCAAGGTGCCGCAGATCTGGGCCAAGGCCGTCTCCCAGTCGCACGGCAAGATCCTTGCCCGCGTGGGCGCCAACCACGTCATCTACCCCGAGCGCGAGGCCGGCGAGCGCGTCGCGCACCTCGTCTCCGGGCGCATGCTCGACTTCATCCGCTTCGACGACGACTTCGTGCTGGCCAAGATGTACCCGCCCAAGTTCATCCGCGGCATCGGCCTCAACGAGTCCGGCGTCCGGTCGAAGTACAAGGTGACCGTGGTCGGCGTGAAGAGCCCGGGCAAGCCCTTCCGCTACGCCGAGGCGAACACAATCGTGACCAACCACGACCTCATCATCGTGTCCGGCACCAACAGCGACATCGAGCGGTTCGCGGCTCTCGACCGCTGACGCGGCGCGCGCGGAGGTAGTCCGAACGACGGTCCGTATATCCCCCGCGGGGCGGATGCCGCGGCCTCCGCCGTCGTGATGGGATGGTCGCATGACCGACCCCACAGCGGCCCCACCCGTCCTCGCCCTCCGCGGCCTGCGCAAGCAGTTCGGCCCCAAGGTCGCGGTGAACGACCTCTCGCTCGACGTGCCACCCGGCACCATGCTGGGTCTGCTCGGCCCGAACGGCGCGGGCAAGACCACCACGCTGTCGATGACCACCGGCCTGCTGCGACCGGATGCGGGAACCGCCTGGGTGCTCGGAGCCGACGTCTGGGCCGACCCCGCCGCGGCCAAGGCCCGCATGGGCGTGCTCCCCGACGGCATCCGCATGCTCGACCGCCTCACCGGCTCCGAACTGCTCAGGTACAGCGGACTGCTGCGGGGCATGGCCGAGGCCGACGTCGTGTCGCGCTCGGGAGAGCTGCTCGAAGCGCTGGGGCTCGCGGACGCCCGCGACACCCTCGTCGTCGACTACTCCGCCGGCATGCGCAAGAAGATCGGGCTCGCCTGCGCCCTCATCCACGCGCCGCGTCTGCTCATCCTCGACGAGCCGCTGGAGGCAGTCGACCCGGTCTCGGGCGAGACGATCAGACAGATCCTCCGGGCCTTCGTGGACGGCGGCGGCACCGTGGTGCTGTCGAGCCACGTGATGGAGCTCGTCGAGTCCATGTGCGATCGGGTCGCGATCGTCGCGGAGGGGCGTCTGCTCGCCGACGGCACCCTCGACGAGGTCCGCGCCGGCATGACGCTGCAGCAGCGGTTCCTGTCGCTGGTGGGCGCACACGAACTCGGAGCGGAGACGCTGGCATGGTTGCGCTCCTCGTAGGCCTCCGGTGGCGCCAGCTCGGCCACCAGCTCGCCCGCAACCCGTGGATGATCGTCACCCTCGTCATCACCGGTCTGATGGCGCTGGGCTTCCTCGCCCTGCTCGCCGCAGGCCTGGTGGCGATGCGCCTGGGAGCACCCGACCTCGCCGTGACGACGATGGTGCTCACCGGATCCGTGATCGTCATCGGCTGGTGGATCGGATCGCTGCTCGTGAGCGGCGACGACGCCCTCGCCCCTGAGCGGTTCGCGCTGCTGCCCGTCACGGCGAAGTCCCTGCTCCCGGGGTTCGTCGTCGCCGGCGCCACCACCATCGGCGGCATCGGCACGGCGCTGGCCCTGGTGCTCATGCTGCTCGGCTGGTCCGTGAACGGGCTCGCCCTGATCGCCGCCCTGCTCACGATCCCGCTCGCGCTCGCCACCTGCGTGCTCGGCGCCAGGGTGATCAGCGGCGTGCTCGCGAAATGGCTGGCGAGACGCCGTGCACGCGACCTGGTGATGACGGTCGGCGTGCTGCTCGCTGCCTGCTCCGGCCTGTTCATCAACCTCGCCCTCAGCGCGTTCCGGCAGATGGGCGACGTGGGCTCGGCGTTCGCGGCGACGGCCGACGCCCTGGCCTGGACCCCCGTCGGCGCCGTGTTCGGAGTGCCGGCCTCGCTCGTCGAGGGCGACCTCGCGTCGGCCGGACTCCGCCTGCTGATCGCCGTCGCCACGATCGTCGCGCTCTGGTTCGCCTCGCGCGCGCTGCTGGCGACGCGCCTGGTATCGCCGATCCAGAGCAGCGGAGGAGGACGTGTGCGGTCGGGCGGCGTGATCGACCGGATGCTGCCTGCGACGCCGTCCGGCGCGATCGCCGCCCGCACTCTGCGCTACTTCCGGCGCGATCCGCGACAGGTGATCAACGTCGTGATGATGCTGTTCCTCCCCGCGATCCTGATCGGCGTGATCTTCATGAACGGCCTGCAGGACGAGGCGGTCGGCTTCGCCCCCATCGTCACGCTGATCCCGGCGATCAACGCCCTGCTCACCGGCACCATCATGCAGATGGCGATCGCCTACGACAACGACGCGGTCGCGATGCACATCCTCACCGGGGTCACCGGTACCGCCGACCGCTTCGGGCGGCTGCTGGGCTTCGCCGTGATCGCGGTTCCCCTCACCATCGTGCTGTGCGTCGCCAGTTGCGTGCTGGCCGGACGGCCCGATCTGCTGCCCGCGAGCCTCGGCGCCGCGCTCGGGCTCGCCGCGGTGTCGGCCGGCGCCGGCGCGTGGGCCGGGAGCTTCCTCCCCGGTCGGGCGCCAGCCCCCGAGGCCAATCCCTTCGGCCGGGGCTCCTCGGGCGGCGTGCAGTCGCTCATCGCGATGATGGTGATGTCCCCGATCACGCTGGTGCTCGGCGGCCCCGCCCTCGGACTCGCGATCGCGGCGATCTGGAACCCGGCGCTCGGCTGGGCGAGCCTCGCCTGCGCCCTGGTGCTCGGTGCCGCGGCCGTGTGGGGAGGGGCCGTGCTCGGTGGCCGCATCCTCGACCGCCGCTGGCCCCAGGTGCTCGCGGAGGTGTCGAGCGAGGCGTAGCCCGGCATCCGCGCGCCGCCGTCATCGTGCCGCCGACGCCGAGGTAGGAGAAGACGCCGAGGTAGGAGAAGACGCCGGGGTGGGACGATCCGTTGCGGAACGTCCTACCCCGGCGAAACGGCCTACCTCGGCGGAGGCTGCGGACGCGGCGGGACGCGGCGGACGCGGCGGACGCGGCGGACGCGGCGGATCAGGCTCCGGCGGCGAGCTCCTTCGCACGGGCGAGGGCCGCGGCGGCGGCGGCGGAGAACGTGCGGTCGAGATGCGCGTCCTGCAGCACCGCGATCGCGCGCTCCGTGGTCCCCTTGGGGCTGGTCACACGGCGGCGCAGCTCTGCCGGCTCCTCCCCGGATGCCTCGAGCAGCGCGGTGGCGCCGATGAACGTCTGCTCGGCCATCAGCCGCGCATCCGCCTCCGTGAAGCCCATTCCGATGGCCGCGCGCGTGAACTCCTCGATCAGCAGGTAGACGTAGGCGGGCCCCGAGCCCGAGATCGTCGACAGCGCGTCGATCTGCGACTCCGGGACCTCGATCACCGCGCCGACGGTCTCGAACAGCCGGCGCACCTCGGCGAGGTCATCGGCGGTGGCCGACGCCCCCGCCGCGAGGCCCGTGACCGCCCGCCCGACGGTCGCGGGGGTGTTCGGCATGGAGCGGATGACGCGCGCGTCGGCGCCGAGCACATCGGCGAAGGTCTGCAGCGTCACCCCGGCCGCCAGGCTCACCACGATCGTGGACGGTTGCAGGCGCGGGGCGATCTCGCGGAGGAGGTCGGGGACCATCGCCGGCTTGACGCCGACGAGCACGATGCCGGCGGATGCCGCGGCCTCGAGGTTGCCGTCCGGATGCTCCGCGAGGGCGATGCTCGTGACGCCGGCGAGGTCGGAGAGCGAGGCCGCGCGGTCGGCGGAACGGTTGGTGGCGGTGATCCCGCCCTCGACGCGGATGCCGCTGGCGACGACTCCGCGGAGGATCGCCCCTCCCATCGAACCGGCACCGAGGAACGCGAGGGAGGGAAGAGAGTCAGCCATGCCGTCATCCTACGACCGGGCCGCGATGTGTATCCCGCACGGGCCGCGCGGGCGCCGCGCACGCGGTGACCCGCCGTCCTACACTCGACTCATGAGCGCATCCGGAGGCAACAGGGCAATCATCGCGGCGTTCCTGGCGAACATGGGCATCGCGCTCGCGAAGTTCATCGCCTGGGCGCTCTCCGGCTCGGCATCCATGCTCGCCGAGGCGATCCACTCCGTGGCCGACTCCGGCAACCAGGTGCTGCTCATGTTCGGCGGACGCAAGGCGCAGCGAGCGGCCGACCGCGAGCACCCGTTCGGCTACGGCCGCGAGCGCTACGTGTCGGCGTTCGTCGTGTCGATCATCCTGTTCTCCGTCGGCGGCCTCTTCGCGATCTACGAGGGCGTCGGCAAGCTGCGGGAGCCCCACGAGCTCGACCGCACCTGGTGGTGGCTGCCGCTCGTCGTGCTGCTGATCTCCATCGGCCTGGAGTCGTTCTCGCTGCGCACCGCGGTCAAGGAGAGCAACCTCGTGCGCGAGAAGGGCCAGTCGTGGGTCACGTTCGTGCGCCGCGCCAAGGCCCCCGAACTCCCCGTCGTGCTCCTCGAAGACGTCGGCGCTCTCACCGGCCTCAGCTTCGCCCTGCTCGGCGTCGGCCTCACCCTGCTCACCGGCAACCCGCTGTTCGACGCGCTCGGCACGGTGATGATCGGCGTGCTGCTGGTGTGCATCGCCATCGTGCTGGGGATCGAGACCAAGAGCCTGCTCGTCGGCGAGGGGGCGAACCCGGCGGATCACGATCGCATCGTCGACGCGATCCGCGCCGGCGCGGAGGTCGAGAAGATCATCCACATGAAGACCCTGTACCTCGGGCCCGACGAGCTGATGGTCGCGGCGAAGATCGCGCTCAGCGCCGACAAGCCGCTGCGGGAGGCCGCCGACGACATCGATCAGATCGAGGTGCGCATCCGCGAGGCGGTTCCCGCGGCACGCGTGATCTACATCGAGCCGGACGTGTACCGTCCGGCGATCGACCCCGAACCGCCCACGGACGCGTTCGTGCTGAAGTCGTCAGACTGACCCTCCGGTGATCGACGAGTTCGCCGCCGCGCTCGCGCGCACCGACCTCTCGGAAGAGACGGCGCAACGGCTGCGCAACGTACGGTCGGTGCTCGATCGCGATCCGCAGGCGCGGCTGGAGTCCTTCATGCTGGCGGGGGACCGCCCGCACGCGGTCATCTCCTTCGGCGACCCGGACGCCGCGGACCTCGTCGTGTACGTGCTGCACGGCATCGACACCGACCTGCGTGAGCTGCCCGCCTGGGCGGATGCTGCGCAGCGCATCTGCGCCGACGTCATCCGCTCGTGCGTCGCGAGGGGCGAACCGCGCAGGGTCGCCACGATCGCCTGGTTCGCGTGGGACTCCGGCACGCACGTGTCGGCGCTCGCCACCACGCACGCCACGGTCGGCGCGGCGCGACTCGCCGTCGACATCGACCGCATGGTCGTGCGCAACCCCGGGGCTCACATCGCCGTGGTGACGTACTCGTACTCGTCGACGCTGCTGGGCGAGATGATCGCCCTGGACATCGCCGGCGATGTGCGCACGGCGTTCTCCATCGCCTCCGCGGGGGTCACCCACGCCGCACGGGTCGCGATCGAGGACGCGATCTCCCGCGGATCCCTCGTGCTCTACGCCACCGAGAGCGAGGACGACGGCATCGCCCCGCTCGGCAGACTCGGCCATCACCCGGTCGACCCCCGGGACATCCGCGGCGTGATCGTCTACGACTGCGACGGTGGGGAGGCGCCCGGCATCGACGGCTCGACGGTGGTCGGCGAGGCGGTCGACGGCCACGCGTCCCAGACCGAGGTCGACGAGCGCGGGGTCCGCCATGCGGGATACTTCGACGAGGCCGCGCAGGCATACCTCACCCTGGTCGCGCGGCTCGCGGACGCCGCGACCGCCGCCCGGTGAGGGCGGCATCGGGCTCGGGGCGGTGCCGCGCGGCCGAGATCAGCGGCGAGGCGTGAAGAACTGCCGCAGCAGGCCGGCGGCGGCATCCGCCTCCACTCCCCCGACCACCTCGGCACGGTAGGGAAGCCGCCGGTCGCGCAGCACGTCGTACATCGACCCCGCGGCTCCCGCCTTGTCGTCCCAGGCCCCGAACACGACGCGCGAGACGCGCGACTGCAGGATCGCCCCCGCGCACATCACGCAGGGCTCGAGGGTGACGACGAGGGTGCAGCCGTCGAGATTCCAGGAGCCGAGGGATGCCGCAGCGGCCCGCAGGGCGTTCACCTCGGCGTGCCCGGTGGGGTCGTGGGTCTCCTCACGGCTGTTCCGCCCCTCGCCGAGGATGCGTCCGCCGCCGTCGACGACGACCGCGCCGACCGGTATCTCCCCGGCGTCGGCGGCCTCCGCGGCGAGCGCCAGGGCACGCGACATCGCGGTGCGGTCTGCGGCGGTCATGCGTCGAGCCTACGACGTGAGCCCGTCCGACGAGGTGCGATGTCGTGCGGAAGGGCGCCGCGCATTAGCCTGTATCCATGCGTGTTCACGTCGCCGACCACCCCCTCATCACCCACAAGCTCTCGGTGCTGCGCGACGAGCGCACCCCGTCGCCGGTGTTCCGTCAGCTCACCGAGGAGCTGGTGACCCTGCTGGCCTACGAGGCCACCCGTAACGTCAAGGTCAGCCCGATCGAGATCACGACCCCCGTCACCACGACGATGGGCGTGAAGATCTCCGAGCCGCGCCCGATCGTCGTCCCCATCCTGCGCGCCGGTCTCGGCATGCTCGAGGGCCTCGTCAAGCTGCTCCCGACCGCGGAGGTCGGCTTTCTCGGCATGGTCCGCGACGAGGAGACCTTCGAGCCGACGACCTACGCCGAGCGCCTCCCCGACGACCTCAGCGACCGCCAGTGCTTCGCCATCGACCCGATGCTCGCGACCGGCGGCTCGCTGGCCGCGGCGATCCAGTTCCTCTTCGACCGCGGAGCCAAGGACGTCACGGCGATCTGCCTCCTCGGCACCCCCGAGGGCGTCGCCGCCATCGAGGCGATGGTCGGAGACCGCGACGTCACCCTCGTGCTCGGCGCCCTCGACGAGCGCCTCAACGAGAAGGGCTACATCGTGCCCGGACTCGGCGACGCCGGCGACCGCCTCTACGGCACCGTCTGACCCGCGCGCTTCCCGACTCGCGGCGCATCCCGACCCGCGGCGCGTCCCGCCCCGCATCGCGCATCCCGACCCGCATCGCGCATCCCGCTGCGTGCGCGAAAAATCGGAGTTTGCACACGACACGCCGCATGAGCTGACCCTCCGACGGCGTGCCGCACCGCGGCTCCGACTTTCGTGCGCCCGGCGACGACCGGCACAACCCGAACACGCGCCCCCGGCCGGATCCCAGGCCAGGGCTGGGACCTGGGCCGATGCAACCCGAGCACGCGCCCGGCCGGGACCGGGGCGTGACCGGGCACTCCCGGTCCGCCGCGGTCAATCCCCGGCGCCGACGAGGCGCGCGAAGGCGCTGAGCCTCGACACGCCCTCGGGCGTGTGCGGAAGATCGTCGAGGAGAGCCGGGGAGTGGATCAGGTAGGCCGCGACCTGCGCGCGCGAGATCGCCACGTTCAGCCGGTTCTGCAGCAGGAGGAACTCCGGCCCGCGCGGCGCGTCCCGTCCGCTCGAGGCGGCGAGCGAGGTGATCGAGACGACGGCCTCCTTGCCCTGGAAGTTGTCGACCGTCCCCACGGGAACGTCGGCGAATCCCGCCTCGGTGAGGGCGTCGCGCACGAGCTGTCGCTGCGCGTTGTAGGGCGTCACCACGATGATGTCGTCCTGCGCGAGGGGCCTCACAGTGGCCTCGGTGTCGTTGTCCGTGAACTCCCTGCCGACGAGCTCTCGGACGATCCGCACCACCTCCGCCGCCTCCTCGGGCGACTGCGTGGCGTTGCCCCGGTGTCTCAGAGGCACGACGTGGAGCCCCGGATCGACCCCGGCGAGCGAGCGCCGCTCCGTGCCGGGTGCCGACGCCAGCCGACCCGCGTACGCGAGGGTCGACACCGGAGCGGCGACGAAGGGGTGCATGCGCCACGACCGCGCGAGGAAGTAGCCGTACTCGGGCCGCACGACCTGGTCGCCGTCCATCACCCAGCCGAGCGCCGAGGTGTCGACCGGCTCGGGGTGGGCACCCTGACTCACCTGCGGAAGCTGCTGCGGATCGCCGAGCAACAGGAGGCGCTTCGCGCCGGCCGCGACGGCGATCGTCGACGCGAGCGAAAACTGACCGGCCTCATCGATCACGAGGAGATCGAGCGCGCCGCGGTCGACCCGCTGGGTGTTACTGAAGTCCCAGGCGGTACCGCCGACCACGACGCCCTCCCCTGCATGCTCGGCGAGGAACGCCGCCATCCCGTTCTTGGGGATCACGGTGTAGCCGGGCTCGGACTCGCCGTCCTTGGGAGCCTTCGCGACCTGCGCGGGAGGCACCCCGTCTGCGACGACGCGCTCGAGGAGCGTCTCGATGATCGCATGCGACTGCGCCACCACCCCGACCCTGAAGCCGTGCTCACGGACGAGGCGGGAGATCACGTGCGAACCCGTGTAGGTCTTGCCCGTACCGGGGGGACCCTGCACGGCCAGGTAGCTGCGGTCGAGATCGAGCACCGCGCGGACGATGGCGTCGATCACGTCGTCGTCGGCACTCGGGAGCGGCGACCCGGACACCGTGCGCGGCGGGACCCGGCGCAGGATGTCCGTCGCGGCATCCTGCGGAAAGCCGGGGGATGCGTCATGCACGGCGTCGGCCCATTCGTCGATCGCCCCCTGCAGCGCGGCGACTCGGGGAGGCGCGGCGGGGGTCAGCGCCACCGGCAGCTCGTCCCAGGTCTCTCCGCGCACCGCGGACTCGGTGACGAGGTATCCGTCGTCGAGCACCTCGGCGATCTTCACGGCGTGCGGCACGTACACGGCTCGAGACGGCGCCTCGATGTCGAAGGGCGCCGGCGTCTCGTACAGCGCGAACGGCTCGCCGCCCGGGCCCAGTGTCGTGCCCGGGGACACCTCTCCTCTCACCTCGATGTCTCGGGACATCACCCGACGGCCCTCTCCCACGCTCCAGTCCCGCCGCACGACGGACGATGCACCGTCGATGCGGATGACGTCGCGCGTGGTCTCCCACATCGTGATCGGTTCGCGCAGCCGCTGGAAATGCGACACCCAGAAGCTCTTGGCCTCACGGGGGAAGTAGTCGATGGCTGCGGCGGCGATGCGGTGCAGCCGGCCGTCGCCCCCTGCCTCGGCCTCGCGTTCGGCGTCGGCGAGCAGCGAGACCGAGCGGGGCGACGGCTCGTAGACGATGCCATCGGCCTCGTCGGGCGGAGCGGGCGTCACGCCCTCCTTCCGCGCGATGTCGATCAGCCAGTTGCGCAGTCGGCGCGTCGAGACGCAGTCGTATCGGTTGTAGTCGGCGAGGTCGGCGAAAACGGCATCCGCCTCGGACTGCTCGCCCGCGGCCGCGAGCTCGCGCGCCGCGACGTACTGGACGATGGAGTCGTCGCCCTTCTGGACGTCGCTGGTGCGCACGTCCGCGCCCATGTAGAGCGGCTCCAGCTTCTTGATCGAGTACGAGCGGGACCCCACCCTGACCGTACGCAGCACCAGCGGGTACAGGTCGACGAAGACGCCCTCGCGCAGCAGCCTGTCGATCTCGGCCTCTCGCACCCCGTGCCTGGCCGCCATGGCCACGAGATGAGAGGTCTCGTACGGGGCGTAGTGGTAGATGTGCATGCCGGGATGCGCCGCGCGCCGGAGCTTGACCACGTCGAGGAAGGTCTCGAACGCGACCCGCTCGGCGTCGAAGTCGTGCGCCCAGAGCGCGGTGTACTGGTCGGCGTTGTCGACCCAGCCGAAGAGGTAGTCGATGCCCCACTGCGCCTGCCCGTCGGGAGCCGGTTCGGTGTAGAGCGGGTCGCCCTCGAAATCGAAGAAGATGTCTCCGTGGCTGGGGACGGGGAGGGTGTGGATGGCGCCGGCGTAGTGCACCTCGAACACCGCTTCGCCGTCGGCGTCGGCGCGGAGCTGCAGTGCCGCCTGCGCCCGGAGGGAGGCGAAGACGTCCGGGTTCATCCCCTCGGGAGCCGCGGAGGCGACCGCCAGCTCGTCGATCGTCCGGATGCCGGCGGCCCGCAGCCGGGCACGCTGCACCGGACGCATCCGCGCCACCATGAGGAGGTCGCGGTGCGCGACGACCTGCTCCTCACACGTCGCGCATCGGCCGCACGCGACGACCTCGAGGTCGCCGCGCTCGTCGCCCCACGCGAGCGGCTCGCCCTCCACGCCGTCGACGATGCGCCGATCGGCGATGAGCGCCCGGAGTCGCGCCCGTCTCACGCGGAACAGCGGGAGCAGGTCGTCGACCAGGTGCGTGCTGCGGCTTCCGTCTCCGAGGATGAGATCGACCTCATCGGACCGCGCGACGCCGAGCCTGTCGAGCTGGTCGACGTATGCCGCCAGCTGCATGAGCGCCGTGACACGGGCCCTCCGCGCCAGTTTTGAGTCCTCGACGCGCCAGCGCCCGTCGTCATCGCGCCGGAGGAAGTCCGCGAACCCGACGAACTCCTCGGTCGCGAAGGCCGCCTGGAAGATCACCGCGGCGTCGGAGCGGAGCGCCTCCTCGGTCTCGGCGACGACCGCGGCGAGGGCCTCGGCGTCGACCGACGACACCTTCTCGATGCGGTGGACGCGCCCGTCGCCGAGATCGTCGATGTAGCGGGCGAGCACGTTCTGCTCGTGCACGTCGCCGAGCTCTGCCGCTCGGCGAAGCGTGGCGTCTTCGGGCTCCTCGACCGCGGGCACCCGGCCCAGCTTGGCGTCGATCGCCCTGCACCACGCGAACTCGCACTCGGCCGCGGCCTTGAGGTCGCTGGCGCTCCAGATGACGCGCTGCGCCTGGGTGTCGATCCGCACGATGCTCCCGTTCTGTCGGATGCTTCGACACTAGCCGCGACATCCGACACCGGCAGACGGGCGGTCAGCGCCACCAGGTGTCGTCCGGCGTCGCCGGAAGGTGCCGCTTGTGCTGCGTCGCGAGGTACTTGGCCTCGATGCGCCCGGCGACCTCGGGCGCCACGGGGCGGCCCTCGAGGAAGTCGTCGATCTGCTCGTAGGTGAGTCCGAGCTCGTCCTCATCGGCGCGTCCCGGCTGGCCGTCGAGCAGATCCGCCGTCGGCACCTTCAGCCACAGCCGCTCGGGGGCGTCGAGCGTCTGCAGGAGCGCACGCCCCTGGCGCTTGGTGAGGCCCGAGAGGGGCAGGAGGTCGGCTGCTCCGTCGCCGAACTTCGTGTAGAAACCGGTCACCGCCTCCGCCGCGTGGTCGGTGCCGATCACGAGCAGGCCGTCGTGACCCGCCAGCGCGTACTGGGTCACCATGCGAACCCTGGCCTTGATGTTGCCGCGGTTGAAGTCGCTGATGTCGCTCGTCACGGCGAACTCGATGTCCTCCTCGACGCCGTCCACGCCGTTCTGGATGTTGACCTCGACGGAGGAGTCGGCTGCGATGAACGCGAGCGCGGCCTCGGCATCCGCGGCGTCGTGCTGCACCCGGTAGGGCAGGCGGGCCGCGAGGAACCGCGCGTCGCCTCCCTCGTCACGCACCCGTTCGACCGCCAGCTGGGCGAGGCGTCCCGCGAGCGTCGAGTCCTGCCCGCCCGAGATCCCCAGCACGAACCCGCGGGCGCCCGTCGTACGGAGGTAATCGGCGAGGAACTGCACCCGGCGTTCCACCTCGGCCTCGGGGTCGATGTCGGACTTCACGCCGAGCGCTTCGGCGATCTGCTGCTGCAGGCTCACGATGACTCCTCACTCTGTGTGCTCGACCCAGTATCTCCCCTGCGTGTTACGCGCGCATGACACATGCTCCGTCCAGCCAGGGCCTGAGAGGATAGGGCGGTGAAACTCCTCGTCGCCGCCCTGAGCTCCGAACTGTCCGCCTTCCCCGATTCGCTCCCCGGCTTCGACCGTCTGGTCACCGGACCGGGCAAGCTCCAGGCGACGTACGCGCTCACCAGGGCGCTGGATGCGGCGACGTATGACGAGATCGTGGTCGTGGGCACCGCCGGCGCCATCGACCCTGCGCTGGAGGACACGGTGCACGAGGTGGGGACGGCCTTCCAGCACGACGTGACCGATCTCGACGGCATCGCGGGGCAGCACGTGTCCCTCCCTGCACGCGTCGCCACCGGACGCGACGGGGTGCTGATCGCGACCGGCGACCACTTCGTGGACGACGCGGAGGTGACGGCCGTCATCCGCCCCACCGGCGCCGCGCTGGTCGATATGGAGACCTACGCGTACATCTGGGTGGCCGAGCAGTTCGGCGTGCCGATCCGAGTGTTCCGCGCCGTCTCCGACCAGGCCGAGGACGGCGCGCTCACCGACTGGCGCGAGGCGGTGGCACGCTGCAGCGAGCAGCTGCGCGGCTTCATCCGCGACGAGTACGGAGTCTGACCGGTCGTACCTCAGCGCGTCTCGATGACGCTGGGCCCCTCGGCGGTGGCGCGCACGGTCAGCTGCGCGGGGATCTGCTCCTGCATCGCTTCGACGTGGCTGATGACGCCGACCGTCCGCCCGCCCTGGCGGAGCTCGTCGAGCGTGCGCATCGCGATGTCGAGCGTGTCGCCGTCGAGTGATCCGAATCCCTCGTCGATGAACAGGGTGTCGAGGCGGATGCCGCCGGCCCTGGCCGTGACCACCTCGGCGAGGCCGAGAGCGAGGGCCAGCGAACCGAGGAAGGTCTCGCCTCCGGACAGCGATTGCGCGGGCCGGGTCTGACCGGTGAAGGCGTCGAACACGACGATCCCGAGGCCCGATGCCGCCCCGCGCGCGGCCAGGGCGTCGGAGTGCCGGAGCTGGTAGCGCCCCGTCGACATGTCGTCGAGACGACGGTTGGCCGCCGTGACGATCTCTTCGAGCTCTGCCGCGAGCACGAAGGTCTCGAGCGTCATCTTGCGCGTGTTCTGCCCCCGCCCCGCGATGGCGTCGGCGAGCCCGCGGAGGACTTCGAAGTCCGCGGCCTCCTCGGCCACGCGGAGGTGCTCGGACGCGGCGGACTCGATGAGCCCGCCGAGCCGTTCGGCCGTCGCCTCGGCACGTGCCGCGAGGTCGACCGACGCGGTCCAGACCGCCCTCGCGTCGAGCGCTTCCTGCTCGTGAGGGGCGAGGTCGATCGGCTCCTCGGGGAGCGTGCGCAGTTCGAGGTCGAGGAGGATCGCGCGCTCCTTGGCCCGCTGTGCGGCATGCTGCTCGATGCGATCGGAGAGCGCGGCCTGCGCCGCGTCCGAACGCAGTGCCGCCTCCACCGCGGTCGCGTCGTCGAAGACGGACTCCGCCAGCGCCCGATGCTGTTCGGCCTCAGCCTCTGCGGCGGCCTCCGCTCGGCGCACACGGTCGGTGATGGCCTCGGCGAATGCCCGCGCAGCGGCGATCTGCGTCGAGGCCTCCGCGAGCCGTTCGGCGACCGTCGCGAAGCTCCCCCGCGCAGCGGCGATCTGCGCGGCCGCGTCGTCGTGCCGTTGCACGAGTGCGGCGCGCTCCTCCCGCGCCGCGGCGAGCGCCGCGGCGTCGTCCGCCCGCTCGCGCTCGATCTGCGCGGACCTCGCCGTGAGCGCGGTGACCTCGGCCTCGAGGACGACGAGCTCGGCCCCCGCGGCGATGCTGCGGGCGTGCTCCTCGGTCGCGGCGGCGAGTTCGAGGTCGGCGCTCTCGATCGTGCGGCCGTCGGCACGCGCCCTCGTGGCGGCCAGCTCGGCCCTCGTGGCGGCCAGCGCATCGGCCGCGGAACGCTCCCGCTGCGCTGCGGCGTCGCGAAGGGCCTCCGCGTCGGCGACGTCATCGGCAGACACGGGATCCGCGTGCGCGGCGGGGGCCGGATGCGTCGTCGCGCCGCACACCGCACAGGGTTCTCCGTCGACCAGGGCGGACGCCAGCTCCCCGGCCATCCCGTCGGAACGACGCCTGCGCAGCTCGGCGAACCTGGCCTGAGCGACGGCGAAGGCCGATGCCGCCTCGACCACCGCCCTGTCCTCCGCCGCCTCCTGTGCCTGCAGCCGTTCCGCCTCGGCCGCGGCGCTCCTGCGCACAGCCGCGAGGTCACGGGCGGCGAGGAGGGCGTCGGCGCGGTCGGCCTCACGCCGACGCTCGTCGCGCGCGGCCGTCGCCGTCGCGATCGCGTCGGGGAGCGACGCACGCTCGGCCTCGCCCGCCTCGACACGTGCGGTCACCGTCGCGATCCTCGCATCGACCCCCGCCCGCTCGGCGATCCGTTCGGCCTCAGCGCTTTCCAACTCCCGTGCACGCGCCCAGGCCCCGGTCTCCCGCGTGCGCTGCGCGGCCCAGTCCTCGAGGGCGACCGCCGATGCGATGCCCTCGTCTGGCACGGCGGCGCCGTCGGCCGACGCGTCGAGGACGATCCCCTGTCGAGTCCACTCCGCCGCAGCCTCCTGCTCGCGGGTGATCGCGGCGGCGAGCATCGACCGTGAGCGGGTCGTCGCCGCGATCGTCGATCGCAGCGTCTCAGCCGCGCGCGCGGCGGCGAGCTCCCCCCTCGCCTCGGCGATCCGCGGTTCCTCGGAGTCGAGCACGTCGAGGGCCGCACGTGCGCGATCGCGCTCCGTCTGCGCCCGCCGGTCGTCGCGGAGCGTGCTCAGCCGCGCGTCGATCGCCGTCAGTCGGGCCTCGGCGTCTGCGCTCTCCGCCCCACGGCGCTCCGCCCGGTAGTCCGCACGGGCCGCTGCCCTGCGCAGACCGTCGAGGCGGTCTTCGGTGGTCTCCGCGCCGGCGGCGCCGTGAGGGTCGCTCGGATCGGACTCCCCGGAACCGCCTCGCAGATCCGCCGTGGTGATCAGCTGCTCCGCCTCCTCGAGGCGAGCGGTGACCGCCGCGAGGCGCGCGCCGAGACCCTGCTCTGCGGATCGACGTCGCTCGTCGAACCGTGACTGGACGTCTTCGAACCTCTCGGTGCCGAAGAGGCGACGCAGCAGCGCCTGTCGGTCTTTGCTGTTGGCGAGCAGGAACTCGGAGAACCGGTTCTGCGCCAGGAGGATGACCTGCAGGAACTGCTCGCGGCTGAGCTGGAGGATCTCGTCGAGCTCGGTCGCGACGTCGACCGCCCTCGCCGCCCGGCCGACCCACCCGGCGTCCGTCCACTCCTCGAGCGCGGCGCCCGCCGCCTGCTTGGTCATCCCTCCCCCGCGCTTGGCGGGCCGGAGGTACTCCGGCGACCGGGTGACGCGGAAGCGCCCTGCGACCGTGCTGAACTCGACGACGACCTCGGAGACGTCGTCGGGTCCGCAATGGTCGCTGCGCAGCCGCTTCTCCCCGCCGTCATAGCGCGGAACCCCGCCGTACAGCCCGAAGCACACGGCGTCGAGGATGCTCGACTTGCCCGCGCCGGTGCGGCCGGCGATGAGGAAGATGCCGTCGTCGGCGAAGGCGTCGAAGTCCACGCTCTGGCGCGCGCGGAAAGGCCCGAACCCCTCGACCTCCAGACGATGCAGCCGCATCAGACGAGGGCTTCCGCCCGCACCCGGTCGTCGAGGACCTCGCGGATCAGCTCGCTCTCACGCTCGCTGGGCCCCCGCCCCGCCCGCACGTGCTCCAGGAAGGCGCCGATGCGTTCGGTGTCGGTCACAGCGGCGCGCAGCCGCTCGGCATAGGTCCGCTCCTGCGTCTCGGCGCCGACCGCCGGCAGGTGCTGGACCATGGCGCAGTAGGGGAACCTCTCGCGCAGCCGTCGCATCGGCTCGGACTGGGGCAGCGCGTCGGTGTAGACAGCGCACACCCAGTCATCGGCGTGAGCGGCGACGTTGTCGACGCTGAGGATCTCGTCGAGCGTGCCAGTGAGCGTCACCAGCGCCCTGGGCACCGGAAGCGCGAGCCATTCCACCGACGCCAGGCCCTCGGCGTCGAGCTCGACGAGCCACGACCCCCGGGGTTTGTCCTGCTCGCCGAAGCTGTAGTGCAGGGGCGCACCGGCGTAGCGGACGCGCTCGCTGAGCCGGTTGCGACCGTGGATGTGCCCCAGTGCCACGTAGTCGGGCCCGTCGAAGACGTCGAGGGGCACCATGTCGAGGCCGCCCTGTCGCACCTCGCGCTCAAGACCGGTCGTGCTCTCGACGCCGACCGCGAAGCAGTGCGCGATGGCCACGGATCTCCCGGTATGCTCGGCGATCCCCTCCCGCACGAGCCCCATGGCGTGCGACATGGTCTGCGCCTGGGTGCGCAGCTGCCCGCCGTCTTCATCCGCGGGCCAGTGCTGGCGCACGATCGCCGGCTCGAGGTAGGGGACGCCGAAGAAGTGCACGGGTCCGTGCTCGTCGGCCACCGTGACCGGGCTGCCGACCTCGCGGGGGTCGGTGAGCACGTGGATGCCGTCGCGCAGCAGCCGCGCCTGGAACCCCAGCCTCGCCGCCGAGTCGTGGTTGCCGCTCGTGACGATGACGCGTGCGCCCGTCTCGTGCAGGGCGAGGAGCGTGTCGCTGAGCAGCGTGTAGGCGGGGCCGGACGGCGTCGCGGAGTCGAAGACGTCCCCCGCGACGACCACGACGTCGACGGCGTTGTCTCCGACCTGCTGCACGAGCGCTCCGAGCACCTCGGCCAGCGCGTCCATGGTCGAACTGCCATGGAACGTGCGACCGATGTGCCAGTCGGAGGTGTGCAGGATTCGCATACCCACACGCTACGGAGGGCCTCCGACATCGCGCCCGAGGCGTGCCGCGACCGGCGGGAATGGAGCGGAAGGTCCCCTGACCCACCCTCGCCACGACGACCGGCACGCGGTGATGCGGGGTGCGCTGTGCGCTGTCACCTGTGCGGGGTGCGGGGCTGCGCGATGCGTGTCCGGGCTGCCCTCCGCCCTGCAAGGTGCCGGTCTTGCCCCACCGGCAGGGGGTGTGCCCGCTTCGTCGTGGCTACCGACTTCCGCTCTACTCGTCCAGTTCGCTGCTCCAGTTCGCCTGTTGGATGCGGTTGTCGAGTTCGCGCAGCTCGACGGCGACGGCATCCGCCCTGGTCCGCAGCTCGACGACCGGCAGAGCCGCCACCTGCCTGAGCTCCGAGCGCATCTGCCTGATCGCGCCGTTGGTACCCGACGCCGCCCCCGCCGCATCGGCGAGGAGGGCATGACGCATGCGCAGCACGTCGCGTGCGGCGAGCGCGTCGGTCATGGTGCCGTCCTCACCGAGATCCAGTCGGGAGTTGGTGGCGTTGATGCGGCGGATCAGATCGCGCAGCTGCGTCAGCGCGGCGTCCGCCTCGGCCAGGAGCGCCCCGGCGTCCTCGGCCGGCTCCTCCCCCTCCTGGTAGCGCGCGTTCGCGACGATGCGGGCGCGCAGCTGTTCGATCCTGCGCTGCAGATCGGCGCGGGTGGCGAGTGCTTCGGCGAGTCTCATGGGGACATCCTCTCAGCGCGGACGACGATCGGATGTCGTAACACGGCGTCACACGGCGCGGTTCAGCGTGCGCGGAGCAGGCCCGCGTGCGAGGGGTTCGCGTCGAACCACTCCGCGACGTACCAGCACACGGGATCGACCTTACGGTCCCCGCGCTCCTCGATGTCCGCGACAGCACCGGCCACGACCTTCGCCGCATGGCCGTGGCCGCGGAAAGTCGGGATCGTGAAGGCCCTGGTGAGCGCGATCGTCCGCCCGTCGTCTCGATAGTCGAGCACGCTCACCAACTGCCCGTCCCGGGTCAGCGTGTAGCGGGACTCGTCCTTCTCATCGGTCACGAGGAAGCCGTCGACGGCGTGAGAGATCGTCACACAGGCAACGCTACGCCCGGTACCGCGGTCGGGCGTCGTTTTGACACGCACCGACTTCTTCCGACATAATCCCCCCATGACCACCAACGCACGCCCTTTGTCCGCCCAGGAGGCGAACGGGACTGCCGGGATGATGATGCCCGGTCGCGTTGGCATGTGTTGCCGAATGTGTCGCTGAACGAACAGCCACCCCGCCCGACCAGGTGATCCGCGATCTGCGGCTCCTGTGTCTCCGAGCACACACCCGTGCTCGATTCTCCGGCTCCGCCGGTCTTTCGTGCAACGCATCAGAGCCGCATCGGCTCACGTCCCGAGGACTCCATCATCATGTCGAACACCGCCCTTCTCGAGCGTCCCGCCGCCACCGCCCCCGCCCGCACCGCTCAGGCCCGTCCCGCCGAGCCGGTCGCCGCTGACCTCCCCGCGGTGCGCTCGCCCCGCGGCTTCGCCCTCTACGTCGGCCTCGACGAGATCAAGGCCGCAGAGGCCGGGGTGAGCCTCCCGCTGCTCGTCGACGCTCTCCGGCGCACCCTCGCCGAGCTCGCCCCCGGCGCCGAGACCCACGCCACCGTGGCCCTCGCCCCGCACGGCTCCGGCGGTCGCGACCTCGACGTCGTGCGCCTCGCGCTGCACGAGCCGGGCGCGATCGCCCGCACCAAGGCCGCCGCCGAGGAGGACGCCGCCACCGACGAGGGCGGCGTGGTCGTCGACATCTCCCGCAAGCGCGTGCTCATCGACGGCGAGTCCGCCGCCTTCACCTACAAGGAGTTCGAGCTCCTGCAGTACCTCGTGCTCCGCGAGGGCCGCACGATCGAGCGCTCCGAGCTCGTCTCCGCGCTGTGGCAGGCGCAGGACGACGAGACGCCCGGCGAGCGCACGATCGACGTGCACGTGCGCCGACTGCGCGCCAAGCTCGGCCGGTACGAGGACATCGTGCGCACGGTGCGCGGCATCGGCTACCGCTTCGACCGCCACGCCGACGTCGTGATCCGCTACGGACACGGCACGCCGTCGCCCGACCGCTTCTGAGCCGTCCCGTCGCCCTGCCTGCAGGGCCTCGACGGCGGACTGTCAGACCCCGCGCGTAGGGTGATCGCATGACCCTGACGGCTGGTGCGCGACCGGATGCCGCGGCGCACGGCGCGCCGCTCGAGTCGGTCCACCGCCCGTCGCGCCCCGTCGACCTGCGCTCCACGGTAGGCGTGCTGCGCCGAGGCCCCGGCGACCCGACGACCGTGCACGACGGCCCTGTGATCTGGCGGGCGATCCGCACCCCTCTCGGCGTGGCGACCCTCGCGCTGCGCGCGGTCTCCGGCGAGATCAGGGCGACCGCGTGGGGTCCTGGCGCCTCCGCCGCCCTCGACGGCGTCCCCGCGCTGTGCGGATCCGACGACGACGACTCCGGGTTCGACGCCTCACGGCATCCGCTCATCGCCGACGCCGCACGCCGCAATCCCGGACTCCGGCTGACGCGCACCGGGGAGGTCTTCGACGCCCTCGCCTGCGCGATCCTCGAGCAGAAGGTCACGGGCATGCAGGCGTTCCGCGCCTGGCGGCTCCTCGTGACCGGATTCGGATCGCCCGCGCCAGGGCCCACCCCGCGCCCGATGCGCGCCGCACCCGCCCCGGAGGAGTGGCGCCGCATCCCCTCCTGGGCATGGCACCGCGCCGGGGTCGAGCCGCCGCAGTCCCGCACCCTCGTGCGCGCGGCCGAGCGGGGCGACAGCATCCGGCGCGCCGTACTCTCCGCCGCGACCGGCGCCGACCGCGACCGCGTGCTCACCAGCCTCCCCGGCATCGGGCTCTGGACCTCCGCCGAGACGCGCATCCGCGCCCTCGGCGATCCCGATGCCGTGAGCGTCGGCGACTACCACCTGGCGCACGAGGTCGGCTTCGCGCTCACCGGGTCGCGCACCGACGACGACGGCATGCTGGATCTGCTCTCCCCCTGGGCCGGCCACCGGCAGCGGGTCGTCCGGCTGATCCTCGCGAGCGGCGTGCACGAGCCGCGCCGGGGTCCGCGGCTCGCCCCGGAGGACCACCGCCGCCGCTGACCGGCCTAGGCTGAGGGCATGTCCCGTCTCGTCCCGCGCCTGCTCATCACCGGCGCGCTCCTCGTGCTCGGCATCGTGATCGGCCTCATCTTCGAGAACGTCCTGCTGGGTCTCCTGCTCGCCGGCATCGTGTGGTTCGGGTGGTTCCTGGGGTTCGAGTCGCGACGCGGCGGCAACGACGAGGGCGTGAACGACGAGGACACCGGCATCCACCTCTGACGACGCTCAGTAGTACACCGCGAGCGGGCCGGACGGGCCGTCGACGACCGTGACCGGGGTGTCGAAGACCCGGCTGAGCACCTCGTCGGTCATGATCTCCTCCGGCGTGCCGAACTCGACGACCTCCCCGTCCTTCATGGCGCAGATGTGGTCGGCGTAGTGCCCGGCGAAGTTGATGTCGTGCAGCACGATGACGACCGTGCGCCCGAGCTCCTCGGCCGCACGGCGGAGATGCTTCATCATCTGCACCGCGTGTTTCATGTCGAGGTTGTTCAGCGGCTCGTCGAGCAGCACGAACTCGGTGTCCTGCGCGAGCACCATGGCGACATAGGCGCGCTGCCGCTGACCGCCGGAGAGCTCGTCGATGAACCGCTGCTCGAGATCGCCGAGTCCGAGGAAGTCGATCGCCTCGGAGATCTTGTCCTCGTCGAGCCGGGTCAGGCGTCCGCCCGAGTACGGGTACCGGCCGAACCCGACGAGCTGGCGCACCGTGAGCCGGGTGACGAAGTGGTTCTCCTGCCGCAGGATCGACACGATCCGCGCCACCTGCTTCGACGGCGCCCTGTGCACGTCGAGACCCGCGATCTCGACGACGCCCTCGTCGGGGACGAGGAGCCGCCCCATCATGGTGAGCAGCGTCGACTTGCCCGCGCCGTTGGGACCGATCAACGCGATGACGCCGCCCGCCGGGAGGTCCATGGTGACGGGGCCGATCTCGGCGTCGTCGCTGTAGCGCCGGACGAGCCCTCGGATGCGGATCACAGTCGCCCCTTTCGGAGGATGACGAAGAGGAAGAGGAGTCCGCCGATCAGCTCGACGATGATCGTGACGGCGTTCACCAGGGTGAACACGTGCTTCAGCAGGAAGTACGCGAGGCCCAGTGCGACGTAGCCGAGCAGCCAGGCCATCGGGAGCAGGAGACGGTGGTCGTAGGTGTCGGCGATCGCGTACGCCAGGGTCGCGACGAGGAAGCCGAGGAAGGTCATCGGTCCGAACAGGGACGTGCTCATCGCCATGAGCACGGCGACGAGGGTGAGCATCAGCATCACCTGGCGCTTGTGGTCGAGGCCGAGGTTGGTGCTGATCTCGCGTCCCAGGGAGAGCAGGTCCAGTCGCCTCGACAGCATCCAGATCGCCCCTCCGGCGGCCGCGCACACCGGGATGACGAACCACAGGAAGTCGGTGTTCGCGTTGGTGATGCTGCCGAAGAGTCGGGCGGCGAGCACGTCGAACTCGTTCGGCTCGAGCATCTGCTGCAGGAACGTGGAGAGCGCCCCCATCCCCGTGCCGAGGATGATGCCGATCAGCAGCATCACGTGCAGGTTGCCGAACCGCCCGGAGAGCAGCCAGGAGTAGAGCAGCACGGCGAACAGCACCATCAGCGCCGACTGCAGCAGGAACCGGGCGAAGGGGTCGAGCCCCGTCGCTCCGGCGGCCGCGCCGAAGAAGAACACGATCACCGTCTGGATGAGCACGTAGAGCGACTCGAAGCCCATGATCGACGGGGTGATGATGCGGTTGTTCGTCGCCGTCTGGAAGGCGATCGTCGCGTACGCCTGGCAGAACGTGACGACGGCGATCACGATCACCCCGGAGACGCGCATGCCCGAGATGCGCATCCACCGCTCGCTGAACGGCGGGTAGGGGTTGTTCCAGCACAGCAGCAGGGCGGTGATGACGACCGCGCCCGCGATCAGCCCGATGAGGACGATGCGGTAGCGGAGACGATGGGCGGGATCGGAGAACGATCCGGTGCGCCGGACGGCGGCGCGGTCGACGACGTCAGCGGACACCGGACCTCCTCGTTCGCAGGAGCATGACGATGAACACGGCCGATCCGACGACGCCGAGCACCAGGGAGATCGGCACCTCGAACGGCATGATGATCGTACGTCCGATGAGATCGCAGATCGTGACGATCCAGATGCCGGTGAGGAAGACCCACGGCAGGTTGGAGCGCAGATCGTCGCCGCGCACCATCGAGACGAGGTTCGGGACGATCAGCCCGAGGAAGGGCAGGGCGCCGATGATCACCGTGACCACGCCCGTCGTCATGGCGACGAGCCCGACGCCCAGCAGCACGACCCGCTCGTAGTGCAGGCCGACGTTCGTGGCGACGTCCTTGCCCAGACCGGCGACCGTGAACCGATCGGCCGCGATCACGACGACCACGGCCACGGCCAGGACGATCCAGAGCAGTTCGTAGCGGCCCACCTCGATCCCGGTGAACCGCCCCATGAACCACCCGCCGATCACCTGCAGCAGGTTGAACCGCAGCGCGAGGAACGTCGAGACGGCGCTGATGACGGAGCCGAACATGATGCCGACGATGGGCACGATCAGCGACGACTTCAGCGTGACCCGACGGAGGAAGGCGAAGAACACGAGGGTGCCTGCGAAGGCGAACACGATCGCGATCACCATCTTCGCGACGATGCCGGACGAGGGCAGCACGATGTAGGTGACCAGCAGGCCCAGCCCCGCCCACTCCGTCGTGCCGACCGTCGTCGGCTCGACGAAGCGGTTCTGCGTCATCAGCTGCATCACGAGGCCGGCCATGGCCATGCTCGCGCCCGCGAGCACGAGGGAGGCGGTGCGCGGGATCCGCGTGATCCAGAGGAACTCCTGCCCCTCGCCGTCCGCCGCGGTGATGTCGGCCACCCCGGTGAAGATCGACAGGGTGATGAGCGCGATCGTCAGGACGACGGCGAGGAGGAGCGGCCAGGTGCGGGACCAGCGGGAGCGACCCCGCCCCGATGCACCGGTGCGCACGACGGGGTCGCCGTTCGTCCGGCGCGGCGCCGATGCGGATGACGTCGAGATCATGGGCTCTCCGGAGCGTCGATGCGCGCCGCCGCCGCGTCCGGATGCGGACGGGCGGCGACGCGTCGGTCAGAGGTCAGCGCGTCACTTGGCCTCGAACAGCTCGGTGAGCCCGTTCAGCACCGTGATGTACGCGAACACGTCCTCCGTCAGGTAGTAGTCGCCCGGCATCACCGTGATCGCCTCGTTCTTCACGGCGGGGACGTTGGCGAGGGCTGCGGAGCCTGTGATCAGCTCGAGAGCGGGGACGACCGTCTGCCCCTCCTCCGAGACCGCGGCGTCGCGGTCGAGCACCAGGAGGTAGTCGGCGTTCGCCTGAGCGAGGGCTTCGAGCGAGACGTTGTCGCCGGTGTGGTCGGACGAACCGGCGGCGTCGAGGGCCGGGGTGAGGCCGAGAAGGCTGAAGAAGATGCTCGCTCCCCGTCCGTCGGTCGGGTTGGAGTAGTTGATCTCGCCTCCGGACGTGACCAGGCCCATCACGGTCTTCTCCGAGTCGTACGCGTCCTTCGCCTTCGCGATGGCGGCGTGGAACTCCTCCACCAGCGCTTCGGCCTCGGCCTTCTTGTTGAAGACCTCCCCCATCAGGGTGACGCTCTCCACGACGAACTCGTCGGCCGTCTGGCCCTCGGGGCCGGTCATGTCGATGAAGGCCGCGTCGGGTGCGGCGTCCTTCACACCCTGGGCGTTCTCCTCGCTGCCGAAGCGGTAGCCGTTGACGACGACATCGGGATCGGCGGCGACGATCTGCTCGAAGTCGGGCTCGGTGTGCAGCCCGATGTTGAGGATCTCGGTCGAGTCCTTGAGCGGGTTCTTCGGACTGAACAGGTCGAGGGGTGCGACCGACACGGGCAGATCCCAATCGGCGGCGAGCTGGAAGAAGCGGTTGTCGGTGATGGCGACGCTGTCGGCGCTCTCGATGGTCACCTCGTTGCCCGCCAGATCGGTCACGGTGACGGGATAGTAGTCCTCCGACGCCGCAGGCTTCTCGGTGTTCGGGGCCTCCGCCGACGGGGAGGCGCAACCGGCGAGGGCGAGCAGGCCGGCGAGGCCGAGGCTCGTGGCCGCGAGGATTCTGGGCATGGACATGGAGAGACTCCTGTTCTGCTGTGGATGTGCGCACGAGAGGCGCCGGATCGGTCAAGGTTAGGGTTGCCTATCCTGACTCCTAGATAGGTTAGCCTTACTTCATGAGCGATGTGAAATCCGGATTCTCGATCGAACGCCGCGGCCTCGAGCTGCGCTTCCGAATGGTCACCCTGACCGCCAGGGAATGGCTGGCCCCGGACTTCGTGCGCGTGCGGCTGAGCGGCGACGACCTCGCCGGCTTCGACTCGCTCGGCTCCGACGACCACATGCGCCTGTTCTTCCCCGATGGCCCCGTGGGCTCGGTCGACGAGCTGCGCGCCTCCCCCAGCCGCGAGTACACGCCCCTCGCCTGGGGTGCAGACTGGCTCGACGTGGAATTCGCCGTGCACGGCGACCAGGGCATCGCGGCGCCGTGGGCGGCCACGGCGCCTCTCGGATCGACCATCGGCGTCGGCGGGCCCCGCGGCTCGGCCGTGCTCGATGGGGTGCCCGGATCCTGGCTGCTCGTCGGCGACGAGACGGCGATCCCGGCCATCCGCAGGTTCGCCGCGCTGATCCCTGACGGCACACCCGCCCGCATCGTGATCGAGACCGTCTCCGCCGGTCGAGAGGTCGACATCGACGCCCCCGTCGACGTCGAATGGCTGCACCGCGGCGACGCCCCCGCCGGCTCGGCGCTCATCTCCTTCGTGGAGGGGCTGACGGACGCCGTCGGCGAGGACCCGTTCGTCTTCATCGCCGCCGAGCAGTCGATCGTGAAGCCGGGGCGCGCGCTGCTGGAGCGCTGGGGCGTCGACACGGCCAAGGCCGTGGTCAAGGGCTACTGGAAGCGCGGCGAGGCCGAGTACCACGCCCCGCACTGAGCGCGGCATCCGCCAGACTGGACGGCATGGCACTCGTCGATCACCTGGGCATCACCGTAGGCGACCTGGAACGCGGTCGCGCGCAGTTCCACCCGGTCCTCACCGCGCTCGGCTACGAGCTGGGCACCGAGGACGAGGGCGGGATCTCCTGGCACCACGGCGACGAGACCGAGATCATCGTCTTCGCCCCGCGCGAGGACGGGACGGGACCGCACGTGCACGGCCGCGCCGGCTGGCAGCACCTCGCGTTCAGGATCGACTCCCCCGCCGAGGTCGATCGACTGCATCGGATCGCGACGGATGCCGGATGGTCCGTCGTCCGCGAGCCGAAGCTCTACCCCCGCTTCAACGAGCGCTACTACGCCTCGTTCGTGGAGGACGACAGCGGCATCCGCCTCGAGTTCATGTACAACCCGCCGCGGGAGCCTTGACGCCCCGCGCGGCCTTCCCCTATGGTTGCAAGGCTGTGCCGAACGGTGCAGCACTCAGCCGAGGAGACGACGGATGACCGCCATGCGCGAGCTTCCCACGGTCCTTGCCTTCGATCAGAAGCGCAACGACCGCTACGAGTCGTACCCTCCGGCGCGCGCCAGGTGACAGCATCCGCTGCCGTCATGCCCCGCACCGTCAGGTCCGGGGCTTTTTTCATGAGTCCCGACCTGTGGCCGAACACCACCGAAGGAAAGGAACCATGGAGAGGCTCTCCGCACGGCTGCTGTCGTGGGCTTCCCTGATCGACGAGAAGACTCTCGACCAGGCGAAGACCACGGCTCGCATGCCGTTCATCCACCCGCACCTGGCGCTCATGCCGGATGCGCACCTGGGCAAGGGGGCGACCGTCGGATCGGTCATCCCCACCCTCGGCGCGATCATCCCGGCCGCCGTCGGCGTCGACATCGGCTGCGGCATGATCGCCGTCCGCACGCAGTTCACGAGGGCCGACCTCTCCGGTCGCGACCTCGCGCCGCTGCGAGAGCAGATCGAGCGGGCCATCCCGCTGTCGGCGGGGCGCTACAACAACAAGGTCGTCGCCACGGCGCAGCCGCGCATCGACGAGCTCGAGGCGCTGGCGGAGAAGAACGGCTTCGACCCGGAGACCTACGCCAAGAACTGGCGGCTCCAGCTGGGCACGCTCGGCTCGGGCAACCACTTCATCGAGGTGTCGGTCGACGAGCTCGACCGGGTGTGGCTGTTCCTGCACTCGGGGTCGCGGGGCGTCGGCAACAAGATCGCCGCGCACCACATCTCCGTCGCGCACAGGCTGAACAGACAGTGGTGGATCGAGCTCCCCGACCCCGACCTGGCGTACCTCGTCGAGGGCACGCCCGAGTTCACCCGGTACATCCGCGAGCTCCGGTGGGCACAGCACTTCGCCCTGCTTAACCGGGAGGAGATGATGGATCGGGTGATCCGACAGGTGTCTGAGTTCCTCGGGAGCCCGGTGGACGAGCAGGAGCGGATCAACTGCCACCACAACTTCACCGAGTCGGAGATGCACTTCGGCAAGAGGGTGTGGGTGTCGCGGAAGGGCGCGATCCAGGCGGACGCCGGTCGGCCGGGGCTCATCCCGGGCTCGATGGGCACCGCGTCGTACGTGGTGGAGGGACTCGGCAACCCGCAGTCGCTGAACTCCTCGCCGCACGGCGCCGGACGGGAGTACTCCCGGTCGGCGGCGCGGCGGACGTTCACGCACGATCAGCTCAGGGAGGCGATGACGGGCATCGAGTTCCGTGACACGGACGCCTTCGTCGACGAGATCCCGCGGGCGTACAAGCCGATCGACACCGTGATGGCGGATGCCGCCGATCTGGTGGCGATCCGGCACACGCTGCGGCAGCTCGTCAACGTGAAGGGCGACTGAACGGACCCGAGACCCGGGGCTACGGCCCCGGGTCTCGGCGTCTCGGAGGCGTGTCGGCGGCATGTCCGAGGCATGTCGGCGGCATGTCCGAGGCATGAGCCAGACTGAGGGCATGGCGACCTTCGATCACATCGGCATCACCGTCGACGACGTCCCCGCGGCCTCTGCGCAGTTCAACCCCGTCTTCGAGGCGCTCGGCTACGTGCGCGCCTATGACGCGGAAGAGCACGCGTACTGGCGAAAGGGCGGAGAGCCCGAGGTGCTGCTGTACCCCGCCCGCGACGGGGTCAGCGGCCCGCACGAGCACGGGAGGGTGGGGTGGCAGCACCTCGCCTACGCCGTCGACTCCCGCGAGGAGGTCGACCGGCTGCACGGCATCGCGCTGGCAGCCGGCTGGACCGCGGTGCGCGAGCCCAAGGAGTACCCGCGGTTCACGGCGAGGTACTACGCCTCGTTCGTGGAGGACGCCAACGGCATCCGCCTGGAGTTCATGCACAACCCGCGCGACTGACCACCGGGCTGCGGCGACGGGAGCCGGGTTCAGACGACGGGAGCGGCCTCCTCAGCGGTCTCGGATCTGTCGGTGAACGCCTCCTTGGGCACGAAGAGCAGCAGCACGGCGGCGATCAGCGCCGTCACGCCGCAGACCGTCCACACCGTGAGGTAGCCCGCGAAGGAGCCGGCAGTGCCCTCCGCCGCCGCTCCGCTCACCCCGTGCAGCAGTGCGATGCCGAACACGCACGAGGCGATCGCGCCGCCGACGGTCTTCACCGAGTTGGTGAGCCCGGTCGCGACGCCGGTCTGCGTCGATGGAGCGGCCGAGGCCGCCGCGGCCGGGAGCGCGGCGACGAGGGCTCCCGATCCGATGCCGGCGATCACCATGTTCGTGACGACCTGCAGGTACGAGCCGTGGAAGGGCAGGAACAGCAGGAAGCCCACGCCGACGAGGAGCGAGGCGCCCATGAGCGTCAGGCGCGGGGTGAGAGCGCGCGCGATGACGGGGAAGAGCATCGCGCCGACGATCATCGCGATGAGGTAGATGCCGATGATCAGGGAGGTGGCGAACCCGGTGGTCCCCAGCCCGTACCCGTAGACGTCGGGGTCGGTGCGCACGAAGGTCGACAGCGGCGCCTGTGCTCCCAGCACGCTCACGCCGAACAGGCCGGCCGTGAGGAACACCGGCCCGAGGGCGGGCGAACGGAACATGCGCACGTCGATGATCGGGTCGTCGTGGCGCAACTCCCACAGCACGAACGGCACGACGAGAAGGACGCCGAGCACCACGACCGCCCACGACCACGGGTTCACGAGGCCACCGTCCAAGCGGAGCATGCTGAGACCGCCCGTGAAGCAGAGCAGGGCGATCGAGATCAGCACCACGCCGACCGTGTCGAAGACGCCGCCGGTGGGCTCGGGCGACTCCTTCACCCCGAACAGCACCACGAAGAAGCACACGACGACCAGGAGCGCAGGCACCAGGAGCACCACGGTGAGCGGCAGTTCGTCGACGAGCACCCCGCCGACGAGCGCGCCGATGATCGCGCCTCCCTCGAGCGCGGCCACGAGGATGCCGGCGGCCTTGGCCGTGATGCCGGACCGCCCCTCCAGACGGCGCGACCGCGACCAGATAAGCGCGATCTCCAGCGGGAGCCACACCACGTAGAAGCCCATCAGCGCCCAGGCGACGAGGAACAGGCCGAACGAGTCGGTGAACGGCAGCACGAGACCGGCCGCGGCGGTGAGGGCCGTGGAGATGAGCAGCATCCGCTTGTGCCCGATCATGTCGCCGAGCTTCGCGAACGCCGGCACGACGAGCGCCGAGAGCATGAGCTGTGCGCCCTCGAACCAGTTGACATCGGCGTCGTGGATGCCGAGATGCCGGGCGATGTCGCTCAGCATGGGTGTGTAGTACCCCTGCAGCACGCCGCTCGTGAACTCGACGAAGGCGAGGAAGCCGACGACGGTCGCGAGCGTGCCAAGAGTTCTGGTGCGCGTCATCGCGGCTCCCCTTCAGGCTCGGATGAAGATCACCCTAGTCGTTCCAGGAGCGCACGATGGAAGCGCTCCCCGCGCTCCAGCGCCGCGACTTCGACGTTCTCGTCGACCCCGTGGATGGAGGCGCGCTGCGCGTTGGACATCTCCAGAGGGGCGAACCGGTACACCGCGGGGGCGAACCGGTGGAAATGGCGCGAATCGGTGGCGGCCATCATCACGTACGGGACGGCGGGGACGCCGGGGTGCGACACCGCGAGGGCCTCGGCGATCAGCGCGAACTGCGCGTTGTCCGTCGGCGATTCCGGGGACGGCTCGCTGGCCTCGTCGACGGCCACCGTGACGAGCGGATCGGCGATCCGGCGACGCACGCGCAGCACCGTCTGCTGCGCGGTCTCCCCGAGCGCGATGCGCAGGTTGACGGTGGCGGACGCCTGTGACGGCAGGACGTTGGCCGCGGTGCCCCCGGCCTGCATGGTCGGGGCGATCGTCGTGCGGACCATGGCCGCCGGCTCGCCGCCGAGCGCGGCGAACACCCTGGCCGTGAGCAGAGGGGCGGAGCCGAGCAGCCGCAGCAGGTGCCTCGCCGGACCCGGCGTGCCGTCGGCGAGCTGCGTGAGCATCCTCAGCACGCCCTTCGACGCGCGCGGGCGGAACGTGCCGGGACCGAGACGGTCGATCGCCCTGGCGACCCGCCGCACCGCCGTGAGCGACGGCGGCGCCGAGGCGTGCCCTCCCTCTCCGCGCGCCGACAGCGTGAGCGTCATCACGCCCTTCTCCCCCACGCCGATCATGGCCGCGTCGCCGGGGACGAACGGCAGCGGCGCGTCCACGACGGCCCCGCCTTCGTCGATCACGAGCCACGGGACGATACCGCGCTCGCGGAGCACCCGTGCGATCTCCTCCGCCGCCTTGCCGTACGTCTCCTCGTTGCCGCCGAAGCTCAGGTAGACGTCCCTCGCCGGCGTGAAGCCATCGGCCAGGAGGTTCTCCACCGCCTCCAGCACGACGATCAGCGGCCCCTTGTCGTCGAGGGCGCCTCGTCCGTACACGACGCCGTCGGCGATCACCCCGGCGAACGGCGGATGCGTCCAGGCGTCGCTCTCGTCTACGGGCACGACGTCGTAGTGCGCCATCAGCACGACGGGATCGGCGGACGCCGGGCCGCTCCCCTGCCAGTGGAAGAGGAGCCCGAGGTCGGTGTGCCGTTCGAAGGACAGGGTCTCGTGCACACGAGGATACTGTTCGGCGATGAGGGCCACGAAGGCCTCGAAGGGCTCGGATCCCCTCTCCTCCATCTCGGCGGACACGGTCGGCAGCTGGATCATCTGCGAGAGGCGCTCGGCGATTCCGGGACGGGGTTCGGTCACGTCGGCCATCGTATCGCCGGCGCCCGATGGCCTGTTCCGACGCGGTCCCTGTCGCCTCGGCGCAGACCCGCTCCCGCCGTCGGAGACCGCGCACGGAAGTGCTTGTGGACGGCGTCCGCCCGGCGCAGACTGAGCGTGCGACCCGCACCCACCGATCACGACAGGAGCTGCACGATGGCCAACCTCAACCCTTATCTCTCCTTCCGCACCGAGGCACGGCAGGCGATGGAGTTCTATCAGAGCGTGCTGGGGGGCCAGCTCGACATCAACGTCTTCTCCGAGTTCCCCGACATGCTGCAGGACCCGAGCGAGAGCGACCTCGTGATGCACGCGCAGTTGACCACGCCGGACGGCCTGGTGCTGATGGCGTCGGACACGCCGAGCTCCATGCCCTACGTCACGCCGCAGGGCTTCTCGGTGTCGCTGAGCGGCACGTCAGCCGAGACGACCCGCGCCGTGTGGGACAAGCTGTCCGACGGGGCTACGGTGACGATGCCGCTGGACAACGCCCCGTGGGGCGGCCTGTTCGGCATGCTCGTCGACCGCTTCGGAACTTCCTGGATGCTGAACGGCGATCCCGAGTAGCCTCCCGCCGCACCGCTGAGACCCCCACGTACTGCCGAGACCCCCAGGTATTCACGTGAATACCTGGGGGTCTCGGCAGTACGTGGGGGTCTCGGCGGCAGTGGGGCGTCGCGGGAACAGGACGAAGGACTCAGCGCGGGCGCACGGCCCGGCAGGCCAGGTGCAGGGCGAGGCGCGCCTCGGGGTCGGCCATGTCGATCCCGAGCAGCTCCTGCACACGGCGGATGCGCACCGTCACGGTGTTGCGGTGCAGGCCGAGCGCGGTGGCCGTGGCGGCGATCCCCGACTCGTTGTCGAGATACGCCGACAGCGTGCGCAGAAGCTCCCCGCCGCCCTCTTCCAGGGGAGCGAGCAGCGACTGCGCCGCCGGCACGAAGGTGTCGTTGCCGGTCCACGCGAGCAGCAGCTGCTCCAGTCCGAGGCTGTCGACGCGCACGAACCACCCGGTCGCCGACCGCGCCGCTGCGATCCTGGCCGCGTCTCCCGCTTCGTCGAGCGTGCCGGCGAGCCCCTCGGGTCCGCTCTGCAGCGATCCCACCCCCGTCGCGACCGTGAAGGCGCGCAGCGCCGAGGTGTGCAGTTCGCGCAGGCCGGCGACCGCGCGCTCCACCCGGTCGGGGCTCGGCGCCTCGGCGAACGTCAGCCATCCTCCGACTCCGCGCCCGGTCGTGGTGGCATGCGCCTCGGCGCCGATCGCCGACAGGTCGGGGCTGATCGATCTCAGCAGGGAGAACGGGTCGAGCCGTCCGCGGGCGACCATGCGGAAGCCGAGGTGGTGGCCGGTGGTACGCCAGCCGCGCTCGGCCATGCGCCGCTCGACGTCGGCGTCTGACGCGCCCCGCAGATCGACGAAATCGCGCAGCAGCCCCGACGACACGGCCACGTCGTTGACCGCCGCGACCTCGTCGATGAGGATCCGGGCTGCGACGGCGGGCATCGCGACCTCCGCGGCCACCGACAGCGCCTGCAGCTGCGCCTCGCCGAGCCCCCGCCCGAACAGCACGAGCCGCAGACCGCTGCGTCCGGGGCTGTCGACGCGCACCGACGCCGCGGCGACATCGCCGGCGCGCGTCAGTTCCATCCAGGAGTCGGACCCGATCGCGGCGAGCACCGCAGCGTCGAGCGCATCCCCCGCCTCCTGGATCACCGTGCCGGCCTCGACGAGCGCGACGCCGAGCCCCAGGTTGGCGGCCAGGTGGCGCAGCAGATCGGCGAGGTCGTCGGCCGAGTACTCGAACGACTGCGCGACCTTGCGCACCTGACCCAGTGCGAGGGCGTCACGCGCCTCGATCAGCATCCAACAGGCCTTGGCCAGCTGCACGGGGCGGGTGACGTCGAGGAGGGTCAGGCCGATCCGGGTGGCCAGCCGCAGCGCCCCGGGGTCCATCCCGGCCGCGCCGGGCATCGCGAGCCCGGTGAATCCCCGGTCGCGCACGCGCCGCAGCATCGCATCCTGCTGCCAGGTCGTCTCGGGGGCGGATGCCGTGAGCACGGCCAACAGCCCCTCGCCGTCGGGCAGCTCCCCCTCGTCCGCCTCGACGGCGACCGCCGACCACGACGTGTCGACGGGACCGGCGACGACGCGCACCCCGCCGTTCTCGGAGTGCGCGAGCACGGCGCTCAGCAGGAGGCGTTCGCTCATGCGGCATCCAGTCCCGAGAGTCCGTATGCCGAGGGCACCACCGTGGCGAGCCGCTCCGGCCGCGTGCTCCACCAGGCCGGTGCCGGGAGGCCGATGACGGCCACGTTGCGGGCGAGACCGAGATCGGTCACCTCCAGCACCTCCCGCGACACCGCATCGAGGACGACGATGACCGTGGGCGCCGACGCCACGAGGCGCCCGTCCTCCAGCACCGCCAGCGTCTCGGAACGGGTGACGACACGGTGGACGACGCCGCCAGGGCCGGCGATCTCCACCGCGCCCACGTGCGGATCGCTCGGCGACGGAGCCGCCGACACGATCCGTCCCTCCGCGAGGAGCCGCCCGCCCAGAGCCTCGGCGAGCTGGGCGAGCGGCGCCCCCGTCATCGCAAGGTAGGCGCGTCCGAGCGAGAGCGCGTACCGGAGGTGTCCGCGGATCGCGTGCTCGTGCAGATCGCCGACTGTGAAGCCGGCGAGCACCGCGCACCCCACCCCGCCCGCCTGCACGATGGCCGAGCGCACCACTCGCTCGGCGTCGATCGGCCGCCCCGCCTCCACGAGCGCGACGCCGCCGGCACCCGTCTCGCAGGCGAACACGAGACCGGGGACGCGGTCGACGAACAGCGACATCTGGTCGAGGCTGGGCACCGCGCGTCCCGTGCAGTCGGCGTCGACGATCGTGTGCGTCCCGGCGAGCGTCAACGGCGAGAGACCGTTCATGCCGCCGCCCTCCAGCGAGCACACCGCGGGGACCGGATGCCCGAGCCAGCGCTCCACCGCGGCCAGCAGGGGATGGAAGGGGTCGAGCCCCGGCATCCGCTCCCCGAGAAGCATGGTCGAGCCGACGAAGGCCACGCCGAGGCAGGGGGTCGCCGGGTCGAGGTCGGATGCCGCGGAGATCCGCAGCGGCCATTCCGCCGAGCCGCGCAGCATCAGCTCGAGCATGGTGGTGGAACCGCCGCCACCGGAACCGAGCAGCGCATAGCCGCGCGCGAGCGCCGTGAGGTCCTCGCGCGCCAGCTCCATGCGCTCCAGCCTAGGACGCGGCCAGGGTCTCGACCGGGACGAACTCCTCCGCCAGCCCGAACGCCGACGGGCCGAACGCGGCGAGCGCGGCCGGGGTGCGCATCATGTCGGGCGTGGAGATGCCGAGCACCCGCACGCGCTGCCCGTAACGGAGTCCCTCGGTGGTGATGGGCTCGGCGGTCTCGTGGTCGACGACGCAGATGAGATCGGGCACGATCGCGACCACCCGTCCGCCGTGGCGGGCGATGAGGTTCTCGTTCTGGAAGTCGATCTCGAACGTCCCGCCCTCGTCGCCGAGCGGGGCGATGGTCGCCCTGCCCTTGGCGAACCCCTCGGTGGTGCGCCGCTCGACGTCGACGACCTTGCCGACGCACAGTTCGCGCAGGTGCGGGTACAGCGTGGTCGACAGGGTGTCGGCGATCGCCTCGAACGGGGAGCGGTGCTCCTCGCGGGCCAGGCGGATGGACCGGCCGAGGGCGAGCGCCATCGAGATCGTGCGCGGCACCGCGGTGCGGCGCACGTCGGCGCCTGTCATCGCATACTCGGCGATGTGGCCGACCCCGCCGAGGCGGATGGTGATGCCGCGTGCCAGCCACTCCATCTGACGGTCGTCGTCTCCCGTGTCTATGACGACCTTCTCGCCGCGCTCCCCCGCGAGGGCGAGCGGCGAGCCGTGCACGCCGTAGACCGCGAACGTCTCCATCGAGAGCTCGGGGAACGCCCGCCCCATGCCGTCGGCGTCCACCACGGGAAGCCCCGTCTCGGCCGCGACGACGAGCGGGATCATCGAGTTGATGCCGCCGCACTCGATCGGCATGGTGGCGTCGGCCGTGCGGCCGAGGTGCTCCTCCAGGGTGCGCAGCGCGAGCGTGGGCTCGGTGCCGGCCGGGATCTTCTCGACCATGACGGTGGGAGCGCCCATCTGCGCAGTGGGGATCACGAACAGGTCGTCGGCGAGCTCGTCAGGGTCGAGGATCGTGATCGCCCCGTCGCCGAGCACGCGCTCCACGAGCATCGTGCCGATGTAGGGGTCTCCCCCGCCTCCCGTGCCGAGCAGCGTGGCGCCGCGGGCGAGGTCGGGGAGGTCGGCGGCGGTGAGCTGCCAGCTCATGCCGCCTCCCCCGTGGACACGCTGCCGTCGAACCGGTGCGCCGGCAGGTCGTAGCCGAAGTAGCCCGGTCCCACCATGGCGAGCGCATCGGCGGAGTGCCAGCGCTCGTCGGCGGGGGCGGCGATGACGCGGACGCGCTGTCCGTAGCGCAGCCCCTCCGTGGTGATCGGCTCCCCCGACTCGCCGTCCAGCACCATGATGAGGTCGGGCGTCGTCGCGAGCACCTCCCCGTCGCGCTCGGCGACGAGGTGCTCGTTCTGGAACTGCAGGGTCAGCGAGACGCCGCCCTCCGCATCGATCCGCGCGCGTCCGCGGGCGAAGCCGGTGGTGGTGGCGCGCTGCACGTCCACGACCTTGCCGTCGAAAAGCTCGCGTCCGCCGAGGAGCTCCACGGCGGCGGCCACCGGATCGGACTTCTCGTCACGGGCCTGCGCGATGCGCTCGCCGATCGCGATGCAGCGCGACAGAGAGCCCGAGACCAGAGACTCCCGCGCCGCCGCACCTGACATCGAGAAGCCGGAGATCATGACCGAGCAGCCCATCTCGACGCACGCAACGCGGGCGATGCGCTCGGTCCACGAGTTGTCGACGGTCTGCAGCACCCCGGTGTTGCCCTTCTCGTCGCTGAACGCGAGGGGGGATGCGGTGACCCCGTACAGCGTGGGCAGCACCATCTGCAGCTCGGGGAAGGCGCGCCCCATGCCGTCGGCGTCGACGAGCGGCAGTCCCAGGGCCGCGGCGGCGGCGATCGGGATCGTGGAGTTCACTCCCCCGACCTCGGCGCACGCGATGTGAGTGACCGGACGGCCGAGGTGGATGCCGAGCGCCTTCACGGGCTCCACGACCTCGTCGAGGCTGGGAAGCTTCTCGACCATGACCGTGGGCGCGCCCATCATGGCGACGAAGAGCACGAGCGCGTCCTCAGGCACCTCGTCGAGCCCGACCACGGTGACGTCGCCGCCGGAGGCGAGGGCTTGACGGGCGAGCAGGGCCCCGATGTACGGGTCGCCTCCGCCGCCGGTGCCGAGCACGGCGGCGCCGCGGGCGAGCCCCTCGATGTGGGAGGGGGTGATGGTCCAGCTCACGTCACACTCCCATGTCGAGGTCGCCGACCGCCTTGACGCGGATGCGCGTGGCGTTGCCGGGGAGATACGGGATCGGCACCTCGTCGAAGTCGATGATCGACACGGTCGCGGGCTTGGCGCCGGCGGCGATCGCCTTGTCGACGGCCTCGGCGCGCACCTCGGCGATCGTCTCGTCACGGCGGCCGGGCTCGATCGCGTAGACCTTGTCGATCTCGCCGCCGACCTGCGCGATCGAGGCGCCGATGGCGTTGGCGACGGCGTAGTTCTGCGGACGGTGCACGGTGCCGAACAGCGGCAGCTCGTCGGGGAGCAGGATGGATCCGCCGCCGACGGCGACCACGGCGATGGGCTCGGGCGAGGTGCGCATGCGGTCGACGGCCTCCGAGACGCGCTCGGCGATGCGATCCAGCACGCGGGCGACGAAGGCGGGGTCGAGGTGCGCGACCTTCGACGGGTCGCCCACCTCGGCACGCCCCGCGGCCACCGCGATGTCGGTGGCGGTGAGGGTCGAGCCGCCGAAGACGAGCGCCTCGGTGGTCAGACGGAACCCGACGGATGCCGGCCCCACCTCCGCCGTCTCCTCGTCGACGATGCTGCCGCCGCCGATGCCGAGCGACAGCACGTCCGGCATCCGGAAGTTCGTGCGGATGCCGGCCACCTTGACCTCGTTGGCCGTCTCACGCGGGAAGCCGTTGATGAGCAGGCCGATGTCGGCGGTCGTGCCGCCCACGTCGATCACAGCGCAGTCGTCGAGCCCGCTCGTTGCGGCCGCCCCGCGCATGGAGTTCGTCGGCCCGGAGGCGAAGGTCGCGACCGGGTAGCGGCGCACGTACTCCTCGTCCATGAGCGTGCCGTCGTTCTGGCTGAGGAAGATCGGGGCGTCGATGCCCTGCGCGCGCACGGCCGAGGTGAGGCCGTCGACGATCTCCGAGGCCAGCTCGCGCAGAGCGGCGTTGATGATCGTGGCGTTCTCGCGCTCCAGCAGGCCGATCCGGCCGATCTCATGCGACAGCGAGATGGCGGCATCCGGTCCGAGCACCGAGGCGACGATCTCGGCCGCCTGCACCTCGAGGTCGTGGTTGACCGGGCTGAACACCGACGAGATCGCGACGGAGCGGATGCCGTGGGACTTCATGTCCTCGGCGTGCGCCCGCAGCTCCTCGGGGTCGAGCGGCGAGATCGGCCGACCGTCGAACTCGTAGCCGCCGTGCGCGAGGTAGCTGCGCGCCTGCGTGGCCTCGACGAGCACCTCGGGCCAGTCCACGAGCGGCGGCAGCGCGCGGGTCGCCGGCAGGCCGAGGCGCAGCGCGGCCACCGGGGCGAGCCGGCTCGCCTGTACGAGCGCGTTGATGAAGTGCGTGGTGCCGATCATCACGGCCTCGATCTCGGTGCCCTCGAAGGCGTGCCCGGCGCGGAGGTCCTCGATGGCCTGGACGATCCCGCTTGTCACGTCGGGGGTGGTGGAGTGCTTGACCCCCGCGAGGGTGCGGGTCCCGTCCATGAGGACTGCGTCGGTGTTGGTGCCGCCGACGTCGATGCCGATGTGCATGATTCTCGCTTCCTTGTAGGTGACGGTCTTCGGATCAGGCCGCGGCCTCGACCGGGGCGGCCTGGCGCGTGGTCGCGACGCCCACGCCCCTGACCAGGCCGAGCTTGCCCGCCACGATGTAGAGCACCATCGAGAGGAACAGGCTCAGCAGCGACGGGATGCCCCAGGTGACGAAGTAGCCGACCAGGGCCGACACGAGCCACACGACGATGGTCGCCGGGACGATGCGCGGCGCGGTGGCCGGAAGGGTGCCCTCGTCGCGCGTGGCGTCGAGGTCACCCCGCCACCGGCGGACGACGTAGTACTCGGCGACCATGATGCCGGCGATCGGCGGGAAGGCGACGCTGAGCACGATGAGGAACTCGGTGAACTGCCCCAGGATGCCGACGGCGGCGAGCACGGAGCCGACGACGCCCAGCACGATGGTCGTGGTGACGCGGTGCAGGTTGCGGCCGAAGGCGGTGGAGATGAAGTTCACCAGTCCGAGGGTCGACGAGTACAGGTTCCAGTCGTTGATCTTCAGCGTGCCGGTGAGCACGATGAACAGGCCGATGAAGCCGACCGACGAGGTGACGATCGCGACGATGTCGCCGGTGCCCGCGGCGTGGGCCAGCAGCACGCCGGCGAGGCCGATGACGAACTCGCCGAGGGAGACGCCCACGACGGTCTGCTTGATGACGTCGCCGCGCGAGCGGTTGAAGCGGGTCATGTCGCCGGTGATGATCGCGCCGACGATGAGACCGCCGGCGACGATGCCCGTACCCGCCCAGACGCTCATTGTCGGGCCGGGAGCCGGCCCCGTGAGCAGCTCGCCGAGGTCGTGGCGGGTGAGCTCGGAGATGACCGACCAGCCGACGAGGATGAGGAACAGCGGGACCGTGATGTTCGCCAGCCACTGCATCCCGACGAAGCCGAAGGCGACGATCGCGGTGACGACGAGGCCGAAGATGAGGCTCCACGCCCACACCGGCAGGGCACCGGGCATGAGGGCGTCGAGCGACTGCGCGGAGATGGCGGACTGGATGCCGAACCAGCCGATGAGGCTGATGCCGATCGCGAGGCCGACGAGCGAGGCGCCGATCTCGCCGAAGCCGGTCCACCGGGCGAGGAGGGCGGTGTTGAGGCCCTCGCGCTGCCCGATGAAGCCGACCACGCACATGATCACCTCGAGGATGAGCGAGCCGAACAGGAAGGCGAGGACGGCCTCGCCGAAGGTCATGCTGTAGCCGAGGGTCGCGCCCAGGAGGAACTGCGAGAGGGCGGAGACCTGGCCGAATCGCTGCACTGCGATTCCGAACCAGGGTTTGCGCGCCTCGGGTGTCACCCGGGAGAGCGCGAAGTCGTCTGCGTGCGCCGTGCGTGCCATGAGGGGATCCTTCGAGAGGAGGGACGGGTTTTCGGCCACAGTAGTGACGCCACCCTCCGCTCGAACATGTGCATTACGCACGAGTATGGTCCCCGGATATGCAGTATGCACAGCATCCGTCGCGTCGCGCTCGCACTCCCGGGCCTCCCTGAGACCCCCGCTGAGCTACGACACCCCCGCGTGTTCACGTAAATGCGCGGGGGTGTCGTAGTTCAGCGGGGGTCTCGGCACAACGCGTTGCGCGGGAAGTTGCGCGGGAAGTTGCGCGGAAGGAGGGATGCCGGCTCAGCGCAGGGCGTGCTCCTCGATGAAGGCGCGCAGCGCCGCGGCGTCGTCGGCCATCTCGGTGACGTGCTGCGGGGCGTCGAGCATCTCCTGCAGCTCCGGCGAGTACTCCAGCTCCACGCCGATCGCCTCGCGGATCGTCTCGGCGAACTTCTCGGGCTTCGCGGTCTCCAGCACGAGCATCGGCACGCCGGACTCGACGTACTCCCGTGCGACCTTGACGCCGTCGGCCGTGTGCGGGTCGATGACGTCGCCGGACTCCTCGTGCACCGACCGGATCGTCGCGAGGCGGTCGGCGTGCGTGGAGGTGCCGCTGACGATGCCGAACTCCTCGGTGAAGCGGGCGAGGTCGGAGGAGAAGTCGAAGTGCCCCTGCGCGTCGAGGTCGCGCCAGGCTGCGAGCACACGGGCGGGGTCGCGGTCGACCAGCTCGAAGATGAAGCGCTCGAGGTTGGACGCCTTGGAGATGTCCATCGACGGGCTGGAGGTCGCGAGGGTCTGCGCTGCGCTGCGCGGACGGTAGATCCCGGTGCGGAAGAACTCGTCGAGCACGTTGTTCTCGTTGGCGGCGAGCACGAGGCGGCGGATCGGCAGGCCCATCTGCTTGGCGTAGAAGCCCGAGAGGATGTTGCCGAAGTTGCCCGACGGCACGGTGAACGACAGCTCGGTCCAGCCCCCGGCATCCGTCGCGCGCAGCCAGGCCCAGAAGTAGTAGACGACCTGCGCCGTGATGCGGGCGAGGTTGATGGAGTTCACCGCGCCGAGGTGCTGGGTGCGCTTGAAGTCGAGGTCGCCCGCGAGCTCCTTCACGAGGTTCTGGCAGTCGTCGAAGACCCCTTCGACGGCGATGTTGTGCACGTTCGCGTCATCGAGCGAGAACATCTGCGCGCGCTGGAACGCGCTCATGCGGCCCTGCGGCGACAGCATGAACACGGAGATGCGGTCCTTGCCGCGCAGCGCGTGCTCGGCGGCGGAGCCGGTGTCGCCGGACGTGGCGCCGAGGATGTTCAGCACGGACCCCTTGCGCTCCAGCGCGTACTCTACGACCTGGCCGAGGAACTGCATCGCCATGTCCTTGAAGGCCAGAGTGGGGCCCTCCGAGAGACCGACGAGCGTGAGCCCGCCGTCGATGTCGCGCAGCGGCACGACCGGACCGGGGAACGGCGCGTACGCCGCCTCGGTCATCCGGGCGAGGTCGTCGCGCGGGATGTCGGTGGCGAACAGGCCGAGCACCTCGGTGGCGAGCTGCGGGTAGGTGAGGGCGCGCCAGCGCTCCAGTGTCTCCCCGTCGACGGTCGGCATGACCTCGGGCACGGCGAGCCCGCCGTCGGTCGCCAGCCCTTCGAGCAGCGTCTCGCAGTACGGCAGCGGCTGCATGCCGCCTCGGGTCGAGATGTACTGCACGGGAGCTCCTCAGGTCGGGATCGGCGCGGGCTCCTCCATTCTCGCAGGTGCGCGGGAGCGGATGACACGGGCGGATGCCGCGCACGGAGCCGGGGGACGGATGCCGCGGCATCCGTCCCCCGACCCCGCTCACGGCTGAGGCGCGGCGTCGACGACGCTGACCTCGATCGACCACGAGGTCCACGGCACGTCTGCGGGCAGCGCCCTCGTCGATCTGCGCGGGTAGGAGTCGCGGTAACCGACGATGCGGCCGGACTCCGTGTCGATGTCGACCTGCTGCACGAACACGTCGCCGAGGTCGGATCCCCCGCCGAGAGCGGTGCGGAGCTCGAGGGTCGTCACGCTGCCCGTCGTCGTCGCCACGTCCACCCCGCCCAGCAGGCCGAGCACGTGCAGGGTCGCCACACGCAGGTCGACCGGCATGAGGTCCGTACCGAGTGCGCGGGTGATGTAGCTGAAGAGATAGCTGTCCTCGTCGGACGTGCTGAGGTGCTCCCGATACCACGCCAGCAGCCGAGCGGGGTCGCGGGGCATCTCGTCGTAGTGCTCGCGGAACGGGTCGAAGTACTGATCGTCGTCCGTCGTGTCCGGGGCCCAGGACTGCAGGCCGGCCGGCAGCCGCGTGAGGCCGCCCGGGTCGGCATCCCTCTCGGGATACCTCTCCGCCATCCGCTCGTAGGCGGGGAGAGCCGCCTGGTCTCCGTACACGTCGAGCACCTGGTTCACGGCCCGGTCGTCGAGGATCCAGTCCCCCGACCTGTCGCTCGGCACGTAGAGATCACGGACCCCTCTGGCGCGCACGGCGCCCTCCGAGTTCTCGAAGGTGGAGGTGTTGAACCCCGAGACGTACTCGTCGGAGGTCGCCGGGTCGGCGTCGGCATCCCACAGCGACACGAGCTCGTACGTCTCGCGGACGCGCAGATACTGCCCCGGCGCGACGACCGGGTCCTTGCCGGCCATGACCTTGCCCGCCGCGTCGTTCAGCACGGCGACCGCAGCAGCCGAGGCCGATTCCGGTGCGACCGGAGCGACGGCGCCCGCGAACACGATCGCGGTGACGACGGCCGCGGCCGATGCCGTGCCCAGCGCTCCGCCCCAGATCCACGGACGGCGCGCACCGCGCTTCGGCCGGTCGGTCATCTCCGCGACGAGCGTTCGCCGGGAGGCGGCGATGCGACCCGCCGCCCGGTCATCGGGCGTGCTCTCGATCTCACGCACCAGCTCCAAGACGTCCATCTTCCAGCTCCTTTCCGATCCAGGTGAGACGTGTGAGCTGCGATCCGGGCGGCGCCAGCTTGCGGCGGACGCGGTTGAGGCGCGACCACACCGTGCCCACCGGCACCCCGAGCGCCTGCGCGATCTCCTCGTGTCTGAGGCCGCCCCAGGCGAGGAGCAGCAGGGTCTCGCGGTCTCTCGCCGACAGGGCGGCGATCCTCGGCGCGAGCGTGGCGACCAGCGCAGCCGCGTCGAGCCGCGCCGACGCCTCGTCGATGCCGCCGCCGGTCGCGCGCTCCGCCCCCGCCGACGCGGCGATCGCCCGCCACTGCCTGGCCTCGGTCGCCCTGTGACGCGCAGCCACCCGCGACGCGATACCGAACAGCCACGGCCTCGCCGATTCCCACGAGTGGTCGAAGGACTCCCGCCGACGGAAGGCGATCAGGAACGTCTCGCTGAGGGCGTCCTCCGCCGCGTCCGCCCCGAGCCTGCGCCGGAGGAAGGACTCGACGGATGCCGCGTGCCGGTCGAACACCTCGGCGAAGGCCTGGGGTGCTCGACCGGATCGGCGGATGATGTCGCTGTCGGTGCTCACACCTGGTATTCCTCGATACCGCGATTCCGCTTCACGCTTTCTCGTCCGCGCTCCCCGCGTTCTCGCCCGGCGGCTCGATGGGGCGCGTGAGACCGAGTCAGAACAGGCTCCTCGGCAGCACCCCTTCGTGTTCGAGCAGCCACCGTTTGGTCGCGAGCCCCTGCCCCGGGTCGCCGCCCGAGTAGCCGCCGAGGCCGTCGCCCGCCACCACGCGATGACAGGGCACGATCAGCGGCACCGGATTGGCGCCCATGATCGCCCCGATGCCCCGGGCCGGGATCGTGGTGCCGCTGCGCGCGGCCAGCTCTCCGTAGGTGACGATCTCGCCGTGCCCGACGGTCTCGTACAGCGCCAGGAGCACCGCCCTCGTCGCCTCGGTCTGCTCACCGAGGTCGATCGGGAGGTCGAAGGCGCTGAGCGCTCCGTCGAAGTAGGCCCGCATCTGCGCGAGCGCCTCGTCGAGCAGGGGGTCGGGCTCGGCATCGGCACCGACGGGGGCGGTCGAGCGCCAGGTCACCCTGGTGATGGCCGCCCCGTCGCTGACCATGCCGATCACACCGACCGGTGTCGGCAGCGTTGCGAACGAGGGCATGCGCCGAGGGTACCGCCCGTCACCGACACCGGGGCCGGGCTCAGAGATCGCGCCCGAGGCAGAGGGAGACGTCGCTGCCGACGTAGTGGCCGTAGAGCGGGATCGGGCGGTAGCCCTCTCGCACGTAGAAGCGGACGGCATCGGGCTGGGCGGTGCCGGTCTCGAGCACCAGACGGCGGATGCCGAGACGGCGGGCCTCGTCCTCCAGCGCGCGCAACACCGCGACCGCCGCACCGGAGCCGCGAGAGGATGCGGCCGCGTACATGCGCTTGATCTCCGCGACCGCGGGGCCGAGCTCCGCGTCGGGAAGGGGCCGCAGACCACCGCAGGCCACCGCCTCGCCGCTCGGAGCGCGGTACAGGAGGAACACGGGCACGTCATCCGCCGAGGGGACGACCCCCGGCTCGTGATCGTCGCTCCCGTACCTGGCGTCGAGCTCAGCCCGCTGAGCGAGCCGCAGTCGCACGGCATCCGGATCGGCCCAGTCCACCCGTTCGATCGTCCCGCCCATGTCGCCTCCGCTCATCGTCGCCCACGCTAGCGTGCGCCACCTCGGTGGGGATGCTCCTGGAGGAAGAGCACGACCAGCACGAGCTCGGCTGAGGCCGTCGACGGAGGCGCTCAAAATATATCGGTGCGTTCGCGTCATCATCCCGCGGCCGGGGCGTCTTGCTTATGTGACGAAGAACGAGCTTTTGGGGACATTACTTCGTTTCTCCGTCTGAGCCGCCCCTCTCCCCTCACTTCCGGCGGCTCGCGGGTGGGGCCCACTCCCAAATCGGCCCCACCCGCCTTCTCTTCACGGCGTCATGCACCCGGTGGGGTAGTCTCGCTTCACCGGCACCCGAAGCCGGCATCCCGACGAGGTGCCATGGACGACCCCAGCGACCCGAACGCGGAGACCGACGACCGCCTGCTCTTGCGCAGCCGCGACGGAGATCGGCACGCGTTCTCCGAGCTCTGGCGCCGGCACTCCCCGATCGCCGTGGCCTATGCACGATCCCTCGGCACGGCGCCGCAGGATCCCGAGGATGTGGTGTCCGACGCCTTCGTGAGCATCCTCCACCTCCTGCGCGCGGGCAGAGGCCCGGAGCGCAGCTTCCGGCCGTACCTTCTCACGACCGTGCGGAACGTGTGGATGTCGGGCGCGCGCAAGACGCCGCCGACCACGCCGATCGACGACGCGGAGCATCCGGCATCCGCGATCGGCGCGATCGACATCGACGCGATGGCCGACTCCAGCACGATCTCGGAGGCCTTCTCCTCCCTTCCCGAGCGCTGGCAGCACGCCCTCTGGCTGAGCGAGGTGGAGCAGCTCCCTCCGCGGCAGATCGCGACGGTGCTGCACATCCGCCCCAACTCGGCGGCTGCCCTGACCTATCGGGCGCGCGACGCGCTGCGCAAGGCGTGGATCCGCGCCCATCTGCGATCGGCGCCGGAGGGCACCGACCATGCCCGCGTGATCGAGATGCTGGGCGCGTACGCCCACGGCGACCTCGCGCCGACCTCTGCGACCTTCGTCGCCGCGCACCTCGACGACTGCATGGCCTGCGCGTCAGCCGCCGGTGAGGCGCGCCAACTGGCACGGGCGATGACGCTCGGCCCGCTGCTCGCCGGTGGCACCGGTCTCGTGCTGTCGCCCCTGCTCTTCCCGGCCGAACAGGCGGCAGCCGCCGTGGTCGCGGTGGCCGATGCACCGGACTGGGCGGGGCTGTCCCTCGCCGCGCAACCCGCCGTCGAGGCCGCGTCCCACGCCACTCCCGCGCTCTGGCACGTGGCGGCAGCTGCCGCCGTGGCCCTCACCGTCGGGGGCGGCGTGCTCGCCCTCCCCGTGGCGGAACCCGCCGCGAGCGCGCCGACGGCGATCGTCGCCCCCGCACCGGCGGGAGCCGTGCCTGGTCCCGCTCCGGCGACCGACGAGGCCGAGGAGACGACCGCCCCCGATCCTCGGGCCACGCCCGGCGCGGCCGTGCCTCCGGGAAGCGGCACGCATGGCCGGCACGGCGACGACGGGCGCACCGGCGGACAGCACGGCGACGACCGGCCTGGATCCACGGGGAACAACGGGAACGGCAACGGGAACGGCAACGGGAACCCCGGGAACGGCAACGGGAACAAGGGCAACGGGAACAGCGACGAAGGAAACAGCATCGGGACGGATCTCGCGATGACCGATGTCACGACCGTCGGGGCGTCCGCGCCGAACCGAGCCGATGACACCGGAGACCGCGGGAAGAGCGACACGGGCCGAGGGAACGGCAACGGCAACGGCGGCCGCGGCGCGTCAGGCGACGGCCCCGGCTCCGCCGCGGGCACCCCCGTCTCCTCCGACCGCGGCGCGGACGGCCGCGGACACGGACAGAGCGGGAAGGGCTAGCCCCGACCGCGACCCGGGTCCGCCAGGGGCATGAAGGTCGTGTCACCCGAGGTCGCCACCCCGTCGAGCAGCGCTCCGGCCACGGTGAGCACGCGCGCGGTCCCCGCGCGGCCCTGTGCACGGGCGATGACGGGGCCGAGGGCGCGGGTAAACGCGGTGACCGCGGGGAGCGGCCGCATGTAGAGGGTGAGCTCGCTGATCAGGCCCGCATCGTCGAGGCGGATGCGTTGGCATTCGTTCAACACGCGGCCCCGCACGGTCGCGGTGGCGAACAGCACCACGTCGTCGCCCTGGCGCACCTCGGACTCGAATCGGATGCCGTGGAGCACGGAGAACGCGGAGGCGAGGAGATCGCGGATCTCCTCCCTGCCGCGGAAGGCGAAGCCGTCGGTGAGCGGCGAGATCAGCACGGCGTCGTCCGAGAGCGCGGTCGCCGCGAGTGCGGCATCCCCCGTCTCACCGCCCGTCCTCCACCGGTCGATCACGTCATCCGTCACGCGATGCCCTCCCGTGCCTGGCGGGCGGAGATCCGCGCGACGACGGCCTCGAGCTGCGCGTCGTCGAGAAGCCTGCCGGGGAAGAACAGGGCGGGAGAGCGGTCGACGCCGCTCAGCCGGAGGGCGCCACCCGCGCGCGAGAGTCCCGAGATCGCAGGCCACAGCACCCGCGCGCTCGACGTCGGCCCCGTGAAGGCGATGCCCTCGTCGTCGGCCTCGATGCCGACGGCGGCTCCCACCGGGAACGCCCTGGCGGCGTTGCGGGAGCTCAGCACCCGCGCGGCGACGACGAGCACGAGGAACAGCACAGAGAGCGCGCCGACGACCCCGAGCATCAGGAGCGCCCATCGATCACCGCCCGCCACGGCGAAGACGCTGGCCAGGAGGGCGACAGGCAGCACGATCGACGCCGTGAGCAGGAGACGTCGCGACAGCGCGGCCGACGACACCGCCTGACGCACGGCCGCCTGGTCGTGCGCGGTCACCACGATGCTCCCGGCGATCGTGGCCGGGGACGACACCTCAGCGCTCCTCGTCCGAGCGCACGGGGCGGAACAGGCGCAGGGGCCGCACCGTGACCTCGCGCCACACGTCACCGGTCACATACGGCTCGGCGTCGTACCAGTCTCGGAAGGCGGTCTCGTCGGCGAAGGCGACGTGCATGGACGAGCCGATCATCCGCCCGTCGTCGTCGAGGATCGCTCCGCCGCTGAGCAGTTCTCCCCGGTCGGAGAGGCGTTGCGCACCGGCGAGGTGCGCCTCGCGTGCGGCGAGCCGGCGCGCGAGGGCGCCGTCGTCCGCGCCGTCCAGCGCGATGACGAGATACTCCACGGCGTGTGCGGTCATGACCACAGCCTACGAGGAGGCGCCGACGGTCAGGCGACCGCCGTCACGAGCCGGGCGCGGCTCGGCCGCATCAGCCATGCGGCCGCAGCGAGCGTGAGCACCCAGCCGATCACCTCGATGAGCAGATGATCGGTCGCGTTCGGCACGGACTGCAGCAGGTACACGCGGATGCTGTTGATCGCCCCGTGCGTCAGCACGGCCGGCCACACGCTGCCCGACCGCCACCGCAGCGCGAGCAGCAGCGGCGCCCAGGGCAGCATCCCGGCGAAGTAGATCACGATGTCCCCGATCGGGCGGTCTCCGATGACGACGAGGACCGGCAGATGCCAGACGATCCAGACCAGGCCGCTCACGAGGGCGAGGCGCCAGAATCCCCAGGACGAGGCCCGGGTGACGAGCCAGCCGCGCCAGCCGAACTCCTCCCCGATCGCGAGCACCGACTGCATCAGGAAGACGGGGAGGATCCACACGGTCGCGGCCAGGATCTGGTCGACCGGGTTCAGCGGCCAGATCCCGGAGGCGACCGCGACGGCGGTCTGGAGCGCCGCGATCGCGGCGATGACGCCGATGCCGATGCCCGCCCATGGCAGGGCCCCGCGCCATGACGTCGCGAACGTCGCACGGAAGGTGTCCGGCCGTCGGAGCAGCCACATCACGACCGCGGCGATGAGCGGGGACTGCTGCATGATCGGGGTGATCAGGTTGTTGACGTCCTCCGGGACGAGCCGGAAGACCATCGGCACGGAGAGCGCGAAGCACAGGGCCACCGCGAGCACGAAGAACAGCGTGACGTCGGCGACGGCCGATCGGGACGGACGGATGCGCGCGGGGGGCGTGGTCACGGGAACTCGATTCCTGGGTGGCGGTGGGCGCGGGGATCATGCGCACTCCGCAATCTAGGCAGCGCCCAGCGGCCACCGGAACACGGATACCCCGACGCTTCGCGGGGGCTATCCGGAAGAGGACGCGAATGCCTAGCGCGCTCGCCCCGTCGCCGGCCCCGCCGCCGCGTGCGCGTACACCGCTCGCCATACGCGGTCGAACCCCTCGCGATCGGCGACGCCCTGGCGCACGGCGACGGCCGCGTCCTCCAGGGCCTCCGCGAGCGTGTCCAGTCGACGCCGCTGCTCCCTCTCGTCAGCGGTGTCGTCGGCGAGCCCCGACCTGCTCGACGAGAGCGTGACCGTGCGGTGACGGATGTCACGGGACCGCCGGGAGAGGAGGATGCCGATGGGCAGGAGGACCGCGGCGAGCGCGATCGCGGCGAGCAGCGGAGGCACGTCGACGGCGCACAGCGCCACCCACGCCACCACGCTGCCTCCGAACGCCAACGGGGCGTACAGGCGGTTCGCCTCCGCGAGCCGCCGCTCGGCGTCGGAGGAGTCGGGCGGGTAGATCGCGAGCACGCAGGACACGGTGCCGTAGTGGCTGACGCTCCGCGACAGGTGACCCCATCGCGGGACGCGTCCGACGATGGCGGGCGACGGCGCGACGGTGAAATGAGGACGATGAGTCAGGGACATGCCGTCCACATTCCTCCGCGGCGCACGCATCGGCACCGGTCCAGACGGAATCCGAACGGCATCCGCCCGATTCCGTGCGGATCGGATACGGATGCGGCGATCGGGTGGCGGGGTGGGGTTGCCTTCCGACCGGGGTCGGGGTTCACTGGGGGCCATGCGCTCGCTCATCGTCTCCGTGCTGACCTCGCTCGACGGGTACTTCGAGGGACCGGGCAAGGATCTGAGCCCGATGCCTTTCGAGGACGCGTTCGAGACCCACAACCACGAGCTGCTGTCGCGCGCCGGCGCCATCGTCTACGGGAGCACCTGGTTCCGCGACAACTGGGCGTTCTGGTCGGGTGTCGCGGCCGATGAGACGCAGAGCGAACGCAACCGCGAGATCGCACGGCTCGTGCTCTCCCTGGAGGCGGTGGTCATCAGCGACTCGCTAACGATCGACCCCGCCGACCCCTGGGCGGCCACGACCCGCGTCGTCCCGCGAGCGGAGGGACCGGCGGAGGTGGAACGCCTGAAGCAGGCCGGTGACGGCGACATCGTCATGTTCGGGAGCTCCACGACGTGGAACCCGCTGCTGGAGCACGGACTCGTCGACGAGCTGATCGTGCTCGTCGGCCCCGCGCTCCTCGGCGACGGGTCGACGCTCTACACCGGGCGGAGAGCGGGCCTCACGCTGCTGTCGGCACGCGTGCTCCCCGGCTCGCAGCTCGTGGAGCTGCGGTATGACGCGAGGCGGGCCGGCGCCTGAACCGCACGAGCTGATCCACGGGAGACGCCGACGGGTCGTGGACTCGCGCGGCTCTGCGGGGTTCACCGACAGGCGACGGGTCGAGACGCACTCAGCCCTTGTCGCCGCGCGGAGTCCACTCCGCGCGGAGGAGCCCCATCCGGACGATGTCCTCATAGCGCCCTCGCACCCATGCGTGCTCGCGCTGGCGCCCCTCGACGACGAACCCCGCCTTCTCGTAGACGCGGATCGCCGCGGTGTTCGACGCGATCACCTCGAGGTGCACCCGGCGGAGGTTCGCGCGCGTGAACGCGAAGTCGAGGATCTTCGACATGGCCTCGCTGCCGATGCCCTTGCCGCGCGCGCTCGGCACCAACGCGATCCCGATCTCGGCATGACGCGCGATCTCGCTGATGTCGAACACGTCGACGCGTCCGACCGCCTCGCCGTCGACGTCGATCACGAAGCTGATGTCGCTGCCGGGGTCCGCCTCCCTCTCGGACAGGCGCGAGCGCCATGCTTCTCGCGTCGGCACCGCTGGGCGACCCGGGTTGCGCTCCTCCCAGGTGTCGAGGTCCGAGGCGATCGCGTACAGGGCGTCGAGGTCCGCGTCGGTGCGGCCGCGGAGCGTCACAGCAGGTGTCGACATGCGTGCCACCCTACCCGCGGAAACCGCAGGGATCCGGGTCCGCCCTGATCAGACGATCGGCTCGCCGACCTCCGCGGCGATCGTCTGCTGGCATGCCGTGAGCGCACGGCCGAGCTGGCCCTGATCTCGGGAGTCCATCCGCGACTCGATCGCCGTGTACCGGGTCTCATCGATCCCCGGCCGCCCGCCGAGCACTCGGGCGGAGGCGTCTCCCGTGAGGATCACCGTCTCGACTCCCGCATCCTGACTGCACTGCACGAACTCGTCGACGTACTTCGTCTTGACCACGCCCTGCATGTCGACCGTCGTCGGGAAGGATGCGCTGGCGACCCCCGCGCCTCCCAGCGCGAAACCTGCGGCCACCGTCGCCCCGATGCCGATGCGGGTCGCGCGCGAGCGCCGAGCGATCCTGCGCGACACGTCGGCGCGGATGCCGTCGACTCGGCGAGCGACGTCGGATGCTTCTGGTGGTGCGATGTTCATGATTCCTCCTTGAGTTGGGCAGCCCGGAGCCGCTGACGTATGCGCTGCATCCGCTTGCGCGCAGTGGCAGCGGGGATCTCGAGGTCACGAGCCGCGTCCTCGTAGGTGCGGCCTTGGACGACGCAGGCATGGATGAGTCTCTGATCTCGCTCGGAGAGCCTGGCGATCTCGTCCCTCACCCACCGAAGGTCGTCGCCCGTGCCGACGTCGTCGCTGTGAGCGACGAACTGTTCGACCGCCTCGAGCGGCACCGTCTGCGCTCGGCGACGCCGCCGGTTCGCGTTGAAGGCGGCGTATCGGCACGTCGCCAGCAGCCACGGCAGGAGCGAGTCCCCGGCGAGCGCGATGTGTCGACGCCGGCGCCAGAGCACCAGGAACGTGTCCTGAACGAGATCGTCGACCTGCTCCGACGAGTCGGCCACCGCCCACGCGTATCGATACACGGCCGGGCCGTGAGCGCGCATGAGCTGATGGAACGCATCCTGGTCCCCGGAGTGCAGCCGGCGAACCAGGCCGGCATCCCCGCGTGCATCCGTTGAACCCGTCATGACTACACAATGTCGAGAACGGGCCCGGTGTGACAGTCGACGTGAAATCGCCTCGATCACCGCCTCGTGTCCGATCTCACGAGAGTTGTCGTGACGTGAGACATGGCTCCAGCAAAATCTCACGGGAGTCATGAACGGCGCTGAGGTCGATCGGTCTCACGAGACCTGTCGGTATTTCACAAGCGGGCGCCTTCGGACGCACTCGTTATCGCACGCGACCTCACCTCGGACGTGTCAGCAATGTCCAGGGCTGCGAGCACAGTCTGTCTCGCCTCTGCGGCGCATACGGCACCGCTGCTCAGGTGCCACCAGTCACTAGAGCAATCCGCGGGCCGGGCCTAGTCGATGGGAGTGCGAATCCACAGAAGTCGCTCATTAAGCGCGACCTGATGCCGAGTGCCGTTCGTCCTCCACCGCATGCCGCGCGTGCGCAACACCTCCGATTCGGCCGCGAAATAGCCCATCTCTGTCGCTGCTGTCTCGATGAGCTTAGGTGTATCGACATACACCCCGTACGGCGCACTATCTCCGACCACCCACCCTGTCCATGACCCGGGCTCGAGGTGCGCGTGCAACTGCGTCAGCACGTTGACGATGCCTTGCGTGTAGGACGGGAGTACGCGATCATAAGCCTTTCCCGCGCGACGCGTACTGCGCTCGTGAGCCAGACGTGCCACTAGATCAGAGACCATCAACTCCGTCGTCGGCAGCTCCGACAGACCAGACAGTGCCGCGGCCGCCGCGCCAACCGTTGTCTGCTGCGTCGTTGCGATGATCATCTCCGCGCGCACGTCAGCGACCATATCCGCCCAACTCGCGTTGCGCCCCCAGAAGAACATCTCCAGCCGGGTGGCGTCCGCGTAGTCGAAGTTATTCAAGTAGGGCGGGCTTGTCAGTGCCACCGTCCCCGTCACCCCAGCGGCCCGCATCGGCGCCCAGGTTTGCGCATCCCCGGAGTCCCCTTGGAGCACAAGCGCCTCCGGCGTTGTGTTTCGTCCATCCAGGTCCGCGATCATCCAATCCAGTCGTATGCGAAACCGTTGCGCGACATCCAGATGAGGGGGAGTGCGACTCAGCCCAGGACGGAGATACGGCCATCCCACCTTCACGTTGGCGACATCACGAAGCGTCGCAAGAAGCGCCCACTTCAAGTACTTCTGAGCAGGATCATCGATCTTGATGATCGCCGTGCGCAGCGCAACGAGAACGGTCAATGCCTCCCGAGTGAAACACCGACGGACAAGGTCGTGTTCATCGTCGATGCTCACCGGCAGTGTTTTGGCCCGCGCGATGCGATCGCCAAGTGCCCCCAACTCTTCCAGGTCCGGTGGCGCAGCGAGTTTCACCCTCCCCAGTTCCGCGACCTCAGGATGCGCCTCCACACCCACGAATCCCCATCCGTGCCGTGCGGCACGGGTCCCTACCGTGGCCGCACCGCAGAAAGGGTCCACCACCGTTCCCTGCGCCGGGTTACGACGCGAGTCAAACAAGCGCGTCAGAGCATCCTGCGAGAGACCGGCCGGGTAACGAAACCACCGATCGAACGCGGCTTTCGAGCTGGTGCCATTTGACACACCCACACCCGGCGCAACACGCGCCTCAATCAAGGTCATTCCCTCATCATACGCGCGCACCGCGGTGTGCCCTCAATCACCGCGGTGCAAGATGGATCGTTCCGTCGATAGTGTGAGTGCATGGATGGCGACGCAGAAAAGGTGACGAGGCTGTTGATGAGTCTGGCGGAGGCGTCGGACACGGTGTCCTCGCCTCTGGCGACCATGCTCTCCGCTCTCGCCGACAATGACTACAACGTTACGGCGGCGCTCACAGGGCTGAACCATGACAATTGAGGTCACCATCTCCGCAGAGCCCCGCGGAGGGCTGAGGCTAATCGACAGGATCCCCGCGCACCGTCCGTGCCGCCTCGAGGGGCGTAACGGCATAGGCAAGACCGCAACCATCAAGCTCCTCGGTCTCGCCGCTGGCGAGCAGCCCTACGCAGACGATCCCGCCGCATGGGATTCCCTTCGTAAACTTCTCCCAGATGGCGCGACCGTCACGTTCGCCGGTCTCGACGGCGGCCTCACCGCTACTCTCACGCTGACCCCGAGCACCTGGCCGGAGCAGCCTTACGCCGACATCGGCAATCTGCTGGGACACTTGACCGTCAACGGGGAACCTCGCCCCGCATCCGAACTAGCGACGCTGGTGACTATCCATCACCTCTCGGGGACCGAACGGTTGATCGACACTCTGAAGGGCCGCATCACCGGGTACGAAACGTCGCTGTCCGTCGTCCATTCGCGGTTGAGGAGCCTGACTGCAACGCGAGAGGAAATCGGTGAGCTCGCGGACCGCCTCGAGTACATCAGCCCTCGGCACGACGAATCCGAACGGGACCTCGTCGCCACGCTTTCTACATCTCGGGACCGGGGTCGGGAACAGGCCGCCGACGTCCGCCGGCGACTCTCCACCGTGCATCGAGGCCTCGCCTTGCATGCGATGCTCCAGGACTCCGACTTTCAAGAGCATGCACGGACTCTGGCCGACTCCATCGCGATCGCAGAAGGAGCACGGAAAGAAGCCGAGGAACTCGATGTCCTCATTGAAGGCATCCTCGCCGAGTTGGATTCCGGGGACAAGGCACAGCGTCTCCTCGCCAGCGCAGAACGCAAACTCAACGCCCTCATCCGCAAACGCAATACCCGGCTGGCCCGTTTGCACACGCTCTCTCAACAGCTCGCAGACCACGACGTCCCTCTGACGAACGAGAAGGGGACTTCTGACTCCGCTCTCGTGTCTCAAATGGCCGAACAAGCCCGCACCAGGTACCGGCAACTGGAATGGCGTCATCGGCAAAGCCAAATGTCGGACGCCCAGCGTCGCCTACACAACGAACTCTCCGTCGCGTTGGATCTTGCTAGGGAGGCAGGGCTGGCACAGTTCGCGATCGTGGTCCTGAACGGCGCCGAGGTAACCGTCGAGGAGCTCGCCCGTGCCCTTACCGATCCCGCCTCGACGACTGCGACGACGCCGGAGGACGTCGATGTTGCACAAGACCTGGCGTCTCGCCTCGAGGAGGCCGCCACTTTGCTGCGCGAGCAGGAGGCGTTCGTCGCGACCTATGACGACGAGGAGCAACGCGTCGCCCAGCTGCGAGAGGACACCCCTGACCAAGACGATCTTCGGGTGCGGCTTGCGGATGCCATGAGCCGCCGAGACACCGCCGAGGCCCAGGCGCTCACCGCAACACAGACCATCGGGCGTCTCCAGGCACGCGGAGTCACGAAGGACGGAGCCGATGCGGCGCACGCAGAACTCGACGAGATTCTCGCCAGCGAGAGCCTGGAGGATGCCGCGGAGCTGCACTCCCTCGCCATGGATCTCACCGCGGAGCTGAGCCACCTGGACGAGCAGGTCGATCAGGCCATCGCGGAGCTGTCTGAGGTGGAACGTCGACAGGCCAGCCGCCAGCTTCGCCGACGCGAGATGCAGTTGGCCGTTGCCACTGAACCTTCGCTGGCGTGGCTCCACCCACCCGGCGACGAGAGCACACCCGGCGACCCCGTCGCCAATCCGGCATGGTGGCTTTCGGCCGCAGAGCGTGCGCACGTGTTCGCGGAGCGCCTGGACCAATTGGTAACCGAAGTGGCTGCACTCGAGTTCGCTGCGTCCACCGACAAAGTTGCCTCAGCCCACCGGCGCGCCATTGAGTCCGTCGTGGAGCAAGAAGCCCTCGCAGACTTCGCAGAACCGGCAATCCGTGACGCGCTCTTCGACGGCGGTGAAGCGCTTTCCGTCGACTTGCAACGCAAGACGATCACCTGGACGAGCCCCTCGGGCGCCCGTCAAGAGAAGCCTCTGTCCACCTTCTCCTCCGGCCAACAGGCGCTCGGGTTCATTCGTGCGCGTCTGCGTCAACTCGCCGATCAAGAAGCTGGCGACCGGATCGTCTTTCTCGACGAGTTCGGCGCGTTCGTTGCGGCTGACCGACGACACCCGCTCGCAGAACTCCTCAAACGAGACCAACTCGCGGCGCTCTCCGACCAAGTTGTGATCGTGCTCCCGCTGCAGGTCGACTACGGGGCTCAGCTCGACGACGTGACCGGCCCGCTCAAGGATCGATACGCTGCCCGCGCCGCCAGCATCAGCGCGCACGGCTACTTCACGGAAGAATTCGTCGAATGAACACGAACACGCTCTTCGGCGCTCCGTTAGGTTTCACGCCGTCGGGACTGCAGGAGTGGGTGGACTCGCTGACCTCCTGTTGGAGGGCCTATGCCGGGCAGGGCCCACAATCGCTCTCCGGCGACTTGAACACACTAAAGACGATCTATGCGCACGGGGCCAGCGCGGCGAAGCTACGCAAGACGTTCGCCGAGCTGCCGGACGACGCCCTTCAGATGGACCTCCCCTCCGAAGTCGCTCTATCTGCTGATGGGCGGCAGCTCATCACTCCCGAAGGTCGGATCCTATTGGACGTTTTGCTACGACTACGCCGCACGGAAGATCACGTCATCGGGCCTGACGAGCAAGTCCGGGCGCTCGCTCTCGCCGCCAGCACCCGCAGCAGCTGGTACGAAGCCTGGGCGATGAAGCAGGTGGCGGGCTCGCTCAGCCCTGCTCCGGTTGCCGCAGCGATTCTCGTCCTCGTTAACGGGTCCACCACCCCCGATCGAGGTTTCTACCTCCCCGACGTGGATGCGCACGCGACCGATTATCAGGAGGCCGTCTTGCAGCTCCTCGGTGACTTCAGCGACACTCTTGGCGGGAAGCGCCCAACCCCTGCCCCGTTGCAAAGCCACTGGGTATTCACCCAGGCCACCCGGGTACTCTCGCGCGACCTCGCCCGGCTCAACGACACCGGCAGTGGATCCCGCGTATATGTGCGCCCCGAGAGGGAAGGACACCTATTACATGACCTGGCTGCCCGACTAGACCGCTACTCAGCACCTACTGTCGTGCGCGGACTGCGCGCCCTCGTCGAGGGGTACAACCAGCATCGCGGCCTCATCGCCGTCGTCAGCGGATCCTACGAGCGCGCCGCCAACACGCGTATGATCCTTGCCTCCCTCACCCACGGTGGGATGTAGCCGTGGATCATTGGCCCACACTCGGGCTGCTGCTTCAGCTCCTCAAAGACCATCAAGCGGCCGCCGATGAACCGCATCTCATTACCTGCATCCACCACGATGCGTCCGCGGAAATCCCGCTCCTCAAGAATGCGAGCGAACGCTACGACGGACAGCTGTACGACCTCGGCGCGACCGATGATGACTGGGTGGCGCCGCCTGCGCCGCTGAACGCACATCGTTCCCAAGTGCTCAGGGGGGTCGTATCGGGAATCGCGCATGCCCTGCCCGGTGCCCTGCAGCTCACCGAAACCGATGGACATGTCATCGCCGGCATCGAAGGCCAATCGGACGCCGCAAATTCCACGTCACTACGAACCGTGCTGCGCGCAGCCGCGGTCATCGCAAGCAGCGCCCTCGACGGAGCCGCGCTCACCCTCATCGTGGCGGGCACAGAAGACGCAGACGCCGACCGACGAGAACTCCTCTGGCGCCTCCTGACAGTCCCCCCAGAGTCCCTCAACCTCCACGGGAAACGCTCGATCGTTCCGATCTTCAGCGGTCCGCTCGACCCTGCCATCGACTTCCACCGCCGCGCTTGGACCGACTATGTCATCCGGGATGACCGCGTGCTTCGCAGAACGCCCTGGCATGAAGAATCGGCGCTTAACACGCTGGAGTCTCACACCGGACCCATCGTCTTATTTCTCGGCGCCGGCGCATCCGCGAGTGCTCAGATTAGTCTTGGAGACAAATACCGCGACATTGCGTTGCAGGACCTCCTCGGCCCGACCGTCGAGAAACAGGACCTTGGCGACAAGTTCTTCGAGTACGTGCACGCGATGGACCGCTTCATCGGCGAGGAGCGTGAAGACCGCGCCAAGTTCGTTCGCACCCTCACCCTTGAACGCGTTTTGCGGGAAACGTTCCATCGCCTGGGCGATCAACCCCGCGACAGCACCAAAATTGTGCGAACAATCACCGACGAGTGCGAGCAAGCCCTGCAAAGGAAGACACGGGGGCACGCCGCGCTGCGTGAACTTCTCCGAACCCGCACGCGACCAATTTTCGTGATGACAGTGAACTTCGATCAGCTCATCGAAACCGGCCTCGACGATGTCGTGCAAGTACTCAGCACACCCGACGACTTCGCGGCTGCCCAGGACGACATCCGAAAGTACGCCGATGGTGACCTGTCCATTCGACCGCCGATCTTCAAACTGCACGGCTCCATCGAGGACCCCTCGTCCCTCGTAGCCAGCATCGATACAACCGCCGCCGGGCTGGATGACGCCGTCCGCGACGCGCTGAACATCGTGGTCGGTGCGGGCAAGGGCACGGTCCCCTGGATCTGGATCGGCTGCAGCATGCGGGATCAAGACATCAACGCCTGGCTCAACGGCATCGGCAGCGCAAGCATCGATGAGTGGTGGGTGGATCCGTTCCCCGGGACATCACTCGACGCGTTCTTTACGGCGTATCGTGAGGCAGCGTGGCAGCGTACATCCCGCCCCCTCGCCACTCGGCTCATCGTGAACAGCTCGGACAACTTCTTACACAGTCTGTCGACCCGTCTCGCCAGCGCACCCACACAGTGACCTCTGCACAGAAGCCGATCCCGCACGATGTCGAGAAAATCCACCACTCAGTGGGGTGTCACCTCGACTTTCGAGCAGCATGATCTCTAGTTCCTTGTCGGCGGCGGGGAGGTCTCGAATCCACTGAGCCCTTCCGTGGCTTGTCGTTTCGTCGTCGCAGATAGTCCTGCAACCGTAAGTAAGGCCCGTTCGCCGTCTGGCGAGGTCCGTCCGTGAGCGGGTCGACAAGCGGGTAGATCCGATACGGCTAGGGATTCTGAGATAAGAGAGGCATGTGCACTTCCTTCCGCCTCATCAACTGCGCGTTGTGGCTCAGCGGACGATTGGGCGGAGCCGGTATGTCGCAATCAATGCTGGGCGGGACGCAAGGAGAGATTCGAGCTTGTTCTCGGGCCAGAGCTCAACACGAGGTTGCGTCCCTTCGTAATTGCGCTTTTCGACCCAGCTCACCGCATCGGTAGTGAATCGACCGCTCGTGGCGACGACGAGGACATGGACGCGCGGCTGCCAAAGGTCGACCGCCGCCAGGTTGTTGGCGATGTCCGATAGCGAGACTGACTTCGACTGCCAGTGCTTGGCTTGGACGATAACGCGCTCGGTACGCACGGAGCCGGTGCCGTCCTCGATCAGGCGCTCAACGGATAAGTCGCGGCCACGGTCCGGCGCATTGGTGCGGGTCAGCCATTGGACGTTCTGATGTCTCGGCAGTTTCGATAAGACTTCGAACAGGATCCGCTCGAATTGTTCCTCGTTGATCGACTGCCATGCGAGCTGCGTTGTTACGCCGCCGGCAGGTTTGGATGAAGCGAGAGTGCCGAGGTCCACAGGAGGGATGGGCAGCGGCCGGTCAGTCGTGTCCAGTGCGGCCAGAACGTCGGCTCGCACGGTTGGCCAGTCCAACGTCGCGATGTCGTCCCAGTCGTGATCTTGACCGAATCGGAGGTGGCGCCGTAGGTCTGACCATCGGCCTCGGCGCTCGATCGCGTCCCCGACTAGCCGATCAAGCTCGGCTACCCCGTTTTCTACCGTGGCGTAATGCTCCGACTCGGCGGTCGAGTTGCCGCCGCTGATCACGCGAAGAGACGTATCGACCGCGGCGACCAGATGATTGAGCCGGTCAGCGATCGCCGTTGCCCGCGCTCGCGCAAGACGGTACTTGTATTCCTCGACCTGTTTCCGCGGCGTTTCAAGCTTCTCGTAAAGCTCATGAGGGATATCGAAGTCGAAGTAGTCAGCCCAGTGGCGGCCGATGTCGTCGATGTCCGGCAGCGGCACCACCACACGGTACCCGTCGATCGGTGGAAGGCCGCCCAGCAGATCCGTCCAAGACCGCGACAGGTTGTCGTATTCGATCGAACTCCCGTGAGAGGGGCCCTGTGGGTATTCCAGTTCGGCGCGATCTAGGACGTTGTAGAGCTTTGCGAGGTTCGCTGCGGCAACATCCATGATCGCAAGTAGTTCTTCGAGATCCATGACCCGATTCTGACAGCGCCACGCACCGGCGCCAGCGTGCGCATGAGTTGCGATCAGGTTTCCACTCGGATTGAGGCGGACGATGACCTACTTCGGGCTGAGCAAACCTCTTCTGGTGCTCGACGTGGACGGAACATTCTCCCGGATCTTCCTTGAGGGAGAGGGTGCCGAAGTACGCGATCGGTATGTCGTGCGATCGGCCCGCGAACCCAGCACGTCGGCCGATTCGAACGTCAGTGGGATGCGCGGGAGAACAGCGTGGTCCTTATCCGATCGTCAGGTCAGCCACGTCGCTCAGCACCTCATCACGTGAGCGCCCATACTTGGTGGTCACGTCTTCGGGCGAACTGATGAGGGCCTTCCACATCGCCAGACAGTTCCTCGCCTCCAAGCTTCCTCCGGCAGCCCCAGCCGGTCGCGCAGAAGATCGCGATCGCCAGAATTGCAGCTCAGCCATGCGAAGGCCAGGTCGCAGGAGGGATCACCGATGCACGTCTGTCCGAGCATCAGGGAACTCATGTCGTTGATGGGGGGCGTTCCCATCGACAGAACGCCTCGCGATGCTGACCCGCTGTCGGCGCTCGTGTTCAAGGTCGAGGACGACGGCCGCGGTCGCATCGTATGGGCTCGCGTGTTCGGCGGCGCCCTTCGTGTGCGGGACCGCGTGGATCACGGGCCCGTGCACGCCCGAGTCACCGGGCTCGAAGTGAGCGCGCCTCGCGGCATCCGCCCTCCCGAGGCCGCGCGAGCGGGCGACGTCGTGCGCCTGCGCGGCTTCGCACGCGCGCGGATCGGGGACTGGCTCGGCGTGCCGGACCCGTCACGACCGACCGTGCACTTCGCCGCTCCCATGCTGGAATCGGTCGTGGACCCCGTTCATGCCACCGAACGAGGGGCCATTTTCTCCGCTCTGTCGACCCTCGCCGAGCAGGATCCGCTCATCGCGCTGCGCGTGGACGAAGATCGCGGCGAAGTCTCCATCAGCCTCCACGGAGACGTGCAGAAGGAGGTCATCACCGCACTGCTGACCGAGCAGTTCGGCATCGAGGCCACCTTCCGACCCACGACCGCACGACAGATCGAACGGATCATAGGCACGGGAGCGGCGCACGCGGTCATGGGCGACCCCACGAACGGGTACCTCGCCACTCTCGGCTTCATGGTGCGCGCGGGCGAGATCGGCGCGGGCATCAAAGTCGAGCTGGCCGTGGAGCGTGGGTCTATGCCTCCGGCGTTCTTCGCCGCGACGCGGGAAGGGGTCGAGGCGGGCCTCGCCCAGGGGCGGTACGGCTGGCCCATCCCCGATGCGCGCATCACAATCACCCACTTCGGATATGCGCCCCGGCAGAGCCACGCACACCAGAAGTTCAACAAGGCCATGTCGTCCGTCGGCGCTGACTTCCGCCTGCTCGCGCCGCAGCTCATTCATCGTGCGCTCGCACAGGCAGGCACGATCGTTTGCGAACCAGTGGATACCTTCACCATTGACACCTCGACGGACACAGTGGATGCCCGTCACCGCCGTCGCCCGCCGTCACGAGGGCATCGTCACCTCGCTGTAGCCAGAGCACGACCGCGCTACGATCACCGGAACAATCCCCACCCGGCTGAGTCGGACGCTCGCGCAGGCGCTACCCGACCTGACCCGCGGAGAAGCCATACTCGCCTTCGAACACGACCACTACCAGCACGTCACCGGACACCCGCCCACCCGCGAGCGCACAGGCGTAGACGCGCTCGACGGCGAACAATGGAGCGGGCTAACCCGAGGTGAGGCAGACGCCGACATACCCTGTGGTCTCGTCGGGTGTCGCGACACCGACGAAACGGCTCAGTCTCCGCAATTGAGTGGGCGCAGTTACGGACAGGATCGACTGCTGGTGACGCCAGCTTTCGCGGTCACCCCTGCTCCGCAACTCGCATGTGCTCCTCACAAAGGGTCACGACCCAGAGCCTGATCACGTACTGTTTCGCGGGGGCGCCGCACTCCTCACAGGTCTCGATGCTGCGCCACTCGACGTCGCGGATCGCCTGTTGGAACTCTTCGTTGTAGTCGTAGGGGTCCTCGGAAGGTGCTGCATGAAAGCTCAGTGATCCGAACTTCGACTTGACCTGCTTCACGACGTAGTCGGGCGCGAGCGACGAGAGTGTCTGATCAAGATCGACGAGCAGGGAATACCACCCGGGCGACACGTCCAGCATCGGCGCCCAGTCCGCAGCGAACCTGTCCATGAGGGGCTGCAGGTCCGGCGGATGATCCTCAGACATCAACGCCTCCCCTCTCAGCGAACAAGGCAGTCATATCGAACTGCGCTTTGACGTCGTCATCGATCTGATGCGCAGGCTTGACGTCCATCAGCACGGCCTGCCGACCGTCGAGACGAACAAAGTAGTCCGGATAGTGCTCACGTAGACCCCCGGCTGTGGTCCACCGAATCCACATCGGCTGGCTTGCGACGCCGACCACGCCCGGCGTGCGGTCCAACTCAATGAGGCAGGCCCTCTCCGTCAGCGACTCGAAGCCGATTGAGATGCCGAGCGAACCCATCCAGTGATACCCGTCGTAGTGCCGCTTCAAGCGCCAACCGGGGAAGCTACGGACCGGAGCGCCTCGTTCGAAAGCGACGTCGTTGCAATCGACTGCGTCGATCTCCAACTGAACACCGTCGAGTCGATACTCGACGCGCGTTCGAGTCCAAGCCAAGCCGGGAGCGGGGGAGGCAAGCCACTGCTGAGTCAGGTCCATAGGGATCCAATCGACATCGACGGATACGTCCTATTCGGCAGTCAGCCTCTCTCCTGAGGAGCGGTACTGGCCTATGTCCTGAGCCCTGACAAACGATCCCCGATGTGAGCAAGATCGACTCACGTGCAGAGTACGTCCAGCGCCCCACGGGGTTCGTCGACACGCCGTGCTTCCGACACGTCTCTTGAGATTCCGACACCTTAGTGAGACGCTCCGACAGTCTTCGTGAGACTCCGACACTTTTCGTGGGATCGGACACCTCGACGACCACCCAAGATTCCGTGACCAAACCGTTGCATTCGTTACCTCGCCGTTATAGAGTGATCGCACGGTGAATGTTTGCTGTGGCATCCACCTCATGTGATTGCAGGACACTCTTGGTGCAAGGGACAAGGGCCGGTCGGAAGCCTCTCCGACCGGCCCTTTACTGTTCCCGGAGCGGGGGTCGTCCGGAGACAGGCCCTCCAACTCTCCCCGTGTCGGTGACGCCCAGTACGCTGGGAGGATGACCGATCGCAAGCTCGCCCTCGACGCCTGGGAGAGCCTGTTCCGCGCGCAACACGAGCTGTTCGGCGAGATGGTCAGGGACTTCGACGACGCGCATCTCACCCAGGCGGAGTACGACGTGCTGCTCACGGTCACCCGCGCGCCCGAGATGACCTCGCGCCTGCGCGACGTCACGGGCAACATGCTCATCAGCCAGCCGAGCGTCTCCCGGCTGATCGACCGCATGGTCTCCCGGGGCCTCGTCTCGAAATGCCCCGACCCCGACGACGGCCGCGGCGCGCTGATCAGGGCGACCGACGACGGCGCGAGGGCCTTCCGCGCGCTGGCCGCGGTGCACGGACGCTCGATCGCCGAACGCATGTCCCACCTCGACGACGACGAGCTGCGACAGCTCCGCGACCTCACCGACAAGCTCCGCCGCCGCTGATCCCGCCGCCGTGCCGGCCGCGGGGACGCCCGGCCCGAGCATCGTTGACGCCCGGCATACGATGGCGCCTCCCGACACGCCGTCCTGCGATTTCTGGCAGGGTGGAGGCGGATGCCGGCATTCCCCGCCGGCGTCGTGGACCACCCCCGAGGGGGAACACAGGGAGGTCATCCATGGAGATCGCCGGAGCAATCGGCATCCTCATCATCGTGGGCATCGCGCTCGTCGTCGCCGTCGTACTGCTGCTCATCCTGCTGCTGTTCGCGCGCAGCTGGATCAAGGTCGCGCGGGCCGACGAGGCGCTCGTCATCTCGGGACGCAAGCAGAAGGTGCAGCGCACGGTGCTCGCACCCGACGGCACCACCCGCGGAGAGACCGAGGAGTCGCCCGTCACGGTCATCGTGAACGGCAAGTCGCTCGTCAACCCGATCACCCAGCGCCACGAGATCATCTCGCTGCGCTCGCGCCAGGTGCTGCTCAACGCCGAGGCCCAGTCGCTCGACAACGTCACCCTCAACGTCGACGGCGTCGCGATCGTGAAGATCGGCTCCGACCCGCTCTACGTGCGACGCGCCGCCGAGCGCTTCGCCTCGCAGGACAAGGCCATCGAGCAGTTCACCACCGAGCAGCTGGAGGGCGCGCTGCGCGGCATCGTCGCCACCCTCTCGGTCGTGGAGCTGATGCGGGAGCGCAAGAAGTTCTCCGACCAGATCGCCGCCGACGTGTCGAGCGAACTGGCCGACCAGGGCCTCATCCTCGACTCCTTCCAGATCAAGGGCATCACCGACAAGGTGGGCTACATCCAGTCGCTGGGTGCCCCCGAGATCCAGGCGAAGCGTCAGGCCGCCGAGATCTCGCAGACGAACGCCGACCGTGCGATCAACCAGAAGAACATCGCCAACCAGGAGGCGAACCTCATCGAGCAGACCGCGCTCGACACCAACACGGCCAACGCCAACGCCGGCATCGGCCGGGCGCGTGCCGAGGCGGAGCAGGCCGAGCAGCTCGCCCGCGCCCAGGCCGAGCAGGCCGTGCTGCAGCAGCAGGCCGAGAACAAGCAGGCCCAGCTCGACGCCGACGTCAAGCGCGTCGCCGACGCCCAGCGCTACGAGGCCGAGACGCGCGCGCAGGCCGAGCTCTACACGCGCGAGAAGGCTGCAGAGGCCGCGGCGATCGAGCAGGTCAAGCAGGCCGAGGCGCGCACCCGCATCGCCGAGCAGCAGGCGCAGGCCGACAGGGCCAAGGCCGACGGTGAAGCCGCGGCCGCGATCGCCCGCGCCACCGGTGAGGCCGACGCACTCCGCGCGCAGGCGGAGGCCGAGGCCGAGGCCCGACGCGTGCGCGCCCAGGCCGAGGCCGACGCCATCCGCGCCGAGGGTGAGGCGCGAGCCGCGGCCACGGAGGCCGAGGCCAAGGCCATCGCCTCCAACCAGGACGCCTTCCTCTCGCAGCGCGTGCTGGAGACGCTGCCGTCGATCATGGCGGAGTTCGCGAAGGGCTACGCCGCGATCGGCAGCGTCTCGATCATCGGCGGTTCCGGCGACGACGGCGCATCGAACGTCGTCGGCGCCGACAGCGCCAAGGCCATGAAGTCGGTGTTCGACAGCGTCAGCGCCGCCACCGGCCTCGACCTCGCCGCGATCATCCAGGGCCAGGCCGTCGGCCGCGGCATCGGCGAGGCCGCGGCCGCGGCATCCGCTCCCGCCGCCAGGCAGCCGCGCCCCACCACTCCGCCGCCGCCCGCGGCTCCCGCGGAGTGACACCGCGCCGCACGGCGTAGCGATTCGGCGGATGCCGCGACCCGGAGAGGTCGCGGCATCCGCTGTCTTGTCGGCGGTGCATACACTCGAGGGATGACGTTGCCGGACGCCTTCGACCTCGCGGCGATCGGCGCCGGCCTGTCGTTCTCCGCCGGTCTCGGCGACCTCTCCGCTGCGCTCGACGCGAGCACGGCCGTCGTGGTGAGCGCCCCGCCGGGCACCGGCAAGACCACGCTCGTGCCGCCCCTGCTGTCGAACCGCGGCTCCGGCCGTGTGATCGTGACGCAGCCGCGCCGGGTCGCCGCGAGAGCCGCAGCCCGTCGGCTCGCCCACCTCGACGGCACGGCGCTGGGCGCCCGTGTGGGCTTCACGGTGCGCGGCGAACGCACGGTCGGACGGGACACGCGCATCGAGTTCGTCACCGCGGGCGTGCTGCTACGGCGGATGCTCGACGACCCCGGACTCGACGGGATCGGCGCCGTGGTCATCGACGAGGTGCACGAGCGCGCGGTCGAGACCGATCTCCTGATCGGCCTTCTCTCCGAGGTGCGCGAGCTGCGCGACGACCTCAGCCTGATCGCCATGTCGGCCACACTCGACGCCGACCGCATCAGCACGGTGCTCGGCACCGACGACGCACCGGTGCCGGTCGTCGACCACGCCGTCGTCGCCTTCCCCCTCACCGAGCGCTGGTCCCCGAGCACGACCGTCCGGCTCGACGAGCGCGGCGTCACCCGGGGTTTCCTCGATCACGTCGCACGTACGGCGGCCGCCACGGCGCAGGACCTGTTCCGCGAGGATCCGACGGCCGATGCGCTGGTCTTCGCCCCCGGCGCTCGCGAGGTGTCGGAGATCGCGCGGCGCATCAGAGACGCGACCACCGGCGTCGACGTGCGGGAGCTGCACGGACAGCTGCGCGCCGACGAGCAGGATGCCGTGATCCGCGGTCGCGGCCCGGACGAGGCGCCCCGCATCATCGTCGCGACCTCGCTGGCCGAGTCGTCGCTCACGGTGCCCGGCGTGCGGCTCGTCGTCGACAGCTGTCTGGCCCGGCACCCGCAACGAGACGCCGGCCGCGGCATGAGCGGGCTGGTGACCTCGGCGGCGTCCAGGGCGACCTGCGTGCAGCGCGCCGGTCGCGCGACCCGGCAGGGGCCGGGAACCGTGGTCCGCTGCGTCGACGAACGCACCTACGCAGCGGCCCCGGCGCGTCCATCCCCGGAGATCGCGACGGCCGACCTCACGGATGCCGCGCTGCTGCTCAGTTGCTGGGGCGCACCGGGCAGCACGGGCCTCCGTCTGATCGACCGCCCTCCTGCCGACGCCCTGTCCGAGGCGGTGACCGTGCTGCGCGGGCTCGGGGCGATCGACGACGACGGCCGCGCCACCGAAGACGGCCGCGCGCTGGCCCGCATCCCGTCCGACCCGCGGCTCGCCCGCGCCCTCCGCGACGGCGCCCCGCTGGTCGGCACCCGGCTCGCCGCCGAGGTGGTGGCGCTGCTCGGCGGAGACCTGCGCGTCGCGGACGCCGACATCGCACAGGCGCTCTCCGGCCTGCGGGGATCCCGCAGCCCGGACGCCAGACGGTGGAGCGCCGACGTAGAGCGCCTGCAACGCCTCAGCGCCCCGGTGCCGGGGGGCCGCTCCGCACTCGACGGCACCGGACTCGACGGCACCGGACTCGTCGTCGCGCTGGCCTTCCCCGAGCGGATCGCCCGCCGCGTGGCGCACACCGCCGACGGAGCGACGTTCCTGCTGGCCTCGGGAACGCGCGCCGGGGTGCGGGGGCCGCTCGCGACCGCCGAGTGGCTGGCCGTCGCCGACGTCGCGCGCGCCTCGGGACGCGCCACCAGGGGCTCCGGCGCGATCATCCGCTCCGCGGCAGTGCTCACGGAGCAGCACCGGGGAGAGGCCGCGAGCCACCTCATGACCGATCGCGTCGAGGCGGAGTTCGTGGACGGCCGCGTGCAGGCCCGCCGCGAGCGCCGCCTCGGTGCGATCGTGCTCTCCTCCGCCCCCGTGCGCGCCTCGGCGGAGGACGGGAGGGCGGCGATCACCCGAGCGCTGCTCCGCGACGGCCTCGACGTGTTCACCTGGTCGGATGCCGCCGAGGACCTGCGGCGGCGCCTGGCCCTCCTCCATCGCGAACGCGGCGCACCGTGGCCCGATGTCTCGGACGCCGGGCTGCTCGCGACGCTCGACCAGTGGTTCGCGCCGGAGCTCGACGCCCTCGCCGCAGGCACTCCGGCGGCACGACTGGACCTGGCCACCGCACTCCGCCGCGTGCTGCCCTGGCCCGAGGCCGTGCGGCTGGACGAGCTCGCGCCGGAGCGTCTCGAGGTGCCGAGCGGGTCACGCATCCGCATCGTCTACCCGCCGCTGGACGACCCGACCGCGCGGCCCGTCGTCGCCGTCAAGCTGCAGGAGTGCTTCGGCTGGGCCGAGACGCCGCGGCTCGTGGATGGCCGGGTGCCCGTGCTCTTCCATCTGCTCTCCCCCGCGGCGCGACCGCTCGCCGTCACCGACGACCTCGCCTCCTTCTGGTCGGGACCCTACGCGCAGGTCCGCGCCGAGATGCGCGGGCGATACCCCAAGCATCCGTGGCCCGAAGATCCCTGGGCGGCCACACCCACCAGGCACACGAAGAATCGCGCCGCGCGCTGACTCCTCTCGCGGCCCCGGGCGCGGGCGCGTGGGTCGAGGGTGGCCCCCGGTCAGCGGGTACGGCGCCGCAGGGTGAGCGCGGCCAGCACGAGCGCGCCGACGGCGAAGGCCGCGACCACGAGCAGCGGACCCGTCACGTCCCACCCCTCGTCCCCCGCGGCGACGGCGTTGACCGCGTCGATCGCGTAGCTGAGGGGCAGCCAGTCGGAGATCGCGTGCAGCACGTCGGGCATCTGGTCGCGCGGCATGAAGAGTCCGCCGAGGATGATCTGCGGGAACACGAGCAGCGGCATGAACTGCACCGCCTGGAACTCCGTCTGCGCGAAGGCGCTGGCCAGCAGCCCGAGCGCGGTGCCGAGCAGCGCGTCGACGACGGCGACGAGACCCAACTGCCACAGCGGCCCATCGACCGAGAGCCCGCAGACCCCCACGGCGAACGACACCGTGACGACCGCCTGGAGCACGGCCATGAGCCCGAAGGCCAGCGCGTAGCCGAGGATGAAGTCGGCCTTGCCGAGCGGCGTCGTCATCAGACGTTCGAGGGTGCCGGATCGGCGCTCGCGCAGGGTCGTGATCGAGGTGATGAGAAACATCACGATGAAGGGGAACAGCGCGAGGATCGCCCCGCCGAAACGGTCGAACACGCCGTCCTGATCGCTGAAGAGCCAGGCGAAGAGCCCGACGAGCAGGCTCGGGGCGATGAGCATGAGGGCGATCGACCGCGGATCGTGCCGCAACTGGGAGAGCACGCGGCCCGCGGTCGCCAGCATCCGCCGCCCGTTCATTCCGACACCTCCCGCCGGCCGCGTCGCGACGAGGACTGCGACTCGCGATCACGTTCGATGAGGGCGAGGAACGCGGCCTCGGGTTCGGTCGTTCCGGTGTCCTGAAGCAGTGCCGCGGGGGTGGTGTCGGCGATGATCCGGCCGTCTCTCATGAGCAGGAGGCGATCGCAGCGCAGCGCCTCGTCCATGACGTGGCTCGACACGATCATCGTCACTCCGCGGTCGGCGAGCTGGCGGAACAGGCCCCACAACTCGGAGCGCAGCACCGGGTCGAGGCCCACCGTCGGCTCGTCGAGCACGACGACCTCGGGGGCGCCGATCAACGCCATGCCCAACGACACGCGCGTCGACTGGCCGCCGCTCAGCGAGTCGACCAGCTGCCCCGCCTGGGGCCGCAGGCCGACCTCGTCGAGCACCCGGTCGACGTCGCCCTTCGGAGCCTTGAGCAGCGCGGCGACGTACTTCAGGTTCTGCCGCACGGTGAGATCGCCGTACACCGCAGCCCCTTGCGTGCCGTAGGCGACGCGATGCCTCAGCCGCCGCGATCCGCCGGCCTCGCCGAGCACGGTGACGTCGCCCGAGGAGATGCGCTGCACACCGACGATCGACCGCATGAGCGTCGTCTTGCCGCATCCCGATGGCCCGAGCAGACCCGTGATCTCGCCGCGCGGGATCGTGAGGTCGACGCCGTCGAACACGTGCGTCTTGCCCCGGCGCACGCGCAGCTGCGAGATCTCCACCGCCGAACTATTCATCATGTGATGAATTATGCGCCTGTTCCGCGGTGCGGTCAACGGCGAGTGCTCTCGGGGCGGGGGCGGGGCGAGGGCACGGGGCGGGCGGGCGCGGGCGGGGGGGGGGGGCGGGCGGCGGGGCGCGAGCGTGTCGGGGGCGGGCGGGCGCGGGCG
>JBEBQG010000005.1:0-158261 GCA_040395495.1 Microbacterium hydrocarbonoxydans | reverse complement strand
CGCGGAAGCAGGTGCGGGCGTCGTTCCAGCCGGTGAGGCAGGAGCCGAAGTCGAAAGGCTTCTTCAGTGGGGTGTTGTCTGTCGGTACTTCTCGGGAGTTCGGGGTTGCGGCTGAAGGTGTCGACTCGTCGGCGCGAACCTCGGACCGACTTACTGAGACGCTCGACGTTCCCATCGACACCGCTGCACTTCCTATTGGGGGTGGAGCCTGATCAGCTCGCGCTGCACCGCTGTGCGTGAAGAGAACCGAACCTGTGAGGAGAAGGGTTGCGGCGGCGTTCAGGAAGCGTGACATGTCGGATCCCCGCGGCGCTCGGCGGAATCAATGAGCATTCGACCATCTCTGTCGGCCTGAAAGGTCACCCTGATCGCAGAGAAATCCGGCCTGTCAGGGCTCACAACTGACGTGCCCTCAGCGTTGACGACCTGGACCGATGAGACGTCCAAGCACACGTCGGCAACTGCGATCGTGTAGGGGCGATCCGAGATCACCCTGACGAACGAGATGATCTTGGTTTCGCCGCTGACTGTATACCCATCGGCGTGCATCGCGGAGTATGCCTTTCTGTCTGACTCCCGGAATGTTCCGCTTGAAAGACGAAAGAGCGGCTCGAAAGTCGAAGGGTCACTGATGTCGACCTGGTTCAGATAATCAGTGAACTCGCGATACACGCCTTCCGCGGCGTCGAAGGCCTCGTCTTCGTCATCGAACACCGGAGTGGGGCTACTGACAGGAGTTGGATGCGGAGCGCACCCGCATAACGTGCAAGCAAAGATGCCTAGGACTCCGGCAATCAGGATCTTGTACGCGGGGGATCGAGGATGCGGTGGCGCCGGAATCATCCGGTTACCGTAGCCGGGATCCAGGCGAGGTCGCTTGAACTTTCCACAGCCCCTTGCAGGCTCTGACAGTGAGGCGTCTGTTCCTGCGTCAGCAGGGTGGTCGGGTGGCGTGGAGGATGTCGTTTGTGGTTGTCCAGGGGGTTCTCGTGTGGGGTCGGGTGTAGGGGCGTCCGGTGGGGCTGGTCCAGTGGAGGGTGCCATTGCCGTGGGGGTGGATGTGCCAGGGGGTGTGGTGTGTGAGGGTGTGGTGGCGGCAGAGTGCGCTGCATCCCGGGCGCCCCGTGTTTGACTTGCCCGATGCTCCTGCACGCCATCGACAGCGCAACCGAACCCGCCACGTCCCGGGACGAGGCCGGCACCGTGGTCCTCCTGCACGGGATGATGGGCTCCGCCGAGAGCTGGCACCGCGTCATCCCGGCGCTCGTCGACCGGGGCCATCGCGTGCTGGCCCTCGACCTCCCCGGCCATGGCCTCTCGCCGCGCGATCCGGACCTGACGATCCCCTCGGCCGCGGCATCCGTCGTCGAGACCGTGCGCGCGCTCGCCCCCGACGCGTCCGTGCATGCCATCGGGCACTCCTACGGCGCCGTCGTGCTCGCTGCCGCCGCGCGTGAACTGCGGCCGCGACTCGCCGTCTACGTCGACGCCGTCCCGGTGCTCGTCGGCAATCAGGACCGCACCGAACTGATCGACGGGTACGAGCGCGACCGCCTGCTGCGCACCTCGCCGGACTGGCTGCGCGCATCGAGGAGCTTCTACAGCGCGGAGGACGCGGAGGTCGAAGCCCGTGCCGCGGAGCGCTTCGACCCGGCGACCGCGGCATCCATCTCCTGCGGCGACGACGATCGCTGGCCCCTCGCGCGGGGATCGATCGCCGTGGTCGCAGACCCCAGCTCGTGGGTGACCACCGCAGACATCGCGGCCCTCCGTGAAGACGGCGTCGACGTGCGGTCCGTCCGCGGCGCCGCGCACACGATCTGGTACAGCCACTTCGCCGAGTTCACGGCAGCCCTGACCGAGCTGTTCGGCGACGACGGCGGACACCCCGCGCGGCTACCCTTGTAGGGACATGGCACATCTTCTGGGGGCCGAAGCGCTCCACCTCGAATACCCGACGAGGGTCGTCTTCGACTCCGTGACCCTCGGCATCGAAGAGGGGGACCGCATCGGCATCGTCGGCCGCAACGGCGACGGCAAGTCGAGCCTCCTCGGGATGCTCGCCGGCCGCAAGGAGCCGGACTCCGGTCGCGTCACCGTGCGCGGCGGCACCCGCATCGGCGTGCTCGACCAGGCGGACACCCTCGACGACGCGCTCACGATCTCCGAGGCCGTCGTCGGCGACACCCCCGAGCACGAGTGGGCGGGCGACGCCCGCGTGCGCGACGTCATCCAGGGGCTGCTGGGAGACCTGCCGTGGGATGCCGAGATCGGCTCCCTCAGCGGCGGTCAGCGCCGCCGCGTCTCCCTCGCGAGACTGCTCGCCGGGGACTGGGACGTCATCGCCCTGGACGAGCCGACGAACCATCTCGACGTCGAGGCGATCACGTGGCTCGCCGGCCACCTCAAGACGCGCTGGTCCGCGAACGCCGGAGCCCTGCTCGTCGTCACCCACGACCGCTGGTTCCTCGACGAGATCTGCACCGAGACCTGGGAGGTGCACGACCGCATCGTCGAACCCTTCGAGGGCGGCTACGCGGCCTACATCCTGCAGCGCGTCGAGCGCGACCGCATGGCCGCGGCCACCGAGGCGAAGAGGCAGAACCTCGCCCGCAAGGAGCTCGCCTGGCTGCGACGCGGCGCTCCGGCCCGCACCAGCAAGCCCAAGTTCCGCATCGACGCCGCCAACGAGCTGATCGCCGACGTGCCAGAGATCCGCGACAAGATCTCGCTGCAGTCGCTCGCCGTCTCCCGCCTCGGCAAGGACGTCGTCGACCTGCTCGACGCAGGCGTCTCCTACGGCGACAAGGTCGTGCTCAGCGACGTCGAGTGGCGTATCGCCCCGGGGGAGCGCACCGGCATCCTCGGCGTGAACGGAGCCGGCAAGTCCACGCTGCTCGGACTGATCTCCGGCACCGTCGAGCCGACCAGCGGTCGCGTCAAGCGGGGCAAGACCGTCAAGGTGCAGACGCTCACGCAGCGCCTCGACGAGCTCGACCAGCACTGGAACGACCCCGTGCGCGTCGTCGTCTCCGGCCTGCGCACCTCGTACACCCTCGGCACCGGTTCGAAGGAGCAGGACCTCACGCCCGGGCAGCTCCTGGAGCGCCTCGGCTTCTCGTCCGCACAGCTCTCCACCCCGGTCAAGGACCTCTCCGGTGGGCAGCAGCGGCGTCTGCAGCTGCTGCTCGTGCTGCTCGACCAGCCGAACGTGCTGATCCTGGATGAGCCGACCAACGATCTCGACACCGACATGCTCGCGGCGATCGAGGACCTCCTCGACTCCTGGTCGGGCACGCTGCTCGTCGTCAGCCACGACCGCTACTTCCTCGAGCGCGTCACCGACCAGCAGTACGCGATCCTCGGCGGACATCTGCGCCACCTGCCGGGTGGGGTGGACGAGTACCTGCGGCTGCGCCAGCGGCAGGATGCGGCATCCTCGGCACCCGCCTCTGCGCAGGCCACGGCGCCGAAGGGGCTGGACGGGGCAGCTCTGCGCACGGCGCAGAAGGAGGTCGCCTCGCTCGAACGGCGCATCCAGAAGATGACGGAGCAGGTGGATGCCGCCAAGCACGCCCTCGCCGACCACGACCAGTCCGACTACGCCGGGCTCGGCGAGAAGATGAAGGCGATCGGCGAGCAGGAGGCCGAGATCGAGGAGCTCGAACTGCGCTGGTTCGAGCTCACGGAGCAGATCGGCTGACCACGCGGCTCCACGGAGGAATATCCTTCAGTCAGCGCTGTTGAGAGGTTGACATGGAAGGTCTCGAAGTCACCGTCCTCCTGGGGCTGACTATTCTCGCCGGCACGCTGCTCGCGCCTCGCATCCGCGTCGCGCTGCCGCTCGTGCTCGTCGTGTTCGGGCTGCTGCTGGGCTTCGTCCCCGCGCTGCGCGAGGTGCAGCTGCCCCCGGAGACCGTGCTGCTGCTGTTCCTGCCGGTGATGCTGTTCTGGGAGAGCCTGACGACCTCGCTGCGGTCGATCCGCCGCGACTTCCGCTACATCCTCCCGATGAGCACGCTGCTGGTCGTCGCGTCCGCGTTCGCGGTCGCCGGCGTCGGAGTCCTGTTCGGGATGCCGTGGGAGATCGCCCTCATCCTCGGAGCCGCCGTCGCCCCGCCCGACGCCACCGCGGTCGCGGCCCTCGGGCGTCTGCTGCCTCGTCGGATGTTCATGAAGCTCAAGGCCGAGAGCCTCACCAACGACGGCACGGCTCTGGTGTTGTACGCGATCGCGGTGTCCCTCGCCGTGGGCGGCCAGGTGACGCCGTTGAGCATCACCTGGAGCGTGCTCGTGTCGTACATCGGCGGCGTGCTCGCCGGTGCCGTGATCGCCGCCCTCGCCTATCTCCTGCTGCGGCGTGCGACCAGTACGGCCGTCATCAACGTGACCCTGCTGCTCGTGCCGTTCAGCGCCTTCCTGCTCGCCGAGATCGTGCACGCCTCGGGGGTGCTGGCCGTCGTCGTCGCCGGGCTCGCCATCGCGTACGTGTCGCCGCGCATCACCACGGCGTCCTCCCGTCGCCAGGCCGAGGCCGCCTTCCCGTTCGGCGTCTACCTGCTCAACGGTGCGCTCTTCGTGCTGATCGGGCTGGAGGTGCAGTACGTCGTGCACGAGATCTCGGCCGCGGCGGTGGGGCGCCTCGTGCTCATCACCCTCGGGGTCTGGGCCGCGCTGCTCGTGGTGCGCTATCTGTTCCAGCTGCTCAGCGCCGTGGTCCGCCGTCCCACTGACGCACGACCGCCGCGCGGCCTCGCCACCCGGGTGCGGGTGCTGTCGACGTTCGCGGGAATGCGCGGAGCGGTGTCGCTCGCGATCGCCCTCTCCGTGCCGACCTCGATCGGCGGCGAGGGGCGCGACGAGGTCGTCGTCGTCACGGCCGGCGTCATCCTGCTCAGCCTGCTCGTCCAGGGCCCGCTGCTTCCCGCCGTGGTGCGGTGGGCGCGGCTCCCCGCCGACACGGCGGAGGTCGAGGAGTACGAGCTCGCGGAGAGGACCATCTCCGGTGCGGCGCTCGCCGCGCTCGACGATCTCGCGGCGGAGCACGGCGTGGGGCAGGAGATCCTCGATCGGGTGCGCAGCGAGGGCTACCTCATGCTCGAGTACGCGAACGCGCGGGCGCTCGCCAGGGAGCAGGCGGCGGTGGATGCCGAGGCCAGCGCCCTCGACGCCCTGCTCGACGAGCCCGACCCTTACGAGGGCGCCCGCCTGGAGCCTGTCGATCAGCCGGACGGCGACGGGGGAGCGGCGTCCCTGCAGATCATCGCGACGTCGACCGCGGTCGACCTGGCGCAGCGCTCGCCCCTGATCCGCCACGAGGAGCACACCAGGCTCAAGCTCGCGCTGCTCGACCGCAAGCGCGAGGTGCTGCTCGGTCTGCGCCGCTCCGGCACCGTCGACGACGTGGTGGTGCGGCGGATCGTGGCGCGGCTCGACCTGGAGCAGGTGCGCCTACAGGGGATCGAGGAGTTCGACTGATCGGGGCTCACCCCGCCGCGAGCGCTCCGCTCGACCGCCGCACGACCAGACTCGGGCGGAACAGGTGATCGACGGGCGGGGTCTCGTACCCGCTCAGCTGCTCGACGAGCGCGGAGGCCGCGGCCGCCGCCATCTCATCGAGGGGCTGCCGCAGCGTGGTGAGCCCCGGGCTGCTGTGCGCGGCGAGGAACGAGTCGTCGTAGCCGATCACGGAGAGGTCCTCCGGCACGACGAGACCGCGCTCCTGCGCGGCCATGATCGCTCCCAGCGCCATGAGGTCGTTCCCCGCCACGATCGCGGTGGCTCCCGCATCGAGCAGCCTCCGCGCGGCCGAGGCCCCGCCGGATATCGTGAAGTCGGTCTCCGCGTACAGTCGCTCGTCGACGCCGCCGGTGAACTTGCGCATCGCCGCGAGATAGCCGCGGAGCCTGTTCTGCGACGGCAGGAGATAGCGCTGACCGCCGGCCAGGCCGATCCTCGTGTGCCCGAGATCGTGCAGATGCGCGACCGCCATCGCGGTTCCCGTGGCCTCGTCGCAGGCGACCGTAGGCACGGGGAGGTCTGCCACGCGCCCGCCGACGAGGACCATCGGGATGCGTTCGCGATGGAGCTCCCGGTAGAAGGTGTGATCGGCTGAGGGATTGGCGTGCCGCCCGGAGATGAGCACCAGACCGCGAACGCCCTGTTCGAGCAGCACGCTCAGGTAGTCGAGCTCCGTCGGGCCGTGCTTGGTCGAGCTCCCGATCAGGGCGACGATGCCGTGCGATGCGAGCTTCGACTCGACGGCGCCGGCGAGCAGCGCGAAGGCGGGATTGTCGAGCTCGGGGACGATGATGCCCACGAGCGCGCTCCCCGCGTGGGCGCGGGTGAGCATCCCCAGCTCGCGGGCGTCGCGCAGCACCCTCTCCCTCGTGTCCGGGGCGACCCCCGGCTTGCCACTGAGCACGCGGCTGACGGTGGCGGGGCTGACGCCGACGCGCCGTGCGATCTCTCTGACCGAGGGGCGGGACATGGTGCCTCCTTGAAACAAGTTGCAGAACGTTGCATGCCGCTTGAATCCGATCTTAGACTCAGCGACGGACGCTCTGTCACCCACAGCATTGCATGAAGGACCTCTCGATGAAACAGCACGAAACACTGCGTTTCGCTCCCGCCCATCACGACGGCTCGCCCCTGTACGTGAGCGCCCCGCATCCGGCGATCGGCGACCTGATCGAGCTCCGCGTCCGCGTGGCGGGGTCGCTCGGAGTCACCGCGGTGCACGTGCGCTCCACCCCCGATGGAGAACCCCGGTTCGATCCGGCGGTGCGCACGGCGACGGGGGTCGACGGCGAAGAGTGGTGGACGGCGTCGGTGCCGCTGATCAACGTCGAGGTCACCTACCGGTTCCTGTTGCACACATCCGCCGGCCTCCTCTGGCTCACGGCCGCCGGTCTCTCGCGCACCGACACGACCGACGACACCGACTTCATCATCACCGCCCACCGCCCCGCGCCCGCATGGTCCGACGACGCCGTCGTCTACGAGGTGTTCGTCGACCGCTTCTCCCGCTCCTCGAACTGGGAGCGGCCGGAGTCGCCCGAGTGGGCTCATCCCGCCGACTGGGGCGACCCGGTGCTCTGGGGGAGGGAGGGAGCGCTCCAGCAGGTCTACGGCGGCGATCTGCACGGGGTCGCGGAGAAGCTCGACCACCTCGTCGAGCTCGGGGCCAACACGCTCTACCTCACGCCCTTCTTCCCCAGCCGGTCGAATCACCGGTACGACTCCACGACCTTCGACCGGGTCGACCCCCTGCTCGGCGGTGACGCCGCGCTCATCGCGCTCACGGAGGCCGCCCACGCCCGCGGCATCCGCGTGCTGGGGGACATCACCCTGAACCACTCCGGAGACGCGCACGAGTGGTTCCGCCGAGCGCTCGCCGATCCCGGCAGTGTCGAGCGCGAGTTCTACTTCATCGAGGAGGACGGCGGCTACGCCTCGTTCTGCGGCGTGCCGACGCTCCCGACCTTCGACCACCGCTCCGCCGAGCTGCGTCGACGCCTGTACGACGGCGAGGACTCCGTGATCGCCCGCGGCGTGTCCGAGTGGGGTCTCGACGGCTGGCGCGTCGACGTCGCGCAGTCCGCAGGCCGTCGCGGCGAGGTCGAGCTCAACGCACTCGTCGCGCAGCGCACCAGAGCCACCCTCGACGACCACCTGCTCCTCGCCGAGAACCAGTTCGACGCCTCGCGCGCGCTTCGCGGAGACGGCTGGCACGGGACGATGTCGTACGCCGGTTTCGCGCGCCCGGTGTGGGCGTGGCTGGCCGCGGAGCGGTCCGACGAGTTCTGGGGCACGCCGGGAGCCATCCCGCCGTACACGGCCGCCGACGTCGTCGAGGTCATGACCCGCTACTCCTCGCGCATCCCGTGGCAGTCGTACACCCACAACCTGACCCTTCTCGACTCGCACGACACGGCGCGGTTCCGCAGCATCGCCGGCGCCGACCGCCAACTGCTGGCGGCCGCTCTCCTGTTCACGCTCCCCGGCATGCCCATGGTGTTCGCGGGCGACGAGGTCGGCGTCGAGGGCGTGCACCTGGAAGACGGAAGGCGGCCCTTCCCCTGGACGCGCGCCTCGTGGGACGAGCGCACTTGGGACGCCTACCGCGAGCTGATCGCACTGCGCACTGCGCACCCGGCGCTCCGCGGGGGAGGATTGCGCTGGCTGCACGCGTCCGACGACGTGATGGTCTTCGAACGCGCCACGGCGGACGAGACGATCCTCGTCGCGGTGAGCCGCGGGCCGCATGAGGTTCTGCTGTCGCCCGTGGCCGGGCGCAGCCTGCTCGGCGGGGGAGACCTCGTCACGGGCGCTCCGCTGCCCCTGGACGGCCCCGGCTACGGCGTCTGGGAGGTCGCGCGATGAGTGTCGAGATCATCTCCGGGTTCGCCTCGGCGGCGCTGGGCAACGAGCGCGACGTCTTCGTGTATCTCCCGCCCGGGTACTCGCCCGAGGGCGGCCCCTATCCCGTGGTCATCGCCCACGATGGACAGCATCTGTTCTCCGAGCGCGGTCTGCAGCCCAGCTGGGATCTCGACCGGACACTCGACCGCCTCATCGGCGACGGACGTGTGCCGCCGCTCGTCGTGGCGGGGGTCTCGAACGCCGGAGCGGACCGCGGCGCCGAGTACTCGCACGTGCGTCCCTACCCCCGCGACCCGAACACCCGTCCGCGAGGGGAGCAGTACGAGAGCCTGCTCGTCGACGAGCTCCTGCCCCTGCTCCGCCGGCGCTACGCCATCTCGGACAAGCCGGAGCACACCGCGGTGATGGGATCGTCGATGGGCGGTCTCGTCAGCTACCACCTCTCGTTCCGTCGCCCCGACGTGTTCGGCCTCGCGGCCGTGCTGTCTCCGTTCCTCGTCGCCGTCGATCCCGACACCCTCGAGGAGACGTGCGTGCACGCCCGCTTCACGGAGAAGGGGCCCTCGCGCCTCTGGATCGACATCGGCGGCATGGAGGGGCTGATCATGGTCCGCCCCGTGCGGGAGTTGGTCGACTCGCTGATCGACGACCTCGGCTACGAACCAGACCGTGAGCTGCGCTACCGGCACGACCCCGACGCCATCCACCACGAGCACGCCTGGGCCGAACGGGTCGAGAGCGCTCTGCTGCACCTGTTCGGGGCGGACGGCCCTCCCATGCTGGTCAGCGCCGTCGAGGGGGGCTTCGCCGTCGGCGAGCTCGTGGATCCGGCGCCGACCGGGCGACGTGCCGACGGCTGCGTCTACAGCGTCCTCACCGCGCAGACGACCTGGTCCCCGGCGCCGGCTCTGGAGCGCACGTCGTCCCGCCTGCTGCGTGCGGCGGAGATCGGCGCCGTCGAGGTCGTCAGCATCGCCGGGGCGAGCGAGGCGACCGGCTCCGTCGAAGTGCTCGCCGGAGACGGCGTCGCCGTGGTCGAGGTCGTCATCGTCGCCCCCGATCCCGCCGACGACCCGGCCGAACTCGTGTACTTCTCCGGCCTGCTCGCACGACGCGAAGCTCCGGGGCGCTACCGCGGTTCGTGGCGGCTCCCGCGCGGCGTCGGCCTCAACGGCACGGTGAGCCGCGGCTGGCGCGTCGACGGACTCGATGAAGCCGGCGACCTCGTGCGCCGCCCCGTGCGCGCGGACCGAGACCGGACGATGCATATCCGGATCTCCGGGTGGACCGTTCCCGACGACGTCGACCCCCATCACTCCTGATCCCGAACCCGACCCGAAGGACCTGCAACGATGCACACCCCCGTCCGGCGCGCTGGCGCCCTCCTCAGCGGCGCCGCCGCGATCCTGCTCCTCGCCTCGTGCGCCGGTGCCCCCGACCCCGCCCCCGAGACGGGAGCGCCGGGCGGCGGCGACCGCGCCGACCTCGTCATCTGGACGAACAACGCCGTCGCCCCCGTGCTCGACGAGGTGGCGCAGGAGTTCGCCGAGGACAACGGCATCACCGTGTCGGTGCAGGGAGTCAGCAATCTGCCCGGCGACTTCATCACGGCGGACGACACCGGGTTCGGACCTGACGTCGTGGTCGGCCCGAACGACTGGGTGGGCAACCTCGTGCAGAACGGTTCCATCGAGCCCGTCGTGCTGAGCGCAGAGGCCAAGGACTCCTTCGTCCCGGTCGCCCTCGACGCGGTCACCCTCGGCTCGCAGGTCTACGGCGTCCCGTACGCGTTCGAGTCGATCGTGCTCTACCGCAACAGCGATCTGGCCCCGTCCGCGCCGGCCACGTTCGAGGATCTGGTCTCGACGGGGGAGGCTGTGGTCGCCGCGGGAGCCGCAGAACGCGTGCTCAGTCTCCAGGTCGGCCAGCAGGGAGACGCCTACTCGATGCAGCCCTTCTACTCGTCCGCAGGAGGCTACCTCTTCGGCGCCGACGGAGAGGGCGGGTGGAACCCCGACGACCTGGGTGTCGGCGCCGAGGGCTCCCTCGCGTTCGCGCAGAGGCTCGCCGAGTACGGCGAGCAGGGGCGAGGCGTCTTCACGCGTTCGATCACGGTGGACAACGCGATCGCCCTGTTCGCAGAGGGGAAGAGCCCGTACCTCGTGTCGGGACCCTGGGCGCTCTCCACGATCCGCACCGCAGGGATCCCCTATGCGATCGATGCGATCCCGGGGTTCGCCGACGGGGGACCGGCGCAGCCTTTCGTGGGCGTGCAGGCGTTCTACGTCGCCGCGCACGGCGCGAACAGCGCCTTCGCCCAGGAGTTCGTCTCCGGGTTCGCGACGACGGATGCCGTGCAGCGGGCGCTCTACGACAACGACCCGCGTCCGCCCGCATCCCGCGGGGTCCTCGCCGCCGTCTCGGCGGCCGACGCGGACACGGCGGCGATCGCGGCGGTCGCGTCCGACGGAACCCCGATGCCGAGCGTGCCGCAGATGGCCAGCGTCTGGGAGCCGCTCGGACGCGCCCAGGCGGCCATCATCTCCGGCGCCGATCCGATCACGACCATGCAGAAGGCGGGCGAGGCGATTGCGGCCAAGGGAGAGTGATCGAGGAGAGGGGATCGGCCCGCGGCTGACGCTCGGGTCGACCACCTCGGTCCCCGCGCTCCTGCTCAAGATCGTGGTGCTCGGCGGTGTCGCGGGAGCCCTGGTCGGCGTCACCCCGGTACTGGTCGCAGTGGGCGACTGGATGATGCTGTGCGGCGCGTGGATCATCGCCGCCCTGCTCTTCGCGGTGTACGCGGGGCGGCGTCGTGTGCCGGCCAAGTACCTCCTGCCCGGGGCGGTCTTCCTCGCCGTGTTCGTGGTCGTGCCGATCGCGTTCAACGTGCAGATCTCGACGACCAACTTCGGCGACGGTGCGCGCGGCACCAAGGAGCAGGCCATCGCCTCGATCGTCGCCGGGTCCTTCGCGCAGCCCGACGACGCGGTGGCCTACACGATGGCCGTGGCGCGACCGGACGCGGATTCCGACGGGGAGCTCGTGCTGCTGCTCGTCGATCCGCGATCGGGGGAGGCGTTGCGCGGGACCGGCGACGGGCTCACCGTTCTCTCCCCGTCCGACGCGACCGTGCGGGACGGCAGGGTGACCGCGGCCTCCGGACTGCGCATCCTCTCGCCGAAGGAGGTGAACGCGGTCGGAGACCGGCTCCGCGAGCTCGTGGTGCCCGTGCCCGGCGGCGGGATCCGTGCGCAGGGGATCAGCAACGCGGTGGAGGGCGCCCCCACCCTGACGTACTCGGCCGAGGACGATGTGCTGCGCGATCGGGTGTCGGGGGACGTGTTCCACGTCGAGCAGATCGGCGACCGATCGTACTTCGTCCGCGCCGACGGCACGAGGGCGTTCGACCAGAGCTGGCAGGAATCGGCCGGCGCGTCGAACTACCTCCGTCTGCTGACCGATCCGGTCCTGCGCGACTCCTTCGGCTCGGCCTTCCTGTGGTCGCTCGTGTTCTCGGTCGGGTCGGTGGCGATCTCGTTCGGGATCGGGTTGTTCCTCGCCTCGACGCTCGACGATCCGTTCGTGCGCGGGCGGCGTCTCTACCGGGCGGCGCTCATCATCCCCTACGCCATCCCGACGTTCATCAGCTTCCTGGTGTGGTCGACGTTCTACAACCAGGACTTCGGGCTCATCAACGCGATGCTCGGCGGCGCGCGCATCGACTGGCTGGGCGACCCAGTGCTCGCCAAGGGGGCGGTGATGCTCGCCAACGTCTGGTCGAGCTTCCCGTACATGTTCCTGATCTGCACGGGCGCGCTGCAGTCCTTGCCCAGGGAGCTGGACGAGGCCGCCGCCCTCGACGGAGCGGGGCCGGTGCGGACCTTCTTCGGCGTGCGATTCCCCCTCCTGCTGATCGCCGTCGCTCCGTTGCTGGTGGCCGCATTCGCGTTCAACTTCAACAACTTCAACGCCATCCAGCTGCTCACCGGGGGAGGGCCGTTCGATCCGGGAAGCCAGATCGGGCACACCGACATCCTGATCAGTGCCGTGTACCGGCTCGCGTTCGGGGATTCCGGCGCACGCTTCGGGCTCGCCGCTGCTGGATCGACCGTGCTCTTCGTGATCACCGCGGCCCTCGCCGCCGTGCAGTTCCGCGCGACCAGACAGTGGGAGGACCTCCGATGACGCTCCGCAGCGATGAGCGCCCTACCGGACTGCGCTGGTGGCGCCGGGTCGGATGGCGGCACGTGGTCGGCCTCCTCGCGGCGGCCTTCGCGCTGTTCCCCGTGCTGTACATCGTGTCGGCCTCGCTCAATCCGCTCGGCACGGTGGCCGCGTCGGGGCTGATCCCCGAGCGGCTGAGCCTGGAGAACTTCTCCCGGCTGCTCGGCGGCGAGAAGGGGCCGTTCGTCGTCTGGCTGATGAACTCGTTGCTGGTCGCCTCGCTCGTCGCCTGCGGCCAGGTGCTGTGCAGCGCGCTCGCCGCGTACGCCTTCTCCCGCTTCCGGTTCCGCGGGCGGCGCGGCGGGCTCCTCGCACTGCTGTTCGCCCAGATGTTCCCGCAGTTCCTCGCCGCCGTCGCGCTGTTCATGATGGTGGCGAGGTTCGGGGAGGCGTTCCCGGCGATCGGGCTCAACACCCTGCTCGGGTACGGGCTGGTGTTGATGGGAGGGGCGCTCGGGCAGGTGTGGATCCTCAAGGGGTTCTTCGACTCGATCCCCCGGGAGCTCGACGAGGCGGCGACCCTCGACGGGGCGAGTCACTGGCAGACCTTCACCGGGATCATCCTTCCGCTGGTGAGCCCGGCGCTCGCCGTCGCGGCGCTGCTCAGCTTCATCGGCGTGATCGGCGACTTCCTGCTCGCGAGCATCTTCCTGACGGACGACTCGGTGAAGACGGTGGCCGTGGGGCTGTACGGCATCATCCTGGGGGACAAATCCACCAACCTCGGGGTGTTCTCAGCCGGGTGCGTGCTGCTGACCGTGCCGATCGTCATCCTCTTCCTCTGGCTCCAGCGCTTCATCGTCGGCGGACTCACGGCGGGAACGGGAAAGTAGCGGCAGCGCGGAGGCGAGTGCCGACACCCGCTGTGACGATCTGTGACACTCGATTCCGCGGGCGTGCGGACGCCTGTCTACCGTGGAGGGTCCCCCAAGAGAGGAACCCTCCCATGACTCGACGCACAGCACGCCGTCGCACCACCTCCATCCTCGCCGCGCTCACCGCGGTGCCCCTCCTCATCGCGCTCTCGGGCTGCGCTACGGCATCCGCCGGCGCGGGCTCGGACGGCGGCGACGCGAAGACCTCCGAGACGGTCAAGATCGGCGTCGTCGGCAAGGGCGACGCGCAGTGGGAGCCCTTCGTCGAGGCTGCGGCCGCCGAGGGCATCACCGTCGAGCTCGTTGACTTCGGCTCGTACGAGCAGCCGAACCCGGCCCTCTCCGAGGGCGAGATCGACCTCAACCAGTTCCAGCACATCGTGTACCTGGCCGACTACAACGTGAACTCCGGCAAGGACCTCGTGCCGATCGGCTCCACCGCGATCTATCCGCTCGGCCTGTACTCGAAGAAGTACGACGACGTGAAGAGCATCCCGGAGGGCGAGACGGTCGCGGTCCCCGACGACGCGTCCAACCAGGCGCGCGCGCTGCTCGTGCTGCAGTCGGCCGGACTCATCGAGCTCAAGAGCGGCGGCACGATCTTCTCCGACATCGCCGACGTCGACACCGAGAAGTCCAAGGTCAAGGTCACCGCCCTCGAGGCGGCCCTCATCCCGACGTCGCTCCCCGACGTGGCCGCCGCGATCATCAACAACGACTTCGTGCAGGACGCGGGCCTGAAGTTCAGCGACGCGATCGCGCAGGACGACCCCGAGGACCCGAACGCGCTGCCGTACGTGAACATCTTCGCGGCCCGCGCCGAGGACGCCGACAACCCCACCTACAAGAAGCTTGTCGAGATCTTCCAGACGGACAAGGACGTGCAGGCGGGCCTGCTGAAGTCGTCCGGCGACACCGCGGTCTCGCTGCAGACCCCGGTGGAGGACCTCGTCTCCTCGCTGAAGAAGGTGGAAGAGGACACCAAGGCCCAGAAGGGCTGAGCCGGCGAACCGCCGCATGAGGGAGAATCGGGTGGCGCATTGTGCGCCGCCCGATTCTCCGTCCTCCCACTGCAACTCCCGGAGCACCGCATGCCGATCGTGACCCTGACGAACGTCTCCAAGGCGTACCCGTCGCCGACAGCGGGCGGCGCCCCCGTGACCGCGGTCGACGACGTCACCCTCTCGATCGAGAAGGGCGACGTGTTCGGCATCATCGGCTACTCGGGTGCGGGCAAGTCCACCCTCGTGCGGCTGATCAACGCGCTCGAACCCGCCACCCAGGGCACCATCACGGTCGACGGCGTCGACATCACCGCCCTCTCCGAGCGCGAGCTCCGCGGGGTCCGCGGCGGCATCGGCATGATCTTCCAGCAGTTCAACCTGTTCGCCTCGAAGACCGTCGCGGCGAACGTCGCCTATCCGCTGAAGCTCGCCGGCTGGGCGAAGCCCGACATCGAGGCCAGGGTCTCCGAGCTGCTCCGCTTCGTCGGCCTCGCGGACAAGGCGAGGTCCTATCCGGATCAGCTCTCCGGCGGGCAGAAGCAGCGCGTCGGCATCGCCCGCGCCCTGGCAACCGGCCCCGCCATCCTGCTCGCCGACGAGGCCACCAGCGCCCTCGACCCGCAGACGACGCACGAGGTGCTCGAGCTGCTCGGCCGCGTCAACCGCGAGCAGGGCGTCACGATCGTGGTGATCACCCACGAGATGGACGTGATCCAGACCATCGCCACGAAGGTGGCCGTGATGGAGGAGGGGCGCGTCATCGAGCAGGGCGAGGTGTTCGACGTGTTCTCCGCCCCGCAGAACCCGGCGTCGCAGCGGTTCGTCGGCACCGTGATCAAGGGCGTCCCCTCGCCCGCCGAGACCGCGGCTCTACGCGAGCGGCACCGCGGCCGGTTGGTGACGTTCTCCTTCCGCGACGGCGACTCCTCGCAGGCGCAGGTGTTCCTCGATCTCGCGGGTGCCGGTCTCGACTTCGAACTCGTCTACGGCGGCATCAACGACATCCGGGGGCGGGCCTTCGGGCACCTCACCCTCGCCATCCGCGGCGAGGACGCCGCGATCGACCGGGCGCTGGCGGCGATCGCCGCGCGGGTCGAGGTCACCGAGCTCGCCGGAGAGGACGCCCGCTGATGGACCGCCTGAACGAACTGTGGCCCGAACTGTGGAAGTCGGCCCTCGAGACGCTGTACATGACCTCCTTCGCCCTCGTGCTCGGCGGCGTGCTCGGCCTCGCCATCGGCGTCATCCTGTACGTCACCCGTCCCGGCGGGTTGGCGGAGAACAGGGCCGTCTCGGTCATCGCGAACCTGTTCGTGAACTTCTTCCGTCCGATCCCGTTCGTGCTCTTCGTCGCGGTCGCCCAGCCCCTCGCGCGCGTCGTCGTCGGCGTCGGCATCGGCACCACGGCCGGCGCGTTCATGATCGGACTCGCCGCCGCCTTCGCGATCGGCCGCATCGTCGAGCAGCACCTCGTCTCGGTCTCGCCCGGCGTCATCGAGGCCGCGCGCTCGATGGGAGCGGGTCCCGTGCGCATCCTGTTCACGGTCGCGATCCCCGAATCCCTGGGGCCGCTGATCCTCGGCTACACGTTCATCGTCGTCGCCCTCATCGACATGACGGCGATGGCCGGGCTCATCGGCGGCGGCGGACTCGGCGCCTTCGCGCAGATCTACGGCTTCCGGCAGTTCGAGCCGGTCGTGATGTGGGCCGCGATCGTGCTCATCGTCGTCTTCGTGCACCTCGTGCAGCTGCTCGGCACGCGCCTGGCCCGCAAGGTCATGCGCCGCTAGGGCAGAGCGGGGGCGTCCTGCAGCGTGCGCCGTGTCGTGAACACGCGGTCGGCGCCGCTCAGCGGATCCGTGAAGCGCAGCTCGCGGGCGAGCAGCTGCAGAGGCGCGTCGAAGTCGTCCGGCGCCTCGGGCAGCAGCGTCGGGTAGAAGCCGTCGTTCAGGATGCCGAGCCCGAGGGCCGCGAGATGCACCCGCAGCTGGTGCATCTTGCCGCTGTGCGGACGCAGCAGCGTGTGCACGACGCGCTCGTCCGCCGAGAGGACCTCTATCAGCGTCTCCGAGTTCGGCTCGCGCTCGTCATCGACCCGCACGCACACCTCGCCGCGGTTCTTCACGATGTGATTGCGGTAGACGAGCGGGAACGCGGAGGGTTCCCAGGAGGAGGGCCGCGCCGACACGGCCTCGTACACCTTCTGCACGCGACGGTCTTCGAACAGCAGCTGGTACGCGCCCCGTGTCTCCGGTCGCACCGAGAACATCAGCAGCCCCGCGGTCGCGCGGTCGAGCCGATGGATCGGGGTGAGCTCGGGGATGCCGAGCAGGTTGCGCAGCCGCACGAGCGCCGAGTTCTGCAGGTACTTGCCACCCGGTGTGGTCGGCAGGAAGTGCGGCTTGTCGACGACGACGAGGTGGTCGTCGTGGTGCAGCACCTCCACGGCGAAGGGGATCTCCCTCTCGACCGGCGGCTCACGGTAGTACCAGACGAACTCCTCGGCGCCGAGCGGGGTGTCGCGGCTCAGGGCGCCCCCGTCGCGCGCGACGATCTCGCCGCGGTCGAAGCGCACGAGCAAGCGCTCGGGATCGAGGTGGAAGAACCTCTCCACCATGTACGCCGCGATCGTCGGCCACTCGCCGGAGGTCGGCACGTGCAGTCGCGTCGCGCCGACGCCGTCGCGCACGGGGAGAGGGGAGGGCATGCCCATTCGGACAAGCCTACGCGGCCCGTGAGAACCGGGAGCGGTACTGCTGCGGGGCGAGGCCGAGGCGATCGCGGAAGTGCTTGCGCAAAGCCGCCCCGGTCGCGAACCCCGACCGCGCGGCCACGTCATCGATGAGGAGGTCTGTCGTCTCCAGCAGTTCCCGCGCCCTGTCCACGCGGGCGTCGGCGAACCAGTCGCCGAGGGTGCGCCCGGTCTCCGCCCGGAAGCGCCGGGTCAGCGTGCGCACGCTCACGCCGAAGCGAGCGGCGACCTCGGCGAGCGACAGCGGCTCATCGATACGGGAGAGCAGCCACGCCTGGATCTCGCCGGCCGAGCCGCTCGGCGCCGAGGCGACGGCCGGACGCGCGATGAACTGACGCTGCCCCCCGTCGCGATGGGGAGCGGCGAGCGTGATGCGCGAGACCTCCGCGGCGACGGCGGCCCCGTGGTCCGTGGCGATGAGGTGCATGGTGGCGTCGACGGCGGCGGAGGCGCCGGCGGCGGTGAGCACGCGGCCGTTGTCGACGAAGAGCGCGTCGGGGCGCAGTCGCACCCGCGGGAACCGCCGCGAGAACGTCTCGGTGGCGCACCAGTGGGTCGTGGCCTCCTTGCCGTCGAGGATGCCGGATGCCGCGAGCGTGAACGCGCCGGTGCAGAAGCTCACGATGCGGCGGTCGGCGTAGGCGGCGAGGCCGATGGGGTCGCCGGAGGTCTCGGCACCCGTCCACGGCGGCACGATGATCGTGTCGGCCGTCTCGAGGGCGCGGCGATCGGCGGTCGGCGCGACGGAGAAGTCGGCGTTCGTGTCGACGGGACGCCCGTCGAGCGTGCAGGTCGTGACGGAGTAGAACGGCTCGCCCCGGCTCTGCGCCGCGCGGAAGAACCGGGCAGGAACACCCAGCTCGTAGGGGAAGACGCCGGGGAGCGCGACGATCACCACATGATGCATGGCTATATCGTGACACATGTTGTCTTTCTGGACACTTCTCTCGCGCCACGACCTTCGGCAGGCTGAAGACACGCGGCCCGGAGGTCGCGACAGACAGAGAGGCGACACCCGTGCGAGCAGTGCAGTACACCGGCGGCGGACCCGCGTCCGACGTGATCACCGTGGTCGATGTTCCGACCCCCGAGCCGCGAGAGGGGGAGGTGCTCGTGCGCGTCGGCGCGGTCGGGCTGAACCCCGTCGACGTCAAGATCCGCGCCGCGGCCAGGGACTTCGGCGTCATCCGCTACACCGACCGCCCGGGGTGGGACGTGGCAGGCGTCGTCGAGGCCGTCGGGCCCGGGGCGGAGCGCTGGTCGATCGGCGACCGGGTCTTCGCGCTGGCCGCGTTCCCCGACGCCGCGCACACGCTCGCCGAGTACGCGGTGGTGGCGGACGCCGACCTCGCCCCCGTGCCGTCGACGTGGAGCACCGCAGAGGCGGGCGCCGCGCCGCTGGCCGCACTCACCGCGTGGCAGGCGTTGGAGGCCGCGGGTGTGCGCGAGGGGCAGAGGGTCCTCGTGCTCGGCGGAGCCGGAGGCGTAGGGCACCTCGCGGTGCAGCTCGCGCACGCCCGCGGCGCCGAGGTCGTCGCCACGGCCAGCCCGGCCAAGCACGACCTCGTGCGCGGCTGGGGTGCGCGCGAGGTGATCGACTATCGCGATGAGAAGGCGCTCGCCGCGGTGGAACGGGTGGATGCCGTCATCGTCACGGTCGACGACACGCTGCCGCCGCGTCGGGCCGTGGCCGAGGGTACCGCCGTGATCACCATCACCGGGCTCACCGACGACGACGCGCGGCTGCTCGGCGGCTGGGGCGCGTCCCCGGTGTCGCGGATCCTCGTGACGGCCGACGGTGCCCAGCTGGGGAGGATGGGCGTGCTCGCCGACGCCGGTGGGCTCGCCGTGCACGTGGACTCGAGCTACGGGCTCGATGAGCTCGCCGCTGCGCAGGAGCGAGTCGAATCGGGGCGCGTGACGGGCAAGGTGGTCGTGGTCGTCGACCCCGAGGTGTGAGGCGGTGCGGGGCGATGGGCGTCGTCCCGCACGGCCTCGGCTCAGTGCGCTCCGGCCGCCAACCAGGCCTCGAAGGAGGTGGGGGAGAGATGAGCGTCCGCCGAGGGGAGCAGCACCTCGCCGGCGAACTCGACCCCGAGGGCCGCCTCACGCCACGCGGCGCGCAGTGGGAGATCGCGTCCCCGTGCCGCGAAGGTGCGCCTGGCCATGTCGACGGCATCCTCCGTGCGGGGGCCCGCGATGTCGAACGAAGCGGACAGCGGTGCGGCGAAGGCGGTGGCGACGAGCGCGACGGCCACGTCCTGCGGAGCGATCGGCTGCAGGAGCAGGGGAGGCACGACGCCCTCGCCGTCGATGACCGACCACTCGGCGATCATCGCGGGGAAGTCGTGGAACTGCGTGGCGCGCACGATGGTGTACGGCACCTGTCCCGCGGCGACGGCGCGCTCTTGGGCGCGCTTGCCGAAGTAGTGCGGGTTGCCGTCGACGGCGTCGAGCGCGGCGATGGACAGGGCGACGTGGTGGCCGACTCCCGCGGCCGCCTCGGCGGCGAGGAGGTTCTCCGTGATCGCGGCGAACGTCTCCTCCGCCTCGCCCACCGTGGAGACCGGAGGGTTCGTCGTGTCGATGACCGCGTCCACCCCGGAGAGGCGCTCGGCGAGTCCCTCTCCGGTGCGCAGGTCGACTCCCTCGCCCCTGCTCACCGAGACGGCGTGGTGTCCCGCCCGCCTCAGCTCGTCGACCACGAGACGTCCGATCCGTCCGGTCCCGCCTGCCACTGCCACGCGCATGTCCGCTCCTTAATCATGGATATTACATATCCACAATAGGTATAGGTGGGTAGAATGGGCAAGTGAAACTTCCCGAGACGTCTGAATGGGTGCTGCACGCCGCCGCGGTCATGGCCCAGCTCCCCGACGACGCCACGGTATCCGCCGCCCAGCTCTCCGAGCACTTCGGAGTGCCGGGACCGTACCTCTCCAAGCAGCTGGCCAAGCTCGTGCGTGCGGGCATCCTCACCGGCAGCACGGGGCCGCGCGGAGGCTTCCGGCTGGCCAGGAGGACAGATCGCATCAGCATCCTCGACCTCGTGATCGCCGTCGACGGCGGCGCCGACCCCTACGTCTGCAGGGAGCTGCGGCAGCAGGGCCGGGGGGCGGCGCGTCCGGAGGACTGCACGAGACCGTGCGCGCTCGCCGCGGTCATGCGCGACGCCCACGAGGCGTGGCGCTCCTCGCTCGCCGCGGTGACGCTCGCCGAGATCGTCGCCGGCCTGCCCGACACGATCATCGACAAGAACCGCCGCCTGCTCGGCTGAGCGAGCGTCAGGCGTCGGGCGTCAGGCGTTCGACGTCCGGGCGTCAGGCGTCGAAGCTGAGGCTGAGCTTGCGCAGCAGCCCCGCGAGGCGGTCGCGATCCGAACGCGAGAGGCCCTGCAGCAGGTCGGCCTCGACGTCGACGAGCCGCGTGATGGCGGCATCCACCCGGATGCGGCCGTCATCGGTCAGCGTGACGAGCACGCTCCGGCCGTCGGCGGGATCGGCTTCGCGGCGCACGAACCGACGTCCGACCAGACGGTCGATCCGGTTCGTCATGGTGCCGCTGGAGACCAGGGTCTGCTGCAGCAGCTGCTTGGGGGAGAGCTGGAAGGGGGCGCCTGCGCGGCGCAGCGCCGAGAGCACGTCCCACTCCCACGGCTCCAGGTCGCTGCGGCGGAACACGTCCCTGCGCGCGCGGTCGAGGAGCCGGGTCAACCGGTCCATCCGCGACAGCACCTCCAGCGGGGAGAAGTCGAGGTCGGGCCTCTGGGTGTTCCAGGCCCCGACGATCCGGTCGACCTCATCCGCCTCGCTCATCCGTCCATTATCGCCGGTCGCACAGGAGCGGACGTGGCAGACTTGACGAGCGGCTTTCCCGACGGATGCCGCGGTCCGCCGTGGTGTAATGGCAGCACGACAGCCTTTGGAGCTGTGAGGTCTAGGTTCGAGTCCTGGCGGCGGAGCATGACTGGGAACAATCTCGCCATCGTCGTCCTCGCCGCAGGGCAGGGCACCCGTATGAGGTCCAGCCTCCCGAAGGTGCTGCACCCCATCGGCGGGCGGCCCCTCGTCGGCCACGTGCTCACGACCGCGGCCCGACTGGGCGCGGATCACATCGAGGTCGTGGTGCGGCACGAGCGCGACCAGGTCGTCGCGGCCCTCTCCGGCGAGTACCCCGACGCGGTGTTCGTCGACCAGGACGAGATCCCCGGCACGGGTCGAGCCGTACAGGTGGCGATCGACGACCTGCCCGACGATTTCGACGGAGACGTGCTGGTGCTCTCCGGAGATGTCCCGCTGCTCGAGGCGGACACGCTCCGCGCCCTCGTCGAGGGGCACCGCGCGGCGTCGGCCGCCGCGACCCTCCTCAGCGCCCGGCTCGACGACCCCACCGGGTACGGACGGGTCATCCGTGACGCCGACGGCACGGTGCAGCGCATCGTCGAGCAGAAGGACGCCTCCGCCGACGAGGCGGCCGTGACCGAGATCAACGCGGGCGTCTACGTCTTCCGGGCGGCGGAGCTGCGCACCCACCTCGCGCGCGTGGGGCAGGACAACGCACAGGGCGAGATGTACCTGACCACGGTCATCGAGCTGCTCCGCGCTGCCGGTCAGCGCGTCGCTGCCGAGCTCGCCGTCGACACCGCCGCCACCTTCGGCATCAACGACCGCATCCAGCTCGCCGAGGCCGGGCGGGTGCTCAACGATCGCATCGTGCGCCGTTGGCAGCGCGAGGGTGTGACGGTGATCGATCCGGCGACCACCTGGATCGACGACGATGCGACGCTCGCGCCCGACGTGACGATCCTGCCCAACACCCAGATCCTGCGTGCGACGACGATCGCCTCCGGGGCGATCGTCGGGCCCGACACCACCCTCGTCGACTGCGAGGTGGGGGAGTCGGCGATCGTCCGCCGCACCGACGCCACCCTCGCGGTGATCGGCGCCGAGGCGACCGTCGGACCGTTCTCCTTCCTGCGCCCGGGGACCGTGCTCGGCGCCAAGGGCAAGATCGGCGCGTACGTCGAGACGAAGAACTCCGAGATCGGCGAGGGCAGCAAGGTCCCGCACCTCTCGTACGTCGGAGACGCCACGATCGGACGCGGCGTCAACCTCGGCGCGAGCACGATCACGGCCAACTACGACGACGTCGCCAAACACCGTACGGTCGTCGAGGACGAGGTGCACACCGGATCGCACACGACCCTCGTCGCGCCCGTTAGGCTGGGTGCAGGCGCCAAGACGGGTGCCGGCGCCGTCGTCCGCAAGGACGTCCCGGCCGGGGCCCTGAGCATGAGCGTCGCGCCTCAGCGCAACATCGAGGGCTGGGTCGAGAAGAACAGGGCAGGCACGGACGCTGCGGATGCCGCAGCACGGGCTCGGACGGCGGAGTAGGCACGAATGGCGCGCAAGAAGAAGACGGTCGAACTGGACCGCGACAACGGGGTCGCCCCCGGGATCATCGCGAAGACCAAGAAGCGACTCGTCGTCGCCGGCGGGCGATCGCACCCCGAGTTGACCGCGGCCGTCGCCGAGGCGCTCGGCACCGAGATCGCCCCGATCGAACACCGTACCTTCGCCTCGGGCGAGATCTACGCCCGGTACGAGGTGTCGATCCGCGGAGTCGATCTCTTCCTCGTCCAGACATTCGGCGAGCCGGTCAACGAGTGGCTCATGGAGACGCTGATCATGATCGACGCGGCCAAGCGCGCGTCGGCCAAGCGCATCACCGTCGTGGCCCCGTACTACCCCTACTCCCGTCAGGACAAGAAGGGCCGAGGACGTGAGCCGATCAGCGCCCGCCTCGTCGCCGACCTGCTCAAGACGGCCGGAGCCGATCGCGTCATGAGCGTGGATCTGCACGCCGCGCAGATCCAGGGCTTCTTCGACGGCCCCGTCGACCACCTCTTCGCGAAGCCCGTGCTGCTCGACTACTTTCAGCGCACCCTGTCGAAGGAGGACCGCGACATCCTCACGGTCGTCTCTCCCGACATGGGGCGCGTGCGCGTGGCCGACACCTGGTCCGACAGCCTCGGCGCCCCGCTCGCCATCATCCACAAGCGGCGCGACCCGAAGGTCGCCAACCAGGTCTCGGTGCACGAGATCGTGGGCACCGTCGAGGGCCGCACCTGTCTCCTGGTCGACGACATGATCGACACCGGCGGCACGATCGTCAAGGCGGCGCAGGCGCTCAAGGCGAACGGAGCGCACCGTGTGATCGTCGCCGCGACCCACGCGATCTTCAGCGACCCGGCATCCGAGCGTCTGCAGGACTCCTCGATCGACGAGGTCGTCATCACCGACACGATCCCGCTCACCGAGTCTCGCCGCTGGGACAAGCTCACGATCCTCCCGATCGCGCCGCTGCTCGCGCGTGCGATCCACGAGGTCTTCGAAGACGGCTCGGTCACGAGCATGTTCGGCGGCGACGCGTAGCAATCTCCTTGCTGCGGCACAGCCGCCGCATAGGCCGGATGCATACGGTCGAATGCATCGACAGACCGTCGACCGCAGCCAGCCGGGAGGACCACCATGATCCGCACGACAGTTCCCACGTCCGTTCGCACCGGGGCGGCTCTCGCCGGCGTGGCGGGGATGCTCGTGCTCGCCGGGTGCTCCGGCGCGGCCGACGCGCAGGACTCCTCCTCGGGGTCCGGCACCGGCACGACCTCGGCGAGCGGCTCGTACAAGGACGGCACCTATACGGCGGACGGCTCGTACCAGACGCCGGAGACCGTGGAGTCGATCTCGGTCACCCTCACGGTCGCCGACGGCGTCGTGAAGGACGTCGAGGTCACCGGCGACCCGCAGGCCAGGGAGACCGAGGAGTACCAGGCGAAGTTCATCGGCGGCATCTCCGAAGAAGTCGTGGGCAAGAGCCTCGACGAGCTGAACGTGACCCGCGTCGCCGGGTCCTCGCTCACCAGCGGCGGGTTCAACGAGGCGCTGAAGTCCATCAAGGAGCAGGCGGCCTCCTAGGCGCCTGACCGGCCATGGCGATCTGGCGCTTCGACGCGATCGGCACCCGGTGGGAGATCGAGGGCGAGCTCGACGACGCGCACCGCGACGCCGTCACCGCCGAGATCGAGCGGTTCGATCGGGAATGGTCGCGGTTCCGCACCGACTCCGACGCGACGAGGCTGGGCGCCGAGGGCGGACGCCTCGTCTCCCCGGACGCCGCCCCCATGCTCGACGCGTACCGGGAGGTCTCCGCGGCCACCAACGGCTCGGTCAACCCTCTCGTCGGCGACAGCCTCGAGGCGCTGGGGTACGACCGTTCGTACTCGTTGCGCCCCGGTGAACCGGTCGCCGCCCCCGCCGACTGGACCGCACAGCTCCGATGGACGGCCGACGGGGTGACGGCATCGGCCGCCGCCCTGCTCGATGTCGGCGCACTCGGCAAGGGGAGGCTCGTCGACCTCGTCTTCACCGTGTTGCGCGACGTCCCCGGCGACCTCGTGGTCGATGCCGGCGGCGACATCAGGGTGCGCGGAGGCGCGGTGCGCATCGGCCTGGAGCATCCCTACGACCCCACCGCGGCGATCGGCGTGACCGCGCTGCGGGACGCCGCCCTGTGCGCCTCCGCCGTCACCCGCAGGGCGTGGGGGGACGGGTTGCATCACGTCCTCGACGCGCGCACAGGCGTTCCGGTGCGGACCTGGGCCGCGACCTGGGCGATCGGACCCGACGCGATGAGGGCCGACGCCGTCGCCACCGCGCTGTTCTTCGACGAAGGGCCGCAGCTCGCCGCATCCTGGGGCGTCGAGTGGGTGCGCATGACCACCGACGGACGTGCCGAGCGCTCGCCGGGGTGTCCGGTCGAGTTGTTCCTCGCTGCGCCCTGAGCCGCCGATCTAGGGAAGAGTAGAAGCCGTGTCCACCACATACACCGCCCTGCGACAGCGGGTGCTCGCCGTGCTCGGCGCCCTGTCGATGTACCGGCTCGTGCTGTTCTCGCTGCTCGCGCTCGCCGCCATCGCGCTCGTGCTCTCGTTCTTCGGGCTGGTCTCGCCGTCGCCGCTCGCGCTGATCGTCTCCTTCGCCGTGCTGGCCGTCGTCATCTCCGCGGTCGACGCGGCGGCGCAGCGGCTCCTGCATCTGCCGTGGCGCATCGAGTCCTCTCTCGTCACCGCCCTGATCCTGCTGTTCGTGCTGCAGCCGGGCACCGACATCGCCGTGCTCGGCGGTCTCGCCCTCGCCGGCGCGCTCGCGAGCGTCTCCAAGTACGTGATCGCGTGGCGCGGACGGCACATCCTCAACCCCGCCGCGGTCGGTGCGGCCGTGGTCACGATCGCCGGCATCGGCACCTTCTCGGCCTGGTGGATCGGCACGCCGGCGATGGCGGTCCCCGTCGCCGTGCTCGGGCTCGTCGTGCTCTGGCGCACCGAGAAGGTGCGCGTGGTGCTGGTGTTCCTGCTGGTGGCGGTGGGCGTCTCGATCCTGCGGCAGTTCATCCAGGCGGCGCAGGCGGGATTCCCCTTCGACATCGCCCAGGCGCTGAGCTTCGCCGCGCTGCAGTCGCCCTTCCTCTTCCTCGGCGCCTTCATGCTCTCCGAGCCGCTGACGCTGCCGCCGAGACGCTGGCAGCAGCTCACCGTCGCCGCGCTCGTCGGAGCCCTCGCCGGTTGGCCGATCCTCGTGGGCGGGTTCACTCTCGGCCAGGAGCGCGCCCTGCTCATCGGCAATCTGCTCGCGTTCGCGTTCGCCCTGCGCGGGTCGGTGCGACTCACGCTGGAGAGCCGTCAGTTCGTGACCCCGACGGCGCAGGAGCTGACGTTCCGCGCCAGGGGATCGCTGAAGTTCCTCCCCGGGCAGTACCTGGAGCTGGACGTGCCGCACCGCAGGCCGGACGCCCGAGGGACCCGACGCGAGTTCAGCATCGTCTCGGCTCCCGGTGATCTGCCGACGCTGCGCATCGCCTACAAGGACGGCGACCAGAAGCATCCGTCGAGCTACAAGCGCGCTCTGGCGGCAGCGCAGCCGGGGGCGACGCTGGCCGTCACCGGCACGTGGGGCGACTTCGTGCTGCCGCGCGGCGACGCCCCCGTGCTCATGGTCGCGGCCGGCATCGGCGTCACCCCGTTCGTCTCGCAGCTGCGGCAGCTACAGCTCACGGGGGAACGAAGGGACGTGGTGCTCGTCTACGTCGCGGCGGAGTCCGCGGAGCTCGCCTTCCGCGACGAGCTCGCCGCGACCGGAGCGCGGGTGGTCGTGTTCACGCGCGACGAGCCGGTCGACCTGCCCGCGCACTGGGCGTGGGCAGGCGGTGTGCGCCTCGACGCGGCCGGGCTCGAGCGGGAGGTGCCCGATCTCGCGAGCAGGCACGCGTTCATCTCCGGCCCGCCGCGGCTGATCGCCGACCTCGCCCCAGCCCTGCAGAAGGCGCACAGCCTCACCACCGACGCCTTCGCCGGCTACTGACCGTCCGTTCTCGGACAGGCTTCCACCCCGCGCGGTTTGTCGGGAGATTTCACGTCTGTCGGGAGCTTTCGCGGGAACACGCCGACTCCGCACACCTCCCTCCCGACGAAGTGAGCGGATGCCGCGCGGGTCCGGCGCCCGTACCGTCAGAAGCGTTCCCTCAGACGGGTGAGGGCCGCGACGACGGCGGCCTCCACCGACGGCCAGTCGTGCACGATCTGCGCGTAGTCGAAGCGGAGGGTCTCGTAGCCGAGGACGGATGCCGCGGCATCCCGCACTCGATCTCGATGGCGGCTGCGGTCGCTCTCGTGGTTCTCCCTGCCGTCGGCCTCCAGGATGAGCCGACCTCCGATGACGAAGTCGACACGACCGACCGTCGGAATCTCGACCTGGCATTCGAGGTCGATCCCGATCAGATGCAGCCGCAACCGGAGAAGCGACTCCAGGCCGCTGTCGGCATCGGCACGGGCGAGGTCGACGAGCCACCGTCCATGCGAGGGGATGCGGGCGCGAAGGCGAGCGCGTGCCTTCCGAGTGAGCATGCGCTGCACGAGGGCCGACTCCAGTGCCGCGAAGAAGACCTCGTTCGACGCGCAGTGGTAGGTGTGAGCCAGCACCTCGTCGACCGGCGCGAGTCCGGGCGGAGCGGAACCGGCGAAGTAGTGCCCGAGGCAATCGCACCCCGGGTGCGGATGGACTCTCCCGCGCCCGCCGAGCCAGACGTGCACCTGAGGGTCGTCGTCCAGCACCCAGACGCCGTGCAGCCGCAACGCCCGGCGGCACGTCAGCGCGCCACCGTGCTGTGCCGCCGTGACGATGTCCGGATGCAGACTCGGGAGGGCGAAGACTCCCTGGCGCACACGCACGATGCGGTTCGCCGTGACCTCCGCGTTCAGCATCCGCCGGCCCAGACCGTAGCGGGAGAGCAGCGTGCCACGGGCGATGCCCCCGTGATGGGCGAGGACGAACGCGGCCGACTGCATGCATCGATCGTGGCGTGCATCCGGCATCCGTGACGCGTCTCCCGCCCATCTGTGGAGAAGTCGCGACCGCACGGATCACTTTGTCGGGAGCCCCGACGCGATCCCCGGCGTGTCGAGCCGGGTTCGCCCTGCGAATGCGAAATCTCCCGACAGAACGACAGGCCGGGCGCACGCCGACCGGTCAGGCCGTGAGGGTCGGGGTCACCGGGATGCGCACGGCGAAGGTCGTGCTGCCTGGCGTGCTCTCGACCGTGATGTAACCGCCATGGCCCTCGACGATGGCCTTGGCGATCGCGAGGCCGAGGCCCGTGCCGCCCGTCTGCCGGGCCCGCGACGAGTCGCCCCGAGCGAACCGGGCGAACAACTCGTCGCGCACTCCCGGGTCGATGCCGGGACCGTCGTCGTGCACGCGCAGCACCGCCTCGTCGCCCTCCCTGCTCACGCGCAGGGTGATCGAGGTGCCGACCGGGGTGTGCGTGCGGGCGTTCGCCAGCAGGTTCGCCACGACCTGGTGCAGGCGACCGGCGTCGCCCATGACCACGACGGGTTCGTCGGGGACCTCGATCTTCCAGTGATGATCGGCGGCGGTCGGCCTGGCGTCCGAGAGCCCTTCGAGTGCGAGCTGCGCGAGGTCGACCCTGCTGTACACGAGCTCCTGCCCCTCGTCGAGGCGTGCGAGCAGCAGCAGGTCCTCGACGAGACGCGTCATCCGCAGGGACTGGGCCTGGATGCGTTCGAGCGAGGTCGTCGTCCCCTCGAGCGCCGCGGCGCCGATGCCGTCCTCCGATGCCGCCGACTGGCCGAGGGCCCGCAACGACAGTTCGGAGTAGCCGCGGATCGAGGCGAGCGGGGTGCGCAGCTCGTGGCTGGCGTCGGCGACGAAGCGCCGCATCCGCTCCTCGTTCTTCTGCCGGGCCGCCAGCGAGGTGTTGACGTGGTCGAGCAGCTTGTTCAGAGACGCGCCGACCAGGCCGGTCTCGGTGCGGGGGTCGGCCTCGGCCGCCGGGACCCGCTCGGTGATCTCCACCTCGCCGCGGTCCAGCGGCTGGTTGGCCACCCTGGTGGCCGTCGCGGCGACGGCCCGCAGCGGACGCAGCCCCACGCGGATCGTGATCGCCGTGGTGAGCGCGAGCAGGATGAGGCCGCCGAGCGTCGCCAGCAGGATCACGGTGAGAAGAGTGGTGAGCTGGGCCTGGATGCCGCCACGGGGGAGGCCGGTGACGACGGTGACGCCGTTGTGCGCGGTCGTGACCATGACCCGGTACGAGCCGATGTCGTCGATCGTCACGGTCGCGTTGGGCGCGCCGTTGAGGGCGACGTCGATCTGACTGAGCTGCGTGGCGGACAGCGGGTCGGCCGTGCCGTCGAGCTCTCCCTTGGCGTACTCGAACACGACGCCGCTCGTTCCGGCGCTCGGGCTGTACAGCGCGATGAGGAGGCCCGGCTTCTGCGGATCGCGACCCGTGAACAGGTTCTCCGCCGTGGCCAGGGCGGGCGGAGCAGGGCTCACCCACTGCCCGGTGACGGCGGTCGCGTAGGTACGCAGCTCGTCTTCCAGCTGCCCCTCCAGCGTCCGTCCCAGAGTCGCTGAGGTGATGACGGCGACGATCACGAGGATGAGCGACACGAACCCGATCACAGCCGTCATCAGCCGTGTCTGCAGGCTCATCGGCCGTCGCGTCATCCCCGGTGTGCTCACTGCGGGGCCTTGATCATGTAGCCGACGCCGCGCACGGTGTGCAGCAGGGGGGTGCGCCCCGCATCGATCTTCTTGCGCAGGTACGAGATGTACAGCTCGACAACCGACGACTTGCCGCCGAAGTCATAGCTCCACACCCGGTCGAGGATCTGTGCCTTCGACAGCACGCGGCGCTCGTTGCGCATGAGGTACCGCAGCAGCTCGAACTCGGTCGCGGTGAGCTCGATCTCGGTGTTCTCCCGCATGACCTCGTGGCTGTCCTCGTTGAGGCTGAGGTCGGCGACGCGGAGGATCGACTGCCCGTCGTCGGCCGTCGCGTGCCCGGTGCGGCGGATGATGGCGCGCAGCCGCGCGATCACCTCCTCCAGGCTGAAGGGCTTGGTGACGTAGTCGTCTCCGCCGGCGGTGAGCCCGGCGACGCGGTCGCTCACCGCGTCCTTGGCGGTGAGGAACAGCACGGGCACGAGGCTGCCGGATTCGCGCAGCCGCTTGAGCACGGCCATGCCGTCGAGGTCGGGCATCATGATGTCGAGCACGAGCGCATCCGGCTCGAACTCCCGGGCGACCTGGAGGGCCTCGAGGCCGGACGACGCCGTGCGCACCTCCCAGCCCTCCATCCGCAGGGCCATGGCGAGCAGGTCGGTGAGCATCTGCTCGTCGTCGACGGCGAGGATGCGCAGGGGAGAGCCGTCGGGGCGGCGCAGTTCAGGGTGATCGGAGCTCATGGGTACATTCTGCGGAATCTCCTATGTGATTTCTATGGAGAGCGCTATGCGTTGTCTGAGAAGGCCCGCGTCCCCGCATAGCGATCTCATCGATCGCGCCTCGATCTCCCTTATCTCCGCTCCCTAGCGTCGGTCCCGGCCCGCGAAGTCCGCGGCGGAAGGAGAGAGATGTACGGAAGGTACCTGCGGCGCGAACTGGCGGGCCGCAAGAAGCAGACGGCGATCGTGGTGATCGGGCTCGCGATCGCCATCGCGCTCGTGATCATCGTGAACGCGCTCACCGCGGGGGTGCGGGATGCGCAGGCGCAGGCTCTGGAATCGGTCTACGGCGTCGGCACGGACCTCACCGTCACCGGCGCCGTGGCCGAGCCCGGGCAGGGCGGAGGGCAGCGGTTCGACTTCGGCAGGGGCGACGGCACGACAGACGGCGACACGACGACGCTCGACAGGTCCGTGCTCATGGTCGACCCCCAGCGCGGATCCCTCGAGAGCTCTGTCGTGGACACGGCGGCCGCGACCTCCGGAGTGACTGCGGCGTCCGGAGCCCTCAGCCTCACGAACTCCACGTTCTCCGGTGAGCTGCCCAGCGGCGGGTTCGGAGCGCAGGACGGTCAGACGGGAAGCTCGGGGCAGGGACAGGCACCCCCGCAGGGCGGATCCGACGGCGCCGGCGGCGGCTCCTTCGGGATCGACTCGTTCTCGGTGCTGGGCATCGATCCGGCCGCCGCGGCCATCGGCCCCCTCGCCTCGACCGAGGTCTCCGGCGGCCGGGCGCTCGACGCCGGCGACGCGGGCGAGTCGGTGGCGCTCGTCGACTCCGCCTACGCCGCGACGGAGGACATCGCGGTGGGCGACAGCATCGACGTGGCCGGTTCGCCGGTCGAGGTGGTCGGCATCCTGAGCCCGACCGCGGACTCCGCGGACACCGCCGCCGACGTCTACCTGCCGTTGGACACCGCGCAGACCCTCGCCGGCGTCGGCGACGTGGTCTCGACGGTCTACGTGCAGGCCGGATCCGCGTCGTCGATCGACGCGGTGCAGGCAGCGCTCGAGAAGGCGCTGCCCGACGCGACCGTGGCGTCGCAGTCGGAGCTCGCCACGACGGTCTCGGGTTCCCTGAGCAGCGCCACCTCGCTCATCACGAACCTCGGCGCGTGGCTGTCGGTCATCGTGCTCGCCGTCGCTGTGCTGCTCTCGGTACTGCTGACGATGTCGGGCGTCGGGCGCCGGACCAGGGAGTTCGGCACGCTCAAGGCCATCGGCTGGTCCAACGGCCGTGTCGTGCGCCAGGTGGCCGGCGAGTCGATGGTGCAGGGTCTCATCGGCGGCGCCGTCGGGCTCGTGCTCGGCATCGGGGGGATCGTGGCGATCACCCTGATCCGTCCTACGATCGCGGCCGCAACCACCGGGTCGAGCGGGCCGGGAGGGCCGGGTGGCGTGGGCGGCCCCACCGGGGGCGGCGGCGGCATGTTCCAGTCCGCGCCGACCGCCGACATCGTGCTGAGCGCGCCCTTCACGCCCTGGGTGGTGGTGGCCGCGGTGGGACTGGCCGTGCTCGGCGGCCTCGTGGCCGGAGCGTTCGGCGGCTGGCGCGCCGCCCGGCTCAGTCCCGCCGAGGCGCTGCGTTCGGTGGCGTGACGGAATCGCAGGAATCAGAACAGAAGGAGAGACAGAGATGACCATCGCAGACGTCGCACCCGCGACAGAGGGAACGGATGCCGCGGACCCGCTGTACCGCGCAGAGGGAGTCACCCGCACGTACACGCAGAAGGGGCGGGTGGTGAAGGCGCTCACGGGGGTCGACCTCGAGATCATGCCGGGTGAGTTCGTGACGATCCAGGGGCCGACCGGCGGAGGGAAGTCCACGCTGCTCCAATTGCTCGGGGCGCTCGACCGGCCGTCGTCGGGCTCACTGCGGCTGGGCGGTACGGAGCTCGCATCCGCCTCCGCGAGAGAGCTCGGGCGGATCAGGGCGCAGGAGATCGGCTTCGTGTTCCAGGGCTTCAACCTGATCCCCACCCTCACCGCGGCGGAGAACGTCGACATGGCGCTCGAACCGGCGGCGCTCACACGGGCGGAGCGCGCGGCGCGAGTGGCCGGGGCGCTCGACCACGTCGGGCTCGCGGATCGCGGCGACCACCTGCCCACCGAGTTGTCCGGCGGGCAGCAGCAGCGCGTCGCGATCGCGCGGGCCATCGTGAAACGGCCGCGCGTGCTGCTCGCCGACGAGCCGACGGGCAATCTCGACGAGAGCATGCGCGACGAGATCCTCGCGCTGCTGGAGTCGCTCTGCGCCGAGGGCATCACGATGATCGTCGTGACCCATGACTCGGCCGTGGCACGACGGGCGACCAGGAGGCTGCGTCTCGCCAAGGGCGCCGTGCACGACATCACACGGTAGCCGAGACACACGGAGGGCCCCGGCGCATGCCGGGGCCCTCCGTGTGTCGGTCCGAGACTCAGTGCGTGTCTTCGGCCTCGATCTCGGTGCGGTCGCCCGACCACTGCGTGTGGAAGGTGCCCGGCTTGTCGATGCGCTTGTAGGTGTGCGCGCCGAAGAAGTCACGCTGACCCTGCACGAGGGCGGCCGGCAGGCGGTCGGCGCGGATGCCGTCGTAGTACGACAGCGACGAGGAGAACGCCGGCGACGGGATGCCCGCCTGCGCGGCGGCGATGACGACGCGGCGCCAGGAGGCCTGGGCGCGGGTGATGGCCTCGGCGAAGTACGGCGCGGTCATCAGCACGGGGAGGCCGGGCTCGGCCTGGTACGCGTCGGCGATGCGGTTGAGGAACTGCGCGCGGATGATGCAGCCGCCGCGCCAGATCTTCGAGATCGCGCCGAGGTCGATGTTCCAGTCGTACTCGGCGGCGCCGGCGCGGATCTCGTCGAAGCCCTGCGAGTAGGCGACGATCTTCGAGGCGTAGAGCGCGAGGCGCACGTCCTCGATGAAGGCGTCGACCTGGTCGGCGGGCACGGTGAAGTCGCCGTCGGGGCCGGGGAGGGCCGCGGCGACCTCGCGCTGCTCGGGGTGCGAGGACAGCGAGCGGGCGAACGTCGCCTCGGCGATGCCCGACACCGGCACGCCGAGCGAGAGCGCGGTCTGCACGGTCCAGGCCCCGGTGCCCTTGGCGCCGGCCTGGTCGAGGATGACGTCGACGAGCGGCCTGCCGGTCTCGGCATCCACCTGGCGGAGCACCTCTGCGGTGATCTCGATGAGGTAGCTCTCCAGCTCGCCCTTGTTCCACTCGGCGAAGATCTCGGCGATCTCGGCCGGGGTCTTGCCGGTGCCGCGACGGATCAGGTCGTAGGCCTCGGCGATGAGCTGCATGTCGGCGTACTCGATGCCGTTGTGCACCATCTTGACGAAGTGACCGGCGCCGTCGTGGCCGACGTGCGTCACGCAGGGCTCGCCCTCCGCCACGGCGGCGATCGACTTCAGGATCGGGCCGAGGGTCACCCACGACTCGTCGGAGCCGCCGGGCATGATCGACGGGCCGAGCAGCGCGCCCTCCTCGCCGCCGGAGATGCCGGCGCCGACGAAGTTGATGCCGGTCTCGCGCACGGCCTTCTCGCGGCGGATGGTGTCGGGGAAGAACGCGTTGCCGCCGTCGACGATGATGTCGCCGGGCTCGAAGACCTCGACGAGGGAATCGATGACGGCATCGGTCGGGCCGCCGGCCTTGACCATGATGATCGCGGTGCGCGGCTTCTGCAGCGAGTCGGCGAACTCCTGGTAACTGGATGCCGGGATGAAGCCCGCCTCGGGGTGGGCGTCGAGCACCGACTGCGTCTTCTCGTAGCTGCGGTTGAAGATCGCCACCGTGTTGCCCTCGCGGCTGGCGAGGTTGCGGGCGAGGTTCGAACCCATGACGGCGAGTCCGACGACTCCGATGTTCGCTGATGCTTCGGGCACAGACGGCTCCTCGATCGTGAAGTAGGGGATGGATTCAGGGTATCGCGGCGGGGGAGGTCAGGACGTTCGTGTGTCGCGCGAGGCGATGAAGCGCCGGGACACCGCGATGTCGCGATCGCCGAGTCCTGCGTCGACGATCTCGTCGAACGCGGCGCGCAGCGCGGGCAACAGCGCGGGGGCGGTGCCTGTGGCCTCGGCGATGTCGGCGGCGAAGCGGAGATCCTTCACCATGTACTGCGCGATGCCCGACGGGGAGTCGTCGCCGGACACGAGCTTGTCCTTGCGGCTCTCCAGAAGGTTGGAACCCGCGTAGCCGCCGCCGAGCAGCGTCCACAGCGCGTCGAGGTCGAGGCCGGAGCGGTCCGCGAGCACGGTGGCCTCGCCGAGCGCGAGGATGGTCGCGGACACGACCAACTGGTTGCACGCCTTGGCGACCTCGCCGGCGCCGAGCGGCCCGAGCAGCACGGGAGTGCCGCACGCGGACAGGACGTCGGCGGCCGCGGCCGCGTCGTCGGGCGAGCCGCCGAGCATGATCGACAGGGTGCCGACGGTGGCGCCGTCGACGCCGCCGGACACGGGGCAGTCGACCACGCGCACGCGTCCGTCGGTCTGCCCGGAGATGCGGTCGGCGAGCGCCCGCACGGCGGGGGCGGAGGAGGTCGAGCCGATGAGGATCAGCAGCTCGCCGGCATCCGCGAGCAGTCCGTCGTCGCCGTCGAGCATCTCCTCGAGCTGGGGGAGGTCGGGGAGCATGGCGAGGAGCACGTCGACGCGGGAGGCGAGTTCGCGGGGCGTCTCCGCCCACGTGGCCCCGGACGCCAGCAGTTCGGGCTGGGGGCGGCGCGCATGGATGACGAGCTCGCCGCGGGCGGCGAGGAGTCGGTCGGCCATGGGGCGCCCCATGGCGCCGAGACCGACGACGCCGACGGTGGCGGATGAGACGACGCCGACGGTGGCGGATGAGGTGCTCATGCGGACACGGTAGCAGTGATCCAACAGGATGGATAGTGTTCAGCGGGATGAACCTACGATAGAGTGGCCCGAACGAGACCTCCCGAGGAAGGGAACGCCATGGCCGAGAACGAGAAGCGTCTGCGCGCCGTCGCCGCCGTGCCCCTGTCGGAGGAGCTCTGCCGACTCATCGAAGAGCTCGAGCCCCGCGTGCAGGTCGTGCGCGACCACTCTCTCACGCATCCCATGCGCGGGCCGGCGGACTGGTCGGGGGACCCCGAGCACGTGCGCACCGCGGAGGAGCAGCGGGCGTTCGACGACATGGTCGACTCCGCGGACGCGCTGTTCGGCATCCCCGACGTCGACCCCGCCGCCCTCGCCCGCACCGTGGCGGCGAACCCGCGTCTGCGCTGGGTGATGACCACCGCCGCGGGCGGCGGGAGCCAGATCAAGGCGGCCGGGCTCGACCGCGCCGATCTCGATCGCATCGTCTTCACCACCAGCGCGGGGGTGCACGGCGGGCCGCTCGCCGAGTTCGCGGTGTTCGGCGTGATGGCCGGAGCCAAGGGGCTGCCGCGCCTGCTCGCCGATCAGCGCTCGCGCACCTGGCCCGACCGGTGGGAGATGCGCCAGATCGACGAGATGACCGTGCTCGTCGTGGGGCTCGGGGGCATCGGGGCCGAGTGCGCTCGCCGGTTCCACGCCCTCGGCGCCCGTGTCTGGGGGACCAGCCGCTCGGGTGCCCCGGTCGACGGGGTCGACAGGCTGGTGACGCTCGACGGGCTCACGGATGCCGTGCGCGAGGTCGACGCCGTCGTGGTGACCCTTCCCGGCACGGAGCAGACGCATCATCTGATCGGTGCGGAGGTGTTCGCCGCGGTGCGGCCGGGTGTCGTGATCGCGAGCGTCGGCCGCGGCACCGTGATCGACGAGAGCGCGCTGCTGCCCGCCCTCGACGACGGCCGCGTCGCGTTCGCGGCGCTCGATGTGTTCGAGAACGAACCCCTCGCGCAGGACTCCCCGCTGTGGTCGCATCCGCGCGTGCTCGTGAGCCCGCATACCGCCGCCCTGAGCTCCAAGGAGGAGGAGCGGATCGCCCGCCGGTTCGCGGAGAACGCGGCGCGCCTGCTCGATGGCGACCCGCTGCGCGCAGAGGTCGATACGGTCGAGTTCTACTGACCATCTCCGGAGAGGCCGCGCATGGACGACGACTCCAAGGAGGGGCGCGACCCCGCCCCCGCCGTGACGCGCAGCATCAGGCTGCTGGGCCTGCTGGCCGACGCCGAAGGGCCCCGCACGCTCACCGAGCTGGCGAGCGGTCTCGGACTGGCCAAGTCGTCCACGGCCAACCTCTGCCTCGCCCTCGAGGCTGGCGGCATGGTCGAGCGCACCGCGCAGGGGTATCGCCTCGGGGTGCGCACGGCGGAGCTCGGCGGCGCCTTCGCCGCGCAGTTCAACCAGATCCGCGAGTTCTACAGCGTGTGCGAGGCCTCGCCGGTGCTCAGGACCGAACTCGTGCAGGTCGCGATGCTCGACGGCGTCGATGCGCTCTACCTGGCGCGTCACGAGGGCTCGCGCTCGCTGCGGCTGGGCACTCCGCTGGGCTCGCGCCTGCCGGCCGCCCTGTCGGCGGCAGGGCGGGCGCTGCTCGCGACGCTCCCTGACGACGAGGTGGTGTCGTTGCTCGGGGCGGATGCCGTGTTCCCCGCCCTGACCGAGCGCAGCACGACGACCATGGCCGGACTGCTCGACGTGCTCGCCGCCGCGCGCAAGCGGGGGTGGGCGCTGGATGCCGAGGAGTCCTTCCGCGGCATCGTCGGCGTCGCCGTGCCGTTGCCCGGCTGGGCGCCCTCCGATCCGCCCCTCGCGCTCGGCGTCGCGATCCGCGCGGCCGAGGCCGAATACGAGCGGATCGAGCGCGTCGGGGAGGCGCTGCGCGACGCCGCGTCCGCCCTGACCAACCCCTTCAGCGCCGCCGCTCGCCGCCGCTGATGGCGCCCCGCTGACGGAGCCCCGCTGACGGAGCCCCGCTGACGGAGGCTCCGTCAGCGGGATCTCGTGCACCTCCTTCCCGTCCAAAGGGTTGAACAGAATTCAACGGGCTGGTACAGTCGTGCTCACGCCGCTGGCGAAGCCGATCGAAGGAGATGGCAGTGACCGAGTCCCGCACCACACCCCGCGCAGTTCCCGAAGACCCCGAGTACGCCGCCAACCTGCGTCGTGCCACCCTCGCGTCGAGCCTGGGCAGCGCGCTGGAGTACTTCGACTTCGCCCTCTACGGTCTGTCGACGGCTCTCATCTTCAACGTGCTGTTCTTCCCCCAGGGAGACCCGGGCATGGCCACGGTGCTCGCGTTCGCGACCTTCGGCGTCGGATTCCTCGCCCGGCCGTTCGGCGGCCTGTTCTTCGGCGTCCTCGGCGACCGCCTCGGGCGCAAATGGGTGCTCGTGGTCACGATCCTGCTCATGGGCGGCGCGTCCACGGCGATCGGCCTCCTCCCCACCTACGAGGCCATCGGCATCTGGGCCCCCGTGCTGCTCGTTCTCCTGCGCCTCCTCCAGGGCTTCGGCGCCGGAGCGGAGCAGGCCGGGGCCACGGTGCTGATGGCCGAGTACGCCCCGGTCAAGCGCCGCGGCTTCTTCTCGGCGCTGCCGTTCATCGGCATCCAGGCCGGCACCCTGTTCGCGGCCCTCGTGTTCAGCGGCATCGCGCTGCTCCCCTCCGAGCAGCTGCTCTCGTGGGGCTGGCGCGTGCCGTTCCTCGCCTCGTTCGTGCTGATCCTCCTCGCGCTGTTCATCCGCATGCGCCTGCGTGAGACCCCCACCTTCATCGAGCTCGAGAAGCACGAGCAGATCTCCGAGCGCCCGATCCGCGACATCTTCACGCACGGCCTGCCCGGCGTGATCGTGGGCGTCGGCCTGCGCATGGCCGAGAACGGCGGCTCCTACATGTTCCAGACCCTGAGCCTGGCGTTCTTCGTCTCGGTGCTCGGCGATGCGGCCGACAAGAGCCTCCTCACGTGGGGAGTCACCATCGGATCGCTGATCGGCGTCTTCTCCGTGCCGCTCGCCGGCCATCTGTCCGACCGCTTCGGCCGCCGCACCGTGTACCGTGCCGGAGCCGTGTTCATGCTCCTCTACACCTTCCCCGCCTGGTGGATGCTGTCTCTCGGCAACCACGCCCTCGCCATCGGCGTCATCGCGGTCGGCATCGGCGTCGCCGTCAACACCATGCTCGGCCCGCAGTGCGCGATGCTCCCCGAGCTCTTCGGCAACCGCCACCGCTACCTCGGCGTCGCGATGGCGCGCGAGATCTCGGCCGTGCTCGCCGGCGGGCTCGCCGGAGTCCTCGGCGCGTACCTGATCGCCGTCAGCGGCGGCAACTGGATCCTCCTGGCCACCTACATGGCCACGCTCGCGCTCATCACGACGGCGTGCACCTTCCTGGCGCCCGAGACGCTGCGCCGCGACCTGACCCGCACCGACGACGCCATCAAGGTGTCGCGCACCGAGGGCGGCGACGACGTCTTCGCCACCACTGTGTCGATCACGGCGGTCGGTCGATGAGTGTGCTCCCCGCCGGCCTCGCCGCCTTCGACCTCACCGCGCGCACGGCTCTGGTCACCGGATCGAGCCAGGGCATCGGCCGCACCCTCGCCGAGGGGTTGGCCGGCGCGGGGGCGACGGTGGTCGTGCACGGGCGCGACGCCGCGAAGGCGTCCGCCGCCGCGGTCGAGATCTCGGAGGCCACGGGGGCCGTCGTGCACAGCGTCGTCTTCGATGTGACGGATGCCGCAGCGGTCGACGCGGGCATCGCCGAGGTCGAGGATCTCATCGGGACCCCCGACGTCCTGGTCAACAACGCGGGCGTGCAGCGCAGGGCGCCGATCGCGGAGTTCGCGGACGACGACTGGGACGCGCTCGTGCAGACCAATCTCTCCAGCGTCTTCCATCTGTCGCGGCGGGTGTCGGCGGGAATGATCGCGCGGGGCAGCGGCAAGATCATCCAGATCGGCAGCGTCCAGTCGCAGCTCGCCCGCCCCTCGATCGCCGCCTACGCGGCCACCAAGGGCGCCGTGGCGATGTTCACGAAGGGGCTGTGCGCCGACCTCGCGCCGCACGGCATCCAGGCGAACGCGATCGCCCCCGGCTACTTCGCCACCGAACTGACCCGCGCGCTCGTCGAGGACGAGACGTTCTCCGCCTGGGTGCGGGGACGGACACCGGCCGGACGCTGGGGCGACACCCGCGACCTCGTCGGTGCGCTGGTGTTCCTCGCGAGCGGCGCGAGCGATTTCGTCAACGGGCAGACGCTGTTCGTCGACGGCGGCATGACGGCGGTCGTCTGATGCTCATCGGCCGGGTCGCCGCGCCCGACGGGCCCCGGTGGGTGCGCGTCGACGGAGACGCCGTCGTCGCGATGGCCGACCCCTTCGACGGTTCCGTCCCCGATGACGTGGGTGCTCCGGTGGCGGGCGCGCCCCTGGCTCCCGTCGATCCGATCGTCGTCGTCGGCATCGCGCAGAACGGGCCGGGGCATCCGTCGCCCGTTCAGGCGTGGCTGAAGAGTCCGCGCACGGTCGTCGCGAGCGGCGTCCCCGTGCGGCTGCGCCGCGACGCGGGGGCTCAGGTGGCCGAGGGTGAGATCTGCGTCGTCATCTCCCGCCCCACGGAAGGGCTCACGGCGGAGAACGCGCACGAGTACGTGCTCGGTGTGACCGCCGTGAACGACCTCTCCAGCCCCGATCGGGCGGAGTTCGACCCGCGCAACTTCGAGTCGAAGTCGGGGGAGGGGTACACGCCGCTCGGCCCGTGGATCGACACGGATGCCGGCATCGACGATGTTCCGCTGATGGTCGAGATCGACGGGCTCGTCGTCGCCCGTACCGGTTCACGCGATCTGCCCGTGACGATCCGCGAGTGCCTGGCCTACGTCGCGGGGTGGACTCCGCTCGGACCGGGCGACATCGTGATGACCGGCGCGCCGCATTCGCAGGCACCCGTCGAGGCCGGCGCGACAGCTGTGATCCGTGTCGCCGCGGTGCAGCTGGTGACACCTCTGCTGTGAGGGAAGGGAACACGCACATGGAGAACCTCGCCGTCGTGGCGCACGCCGCGGACGACCTGCGCATCGAAGACGCGGGCGTCGTCTCGCCGGCCGCCGATGAGGCGATCGTCGCGATCGCCTACGGAGGCATCTGCGGGTCCGATCTGCACTACTGGCGTCACGGCGCGGCGGGAGCCTCGGTGCTCCGCGAGCCGATGGTGCTCGGACACGAGGTGTCCGGCGTCGTGCTGCGTCAGGCGGCCGACGGATCGGGTCCCGCCGAGGGAACCCCGGTCGTCGCGCACCCCCTCACGCCGCGCGGCGACGGAGCGACCCCCTGGCCCGAGGACAGGCCCAACCTCGCCCCGGCATCGACCTACCTGGGTTCCGCCATGCACCTGCCGCACACGCAGGGCGCCTTCGCGCAGCGCGTCGCGCTTCCGACACGCATGCTGCACGCGGTTCCGCAGGGGATGGACCTGCGCGTCGCCGCGCTCGCCGAGCCGGCCGCCGTCGCGTGGCACGCCGTCCGCCGTGCGGGCGACGTGCAGGGGCGCTCCGTGGCCGTCATCGGTGCGGGCCCCATCGGACAGCTCGTGGCATCCGTCGCCCGCCGCGACGGGGCGTCCGCCGTGACGGTGACCGACCTCGAGAGGGCGCCGCGTGACATCGCGCTCGCGCGGGGCATCGGCGCGATCGACGCCAGGGACGAAGCGGCGATCGCCGCTCTGCACGCAGACGTGGTCGTGGAGTCCAGCGGCACCGTTCCCGGCCTTGCGGCCGCGGTCTCGGCCGCTGCGCGCGGGGGGACCGTCGTGCTGCTCGGACTTCAGCGAGCCGGAGACGTCCCCGCGCCGATCGCCACCGCGATCACCAGGGAGCTCGCGCTGCTCGGCTCTTTCCGGTTCGGGAGCGAGTTCGACGCGGTGATCGCGGCGCTCGCCGACGGCTCTGTGGACACCGCCGGTATCATCAGCCAGGTGCGGCCGGCGCACGAGGCGCTCGACGCGTTCGCCGTGGCCGCCGATCCGGCGAGCTCCTGCAAGGTGCTCCTCGACTTCGGGTTGGAGGGCTGAGTGCGCATCGTCGTGATGGGGCCGAGCGGTTCGGGCAAGTCCACCGTGGGTCGTGCCATCGCGCAGGCGACCGGAGCGGCCTTCGTGGACGGAGACGACCTCCATCCCGACGCGAACGTCGCCAAGATGGCCGCCGGGGTTCCCCTGCAGGACGACGACCGGATGCCGTGGCTCCGCGCCGTGGGGGAGAGGCTGCGTGAGGAGCCCGACATCGTGATCGCCTGCTCCGCGCTCAAGAGGAGCTACCGCGACGTCATCCGTGCGGAGGCACCGGACGCCTTCTTCGCCGAGCTGTCGGTCGGCCGGGACACGCTCGCGGAGCGGATGCGCACGCGAAGGGAGCACTTCATGCCGACGTCGCTGCTGGACTCCCAGTTGAGCACCCTGGAGTCGCTCGACGCTGACGAGGCCGGTGTTCGCGTCGACGAGTCTGCCGGTGTGGACGAGGCAGCCGCCGTGATCGTTCGGGCGGCGGGGCGTCGTCAGTCCTTGCGGTAGCCGGAGCGTCCGAGGGAGAACAGGGCGCCGAAGGTGGCGACCGCGGCGCAGAGGGTCATCGCGCCGATCAGCCATGCGAGTGCGTGAGAGAGGAAAGCGCCGTCGAGCATGGGATTCTCCGTGATCTGCGTGGAAGGACCGGTGTCCTCAGCCTAACGGGTCATCGGGTACCATGGAGGTGTACCTCGGCGAGGGACGCCTGCGCGCGTGCGCGGACGTCCGTTATCGACGCGGCGAAGCAAGCCCGGTGGCTGCCTCTTCGCGTCTGCGTCCGAGTCCGCAATTCCCAGACCACCGCGCGGCTGCTCGCTGCGTGTCCTGAAGGAGAACCCCATGTCTGAAGACACCAAGGTCATCGCCGAGCTGCGCACCAGCTTCGGCAAGGGCTTCGCGCGCCGTCTGCGCGCCGCCGGCCAGATCCCCGCCGTCATCTACGGTCACGGCACCGAGCCCGTGCATGTCGCCCTGCCCGGCCACCAGGTCGGCCTGCTCGTGCGTCGCGCCAACGCGCTGCTCGAGCTCGACATCGAGGGCAAGGCTCAGCTCGCCCTGGTCAAGGACGTCCAGAAGGACCCGGTGCACCAGATCATCGAGCACATCGACCTCCTGGTCGTGAAGAAGGGCGAGAAGGTCTCGATCGACGTCCCCGTCGTCGTCACCGGCGAGTCGGCCTCCGGCACCATCGTCAACCTCGACGCCACCACGATCTCCATCGAGGCCGAGGCGACCCACATCCCGCAGCACATCGAGGTCTCGGTCGAGGGCCTCGAGGAGGGCGCTCACATCACCGCCGCCGACGTCGTGCTCCCCAAGGGCGCCACGCTGGTGACCGACGGCGAGGTCCTCGTCGTCGCGATCTCGGTCCCCGCCGCCGTCGTCGAAGACGAAGAGGCGCCGGCCGAGGAGGCTGCCGCCGAGGAGCCCGCCGCGGAGTGATCTCCGCAGGTTTCACGACAGAGGGGGCGCGAGTAGTTCGCGCCCCCTCTGTCGTATTCTGAGCGGGCCGGCGAGGCCGGCCGTCGAGAGGACGAGGACATGGCATCCACCTGGCTGGTGGTCGGTCTCGGGAACCCCGGGCCGCGGTACGAGGCGACCAGGCACAACATCGGGCAGATGGTGGTCGATGAACTCGCCGCGCGCCGCGGGGAGGGCTTCCGTGAGCACAAGGGCGGAGCCCGGGTCGTGGAGACCTGGCTGCGCCCCGGGGGCGACAAGCTCGTGCTGGCCAAGCCCAACACGTTCATGAACGTCTCGGGCACCCCGGTAGCCGCGCTCGCCCGGTTCTACTCGGTACCCGCCGAGCGCATCATCGTCGTGCACGACGAGCTGGACATCCCCTTCGACACGGTCAAGCTCAAGACCGGTGGAGGCCACGGCGGGCACAACGGCGTGCGCGACATCGCCCGCGCCCTCACCACACCCGACTTCCCCCGTGTGCGGGTGGGCATCGGGCGTCCGGTCGGGCGGCAGGACCCCGCCGACTGGGTGCTCTCGCCCTTCGGCAAGGACGAGCGGGCGAATCTGCCGATCCTCGTGTCGGACGCCGCGGATGCCGTCGAGCTGCTGGTGGACGAGGGGCTTCTCGCCGCGCAGCAGAAGCACCACGCTCCGCGTTGAGGCGGCAACGGCTCGAGGTGAGGCCGGAGTTCGGCGGCGCTACTGCGAGAGGGGCCCGGTGGCGATGCCGACCGAGATGCTGATGATCAGCGCGAACCAATAGACGACCGGGCCGAGCACCGCGAGTACGAGGCCGATGATGCCGAGCGCGCGCCGCGTCTTCCTGCGGATCGACAGGATGCCGAACACGATCGCCGCGATGCCGAGCACGGTGCCCGTCCAGAACGAGATCTCCGCCCACAGCACCTGCTCGCGCGCGGGGGAGAGCGCCTGGATCCAGTTCGGGTCGTTCGTGTCGATGCCCGACGGGATGCGCGCGCCGATCTGGGCGCCGAACACGCCGGCGAGGATCGGCACCACGACGGCGGCGACGATGCCGAGCACGAAGGCGAGCACGGCGAACGTCGCCGAGGGTGCGGGGGTCGTGTCGGGCACGCTGTAGGCGCCGCTCGCTGTGGGATAGCCGCCGACGGGCACCTGGTAGGCGCCGGGAGGAGCGGCCTGCGGCGCCGGCGCGTAGGCGGGGTTCTGCGCGTAACCGGGATTCTGAGCGTGCGCGGGATTCTGCGCATACGGTTCCGCCGGTGCCTGGCCGTAGGGCGTAGGGTTCTGTACTGCGGATGGCGGAGCGACCGGAGGTGCCGGCGGATACGTGGGTGCTGCCGGGTTCGCGGGAGGCGGCACCGCGGCCCCGTACGGGGCGGGCGGGGCGGGTGCGTAGGCGGGTGGCTGCGGCGCGGCGCCGTCGGGTGCCACGGGCGCGGCGTCGGATGCGGGGACGACGGGCGGCACGGGCGGAACGGCACCGGGCGGGGGCAGCTGCGGATCAGTCACGACCCCATCCTAAGCGCGGGCCCGCCGGCAGAGCAGGCCGACGCGACACGGCCGCCCTCGCGGGATCGCGGAGGCGGCCGGGTCGTGCGTCGAGAGGGTCAGACGCGGCGCAGCAGGCCCACACGGTCGTAGACGTCGCCGAGCGTGGCGTCGGCGACGGCATCCGCGCGCTCCGCGTTCGCCGCGAGGATCCGATCGAGCTCGGCCGGGTCGTCGAGCAGCTCCAGCGCGCGGGTGCGCACGGGCTCGAACTCGCTCACGACCACCTCGGCGAGACCCTTCTTGAAGTCGCCGTAGCCGCGGCCCGCGTACTCGTCCTCGATCGACGCCACCTGGCGGCCGGTGAGGGCCGCGTAGATGGTGAGGAGGTTGGAGACGCCCGGCTTGTTCTCGCGGTCGAACCGCACAGAGCCCTCGTTGTCGGTGACGGCGCGCATGATCTTCTTGGCGGACTTGGCCGGGTCGTCGAGCATCCAGATGACGCCCGCGTCGCTCTCCGCCGACTTCGACATCTTCGAGGTCGGGTTCTGGAGGTCGTAGATGCGCGCGGTGTCCTTCTGGATGACGGGCTTGGGCACGGTGAAGGTCTCGCCGAAGCGCGAGTTGAAGCGTTCGGCGAGATCGCGTGTGAGCTCCACGTGCTGCTTCTGGTCGTCTCCGACGGGCACCACGTCGGTCTGGTAGAGCAGGATGTCGGCGGCCATCAGCACCGGGTAGGTGAAGAGGCCGACGCTCGTCGCGTCGGCGCCGTAGCGGGCGGACTTGTCCTTGAACTGGGTCATGCGTCCGGCCTCGCCGAAACCGGTGATGGTCGAGAGGATCCAGGCGAGCTCGGCGTGTGCGCGCACGTGCGACTGCACGTAGAGGGTCGACTGCGACGGCTCGATGCCGGCGGCGATGTACTGCGCGGCCGTGCGGCGCGTCTTCTCGCGCAGTTCGGCCGGGTCCTGGGCGACGGTGAGCGCGTGCAGGTCGACGACGGAGAAGAAGGCGTCGTACGAGGTCTGCAGGTCCCGCCACTGCAGGAGCGCGCCGATGTAGTTGCCGATCTGGAGGGAGTCGGCGGAGGGCTGCATTCCGGAGTAAAGGCGAGGCTTGTTCACCCGTCAATCCTATGCGCCGAGCGGGGAGCGTCCGGCATGCGGCATCCTCTACCCTGTGGCTATGGGGGAACGACGAAGGACGGCGCGGAGGGACAGGGCGCTCTACGTCGAGATACTCATCGACGCGCCGATCGACCGGGTGTGGGAGCTGACCCAGACGCCGGAGCACCACGTGCGCTGGGACGGCCGGTTCACGACCATCCGGCCCACGCGGATGCGCGACGACGGAGCACAGGAGTTCGCCTACGAGCTCGACCTCGGCGTCCACACCATCCGGGGTACCGGCGTCTCGCGCGGCGACCGTCGGGGCCGTGCGGGCGAGCGCACCTCCGCGCTCCTCTTCGACACCTCCGACCCGCTCTCGCCGCTCGGAACCGGCCGCGGATACTGGCGGTACGTCCCGACCGACGATGGCGTGCGGTTCTTCACCGGGTACGACTACGCGCCGGGCTGGGGGCCGCTCGGCCGTCTCCTCGATCCGGTCGTCACCCGCCCGTTCGTGTGGTGGCTCACCGCGTGGAGCTTCGACCGGCTGCGGCTCTGGGCCGAGCAGGGCATCCCGCCGGAGCGCACCGGGTTCTGGCGCTCCCTCCTCCCCGGCGTGCGTCCGCGCGCGCACGCACGCCGGTGTCTGTCCCGGCCCGCCGCCGGCGGGCGCACCGTCATGCAGCAGGCGCCGCGGTCGCTGGCGGAGCTGCACGCATGAGCACCGAGGGGATCTTCACCCGGGCGCTCGGAGACGACTTCGCGCGACTGCATCCCGCGATGCAACGTCGGTTCGGGGTGGGGACCGCAGCCGGCTACGGATGCATCGGACGTGGGGTGATGAGCGAGGTGCGCCGCGGTCCGTGGTGGACGCTGCCCTTCCTCGCCATCGGCACGCTGCGCAACATCCTGTTCCCCGATCGCGCGAGGGATGTTCCGTTCCAGATCGACAATCACGCGTACGTCGACAGCCTGGGGCGCGAGACGGTGACGTTCGTGCGCACGATGGAGATCAGGCCAGGGCGGCGTCGCCGGTTCGACGCCACGATGATCTACAGCGACCGCAGAGGACGGATCGTCGACTACCTCGGCACGCACCAGCACCTGGCGGTCGACCTCGACCTCGCCGTCACCGACGACGGCGGACTGCGGCTCACCTCCGGCGCTCAGCGTTTCTACGAGGGGCCGATCGGGTTCCGCTTTCCGATGCTCTTCAGCGGGCGTGCTCACCTCACCGAGCGCTTCGACGACGAACAGGGGTGTTACGTCATCGATCTGGAGGTGCGCAACGACGTGCTGGGCTTCCTCTTCGGATACCGCGGGACGTTCACGTGCGAGTTCATCGACGGGCGGGACGTGCCGGAGACGGCGAAGCCGTATCGCGAGGAGCGGCGCGAGTGACCGGGACCGGCAGGAGGGCGACGGGGGAGGCTGCGAGCGGGGAGGTCGCGGGCGGGGAGATCGTGAGCGGGGCGGTCGCGAGCGGGGAGGCGTTCCTGCACGCGCTGGGCGACGACGCCGCTCTGCTGCACCCCGAGATCGCCGCCCAACTGCGCGCCCCTGCGGCTCGCGCCCGCGGTGAAGGGGTGTTCACGCGCGCCGGAAGCCGGTACGGCCTGCTCAACGCCCTCCTGGTGCCCCTGCTGGGGAGGGACGCCGTCGTGACGCGCACCGGGCGGCGGGTGCCGTTCACGGTGCTCACCGAGTCGGCCGTGCGGACGGCGACGGTCGGCGGTGCGACGATCGAGAGGGCGAGCCTTCGTACGGTGCGGGAGTTCCACTTCGCCTCGGGGACGCAACGCGTCTCCGACGTGCTCACCACCAGCGTGCATCCGGGACTCGTGCGCACGCTGCTCGGCGAGCGCGGGCGGGTCGAGCTCATCGAGGAGTGCACGGTCGGAGACGGCGGGACCCTGCGGATGCGCACCCGTCGCGCAGCGCTGCGTCTCGGCGGGCGGCGTTTCGCCCTCCGCGGCATCCTCGCGGTGCACGCGGACGTCGAAGACGGATGGGACGACGACAACGCGAGGCGCACCATAAGGGTGTCCGTGCACAACCCGATCGCCGGCACCATCCTCGAGTATCGAGGCTGGTACCGGACGATGCCCGAGGATCAGTGACCGTCGAGGATCAAGTGACCGTCGAGGATCAGTGACCGCAGAGGATCAGTGACCGTCGAGGATCAAGTGACCGTCGAGGATCAGTGACCGCAGAGGATCAGTAGCTGTAGTCGACGACGACGGGCGCGTGATCGCTCCAGCGCTGGTCGTAGGCCGCCGCACGCGCGACGTGGTAGGCCGTGACGCGCTCGGCGAGGGCCGGCGTCGCCAGGTGGTAGTCGATACGCCAACCGGAGTCGTTGTCGAACGCCTGGCCGCGCATGGACCACCACGTGTACGGGCCGTCGACCTCGCCGTGGAATCGGCGACCCACGTCGACCCAGCCGAGGCCCGTACCGACACTGCCGTCGACACCCTCGACGTCGGCTCCGGCCTCGCCGAGGAAGCGGTCGAAGTACGCCCGCTCGCGGGGGAGGAAGCCCGCCTTCTTGCGGTTGCCCCGCCAGTTCTTGATGTCGAGCTCACGGTGACCGACGTTGAGGTCGCCGGTCACGAGGGCCAGCGCGTCGTTCTGGCCCAGCTCGCTGAGGCGTACCCCGAAAGCGTCGAGGAACTTCCACTTCTCGTCCTGCTTGGGCGTGTCGGCCTCGCCCGTGTGCACGTAGGCGCTGACGACGGTGAGCGGGCGGTCGCCGATGAGGAAGTCGGCCTCGATCCAACGCCCCTTCGAGTCGAAGTCGGGGTGACCGAAGTCGGTGCGCGAGGCGAGTGCGGGGGTGCGGCTGGCGATCGCGACACCGGCGCGGCCCTTGGCCGTGGCCTCGTCGTGAACGAAGGTCCATCCGGGCAGCGCGGCCTCCAGGTGCTCGTCCTGACCGCGCACCTCCTGAAGCGTGAGGACGTCGACGTCGGCCGCATCGAGCCAGGCGCCCATCCCGTTGCGGGCGGCGGCCCTGATCCCGTTGACATTGACCGTGGCGATACGCAGGTGAGGCATGGGATCAAGCCTAGGCGCGGGGTGGGACATTCCCCGCTTCGAGTCCGGCTTCGGCATCCGCCAGCGCCTCCTCGGCCCGGCGAAGCGCGCGATGAGCCGACGCCCTGCGGTACCAGGGTGCTTCGCGGGCCGCCTCCTCCGCCCGGCGCAGCTGCACGCGCGCGGCGAGCACCAGCGCCTGCTCCTCGGCGCGTCGGGCCGCGGCCTCGTCCTCATGCTCGAGCGGCTGGTCGTGATCCATCGCGGTCACGGCGATGAACGATGCGGCCATCAAGACGACGATCGCCAGCCAGCGGCACCACAGCAGGAGGCCGACGATGACCGCGAAGGAGGCGAGCAGAGGGTTGCTCGGCACCCGTGAGAGCAGGAGGCCCGCTCCGAGCTGCAGCACGACCATCGCTCCGCCGCCCAGCAGCGCGCCCGGCCAGATGTACCGCCAGCGCAGCGCGGTGCCGGTGAGGAACCTCACGAGAAGCGCGAGGGCGGCGGCGTCCAGTACGAACGCGACCGCGATCGACAGGGCGCGCACGCTGAGATCGAAGAGCCAGGAGCCGGTGCTCCACCCGAGCAGGTGGTAGAACTGCGCCAACGCCCAGACACCGGCCCAGCTGAGCACGGCGCCGACGAGCATCGCTCCGCCGAACACGATGGCCGAGAAGAAGTCCCGCGCCTTGAGCAGCCAGTAGCTGCGGGTGTCGTAGGGGAGTCCGAACAGGTCGCGCACGGCACGCCGGGTGAAGGTGACGGCGCCGACCGCCGTCCAGAGCGCCACACCGCCGGCGATGGCACCGGTGACCCCGAGCACGCCGCCCGACTCCTTCGCGATCTCCGTGACGTCCGATACCGAGAAGACGCCGTGCTCGCCGATCAGTCCTGGGATGTACGTGTTCATCAGACGCACGAGCGCGTCGATCGCCGCTTCGCTGGCCCCGAGCCAGAGTCCTGCGCCCGCGAAGGCCACGTAGATCAGCGCGAAGAGGGCGAAGAGCACGTAGTAGCTCATGCCGGCCGAGAGCAGGAAGCCGTTGTTGTACGAGAAGTTGCGCCACACCCGCACGGGGAAGGCGGCGAGGGTGCGGTCCTTCAGCTCGATGACCCGCTCCAGCGGCGCTTCGAAGCGCACGCGGAGGGGAGGGCGGTCTGACACGTCCTCACCCTATCGGCCGGGGAGCGGGGGATACGCGGAAGGCGGCCTCCCGGAGGGAGACCGCCTTCTCGATGCGCCGGATGCCGTCAGGGGCGGCCGCGGAGCACGGCCTGCTTGACCTCGGCGATGGCCTTGGTGACCTCGATGCCGCGGGGGCACGCCTCGGAGCAGTTGAAGGTGGTGCGGCAGCGCCACACGCCCTCCTTGTCGTTGAGGATGTCGAGACGCACGGCGGCGTTGTCGTCGCGCGAGTCGAAGATGAAGCGGTGCGCGTTCACGATCGCCGCCGGGCCGAAGTACTGGCCGTCGGTCCAGAACACGGGGCAGGAGGACGTGCACGCCGCGCAGAGGATGCACTTGGTCGTGTCGTCGAAGATCTCGCGGTCGACGATCGACTGGATGCGCTCCTTGCCCTTCTCGGGCACCGAGTTGGCGACGAGGAAGGGCTGCACCTCGCGGTACGAGGCGAAGAAGGGCTCCATGTCGACGACGAGGTCCTTCTCCAGCGGCAGGCCCTTGATCGCCTCGACGTAGATCGGCTTCGAGATGTCGAGGTCCTTGATCAGCGTCTTGCAGGCGAGGCGGTTGCGGCCGTTGATGCGCATGGCGTCGGAGCCGCAGATTCCGTGGGCGCACGAACGGCGGAAGGTCAACGAGCCGTCGACCTCCCACTTGATCTTGTGCAGCGCGTCGAGCACGCGGTCGGTGGAGTAGAGCTCCACGTCGTAGTCGACCCAGTGCGGCTCCGCGTCGACCTCGGGGTCGAACCGGCGGATGTTGAAGGTGACGATGAAGGACTGGACGCCGCTGTCGTTCGTGTCGGCGGCGGGAGCCTCTGCGACTGCGTTCGACATTGTCAGTACTTCCTCTCCATCGGCGGGTAGTTCAACTCGCCCTGCTCGTTCTTCGTGAAGACGACCGGCTTCCAGTCGAGCTTGATGTGGTCGCTCGGCGTGGACGAGTGCGGGTCGCCCGTCAGGTAGGCCATCGTGTGCTGCATGTAGTTCTCGTCGTCGCGCTTCGGGAAGTCGTCGCGCATGTGGCCGCCGCGGCTCTCCTCACGGTTCTGCGCGGCGTAGACGACGACCTCGGCGATGTCGAGGAGGAAGCCCAGTTCCACGGCCTCGAGCAGGTCGGTGTTGAAGCGGTGGCCCTTGTCGTCGACGTGCACGTTCTTGTAGCGCTCGCGCAGTTCGGCGATCACGCCGAGCACGTGCTGCAGGGACTCGTGCGTGCGGAAGACCTGTGCGCCCTTGTCCATCTCCTCCTGCAGCTTCTTACGCAGCACGGCGATGCGCTCGGTGCCCTGGTTGTTGCGCAGGCCCTCGAGCATGTCGGAGACGAACGCCGCCGGGTTCTCCGGCAGCGGCACGAACTCGGCCGTCTTCACGTACTCCACCGCGTTGCGGCCCGAGCGCTTGCCGAACACGTTGATGTCGAGCAGCGAGTTGGTTCCGAGACGGTTGGCGCCGTGCACCGAGACGCACGCGCACTCGCCCGCGGCGTAAAGGCCGGGGACGATCGTGTCGTTGTCGGCGAGCACCTCGCCGTTGTTGTTGGTGGGGATGCCGCCCATCGCGTAGTGGGCGGTCGGCATCACGGGCACGGGCTCGACCACCGGGTCGACACCCAGGTAGGTGCGGGCGAACTCGGTGATGTCGGGCAGCTTGGTCTCGAGCACCTCGGCGCCGAGGTGCGTGCAGTCGAGCAGCACGTAGTCCTTGTGCGGGCCGGCGCCGCGGCCTTCGGCCACCTCCTGCACCATGCAGCGGGCGACGATGTCGCGAGGGGCGAGGTCCTTGATGGTGGGGGCGTAGCGCTCCATGAAGCGTTCGCCGGAGGCGTTGCGCAGGATCGCGCCCTCGCCGCGGGCGCCCTCGGTGAGGAGGATGCCGAGCCCGGCGAGGCCCGTCGGGTGGAACTGGAAGAACTCGAGGTCCTCGAGGGGGAGGCCCTTGCGCCAGACGATGCCCACGCCGTCACCGGTGAGGGTGTGGGCGTTGGACGTGGTCTTGAAGATCTTGCCGAAGCCGCCGGTCGCGAAGATCACGGCCTTGGCCTGGAAGACGTGCAGTTCGCCGGTCGACAGGTCGTACGCCACGACGCCGGCGATCTGGGTCTTGCCGTCGGCATCCTTCACCGTGATGAGGTCGAGGACGTAGAACTCGTTGAAGAAGTTGATGCCGAGCTTGACGCAGTTCTGGAACAGCGTCTGCAGGATCATGTGCCCGGTGCGGTCGGCCGCGTAGCACGCGCGGCGAACGGGGGTCTTGCCGTGCTCGGCGGTGTGGCCGCCGAAGCGGCGCTGGTCGATCTTGCCCTCGGGCGTGCGGTTGAAGGGGAGGCCCATGTTCTCGAGGTCGATGACCGCGTCGATGGCCTCCTTCGCGAGGATCTCGGCCGCGTCCTGGTCGACGAGGTAGTCGCCGCCCTTGACGGTGTCGAAGGTGTGCCACTCCCAGCTGTCCTCCTCGACGTTGGCGAGCGCCGCGGCCATGCCGCCCTGCGCAGCGCCCGTGTGCGAGCGGGTCGGGTACAGCTTGGAGATGACGGCGGTCTTCGCGCCCGGACCCGCCTCGATCGCCGCGCGCATGCCGGCGCCGCCGGCGCCGACGATCACGATGTCGAACTGGTGGTAGTGCACGCCGTCGCGGACGACGGACTCCTGCGCCTCAGTAGTCACTTTTCGTATGCCTTCTCTGTCGGTTCGCGTCGCGGATCAGGCCGCGCAGACCTTCGCCAGCTCGCCGGTGGGGGTGCCGAGGCACGGGTCGAAGGTGAAGACCACGAGCGTGCCGAGGAGGATGAGCAGGGCGGCGGCGAGGCCGAGAGCCCAGATGAGCACTCGGCGCGCCGTGTTGTTCGTGACGTAGTCGTTCACGATGGTGCGCATGCCGTTGGCGCCGTGGATGAGGGCGAGCCACAGCATGATGACGTCCCACCACTGCCAGAACGGCGTGGCGAACTTGCCGGCGATGAACGCGAAGTCCAGGGCATGGATGCCTTTGCCGACCATCAGGTTGATGAAGAGGTGGCCGAAGATCAGCACCACGAGCAGGATGCCGGAGCCGCGCATGAACAGCCAGCCCCACTTCTCGAGGTTGACTCCGCGCTGACGGCGGACCGGGGCGGCGACAGTCTGAGCGCTCATCAGTGACCTCCTCCGAATCCGGCGAATGCGAGCATCAGGTGCCGGGGCACGAAGCCGGCCATGATGACCACCCACACCGCGATGACGCCCCAGAACAGCTGGCGCTGGTAGCGCGCGCCCTTAGACCAGAAGTCCACGGCGATGATGCGCAGACCGTTCATCGCGTGGAACACGATGCCGGCGACCAGCACGACCTCGCCCAGCGCCATGACCGGGTTCTTGTAGGTGCCGATGACGGCGTTGTACGCCTCCGGCGACACCCTGATGAGTGCCGTGTCGAGCACGTGCACCAACAGGAAGAAGAAGATGGCGACTCCGGTGATGCGGTGCAGCACCCACGACCACATGCCTTCGCGTCCCCTGTAGAGGGTGCCGCGCGGGGACTTGGACGTGGTTTCCGAAATCGACGGTGTCAAGCGAGCGCTTGTGGACACGGTCGTCCTCCCTGGATCGATGTGACTCGGTCGCGTGCTCTGCGTGGTCCCAGTGCGAGCCAGTCCGCTCCAGGCACGGCCGATCGCTGTCCATCCTATTCCTGTCATCTCGCTGAGAGCGACGAAGGCGACCCTAAGTATCTCGATGTCGAGAGGATTTGCGTGTGGTGTCGATTCGTTCTCGACATGACGGGCGACGGCTACCCTGGCAGGGTGAACCAACCCATCAAGGACTTCTATGCGGTGATCCCGGCCGGCGGCATCGGCAGCAGGCTCTGGCCGCTCTCCCGAGCGGACGCCCCGAAATTCCTGCACGACCTCACCGGATCAGGACACTCCCTGCTGCGCGACACCTGGGACCGACTGGAGCCGCTCGCCGGCCCCGACCGCATCGCGGTCGTGACAGGACGAGCGCACCGGGCGGCGGTGGAGGAGCAGCTCCCCGGCATCGCCGACCTCAACGTCTTCCTCGAGTCCGAGCCGCGGGAGTCCGCCGCCGCCATCGGCCTCGCCGCGGCGATCCTGCACCGCCGTGATCCCGACGTCATCATCGGGTCCTTCAGCGCCGACCACGTCATCCGCGGGACCAGGGTGTTCGAGTTCGCGGTGCGCGACGCCGTCGAGGTCGCACGCCAGGGGTACATCTGCACCATCGGCATCTCGCCGACGGAGCCGGCCGTGGGCTTCGGCTACATCAAGAAGGGCCCCGAGCTCGTGGTCGACCGCGCGAGGGAGGCCGCGCTCGTGGAGAGCTTCGTGGAGAAGCCCGACCTCGAGACGGCGAAGGCCTACCTCGCCGACCGTGGCTACCTCTGGAACGCGGGCATGTTCATCTCCAAGGCGAGCGTGCTCCTCGACGAGCTGGCCGCCAACGAGCCGGAGCTGCACGCCGGGCTGATCGAGCTCGCCGAGGCGTGGGACGACCGCGAGCGTCGCGGTCCGGCGGTCGACCGCATCTGGCCGCAGCTGAAGAAGATCGCCATCGACTACGCGGTCGCCGAACCGGCGGCGCAGCGGGGGAGGCTCGCCGTGGTCCCGGGCCACTTCGACTGGGACGACGTGGGCGACTTCGCCTCGCTCACCAAGCTCATCAGCAACGGACGCAAGAACGACCTCGCCGTGCTCGGCCCGAAGGCCCGGGTGCTCTCCGACGCCGCGAGCGGGATCCTGGTGAGCCAGACGAGCAGGGTGATCAGCCTCGTCGGCGTCACCGACATCGTCGTCGTGGACACTCCCGACGCGCTCCTGGTCACGACGGTCGAGAACGCGCAGCGCGTGAAGGGCGTCGTGGAGTCCCTCAAGCTCTCGGGGCGCGGCGACGTGCTCTGATGAGCACGCGCCGATGCTCATTCGGCGGCTTGATTTCAGGTTTGTAACCATTCGCCAGCACGAACAGCGTCGATATGCCCAAACGGCGAAACAGTAGGTAACTTTGATCGATCCGCGATGGCCGCGGGTTCCTTGAGGGAGGCACGAGTTGACCATCTCCACCACCAAGAAGCTGCTCAGCGCGGCAGTCGCCGCGAGCGTGATCTTCGCTCTTGCCGGCTGCGGCCAGGCACCGTCCAGCAAGCCGGGCGGCTCTGACAAGCCCGCCGCTTCCGACTTCACCCCGTGCATCGTCTCCGACGCCGGTGGGTTCGACGACAAGTCGTTCAACCAGCTGTCGTACGAAGGCGCGCTCAAGGCCGCCGACGAGCTCGGGGTCAAGCTCAAGAAGGCGGAGTCGAACGCCGAGACCGAATACGGCCCCAACATCGACAACATGGTGTCCGAGGGGTGCAACACCATCGTCACCGTCGGCTTCGCGCTCTCGCAGGCCACCGTCGACGCTGCCACTGCGAACCCCGACACCGACTTCATCCTCATCGACGACGCGGGTGGCGACAGCAAGCCCGACAACGTCAAGCCGCTGCTGTACAACACGGCCGAGGCCGCGTTCCTGGCCGGCTACCTGTCTGCCGGCTACTCCAAGGCCGGCAAGGTGGGCACCTACGGCGGCATGGAGTTCCCGACCGTGACCATCTTCATGGACGGCTTCAAGCAGGGCGTCGACTACTACAACCAGGAGAACGGCACCGCCGTCGAGGTCGTGGGCTGGGACGGCAAGACCGGTTCCTTCACCGGCGGCTTCGAGGCCAACCAGGACGCCAAGACCACCGCGCAGAACATCATCGACCAGGGCGTCGACGTGCTCTTCCCGGTCGGCGGACCGATCTACCAGTCCGGTCTGCAGGCGATCAAGGACTCGGGCAAGGACATCGCGCTGATCGGCGCAGACGCCGACCTGTTCAACACCGACCCGACCACGGCCGACGTCGTGCTCACCTCGGTGCTCAAGGCCATGGACGTCTCGACCCACCAGGCCGTGAAGGACAGCGCCGAGGGCAACTTCTCCGGCGAGCCCTACATCGGCACGCTCGAGAACGAGGGCGTCGGCATCGCGCCGCTGCACAACTTCGAGAGCAAGGTCGATGCCGAGCTCGTGAAGAAGGTCGACACGATCAAGGCGGACATCATCTCCGGCAAGATCAAGGTCACCTCGTACCTCAGCGAGTAACACCACCCAACAACGGGGAGGCCGGCCTCAGTCGGCCTCCCCGCTGTCGTCTGCTCGGGCGATCCCTGGGCGCGCGACGGCGTGATGAATAGGATCGGACACATGAAGCTCGAGCTGCGCGGCATAACGAAGAGGTTCGGCGCACTGACGGCCAACGACCATATCGATCTGGTCGTGGAACCCGGGGAGATCCACTGCCTCCTCGGTGAGAACGGTGCCGGGAAGTCGACCCTGATGAACGTCCTCTACGGCCTCTACCAGGCAGACGAGGGCGAGATCCTCATCGACGACGTTGTGCAGCACTTCGCCGGTCCCGGTGATGCCATGCTCGCCGGCATCGGCATGGTCCACCAGCACTTCATGCTCGTGCCGGTCTTCACCGTGGCGGAGAACGTCATGCTCGGTCACGAGGCGACCACGTTCGGGGGACGCCTCGACCTCGCAGCCGCCCGACGCCGGGTGAAGGAGATCTCCGACCGCTTCGGCTTCGACGTCGATCCGGACGCCGTCGTCGAGGACCTCCCCGTCGGCGTGCAGCAGCGCGTCGAGATCATCAAGGCACTGGCGCGCGACGCGAGCATCCTCGTGTTCGACGAGCCCACAGCGGTGCTCACTCCGCAGGAGACCGACGAACTGATGGCGACGATGCGCCAGCTCAAGGAACAGGGCACCGCGATCGTCTTCATCACGCACAAGCTCCGCGAGGTCCGCGAGGTCGCCGACCGCATCACGGTCGTGCGCCTGGGTAAGGTCGTCGGCGAGGCGTCGCCGACCGCGTCGAACGCGGAGCTCGCCTCGCTCATGGTCGGGCGCGCGGTCGAGCTGACCGTGCACAAGGACGCACCGACCCTCCGCGCCAACGCCCTGATCGTCGACAACCTCACCGTGACCGACGCGACCGGCGCTGTGCTCGTCGACGACGCGTCATTCGAGGTGCGCGGCGGAGAGGTACTCGCGATCGCCGGCGTGCAGGGCAACGGCCAGACCGAGCTCACCGAGGCGCTCGTCGGCCTGCAGGACAGGGTCCGCGGCAGCATCCGCCTCAACGGTGAGGAGCTCGTCGGCCGTAGCGTCAGGCAGATCCTCGACGCCGGAGTCGGCTTCGTCCCCGAGGATCGCGGCGTCGACGGGCTGGTGAAGGAGTTCTCAATCGCCGAGAACCTCATGCTCGACCGGTCGAACGGAGCCCCCTTCGTGAGGAACGGGGCCCTGCAGCTGCGTGTGCGCGATGACTTCGCCCGCGAGAAGATCACCGAGTTTGACATCCGCACCCAGGGGCCGACCCAGGCGGCCGGTCGTCTGTCGGGAGGCAACCAGCAGAAGGTCGTGCTCGCCCGTGAGCTGAGCCGCGACCTCTCGCTGTTCATCGCAGCGCAGCCCACCCGCGGCGTCGACGTCGGTTCGATCGAGTTCATCCACAAGCGCGTCATCGAGACCCGCGACTCCGGGGTCCCCGTGATCGTGATCTCCACCGAGCTCGACGAGGTCGCCGCCCTCGCCGACCGGATTCTCGTGATGTACCGCGGGAAGATCGTGGGCATCGTGCCCGGAGACACCCCTCGCGACACCCTCGGCCTCATGATGGCCGGCGCCGTGAACGAAGGAGCGCAGGCATGACCGCCCCTCAGATCCAGGACAGGGCGCCGGAATCGGCGCCGCAGCCGATGCAGGTGCCGCAGTCGTCGAAGTGGCGCGAGGCGTGGATGCGGGTGACCACCGGCAACGCGATCGTCTCGCTGCTCGCCGTGGTCGTCGCCATCGTCGTCGGCTCGCTCATGATCGCGCTGACCGACCCCGAAGTCCAAGCCGCGGCCGGGTACTTCTTCGCGGCTCCGATGGACACGCTGAACGCGATCGGCAACGCGGTGGGCGGCGCCTACGCCGCGCTCTTCCGCGGCTCCATCTACAACTTCAACGCGGATTCCTTCGCGATCGGCATCCGCCCACTCACCGAGACCCTCAAGTTCGCCACCCCCCTGATCGCCGCCGGCCTCGGCGTCGGACTGGCGTTCCGCGCCGGCCTGTTCAACATCGGCGGCCAGGGGCAGATGCTCATGGCTGCAGCCGCCGCCGGCTACGTCGCGACGGCATGGGACATGCCGTTCCCGCTGCACATGATCGCCGCGCTGCTCGCCGGTATCGTCGCCGGCGCGCTGTGGGCGGGGATCGCCGGTCTCCTCAAGGCACGCACCGGTGCGCACGAGGTGATCGTCACGATCATGCTCAACCACATCGCGTTCTATCTACTCGCCTGGATGCTGGCGACCCAGGGCCTGCTGCAGGCCCCTGGCTCGAACAACCCGAAGACGGCCCCCATGGCCGAGTCGGCCGTGCTCCCGCTGATCCTCGGTCCGATGTACAAGCTGCACCTCGGCTTCCTCCTCGCGCTCGTGGCCGTCGCGATCACCTGGTGGCTGCTGGAACGCTCCAGCCTCGGATTCCGTTTCCGCGCGGTGGGCGAGAACCCGGCCGCGGCCAAGACCGCCGGTATCTCCGTCGGTCGCATGTACTTCACCGTCATGCTCATCGCCGGCGCCCTGGTCGGCCTGGCTGGCGTGAGCCAAGTGCTCGGCACCGAACCCAAGGGCTTCAGCGGAGGCATCGACGCCGGCATTGGCTTCGACGCGATCACCGTCGCGCTCCTCGGCCGTTCGCGCCCGCTGGGCATCCTCGGCGCTGGTCTCCTGTTCGGCGCTTTCAAGACCGGAGGCTTCACCATGCAGGCCTCGCAGGGCGTGCCGATCGAGATCGTCCTCGTCGTGCAGTCCCTGATCGTGCTCTTCATCGCCGCGCCGCCGCTGGTGCGGGCGATGTTCGGACTCCCGCAGCCGGGCAGGGCCACGCGCCGACAGCGCCGCGCCGCGAAGAAGGAGGTGGCGGCATGAGCGTCCAGACACTCGACGCAGAACCCCGCACCATCGCGGTCGTCTCCTGGAAGACGCCCATCATCTTCACCGTGGTCACGGTGCTCTTCGCGCTGCTGCCGCTGTTCGTCCCGCGCGCCGGCGACGCGACGTTCCGCCTCACCACGGGCGGGGAGCTGATCGCCGTTCCCAACCTCGTCGTTCCCGGCACGGCCGCGGCGTGGGTCGCGGTGGTCGTCGCCGCCGCGATCACCGTCGCATCCTGGGTGCTGGCCTCCAACCGGCGCAAGGTGCCCCTGTGGCTCACGGCGGTCCTGGCGATCGCCCTCATCTTCGGCTTCCTCGCCTGGGCTGCCGCTGGCAGCAAGGGCACCCTCCCGATGATCGGCCTGCTCGGCGGTGCGCTGGCGCTGGCGACCCCGCTGATCTTCGGAGCCCTCGGCGGCGTGATCGGCGAACGAGCCGGCGTCGTGAACATCGCCATCGAGGCCCAGTTGCTCGCCGGCGCCTTCACCGCGGCCATCGTCGGCTCGGCCACGGGGACGCCCTGGGCCGGTCTTCTCGCCGCGATGGCGGCCGGCGTGCTCGTGGCGCTGGTGCTCGGCGTCTTCGCCATCACCTACTACGTCGATCAGGTCATCGTCGGCGTCGTGCTCAACGTGCTCGTGATCGGCGTGACGACCTTCCTCTTCCGGCAGGTGCTCGCACCGAACCAGGCGACGCTCAACACCGTCACTCCGTTCGAGGTGCTGCCGATCCCACTGCTCAGCGAGATCCCGATCATCGGCCCGATCCTGTTCCGCCAGACGATCGTCGTGTACCTCATGTACATCGTCGTGTTCGTGGTCTGGTACGGCATGTACCGCACCCGCTGGGGTCTGCGCATGCGCGCCGTGGGCGAGCATCCTCAGGCCGCAGACACCGTCGGCATCAATGTCGCCCGCACCCGGTACATGAACGTGCTGATCGCCGGCGCCATCGCCGGTATGGGCGGTGCCTTCTACACGCTGGTCTCGGTTCCGCGGTTCAACCCCGAGATGACGGCCGGCGCGGGATTCATCGCCCTCGCCGCTGTGATCTTCGGCAAGTGGGATCCGATCAAGGCGACTCTGGCTGCGCTGCTCTTCGGCTTCGCCACCAACCTGCAGGGCGTGCTCAGCGTGATCGGCTCCCCGGTGCCCAGCCAGTTCATGCTGATGCTGCCGTACGTCGTGACGATCTTCGCCGTCGCGGGACTCGTCGGACGCTCGCGTCCGCCGGCGGCGGACGGCGATCCGTACATCAAGTCCTAGGAGAGACATGACCGACATCGACTGGGACGAGCTGCGTCAGGTCGCGACCGACGCCATGACCAAGGCGTACGCGCCGTACTCCCGCTACCGGGTCGGCGCCGCCGCCCTCGTCAGCGACGGCCGGATCGTCGCGGGCTGCAACGTCGAGAACGCGTCCTACGGCGTGACGCTGTGCGCGGAGTGCGCTCTCGTCGGGGACCTGCACATGTCGGGCGGCGGCCGGCTCGTCGCCTTCGTCTGCGTGAACAACGACGGCGAGACGATCATGCCGTGCGGCCGGTGCCGTCAACTGCTGTTCGAGCACGCCGTGCCCGGGATGCTGCTGGAGACCGTGTCCGGCATCCGCACCATCGACGAAGTACTGCCGGACGCGTTCGGCCCCCGAGACCTGGAGGATGCACGATGAGCATCGAACCCTTCGACGCCGTCGATGTGATCCGAGCCAAGCGGGACGGCGGGGTCGTCCCCGAGCCTGCGCTGCGCTGGATGGTCGACGCGTACACACGCGGCTACGTATCCGACGCGCAGATGGCGTCCTTCGCCATGGCGGTGTTCCAGCGCGGCATGGAGCGCGACGAGATCCGCGTGCTCACCGACGCGATGATCGCCTCGGGGGAGCGGATGAGCTTCGCCAGTCTCGGCAAGAAGACGGTGGACAAGCACTCCACCGGCGGCGTCGGCGACAAGATCACCCTGCCGCTCGCTCCTCTCGTCGCCTCGTTCGGCGTCGCCGTGCCCCAGCTCAGCGGTCGCGGGCTCGGCCACACGGGCGGCACGCTCGACAAGCTCGAGTCGATCCCCGGCTGGCGTGCGGCGCTCAGCAACGAGGAGATGTTCGCGCAGATGCAGGGCGACGTCGGCGCGGTGATCTGCGCCGCTGGCTCCGGCCTCGCCCCCGCAGACAAGAAGCTCTACGCGCTGCGCGACGTCACCGGCACCGTGGAGGCTATTCCGCTGATCGCCTCCAGCATCATGTCGAAGAAGATCGCCGAGGGCACGGACGCGCTCGTGCTGGACGTCAAGTTCGGCTCCGGCGCCTTCATGCAGGACATCGACCGCGCCCGCGAGCTCGCCCGCACCATGGTCGCGCTCGGCACCGACTCGGGTGTCGCCACGACGGCGCTGCTCACCGACATGAACGTGCCGCTGGGTCTCGCGATCGGGAACGCCAACGAGGTGCGCGAGTCGGTCGAGGTGCTTGCCGGCGGCGGTCCCTCCGACGTGCGCGAGCTCACGATCGCCCTCGCCCGCGAGATGCTCGCCCTCGCCGGACAGCCGGACGCCGACGTGGAGAAGGCCCTCGACGACGGTCGGGCGATGGACAGCTGGAAGAAGATGATCCGCGCGCAGGATGGCGACCCGGATGCCGCTCTCCCCACCGCACGGGAGACCCACGTGGTCACCGCGGACGCCGACGGCGTCGTGAGCCGCATGGACGCCCTGCCCTTCGGCGTCGCCGCCTGGCGGCTGGGAGCCGGGCGCGCACGCGCCGAGGACCCCGTGGTTTTCGAGGCCGGCATCGATCTGCACGCCAAGCCCGGCGATCGCGTCACCGCCGGCCAGCCCCTGTTCACGCTGTCGGCCGCCGACGACGCGCGATTCCCCCGTGCCCTCGAGGCGTTGCAGGACGCATGGGCGATCGGCGAGACGGCGCCCGAGCGCACATCGATCGTTCGCGAGCGCATCACGGCGTGACGGCGGACCGCTAGCCTGAACTGAGCGAACCCGCGACCGAGAGGAACCCCATGTCGATCGACGCGAACGGCGACGTCACCATCCAGGGCGCATCCCTGCGCAGCCTGCCCAAGGTGTCGCTGCACGACCACCTCGACGGCGCGCTGCGTCCTGCCACGATCATCGAGCTGGCGGACGCGATCGGCCTCGCCGTGCCCGAGACGAAGCCGGCCGCGCTGGGCAAGTGGTTCGCCGACAAGAGCGACTCCGGATCGCTCGTCGAGTATCTGAAGACCTTCGACCTCACCACGGCCGTGATGCAGACGACGGAGGGCCTGACCCGGGTCGCCCGCGAGTTCGTGCAGGACCTCGCCGCCGACGGCGTGATCTACGGCGAGGTGCGCTGGGCGCCAGAGCAGCATCTGGGCCGCGGTCTCTCGCTCGAGCAGGCCGTCGAGGCCGTGCAGCAGGGCATCGAGGAAGGCGAGGACGCCGCCGATCGCGACGGCCACAGCATCCGCGTCGGTCAACTGATCACCGCCATGCGCCACACCGACCGCGCACGCGAGATCGCCGAGCTCGCCGTGGATTACCGCGGCCGCGGCGCCGTGGGCTTCGACATCGCGGGTCCCGAAGACGGCTTCCCGCCGTCGAACCACCGCGCGGCGTTCGACTTCCTCGCCGAGAACTTCTTCCCGGTGACCGTGCACGCGGGTGAGGCAGCCGGCCTCGCATCGATCCGCTCGGCGCTGCTCGACGGCCGTGCGCTGCGGCTCGGACACGGCGTGCGCATCGCCGAGGACCTGCAGATCGTCACCCAGGAGGGCGACGAGGTACAGGTGCAGTTCGGCGACCTGGCCCGCTGGGTGCGCGACAGGGAGATCCCGCTGGAGCTCTCGCCGTCGTCGAACCTGCAGACCGGGGCCATCGCGGCCTGGGGCAACACGCTCGCCGACCACCCCTTCGATCTGCTCTACCAGCTCGGCTTCGCGGTGACGGTCAACGTCGACAACCGCACCATGAGCGCCACCTCCCTCACCCGGGAGCTCGCTCTGCTCGTCGAGGCGTTCGAGTACGATCTCGAGGATCTCGAGACCTTCCAGTTCAACGCGGCCGCAGCCGCCTTCCTCCCGGTCGAGGAGCGGGAAGAGCTCGTCGAGATGATCGCCGAGGGCTTCGACGTCTAGCCGTGCGCACCGGGGGGAGGCGGCGACGGGGGACGATCGTCGCACTTGTGATCGGCGCGGTCGTGCTCGTGGCGGGGGGAGCGATCGGCGCGTACGTCTGGCTGACGAGGACGCCGGAGGCGCCCGAGCCTCGGGCAGCGGTCGCGATGATCGAGCATCCGCTCAGTCCTGCGGAGCAGCTGGTCGCCGATGCCGATGATCCGCGCGCGTGCGCGGTGACCTTCGTCGGAGACGGGGTCCCGGTCGAACCGATGCTGCAGCGGCAGGAGGGGCTCTATCTGGGGCTCCCGATCCCGTCGCTCGACGGCAAGGTCTTCGCGGGCTGGTACCCGTCGGCGGAGAGCGCCACGGCCTACGATGCGGCGGTCAGGGTGAACGGCTCCGACCCCGTGGTCTGCGTCGACCAGCAGGTCGAGCTCTACGCGGCGTGGAAGACGCCGGAGGAGAACGCGGCGGAGGGCGTGAAGGTCCCGATCCTCATGTACCACCAGTTCACGACCAATCCCGAGGGTGAGAAGGGCTGGTTGCGCGGCAACTACGCGTACATCGGAGACTTCGATGCGCAGATGAGCCACATCGCGACGACGGGCTTCTACCTCCCCACCTGGGACGAGCTCAGCGCGTTCATCGACGGGAGGCTCTCGCTGCCCGCGCGCTCGGTGATCATCACCGATGACGACGCCGATCAGACCTGGTTCGATCTCGCCGTGCCCGTCATCGACAAGTACAAGCTGCTGACCACGTCGTTCATGATCACCGCCTACCGCCAGGATCCGGCGCCCTCGATCTACGTGCAGCGGAGGTCGCACACGCACGACATGCATCAGGCCGGGGAGAACGGCAAGGGTCGCATGGTGAACTGGACGGCGGACCAGATCGCGGCCGACCTGAACGCCTCGGCGGAGGTCCTCGGCGTGCGCGAGGTCGTCGCCTACCCCTACGGCCACTACAACGACACCGCCAAGCAGGGCGTCGCCCAGGCCGGGTTCGAGATGGCGAGGACGATCGAGTCGGGTCTCGTGACGATCGGCACCGACAAGCTCGCCCTGCCCGTGGTGAGGATCGACTACGGGATGACGGTCGACTCCCTGATCAAGCGCATCGGCTGACGCCCGAATCCCGTGCAGTATGGGGGGATGACCTCGCCCTCCGTGTTCGTCGCCGGCCCGGCGTCGTGGAACTCGATCGTCCTGCTCGACCGGCTCCCGGAACCGGAACCGCACATGCAGTTCGCGGAGGACAGCTGGGAGACCGTGGGCGGCACCAGCGCGGGCAAGGCGCTGAGCCTGACGGCCCTCGGCCGGTCGACGCTGCTGTACGCCCTGGTCGGCGACGACGAGCACGGCGCACGGGTGCGTGCCGCGCTCTCCGCGGCCGGCGTGCGGTCTCAGTGGGGCGCGGGCGATCGCACGGAGCATCACGTGAACCTGATGACGCGGGAGGGCGGACGGGTATCGCTGTATCTGGCGACGCCCGCTGCGGGGGACGGCGCCGACGACGTGGAGCTGCGAGCCCTGATGGCGGATGCCGAGGTCGTGGTGCTCGACCTCGCCGCCGAGCCCTTGCGGCTGCTCCCGCTCGCCCGCGAGACCGGACGCCCGATCTGGGTGGACGTGCACGACTACGACGGCGAGGCCGCGTACCACCGGCCGTTCCTGGACGCCGCGGATGCCGTCTTCTGCAACGCCGACCGGCTCGACAACCCCGTCGCGTTCCTGCACGGGCTCGTCGACGCCGGAGCGTCCCTCGCGGTGTGCACGTTGGGCGCCGAGGGGGCGGTCGCTGTCGACGCAGACGGCGTCGAACACCGCGTCGCGGCGGTGCCGGTCGACGTCGTCGACACGAACGGCGCGGGGGACGCGTTCCTCTCCGGCGTCCTCGATGCGCGGCTGTCAGGGCTCTCGGTGCCGGAGGCGCTGGCCGCCGGCGCGCGGTCCGCGTCGTCGGTGCTCGGTACCAGGCACCTGCATCCGCTCCTCGACGGCGTTCTCGGCTGACCGGCCGTCAGCGGCGCGCGACGCCGGGGTGGGACGCGAGGTACGCGTCGAAGGCCTCGGCGGATGTGAGCGTCGGCGTGTACCCGAACTCCTCCTTCAGCCGTCGGTTCGAGAGCACCGGCCGGTAGCGGAGGAACGGCACCTTCTCGGGGCCGTGCTCGGTGAGGCGCAGAGCCCGCCCGATCCCGAGCGCAGCCGACAGCGCCCACGCCGGCACCACCAGTTGAGACGTGCCCAGCCGGGCGGCGATCTCCGGCACCGTCATGCGCCCGTCGCCCGCGACGTTGAACACACCGGTGGGCCCGTCGGTGGCCGCGCGCACCATGGCGGCGGCGACGTCGTCGACCCAGACGAACACGAAGGGGGAGTCCGAGCCGGCGATGCGGAGGATCCGGCGTCCGTCCCACAGCGCGGTGATCTGGTTGCGTACCGTCGGTCCCAGGATCGTGCCGATGCGGAACACCACCTGCTCCAGGGCCGGGTGCTCGACGCGGTGGGCGGCGAGCATCTCCTCGACCAGCCTCTTGTGCCGTGAGTAGGGGAACGCGTCGTTGCCTCGCAGCGGCTGCTGCTCGTCGATCCACTCGGGGTTGTCCGCGTGGTAGCCGTACGCGGCGCCCGAGCTCGACACGATGATCCGCCGGACCCCGGTCTCGACGCACGCGGCGAGGACGTTCGCGGCGCCGCTCACGTCGACGCGATACTCGAGATCGACGTCGCGCCCGGGGTTCACGATCGCGGCGAGGTGCACGACCGTGTCGATGCCGTGCGCACGCAGGAGCGGCGCCACGGCCGCGGCATCCGTGACGTCCAGCACGGCGTCGACGACACCCTCGCGCGGGGCTCCGGTGCGGACGTCTGCCGAGACCACCAGTCCCACGTCGTCGCGGGCGGCCAGAGCGGCGGCGACGCGGGAGCCGAGGAACCCTCCGCCTCCCGTGATCAGCACGCGCGTCATGCGGCCGCCCTCAGCGACGCGTCGCCCGTGCTCGCACCCGTACGCCTCTTCGTGTGCCGCGCCCAGAGTCCGGCGACGACGAGCCCGGCGACGATGTCCCAGATGCCCCACCAACCGGCGACGATCGCCATGCCGCCGAGCCCGTCGAAGAACAGGAACACGAGCCCGAGCCCGAGTCCGGCGTTGCGGATGCCGACCTCGAAGGTCATCGCCTTGCGCTCCCTGGTGCCCAGCCCGCCGAGGACGGCCGTGCCGTAGCCGAGCGAGAGCGCGACGGCGTCGTGCACGGTGACGACGAGCACGATCACGCCCAGGACCTGCACGAACACCGACCAGTTGCCGACCAGCGCGGCCACGATGAAGCCGAGCAGCGCCAGCAGGCTGAACCACTTCACGACCGGCTGCACGCGGCGGGTCAGCGAGGGGAGCAGGGCGCGGATCAGCAGGCCCATGGCGAACGGGAGTCCGACGATGAGGAGGATCTCGAGCAGCATCCGCCACGGATCGAGCTCGATCGTGCGCAGCAGCGTGCGAGCGGTCGGGTGCAGAGAGCCCCAGAACGTGATGCTCAACGGCATCGCCACGATGTACAGCAGGTTGCCGACGGCCGTGAGCGACACCGAGAGGGCCACGTTGCCGCCGGCGCGGTGGGTGAGCACCTGGGAGATGTTGCCCGGTGGGCAGCATGCCACGAGCAGCATCCCCAGGGCCATCGAAGGGGACACCGGCAGCACCAGGGTCAGCAGGAAGGTCGCGACGGGCAGCAGGAGCAGCTGGGCGAGGATCGCGATCACGAAGGGCTTGGGATGCTTCGCCACGACACGGAAGTCCGAGGGGGCGGTGTCGAGCGCGATGCCGAACATGATCAGCCCCAGCACCACGTTGAGGATGGTGAGTGAGCCGGGGGTGAAGCTCACGACGACGTCGTCGACGTTCATGCCGCCTTCTCCAGCGCCTCGCGCTCCCGGCGCACCGCTCCGCGGTAGGCGTCCTTGTTGACGTAGTACGCCATGCGGTCGAGGCCCAGGTAGCGGTACCCGCCGGTGAGATCGGGCCATGCCTCCCCGGTGACCCGTGCGCGGAACCTCTCGGCGCGCTCCGGTGCGTGCGCGACCGCGTCCAGGTATGCGCCGAGCAGATCGGCCTGCTCGTACCTGCCCTGCCAGCCGATCCCGGACGCCTCGATCATGCCCATCACGAAGAGCCCGTTGAATGATGCGGGGAACATGTTGAGGAACAGCCGGGGGGAGGCTCCGCGCCAGTGCAGATGCGCGCGGTCGACGAAGGGGTAGTCGAGGAGGTATCCGGTGGCCATCAGCACGAGGTCGTAGTCGGCGCTGCCGCCGTCTCGGAAGTGCACGGTCGAGCCGTCGAACCGCTCGACGTCGGCGCGGATCCGCAGGTCGCCCTGTCCCAAGTGGTTCAGGATCAGCGTGTTCACGATCGGATGCGACTCGTAGATGCGGTAGTCGGGCTTCGGAAACCCGAACCGCACGGGGTCGCCGGTGAACGCCTTGAGCACCCTGCTGTCGACCGCCTGCTTGAGCCGCGCGGGCAGCGGACGCCCCTGGTTGAGGGTGTCGCTGGGCTTGCCGAACAGGTAGCGCGGCACGAAGTAGTACCCGCGCCGCACGCTCATGTCCACGGATGCCGCGTGGTGCACCGCGTCGACCGCGATGTCGCATCCCGAGTTGCCCGCGCCGATCAGCAGCACCCGTTTGCCCGTGAGCTGCGAGGCCGACTTGTAGGCGCTGGTGTGCAGGAGCTCTCCGGTGAACTCCCCGGGGAACGACGGGACGTTCGGCTCGGCCAGCGTCCCGTTCGCGAGCACGACACCGGGGTACCAGCGCGTCTCCGTGCCGTCCGGGCCCTCGCTCGTGAGGTCCCACCCTCCCTCGCGCGGCTTAAGGCGCGTCACCCGCGTGCTGAAGCGGAAGCGGTCGGCGAGCCCGAACCGCTCGGCGTACTCGCGGAAGTACTCCCGTAGCACTCGGTGCCCCGGGTAGTCGACCTCGGAGCGCATCGGGAACTCGGCGAACTCGGTCGTCGTGCGCGAGGAGATGAGGTGGGCCGACTCGTACATCGTGCTGCGCGGGTTGTCGATGTCCCAGAGGCCGCCGACGCCGTGTGAGGCCTCGTAGCCGTCGACGGGGATCCCGCGCCGGGTGAGTGCTCGTGCTGCGGCCAGCCCGGAGGGACCGGCGCCGATGACGGCATACGTGTTCATGAGTCTCCCTGCGCACGGCGGTGTGCTCCGGTCGGGTCCGGGTGAATCGATCGTAACCGGTGGGCGGCGGATCAGCCGAGCACGGCCAGCACGGCCCGCGCGAGCACGACGAGCGCACCGGCCCACGCGCACCAGAGCATCGCGGTGCGGGCGACGGACGCCGGCACGACGCGCGCGAGGAACGACCCGCCGACGATCCCGGCCGCCGTGCAGGCGGCCAGGAGCAGCACCTCGGGCGCCGCGGTGTGCGGGAGGCCGCGGAGGCCGACCGAGACGAGCCCGTAGCCGAGGAAGATCACCTGAGCGCTCGCCGCGAAGCGCCGCTGCTCCCAGCGGTCGCCGACGGCGAACGCCGCGAGGGCGGGTCCGGAGAGTCCGCTGGACGCGTGCATGAAGCCCGCCGTCGCGCCGGCGAGCACGGCCCCCTGGCGGCCACGGAGGGTCGCCGCGACCACGCCGCCGATGCGCGAGGCGAGCAGCGCGACGATCGCCATGCCCGCGATGAGGAACAGCAGGGCGGCATCGGGCAGGATGCGGGTGACCAGCACGCCGAACGGCGCCGCCAGCAGTCCCGCTCCGAGCAGCCACAGGGTGCGCGGCCAGTCGACGCTGCGCCACGCCGCGGGGACGGCGAACACCGAGGCGACCACGGAGAGCAGCACGGCCAGCGTCACCCCCTCGACGGGGCCGTAGACGAGCACGACAGGGCCGATGAGCACCAGTACGAAGGCGAGTCCGGTGACGCGTTGGATGATCGCGGCGACGACGGCGGAGAGGCAGGCGAGCGCGACGATCACCGCTCGATGATATCGGCGGCCCGCGACGCCTCCGCCGTGGCGCGCTAGGCGGAGGCGAGCCGCTCCTGGCGTGCGAGCACGACGTCGCGGACGTCGCGGAACAGGGGATGCTCCGGGTCGAGACCCGTCACGGACGCCGTGAACGCCACCGCGTCCTCTGTGCGCAGCCGCTCCTGCATCTCGACGGCCTGGGGATCGTCCTGGTCGACGAACTCCAGCGCGGCGCCGACCGCGGCGACGAGCGCCGCGGTCGGCAGCCCCCGCTCCGCCGCCATCGACGCGGGGCCGATGAACCGCTCGTGACGCGAGAGCTTGCGCAGCGGCTGGCGGCCGACCCTGCGCACGCCGTCCTCCAGCTCGGGATTGCGGAAGCGGGTGAGGATTTTGGCGCGGTACTCGGCGAGCTCGGCGGGATCCAGGCCGTGCTCGGCGCTCAGCACAGCGGACGTCTCCTCCAGAGCGGCCTCGACGCCCCGCGCGACCTCGGGATCGGCGAGCGCCGCGGCGATCGTCACGGCTCCGGCGCGCGCGCCGAGGTAGGCGGTGGCGGCGTGGCCGGTGTTCACCGTGTACAGCTTGCGCTCGATGTAGGGCGCGAGGTCGGCGACGAAGTGCGCACCGGGGATCGACGGCAGGGCATCGCCGAACGGGCCGGACTCGATCGCCCACTCGAAGTACGGCTCGACGGTGACGTCGACGCCCTGCCCAGGCGGCTGCGCCGGGACGATCCGGTCGACCGCGGTGTTGGCGAAGACCGCGCGCAGCAGCAGCTCGTCGGCATCCGCCCCCGCCGCCGTCGCGATCTCCGCCCTGAGCAGATCGGTGGCCCCGATGGCGTTCTCGCACGCCATCACCTGCAGAGGAGGAGCGCCTGCGGGACGGCGCCGCAGACCCTCGACGATCGAGGGCGCGACGAACCGCAGCACCGTCGGACCCACAGCCGTGGTGGCCACCTCAGCGGTCGCGACCTCATCGGCGACGGCATCCGGGTCCAGGCGGCTGTTGACCGCCCGGAACCCGGTGACCACGTGGTCCACTCCGCCGGGGCCCGCCTCGTGCACGGTGTACTCCGAGACCGCGTCGATCGCCTCGACGAGGGCGTCGGCCACGTCCGAGAACACGACCTCGTAGCCTCCCTCGTGCAGCAGGAGCCCGACGAAGCCGCGGCCGATGTTGCCGGCCCCGAAGTGGACCGCCTTCATCAGCCGTTCACCGCCGCGAGCATCGTGTACAGTTCGTCCGCTGTCTGTGCGGCCGCGAGCCGGGCGACGTCGTCCTCGTCGGAGAACAGGATCGCGATCTGCGACAGGATCTCGAGGTGCTCGTCGCCCTTGCCTGCGATGCCGATCACGAACGTCACCGGATCGCCCGCCCAGTCGACGCCGCCGTCGTAGCGGACCACGGAGAGCGCCGAGTCGAGGATCGCGTCCTTGGTCTCGTTCGTGCCGTGCGGGATGGCCAGCCCGTTGCCCATGAACGTCGACACGGTCTCCTCGCGCTGACGCATGGCGTCGACGTAGGCGGGGGTGACCGCCCCTGCCGAGACGAGGATGTCCGTGGCCTCCTGCAGGGCGGCCTCCTGGGAGGCGCTGCCGGGGTGGATGCGCACCTGGCCGGGGGTGAGAACGCTCATCATGCTTCCTTCCGCTGTTCCTGGACCATCTGGACCACCTCGTCGTACTTCGGCGAGTTCATGAAGTTGTCGACCGAGACGTGGATCGAGTTCGGCGACTGAGCCTTCGCGCGATCCGTCAGCTGCTGCTGGGTGATCACGACGTCGGCGGTCCCGTCGAGGTTGGCGATGGCCTGGTTGGTGATCGTGAGATCCTCGATGCCGGCCTTCTTGAACCTGTTGCGCAGCACGCTCGCGCCCATCGCGGAGGACCCCATGCCGGCGTCGCAGGCGAACACGATGCTCGTGATCGGCGCAGTGGCGATCGTGGCCGGAGCGGCGGCCTGGGCCTTCGCGGCGAGTCCGCTCAGTGCCTCCGACGACTTGCCCTTGTTGGCCTCGGTCTGGGCGACGGCCGCAGCGAAGGCGTCCTCCTTCTCCAGGTCCTTCCTGCGGCTGGCGCGGAGGATCAGCATCGCGATGACGAAGGTGACCGCGGCGGAGAGGACCACGGAGAGGATGACGCCGATGTAGTCGGTGCGGTAGGTCTGACCGAGCACCGCGATGATGCTTCCCGGCGCGGCGGGGGCGACGAGTCCGGTGCCGAACAGCATGTTCGTGGTCACCCCGGTCATCCCTCCGGCGATCAGGGCGAGGATCAGCACCGGCTTCATCAGCGCGTACGGGAAGTACACCTCGTGGATGCCGCCGAAGAACTGGATCACGGCGGCGCCGGGTGCGGATGCCCGCGCCGCTCCGATCCCGAAGATCGTGAACGCGAGGAGCAGGCCGACGCCGGGCCCGGGGTTCGCCTCGAGGAGGAAGAGGATCGACTTCCCGCTCTCGGTCGCCTGCTGCGTGCCGAGCGGCGTGAGAACGCCGTGGTTGATGGCGTTGTTCAGGAAGAAGACCTTCGCGGGCTCGATGATGATGCTCGTCAGCGGGAGGAGGTTCGTGTCGACGAGCCAGTTCACCGCCGTGGAGAGCACGTTCATGATGCCGTTCACGAGCCAGGCGATCGGGTAGAAGCCGATCACGACCATCACGAAGCCCCAGATGCCCGCCGAGAACATGTTCACGAGCATCTCGAAGCCGGCCTTGATCTTGCCCTCCCAGAGGGAGTCGAGCCACTTCATCGTGTAGGCCGCGAGGGGAGCCATGATCATCGCGCCGATGAACATGTGGATCTGGCCGAGGGTCTTGGCCTCGGGATCGGCCGCGAGCAGTGCCTGGTTGTACTGGTCGATCAGGTAGTCCGAGCCGGCGATCACACCCATCACGGCGATCGCCGCGACGACGCCGCCTCGTGTCTTGTAGACGATCGTGCCGCCCGTGTACGCGATGACGATGGGCAGCAGGTAGTGGATCATCGGCCCGACGATCGTGGCGAGCTGGGCGTTGGGCGTCCAGCCGACGGGAATGAAGAAGGCCGTGATGATGCCCCACGCGATCAGCGCGGGGATGTTCGGCATGATCATGCCGGAGAGGAACGTGCCGAAGCGCTGCACGCCCACGCGGAGGCCGCCGGGTGCGGCGGCTGCTGACGTCGTCGTCATGATGTCGTCTCTTTCAGTGTCGGGGGAGGGTCGCCGTGAGCGTCGCCACGGCGTGTCGGGCGGATGCCGCATCGTCTGCGGCGAGGGCGGCCTCGGCGAGGAGCCTGGCCTCGTCGAGGGTGCGGGTGGAGAGGGTCCGGCGCACGTCGGCGAGTGCCGACGGCGCCATCGAGAGGCTCGTCGCGCCGAGGCCGACGAGCACCACGGCGAGCTGCGGATCTGCGGCGGCCTCGCCGCAGATGCCGACGGGCTTGCCGAGCACGGCGCCCGCGGATCCGACCTCGCGCACGAGGCGCAGCACGGCCGGATGCCACGGGTCCTGGAAGCCAGCGACCGATCCGAGCAGCCGGTCGGCGGCCATCGTGTACTGCGTGAGGTCGTTCGTGCCGATCGAGGCGAAGTCGGCGTGGGCGAGCACCCGGTCCGCGAGCAGAGCGCTCGCGGGGACCTCGACCATGACCCCGGCCGTCTTCAGGCCGTACTCGCGGGCGAGGGCGGTGAAGTACCGCGTCTCCTCCACGGTCGCGACCATCGGCGCCATGACCCACAGATCGGCCTCGGTCTCGGCGTCCGCCTCGGCCAGGGCCGTGAGCTGCTCGCGCAGGATGTCCTCGCTGGCGCGCAGGGCCCTCAGGCCGCGCAGCCCCAGCGCCGGGTTCTCCTCGTGCGCGTCGTTGAGGAAGGCGAGCGGCTTGTCGGCGCCGGCGTCGAGCATCCGCACAACGACCTTGCGGCCGGGGAAGGCGGCGAGCAGCTCGCGGTAGGACTCACGCTGCTGTGCGACTGTGGGCGCCTGCGATGACGACAGGAACAGGAACTCCGTGCGGAAGAGGCCGACGCCCTCCGCCCCTCGTGCGACGGCATCGGCGGCGTCCGCCGGCTTGCCGAGGTTGGCGAGCAGCGCGATCGCGGTGCCGTCGGCGAGAGCGCCCGGGGTCGGGGGAGCGGCGTCGGCGGAGAGCCGGTCGGCGGCGCGCTGCGCGGCACGGCGCCTCTCCTCCTCTGTCGGGTCTGTCGTCACCACGCCGGCGGCGGCGTCCACGATGACCGTCTCGCCCGTGGCGAGCGCTGCGGCGTCCGCCGCGCCGACCACGGCCACGATCCCCTTCTCGCGGGCGAGGATCGCGGTGTGCGAGGTGGGACCCCCGTCGACGGTGATCAGCGCGAGCACCCGGTCGAGGTCGAGCAGGGCGGTGTCGGCGGGGGCGAGGTCGCGCGCGACCAGCACGAAGGGATGTCCGGGATCGGGCACGCCGGGTGCGGGGACCCCGCCCAGCTGCGCGAGCACCCGCTGCGCGATGTCGTCGAGATCGGCGGCGCGCTCGCCGAGGTAGCCGCCCACGGCCTCGAGCGTCGCCCGGAAGCCGGCGAAGGCGTCGTACACGGCCCACTCCGCGGTGGCGCCTCCGTCGATGCGCTCATCCACCTCGTCCTGCAGCGTCGGGTCCTCGGCGATCATGGCCTGGGCCTCGAGCACCTCCTGCGCGGCGCCACCGGCGGCCTCGCCGCGTTCAGTGAGCTCGTGGGCCACCGCCGCGACGGCGGCCCTCGCCCTGGCGCGTTCCGTGTCGGCCCCGAGTGCGCTGGGCGTCTTCGCCGGGGCGGGGAGCGCCTCGGCCATCCGTACGACGGGCCCCTGAGCGACTCCGAGGCCTATGCCCACTCCTCTGAGCTCGCTCATCCGGCGCTCTCCTGGTCGTGGTCGGTGGTGAGCAGCTCGGTGAGCGCGTCGAGCACGCCTTCCGCGTTCTCGCCGTCGGCCGTGAGGGTGACGTAGTCGCCGTGCTCCACCGCCAGCGCGATCACGCCGAGGATGCTGGCGGCGTTGACGGCCTTGCCGGCATCCTTCGCGATCGTGACGGGGATGCCGGAGTCCTTCGCCGCCTGCGCGAACAGCTTCGCCGGTCGCGCGTGCAGTCCGTGCGAGGATCCGATCCGGACGGTGCGGGAAACAGTCATGATCTTCCTTCCGAGAGGGCGCCGTCGCCGGCGAGGATGGTGCGGACGACGGCGAGCGTTCGCTCTCCGTCGCGATCGGCGAAGATATCGGCGGGGAGCACGGCGACTCGCGCCGAGGTCGTCGCCCTGATGGCCTCGATGCGATCCGCGAGATGCGGGCCGACGAGCACGAGGTCGTGGGTGCCGTCCGCGGCGGATCGTTCCATGCCGGCGGCGGTCTCCCAGCCCAGGCCGTGCGAGTCGGCCGCTCTGCGCAAGCGCTGGGCGACGAACGTGCTCGACGCTCCGGCACCGCACACCACGAGGATCTTCATCGATTCCGCCTTCCTGAGAACAATCTGAGAGCGGCGGGTGAGCGGTCGCCAACACGAAGGTTTCCGCCCCCGCGGAACCCGGGTTTCCGCCCCAGGACATCGGGATGCTGGCATCATGGGAGGCGTCGGACGGGGTCGTCGAGTCCTCGGCCGGCGCAGGAGGAGTCGGAGGCTTATGTCGCGTCAGCGCCAGGACCAGGTCCTCGGGGCACTGCTCCGTCAGGACGCCTGGATGACGGCCGGGAGCCTCGCCGACCTCATCGGGGTGACCCCGCGCAGCATCCGTTCCTACGTGGTCGCCCTCAACGCCCGTGTGCCGGGTGGGGATGCCGTCGAGTCGGGACCGGCGGGGTATCGCGCCGGCCCGTCGGCACGAGCGGCTCAGCGGGCGAGGAGCGCGGCGGGCAGCACGCCCCGCCACCGCCTCCATTCGGTGGTGCGGATGCTGCTCGACGCTGGCGACGGCATCGACGTGTTCGAGTCGGCCGAGCGGCTCCACGTGAGCGACGCGACGCTCGAGGCCGACCTGTCACGGGTGCGTGCGCTCCTGGAGGGCACCGGGTTGTCCCTGGAACGCGAGCGCGAGCACGTGCGGCTGTCCGGCTCGGAGGAGGCGAGGCGCCGCCTGCTGAGCAGGCTCGCGCACGAGGAGTCCGACGCCGCGTCCTTCCACCCCGAGGCGTTCCGCACGGCCCTGGTCGGAGACGCCGTCGACGCCGCCGCCGTCGCCCCCTTCAAGACCGCCCTCGTGGAGGAGCTCGGCGCGCTCGGCTACTACGTCAACGAGCTCGCCATCTCCGACGTGCTCCTGCACATCGCGATCGCCGCCGACCGCGTCGCCGCAGGGCACGCGCTCACCACGGAGCCGCACGGGGCGCGCGAGGAGATCCCGCAGATGGGGAGGGTGCTCGCCCGGCTCGCCGACGAGCACTTCGGGGTGCGGCTCGGCGACGGCGACAGCGCCCACCTCGCCTCCCTCGTCCTCACACGGGTGGTCGCCCCGGGCGACACCGCCACGGCCGATGTGGCGCGGAGCGGCGTGGAGGGCCGCGTCGAACAGGCCGTCCGCGACGAACTGCAGCGAGCGGCGGACGAGTACCGCCTCGACCTCGTCGACGACACCTTCGTGCTGAGGCTGGCCCTGCACGTGCAGAACCTGTTGCGCAGGGCCGAGACCAGCGCCCTGTCGCGCAACCCGCTCACCCGCTCGCTCAAGTCGTCGTACCCGATGATCTTCGAAGTGGCCGTGTCGATCGCGAGCGGCCTGCACGACCGGGTCGGCTCACCCATCCACGACGACGAGATCGCCTACATCGCGATGCACGTCGGCGGCCGCCTCGAACGCAGCAGGGCGTCGTCGTCGATGCTCACCGCCACCATCGTCTGCCCGGGATACTACGAGCTGCACGAGCTGTTGCGCTCGCGCGTCGACCGGGCGCTCGGGGCCTCCATCGAGGTCACGGGCGTCGTCACCAGCGTGGATCCGGACTGGACCTCGTTCGACACCGACCTCGTGCTCAGCACGATCGAGCCTGCCGACTCGGGGGAGCGGTTCGTGCGCATCCACCCGTTCTTCTCCGACACCGACGCCGAGCGCGTGCAACAGGCGGCGGCGCGTCTGCGCAGGTCGCGGAGGCTCACCAGACTCCGCGAGGAGCTCTCCCGCTACTTCGACGCCGAGGCGTTCGTGCATCCCCTCCGCGACGAGGGGGAGGACGCGATCATCCGTCGCCTGGGAGCCCTGCTCACCCGTCGGGGGCTGATCGGCGAGGACTACGTCGAGAACACCATCGCCAGGGAGCGGATGTCCTCCACCGCCTTCACCGACGCCCTCGCCGTCCCGCATGCGCTGCAGATGACCGCCACCAGGACCGCGATCGCGATCGGGGTGGCCGACGGCTCGGTGGCCTGGGGGGACGGGCGTGTGCAGGTGGTCGCCCTCGCCGCCTTCAGCGAGAGCGACCGGGCCGCGTTCCAGACCGTGTTCGAACAGCTCGTCGAGGTGTTCAGCGAACGCGAGAGCGTGCAGAGGATCGTTCGCCGCGGCACGACGTTCGAGGCGTTCCTCGACGAGCTCGTCGCCGTCATCGACGGCTGAGGATCACCGCCGGCGCGGGTCGAGCACGTCGACGAGGGAGTCGAGCAGAGCCGCGGACGACGGAGCGTCCGCGGTCTCCAGTTCGACGACGTCCCCCTCGGCGAGGGCGAGGTCCATCACCGCGAGGACGCTGGCCAGGTCGGCCTCCGCGCCGGTTGCGGTGCGCACGGTCACCGGTCGGCCGGAGGCCAGCGCCAGTCTCGCGAGCTCCGCCACCGGACGGGCATGAACGCCGTTGTGGGCGCTGATGGTCACCCGTCGTGTCGCCATGCCCGTCCTCCGTGTCAGGAGCGCTCGCCGAGAAGGGCGCGCACGCCCTCTTCGAGCTCGGCGACCGCCTGTCGCGCGCCGTCGATCGACTCGGCCGTCGCATCGATGTAGACCTTGAGCTTGGGCTCGGTGCCGCTGGGGCGCACGATGACGCGCGACCCGTCGGCGAGCCGATAGCGCAACACGTCTCCGGACGGGGTCCCCGGCGCCGCCTGCAGCAGGTCGTCGACGGATGCGACGGCACGGCCGCCGATGTGCGTGGGCGGGAGGGTGCGCAGCGACAGCATCACCCGGCCGATGATCGAGAGATCGTCGACGCGCACCGACACCTGGCCGCTTGCGAAATGCCCGTACCGCTCGCCCAGCTCGTCGAGCAGCCGCGCGATGGAGACCTCTCGTTCCCTCGCCTCCGCGGCCAGTCCGAGGATCGCGACAGCGGCGGAGATGCCGTCCTTGTCGCGCACGGTGCCCGGATTGACGAGATAGCCCAGCGCCTCTTCGAAGCCGAAGACGATGCCGGGGGCACGGGAGATCCACTTGAAGCCCGTCAGGGTCTCGTGGAAACCCAGGCCGTGGTGGGCGGCGATCGCACCCAGACCGGGCGACGAGACGAGGGAGCACGCGAGCGATGCCTCGGCGGTGCCCTCCGCGGCGCGCGCGGCACGGGCCCCGAGCAGCAGGCCTACCTCGTTGCCGGTGAGGCGACGCCATCCGCCGTCGGCGGATTCGTCGGGGATCGCCACGGCGAGCCGGTCGGCGTCGGGGTCGTTGGCGAGGATGAACTCCGCCTGCACGCGGCGCGCACGGGCGAACGCCAGATCCATCGCCCCCGGCTCCTCCGGGTTGGGGAAGGAGACGGTGCGGAACGTCGCGTCCGGGGCGAGCTGCTCGGCGACGACCATCGGCTGGGGGTAGCCGGCGACGTCGATGATGCGGGAGAAGGTCTCCCACCCCACACCGTGCATGGCCGTGTACACCCACCGCATCCCGGCGGCGCCGGCGGGCGCCGTGGCCACGTCGGCGGTCGCCGTCACGTACGCCTCGACGACGTCCTCACCCGCCGTCTCGTACTCCGACGACCGCGGAAGGGCCCCGACGTCGCCGGCATCCGCGATCCGCTGGATGTGCGCCGCGATCTCCGCGTCTGCGGGGGACACGATCTGCGAGCCCTCGTCCGCGCCGCCCAGGTACACCTTGTAGCCGTTGTCGTTCGGCGGGTTGTGGCTGGCGGTGACCATCACGCCGGCGTCGGCGCCGAGATGCCGCACCGCGAAGGCGAGCACCGGGGTCGGCAGCAGCCGGGGGAGGAGGATCGCCCGCAGCCCGGCGCCGGAGAACAGCTCGGCGGAGTCGACGGCGAACACGCGGGAGTTGCGGCGCCCGTCGTAGCCGATCACGACGACGGGCGCGCGGTCGGGGGTGCGCTCGCGCAGGAACGCGGCGAAGCCGGCGGCGGCCTGGGCGACCAGCACCCGGTTCATGCGGTTGCTGCCGGCGCCGAGCTCTCCCCGCAGACCCGCCGTGCCGAAGGCCAGACGAGAGCCGAACCGGTCGTCGAGGTCGGCGATCGCGACCTCGTCGCCGGAGGCTGCCCGGGTGATGACGCCGGCGAGCTCGTCGCGTGTCTCGTGGTCGGGGTCCTGCCGCAGCCAGGCGCGGGCCTGGGCGAGACGCTCCTCGCTCACAGCGCCTCGATCACGCGGGCGAGCAACTGGGTGATCACCGGCTCGGCGAGCTGTCCGGCCTCGATGACCTCGGCGTGGCTCAGCGGGGTCTCCTGGATGCCGGCGGCGAGGTTGGTGATGAGCGAGAAGCCCAGCACCTCCATGCCGGCCTCGCGCGCGGCGATCGCCTCGAGGGCGGTGGACATGCCGACGATGTGGCCGCCGATGATCTTCGCCATCTGCACTTCGGCCGGCGTCTCGTAGTGCGGTCCGCGGAACTGGGTGTAGACGCCCTCGTCGAGGGTGGGATCGACCGTGCGGGCGATGTCGCGCAGACGCCGCGAGTACAGGTCGGTGAGGTCGATGAAGGTCGCACCCTCGAGAGGGGAGTCGGCGGTGAGGTTGATGTGGTCGCTGATGAGCACCGGCTGACCGGGCTTCCACGTCTCGCGGATGCCTCCGGCGCCGTTGGTGAGGACCATGATCTTCGCCCCCGTCGCGGCGGCGGTGCGCACGGAGTGCACGACGCGGCGGACGCCGTGGTCCTCGTAGTAGTGGGTGCGGGCTCCGATGACGAGGACGTTCTTGCCGTCGGGGGTGCGGATGCTGCGCAGGGTCCCGACGTGGCCTTCGAGGGCGGGCTTGGAGAATCCGGTGACCTCGGTGGCGGGGATCGTCGCCACGGTCTCGCCGATGATGTCGGCGGCCTTGCCCCATCCGCTGCCGAGCGTGAGGGCGATGTCGTGCTTCTCGACGCCGGAGAGCCGCGCGATGTCGGCTGCGGCGGTGGCTGCGACCTCGAAGGGGTTCGCGGTCGGGTCGTCGAGGGGGTTGCTGTGAGTCTCGGGCATGGATCCACTCTAGGAAGGTGGAAGGTCCGCCGCCAGGATTGCGGGAGAATGGATTCCATGTCTTCCACCACTTTCGAGCGCACTCAGCGCGTCGCCGTGCTCGGCGGCGGTCCCGGCGGTTACGAGGCGGCGCTCGCCGCCGCACAGCTCGGAGCCGAGGTGACCCTGGTGGAGCGTGTCGGAGTCGGCGGTTCCGCCGTGCTCACCGACGTCGTGCCCTCGAAGAGTCTGATCGCCACCGCCGACGCGGCCGTCGCGATCTCCGAGGCCAGCGACCTCGGCGTGCAGTTCTACGCCAAGGGCGATCACGGCAAGCCGCTCAAGCCGGAGATCGCGATCAACCTCGCCGCCGTGAACAAGCGCCTGATCGCCCTCGCCGGTCAGCAGTCGGAGGACATGCGCACGACCCTGCTCGAGGCGGGCGTGCGCATCCTGTCCGGCCACGGCCGGCTGGAGGGGTCGAACGCGATCGTGGTGTCGACCGGGCAGGGCGGCACCGACTTCGACCGCATCGAGGGCGACACGATCGTCGTGGCCGTCGGCGCCTCCCCGCGCGAGCTGGACTCGGCGAAGCCCGATGGGAAGCGCATCCTGACCTGGACCCAGCTCTACGACATGAAGGCGCTGCCCGAGCACCTCATCGTGGTCGGATCGGGCGTCACCGGGGCGGAGTTCGCCTCGGCGTACATGAACCTCGGCGCCAAGGTCACGCTGATCTCGAGCCGCGACCAGGTGCTCCCCGGAGAGGACCAGGATGCGGCTCGGGTGCTGGAGAAGGTGTTCAAGCGCGGCGGGATGCAGGTGCTGTCCAAGTCCAGGGCCGACCGTGTCGAGGTCACCGCGGACGGAGTCACCGTCACCCTGTCCGACGGCCGCACCGTCGACGGCAGCCACTGCCTGATGGCGGTCGGCTCCATCCCCAACACCGCGGGCATCGGCCTGGAGGAGGCGGGTGTCGAACTCACCGAGTCCGGTCACGTGCGGGTGAACAAGGTCGCGCGCACCTCCGTGCCGAACATCTACGCGGTGGGGGACTGCACGAACTTCTTCCCGCTGGCCTCCGTCGCCTCGATGCAGGGGCGCACGGCGGTGTTCCACGCCCTCGGCGACATCGTGATCCCGCTGGAGCAGATCAAGATCACGTCCAACATCTTCACCGCCCCCGAGATCGCCACGGTCGGCTTCTCCGAGAAGGACGTCGAGGACGGCGTGGCCGACGGCCTCGTCTACAAGCTGCCCCTCGCCGCGAACCCGCGCGCGAAGATGATGGGCATCAAGGACGGCTTCGTCAAGCTCATCGCGCGCAAGGGCTCGGGCACCGTCATCGGCGGCGTGATCGTCGCCCCGAAGGCCTCGGAGCTGATCTACCCCATCGCGGTCGCCGTCGAGCGTCGCCTGACCGTCGACCAGGTCTCCCGGGTCTTCGCCGCGTACCCCTCGCTGTCCAGCAGCATCACCGACGCGAGCCGGGCGATGCACCTGGTCAACATCAGCTGAGCAGCGTCTCCGGCCCTGCTGTCTCGCCGACGCCCCATCTGAACGACGACGCCCCACCTGGTGGACGCCCATCAGGTGGGGCGTCGTCGCGCAGGTGGGGCGTCGGAGGAGGAAAGCGGGTGCGGGTCAGCTGATGGTGAGCAGCTGGTGGCCGGCGGACACGGTCGCTCCGGCATCCGCGTTGATGTTGCCGATGACGCCGTCCTTGTGCGCCTGCAGCGGCTGCTCCATCTTCATCGCCTCGAGCACGACGACCAGGTCGCCCTTGACGACCTGCTGGCCCTCCTCGACGGCCACCTTGACGACGGTCGCCTGCATCGGCGACTTCACGGCATCGCCGGACGCGCCGGCGTTGACCGTGGTGGCGTGACTGCGGCGGGACGGCGGCACGGCGGCCGGCCGGCCGGCGGCACCCGCGGCCGCGGCCACCCGGTCCGGCAGGCTGACCTCGAGGCGCTTGCCGGCGACCTCGACGACGACCGTGTGCCGGCTCTCGGCGGTGGCCGGAGACTCCAGCTCGCCGTCCCACGCGGGGATGTCGTTCACGAACTCGGTCTCGATCCAGCGCGTGAAGACGCCGAACTCCCCGTCCTCGGCGGTGAACGCCGGGTCGTTCACGACCTTGCGGTGGAACGGCAGCACGGTCGGGAGTCCCGCGACCTCGAACTCGTCGAGGGCGCGGCGCGAGCGCTCGAGGGCCTCGGCGCGGTCCTTGCCGGTGACGATGATCTTGGCCAGCAGGGAGTCGAAGGCGCCCGACACCGAGTCGCCGGCGGTGACGCCGGAGTCCAGGCGGATGCCGGGGCCGCCGAAGGTCTTGAAGACGTGGATGGGGCCCGGCTGCGGGAGGAAGCCGCGGCCCGGGTCCTCGCCGTTGATGCGGAACTCGATCGAGTGCCCCTGGGGCTGCGGGTCGTCGTAGTCGATCGTGCCGCCGGCGGCGATGCGGAACTGCTCGCGCACGAGGTCGATGCCGGTGACCTCCTCCGACACGGGGTGCTCGACCTGCAGACGCGTGTTCACCTCGAGGAAGGAGACGGTGCCGTCCGCCCCGATGAGGAACTCGCAGGTGCCAGCGCCGACGTAGCCGACCTCCTTGAGGATGGCCTTGGACGCGGAGTACAGCTGCGCGTTCTGCTCCTCGGTGAGGAAGGGGGCCGGTGCCTCCTCGACGAGCTTCTGGTGACGGCGCTGCAGCGAGCAGTCGCGCGTCGAGATCACCACGACGTTGCCCGCGGCATCCGCCAGGCACTGGGTCTCGACGTGACGCGGCTTGTCGAGGTACTTCTCGACGAAGCACTCGCCGCGGCCGAACGCCGTGACCGCCTCGCGGGTCGCGGATTCGAACAGCTCGGCGACCTCGCCCAGCTCGCGTGCGACCTTGAGGCCGCGCCCGCCTCCGCCGTAGGCGGCCTTGATGGCGATGGGCAGGCCGTGCTCCTCGGCGAAGGCGACGACCTCGTCGGCCCCGGCCACCGGTCCGGGGGTGCCGGGAGCCAGCGGCGCGCCGACCTTCTCGGCCACATGGCGGGCGGTGACCTTGTCGCCGAGCGCTTCGATCGCCTCGGGCGACGGGCCGATCCACGTCATCCCCGCGCCGATGACGGCACGGGCGAACTCGGCGTTCTCGGCGAGGAAGCCGTAGCCGGGGTGCACGGCGTCGGCGCCGGCGCGACGCGCGACCGAGAGGATCTTCTCGATCTGCAGGTAGGTCTCGGCGCTGGTCGCACCGCCCAGGGCGTAGGCCTCGTCGGCGAGACGCGTGTGGAGGGCGTCGCGATCCTGGTCGGCGTAGACGGCGACGGAGGCGATCCCCGAGTCGCGTGCAGCGCGGATGATGCGTACGGCGATCTCGCCGCGGTTGGCGATGAGAACCTTGGCGATATCAGGCATGACTGTCAGCCTAGCGAGTGGGGAGCCGAACCATTTGACGACTCTCCACAAGAAAGGTGCGGAAACGTCTGGGGGAGTCTACGACCACAGATCGGTCCACGTGACTCCGAGGTCGGACGCCAGGCGGCGCACGGTGGACAGCGACATGCCCACCACGGTCGACGGATCGCCCTCGACCCGCGTGATGAAGGCTCCGCCCAGGCTGTCGACCGTGAACGCACCGGCCACGTGCAGCGGCTCGCCCGTGGCGACGTATGCGGCGATCTCGGCGTCGGAGATGTCGGACGCGAAGGACACCGCGGCCTCGGCGACGGCGGTGGCCTCGACGGGGGCGGCGCCCGGAGCGACCCGGTGCACGGAGTGGCCGGAGTGGAGGACGCCGGTCCCTCCCCGCATCTCGTGCCAGCGTCTCGTCGCCTCCTCCGGCGTGTGGGGCTTGCCGTACACGCGGCCGTCCAGGGCGAACATCGAGTCCCCGCCGATGACGAGGCCGTCGAAGTCCCCGGCCACCGCGAGGCGGTTCGCCACGTCGGCGGCCTTGGCGCGGGCCAGCAGCAGCACGAGCTCGGCGGGGGAGAGCTCCGCACCACGCTCCTGCGCGGCGGCGGCCGCGACGGCGTCCTCGTCGACGTCGGGAGACAGGGTGAGCGGTTCGATGCCCGCCTGACGGAGGAGCATGAGGCGGGCGGGGGAGGTCGATGCCAGGCAGACGCGCATGTGCACCACCGTATCCTCGAAGGATGACCTCCACAGCGACGCCTCTGCTCGACCTGGACATCACCGGCATCGCGCACGGAGGCACGTTCGTGGCCCGCCATGAGGGACGTGTCGTGTTCGTGTCGGACGCGATCCCCGGCGAGAGGGTGCGCGCGCGGCTCTCCGCCGACTCCACGGGCGACTCGAAGAGCTTCTGGCGCGCCGAGACCGTCGAGGTGCTGGAGGCGTCGGAGCACCGCCGCCCGCACATCTGGGCGGAGGCGGATGTCTCGCGCGACCCCTCCGAGCGCCCGGGCGGTGCCGATCTCGGGCACATCGACCTCGCCCACCAGCGTGTGCTCAAGCGGCAGGTGCTGTCCGAGGCGCTCGACCGGTTCGCCGGCGCCGGGCTGGACGCGCCGGAGGTCGAGGCCGTCGACTCCTCCGACGGCCTGGGCTGGCGCACGCGGGTCAGCCTGCACGTCGACGACGACGGTGTGGTGGGCCCGTTCGCGACCCGCAGCCACAGGGCCATCCGGGTCGCCTCGCACCCGCTGGCGCGGCCGGCGATCGAGGAGGCCGCCGCAGCGCTCGGAAAGGAGCGTCCCGGCCGCATCGATCTCGTCGAGCCGGCGGACGGGCGGGTCCGCGTCGTGCGGCGCGACTCCGCACCGCGACCGTCCAGGGGGCGCGCGAGAAGGCCGGCGCCGGAGATCGTGCACGAGCGGGTGGGCGACCGCCGGTTCCAGGTGGATGCCGACGGCTTCTGGCAGGTCCATCCCCGGGCCGCATCCGTGCTCGACGCCGCGGTCTACGCGCTCCTGGACGGACGCGTGGACGAGACGGCGACCCACTACGACCTCTACGGCGGTGTGGGTCTGTTCAGCGCCACGCTGGGGGATCTCGGTGCCACCGACATCGTCACGGTCGAGTCCAGCCGGCGCGCCACCGAGCACGCGAGGGCGAACCTCGCCCCGCTCGACGTGACCGCGGTCACGGCCCGCGTCGATCGGTTCCTCGCCGGCGTCCCCGCCGGCCCCGGCACCGGAGCGGTGGTGCTCGACCCGCCGCGTGCGGGCGCGGGCAGGGCGGTCGTCGACGCTCTGCACGAGCTCGCGCCGGAGGCGATCGCCTATGTGGCGTGCGATCCGGTCGCGCTCGCGCGCGACCTCGGCACCTTCCGGGGGCACGGATGGAATGTCGAGAACCTCCGTGCGTTCGATCTCTTCCCCCACTCGCATCACTTCGAGGTCGTCGCGCTGCTGACGCGGTGACGGAAGTCCGGGCGAGACAGTAAATCGCCTTGACGAACTCAGTAGGCTGGTCGGATGAGCAGGGTCGCACTCATCGATGACCACGAGTCCGTCCGTCTGGGCCTCGAGGCCGCGTGCGCACGCGACGGAGGCGAGACGGTGGTGTTCTCGGGAAGCACCGTCGCCTCCTACCTCGAGTGGCGTGCGGCGTCCGGCGCCGCGCCCGCCGACGTGGTCGTGCTCGATCTCACGCTCGGCGACGGCACGACGGTGACCGAGAACGTCACCTCCATCGTCGCCGACGGCGCCAGCGTCGTGATCCACAGCGTCGCAGACCGTCCGGCTGCGGTGCGCGAAGCGCTCGCCGCGGGGGCGGCGGGCGTGGTGAGCAAGTCATCGGCCCTCGACGACGTGCTCGACGCGATCCGCACCGTGGCCCAGGGCGAGGCGCTGAACAACGTGGAGTGGGCGAGCGCGGTCGACGGCGACCGCGACTTCGCCGATGCGCAGCTGTCCGCCCGCGAGCGTGAAGTGCTGCGGCTGTACGCAACGGGACTCCCGCTGAAGGCCGTGGCCGAGAGGCTCGGTGTGGCGTACTCCACGGCCAAGGAGAACATCTCGAGGATCCGCGTGAAGTACGTCGGCGTCGGCCGCCCCGCATCCACCAAGGTCGATCTGCTGCGCCGGGCGATGGAGGACGGCATCGTCGCGACGGACGGGTTGCCGAGTGCCCACTGACGCCCTCAGCATTCGCGAGGCCTGGAGCAGGATCCCCTCTCCGGGCGGTGCGGAGACCGAGTCGGAGCGCTTCACGGGCAAGCGGATGGAGCGGATCCTGGCGATCGTGGTCGCGATCGGCTCCGCGGTGCTGGGCACCCAGGCGCTGATCGCCGCCCTTTCTACGCTGTCCCGCGCCGACGTCCCTCACGTGACGATGCTGCTCGTCGTATACGTCCCGCTCGCGGCGATGCTGCTCGCATGCGTCATCGGACGCGGCGTCAGAGTGGCGTCCGGTGTCTTCGCCATCGCCTACGTCGCCGCCCTGGCGGCCTGGCCGGTCGTCGTCGATCCCGCCGCCAAGACGGCGTCGGATCAGCCGTGGATCTTCTTCCTCGTGAACGTCGGCGTCGTCGCGGCACTCCTCGCCTTCCCGCTCCGGTTGCAGTTCGCCTGGGCGATCGGGATGCCGTTCGTGTACGGCTACGTGCGCCTGGTGCAGGGAGGCTTCTCCCGGGAGTTCTGGGTGACGACGGCGTTCGACGTGTCGTTCACCCTGATCCTCGGACTCGTGATCATCTCGCTGGGCTGGATGTTCCGTTCGGTCGCTGCCGGCGTGGACGATGCGCGCGGCCGCGCCGTCTCCTCCTACGCGGCCGCCGCGGCGGCGGCGGCCGCCGAGGAGGAGCGCGTCGCGATGTCGGCGCTCATGCACGACAGCGTGCTCGCGGCGCTCATCGCGGCGGAACGGGCGGAGAGCGATCGAGCCAGGGATCTGGCCGTCGCGATGGCCCGCGAGGCGCTGACCCGCCTCGCCAACACCGAGGCCGCGGTGGCGCAGGAGGGCAGCGACGACCCGGTCGCCACGGCGCAGATCGTCGTCGAACTGCGCAGGGCGCTGTCGGAGCTCGGCGCGGACGCCGTGGTCGAGGAGGTCGGCGGCGTGGGGCTCGTGCCCGGCCGTGCCGCGCGGGCGCTCGTGCTCGCCGCGCGGCAGGCGCTCGGTAACGCGGTGACGCACGCGGGTGGACGCGGGCTCCACATCCTGGCCAGCGGCAGGGGCGACGAGGGCATCGTGGTGACCATCAGCGACACGGGCCCCGGATTCGACCTCGAGGCGATCGGGGCCGACCGGCTCGGCATCCGGGCCTCGATCCTCGCCCGCATGGCGGGTGTCGCCGGGACGGCCGACATCGAGTCGAGCGAACTCGGCACCGTCGTGACCCTCGGATGGGAGCGCTCGTGAATCGCACCGTGCGCAGCGTCGCCACCTCCCTCGCCATCGGATTCGCGATGTACTTCGCCGCACGCGGGATCTGGTGGATCGAACAACCCACCGCCCCCTTGCTCATGGTCGCGGCGATCGGGGTGTTCCTCGTCGTCGTCAACCTGGCGATCCTCTGGGGGAGCGCGTTCGCGGTGAAGATGCCCCTGTGGGTCGCGCTCGTGTCACTGGCCGCGAGCATCGTCATCCCCGGGCTGGCGACGCATTCCCTCGATCCGCTCACGCGCACCGCCCCTTTCGCGACCTGGTACATCGGTGCGCTCGGGCTCCTGGGCGTCGTGTGCGTCGTGCGTCGGCGTCCGCTCGTCGCCGTGCTCGTGCTGGTGGCCCTGACCGCGCTCTCGTCGATCCACCTCGGCTTTCTCGTCGCGCTGTCCCTGGGGCTCGTCGGGTCGATCATGTGGGTGGCTGTGGCGTGGTTGCTGGTGATGTTCTGGGATCGCGCCGTGCGGGACACCGAGCGGCTCGCCGACATCCAGCAGGCGGTCTCGGCGTGGCACGCGACGCAGCAGGTGCGTCAGCGCGAGCGTCGGCTGCGCACCCAGTTCGCCCTCGCGGTGGCCGGGCCCGTGCTGAGCCGTACCGTGGCGACCCACGGGGAGCTCACCGAGACCGAGCGCATGGAGGCCAGACTCGCCGAGGGGCGGCTCCGCGACGAGCTCCGGGGAGCGGACCTGCTGAACGACGCGGTGCGCGATGCGATCGCGGATGCGCGACGGGCGGGAGCGGCCGTCACGGTGTTCGACGAGGGCGGCCTGGACGGGATCGACGAGGCACGCCGAGCGCAGATCCGTGACGAGCTCGCGGAGGTGCTCCGCGGCGCGCACGCCGACCGTGTGATCATCCGCGCCGCGCAGGACCCCAGGATCGCCGTGACCGTGGTCGGGCGCGCCGCCTCCGGGTCGTCGCGGGACGACGATGCGGTGGACCTCTGGCACGAGATCCCGCGGCATGCGACGGGTGCGTGAGACCCGCTGACACCGAATCGGCTCTGACCGGGGGAGGAGGTCAGAGCCGAAAGGAGAGAGAATGGGCGAGGGGCGGCGAAGCCGCCCGCCCCTCGCCATGCGGAGCAGTTACCCGAAAACTGTCCGCGAGTGGCCGATCACCGTCTGTCTACCCTGGGACAGAGAGACCGACCGAACGCGAAGCGTCTTACTCAGTTTCATGGTTCCGCCAGGGTTTGTCTGTAGGTATTTTGGGGGACACGTTGTCGACCATTGATGGGCCAGGATAAGACGATGGGCATGCGTCGCGGCACGAACCTTCCCCGTATGGGTGACTTCAACCAGTCGGTCATCCTCGAGGCGATCCGCCGGTCCGGCGCGGGCCTCAGTCGGATCGAGCTGGCGGATGCGACGGGGCTGTCTGCGCAGACGGTGACGAACATCACCCGCCGTCTGCTCGACGACGGTCTCATCGCCGAGGCCGGGCGCACGATCAACGGACCGGGGAAGCCCCGGGTGACCCTCCGCCTCGTGGCCGAGAGCCGCTTCTCGATCGGCGTGCACCTCGACCCCACCGTGATCACCTTCGTGCTCCTCGACCTCTCGGGAGCGGTGGTGCGACGCCGGGTGGCGCGCACCCCCGCCACGGAGCCGCATCGCATCGTCGAGGCGATGGCGGAGGCGATCGACGCGCTCATCGCGGAGGCCGGGATCGCCCGCACGTCGATCGCCGGGGTCGGGGTCGCCGCGCCGGGACCGCTCGACGCCGCGAAGGGCACGGTGATCGATCCACCCAAGCTCGCGGGCTGGCACCGGGTGCCGTTGCGACAGGTGCTCGCCGAGGCGACCGGGCTCCCCGTCATCCTCGAGAAGGACACGACGGCCGCCGCGGTGGGGGAGCTGTGGACGGGGCAGGGACCGGCGGACGAGACGTTCCTCTTCGTCTATCTCGGCACCGGCATCGGGGCCGCACTCGTGCGGACGGGCGACCCGGTGCCCGGCAGCTCGAGGAACTTCGGCGAGGTCGGCCACATCATGGTCGATCCCGACGGCCCCGAGTGCACGTGCGGCAATCGCGGATGCGTCGAGGTGGTGTGCACGCCGCAGGCGATCGTCGAACGTGCGGTGCGGGCCGGCGTCGTCGAGGCGTCGAGCGGGCGCGGCGGCGACGTGGAGGCCCGGCTCGCCGCGCTGTGCGAGCTCGCGGACGCCGGCGATCCGCTCGCGCGTCGCGAACTGCACGATGCCGCTGTGAGGATGACCGTGCTGATCGCCGTGCTGACGAACGCCCTCGACGTCGACAGGGTCGTGCTCGGAGGCCCGTTCTGGTCACGGCTCGCCGGCGTGTACCTCGCGGAGATCCCGGGGATGCTCGACGCGCGCAGCGCCACACGTGCGCTGCGGCGGCTTCCGGTCGACGGCACGGTGGTCGGCGACGACGTGGGGGCGGTCGGCGCCGCGTGCGTGGTTCTCGACTCCGTGCTCACGCCGCGGGCGTCCGACCTCTACCTCGAAGATTGACCGGTCGGGGCGTCAGCGCCTCCCGGACCCATGCTTGAGCAATAACTCAAGTCGATGTACTATTGCTCTTGCGCCGAACTGGGGTGATGCACCGGCTGTCTCGTCCGCATCATTCGGCGAAAGTCTGTCTGCGTGATCCGTGAGCTGGGGGGCTCACGGATCCGCAGGCTCTTCGCCTTTCGCGCCGCGTGCCTCGCTCGGGTTCTCCACCGTCACACGCTCGTCGTCGTGATGCCGCTCATCGTCGCGTCGAGAGACCGTCAGCCGGAGAATCGGCCCCAGGGGATGTCGCGACGCAAGGGGCGGCGCAATGAGCGCTGCGTGCGCGTCCAGGCGGACACCTGCCGGTCGGCGGCGACGGCCGCCGACTCCTCCCTGTCATAGGCGTCGCTGACCACGGCGATGAGCGCGGCGAGCTCTTCTTCCGTCGCGGAACCGCGGACGATCTCGATGGTAGGCGGCTGCTCCGCCTGCTGCTCGCTCACAGCGGGATGTTCCCGTGCTTCTTCGGGGGCAGTTCCGCGCGCTTGCCCCGAAGGGCGCGCAGCGCCTTCGCGATCGAGACGCGCGTGTTCGCCGGTTCGATGATGCCGTCGATCTCGCCGCGCTCGGCCGCGAGGAAGGGGCTCGTCACGCTGTAGGTGTACTCGTTGGCGAGACGGGTGCGCACGGCGGCGACGTCTTCGCCGGCCTCCTCCGCCTTCTTGATCTCGCCGCGGTAGAGGATGTTGACCGCGCCCTGTCCGCCCATGACGGCGATCTCCGCCGTGGGCCAGGCGAGGTTGACGTCGGCCCCGAGCTGCTTGGAGCCCATGACGATGTACGCGCCGCCGTAGGCCTTGCGCAGGATCACGGTGACCAGCGGCACGGTCGCCTCTGCGTAGGCGTAGATGAGCTTGGCGCCGCGGCGGATCACGCCGGTCCACTCCTGGTCGGTTCCCGGCAGGTAACCGGGCACGTCGACCAGGGTCACGATCGGGATCGAGAACGCGTCGCAGAAGCGTACGAAGCGGCTGGCCTTCTCGCCGGCCTCGATGTTCAGGGTGCCGGCCATCTGCGAGGGCTGGTTCGCGATGATGCCGACGGAGCGCCCCTCGACGCGGCCGAAGCCGATCACGATGTTCGGCGCGAACAGCGGCTGCACCTCGATGAAGTCGCCGGCGTCCACGACGTGCTCGATCACCGTGTGGATATCGTAGGGCTGGTTGGGGGAGTCCGGGATGATCGTGTTCAGCGAGCGATCGGCATCCGTCGTCTCCCACTCGAAGCCGCTCTCGTAGCCGGGGATCTCCGCCATGTTGTTGTCGGGCAGGAACCCGAGCAGCGTCCGGGCGTAGTCGATCGCGTCGTCCTCGTCCTCGGCGAGGTAGTGCGCGACTCCCGAGCGGGTGTTGTGCGTCAGAGCGCCGCCGAGCTCCTCCATGCCCACGTCCTCGCCGGTGACCGTCTTGATGACGTCGGGACCGGTGACGAACATCTGGCTGGTCTTGTCGACCATGATGACGAAGTCGGTGAGTGCCGGACCGTACACGGCTCCGCCGGCGGCCGGACCCATGATGATGGAGATCTGCGGGATCACTCCGGAGGAGCGGGTGTTCAGGCGGAAGATCTCGCCGTACTTGCTGAGCGCGAGGACGCCCTCCTGGATGCGGGCGCCGCCGGAGTCGAGGATGCCGATGATGGGCATGCCTCCGGTGAGGGCGAACTCCATGATCTTGATGATCTTGTCGCCGGAGACCTCACCGAGCGATCCGCCGAAGGTGGTGAAGTCCTGGGAGTAGACGGCGACGGTGCGTCCGTGGATCGTGCCGACCCCGGTGACGACCGAGTCGCCGTACGGACGGTTGCGATCCATGCCGAACGCCGTGGTGCGGTGGCGCACGTACTCGTCGAACTCCACGAAGCTGCCCGGATCGACCAGCAGCTCGATGCGCTCGCGGGCGGTCATCTTTCCCTTGGCGTGCTGCTTCTCCTTGGCGAGCTTCTCGGCGTCGACGACGGCTTCGTCGTAGCGAGCGCGAAGATCCGCGATGCGGCCGGCGGTGGTCAAGAGTTCGGGCTTTTCCGTCACGGATTCCACCCTAGCGCCGGGCTGCGCAGGACCGTTGGATACTCGCCACAACGGGTCGTCGGTTCCTTTGGCGCCCGGCCACTGCCCGCCTCACTTCTTGGGCGTCCACGATCCGCCGTTCTCCCAGAACCGGCCGATGTCCTCCAGCGGCCGCCCCTTCGTCTCGGGCGCCATCCAGGTCACGAAGCCGAAGGCGAGCACCGCGATGATCCCGAAGATGGCGAAGGTGCCGGCGCCGCCGGTGGTTTCGAGCAGCGACGGGAAGACCAGCCCGACGATCACGTTAGCGACCAGATCGGCGGTGAGCATGACCGTGGCGCCCAGGGCCCTGAGGTGAGCCGGCATGGCCTCGCCCGCATACACCCAGACGAGGGAGCCGAATCCGAAGGTGAAGCCTGCGGTGAAGAGGATCAGGCCGACGAAGCCGAGCACGGTGAGGGCGCCGTCGAAGGAGCCGCCCCCGGCGATGAACACGCCGACGAGGAGGGCGTTGGCCGCGATCATCGTCCCGATGCCGATGAGCAGCACGGGACGACGGCCCATCCGATCGATGACGAGGAGGGCGATGAACACGGCGACCAGGCCGGCGACCTGGACCAGGGCGCTGAGCCCGAGCTGCGTCACGTGATCGCTGTAGCCCATCGACTTGAAGATGCTCGGGCTGTAGTAGACGATCGCGTTGATGCCCGTCGCCTGAACGAAGAAGCCGAGTCCGATCACGAACAGAGTCGCGCGGAGGAACGGCGGACGGAGGAGGTCGAGCCAGCTCGAGGTGTGAGCCGTGGCGAAGCCGGCCGTGATCGTCTCGATCTCGGTGTCGACGTCGATCGCGTCCCCCTCGATCTGCCGCAGTGCGGTCCTGGCCTCGGCCGTCCGCCCCTTCATGATGTACCAGCGCGCCGTGTCGGGGAGCCGCAGGAGCAGGAGCGTGATGACGATGCCGGGCACCGCGGCGAGACCCAGCATCCATCGCCAGCTGCCGCTGGGCGCGAGTGCCATCGCGATCAGGTAGCCGAGCACGATCCCGCTCACGGTCGCCACCTGGTACAGCACGAGGAACGCCCCTCGTGACCGGGTCGGCGCGGACTCCGCGACGAACACCGGCACGACGACGACCGAGACGCCGATGGTGAGCCCCAGGAGGAACCGGGCGACGATGAGGAACTCCAGTCCCGGGGCGATGCCGCTCAGCAGTGAGAACAGCGTGAAGGTCGCGGCCACGAGCACCATGGTGGGTTTGCGGCCGATGCGGTTCGACAGGGCGCCGCCGAAGAGGGCGCCGGCGATCTCGCCCACGACGACGGTGGTCGCCAGCATGCCCTGGCCAGCCGCGTCGAGTCCGAACTCCTCCGTCAGGTAGATGAGGGCTCCGCCGATGTTCGAGGAGTCGTATCCGTAGATGATGCCGACGGTGGCCGCCGCGATCCCGACCAGGATCGCGAGCCTCGTCAGTCTCGGGGTTTCGGTCAATGCGTGCATCGTCTCCGCCTTCCTGCGACCGGTGCGCCGGGTGTGGTCCGTGTGGTGAGAATGGCCCTCCGGCGGGACCGTGTCAACAGGGAAGGGTACTGACTAAACGGCGGCGACACGAACACGGCGCGACCGGCAGCCCGCGGGCTGCCGGTCGACGAGGATCGGGCGCGGAAGGGCGCTAGCGGGCGTCCGTGGCGGAGGGGGTGTCCGTCCCGATCGTCGGCGGAAGGGAGTGCCCTCCTCCGGCTTTCAGCGCCCCATCGTCGGCATCCCGCCCGCGTCGGATTCCTGCGATCCGCCGGCCCGCCCAACCGGCTCCGCGCGCCGCGGTTCCGGCGGCACCTGCCACGGCGCTGCCGACGAACTGCGCGCCGTGCCACATCCGCAGTTCGAGCTTCTCCGCTCCGTCCACGGGTTCGAGCTCGGACGGGAGGTCGAGGGGAGCGGCGCCGAACGCCTGGTGCGAGGTCGTGAGAACGCGGCGTCCGAGGATGTGGTTGCCGGCGCCACCGACAGCGGCGCCGACGCCGAACGGCAGCGCCTTGCCGAGGAAGGATGCTCCGCCTCTGGCGGCGAACTGCTTCACGAACATGCTCTTGAGCTGGTCCACCATCGGGCCGACGGCCGCCCGGGGAAGGGACTTGGTCACCAGCTCGCCCCAGTACGAGGACCGTGTCCCCCCGCGGCCGGCGACCTGTCCGGCGAGCTGCGACACGAGGGCGACCCCCTCCTTGCCGAGCATGAGCGTCATGACGAGAGCCCGCGCGCGATCGGGGTTCGAGACGGCGATGCCGTGGACCTCGGCCACGGACTGGGCGAAGAGCGCCGTCGACTCGACGAATCCGACCGTCTCCACCCCGGAGAGGGCGAGAGTGACTCCGGTGCCGATCCCCGGGACCACGGCGGTGGCGCCGACCGCGGCTCCGCCGGCCGTCACCGCCGCGAGATAGCGACGTTCGAGGATGCGGATGATCTCCGCCGGTGATGCGCCGGGATTGCGCAGCCGGATGCTCCGGATGTGGGCCAGCACGAGTGGCCGCTGGATGGACAGGACGCGGTCGAGCCCGCGGACGACGAACGGATGCTCCGTGGACCCTGCCGGCGGCACCCCGCGATCCCAGGGGGCGTCGTCGGGGAGCGAGTGGATCTTGTGCACCTTCTTGCCCATGACTCAGATCCTAGGAAGAACAGCCGCGAAAACGCCGAAAGCCCGGATCCTCGAGGATCCGGGCTTTCGGGCGTCTGTCAGACGAAGAGGTTCGCGCGCTCGAGGTCCTCGGCGAAGTCGACCTCGACGGCGTAGAGGTCGGACACGTCCATCGGCTCCAGCAGCAGGCCGTCCTCGGCGATCGCGAGCTCGAGTCCGCGCTCGAAGTAGTCCTGGTCCTCGACGCGCTGCAGCTGGCGCATGAACGCCTTCTTCTGCGTGGAGGAGATGTAGTTGATCCCGACGGCCTCGCCCAGTCCGCCCTTCACGGTCTTGGACAGCTCCTTGATGAAGCCCTCCGCCGTGACGGTGTACTTCACCTCCTCGTCGCTGACCTTGGAGGTGTTGACGGTGACGAACGACTGGTCGCGCTCGATGTACGCGGCCGCGCGGCCGAGGATCATCGGGTCGAAGACCACGTCACCGTTCATCCACAGCACGCCGGACTTGCCGGTGGCGCCGAGGGCGCGGAGCAGGCTCTTCGAGGTGTTGGTCTCGTCGTAGCGCTCGTTGTGCACGTAGTTGACGGTGGGGAAGGCCTCGATGATGGTCTCAGCACGGTAGCCGACAACGGTGGTGATGCGCGCGTCAGACCCGAAGGCGGCGCGGATGTTGTCGTGCTGCTGGCGCATGATCGTGCGGCCGTCGCTCAGTTCGGTGAGCGGCTTCGGCAGCGCACGTCCGAGGCGCGAGCCCATGCCGGCTGCGAGGATGACGGTCTGAAGAGTCACGAGAGCTCCTAATGGAAGTTGTGTTCACGGTCGGTTCACCGACCAGACACTTCGTCGTGCCGATCTCATGGTAGCGATTCGGCCTGGGAAGCCCCGGGGCAGGAGGCCCCCGTTGCCATTTCGTGATCGAGTACACACCCAACACTCAGACTCGAACGCCGAGCGTCTCGGGGCCAGCCTACCGCTCGCCGCATCCTTGAGAAATGTTGCGGTTCACCGAAGAAATCCGGGCCCCGTTGATACCGTAGGACGGTGACTGCTTCCCCCGACGACCGCACCGAAGAGGTGGCCGACGCCGTGAACTCGACCGAGAGGAAGCCTCCCGCGAGGAAGACCCCGGTGAAGAAGGCTCCGGCGAAGAAGACGGCGGTCACCCGTGCGCCGGCGAAGGCCGCAGCGGAGAAAGCGGCCGCCACCGCCGAGGTGGTGTCCGAGCCCGTGACGGACGCCGGTCCCAAGAAGTCGACCGCGGCCTCGGCGCGCACCGCCGCCGCCAAGAACTCCGCGTCGCGCACGACCGGGGGCCGGGCTACCGGCACCACGGCACGGTCTGCAGGCACCACCGCACGGTCTGCAGGCACCGCTGCACGGTCCTCGGCGGCAAAGACCGCCGCCGCGAAGTCGTCGACCGCCTCTTCGCGTTCGGGAGCGTCGAACGCGGCGTCCGCCAAGACGGCAGCGGCGAAGACGGCCGCGGCGAAGACGGCCGCGGCGAAGACGGCCGCGCAGAAAGCCGCCGCGACCAAGACCAGCACGCGCACGGCGGCCGCGAAGGCCGGCTCGGCGAAGACGGCCGCAGCGAAGACGGCCGCTGCGCGCACGGCGGCGGCGAAGGCCGCTGCCAAAGCCGCCGACGAGGCCGCGGAAACGGCGGAGGACGCCGTCGTGCCGGAGACCGCGCCCGCCGGTGCAGCGCCGTCGCCGGCCGCTCCGGCTCAGGAACCGCCTGCCGCTGAGGTCCCCCTCGCCGAGGAGCCCGTCGAGGAGGCTCCGACCGAGACTCCGACAGAGACCCCCGTCGAAGACGCGTCGGCCTCCGAGGCGACGGAGTCCGCGCAGGGGACCGAGCCCGGCTCGACGGAGCAGATCCCGCTCGGTGGCGGGGCGTCCGACGACACCGCCGATTCCGGCGAGGGGAGCGAGCCCGTCGGCGCCGACCCGTCTGCGGAGTCCGCTGTCGAGGCCATCCGCATCCGGGGTCTCGTGAAGTCCTTCGGCGATCACACCGCCGTGAACGGCGTCGACCTGACGGTCCCGGCCGGATCCTTCTACGGGATCGTCGGACCCAACGGCGCAGGCAAGACGACCACCCTCTCGATCGTCGCCGGTCTGCTCCGCGCAGACGCGGGCAGCGTCACGATCTGCGGCATCGACCAGGCGGCCAAGCCGCTCGCCGCCAAGCGCGTGATGGGAGTGCTCCCCGACCGCCTGCGCACCTTCGACCGCCTGACCGGACGCCAGCTGCTCTTCTACTACGGCCTGCTCCGAGGCCTCGCGTCCGACGTCATCGAGAAGCGCGTGTCCGACCTCGCCAGGGCGTTCGACCTCGGCGACGCGCTCAGCCGCGTCGTCTCCGACTACTCGGCGGGCATGACCAAGAAGATCATGCTGGCCGGAGCCATGATCCACTCCCCGAGGGTGTTGGTCCTCGACGAGCCCTTCGAGGCCGTCGACCCGGTGTCCTCCGCCGTCATCCTCGACATCCTCCGTGCCTACGTGTCCCACGGCGGCACCGTGATCCTCTCCAGCCACGGCATGGACCTGGTCGAGCGGGTCTGCTCGCGGGTCGCGATCATCGTCGGCGGTGACGTGCTCGCCGAGGGGACGATCGACGAGGTCCGCGCGGGACAGACGCTGGAGGCCCGATTCGTCGAGCTGTCCGGTGGCACCGGCGAGGTGGAGGGGCTCGAGTGGCTGCACACGTTCTCCGACTGAGGGCGGCGCTCCTGATCGGCTCGCTCCGCGGTGCACGCCGGGGGCGCACGATCGGCCTGCTCCTGATCGTCGTCGCATTGACCGCCGTGGTCTGCGCCGCGGTGCTGAGCCTCGACGACGCACCCGTGGCCGTCGCGCGCACCGTGATCGTGCTGGGCAGCGCGGCCATCCTGCTGGGGTTCCTCGTCGGGCCCATCCTGGTGGGATCGACGGACCAGCTAGACCCCAGACGGTTCGCCGTCTTCGGTGTGGACGAGCGGCAGATGCCGTGGATCCTCGTTCTGGCGGCGTTCGTCAGCGTCCCCAGCTTCGCTCTGCTCGCCGTCAACGTGTGCGTGTGCATCGTCGCGGTGCAGCTCGGCGCCCCGTGGCCCGTTGCGGTCCTGACTGCTCTGGTCGGCACGATCTCCGCGGTGCTGGCCGCCCGCATCGGGATGGCGACCGGCGCACTCCTGCTCCCCGAACGTCGGTCCCGAGAGCTCACCGCGCTCTTCGCGCTGGCGATCATCGTGATCGCGTTCCCCGTCGCCGTCTTCCTGGCCTCGCTGAAATGGGACGGGCGCGTCCCCGAGGCCGTGGCGTCGATCACGTCCACCGTGGGTCTGACCCCGCTCGCCGCCCCCTCCGGATTCCTCTTCGCCGTCGCCGCCGACGATCGCGTGGGGGCGTGGGTCGCCGCGATCATCGCGGTGCTCACCGCAGCGGCGCTCTGGTTCCTGTGGAGCTGGCTGGTGCGTCGCCTGCTCACCACGACCGAGCGACCCGTGGCCTCTCGCGAGCGCACGGGGCTCGGCTGGTTCGGCCTGCTGCCGTCGAACGCCTTCGGCGCCATCGCCTCGCGCAGCCTCGTCTACTGGCTGCGCGATCGCCGCTACATCATGAACCTCATCGTCGTCCCCGTGGCCGGCGCCCTCACGGTGCTGCCGCTCCTGGTCGCCGGTGTGCCCCTCGAGGTCGCCGCCCTCGTGCCCGTTCCCGTGATGGCCCTGTTCTTCGGCTGGCTGCCGCACAACGACGTCGCCTACGACTCGACCGCCCTGTGGACGCACGTGGCCAGCGGCGTCCGGGGCATCCCCGACAGGCTCGGCCGGCTGGTCCCCGTCGTGCTCGTGGCCGTGCCCGTGCTCGCGATCGCCGTGCCCCTCACGATGCTGTGGATCTCCGATTGGAGCCTCCTGCTGCCCCTCACCGGGCTCGCAGCGAGCCTGCTGCTCTCGGCCCTCGGCATGTCGAGCATCGTGTCGGTGATCGCGCCGTACGCGGTCTCCCGCCCGGGCGACAGCCCGTTCCAGCAGCCGCAGCGACCGACCTCGCGCGGTGCGTACGGTCCCGCCGCGGCGTTCCTCGGCGCGATCGTCGTGAGCGTCCCGACGATCTGGCTCTTCGTGCTGACGGCGGCGGAGGGCGCCCAGTTCGCCCCCGCCACGCTGTGGGCGGGTGTGGCGACGGGCATCGGGGTACTCGTGATCGGGGTCGCCGTCGGCGGCCGCATCTTCGAGCGGGGCGGGGAGCGGCTGATGGAGTTCGTCGAGACCGCATGAGACCGCCCACGGGGGTGGCGACGCGGCTAGAATCGCGGAATGAGTACTCCGCTGGACAGCCCCGATCAGGGCGGCGTGGCAACGCTTGATCGCGAACTGGAAGAGCTCCTCCGAGAGGAGAACCTCGAACCGGGCGACCACGAGCGCTTCTCCCACTACGTGAAGAAGGACAAGATCCTCGAGTCTGCGATCACCGGCAAGCCGGTGCGCGCGCTGTGCGGCAAGAAGTGGACGCCGGGACGCGACCCGGAGAAGTTCCCGATCTGCCCCACGTGCAAGGAGATCTACGAGTCGATGGTCGGATAGTCCGCATCACTCGGCGTCGACGAACTCCGTCGGGATCGCCGGGTCGGACTTGCTGAGGGCGAGAGCCCGCACCGGCAGTTCCTCTCGCACGCGCAGGTGGTGCGCCCTCGCGGATGCCGTGCCCTCGATGCCCTCGTAAGCGGTGTCGATCTCGCCGGCCTCCACGAAGACGACCTGCAGGGCACGGCCGTCCGGGTGCTCGGCCGGCGTGCCGAGCCCTTCGAAACCATCGGAGACGACGACGGTCTCCCTGACGGCGACGCCCTCGGCGAGCGTGCGGAAGGCCGCCTTCCGTCCGCCGTGGGACGCCTTGTCCGCGGACGCCTTGGCGACTGAGATCCATGCGCCGGCGGAATCCTGTCTGGCCACGAGCTTGTAGACCATGCTCGCCGTCGGATAGCCGGATCCGGTCACCACCGATGTGCCCACCCCGTAGGCGTCGACGGGGGAGGCGGCGAGGGCGGCGATCGCGTACTCGTCGAGGTCGCTGGTCACGGTGATCCGGGTCGAGGTTGCGCCGAGGCCGTCGAGCTGTGCGCGCACCTCCGCGGCGACGATCGGCAGGTCGCCCGAGTCGATCCGCACCCCGCCGAGTCCCGTCCCGGCGACGCGGATCGCCGTCTCGACCCCGGTGCGGATGTCGTAGGTGTCGACGAGCAGCGTCGTATCCGTCCCGAGGCTCGCGATCTGCGCGCGGAAGGCCTCCTCTTCGGTGTCGTGCAGCAGCGTCCAGGAGTGCGCGGCAGTGCCCATCGTGGGGATGCCCCAGAGCCGTCCGGCCTCGAGGTTGCTCGTGGCGCCGAACCCGGCGATGAACGCGGCGCGCGCCGCGGCCACCGCCGACCGCTCCGCGGCCCTGCGGGAGCCCATCTCGGCGAGCGGCCGTTCCCCGGCGGCGATGCTCATGCGCGAGGCGGCCGTGGCGACGGCGGAGTCGTGGTTGAGGACGCTGAGGGCCAGGGTCTCGAGCACGACGGCATCCGCGAACGTGCCCTCGACGGTGAGGATCGGGGAACCGGGGAAGTAGAGCTCGCCCTCGCGGTAGCCGCGGATCGACCCGGTGAAGCGGTACTTCTCGAGGTATGCGAGGGAGTCCGCGTCGACGACGCGGTTGTCGCGCAGGAACCGCAGTTCCTCGTCGCCGAACCGGAACTCCCGAAGGAGGGAGAGCAGCCGTCCGGTGCCCGCCACCACGCCGAACCGACGACCGCCGGAGAGACGCCGGGAGAAGAGCTCGAACACGCTCGGACGCGACGCAGTTCCGTCGCGGAGCGCGGCGGCGAGCATGGTCAGTTCGTAGCGGTCGGTGAGAAGCGCCGTCGACGTCGTCATGGGCTCAGCATAGTGAGGGCGAGGGTGCGCGAGCTGCGCGGCGACCCGCGCGCGGCGACGCCCGCGGCGCCCTCGCGCGACTAGGCTGGGGAGTCATGAACGACGCCCCGATCGGAATCTTCGACTCCGGTGTCGGCGGGCTGACGGTGGCCAGGGCCATCCGCGCCCAGCTGCCCCGGGAATCGTTCGTGTACATCGGGGACACCGCACACTCCCCGTACGGCCCCAAGCCGATCGCCGATGTACGCCGCTATTCGCTCGAGGTGCTCGACACGCTGGTCGAGCAGGGCGTCAAGATGCTCGTGATCGCCTGCAACACGGCATCCGCCGCCATGCTCCGAGACGCGCGGGAGCGCTACGACGTGCCCGTCATCGAGGTGATCGGACCGGCCGTCCGCCGCGCTGTCTCGACCACGCGCAACGGCCGCGTCGGCGTGATCGGCACGGTCGGGACCATCGGCTCCCGTGCCTACCAGGACATGCTCGAGGTGAACGAGCGGCTCGAGGTCTTCACCGCCGCGTGCCCGCGTTTCGTGGAGTTCGTGGAGGCGGGCATCACCGGCACCCCCGAGGTCCTCGCCACGGCCGAGGAGTACCTGGCACCGCTGCGTGACGCGGGGGTCGACACCCTCGTGCTCGGATGCACGCACTACCCGTTCCTGCGCGGCGCGATCAGCTACGTGATGGGCGAGGGCGTGACCCTCGTCTCGAGCGACGACGAGACGGCCGGCGACGTCTACCGACGGCTGGTCCGCGACGGCCAGCTCGCGTCGCCCGATGCGGCAGCGACCTATGTGTACGAGGCGACCGGCGACTCGACGGCGGAGTTCACCGCCCTCGCGAACCGCCTGATGGGACACGAGGTGCGCGATGTGCAACTCGTGCAGACCGGCGTGATCGACCTGCCCGCCTCCGTCATCGACGCGCTCTGACCCTCCCGAACACCCGACAGAAGGAAGCACATGTCATCCATCGTCCGCGCCGACGGCCGTGCCACGAACCAGCTCCGCGAGATCACGATCGAGCGCGGGTGGAGCGCACAGGCTGAGGGCTCTGCGCTCATCAGCTTCGGCGGCACCAAGGTGCTGTGCACCGCCTCGTTCACCAACGGGGTTCCGCGCTGGCTCACGGGCAAGGGCAAGGGCTGGGTCACCGCCGAGTACGCGATGCTCCCTCGTGCCACCAACAGCCGCAACGACCGTGAGAGCGTGAAGGGCCGCATCGGCGGTCGCACGCACGAGATCTCCCGTCTGATCGGACGTGCTCTGCGCGCGGTCGTCGACACCAAGGCGCTGGGTGAGAACACGATCGTCATCGACTGCGATGTGCTGCAGGCCGACGGAGGCACACGGACGGCCGCCATCACCGGGGCGTACGTCGCTCTCGCGGACGCGATCGAGTGGGGTCGTGAGAAGAAGTTCATCGGACGCAACTCGACGCCGCTGCTCGACTCCGTCGCCGCGGTGTCGGTGGGCATCATCGACGGCGAGCCCATGCTGGATCTGGCATACGTCGAGGATGTGCGTGCGGAGACGGACATGAACGTCGTCGTGACCGGCCGCGGCCTGTTCGTCGAGGTGCAGGGCACGGCCGAGGGGGCGCCTTTCGACAAGCGCGAGCTCGACGCGCTGCTGGAGCTGGGCGTCGGCGGGTGCGCCGAGCTGACCGAGATGCAGCGCAAGGCACTGTCGTGAGGGTCGTCCTCGCCACGCACAACCCGCACAAGGTCGCCGAGTTCCAGCAGATCGTCGCGCAGGCGCGGCCGGACCTGGAGATCGTCGCGTACGACGGGCCGGAGCCGGTCGAGGACGGGGTGACGTTCGCGGACAACGCACTGCTCAAAGCGCGGGCCGCCGCGGCGCACACGGGACTCCCGGCCGTCGCCGACGACTCGGGCATCTGCGTGGACGTGCTCGGCGGCTCGCCCGGGGTGTTCTCGGCGTACTGGGCGGGCCAGAAGAAGGACGCGGTGGCGAACCTCGAACTGCTGCTGGACCAGCTGCGCGACATCGCCGACCCGCACCGGGCCGCGCACTTCACCTCGGCCATCGCTCTGGTGACGGCTGAGGGGACCGAGCACGTCGTGATCGGGGAGTGGCCCGGCCGCCTCGCGCACGCGCCGTCGGGGGGAGGCGGGTTCGGCTACGACCCGATCTTCGTGCCCGACGGGCAGCCGGTCGGCGAGGAGCGCACGGTGGGGGAGTTCACCGAGGATGAGAAGCAGGCGCAGTCGCACCGCGCACGCGCTTTCGAGGCGCTCGTCCCGCTGCTCGCGACCCTCTAGGGGCTACTGAGAATCATCCCCATTCCCGACTAGGCGAAACGGCGTCTGACGGCGGGTTTCCCGGTCTAGCCTTGGGGCATGCACGATCACGCACCCGCTCCCGGCGGCATCCGATCGGCGGGCCACCGCCGCCTGCTGACGATCTCGCTGTGCCTCACCGCGACCATCATGCTCGTGCAGGTCGTCGGTGCGATCCTCACGGGCTCGCTGGCCCTGCTCGCCGACGCGGCGCACATGTTCACCGACGCCTCGGCGCTCGTGATCGCCCTGATCGCGGCGTCGGTGGCCGCGCGTCCTGCCGACGACCGCCGCACCTTCGGGTATCAGCGCGCCGAGGTGTTCGGCGCCCTGATCAACGCGGTCATCCTCATCGTGCTCGCGCTCTGGGTCGCGTTCGAAGCGGTCGGTCGCCTGATCGACCCGGGCGAGGTCGAGGTGGCCGGCGGACTGATGCTGGTCGTCGCCGTCGTCGGCATGCTCGCGAACGCCGTTTCGATGTGGCTGCTCAGCCGCGCGCAGCGCACGAGCATCAACGTTCGTGGCGCCTACCTCGAGGTGATGGGCGACCTCATCGGCTCGGTGATGGTGATCGTCGCGGCGATCGTGATCGTCACGACCGGATGGATGCCGGCCGACGCGATCGCCTCCATGATGATCGCCGTGATGATCGTGCCCCGCGCGGTGGCGCTCCTGCGCGAGGTGTTCTCGGTGCTCGCGGAGTCGGCGCCGAAGGGCACGGCCGTGAGCGAGATCCGCACCCACCTGCTCGACTACGAGGGCGTCGTCGGCGTGCACGATGTGCACGTGTGGCAGCTCACCCGCGGGGCTCCGGTGTTCAGCGCCCATGTCTCGGTCGAGCCGCAGCTCCTCGCCGACGGACGATCGGCGCAGCTGCTGAGCGATCTGCAGTCCTGCCTGGCCGATCACTTCGACGTCGAGCACTCGACGTTCCAGATTGAGCCGGCGGAGCAGTCGGACTGCGAGCCGCACCACGCCTGAATCGTGTGCAACTTCAGGGTTGCATACTTCGATGATCTAGTGCAATTCTAAAGTTGCACAATATTCATCGATGCAGGAGGTTCGTCATGCTGCTGGAGAACAGGGTGGCCGTGATCCACGGCGCCGGAGGATCGATCGGCGCCGCCGCGGCGCGCGTCTTCGCCAAGGAGGGCGCACGGCTCTTCCTCGCCGGACGTACGCGGCCGCGACTGGACGCCGCCGCCGCGGCCGCGCGGGCCGAGGGGGCTGAGGTCTCCGCGGTCGTCCTCGACGCCATGGATCAGGAGGCCGTCGACCGGCACGCCGACGAGGTGGTCGAGGCCGCTGGTCGCATCGACATCGCCCTCAACGCCGTCGGATTCGATCATGTGCAGGGTCGTCCCATCGCGGAGACCTCGGTGGATGACTTCCTGCACCCCGTCGACGGCTACCTGCGGACCAACTTCGTCACGGCGAAGGCGGCGGCGCGGCACATGATCGCGCAGGGGAGCGGCGTCGTCCTCACGATCTCGACCCCGGGCGCGCGGCTCACCGGACTCGGGCTCCTCGGCAACGCCGCGCAGTCGGCGGGTCTCGAGGGGTTCTCCCGCGCGCTGGCCGGCGAGCTCGGACCGGACGGCATCCGCGTGGTGTGCGTTCGCCCGCACGCGATGTCCGACGCGCTGGCCACCTCCTATACGCGCGACATGTTCGCCCGGACGGCTGCGGGCAGCGGCCTGCCGATGGACGAGTGGCTCGACGGTCTCGCGAGCGGCACCATGCTGGGTCGTCTGCCCGTGCTCGACGACGTGGCGGAGTACCTCGCCTTCGCCGCATCCGACCGCGCGCGCTCGCTGACCGGCGCGATCGCGAACCTCACGGCCGGAGCCATCGCGGACTAGGACTCGACGGACACCTCGGACGGCGACTTGTCGGGTCGCAGCCCCCTCCAACGGGCATGCCGGAGGACGCCGTCCGGGGTCCAGTTCGCGAACTCGACCTCGCCGACCAGCTCCGGGCGCACCCAGAGCGCGTCGGAGGCGTCGAGAGCCGGCACGCCGTGCAGAGGCGGGGTGTCGATGCGCAGCGGCGCCAGCTGCGCGAGAAGGTCGCGCAGCATCCGATCGGTGAAGCCGGTGCCGACCCGGCCCACGTATCGCAGCCCCGTGGGGTCGGGGACGGCGAGGAGGAGCGAGCCGATCGTGCCCTCTCTGTCGCCCTTGCCCGGACGGATGCCGACGATCACCGCCTCCTGCATGAGGGTCAGCTTCACCTTCATCCAGGACGGGGAGCGCTGACCGGGTCGGTACCGCGACCCGCGGTCCTTCACGACGACGCCCTCCAGTCCGAACTCCCTGCTCGCCGCGAGGGCCGCATCGACGTCGTCGAACACCGGCGGCACCCGCACCGGCGCGTCGAGGTCGGAGACGACGTCTTCCAGGAGGGTGCGACGCTGGGAGAGGGGCATGCCGGTGAGGTCGTGGCCGTCGAGCCGCAGCAGGTCGAACACCAGGTAGACGATCGGCGTGCGCACGACCTCGCGCTCGATCTCCCGCGGACGGGTCAGGTGCATGCGGTTCTGCAGCAGCGAGAAGCTCGGGCGTCCCTGCGCGTCGAACGCGACGATCTCGCCGTCGACGATCGCGTCGGAGACGGGAAGGCCGGGGGCGCCGTCGGCGGTGAGCTCGGGGTAGCGGGTGGTGATGTCGGTTCCGCTGCGGGCGTGCAGCAGCATCCTCCCCTCGGCCCAGGTTCCGACTGCGCGGATGCCGTCCCATTTGACCTCCACCCAGGCCGGATCCCCCAGCCCGCGGGCGAGCGCGGGGGTGCCGTTCTCGGCAAGCATCGGCGCCACCGAGATCGGCGCGGCGTCGGGGGACGCGGCGCGGGGGAGGGCGGGGCGTCGGCGGCGTGAGGGGGCCGCGGGTGCCGGAGGCTGTTCCCGCGGCGCGAGCAGGCCGGTGAGCGGGTCGATGCCGTCGGCCGCCCGCAGCAGCACGGCATCGAGGTCGAGTTGCGCGAGGGTCGGGTCGTCGAGCTCCTCCCACGTGCGGGGAGCGGCCACCCACGGCTGCGCGCGCCCTCGGAGGGAGTAAGGGGAGATCGTCGTCTTCTTGGCGTTGTTCTGGCTCCAGTCGAGGAACACCCTGCCGCCGCGCACCGCCTTCGACATGACGCTGGTGGCCAGCTCGGGATGCTCGCCCTCGATGAGACGCGCGAGCTCCTTCACCACCAGCGACACCTCCTCGCTGGTCTGCGTGCCGGGAAGGGGTGCGTACAGGTGGATGCCCTTGCTCCCGCTGGTGACCGGCACCGGGTCGAGCCCCATGTCGGTGAGGACGACCCTGGCGATCCGAGCCACCTCCGCGCACTGGGTGAGCCCCACTCCCGGACCGGGGTCGAGGTCGAGCACGAGCCGGTCGGGGTGCCCCGGCATCCCCTCGGCGTCGAATCGCCACTGCGGCACGTGCAGCTCGATCGCGGCCACCTGCGCGAGCCAGACCAGGGTCGGCACGTCGTCGACGAGCGGATACTCCTTCGGCCCGTCCGAGTGCACGATCGCCTGCCGCGGGATCCACGACGGCGCTCCCCGTTCGAGCTGTTTGGTGAAGAACGCGTCGGCCGGCGCATCCGTCGTGCCCACACCTTCGACCCAGCGCTTGCGGGTGACGGGGCGCCCCCGGAGCAGCGGGAGCAGGAGCGGGGCGATCTGCGTGTAGTAGGCGATGATCTCGCCCTTGGTGGTGCCGGTCTCGGGGTAGACGACCTTGTCGAGGTTGGTCACGCGCAGACGCCGGCCGTCGACCTGCACGATCTGAGCGTCAGCCACCATGACGCCAGCGTAGTCAAGGGGCTGGCCGTGACGGGTGTGGCTGGTGTCTACTTGTGTGATGAGGACGATCTGGAAGGGTGCGCTGACCTTCGGTCTCGTGAACGTGCCGGTCAAGGTGTACTCCGCCACCGAGGACCACGACGTGTCGCTGCACCAGGTGCACGACAGGGACGGCGGCCGCATCCGCTACCAGCGCACGTGCGAGGTGTGCGGCGAGACCGTCGCGTACGCCAACATCGACCGCGCCTACGTCGACGACGGCCAGACCGTGGTGCTCACCAAGGACGATCTCGCCGCGCTCCCCGCCGAGAAGAGCCGCGAGATCGACGTCGTCGAGTTCGTGCCGTCCGATCAGGTCGACCTGCTGACCCTCGACAAGGCGTACTACCTCGAACCCGACTCGAAGTCTCCGAAGGCCTACGTGCTGCTGCGCAAGACCCTGGAGCAGACCGAGCGCACCGCGATCGTGCGCTTCACCCTGCGGCAGAAGACTCGACTGGCCGCGCTGCGCGTGCGCGGCGACGTGCTCGTGCTGCAGACTCTGCTGTGGTCGGACGAGGTGCGTGCCGCCGAGTTCCCCGCGCTCGACGAGGACGTCACGATCTCCGACAAGGAGCTGGCCCTGTCGGCGTCTCTCGTGGAGAGCTACTCGGGCGACTTCGATCCGGATGCCTTCGTCGACGAGTACCAGAGGGAGCTGCGCACGCTGATCGAGGCCAAGATCGAGGCGGGCGACACGTTCGACGTCGCGGAGACCTTCGCCGAGGAGGCCGGAACCGCCGGAGGCGAGGTCATCGATCTCATGGAAGCTCTGCGTGCCAGCGTCGCCCGGTCGAAGGCCGCGCGTTCGGAGGGCGCCGAGCCGGCGGGCGCGGAGTCCGACGACGAGGTCGAGCCGAAGAAGGGCTCCCGGAAGAAGAAGGCCGGCTGAGGTCGAACCCCGGCCGACCCGCCTCAGTTCTTGTCGTCGCCGTCGAGGTCGAGGGCGAGGCTCTGCGCCTCGGCGGCATCGGTCATCGTGTCGCCGCCGGCCGCAGCCTCTTTCTTCGCCTTGCGGCGCTCGGAGAGGTAGTGCCACAGCGTCACCAGAGCGGTGCCGCCGACCGCGGCCAGCAGGATCAGGTCGATGTAGCTCTCGACGAAGTGGGCGATCGGTGGGATGAAGCCGATGAGGTAACCGAACATCGTCAGGCCGAAGCCCCAGAGCACGGCGCCGATGAGGTTGTAGAGCGTATACCGACGCCACGGCATGTGGCCGACACCCGCGGCGACCGGGGCGAAGGTGCGGACGATCGGCACGAAGCGCGCGAGGATCACTGTGATGCCGCCGAACCGCTCGAAGAACGCGTTCGTGCGCTCGACGTTCTTGCGGCTGAAGAGTCCGGATTCCTTGCGCTCGAAGACTGCAGGCCCGCCCTTGTGGCCGATGAGATAACCCACTTCGCCGCCGACGAACGCCGACAGGCCGATCAACAGCGCCACGATCCACACGTTGATGCCGAAGACACCGTGCTCCGACTGGCCGATCGGGTGCGACAGCAGGCCCGCGATGACGAGAAGGGTGTCGCCGGGGAGCAGGAACCCGATGAGCAGACCGGTCTCGGCGAAGATGATGAAGCACACCACCAGGAGCGCCCACGGCCCCGCCGCGCCGATGATCGTGGCGGGGTCGAGCCAGGGGAGGAGAGCGGCGTGATGCATGGGGTTCCCGTCGTAGTAGGTGTGCGGCGGTCGATCGTGATCGAGGACGAGGATGGCTCGTGGCGGCCGGACGTCGTCGTTCGTGCGGAAGGTGGGACTTGAACCCACACGCCCTGAGGCACAGGAACCTAAATCCTGCGTGTCTGCCAATTCCACCACTCCCGCGCGGTGCACTCATTCTACTGATCGCCCCGCGCGCGAATCCTGGGGATCAGCCTGCAACGAGGCGCCACGAGCGCGAACCGGGACTCCGACCGTCCCGCTTGTGGATAACTTTCGAGGCCGGTGCGGGAATCTTGCGAGGATGCACGGGTGAGTCATCCTTCCGTCGTCATCGCCGAGCGCGTTCGGCTCCGGTTGCGCGCCGACGGCGTCATGCCCGCGCTCGACGGGGAGTCGGCACGACGGATCGCGCTCGCCGAGGTGCGGCGGTTCAACGACGACGCGTTGTCGCGGGGGGCGACGACGATCGACGACGAGGAGCGGTGCGTCCGCGACGCGCTCGCCGCGGTCGGAGGACTCGGCGTGCTGCAGCCCCTGCTCGACGACCCAGAGATCGAGGAGATCTGGCTCAACGGCGCCGACAGCGTGCACATCGCCCGAGGCGGCGTCGCCGAGCGTCTCGATCTCCGGCTCACGGAGGTCGAGATCCGCGATCTCGTCGAGCGGATGCTGCAGTCCACGGGGCGTCGGGTCGACGTCAGCCAGCCGTTCGTCGACGCGTCGCTGCCGGACGGATCGCGACTGCACGTCGCCATCGCGGACGTCGTGCGCGGCGGGTGGGCGGTCAACATCAGGAAGTTCCTCACGCGGTTCCGGTCACTCGACGCGCTCGTCGACGCGGGGACGATGCCGGCTGAGCTCGCCGCCCGGCTCCGTCGGCACATGCGGGAGGGGCGGAGCGTGATCGTGTCGGGCGCGACCCATTCGGGCAAGACCACGATGCTCGGCGCGTTGCTGGCCTCGTGCGCCGACGGGCAGCGCATCATCACGGTCGAGGAGACCTTTGAACTGTCGGTGCAGGGCGTCGACCTCGTCGCGCTCCAGGGACGTCAGGCCGGGCTCGAGGGCACCGGCGAGATCACTCTGCGACGACTCGTCAAGGAAGCGCTGCGCATGCGCCCCGACCGCCTGGTCGTCGGCGAGGTGCGGGATGCCGAAGCGCTCGACCTCGTACTGGCGCTGAACACCGGCGTGCCGGGGGCTGCTACCGTGCATGCGAATTCCGCCGCGGAGGCACTCGACAAACTCACCCTCCTTCCCCTGCTGGCCGGGCGCAACATCGACAGGTCGTTCGTCGCCCCCGCCCTCGCCGCATCTGTCGGGCTGGTCGTGCACTGTGCGCGTGATGCCTCGGGCGCCCGCCGTGTCCAGGAGGTGATCGCGCCGACCGGGGAGGTGGTCGACGGGCGGATCCGCACGCGGTCGGTGTACGAGCACCGATCGACCCCGGCCGCCCGGATCGTCGCCGGTGACGGGACGGGCGACCCGACGGCGATGACGAGGGGCGGCCTGCGTCGGACGGAGATGGTCTCGTGACCCTGCTCCTCGGCGCGATCCTCGCCGCGGGACTTCTGCTCTGCGGGTCTCCGTGGCTGTGGCCCGCCCGCGATCGCACCGGCAGCCGACCGGGGCGCGGGCCGCTGAGCACGCTTCTCGGCGAAGCAGGTCTCGGGGATGTCGCCCCACGGTTCCTGATCGCTGCGATGGTGGCTGCCGTCTTCGTCGCGGCATCCACGGTGTGGTTGCTGACGGGATCGGGAGTCTTGGCGCTCCTCGCCGGGCTGGCGTCGGGAACGGTTCCCGTGACGCTGCTCCGTGCGCGGAGGCTGCGGGTGCGCAAGCTCCGACGGCAACTCTGGCCCGACGCCTGCGATCTGCTGATCGCCGCCATCCGCGTCGGATTGTCGCTGCCCGATGCCGTCGCGAGCCTCGGCGAGTCTGCGCCGGCCATGGTGCGCCCCGCCTTCGCCGTGTTCGCGCGAGACCTGCGCTCGACGGGCAGGTTCGAATCCAGCCTGGATCGGCTGAAGGAGACGCTCGCCGACCCGATCGCGGATCGCATGATCGAGACCCTGAGGATGGCTCGCCAGGTGGGCGGTACCGAACTGACTGCCGTGCTCCGTGCGCTGTCGACATCTGTCCGTGCCGACGCCGCACTCCGAGGCGAGGTCGAGGCCAGACAGTCGTGGATCCGCGGAGCGGCCGTGCTCGGCGCGATCGCGCCGTGGGTGATCCTCGGCATGCTGGTGATGCGCCCGGAGGGTGCGGAGGCCTACGGCACTCCGGAGGGCGTGCTCGTGATCTGCGCCGGCGCCGCCGTGTCGACGGTCGCGTACCGGATCATGATCCGTATCGGACGGCTCCCCGAACCCCGGCGGTGGTTCGGATGAACGGCTTCACCGCCGCCGCGGTGTCGGTGCTCGTCGGCGGAGCGCTGGGTGCGGGGCTGATCTGCATGCTCGTCGCCCTGCCGAGATGGCGTGCGGCCGCGTTGATGCACCGCATCGCCCCGTATGTGCGGGATGCCGTCGACGACGAGGTCCTACCCGCCCGTGCACTGCCTCGGTCCGGCGTACTCCCGTCGGGTGCCGCGCTGAGGGAGCGCGTGCAGGATGTGTTCGACCGGATGCTGGGCGGCGGCGCCGCGCTGCAACGTCGACTCGATCAGGCGGGACTCCGCACGCGTCCGGAGTCGTTCCGCGCCCGTCAGCTCGGTTGGACGGTCGCAGGCGTCGCGGCGGGGGCCGTTCTCATGATCGTGCTCGCCCTCGTCGGACGCCTGTCCGCACCCGTCGCGCTGTTGCCGTTCCTGGGCGGAGCGGCGGCGGCGGTCGGCTATGACATGCAGCTGACCGCACGGGCGCGGGCACGGCGGACTCGCCTGTCCGACGAATTGCCCACCACCCTCGAGTTCCTCGCCCTCTGCCTGTCGGCGGGGGAGGGATTCCTCGACTCGCTTCGCCGCGTGGCGACGATCGGCTCCGGGGAGCTGACGGCCGAGCTGCGCCTGGTCGTGCTCGCCGTGGGGACGGGCTCGCCGCTGGCCGATGCGCTCGGGGAGATGGCGAGACGACTCCAGCTGCCGGGGCTCTCGCGGGCGGTCGACCAGGTGGTCGCCGCGCTCGAGCATGGGGCGCCGCTCGCGGGCGTCCTGCAGGCGCAGGCGGGCGACGCTCGTGACGACGCCAGACGCGCGCTCATTGAACAGGCCGGCCGCAAGGAGATCCTCATGCTCCTGCCGAGCACAATCCCACTTAGGTGTAGCCAACTGGCGGTGAGTTAATGCGACACGCTACTGTCCTTGCCATGAACGCTACTTCCAAGGTGCTGGTGCCCGCTACCGCCGCCCTTCTGATCGCTCTTGTTGGGTGCTCAGCCCCAGCCGCCCCGCACCAGGAACCGGCACCAGTTGCCACGAACGACGCAAAGCCGACTTCCGCACCTGCGGATGAGGCTCCCGCGGCGGCTGCCGGAACCCGAGAGAACCCCATCCCCGTTGACACGGTGACTGAGTTCGATCCGGCTTCGATGTGGCGATTCTCGATCGGTGCGACGAACCCTGACGCGACGGCTGGTCTGATCGCGGACTACTACATGCCGGAACCGGCATCGGGCAACGTCTACATCTCGGCACCGATGTACGTGAAGGCGAAGGAAGACAACGCCTACCCGGATGGCGCTGACCCATACGGGAGCTTCGACGTCAAGTACGTGAGCGCGCAGGGCAACACATACACGTCGGCAACGTGTGTGACCACTGGTGATCTCTTGTCTGTCGGCACGATGTACCCCGGTGCCGAGGCGCGCCCGACCGTGTGTGTGGAGATTCCGGCGGATGCTGTGTCCGGTGGGGCGTGGCGTGTTGGGTCGCTGGTCAAGACCGACAAGTTCATCTTCCTCGATGGGGCGAACTAAGCCATGGATGAACTCGTTGCAACGTACTCCGCACAGATTCGAAGCATGACGACTGAGCAGGTCGTCGTTCAGCTCCAAATCTTGTCTGCACAGAACATCCGGGCGGCAAGAGGTCTATTGGATGATCCGAATGACGCCCAAGAGCATCTTGCTGCGTTCGCAGGTGCCCTGGAAGGTCACCCTCTGCGCGCGGTAGGCGCTGCGCTTGTTCTCTCGGCGTGGTCAGCAGAGGACTCCCTCAAGCGTCAAGGACTGCTTTAGCCGAGAGCGCTCCACACCTGCGACAACACCGCACCACCAGCAGCACCAGCAGCGGCACCGATGCCACCCGCACGCCACACCCACTTCTCCAGCGCGCGGATGCGGGCCTCATGATCGTCCACGTCCTTCGCGAGTTCGGTCGTCTTCAACAGGGCCACTTCCTGGCGGACCTCCACCACGAGGTCGTACACCTCGCGGAGAGTGATGACGGCGGGACCATCGTTCGGGGCGTTCATGCGGCGTCCTTCCAAGTCGTGCCGTTCGAAATCTTCAACTCGGGGACGGTCCAGGCGGTGCCGTTCGACACGTACACCGGCACGGGCACCCACACGCCGTTCAGAGACACGTAGGCACCCGACGCCGTCATGGCCGACACGACCGACGACCACGGCCCCCAGCCGACCGCATTCTGGCCCCGGCTGCGGAAGTAGTGGGTGGTCGCCGGGATCAGGTTGGTGAACGTTGTGGTGCCATTCGAGGTGACAGCCTGGAGGTTCTGAGTGAACGCGGCGTCAGTGGCGACCTGCGCTTCCCAGCCCGTGAAGGCGGACCCGTTGTCCGTCGTCGCGCTGAACCGGTAGCGGGCGGATGTGGGCAGGATGTCATCCACGCCGACAGGAACCGGAGCGCCAGGGGTCCACGCGATGCCGAGCGAACCGGAGCCGGACGCCGCGGGGAAGGACGTCGAATGCCCCTGGAAGGACAACCCGAATCCGATCACCGCGTATCCGGAGAGGTAGATCGCCTGGTCGCCCTCAACGACGGTCAGCGATGCAGTGGCGCGGAAGTCATAATCCGGGTAACTGTCATGGTTACTGCCGTTGACGACGGCACGGAACAGGCGGTTGTTGTCGAAGTTCCATGACCCGTTCGCGGCGCTCGTGTGACGATCCACCCAGTACCGGTAATGCACCATGGCGTAGCCGCCTGCCACGTTGTAGGACGTGACGTAACAGTCCATGCGATGCGTGTAGCTGCCGTTCGGAGCAACGTCGATGTGCGCCATGAGTCACGCCGGAATCTTGATCCAGACACGCCCGTTCGCGTGGCCGGGGTCGGTGGACTGGACGTAGATGCCGAGGTTCTTCAACGCCTGGGAAGCCGTCGTGGCTCCCGTGCCGCCACGGCCCACCGAACGCGTCTCCAGCTTCACCTGTGCCGTGTAGTCGCGGGTCAGCGTGATCTCATCCGCGCCGTCCTTCACGAGATCGGTGTTGGGGTTGACCAGTTCGTAGCCCGCTGCGAGGGCGTCGTCTCCGAGTGCCATGGTCAGGCGTCCTTCCACTTGAGAGTCGGGGTGACCTCCGACCACGTCTCATCGGGGTCCCAGGTCGCCCACGAACCCGGCAGAGCATCGATGAGGCCACGGGTCCCGAGTTCCATAAGCCCGGTCTTGAGGCCGAAGACGACGCGGCGAACCTTGCCGGTCTGGGTGAGCGTGCCGGGGAGGTTGATGGTCACGTCCTGCGCCGGAGTGGCGTCGAAGTTGACCAGGGCGGTGACGTCCTGCACGCGCCCGCGGCCCGTCAGGGAGTTGAGGATGTAGGCGGCTGCGCCGGGTCCGGGGTACTCGCTATCGCGTTCGACAGTGAGCACCTTGCTTGCGGTCCCCGCGACGTCGTAAGCCTCCTGACGGGTGCCGTCAGGCTCCGTCCACCGGTAGACCACGAGGACACCCGTCGCCCACTCATCCGTGTTCCTGCTGATCGAGTCCGTGCCCTCGGTGGCGTTGTGCCCGGACTGCACCACGACATAGCCCGGAGCCTCATAGACGCTCGGGCCGATGAGCCGCCACACTCGCGCTTCGTCGCAGTACAGCCGAAGGCCGGACGCCTCCAAGAGCGGGCGCAGGAAGTCGGACAACGACTGTCCGGGCTTCCACCCGAACAGTTCCGGGAGTCGTTCGACGCCGTCTGCAGGAGCGCGCACCGACACGGAGTTGTTCGCCGTCACCGGCTGACCAGTCCAGGCAGTCACGTACCCGGTGGGCGTCGTCGAACCCGAGAAGAACGGGAGAACCAACGGCCCCTCCGTGAGCATGAACCCGTCCATGCCGACTGCCTGCCCTGCGGCGGTCGCCATGAACGACCCGTAGACCATGAGCTTGGTGGTGTTGGGGTTCTCGACCGTGAACGTCAGCACGTGACGGTCCCAGGTGTAAGGGACCGCGCCACCGGAGGAAGGGAGCGCCTTCGGGGTGGACTCGATCTGCCGGATGACGTTCCCTGCGCTGTCCTGCTCGTACACGCGGAGGATGCCGTTGAGGGTGGCGGCGATCCCGTTCGCCTTGTGCATGTACGCGGAGAACGTCCACATCTGGCCCTTGCGTGCACTCACCGACTGCGGCGCGGACACGAACGCCTGACCGGCTGCCGCCGACACCCCGATGAGGTAGCCCGTCGTCCCCTCGACACCGGCGTTCGCGGTTGCGGAGTGCGAGAGGGTGAGATTCCCCGCCTGCAAGTAGCCGGTCAGGTTGACGACGTTCGGGTTCAGGATGGCGTTCTCAGCACGCCAGCGCGCCGTGACGTCGGCGTCGGCGGTGCCGGGTGCCAGCGTTGCGCCAATCTTGCCGAGCGCCCACCCGCACACGGCGCGAAGGCTGGCCTCGTAGCTGCGGGGCGTGTTGTCCACCGTCGCGCTCAGGTTGCGTCGGTCGATCAGCAACGCTTCATCGGAGGCGAGTTCGAGAGTGACCACACCCGACTTGTGATCCACCGTGCGAGAGCGCAGTCCCAGGTCGAAGTCTCGTGCCGTGCCGCCGATCTGCTCGGTTGCGACAATCGCCACGCGCTGGTCGTCCCGAGGGTCGATCCTCTCCAACAGCTCAAGGTCGGTCAGAGGCACCTCGACAGTCGCCATGGCGTAGGGCGCATAGTTCTCGTCGAGAGTGATGCGACCTTCGGACACGGGGATCGCCGGGTACGCCGAGGTAACAGGCGGGACGTGCTCCACCCACGCGTCACGGATGACTGCGAGGTCATCGCACAGGACACCGTTGCCCGACCCGGTACCGGCGAGGTTCGCCGACACAAGGAACTCGTGAGTAGTGGCCGTTGCGGTGAAGGAATACGAGAGCTTCACCCATGACGTCGTAAGGGTGATCCCCGCCGTAGTGCCCTTGCCGGTTACGCCGATCTTGGCGTCCGTGATAGCCGTCCCGAAGCGACGCAGCCACATCTCAGTCGTGTACGACGCACCTACGACCAGGGCGCTGAGAGTCCGCGTCGCCGTGCCAACCCCAACGGTCGCAGACCGCGCGATGTCGAGCACGGAGGTACCGGTGTGCGGAAGTCCTGCTCCGCTCACCCTGCTGACAGACGACCCCGAACCCGCGACAAACCCGCCAACAGTCGTTTCGAATCCCTCAGCCAGCACAGTCGCCGCAGGGTGCGGGACATCCTGCGCAGGGACAACGATCACCGGAGGCGCAACCGGACCGATGGTCGCGGACACCTCCGGCCTCACCAGGGCAGTGCTCACGGCTCCACCTCCTGGTAGCCGATGGATACCACCCAGCGAAGACGGGTCTGGTCATCCAAGGCGAGGTCCGCGGTGCCGTCCGCGACATAGGTCATGTTCACGCCGGGACGGTCGGAGTCGGAGAGCGTGAAGGTCGCCTCCAGCGCGTGCTTGTTGAGCGCGTTGAAGGCGTCCGGCTCGGTGAGGAAGAACAGGTGCAGAGTGCCGGAGCGCGGGCGGGGACGGATCAACGTGACCGCGATGCCACCGCCGATGATGTCGTGGACGATGTTCTGCGACTCGCGGGACGTCTCATAGCCGAGCACCAGCGCGGGGGACAGAGTCGCGGTGCTGCCGTCGTTCACCGTGATCAGGGAGGCCATTAGTAGACCCCGTTCCCGAAGCCGGAGGTCACCGTGCGCGTGCCAATCTGGATCGTCCTGCCGTTGTTCTTGACTATCCAGCGGTCAAGGGTGTTCTGCGCGGTGGAGGTGTCCACGCTCACCGTTGCGCTGCCGTCCGGGATGCCGTAAATCTTGCGCTCGATGGCGTTGACGTTGTCGGTCGCCTGGCCCGTCTCGGCGTCGATGTAGACCTGCTTGCCGTCCGGCAGGGTGATGATCGTGTCCCCGAACTCGTCAACAGCTTCCGTCGCGCCCGCCGTCGCCCGCGCCTGATCGACAAGCATTCGGCTGTAGATGCTCGCCTGCGACGCGCCGCGGTCCATCTCGCCCGTCAGCATGTTCAAGGCGTCGGATGCCGCGTTCGCTTTCTGCTCCTCCAGCGTGAGGTTCAGCAGAGTTCCGCCGTTCGCCTCGGCCATCTCCTGTGCCTTGACCGCGGCGATGGCTGCGGCCTTGGACTGCTCATCGACGGCCTTCGTCACATCGTCGATGGCGGACTGGGAACCAGCCATCGCGGCAACCGCAGTTTCGATGCTCACGCCCCACAGGTCGGCGTTCTTCGTGGCCTCGTCGAACTTGCCCGTCAGAATCTCGCGGGTCTTCGCCATGGTCGTGTCGAAGTCCAAGACTCGACCACCCGACTCGATGTAGGCGTCCGCCCACTCGTTGGCACGCTCCTTGGACTCCTCCGATGCCTCGTTCACCTGCTCGAAGCCCGCGACAGCAAGACCGATCCCCGCGGCGGCTGCCAGTCCGGCAATCGCCCCAGCGGGTCCGAAACCCGCGAACGCGTTCGCGGCCACCTCTTGGAACATGTCAGCGATGGACTCCGCTGACCCGTCGAACGATGCCGCCGCCTCCCGAGCGGTGCTGTTCGCTTCGTCCTTGAACTCCTCGACCCCGTCCTCAGCGCGTTCCATGCCGCGCTTCACGTCGTCTCCGGCATCCTTCCCGGCATCCCCGAGGTCCTTCGCGCGCCTCTGCGCGTCCCGGAACGTGTCCGCAAGGTCGTCCACGGCGCGTTCGGCCTGATCGGCTCCGCGCTTCGTGTCGCGGGTCATGTCATCGAGGGAATCCGCGACGTCATCCAGTGCGCCTTCGACATCCTTCGTCGTCTTGACAAAGTCGCGGGCATCGCCCGTGATCGGGATGTTGATGTCCTTACCGCCAGCCATGCGGTGTCACCTCCGTTCGAGTTCTTCGAGGAATGTGCGGATCGTGGTCTGAACCCAGAGGGCGACCATGCGAGGGATGAGGTCTTCTGCGGTCGGCCAGACGACGCGCCCGCCCTTGCGTCGCCAACCGAGTTGACGGGCGGTGTGGCGAGTGACCCGGTAGCGGGTGCCCTTGCGGGACCGGCTGTTGTACGTCTCGACCTGGTCGCGGTCACCGCCGAACTCGACGGGGCGGGTGATGTCCTTGAGCTTCCCGACCGCGCCGGAGCGAAGCACCACGTTGGTGTCTCGCACCTGCACGCGGGCGGTCTTCACAAGCACCTTCTGGTCGAGACGGGACGACGCCCGTTTCTCGAGTCCTTTCACCCATTCGGGTTCCGCGACCCGCTTCGTCTGGCGGCGAAGCTGCGCCTGGATGGCCCGACCGGCACCCGCGATAGCCAGGAGAGCGGCCTGCAACTCCCGGCTATCGCGAGCACTGATCTGGATGGGCATGTCAGGCGGCAGGGACGAGGTCCGGCTTGCCCTTCACTCCGAGGGTCACCGTCGCCGTGGCGAAGCTGTTCACCGTGCCGCCGATGGCTCCAGGGGTGATGATGATGTCCGCTTCGAAGGACGGGCCGGTGCCCGACTTGGGACGGAACACGACGGACTTCGTCTGCCCCTCGTTGTCGTACAGGTAGCGGCTGAGACTGTTCGCCGTCTCCCAGTCCTGCGCGTAGGCGAGGGTGCACGTCCACGTTGCGGTGGACATGTCGGTGTGGACGCTGGCGGGCGTGAGGCCCTGCCACGTCTGGGTCGATGCACTCGGGGTGAACTCGACCTGCGAGACGTGAGCCTCGTAACTGTCGGTGCCGACCGTGAGAAGGACGTCCTTCAACACGAAGGGAGCGACGTTGATCGCTGCCATGGTTGCCTCCTAGGCGGTTGTCTGGACGGTGAGCTGGATGCTCCACGCCGGATAGGTGGGTTCGTTCGCCGGGTACGCGGCGCGTTCCGCGCTCACGAACTGGACGTTGGGGATACCGCGCAGGAGCGGGATCAGGTCTTCGAGGTGGTCGTCCAGGCGGTCGTCCATGTGCCCCTCGACCTGGGTGGGGTCGACGATCACCAGCACGACGGAGTGGGTGAGAATCGCCTGCTGCGGTCCCGGCTCCACGCGGCTGTGCACGAGGAGCGCGGTGACCTTGCCGACCGTGGGCAGGGTTCGGTCGTGGTCGTAGAAGACCCAGCCAGTGGGCAGGAGGGGCCGAATCTGGTCGGCCAGGTAGGTGCGGACGCTCACGGCTCAGCCCACCCTCGGGCGTCCCGTAGCAGGACGCAGGAGGCCCTTCACGTGCCAGTCGAGCGGGCGCGGCTGGATCGCGTACGTGTCGCCCCCGAGATCACCGGACGCGGTAGCGATGGCCGCGTTCCACACGTTCTTCACCTGGATCAACTGCGCGAGCCGGTAACGGTCAGGGATCGAGTCGTCCCCCTCCGGACCGTGCCCGAACGTGCCGTGCCCGAACGGGCCAGTTCCGAACCCGCCAGGCTCCCCAGTACCCGACCGGAGGGCGGGAGCGTAGGCCACGACGGCATCCCGAGCAACGACCACCAACTGCTCCAGCAGAAGGTCGTCGATCTGCACCGCGTCAGGCCATTCGGCCCGCACGGTGTCGGGGGTGTGCCAGGTGCCCACGGGTACGCTCCCGCCCGCCCGATCAGGCGGCGACCGTCACAGAACGGATCGCGGCGGCGTTGTTGACGATGACCGCCCAGTAGGCGAAGACGGCCGGGTCGAACGCGCCGTGGTGGGGGTCGATGCCCTCCACCCGAATGGGTGCCGTACCACCCAGCTCGTAGAAGGTCAGAGCTTCCTTCGCGCCGACCATGACCTTGCCGGTGCCGACCGCGCCGGGGATGATCTTGAACCCGGACAGCGAACCTTCCTCCAGGCCGAAACCCGCGTTGAGGTAGGCGAGGACGTCATCCTTCGGGGACAGGATGATGTCGCGCCACAGTTCCGGGGACACGACGGCGAACGACGGGGCGTTCTCCGTGGCGATGACGTCGAGAGCGCCGTCCACGATGGCGGCAAGCCCCTTCGCGATGCCGGACGGGACAGTGCCGGGAGTCGTGGCCGTGGAGTTCGACGTGATCGCCGCGAGGGCCTTCGCATCGGTCTGGCGGGCGACGGACTCCACCATGCGGTCGAAGTACGACGCGATGACGCCCTGGTCGTTGAAGTCCAGGTAGCGCCGGTCGATCTTGTGACCACCCGCGATGCGCGCCGCGTTGGCGGTGACCTGCTTGGTGTCCACCGCGTTCGACGGAATCTCGGCGGTGTTGCCGGAGTAGTCACCGACGACCGGCTCCTTGCCGTCGTCCCACTGCCAGCCGACGACCTGATAGTTGGTGAGCGTGCCGGAGTTCACCAGCGGGACGAAGCGGCGCTGGTAGGGGCGGCGCTTCCACAGTTCACCGACGTAGTTCGGAACCTGCACATCGGCACCGATGGTCACGGTGGAGGGGCCGGAGTGCTGCACGGTCGCGATGGCGAACAGGGAGTCACCGCCCGCGTACGCCTGCACGGCCTCCGCGTTCCCGCCCTTGACCGCGGCCACGGCGGCGAACAGGCCGGTCGCGGTCGTCTCGTCCTTCTTGATGGGGTTGCCCGGAGCCGTGAGGGTCGCGGGCACAACTGCGTCAGCCACAGTCGTCTCCTTCTGGTCTTCCTCGGCCTCCGTGGCCTCGGTGGTGTCCGAGACGACGGGTGCCGCCTCGGGGGTCTGAGTGGCGGCGAGAGCGTCGGTGACGGCTTCCGTGATGAGGTCGCGAAGCTCCTCGGCGGGTGCTTCCGTGACGGCGTCGAGCGCGGCGAACAGGGCGGCTCCCTCGAAAGCACCGACCGGCACGAGGGCCGCGCCAGTGAGCTTGGAAGTGACGGCCTTCGTGCCCTCACGGACAAGGCCCGTGACCTCGGCGCTGAGTGCCTTCACCTTTCCGGCGCGGATGTCCGCGAGAGCGGCGTCGCCCTCGGGGGTGCGGGCGATGCGGAAGTCAGCAATGACGCCCTGCTGGTCGTCCTTGCTCGCGGAGATGGCACGACCGATGGGGGCGAACCGGTTGTGGTCGCGGTTCAGGGTGAGCACGTCGGGGTCGGCGGGCACGTCGATGGCGGCTGCGCTGAACTCGATGGGGTCCGAGGTCACCGACTGGCGGCTCATCTCACCGAAGGGGAGCAGCCGCCCGCGGACGATGCGCTCCGCTTCATCCACGACGAAGAGGGCGTTGCTGGTCTGGTCGTTAGTCATCGAGAGGCTCCCGGAGTGCGGGGGCCTCAACCGAGGCCCTAGCGGATCGGTCGAAGCGGATGACCTCACCAGCAGGGGCGACGTCATCCATGGACAGCCGCGCCTCGATGGGGTCGAGGTATAGCGGCGTCGTGTACATGTCGAACTCGGAGCGCTTGCCCTCGGTCGTCGAGTACGTGAGAGTGGCCGTCGCCATTGACCCGTCCAGGAGGGAACCGGGGATGCCGAACAGGCGGGCGATGTCGAGGACGGAGGCGTTACGGCCCTCCACGAACAGTTCGTGCTTGACGTCGCCGTGGACGCGAAGCTCGATGTTGTGTGGGGTGTAACCGACAGCGCCGGTAGGTGACATGCGAGCCGCTGCCCAGTCAGACGTCAGGCGGGCGATCTCGTTCTCCTCGTCATCCACGGTGCCGTCCGTGAGCGGGTCTTCCGTGGTCTGGTGAAGTTCGACGAGGGGGATGGGGTTCTGCACCCGACCGATCCATGCGCGCTCCATGGCGCGGTAGCCCTTGATGGTCTGCGCGCCGGTCTGGATCACCCCACCGGAGCCGTTGCCGGGGATGAGGATGACCTCCTCAGCGCTCACCGGCCTGTCCCGCACGGTGACGCGTCCGGTCATGTCATCGACTGCCCACTGCTCGAAGGGCACTCGGAGGGCGTCGGTGATCTGCCCGACACTGTCGCGCTGCACGGCGAGGAGTGACCAGTCGTAGAACAGGAGGTCGTCGGCCACCGCCAGCATCCGGTGGTAGGGGGACACCCCGGCAGCGCTGTTCGCGAGCCAAGCGGGCGTCACGTCCATGCCGTCGCGGTACTGGCGCAGGGGAGTGCCCGCGATGGTGGAGGTGAGGAGGTCGCGGGCGCGCTTGAACGCCGGAATCTGGAGTGCTCCGTACCGGGTTACCTCGGCGATCTCTCCGGCGAAGAACTCCGAGTACACGACCATGGGCAGGGTCGAGGTCTGGTTAGGCGTGACGATGGGTGCCCACGCGGCAGCGTGTACACGGTCAGTTACCCGAACCGGTCGAAGGATGTCCCAGAGGCTCACCCTCAGAAGGTCGAGCCGGCTTATCGCATCTGAAAGCGCTACCTACGTCGGTAGTTCCGCAGTCGGGCGAAGTCGTGATATCGGACGAAGTCCTCCAACGGAATCTCGATCTGGAACCCCCACGACGCGACCTCAGCCGTGAGGGTGTCATGGGTGGCGCGACGGGTCACCCATCGGTGGTGCGTCTGGCAGAGTCCGTCCGTTCCATGGATCGGCTGCGCGCAGGAGCCGCCGAAGTCGCCGTGGCCGAACGGTCCCTGCCCGAACGCATATGAGCATCGGGGCATGAGTTCCGCACGGCGAAGACGCTCATAGTGCAAGCGACAGAGGCCGCGCGCCTCGTGTCGGCGGTTGCATCCCTCCACGGTGCACACCGGGTCGCGTCGAGCCACCAGACGCTCAGTTGTTCCGTGGTCGCGCATTCTCCGGTAGTGGGCCTCGCACAACCCCACGCAGCGGTAGGGACGTTCGCAACCCGCCACTGTGCACAGGCGGCGGGGTGCTACCGGCAACGGCGCTTGCTGTGCAGAGCGGTGGTCGCCTGAGTCGAACCCGGATGCGCGCGCATCTCGTGGTCGCGGCCAGCCCTCCATGCCGCCTCCCGATCCGACCGGAACGCGAACCACTCGGGGCAGTCATCACAGAGCGCCAGACACCCGTTCGACGTGCAGTCCATGCGGAGTCGCTTCGTCACGCTGCCACCCGACCCTTCGCCCGCACCCTCGGCTTGAACCCGTCGTAGTGCTGCATCGCGAGCGCCCACGCCTCCACGGGCGTGATGTTGTGATCCGGGTTCTTCGGCGCGCGCCCCAGGAGCCAACCGCGATCCCCGGACTTCCGCTTGACCGTCCGGTGCACGGCCTCGGTGAGCATGGTCTGATCTCGGTAGTGGACGACGTTCTCCCGGTCCACCTCGTCGACGACAAGGGACGCGGCGCGCTTCACATCGGCGTAGGTGTACGGTTCGAACTTCGGGCGAGGGGTGAGCCGGTTCAGCTTCTCGACGATCAACTGCGCGACCTGAGAACCCGCGTCGTAGACGATGGGCACACGGTACGTACGGGCCAACCTGGCGAGCACCGGGACGGCCTTGTCGATCCCGGTGACGTCTTCAAGCTGGAGCACCACGGCCCGCCCGTCGTCGTCCCTCCACGCGGCCACGATGGACACGCACGTCTGGTCAGGGTGCGGCGCGAACGCGAGCGAGAACCGTTCAGGCGGCGACGGCAACGCACCATCCACTCCGGTGCGCGCCCACTTGAGCGGGTCGAACAGGCTGGTCGTGCCGCCCTCGTCCCCGAACAGGCCCCCGTACTCGGCCATGAACACCACACGCGGCAACGTCTCGAAGTTCCCGCGCACCTGCTCCAAGGTGGTCAGCGTCCCGATGCCGGGGTGTGCCGCGAGGATCAGGGGTTCCACCTGTTCCCACGTCTCCACGTCCTCGTCCTGGATCGTGTCCGGCATCGCGTACTCGACGATCCCGCAACGGCCCCCGCGACCCAGCACCAGCCAGTCCCACAGGAGGTTCCCCACGCGGTACTTCCCGGCAGTTCCCGCGACGACGATCTGCGCGTCAGGGCGAGTGTCCAAGGTCGGCATCGCCGCCGCCAACGTGTCCTCCACCTTCTGCGGGTCCGGCTCCCCGGCCTCGTCCAGAATGATCAGGTCGAACGCCTCACCGCGAAGGTCGTCCATCGTGGACAGCCACGCGACCATCCCGCCCGACTCCCGAAACTCCACCCGCTCCTGTCCAGCAGCGCGGACGATGCGCACCTGCTCCCGGTCCGTCGTCCGATCCAACGCGGGCACGACGTCCTTCTGGAAACGGCTGCGCCCCGCCTTGCCCGTCGTGAGCGTCAGCACCGCCACGCGGTAGTCCTCCCGTGCCTCCGCGCGACCCAACGCGAGCGCGATCAGCGTCGTGGACTTCGAGCTCCGTCGAGGCAACAGCACCGCGTTACGCGCCCGCCCCGCGGCCAGCATGTCCACGACCAACAACTGCTGCGGATGCGGGGAACGACCACGCATCGCCAGCTCGCCCGCGAACCTCAACATCTCAGCGCCGCGAAGGAACTCGGCGCGGTCCCTCTCCGTCGTCACCAACTCCGACACATGCAACGGCTCCAACGCGCGACCACGAAGCTCAAGCCACGAGCCGGAGTCGGACAAAACCGGCACTGATAGAGCCTTAGCGGGGGTTCTGGTGGCCTTGTTCAAAGGATCGGGGTTGCACTTCACCACGAGGGGAGTCCTTTCGCTGCGCGGCTGGTGCCGTTGGTGTTGTTGGTGCGTTGTGCTCCGAGTCGTCCGCCTGCGCGTCGGTTCTCTCCGCGGTGTTGGGGTCCGAGGTTGTCGAGGTTGTGGGTTCCTCCTCGTGCGGCGTCGATGCGGTGTCCGACGTCCCATGCGTGGGTGGGTTCGATGGCGCGTCCGCATCCGATGCACCAGACGGGGCGTCCGGCTGCGTGGTCGTTGTTGGTGCGTTTGCGGATGATGGCGGCGTTGCGCCGGTAGGTGGGGTTGTTGTGTGCGCTGGTCACGAGACGTCCCGCTTGTTGTTGTCCGGAGCGGTAGCGACGGGGCGCGGCAGGTAGGTGATGTTGTCGCGGTGGTGGGTGGTCGTGTTCTCGGGGGTTGCCACCCCCGAACCCCCCAGCACAGGGGGAGCCGTGGTGTCGTGGGTGGGGGTGTTGTTGGTGGCTGTCGCGTTCGTGAGGTGGTTGTTGCTGGTGGGTGCAACTTCTTGAACGTGCGCGCGCGAGGGGCCACGGTAAGGGGCGGGGATCAACTTGGCAGGTCCACCGGCCAAGTTGGGGGTCAACTTGGCGGGTCCACCGGCCAAGTTCGTGTTCGCGTCGGATGCCAACTTGGCAGGTCTACCGGCCAAGTTGGGCACCCACCGAGACGTCACGCGATACTCCGTGCGACGCCCCTGCGAGGGGTCGAACTCGACTGCACCCGCGGACTGGAGACGGTCCATAGCCTCACGTGCGGTCGCACGCGACACCCCAGCGTGGGAGGCCAGGTCGGACTGGGAGTAGCCGCGCACGACCCCATCACGGTCAGCGAGGACGGCGAGCGCGATCAGGAGACGGAACGCGGCTTCGCCAAGCTTCGGAGTGGACGCGAGATCACCCAGGCGGACGACGTCCTTCGGGAACCTCACGGCAACTCCGCGGGAGTCGCGTACGTCTCGATCCCACACCAGCGCTGACCCGACGCGACGTGCGTCCACTGGTAGCCAGCAACTGCGATCTCCTCGGCGCAGTGACGGCAGGTGAAAGTACGCTTTCGCGCTTCGGCGTTACGGGCCTGGACAGTCGCCTGCGCCTCCCTGAACCCGTTCATCGTGGACGCGGGAGTATGGACGAACGTCGCCCACCCGTTGGTGGCGAGACGGAGGGCGTCGAGGTCGGCGCGGCGGTACAGCCACCACGTCTTCGTCACGGCGTCGTAGCGACGCTCACTCGACGGCACGCGCGTCTTGATGGCCTCGACCATGCGGGGCGCGTAGGCGAACGTGAGGCCGTAGCCCTCGGAAGGGTGGCGCTGGACGGTGACCGCGAGCTTGTTCACGACAGCACGTCCATGGCGAGCACCGCGAAGATCACGAGGTGCGCGAACGCGGCGAGAGCGACCACGGCGAGTTCGATGCGCTCGCTCATCGGACGCACCCGCCCCGGAGGAGGGAGGCGAGCTTGTCGGCCTGGTCGTTGGTCAGCGGCGGCGCTTCGGCCAGCGTTCGCTGGATGGCGTCTTCGATGCGGGCGACAGCGTGGTCGCGGCGAGCATCGATGTACTGCGGGGAGTCGGGGCCGTAGATGGCCTTCTTGCGGTTGGCGGAATTCGCGTAGCCCTGCACGGTGCGGGACGCGGAGCGGTTGACAGGCACGGATGGCCCTCTCTAGGTCAACGCTGGCTGCGTTGGCTCATGGCTTCTCCCTTCGCCTTGATGACGCCCTGAAGTTAACAGACACGTTCGTTGATTGTCAACTTAAGTCCTGATCGGAAGGTATTTCTGTACCACGTTGTGACAGTCAGTGCCACGTGATCCGGACCAGATTCGGGTCGAACTCTCGACCAGCCCCAGAGGGAAGGATCGTCACGTCCACGAGCAGGTTCAACACCTTCCGCTTCGTGTCCATGTCGAGTCGATCCCAGGTCGCGCGAGCGTGTTCGCCAGCCAACGCCGGGTCGATGGCAAGGGGGAGCGACGCGCGCACGACTGCCTCCTGCCGCTCGCGCTCGCCGCGGAGCTTCGTCGTGATTCGCTCCAACTGGTCGCCGGTCAGGATGCCATCCGCGAACTGGTCGGCGGCAGTGGCCAGCCGAGCGTCGATAACCGCCACGGCCTCCCGCGCCTGGGTGGCTGCGGCTTCGTCCCCACCCGTGAACAGGCGAATGGCATCCGGGCGCTCCAAGCGGCCAACCACGACGGCCTCCACGTACTCGTCCACCTGCTCCTGCTTCCGGCGAACACCGAAGCATGCGGAACACGCGTAGGCGGGCGGCTGGCGCTTCGTCCCGCCGTTCTTCGTCATGGTCATCCGGCCAACCTGGCGAACCACGACGCCGTCACAGAGGACCGGCTGGCCCGCCTCGTCGATCTCGCCAGTCGGCTTCCCGCACCGAGCGATACCACCCAGGAGGTACTTCGCGGAACGACCCACAGGACTCGTGCGTCGAACAGGGTCACTCAGGAGGGCCTTCAACCGCTCGTGAGTCTCCACAGTGAGAATGCGCGGGATGTCCGGGTGGAGTTCACCCACGACTTCGCCGCGGTGGCGGCGGAGGCCCGCGAGCGATTCCCGAAGAACCAACTGCTTCAATGTCGTGGTGTTCCACCGTTCGCCCCGCCCAGGGGTAGGGACACCTCGATCCTGGAAGTCCAAGCACACGCGACGGAGCGAATCCCCGGCGAGGAGACGACGCGCTGCCTCCTGGATCACGGTGACTTCCTCCGGCACGGCGTACACGGTGCCGTCTTCCTGGCGACCGAACCCGTAGCCGGTCTGACCCGCCAGCCTGCCCTCTGCGGCGCGCTGGTCGCTCGCCCGCCGAATGCGGCGCTTCATCTTGTCGATGTCATTCCGAGCAACGGTGATCTTGATACGGAACATCATCTGACCGTCTGACGTGGTGAGGTCGTCGCCCTGCACGCTCACGACCTTCACTCCGTGCTTCGTCGCCAGGTCGATCACATCTTCGGCTTCGCGAGGGGTGCGAGTGATGCGGTCCGAGTCCCAGAAGACAATCGCGGTGATGCGTCCGGCGCGAGCGTCCGCCATGAGACGGTCGAACTGCGGGCGGCTCTTGGAGCGCGTGGCCGACACGTTGTTCTCCTCGTACACGACCACGTCGCCGGTCCAGCCCATGCGCGTGATGAGCGCGCGACAGTCCTCCTGCTGCCGCTGAACGCCCTTGCCGGTGAGTTCATCGTCCTCGGAGATGCGGGTGTAGATACCGATGTGCATGGAAGCACTATAAGTCGATGCTGCCGCCGCTGGTGTTCCTGATCCTGCCTATGAGCGTCGTGTTCGCCATCTATCCGGGACTCTTCATCCTGCGGCTCGGCATCGGCTGAGCCGCACTGACGGAAGGACGACAATGACTGCACGTACGACTCCCGAGGGAGCGCACCGATCGCGGAAGCCTCTCGGGTGGATCCGCGACCTGTACGACGACGAGCGCGGAGACGTGCCAGGGTGGGTGCTCGTGACTCTGATGACCGCCGGCCTCGTTGTGCTGATCTGGGCGGTCGCGGGGCCGGCGCTCAGCGCGCTGTTCGAACAGGCGATCCAGCGGGTGTCCGGACTCTGAGGTGCGCATGTCGGAGGTCGCGCGCGCGTGGCGGCGGGTGATGACGGACGAGCGGGGATCGAGCCCGGTCGAGTTCGTGCTCGTCGGGACGCTCCTCACGGCGCTCACCCTAGCGGTGCTGCAGCTCGCGCTCGCCGTCTACGTGCGCAACGTCGTGCACGACGCCGCCGTCGAGGGCGCATACTACGCAGCCCTCGCCGATACGGCGCTGAGCGAGGGGGAGGACAGGGCGAGGGCGGCGATCACGGGCGCGGTCGGGGCGTCGTACGCGGAGGATATCGAGGTCGGAGTCACCGAGCGGCTCGGATCTCCGACGGTGGTGGTGAGCGTCCGGACGACCCTGCCCGTGATCGGTCTGCTCGGGGTGCCCCACGCGCTGGAGGTGGATGCTCATGCCCCGATGGAGTCGCTGGTCGCCGAGTGAGCCCGGTGCCGGCGGTGCTGGTCGCGGGCGCGCGCGTGGCGCAGGAGCTGGGCATGCGGGGGCCGGGCATGCGGGGGCCGGGCATGCGGGTGCTGGGAGTGCGGGTGGCGCGGGAGCTGGTGCCGGGCATGCGGGGGCCGGGCATGCGGGTGCTGGTGCCCGTGGCGCGGGCGGAGGTGCTGCACGGGCGGGCCGGGGCGATGACCGTGGGTCCGCTGCACTCGAGTTCATCACGGTGGGACTCATCCTCCTTATCCCCCTGGTGTACCTCGTCGTCGCGCTGGGTGCGATCCAGGAGCAGACCCTCGGCGTCGAGGCGGCCGCTCGGCACGTCGCCCGCGCGATGTCCCAAGCGTCCGACGTCGAGTCGGCGATGGCGAGCGGGGAGGCTGTCATCTCGGCCGTGAGCCGCGAGTACCGCCTCGATCCCGACTCCGTCACCGTGTCGGCGTCATGCGCTCCCGAAGGCCTCGCGTGCCCGGCACCGGCGGCGACCCTGAGGGTGACCGTCTCTGCGCGAGTCCGCCTGCCGCTCATGCCGCCCGTGCTCGGTCTCGATCGTGCGGCCTCCATCCAGGTGGAGGCCACTGCCGTGCAGCGGGTTCCCCGGAACTGGGGCGAAGGACGATGAGTCGCGCCGTCGCGGGAGAGGACGAGGGGAGCGTGCTGCTGCTCGCCCTCGGCTATGCGCTGCTCGCGGTCGCGCTGATCCTCGTATGCGTCTGTGCGACCGACCTCTACATCTCCCAGAAGAGGCTCGATGCGCTCGCAGACTCGGCGGCGCTCGCCGGAGCGGAGGACTTCGAGCTCGTCGTCGAAGACGGCGCTCCCGTCGCACGGCTCGACGACGAGGAGGTGCGCGATCGGGCGGCCGAAGTGATCGCGGAGATGCCGGTGCGCGCGGTCCTCCTCACCGCGGAGACGCCCGACGGGGTGTCCGCGCGCGTGGAGGTCGAGGCGCCGTGGCATCCGCCGGTGTTCTCGTTCTTCGTGCCGGAGGGCATCGTGCTCCACGCGACGGGTACGGGCCGGACGGCGCTGGGGTGAGCGGACCGACGGGACGCGCGAACTGGCCTGGTCGTTCGGATCGAGCCTGGTCGTTCGGAGCTGGGACGGTCGCTCGGAGTGAGCTCTGTCGTTCGGAGCTGGCTCTGTCGTTCGGAGCTGGCTCTGTCGTTCGGAGCTAGCCCGGTCGTTCGGATGTCGGACGGGGGACGAATCGGGGGATCCATCGCAGGAATCCTCCGGCGCCGACCAGGCCGATCACGCCGATGACGCCGGTGGCAACCGGCAGCGAGGCGACCGCGATGATCGCCGAGACCAGGAGCGGCGCGACCGCACCTCCGGCATCCGTCAGAGTCCGCCACGAGCCGAGGAAGGCGGCCGGTTCGCGCTTCGGGGCGACGTCGGCGCCGAGGGTGAGCAGGATGCCGCTGGAGAGTCCGTTGCCGACCCCGAGCACCGCGGCGAACATGCCGAACCACAGCACGGAGGCGTCGAGGTCGTGCGTGAAGGACAGGGCGAGGAAGCCCGCCCCCATCAGCAGCATCGCGGGCATCGCCGCCCACAGACGCCCGAACCGGTCCATCACCTGACCGCTCGCGTAGAACAGCGCGAAGTCGATCGCTCCGGACACACCGACCACGAGCGCGATCGTCGAGGCGTCGAGGCCGAGGGACAGACCCCACAGTGGCAGGACGATCTGCCGTGCGGAACGCACGGCAGACAGCGACGACGCCGCCAGTCCGAGGCGCCCCAGCACCGCGCGCTGCTGCCACATCGTGCGGAAGACCCCCGCGCGTTCGATCGTCGGGATGGAGCCGCTGACCGCTTCTCCCGAATCCTCGGCGAGCGTGGCCGGCGATGCGAGGGGCACGGTCTTCTCGGGGTCGGGGCCGAAGGTGACGAGAGCGACCATCACGACGAGGCAGATCAGGAAGAACCAGAACGCGGCGAGTTCGGTGCCGAACACCTGCAGAAGGCCCGCCGCGACGAAGGGGCCGATGAAGACGCCCAGGCGGAAGCTGCCTCCGAGGAGGGACAGCGCGCGAGCCCGGAACTCCACCGGAACGCGCGTCGTCATGAACGCGTGCCTGGCCAGGCCGAAGGCCGCGGCGCAGAACCCGAGCAGGAAGACGGATGCCGCGAGCACACCGGACGACGGCGAGAAGATCATGGCGACGCCGGCCGCGATCGCCACGATGCCGGCGATGACCATCGTCAGGCGCTCCCCGATGCGTGCAACCGCCCACCCCGCGGGGAGGTTGCCGCACAGTTGGCCGACGACGAGCGCCGAGGAGATCAGCGCGGCGAGGGCGATGTCGGCGCCCATGGATGACGCGACCACGGGGATCAGCGGGATGACCGCTCCCTCACCCAGCGAGAAGAGGGTGGTGGGCAGGTACACCATCGGCCCGAACTGCCTGAGGACCGTGGATGCACTGCTCACAGCGCCACGCTACTCCTCGCGACTACTCCTCATCGTCCGACGTCACCGCGTCCCAGGTTCCGAACGAGGAGAGTCCCGCCGAACGGGCCAGCGCCACCGAGGCTTCATTGTCGAGCTGGCAGCGGTACTGCGGCTCGAGTCCGTCGGCGATCGCCCTGCGCGAGATCGCGCGCACGACGGCACGCCCGAATCCCCGTCCGCGGAATGCCGGGTCGGTCAAAACCCCGGTGTCGGCGAACTCCTCGTCATCCCCCCACGCGTACGTGCTCGCGGCGCAGACGAGTCTGTCTCCGACGAACGCGCCGACGACGGTGGGGTGATCGAGCTCGACGTACGCGTCGTCGAGATCCTGCGGCGAGCACTGCGCCGTGAACGCGGAGAACACGGCGGCGTCCTCGGCTCGGAGGATCCTGACGCCGTCCGCATCGGCCTCGGCCTCGAGCGCGGCCCTGCCGTCGGAGTCGAAGTAGAACAGGTGATCCGCCCCGTGCAGAGCGAGCCCGGCGCGGTCCACCGCCGCCATCACGTCGGCGTCCGTGCGGCTCGAGGCGAGGCCGAGCTCCGAGGCGAGCGCGGCGGATGCACGCACCCGCACGTGGTCCCGGGCACGGAGGAGCGTGAGGGGGAACTCGGGATCGGCGTCCGAGACCACGACGAAGGCGCCGTCCGGCGACGACGCGATCGTCTCCTGATCGGGACGGTCGCCGAACCATTGCCGCGTGACTGCGGGCGCGAAGGTGTTCATCTGATCGACCCTATCGGCCCCATCGGCGACGGCATCCGGAGACCGAGCGCGCAGAGAGTAGGCTGGGAGGGCCATGCTCGAACTCGATCTCTCCGCCGACATCCAGGCCCTCCGCGTCACCTACGGTGACATCCGCGAGGTCGTCGATGTCGAGACCCTCCGCTCCGACATCGCCCGCCTCAGCGAGGAAGCCGGTGCGCCCGACCTCTGGGACGACACCGAGCGTGCCCAGAAGGTGACCAGCGCCCTGAGCCACCGTCAGTCGGCCCTCGCCAGGATCGAGGGCATCGGTCGCCGTCTCGACGACCTCGAGGTGCTCGTCGACCTCGCGAACGAGATGGGCGACGAGGACTCGGCGATCGAGGCACGCGCCGAGCTCGCCGCACTGACCGATGTCATCAGCCAGCTCGAGGTGCAGACGCTGCTCGACGGCGAGTACGACGAGCGCGCCGCGATCATCACCATCCGCTCCGGAGCCGGCGGCGACGACGCCACCGACTTCGCCGAGATGCTCATGCGCATGTACCTGCGGTGGGCTGAGCAGCACAAGTACCCGGTCAAGGTCATGGACACCTCCTACGCCGAGGGGGCCGGCATCAAGTCGACGACGTTCGAGGTCGACGCTCCGTATGCCTTCGGCACGCTCTCGGTCGAGGCGGGCACGCACCGCCTCGCCCGGATCAGCCCGTTCGGTTCGGCCGACAAGAGGCAGACCTCGTTCGCCGCGGTCGAGGTCATCCCCCTGATGGAGGAGGCGACCGAGGTCGACATCCCCGAGGGTGACATCCGCGTCGACGTGTTCCGATCGTCCGGCCCCGGCGGCCAGTCGGTCAACACCACCGACTCCGCCGTGCGCATCACGCATCTCCCGACCGGCATCGTCGTCTCGATGCAGAACGAGAAGTCGCAGATTCAGAACCGCGCCGCCGCCATGCGCGTGCTGCAGACCCGCTTGCTGCTGCTGCAGAAGGAGGAGGAGGCCGCGAAGAAGAAGGAGCTCGCCGGCAACATCACCGCGAGCTGGGGCGACCAGATGCGCTCCTACTTCCTCTACGGCCAGCAGCTCGTCAAGGATCTCCGCACCGGCCACGAGTCGGGCAACCCCGCCGCGGTGTTCGACGGCGACCTCGACGGCTTCATCTCGGCCGGCATCCGCTGGCGCAAGCGCAAGGACGAGGATTGACCCCTCACCGCGCGTGACAGGACGAAGGCCCCGGAGTCGACTCCGGGGCCTTCGTCCTGTCGTCTGCGCGACGCGGTCAGTATGCGGCGCCCTTGAGGGTGCCGGTGACATCGTCGTAGCTGAACGCGAGGCAGTGGATCTTGCGGTCGCCGAAGCGGGACCATGACACCTTGGTCGGGATGTACCAGTAGTAGTCCAGGGCGGAGTCGTCGTAGTCGATCCCCACGAACTCCTCGAAGGCGGGCACGCAGATCTCATCTGCCCGCGACTGCAGCTCGGTGTCGCCGGGATAGTCGCCGTCGGGGAGCTCGGTGACCAGGTACACCTCATCGGTGTGCGGCTGATCGCAGGGGACGACCGTCACATCGGTGACCTCTTCGGCCCATTCGACGGAGGGAAGGCAGTCGCCGACCGTGAGATCGCCGACGTAGATCGTCTCGGAACCCTCGACCTCGGCGGGAGGCGTGGGAGTGGACGAAGACGAAGACGGCGCCGGGGCCGTCGGCCCGGGGGAGGCCTCGGCGAACGGCGTCGGTGACGTCGACGTGGAGATGAGCATGACGGCCACGGCCAGGACCGCTCCCGGAATGCTCGCGGCGAGGCCGGTGATGCCCGGCCATTTCGACCCGCGCACGAAGAGAGAGACGATCGAGACGAGGAAGCCGGCGCCGAGGATCGCCCAGCCGGCGAACCGCGCCGGCGGGATGAACGAGAGCACGATCCCCACCGCGACGAGGCAGAGGCCGACGAGTCCGAGCACGGAGACCCTCGGACGAGCCGGCGCGGGCGCCGCGGTGTAGCCGTATCCGAGGTTGTAGCCGTTCGGCGTCGCCCCCGCCATCGTGTCAGGGGACGGCACGGCCGGTGACCACGACGTCGTCTGCTCCGGCAGGACGTACGGCGGGGCGAAGACGGCCTCCTGCGGCGTGCCGGATTGCGGGACGGTGGCGGCGACGCCATCGTCCGCCGGTACGCCCGTGACGGTGGTCTCGGGCTGCGCGGCGGCCGGAGCCGGGGCGGGTCCGTTCACGAACTCCGTCCACTGCGTGCCGTCCCACCACCGCTGACGGCCGGAGCCGTCGTCGTACCATCCTGCGGGCGTCGTCATCTGTCGGCCGCCCTGCTCAGGCGCTCGGCTGCACGGTGATGCGGGCGACCTCCTGGAGGAGCTCGTCGAGCACGATCACCGTGTACGAACTGCTCTGTGCCACGTCGAAGGCGATCCGCGCGTCGACGCTGGCGCCGCCCGTCAGATCGTCGGTCGGAAGCTGGTTGTCGGAGAAGAAGTCGTAGCTCCCCTCGGCGCCCTCCGCGGTCTCCACGGACAGGTAGAACGGGTTCACGTGCGTGGTGCCGTCGAGGTTGGCCCAGGTGAACTCGACCGTGAGATAACCGCCGTTGGCCGGGTCGAAACCGCTGCCGTTGCTCGCAGCCCACGTGGCGGAGGTGACGGTGAGCTCGCTGGTGCCGTCGAGCTGGGTCACCGTCACGGGCTCTCCCGCGACGCCCTCGACGGTCTCGGCGGAGGTGAAGCCGTCGCCACCGCCGTCGCTGTCTTCACCGCCGTCGGTCGTGCCGGTGTCGCTCGACGGGGGAGAGGAGGGCAGGGAATCGATCGCCTGGTTGACGGCCGTCACCGCGAAGATGATCGCCATGATGACGGCGATGGCCGTGCCGACGACGGACAGCGCCAGTCCGGTGATGCCGGGCCACTTCTTGCCCTTGAGGAACAGGGAGATGATCGAGACGACGAAGCCGGCGAAGAGCAGCACCCAACCGAAGACGAAGGTGAAGGGGATGCACGACAGGATCGTGCCGAACGCGGCGAGCCCGAGCCCGATGAGTCCGAGCACGGAGATCGACGCGGGCGCTGCGGGCGCGGCCGGATAGCCGCCGACGGGGTAGCCGCCGGCGGGGGGATAGCCCCCGGCCGCGGGATAGGCGGGTGCGGCCTGTGCGTAGGCGGGGGCTGCATAGGCGGGTGCCGCGTAGGCGGGTGCCGCGTAGTCCTGGGCTCCGCCGGCGTACGGCGGGACGGGGCCGTCGATCGGCGCGGTCGGGGCCGTCGCTCCCGGAGCGACGAACGGCACGGTGGGCTGCGCGTCAGCTGCGGCGGGCGATGCCCACGCCGCGGGATCCGCGGGGGCGACGACGGGATCCGGGTCGACGACGAGGTCGGGGGTGTTGGCCTCGCCGGGAGCGATGACGGCGTCCTGCATGACCTCGGTCGGCGCTGCGTCCGCGGGGGACGCGGGGGCCTCGACGTCGTCGACAGGGGCGCCGGTCGACGGGTCCGCCTCGGCCTGGACGGGGTCTGCCTGGAGGGCATCCGCCTGCGCGGCGTCGGCCTGGACGGGGTCTGCCTGGACGGCATCCGCCTGCGCGGCGTCGGCCTGGACGGGGTCGGCCTGGACGGGGTCGGCCTGGACGGGGTCGGCCTGGACGGCATCCGCCGGGGTCGTGGTGTCAGCCGGGGCCTCGGCGGCGCCCGTGCCGGCATCCGTCGCTGCGGCGACGTCGGCGACCGGGGCGAAGTGCTCGGTCCACTGGGTGCCGTCCCACCACCGCTGACGGCCCGATCCGTCGTCGTACCAGCCTGCAGGTGTCGTCATGAGTCCCCCTCGGAAGATCGATGCCCGCGAGGTCGCCGCGGAGTCCCTTCATGTATAGCAGTGGGATATGACACGGAAGGGCTCAATGGGGTGTCGCTCGCGGGCAGACGAACGGGCGCGCATAGGCTCGTACCGCCATGATTCGGTTCGAGAACGTCACGAAACGCTATCGCGGGACCGCGAGGCCCGCTCTGTCCGGCGTCGACTTCGAAGTCCAGCGAGGAGAGTTCGTCTTCCTCGTCGGCGCCTCGGGGTCGGGCAAATCGTCGTGCCTGCGGCTCATCCTGCGCGAGGACGTACCCACGTCCGGTCGGGTCGCCGTGCTCGGCCGCGACCTCAAATCGCTCGCGAACAGGAAGGTCCCGTACTTCCGTCGCCACATCGGCTCGGTGTTCCAGGACTTCCGCCTGCTGCCGTCGAAGACCGTGTTCCAGAACGTCGCCTTCACGCTGCAGGTCACCGGATCATCGCGCGGCTTCATCCAACAGGCGGTGCCGGAGGCCCTCGCCCTCGTCGGCCTCGACGGCAAGCAGAAGCGCATGCCGCACGAGCTGTCCGGCGGCGAGCAGCAGCGCGTCGCGATCGCGCGCGCCCTCGTCAACCGCCCCCAGGTGCTGCTCGCGGACGAGCCGACGGGTAACCTCGACCCCGCCACCTCGGTCGACATCATGCAGCTTCTCGCGCGCATCAACGCCGGCGGCACCACCGTGCTCATGGCCACGCACGAGGCGGCCTTCGTCGACGCGATGCAGCGACGTGTGATCGAGCTCCGCGACGGCGAGATGGTCCGTGACGAGGTGCACGGCGGATACGGCGACACCTCGAACATCCCTCGCCTCGTGCCGGAGGAGGTGCGCGGCGCCGCCGCAGCGGCCGCCCTCACCGCGGTGCAGGAGGTGCAGCGCGAGACCGCCGACCTGTCGGTCGTGCGCGCGGCCCTGGCGGAGGAGCTCAGCGCGCAGAGGCGCGCGGAGGCCCCGGCCCCCGACGCCGTGCCCGCCGCCTCGGAGACCCCCGAGGCTCAGGCCGCTCCCATCGAACCCCGTCCCGAGGCCGAGGCCCCCGCCGCGCAGCCGGCGCCCACCGGACCGAGGACGCACCCGATCGTGCTGCCTCAGGTCGACGTCGCCGAGCTCGGCGTCGCCGATCGATTGGGGCTCTCCGACGACGGGAACGACGAAGTGGGGCCGACCACATGAGAATCGGACTGATCCTCGCCGAAGCCCTCGGCGGTCTGCGCCGGAACATCTCGATGGTGATCTCCGTCGTGCTGGTCACCTTCGTCTCGCTGACCTTCGTCGGCGCCGCCATCCTCATGCAGGCGCAGATCGGCACGATGCGGGGGTACTGGACCGAGCGCGCGCAGGTCGCCGTGTACATGTGCTCCGCGATCTCCGAGTCGCAGACCTGCGTCGACGGCGGTGCGACGGAGGACCAGGTCGCCGCCGTGCGCGACCAGCTGGACGGGCCGGCGCTGAAGCCCTTCATCAGCGAGGTCACCTTCGACAGCAAGGCCGACACGTACGCGAAGCTCGTCGCGCAGCTCGGCGAGGACCAGGCGAGCGTGCTCACCGAGGACCAGGCGTTCGAGGTGTTCTTCGTGACCCTGAAGGACCCCGGCCAGTCGAAGGTCATCGCGGAGGCGTTCAGCGGAGTCGGCGGGGTCGAGCAGGTCAAGGACCAGCTGCAGTATCTCGACCCGCTCTTCTCGGCGCTGACCGTCGCGACGTACATCGCCGTCGGCATCGCCGTGCTCATGCTCATCGCCGCGATCCTGCTGATCGGAACGACGATCCGGCTCTCCGCCTACGCCAGGCGCAAGGAGATCGGCATCATGCGCCTGGTCGGCGCCTCCAACCGGTTCATCCAGACCCCGTTCGTGCTGGAGGGCGTGTTCGCGGCGTTCCTCGGATCCGTGCTCGCCAGCGCGGCGATCGTCGCCGGGGTGCACTTCGGAGTGAACGGCTACCTGCGCGGGCGGGTGCCCTTCATCACGACCTGGATCTCCATGCGGGATGCGGCATACGTCGTCCCCGTGCTGATCGGCATCGGGATCGTGCTCGCCGCGCTCTCGGCCGGCTTCGCGATCCGCCGCTGGCTGCGCACCTGATAAGCTGACAGGCTGCCGTGCGCCCGCACGGCACGGAATCAGGAGAGCATCATGCCCAGGGAACGCGGGGAGAAGGTCGTCGCGACCAATCGTCGCGCACGTCACGACTACAACATCGAGAAGTCGTACGAGGCGGGGATGGTGCTCACGGGCACCGAGGTGAAGTCGCTGCGTCAGGGACGCGCGAACCTCAGCGACGGCTATGCGTTCGTGAAGGGCAACGAGGTCTTCCTCGACGCCGTGCACATCCCCGAGTACTCGCAGGGGCACTGGACCAACCACTCGGCCAAGCGCATCCGCAAGCTGCTGCTGCACCGGGAGGAGATCGCGAAGCTCCAGCACGCCGTCTCCGCCGGCGGATACACGCTCATCCCTCTCAAGCTCTACTTCTCCGACGGGCGCGCGAAGGTCGAGATCGCCCTGGCGAAGGGCAAGCGCGAGTTCGACAAGAGGCAGACCCTGCGCGAGCGTCAGGACACCCGCGAGGCCGAGCGCGCCATGCGCATGCGCAACCGTATGGGCGAGTAACTAGGCGAGCGCCCTGCGCAGGAACGCGATCTCGCGCTCCAGGGCGTCGACGATCGTGGACGCGCCGCGGAAGCCGTGCCCCTCTCCCGGGTACAGCACGTATTCGTGATCGACGCCGTGGGCGGCCAGGGCATCGCGGATCGCCTCCGACTGCGACGGCGGCACTACGCGGTCCTCCGCACCCTGGAGGAGCAGCACCGGCACGTCGATGCGGTCGGCGTGCGTCAGCGGAGACCGCTCGACGTAAAGGGCGTCGGATGCCGGGAGCGGGCCGACCAGGCCCTCGATGTAGTGCGCCTCGAAGTCGTGGGAGTGCTCGACGAGACCCCGCAGGTCGGTCACCCCGTACCGGCTGATGCCCGCGGCGAAGGTGCCTCCGCGGACCAGTGCGGACAGCACCGTCCATCCGCCGGCCGAGCTGCCGCGGATCGCGATGCGCCTCGGATCGGCGAGGCCCGCGTCGGCGAGCCCGGCCGCGGCCGCGATCACGTCGTCGACGTCGACCACCCCCCAGCCCCCGAGCAGGCGCTCCCGATAGTCGCGACCGTACCCGGTGGAGCCGCCGTAGTTGACATCGAGCACGCCGATGCCGCGGCTCGTGTAGAAGGCGATCGCCGCTGACGCGGCACCAGTGACGTGCGCGGTGGGACCCCCGTGCACGAACACCACGTACGGCGGGCGCTCGTCGGCGGGGGCCGTCACGAGGGGATTCGCGGGCGCGTAGGCGAACGCGTGCACGGGTCCGTGCGCGCCGTCGACCACGACGGCCTTCGCCGGGGGCATCCACTCCCCGTCGACCGGTGCCCCTCCGGCGACGACGTCGACGGTGTCGTCGTCGACGTCGACGCACCAGACCCCCGGCTCCGTCGTCGAGCCGCTGCCGCTCAGCAGCACGAGCGAGCCGCGGACGTCGTCGACGCTGACGTGCCCGTCGCAGGGCACGGCGAGCTCGCGCACCGAGCCGTCGGGCGAGATCACCACGACCTCATCGCGACCGTTCGTGCGCACCGCGACGATCCGTCCGTCGGCGAGGCGCCGGTACCAGCGATTGCCGAGCACCCACAGCCCGTATCCCGTATCGGCATCGGCGGGGGCCACGGCCGCGGCGTCGCCGAGCGGGATGACCCCGTCGAGCGGCTGCCGGTGCAGCGCCCAGCGGCCGGACGGGTCGTCGGCGAAGAGGAGCTCCGCGGATCCCGCCCACTCCGGTTGGAGGGCGGCGCGGGTGGGGAGCACGGTCTCCGCGCCCTCCGCCGAGCGGATATGCAGCCGCGCGTGGTCCCACGGCATCCGATCCGCGGCCCACTGCACCCACGCGACGCGCGATCCGTCGGGCGAGAGGGCCGGATGGGCGTAGAAGCCCGTGCCCTCCGCCACGGTGCGGATCATCGACGGGTCGTCGCGACCCGACCCGTCGACGGGGATCTCGACGATCGCGCGACGGTGCGGGGTGGTCGTGAGGTCCTCGCGCACAGCGAGGAGGCGGCCGGCCTGCAGTCTGAGTCCTCCAAAGGCGGGCCCTGGCGGTGTGAGGGGCGCGGGGGCCCCGCCCCGGTCCTTCCGGAGCACGCGCTGCTCGGCCACGTCGACGAAGAACAGGACGCCATCGTCATCCGCCGTCCACGCTCCGCCGCCGTACTCGTGCACCCGGGACCGCGCGCTCCAGGGCGCGGGGAGGATCTCCCGTCCCGCAGAGCTGCGCACCGACATCCTGCCGCCGTCGGCCGGCACCGACTCGCCCCACCAGACCTCGTCACCGACGAAGAGCGCCCCGTCGATTCGTGGAGCGGATGCCGCCACCGAGGAAGCGGAGAAGGGGGACGGCCAGGATCCGTACGGCGTCGACATGACTCGAGCCTATTGGCCGCGTGACACACGACGTCACACAGGATGCGCCGCCGCCGCGGGTGTCATACCTTTCTGGAAACACCCGGTTCCGCACCGGATGTGGAGCGACAGCCGAGCCCGGCACCCGCCCGCGAGTCCGACGTCGAGCGCGTCGATCGCGGCCCCGTGCCCGCCCCTGTCCCCAGGAGAAACCGATGTCCTCCGAGACGCCGACACCCCGAGTGCCGTTCTCGTTCGAGCTCTATCCGCCCCGCTCCGAGTCGAGTCAGGCGGCGCTGCACGAGACCGTGCGCCGGCTCGCGGCCGCGGGGCCCGAGTTCCTCTCCGTCACCTACGGCGCCGGCGGGTCGACGGGCGGTCGCTCGCTGGAGGTGCTCCGCTTCATCCGCGAGCAGACCGACGTCGAACCCCTCGCCCACCTCACGTGCGTCGGCAACACCTATGCGGGTGCCGCCGCCCTGATCCGAGAGTTCCTCGACGCGGGGATCCTCAGCTTCCTGGCGCTCCGCGGCGACCCGCCCATCGGCCAGGACGAGCCGTTCCTCGGCGACCTGGAGAGCGCGGCGCAACTCGTGCAACTCATCGATCGGGTGCAGGCCGAGCGGGCCCCCTACGAGGAGAGCCCGGTGCCCGGCATCCCCGGCGCGGCGAGCGTCGCCCCGCGGCGCAGGGCCAGCATCGCGGTGGCCGCCTTCCCCAACGGCCACCCGCGTTCGGTGCACCGCTGGCAGGACGTCGACGCCCTGCTGGCCAAGCAGGCGGCCGGCGCGACCTCGGCGATCACCCAGCTCTTCTTCCATTCCGACGACTACCTGGCGTTCGTCGAACGAGCCAGGGCCGCCGGCGTCACCATCCCGATCCTCCCCGGCATCATGCCGATCGTCTCGCCGGTGCGTCTCGCCAGGGTGCTGGAACTCACCGGAGAGGAGCTGCCCAGCGAGCTGTCGGTGGCGCTCGACGTGGAGCCCAGCCCCGAGGGGCGCAGGGAGATCGGCATCGAGTGGGCTGCCCGTCTGGCCAGGGAGGTCGTCGCCGGAGGCGCCCCCGGCGTGCACCTCTACGCCTTCAACCAGCACGACACCGTGCTCACCGTGCTCGAGGAGGCCGGAGTCCTTCCGGCCGCCCGTACCCGCTGACCGCATCAGACCCCCGCCGAAAGGAACGACCATGTCCGCATTCCCCGAGGGAACCATCCTCGGCTACCCCCGCATCGGCCGTCGCCGCGAGCTCAAGAAGGCCGTCGAGGCGTTCTGGGCCGGGCGCATCGACCAGGCGGAGCTCGAAGCCGCGTCCGCCGAACTGCGCGCGTCGACCAGGGATCGCCTCGCGGCACTCGGCCTCGGTCGGGCCGACTCCTCGATCCCCGAGTCCTTCTCGTACTACGACCAGGTGCTCGACGCCGCGATCGCCGTCGGCGCGATCCCGGCGCGGTTCGAGGACCTGCGCTCGGCCGACGGGTCGATCGACCTGCCCGCGTACTTCACGATCGCGCGCGGCGAGGGCGATCGAGCCCCGCTGGAGATGACCAAGTGGTTCGACTCGAACTACCACTACCTGGTGCCGGAGATCGGTCCGGAGACGGAGTTCTCGCTGTCCAGCGATCGTCTCGTGCGCGAGGTGTCGGAAGGCGTCGCCGCCGGCTTCCTGACCCGACCCGTGGTGGTCGGCCCCGTCACCCTGCTCGCGCTCGCCAAGGCCTCCGACGACGCCCCTGACGGGTTCGACCCGCTGTCGCGCCTCGACGACGTGCTCCCCGTCTACGTCGAGCTGCTGGCCCGGCTGCAGGCCGCCGGCGCCGAATGGGTGCAGCTCGACGAGCCGGCGCTCGTCAGCGAGTCCCTCCCGGCCTCCGTCTCCGCCCTCTCGGATGCCGCGGCTCGTGCGCTCGCCGTGCTCGGCGCGTCGGCAGCGCGGCCGTCCATCCTCGTCGCAGCGCCCTACGCAGACCTCGGCGCCGCGTTCCCGGTGCTCGCGGCGGCTCCGGTCGAGGCGATCGCCGTCGACCTCGTGCGCGGATCCGCTCCGGTCGCCGCGGCCGGCATCGAGGGCAAGACCCTCGTCGGCGGGGTGATCGACGGGCACAACATCTGGCGCGGCGACCTCACGGCGGCCTTCGAGAAGCTCGAGGCCCTGCGCGGTCTCGGCGCGCTCGCGGTCTCGGCATCCACGTCGACCTCGCTGCTGCACGTGCCGCACGACGTGTCCGACGAGACGGCCCTGGACGCGCGTCTGGTCTCCTGGCTCGCCTTCGCCGACCAGAAGGTCGAGCAGGTCGTCACCCTGGCACGTGGACTCTCGGCCGGGCGCTCGGCGATCGCCGACGAGCTCGACGCGGCATCCGCGGCCCTGCACGACCGCCTGTCCGCCCCCGGCGTGCGCGACGGGGCCGTGCGCGATCGCGCGCTCACCGACGCCGACTTCTCGCGCGCGCCCTACGAGGAGCGCGAGACGGCGCAGGAGGCGCTCGGCCTCCCGGCGCTCCCGCTCACCACGATCGGCTCCTTCCCGCAGACCGGCGACATCCGCCGTGCCAGGGCGCGGTTCCTCCGCGGTGAGATCCCCGCCGAGGACTACGACGACTTCCTTCGTCGCGAGATCGCCGGCGTGGTGTCGCTCCAGGAGGACCTGGGCCTCGACGTGCTCGTGCACGGCGAGCCGGAGCGCAATGACATGGTGCAGTACTTCGCCGAGAACCTCGACGGCTTCGACGTCACGGAGCACGGCTGGGTGCAGTCCTACGGCTCGCGCGCCACGCGTCCGTCGATCCTCTGGGGCGACGTCTCCCGTCCCGCCCCGATCACGGTGGCCTGGTCGACGTACGCGCAGTCCCTGACCGCCAAGCACATGAAGGGCATGCTGACGGGCCCGGTGACGATCCTCGCGTGGTCGTTCGTGCGCGACGACCAGCCCCTCGCCGACACCGCCAACCAGGTGGCGCTCGCCCTGCGCGACGAGATCGCCGACCTCGAGGCGGCGGGGATCGCGATCATCCAGGTCGACGAGCCGGCGCTGCGCGAGCTGCTGCCGCTGAAGAAGGCGGATCAGCCCGCGTACCTGCGGTGGTCGGTCGACTCCTTCCGTCTGGCCACGGGCGGAGCCGCGTCGAGCACGCAGGTGCACACCCACCTCTGCTACTCGGAGTTCGGGGTCGTGATCGACGCGATCCGTGCGCTGGACGCCGACGTCACGTCGATCGAGGCGGCACGTAGCCGCATGGAGGTCGTCGCCGACATCGCCGAGGCCGGGTTCGACCACGGCATCGGCCCCGGCGTCTACGACATCCACTCGCCGCGGGTCCCGGGTGTCGACGAGATCGAGGCCCTGCTCCGCCGGGCGGTCGACGAGATCCCCACCAGGCAGCTCTGGGTCAACCCCGACTGCGGGCTCAAGACCCGCGGCTACGACGAGACGGCCGCGTCCCTGCGCAACATCGTCGAGGCCACGCGCCGCGTGCGGGAGGACGTCAGCGTCGCCGTCTGACGGCGGGGTCGCCGAGACCCCCGCATGACGACGAGACCCCCGCCCGGACACGCGTCCGGGCGGGGGTCTCGGCATCGACAGGGGGTCTCGACGCCCCCTGCGGATGCCGTGTCACACCGCGCGCAGCACGGCGACGACCTTGCCGAGCACGACGGCCTCGTCGCCGAGGATCGGCTCGAACGCCGAGTTGCGGGGGAGAAGCCAGGTGTGCCCGTCGCGGCGGCGGAAGGTCTTGACCGTCGCCTCGCCGTCGAGCATCGCCGCCACGATCTCGCCGTTCTCGGCATCGCCCTGGGAACGCACGACGACCCAGTCGCCGTCGCAGATCGCCGCGTCGATCATCGACTCGCCGGACACCTTGAGCATGAACAGGTCGCCCTTGCCCACCAGCTGACGGGGGAGCGGGAAGATCTCCTCGACCTGCTGATCGGCGGTGATCGGGACGCCGGCGGCGATCCGGCCGACCAGGGGCACCAGCGCGGCGTCCCCCACCGGGGTCGTGACCTCTGCGGGGTTCTCGGTCCCCGTGCCGGGGAGGTCGATGAGGACCTCCATCGCCCTGGTCTTGCCCGGGTCGCGGCGGAGGTACCCGCTGAGCTCGAGCTGACCCAGCTGGTGGGTGACGCTGGAGAGCGACTTGAGGCCGACCGCGTCTCCGATCTCGCGCATGCTCGGCGGATACCCGTAGCGGCTGATCGACGTCTGGATGACCTCGAGGATCGCCATCTGCTTCGGGCTGAGGCTCTTGCGGCGACGGGTGCGCGGAGCCTCGGTGTCGGGGATCGAACTCTCGCTCATGGTGCTCCTTGGCTACGCGGCATCCGGCGCCCCGACCCGAATGTCGGAGGTCCGTGATGTGGTCTTCGTATCGAAACCGTATCCGAGGAACGGCCGATCGGAGAAGATCTGTTCGAGCGTGTCGGCGGATTCTCGGATCAGGTTTCGAAGAAGTCTTGACAGGAATTCGAAATCGAAGATATCTTCGGAACGTAGCTTCGCATTCACGGCTCCCGGCCGAGTCGCGAATGCGAACGCTACGCCAACTTCACCGCTCCGGCGGTAGAGACGCAGAGGAGCACGACATGAGCACCATCACCTTCAGCACCGCAGCGGTCATCCCGGCTCGTCCGGCGACGCGTCTCCGGCTGACGGCGCGTGGGCGCCGCGTGCTGCTCGCCGTCGCGGCTCTGCCGCTCGCGATCGGCATCGGCTTCGCCGCCCTGAGCGGGGGCAGCGCGGCGGCGTCGGGGGAGGGCGCCGGCGCTGCTGCCTCCTTCGAGTCCGTCACCGTCATGCCGGGCGACACCCTCTGGTCCATCGCGGAGGAGATCGCTCCCGCGGCCGATCCTCGCGAGGTCATCGGGGAGATCTCCCGACTGAACATGCTCGCCGGCGGCGCCCTCCAGATCGGCGACGAGCTCGCCATCCCGGCGGAGTACTCGCGCTGACCCGCACGCGCACAGGCCCCGTCGTGTGCGTGCGGATCCGCGCGCAACGCGGCGTCATGGCATGCGGGACGCGTCCTAGCATGGAGGGGTGACTGCATCCCTCGCCGACCTTCCCCTTCGCGACGACCTCCGCGGACTGACGCCGTACGGCGCTCCGCAGGCTCCTCTCCCCATCGCGCTGAACGTCAACGAGAACACGCATCCCGTTCCGGAGGCGGTTGCAAGCGACATCCTCGACGACATCGCCGTGGCCATCCGCGATGTCAACCGGTATCCGGACCGCGAGTTCACGGCTCTGCGTGAGGGGTTCGCGGACTACCTCGGTCACGGGCTCACCGCCGATCGCATCTGGGCGGGCAACGGATCGAACGAGGTGCTCCAGCACATCCTGCAGGCGTTCGGCGGTCCCGGCCGCACGGCGTTCGGGTTCGCCCCCACCTACTCGATGTACCCGCTGATCGCCCAGGGGACGGGCGCTCGCTGGATCTCCGGCACCCGTGAGCCGGACTACACAATCACCCCGGAGGATGCCGCGGCGCAGGTGCGGGCGGTCGACCCCGACGTCATCCTCCTGTGCTCGCCCAACAATCCGACGGGCACGCCGCTCGGACTCGACGTGGTCGAGGCCGTGTACGAGGCGGCGAACGGGATCGTGATCGTCGACGAGGCGTACCAGGAGTTCGCCCCGCGCGACGCGGCGTCGGCTCTGACCCTCCTCGACGGGCGTCCGCGCCTGGCGGTGTCGCGCACCATGAGCAAGGCGTTCGCCTTCGCTGGTGCCCGCGTCGGCTACCTCGCGGCCGACCCCGCCTTCATCGACGCTCTGCGGCTCGTGCGCCTTCCCTACCACCTCAGCGCTCTGACCCAGGCTGCGGCGATCGCCGCGCTGCGCAACGCCGAGGTGATGCTCGGCATGGTCGATGAGATCGTCGAACAGCGCGACCGCATCTCCGCCACGCTCGTGGCGCTCGGCTACACGCCGCACGAGTCGTGGTCGAACTTCGTCCTGTTCGGCGGAGTCGCCGACCCGAAGGCGACCTGGCAACAGCTGTACGACCGCGGCGTGCTGATCCGCGATGTCGGCATCCCGGGCCACCTGCGCGTCACCGCGGGCACCGAGGCCGAGACCACGGCGTTCCTGGACGCTCTCGCATCGATAGGATCGGCTTCATGAGCACCCCCGCGCAGACCCCCCGTACGGCGAGCCGTGTGCGCGGCACGTCGGAGTCCACCGTCGAACTCGAGCTGAACCTCGACGGCACCGGAGCGAGCAGGATCGACACCTCCGTGCCGTTCTTCGACCACATGCTCACCGCCTTGGCGAAGCACTCGCTCACCGACCTCACGGTGCGCGCCTCCGGTGACACGGACATCGACGCCCACCACACCGTCGAGGACGTCTCGATCGTGCTCGGTCAGGCGATCCGCGAGGCTCTGGGCGACAAGGCCGGAATCTCCCGCTACGGCGACGCGCTGGTCCCGCTCGATGAGGCGCTCGCGCAGGCCGTCGTCGACATCTCCGGGCGTCCGTACCTCGTGCACGAGGGGGAGCCGGCCGGTTTCGAGTACCACCTCATCGGCGGCCACTTCACCGGCGCCCTGGTCCGGCACTCCTTCGAGGCCATCACGTTCAACGCCGGCCTGACGGTGCACGTCCGCGTGCTCGGCGGGCGCGATCCGCACCACATCGCCGAGGCGGAGTACAAGGCGTTCGCCCGCGCCTTCCGCCAGGCGAAGGCGCTCGATCCGCTGGTCGACGGCATCCCGTCGACCAAGGGTGCGCTGTGAGCCGCACGCCGACGGTCGCGGTCTTCGACTACGAGTCCGGCAACGTCCACTCCGCCGTGAAGGCGCTCGTGGCAGCGGGCGCGGACGCCGTGCTCACGCGCGACAAGGCCGAGGCCCTGGACGCCGACGGCCTCGTCGTGCCGGGTGTCGGCGCCTTCCAGGCGGTGAGGGACGCGCTGTACGCACACGGCGGCGATGAGATCATCGACCGGCGCCTGGCGGGCGGACGCCCCGTGCTGGGGATCTGCGTCGGCATGCAGGTCCTGTTCTCGCACGGCGTCGAGCGGGGCCACGACGCGGAGGGACTGGGGGAGTGGCCGGGAGCGGTCACCGAGCTCAACGCGCCCGTCCTCCCGCACATGGGATGGAACACGGTCGAGCCCGGCGCCGACAGCATCCTGTTCCGGGGCATCGAGAGGGAGCGCTTCTATTTCGTGCACTCCTACGCGGCTCAGTCGTGGGAGCTCGACGTCATCCCTCCGTTCCCGCAGCCCGTGCTGACCTGGACCACCTACGGCGATCCGTTCCTGGCCGCGGTGGAGAACGGCCCGCTCTCGGCCACGCAGTTCCACCCGGAGAAGTCCGGCGAGGCAGGCATCCAGCTGCTGCGCAACTGGGTCTCCAGCCTCTGAGCCCTCGGTGCGCCGTCACGCATTTGGGCGTGCGCGGACGCCGGGGGTACCCTCGTTTCTCGTGCCGCTGATCGGCGCATCCTCCCACCCAAGGACGTCATGAACGACTTCGCGCAATCCCCCTCACTCACCCTGCTCCCCGCGGTCGATGTGGCCGGCGGCAAGGCCGTCCGTCTGACCCAGGGGGAGGCGGGGACGGAGACCAGCTACGGCGACCCGCTGGACGCCGCGGGCGAGTGGGTCGCGCAGGGGGCGAAGTGGATCCACCTCGTCGACCTCGACGCGGCGTTCGGTCGCGGCAGCAACGCGCCGATCCTGCGCAAGGTCATCAAGCAGTACCGCAACGTGAACGTGGAGCTCTCCGGCGGCATCCGCGACGACGCGACGCTCGAGGCGGCGCTGGAGAGCGGCGCGACCCGCATCAACCTCGGCACGGCCGCTCTGGAGAACCCGGAGTGGGCCGCCGATGTGATCGGGCGGTACGGGGAGGCGATCGCCGTCGGGCTCGACGTGCGCGGCACCACCCTCGCGGCCCGCGGGTGGACCAAGGAGGGCGGCGACCTCTGGGAGGTGCTCGCCCGTCTGGAGGACGCCGGCTGCAGCCGCTACGTCGTCACCGACGTCACCAAGGACGGCACGCTGCGGGGCCCGAACCTCGAACTGCTTCGCGAGATGACCTCGCGCACCCCCAAGCCCGTCGTCGCCTCGGGCGGCATCGCCAACCTCGATGACATCGCCGCGCTCCGGGAGCTCGTCCCGCTCGGCGTCGAGGGGGCGATCGTGGGCAAGGCACTGTATGCCGGGGCGTTCACGCTGGCCGAGGCGTTGGATGTCGCAGGGGACTGACGCGCACTCCTGCGGGCCCGAGCCGCACAACCACGGCGATTCGGCGGGCGTTCCGTGGGAAGGGCGCAGCTTCGAGCAGAATCCGCATGCCGCCGACGACGGCTCCGCAGATCCGGCGCTGCTCTCCGCGCTCCTGCGGTTCCGCGCCGGGGAGGGGTCGCAGGTCGAGGTCGTCGACGCCTTCCGTTCGGCGCGCGTGTTGATCCCCCTGGTCGCGGAGAAGGGCGACGAAGGAGTGGGGCCGACCGGCCTCGCCGTCGACAAGACCCAGGAGCTGTCGATCGTCACCGTCGCCGCTCCGGACGGGCGTCGCGTGCAGCCGGTGTTCTCCTCGGTGGAGGCCATGCAGCGCTGGGACGCGACCGCGCGACCGATCCCCGTCGAGGCGGTCCGCGCGGCTCTGGCCGCATCCGCTGACGACACCGATCTGATCGTGCTCGACCCGACCTCCGACACCGAGTTCGTGATCCGCCGGCCTGCCGTCTGGGCGGTCGCCCAGGGACAGCCATGGGACCCGAGCTTCCTGTCGCCCGAGGTGTTCGCGGCGCTGCAGGAGAGCGTGGCGCACGAGCTCGCCGTCATCGACGTGTCGATCGCGGCCGGCGATCCCGACGCGCGGCTGCGCGGCCCGGAGCTCGTCGTGATCCTGGAGCTCGTCGACGGACTGGAGCGCGGCGTCCTCGACGCGGTGCTCGCGCGGCTCGCTCAGCGCTGGGCGGCCGACGACCGCATCGCCGTGCTCGCCGACTCGCTCACCGTCACGCTCCGCCGCTCCGCCTGAGTCACGGCATCCGCCCTCGTCCCGGCATCCGCCCGGGTCTCGGCATCCGCCCGGGGTCCCGTGCCGTCCGCCCGGGGCCGAGCCGTCCGGGGTCCCGTGCCGTCCGCATGTCGGTTTCCCGTCCGCATGCCCGGATCGCCGGTCCCGGACATGCAGACCGGAACCGAGCATGCAGACGGCACAGCGTCCGTGCCGCATCCAGGTCCGGCGTCCACAACCGGTCCGGAGTCCGGCGTCGGGGTCAGACGGGGGTCAGGTGACCGGGCCCGTCCACTTCTCGCCCGGGCCCTTGCCGATCGGGTCGGGGATGGAGGAGGCCTCGCGGAACGCGAGCTGCAGGGAGCGCAGCCCGTCTCGCAGCGAGCGTGCGTGCATATCGCTGATCTCTGGGGCGCCGGCGGTGATGAGGCCGGCCAGGGCGTTGATCAGCTTGCGGGCCTCGTCGAGGTCGAGCTGGGCGTCGGGATCGTCGGCGAGTCCGAGCTTGACGGCCGCGGCGCTCATGAGGTGCACGGCCGTGGTGGTGATCACCTCGACGGCGGGGACGTCGGCGATGTCCCTGGTGGCGGACGCGGCCGCCTCCTCCTGCCGTGCCCAGCGCTCTTCGCGCTCGCGTGCAGCCTCGTCCGGTGCCTGGTTCGTCACTTCGCCTTGCCTTCTGTTAGACTTTGTCGGGCTCCGGAGCGTCATGCTCCGGCACGAAAGAGGATTCACTTCCCACCCGCGCTTGCCGTTCCAGGCTACCGGGTCTTGCACTCCGCCGGCTCCGCTCGAAAGTCCGGGGCGGTAGTCAGGGTGCGGAGCCGGCGTCTGATCGCCGGCGGGTAGGGGACGATTCCGATTTCGCCCGGGATGCCGACAGCATCCAGGTGGCCGAATCACATCGTCTAAGGAGCTCCGCATCAGCGATCCCCGTACCAATGAGCGCATCCGCGTCCCCGAGGTCCGCCTCGTCGGCCCCGCGGGTGAGCAGATCGGCGTCGTCCGCATCGAGGCAGCACTGCGCCTCGCGCAGGAAGCCGATCTCGACCTCGTCGAGGTCGCCCCGAACTCGAAGCCGCCCGTGGTCAAGATCATGGACTACGGCAAGTTCAAGTACGAGGCTGCCCAGAAGGAGAAGGAAGCTCGCCGCAACCAGGCGAACACGGTCCTCAAGGAGGTCCGCTTCCGCCTGAAGATCGAGGCTCACGACTACACGACCAAGCTCAAGCGCGCCGAGGGCTTCCTCAAGGCCGGTGACAAGGTCAAGGCCATGATCCTGTTCCGCGGTCGCGAGCAGTCGCGCCCCGAGCAGGGCGTGCGTCTGCTGCGCAAGTTCGCCGAGGACGTCGCCGAGCTCGGAACGGTCGAGTCGAACCCGACGATCGATGGTCGCAACATGGTCATGATCGTCGCGCCGCTGAAGAGCAAGTCCGAGGCGAAGCAGGAGCAGAACGCCGTGCGCGACGCGAAGAAGCAGGCCGCGCGCGACGCGAAGTCCCCGGACGCCGCCGCAGCGGAGTGACATCCGCCCCACAGACTCCCGCATCGCGGGTTGACACCGTCGCCTGAGAAGGCGCCATACGAAGGAAGAGAAGATGCCGAAGCAGAAGACCCACTCGGGTTCCAAGAAGCGCTTCAAGATCACCGGCAGCGGAAAGCTGAAGAAGCAGCAGGCCGGGATGCGCCACAACCTCGAGCACAAGTCGAGCCGTCGCACCCGTCGCCTCAACCAGGACCAGGTTCTGTCGAAGGCAGACTTCAAGGTCGCCAAGAAGCTTCTCGGCCGCTGACGCGCCGATCGCACGAATAGGAACACAGGAAAATGGCAAGAGTCAAGCGGGCGGTAAACGCCCACAAGAAGCGTCGCGTCATCCTCGAGCGCGCCTCCGGCTACCGCGGTCAGCGTTCGCGCCTCTACCGTAAGGCCAAGGAGCAGGTCATCCACTCCCTGGTCTACTCGTACCGGGACCGTCGCAAGCGCAAGGGCGACTTCCGTCGTCTGTGGATCCAGCGCATCAACGCCGCTGCCCGTCAGAACGGCATGACCTACAACCGCTTCATCCAGGGCCTCGGCCTCGCGGGTGTCACGGTCGACCGCCGCATGCTCGCCGACCTCGCGGTCAACGACGCGGCGACGTTCACGACGCTGGTCGAGACGGCCAAGAAGGCTCTGCCCTCTGACGTCAACGCTCCGAAGTCGGCTGCGTAAGCACCTCTTCTCGCACAGGGCGCTCTCCTTCGGGAGGGCGCCCTGTGGCGTCCCCGGGGTCAGCGTCGGCGGGTGGCGGCCGACAGCGCGGTATCGACGACGGATGCGGCTACAGCGGCGACCGCGTAGACCACGAGGTCGCGCGGATCGAACCCCGATCCGAGCACGAGCCCGATCGGCGGGAACGCCGAGGCCCAGGCGTGCGGGAGACCGGTGAGCTGCAGCAGCTCGACGCCGGTGCACACGGCGACGGCGATGAGCGCCGGCCACCGGCGCCGGGCGCGCGGCAGGAGGAGCGCGGCGAGCAGGTAGACGAGCACGGCGTAGAGCGCGTCGCCTGCGATATCGCCGATCGTGCCGTCGAACAGGCCGTGGACGGCGAGTCCGACGCCGATGGTCGCCAGGGCGAGAGCCGCGACGACGATCCGCCGGCGCGCAGGGTCGGGCGCGGCATCCGTCGGCATGGACGCACCTTACCGCGATGGCATGGGAGAGGCCGCCGCGTTCCCTAGACTGTGAACGTGCTGGAGAACCCCCGGTCCCCCCGAGTCCGTGCCGTCGCGAAGCTGACCAAGCGCAGCGCGCGAACCGAGACGGGTCTGTTCCTTCTCGAAGGCCCCCAGGCGGTGCGCGAGGCGCTCACCTACCGCCCCGATGCGATCGTCGAGCTCTTCGCCACGCCGAACGGCTGGGAGAGGCATCCCGACATCCGGGCCAAGGCGTCGGATGCCGAGATCGACGTCGAGTACGTCACCGAGTACGTGCTCAACGCCATGGCCGACACCGTCACGCCGCAGGGCCTGGTCGCCGTCGTACGGCAGACGCCGACGTCGGTGCGCGAGGTCTTCGCCGCGTCACCGCGTCTCGTGGCCATCTGCGAAGAGGTGCGCGATCCCGGGAATCTGGGAACCATCATCCGCGCGGCCGATGCCGCGGGCGCCGACGCCGTCGTGCTCACGGGCCGCACCGTCGACCCGTACAACCCGAAGGTGGTGCGCGCCACCACCGGATCGCTGTTCCATCTGCCCGTGTCGATCGGGGGAGATCTCGCCGATGTCGTCGAGCGTGCGCACGAGGCCGGGCTGCGCATCCTCGCCGCCGATGTGAAGGGCGACGACCTGCTGCGGGCTCGCGCTGACGGCGCGCTCGCCGAACCGACGGGCTGGCTCTTCGGCAACGAGGCGCGCGGCCTGGAGGACGACGCGCTCGCATTGGCCGATCGGGTGCTGCGACTGCCGATCTTCGGTCGTGCGGAGTCGCTGAACCTCGCCACGGCCGCGAGCGTCTGCCTCTACGAGAGCGCGTTCGCACAGCGGGCCGCGGCCCTGGGCTGAGGCACGCCGCCCCCCGGAGGGCTGGTACGGTTGACCCCTGCGAGCGGCGTGGGGCCGGGGGAAGCCCGCAGCCGAAAAAGGGGACAGGATCGATGCAGATTCTGATTGTGGAAGACGACGAGCGGGTCGCGGGCGCGCTCGAGGCGTTCCTCGCGCGCTCCGGCTACGCGACGGCGCACGCGGCCGACGGCGCCGCGGCGATGGAGATGCTCGGCGCCGACACCGAGGTCGTGCTCCTCGATCTCGGACTCCCGGACGTGGACGGCATCGACCTGTGCCGGCGCATCCGCGGGCGTTCCGAGGTCCCGATCGTCGTGGTGACGGCCAGGAGCCAGGTCACCGAGCGGATCCGCGGTCTGCGCGCCGGGGCCGACGACTTCGTCATCAAGCCCTACGACGTGCACGAGCTGCTCGCGCGCATCGAGGCGGTGACCCGTCGATCACGGCCCGTGCGCACCGGATCCGAGAACCGCGTCGTGATGCACGGCGACGACGTGCAGATCGACCTGGTGTCCCGCCGGCTGGTCGTCGACCGCACGCCGGTTGACCTCACGCCCAAGGAGTTCGACATCGTGGCCGTGCTGGCTCGGTACCCCGGTGTCGCCGTGCCCAAGGACCGGCTGATCCGCGAGGTCTGGAACACGGACTGGAGGGGCTTCCACCACTCGCTCGAGGTGCACGTCGGTGCCATCCGGCGCAAGACCGGCGACCGTCGGCTCATCGAGACGGTCCGCGGCGTCGGCTACCGGCTGGCGGGTTCCTGACCGGTGCGCACCCGCCTCGTCGTCGTGTTCCTGGTGCCCCTGATCGCGGTCATGCTCGCGCTCGGTGCGGCAGCGGGATGGGGTGCGGCGCGCGGCATCCAGCAGGGCTTCTACGCGTCCCAGCTCGGCGACCTCGCGTACTTCGTCACGAGCGCCAGGCAAGGGCTGCTCTCCGGCAGCACGACGGTCGTGGAGGGGGAGGCCAAGCGATACCGGGAGGTCTACGGCATCGAGGTCGCCGTGTTCGACCTCACCGGGGCGGTGTGGGCGTCGAGCGGCGACGCCGGAGAGGTCTCCGAGCACGATCAGACCGAGAAGATCCGGCTCGCGCTCTCCGGTCGGAGGGCCGAGCCACCCGCGACGGTGCTCCCGTGGGAGATGACCGACACGGTGCTCGTCGAGCCGGTGTTCGATGACGGAGACGTGGTCGGCGCCGTGCTGCTCGCGGCCGACGTCGACGCCCCGCGCGCGGCGATCGCGCAGCAGATCCTCATCCTGGTGACCGCCGTCGTCGCCGCGATCGGGCTCGGAGTCCTGCTCGTGTTCCTCCTCGCGCGCTGGGTGCTCTCACCGGTGCGCCGGCTCGACGACGCCATGGTCGCGATCGAGCACGGCGAGATGGGCGCCAGGGTCGCGGAGGACACCGGGCCGCCGGAGCTGCGGCGCATGACACGGGTGTTCAACGGCATGGCAGGGCAGATCGAGCGCACGATGGCGCGGCAACAGGAGTTCGCGCTCAACGCCTCCCACGAACTGCGCAACCCGCTCAACGCGCTCCTGCTCCGTGTCGAGAACCTGGCGACGGGACTCGGACCGGAGTGGGACGCCGACGTCGAGGAGACAAGGGAGGAGGGACGGCGGATGACGCGCATCCTGGAGACCCTTCTCGGTCTCGCTCGCACCGACAGGGCGGACTCCACCTTCTCGGCCGTCGACCTCACCACGCTCGCCGCGCGGCGCGCCGAGGCCTGGCGCGACGTCGCGGCGCAGCGCGGGGTGACCTTCCGCCCCTCCGCGGGGCCCGCCGTCATGAGCGTCACCGATCGCATGGTCGTGGAGAGCGCGCTGGACGCGGTGATCGACAACGCGGTGAAGTACTCGCCCGACGACGGCGTGATCGAGATCGAGGCGCGACGGCGTGACGACGTGTGCGTCATCACGGTGCGTGACCACGGGCCCGGACTGCCGCCGGAGGAGGCGGCGAACGCCACCGACCGGTTCTGGCGCGGGACGAGCGACGTCCCCGGCTCGGGATTGGGGCTCGCGATCGCGAGCGATCTGCTCGAGTCGATCGACGGCGGCATCGCCGTCGCCCCCGCCGACGGGGGAGGCCTCGCGGTGTCGCTCCTGGTAGCGGGTGGAGGCGCGGTATGAGGCGCCTTCTGCGGTCCGTGGGCGCGGGACTGGTCGCGCTCGTGCTCCTGGCGGGGTCGGCGGGGTGCGAGCAGCGCTCCGGGGAGTGGACCTCCGGCACGCACGTGATCGCCAGCGGATCCGAGACCGGCGTCTACTACGCCTACGGGAGCCGTCTCGCCGAGGAGCTGGCGACCGAGATCGGCGTGCCCATGGAAGCGGCGGAGACGGCGGGGTCGGTCGACAACCTGCTGCGCGTCGCGTCAGGGGAGGCGCTCCTGGGCTTCGCGCAGGGGGACGCCGCCGCGGATGCCGTGAGCGGCACCGGCGCCTTCGACGAGCCGCTGCCGATCGAGGCGGTGGCGCGGCTGTACGACGAGTACCTGCACATCGTCGTGCGCGGGGACTCCGAGATCCGCAGTGTGACGGATCTCGCCGGCATGCGCGTCTCGCTCGGGGCGGAGAACTCCGGCGTGCACGTCATCGCAGCGCGCGTGCTGGAAGCGGCGGGGGTGGCCGACGGCGCGGTCGACGATCCCCAGCTCGATCTGACGGGATCCATCCGTGCGATGGAGTCCGGGGACATCGACGGGTTCTTCTGGGTGGGCGGACTGCCGACCCCCGGTATCGAGGGACTCGCAGCAGTCATGCCCGTGCGGCTGCTCCCGGTGGAGCGGACGTGGGTGAACGCGGTGAACGAGGCGTACTCCGACGCCTACCGCCCGGCCGACCTCCCCGTCGGCACCTACGGGCTCACCGAGTCGGCGCCGACGATGGCCGTGCCGAACTACCTGGTCACGTCGTCGAGCACTCCGGACGCGGTCGTCAGGGACGTGCTGGACGGCCTCTTCGCCGCCCGCTCGCGGATCGCGGCGGATGTGCCGGCTGCCGCGCTCCTCGATCGACGCCAGGCGATCTTCACCGAGCCCGTGCTGCTGCATCCCGGGGCGATCGGCTACTACCGCGATATGCGCGGCTGACACCCTCAAGAAACCCTCAAGAAGCGCAGACAGCCGTCCCCTTCTCTGCCATCGTGATGTCGATCGCACTCGATTCGATGGAGAAAACAGATGCCCTGCAGCCCCCGCAACGGTGCAGGCACGAGGTCATCCAGAGCTCTGAATCGCGAGCGGTCACACCCGAATCGGGTTTCGCGGTGCTCTGCCCCATCTGGGGGTGGACGGCAGCAGCGGCTGCGGCGGCCCCTCGGTCCGCTGGGGGGCGGGCCGAGGGGTACCGTGCGGCACCCGGTGGCCTGCCGGTCGCTTGTTACGAACAGGTTAAAGCCTGGTAGCGCGAGTATCGCGTGGCTAGTTTGGAGAGATGATGACCTCTGATACACCCCTCGTCGTGGTCGAGAACGTTCAGAAGCACTACGGAGAGTTCCAGGCTCTCAGCGACATCGACCTCACCGTCAACGCCGGCGAAGTCGTCGTCGTGATCGGGCCGTCCGGCTCGGGCAAGTCGACGCTGTGCCGCACGATCAACCGCCTGGAGACGATCACCAGCGGCAGCATCCGCATCGACGGCAAGGAGCTCCCCGCCGAGGGCAAGGGGCTCGCACAGCTCCGTGCCGACGTCGGCATGGTGTTCCAGTCGTTCAACCTCTTCGCTCACCTGACGATCCTCGAGAACGTGACGCTCGGCCCGATGAAGGTCCGCGGACTCAAGAAGGCGGATGCCGAGAAGGAGGCGATGGAGCTCCTCGACCGGGTCGGCGTCGCCAAGCAGGCCTCCAAGCTCCCCGCCCAGCTGTCCGGCGGCCAGCAGCAGCGCGTCGCCATCGCGCGCGCCCTGGCCATGCATCCGAAGGTGATGCTCTTCGACGAGCCCACCAGCGCGCTCGATCCCGAGATGATCAACGAGGTCCTCGACGTCATGGTCGAGCTCGCGCAGCAGGGCATGACGATGATCGTCGTCACCCACGAGATGGGCTTCGCCCGCAAGGCCGCCGATCGCGTGGTCTTCATGGCCGACGGACGGATCGTCGAGGAGGCCACGCCGGAGGAGTTCTTCGCGCACCCGAAGAGCGACCGTGCGAAGGACTTCCTCTCCAAGCTCCTCACGCACTGACCACCGACCCCTACACCCTGCACACACAGCACACGAAGGAGACGCAACATGCGACGCACACGGACACTGGCAGGCATCGGAATCGCGGCCACAGCGCTGCTCGCGCTCACCGCCTGCAACAGCGGCACGCCCTCGAACCCCGGAGGCGGCGACGGCACCTCGACCGAGGGGACCGGCGGCGACTCGACGTGGTTCGAGGTCGCGAAGGACGTCACCCTCGACGGCAGCCCGACCTTCGACAAGATCACGGAGGCCGGCAAGGTCACGATCGGCGTGAAGGAGGACCAGCCCGGTCTCGGCTACCTCGACGTCACGACGGGCGAGCGCACCGGCTTCGACGTCGACATCGCCCGCTGGATCGCCGCATCGCTCGGCTACGACGAGGACAAGATCGAGTTCAAGCCGATCGCCTCCGCCAACCGCGAGCAGGCGATCGTCAACGGCGATGTCGACTACTACGTCGGCACCTACTCGATCACGGACAAGCGCAAGGAGCAGATCGACTTCGCCGGTCCGTACTTCATCACCGGCCAGGGCTTCCTCGTCGGCGCCGACAGCGACATCACCGATGTCAAGGACGCCTCGGACTTCAACGGCAAGACCGTCTGCTCCGCCACGGGGTCGACGCCCATCCAGAACATCAAGGCGAACTTCCCCGACATCAAGACCAAGGAGTACGACCTCTACTCCGCGTGCGTCGAGGACCTCCTCAACGGCAACGTCGACGCGGTCACGACCGACCAGGCGATCCTGATCGGCTACGCGGCGCAGTACCCCGACGAGCTGAAGGTCGTTGGCGGTCTGTTCACCGAGGAGCGCTACGGCGTCGGCCTGCCCAAGGGCGACGACGTGCTTCGCGCCCACATCAACGACCTGTTCACGGACAACCCCGACATCTGGAAGGCGATCTTCGACAAGAACCTCGGCTCCAGCGGCATCAAGGTCGACCAGCCGAAGGTCGACGCCTACTGATCGACGGTGCGGGGCGGCGCACGCCGCCCCGCACCCCGTCCGACACGCAGCCTGATCGAAAAGAGGACGAGTGGACGTCATCTTCGGGAACCTCGACCTGTGGGGGACAGCCATCGGGAACACCGTCCTGGTGTTCTTCGGGGGAGGGGTCATCGCCCTGGTGCTCGGCACCATCGTCGGCGCCATGCGGGTGTCGCCCGTGCCCGTCGCGCGTGCCGTCGGCACGGTCTACGTCAACATCATCCGGAACACCCCGTTGACGCTCGTCTTCTTCTTCTTCGTGTTCGGGTGGCGGCCGCTCGGCTTCCCTGCGTTGCCGAACGTCGTGCTCGGCATCCTCGCCATCGGCATCTACACGGCCACCTACGTCGCCGAGGTGCTGCGCGCGGGCATCAACACCGTGCCCGTCGGGCAGGCCGAAGCGGCTCGGGCGATCGGCCTCCCCTTCGGACAGGTGATGTCGCTCGTCATCCTGCCGCAGGCGTTCCGCTCTGTCGTCCCGCCGATGATGAGCGTCTTCATCGCCCTCCTGAAGAACACGACCGTCGCCGCTGGCTTCTCCGTCGCCGAGCTCGCCGCCCTCCGCGCGACGATCAACGACGCCCCAGATCGCCCGGGCAACCCCATGGAGGTCCTGCTCTGGGTGGCCGTCGTGTTCGTGCTGCTCGTCATGCTGCTCAGCTGGCTGCAGCGCCATCTCGAGAACAAGTGGAGGATCGCGCGATGACTTCCGTGCTCTACGACGTGCCCGGCCCCCGGGCCGTGCTGCGCAACCGCATCGTCGCCGTCGCCACGGTGCTGGTGGTCCTGGGAGCGCTGGGGTTCATCGTCTACCGCTTCTGGGCGTCGGGGCAGTTCGACCCGGCCAAGTGGTACGTGTTCACGTTCACCCGGGTGTGGGAGCAGATCCTCGGCGCTCTGGGGAACACGCTCGCCGCCTTCGGTCTCGCCGCCGTGCTGAGCCTCGTACTCGGTTTCGTGCTCGCCATCGGGCGGCTCTCCGAGCACGCCTGGGTGCGCGTGCCCGTGACCGTCATCACCGAGTTCTTCCGAGCGGTACCCGTGCTCGTCTTCATGATGCTGCTCTACTACGGCCTCCCGGTCGTCGGCGTGAAGATGGAGCCGTACTGGGCGGTCGTGCTCGCGCTGATGGTCTACAACGGATCGGTGCTCGCGGAGGTGCTGCGGGCCGGCATCGAGTCGCTGCCGCGCGGTCAGAAGGAGGCCGGCTACGCCATCGGGCTCCGCAAGAGCGGCGTCATGCGGCTCATCCTCCTGCCGCAGGCCGTGCGGGCCATGCTCCCCGTGATCGTGGCGCAGCTGGTGGTGACGATGAAGGACACCGCGCTCGGGTTCATCATCACCTACCCGGAGCTGCTCTACTACGCGAAGCTCCTCAGCTCGCAGCAGGGGCGTCCGATCCTCCAGTCGGCCATGGTGATCGGCGGCATCTACATCGCGATGTGCCTCATCCTCTCGGGCATCGCCAAGTGGATCGAGGTGCGCACGCGCCGGTCCGCGAAGGTGCAGGGGCTCACCGGCACCGGCGGCAACGTCGCGGCGGACGACGAGTCCACGCTGACCGAGGCGATCGCGCTCCAGAAGGGCGCCGGCAGGTTCGGCGTCGGCGGGACGACGCCATCGATCTGACCGGGCGTCGATCGACACCCGGGCGGATCGGGGCGCCGGTGGGCCCCGGTAGACTCAGTTCTCGTGCCTGACGTACCAGAGATCACCCCGGAAGCGGTCGAAGCCGCTGTCGCCGCCGCCCTCGAGGCCATCGGCGCAGCCGCGGACACCGGTGAGCTGAAGGCGGCTCGCGCCGCCCATGTCGCGGAGGGTTCGCCGCTCGCGGTGCTGAACGCCTCGATGCGGCAGGTCGCCCCTGAGAACAAGGCGGCGTTCGGCAAGCTCGTCGGCCAGGGGCGCGGTCAGGTCACCCGGGCGCTCGCCGCCAAGGAGTCCGAGCTGGAGGCCGCCGAGGTCGCCGCACGCCTGGAGGCCGAGCGCGTCGACATCACCGCCGTGCCCTCCCGCACGCGCGTCGGCGCCCGGCATCCGCTCACCCTGCTCAGCGAGCAGATCTCCGACATCTTCGTCGGCATGGGGTGGGAGATCGCCGAGGGGCCGGAGCTCGAGCACGAGTGGTTCAACTTCGACGCCCTGAACTTCGACGTCGATCACCCCGCCCGTCAGGAGCAGGACACCTTCTACGTCGACCCCACGTCGCGCCACCTCGTGATGCGCACGCACACGAGCCCCGTGCAGGTGCGCTCGATGCTCGACCGCGAGGTGCCGATCTACGTGCTGTGCCCTGGCCGGGTCTACCGCACCGACGAGTTCGACG
>JBEBQG010000004.1:0-393671 GCA_040395495.1 Microbacterium hydrocarbonoxydans | reverse complement strand
CGCTCGTGCTGCGCAGCGACCGCCCGGTGAGCGAGAGCAACCGCAACAAGATCGCCCTCATGTGCGACGTCGACGCCGAGGGCGTGATCAACACCGTCGACCTGCCCAGCATCTACGACATCCCCTCGACGCTCAACTCGCAGGGCCTCGACTCCTACATCGTGCGTCGTCTCGGCCTCACGGAGAAGGCGGCCGACGTCGACTGGTCGCGCTGGGAGAAGGTGCTGCACGCGGTGCACAACCCCAAGCACGAGGTGACGATCGGCCTCGTCGGCAAGTACATCGACCTGCCGGACGCCTACCTGTCCGTGACCGAGGCCCTCAAGGCCGGCGGTTTCGCGCAGGAGACCAAGGTCAACATCCGCTGGATCCCCTCCGACCTCTGCGAGACGCCCGAGGGCGCCAAGGAGCAGCTGTCGCAGCTCGACGGCATCTGCATCCCCGGAGGATTCGGCATCCGCGGCATCGAGGGCAAGCTCGGCGCGCTGAAGTTCGCGCGCGAGCAGGGCATCCCGACGCTCGGTCTGTGCCTCGGTCTGCAGTGCATGGTCATCGAGTACGCCCGGGACGTCGCCGGCATCGTCGGCGCCTCGTCGAGCGAGTTCGACCCCGAGACCACCGAGCCGGTCATCGCGACGATGGCCGAGCAGGTCGACATCCTCGACGGCGGCGACCTCGGCGGCACCATGCGCCTCGGCCTCTACCAGGCGGCCCTCGCGGAGGGCTCGCTCGCCCGCGAGCTGTACGGCGCCCCCGTCGCCTCCGAGCGGCACCGTCACCGTTACGAGGTCAACAACGCCTATCGTGCGCGCCTCGCCGAGGCGGGGCTGGTGTTCTCCGGCCTGAACCCCGAGCTCGACCTCGTCGAGTACGTGGAGCTGCCCCGCGACGTGCACCCGTACTACATCGCCACCCAGGCACACCCGGAGCTGCGGTCGCGCCCGACCGACCCCCACCCGCTGTTCCGCGGGCTCGTGGGCGCGGCGATCGAGCGTCACCGCGCGAGCGAGCTGTTCGACGTCAGCGACGATGCCTGATCCGATCAGGGACGAGCGGTTCGAGCCGGAGGTCCTCGACAGCGCCCTCGTCTACGAGGGGGCCGTCTGGGACGTCCGGTCCGACCGCGTGCGCTACGGCGACGGGGAGATCGTCCGGCAGTACGTGGACCACACCGGGGCGGTCGCCATCGTCGCGATCGACGACGACGACCGGGTGCTGCTGATCCAGCAGTACCGTCATCCGATCCGTCATCGCGACTGGGAGCTGCCGGCCGGCCTCCTCGACGTCGACGGGGAGGATCCGCTGTCGGCCGCCCGACGCGAGCTCGCCGAGGAGACCGACCTCGAGGCCGCCCAGTGGGAGCCGCTGCTCAGCACCTTCGCCACGCCGGGCGGGAGCAACGAGATCGTCCACTTCTTCCTCGCGACCGGGCTCACCGCCGCGGAGAGCGTCCACGAGCGTGAAGACGAGGAGGCCGACATCCGCATCGAGCGAATCCCCCTCGCGGATGCCGTCGATGCGGTGCTCGGCGGGCGGATGCACAACGCGCTGCTCGTGATCGGCCTGCTGGCCGCCGAACGGCGCCGCGCGGGGGAGTAGGCGATGCAGCTCGGGCGGGCCCTCGACGCCTATCTGCGTCACGTCACCGTCGAGCGCGGCCTGAGCGAGCACACCCTCGGCGCCTACCGGCGCGATCTCGGCGGGTACGTCGGGTGGCTCACGGATGCCGGGGTCGTCGACACATCCGAGATCACGCCCGCCGTGGTGGGTCGATTCATCGCCGACCGCTCCGCCGCGGACCCGGCGCCCGCAGCGACGAGCCTGGCGCGCCTGCAGTCCTCGGTGCGCGGGTGGCATCGCTTCCTAGCGCGCGAGGGCATCGAGCAGGACGATCCGACCGGTCGGCTGCGTCCTCCGAAGGCTCCGCGACGTCTGCCCAAGGCGCTGACCATCGATCAGGTCGAACGCCTGCTCGCGGCCCCGTCGGCGGAAGACCCCATCGGCATCCGCGACCGGGCGCTCTTGGAACTGCTCTACGCGACGGGCGCGCGTGTCTCCGAGGCGGTCGGGCTCGACGTCGACGACCTCGCACACGGTGACGTGCTGCGCCTGCGCGGCAAGGGGTCGAAGGAGCGCATCGTGCCGATCGGGTCGTTCGCCCGCGCGGCGGTCGACGCCTACCTCACCAGGGTGCGCCCGTCGCTGGCCGCGAAGGGACGTGCCTCCGCCCGCCTGTTCCTGGGCGCCAGGGGTGCTCCGCTCTCGCGGCAGAGCGCCTGGCTGATCATCCGATCGGCCGCCGAGCGCGCCCAGATCACGGCCGAGATCTCCCCGCACACCCTGCGGCACTCCTTCGCCACCCATCTCCTGCAGGGCGGCGCCGACGTGCGCGTCGTGCAGGAGCTGCTGGGGCACTCCTCGGTCGCGACGACCCAGATCTACACGCATGTGTCGGTCGACACGCTCCGCGACATCTACGCGACCGCGCACCCGCGAGCGCGCTGATCCGAAACCCGTCGTCCTGAAGTCTGATGCCAGGTCCCCCAAAAGGGGGACGCGGGCGTTCGTGAACTCTGTTTATGATTGCTCGGTATGCACTCCGGTCCCGGACCGGCCCGACGAAGGAGAAACGACATGCGTTCCACCGGTCCTCTTGCGGCCATCGCCGCGACGGCTCTGGCGCTCACACTTGCCGGATGCTCCACGGGCGGCAATGAACTCACCTATGAGGACTCGCCGCTGAACGAGTACCTCACCTCCGCCTTCGGCGGGGACATGTCCCCGGAGGAACAGCAGAAGAAGTTCGAGGAGCAGCAGCGCAAGCAGGAGGAGCTGATGGCCGAGTGCATGGCCAAGGAGGGCTTCGAGTACACGCCGAACCTGCAGAACGGCGGCATGGTCATCGCGAGCGACGACGATGACGCGAAGTGGGAGCCCGACAAGAAGAGCTGGGTGGAGAAGTACGGCTACGGCATCGTCAACAACCCGTTCAACAGCGAGTCCGGCAACCAGCCGGAGGAGTACGTCGACCCGAACCAGGAGTACCTCGAGTCCCTCTCCGAGTCGGAGCAGCAGGCCTTCTACGAGACCGCGTACGGTGTTCCGCCGGAGGAGGACGAGATCCCCGAGGACGGCGCCTTCGAGTACAACTGGGAGGACGCCGGCTGCCAGGGATGGGCCCAGCACGAGCTGCAGGGCGAAGACCCGTGGCAGTCCGATGAGTTCGCGGAGCTGCGCGACAAGATGAGCGAGCTGTGGAGCTCGACCCAGGACGCTGCGGAGTACAAGACCCTCAACTCCAAGTGGTCGAAGTGCATGGCGGACGCCGGCGAGCCCGGATTCAAGACCCAGATGGAGGCGTCGCAGTCGATCTCCGATGAGCAGGGCAAGATCTACGAGGCTGCCTACGGTGACGGCACCGAGGTCGACCCGGCGAACATCGAGGACCCGAACAAGAGCCCGGAGATGAAGGAACTGGGCGAGAAGGAGATCGCCCTCGCCCTCGTCGACCTGGGATGCCGGGAGGAGACCGACTACACGCAGTCGTCGCTCAAGATCCAGTTCGCCCTGGAGGAGAAGTTCATCAAGGACAATAAGGCCGAGCTCGAGGCGTTCAAGGCCGCGGCCGAGCAGAACAACTGACGCATGAAGGACGACGAGACCCCCACGACCGAACTGCCAGCCACCGACTTCGACGAGCTCATCGAGGGGGATCCCGCGGCGGCCGAGGCCGAGGCATCCGCCGCTGACGACGTCGACATGTCCCGCGTGAGCGGATGGCGTCGTGTGCTGCGCGGCAACCGCACCCTGTGGATCGTCGCGCTGTGCGCGGTGGTCAGCCTGGTCGCCGGCCTGCTGATCGGGCGGTTCCTGATCTCGCCGGCCGAGGCGGCGGAGACGCCTGATCCCGGCCTGGTCACGGTGCCCGTGGAGTTCGGCCCGCTGAGCAACGACGTCACGCTGCGGGCCGACGTCGGCTACGCGGACGCCGTGGAGGTGACGATCGACACCACCGGTGGCGGCAGCGTCGTCACCGGCTCCGTGCCGGAGGTCGGCGCCACGCTGAACCCCCTGTCGATCGCGCTCGAGGTGGTCGGGCGGCCCGTGATCGTGCTGCCGGGAGAGCTCCCGTCCTACCGGACGCTGCGCATGGGCGTGTCTGGCCCGGACGTGCTCCAGCTCAAGCAGGCGCTCGTCGCCGTGGGGATCGATCCCGGCGACGTCACCTCCAACCTCTTCGACCAGGCGACGGCGAACGCCGTCGGAAAGCTCTACGCGCAGGCCGGGTACCCGGCGCCGTCTCCTGAGGAGGGGGCGGACGAGGCCGTCCGCAGCGCGGAGGAGGGCGTGCGCTCGGCGCAGAGCGGCGTGACGCAGGCCCAGCAGGCGCTCACCGCCGCGGGGGCGGGCCCGACCAAACTGGAGAGCTGGCAGGCCGACGTCAAGGTCGCGCAGGCCGAGCAGGCCCTCGCGGACGCCAAGGCCTGCACGCCGGGAGGGGAGAACCCCTGCCCGAACATCCAGCAGGCCGAATGGGACCTGCAGACCGCACGCCTCGAACGCGATCAGCTCTGGTCGTCGAAGAACACCGGACCGGAGAAGGCCGCCCTCGACGCGGCGCGCGCCCAGGTCGACGCGGCGAACAAGACCCTGGAGAGCGCCCGTCAGTCCGTGCTGCCGTTCCTGCCCGCCGGAGAGGTGCTCTTCCTCACCGAACTGCCCCGTCGTGTGGATGCCGTGAACGTCAAGCGCGGCTCCACGATCCAGGGCGCCGTCATGACGGTGTCCGGTGCGACCGTGCGGCTGACCGGGGCCGCCGCCGAGGCGGACGCCCGCCTGCTCCAGGTCGGCGGGGAAGGCACCTTCGCCCTCCCCGACGGCACGGACCACCGCGCGGTCATCACGGAGCTCAAGCCGGGCAAGGACAGCAAGGCGCGCTGGGAGGTGCTCTTCGAGCCCGACCCGCTCACCGCCGAGCAGATCACGCAGCTGCAGGGCAGCAACGTGCGCGTGCGGATCGGCGTCGGTGCGACGGAGGGCGACGTGCTCTCCGTGCCGCTGGCCGCTCTCACCGCCGGCCCCGGCGGGGAGTCGCGCATCGAGGTCGTCGAGTCCGACCCCCGAGAGGGCAAGGACGCGAAGACCCGCACGGTCGTCGTCAAGACGGGCCTCGCCGCGAAGGGCGCCGTGGAGGTGACCCCGGTCGACGGCGAGCTCGACGAGGGCGATCTCGTGGTGGTCGGGCGGTGATCGACGAGGTCGTCGAGGCACCGGTCGCGAGCGCGGACGAGCTCGACGACGGACTCCTCGTCGAGCTGCGCGACGTGACCCGCTCGTTCCCCGGTCCGCCGGAGGTGCAGGCGCTCAAGGGGGCGACCCTGCAGGTGCGTGCCGGCGACTACATCTCCATCGTCGGACCGAGCGGTTCGGGCAAGTCGACCATGCTCAACATCCTGGGGTTGCTCGATCGCCCGAGCGTGGGGGAGTACCGCCTTGCCGGTGCGCTCACGGGAGACCTGACCGACGACGAGCGCGCGGCCGTGCGCGCGAAGTTCATCGGCTTCGTCTTCCAGTCCTTCCACCTGATGCCGCGTCGCAGCGTGCTCGACAACGTGCTGATGCCGATGCTGTACAGCGGCGTCCCGCGGCGCGAACGGGAGGCGAGGGCCCGGGAGGCGCTGCGTCGCGTCGGCCTGTCGCACCGAGTCGACTTCCTCCCGAACTCGCTCTCCGGTGGCGAGCGGCAGCGGGTCGCCGTGGCGCGCGCGGTGGTGAGCGGCCCGAAGCTGCTGCTCGCCGACGAGCCGACGGGCAACCTCGACCAGCGCACCTCCGGAGAGGTCATGTCGCTGTTCGAGGAGCTCAACGACGACGGCCTCACCCTCATCGTCATCACGCACGACGACAACGTGGCGCGGCGCGCCAGACGCAGCATCCGCATCGCCGACGGCCGATTGAGCGAGCTGTGATGCGGCTGCCATGGCGTCGCACGAAGACGCGCACCGCCCCGACCGTGAAGCACGCCGACAGGTTCACCTTCCAGGACCTGGTCGCCGAGGCGACGGCCGACATCGGATCGCGTCCGGCGCGGCTCGTGATGACCATCCTCGGCACGGTGCTCGGCATCGCGTCCCTGGTCGCGACGATCGGCTTCGCCCAGACCGCCGCGGGGCAGATCGCGCGCCAGTTCGACGGCGCCGCGAGCACGCAGGTGGTCGTGACCGCCGCGGAGGCGCGGTCGGGATCGCAGAACAAGACCGTGGCGGCCGGGCGTCTGCCGTGGGACTCGCCGGAGCGCGTGAGCCTGCTCGCGGGCGTCGAGAGCGCGACGCTGATCGGCGAGGTAGAGCTGGCCGACGGCGAGACCATCACCGCCGTGCCTGTGAACGACCCGTCGGCGCCGCCGGTCGCGTCTCCGCAGCTTTTCGCCTCGTCGCCCGAGCTGCTCGACACGGCTCAGGGAGGGGTCGTGACCGGCCGGTTCTTCGACGCGGGGCACGACTCCAGGGGTGACAGGGTCGCCGTCCTCGGCGAGCGTCTCGCCGAGGAGATGGGCATCAACCGGGTCGACTCGCAGCCGTCGATCTTCATCGCCGGCATCGCGTACGCCGTGATCGGGATCGTCGACGGCATGGAGCGCAACGCCGAGATGCTCGACTCGGTCATCATCCCGACGGGGGCGGCGCGCGCCGACTTCGGGCTGACGGCTCCGTCTGAGCTCGACATCCGCATCGTGGTGGGGGCGGGTCCCCAGGTCGCCGAGCAGTCCGTGCTGGCCCTGAGCCCCGACTCCCCGGACTCGTTGAAGGCGCAGGCGCCGTCGGGCTCATCCGACCTCAGCCAGAACGTGCAGGCCGACGTCAACGTGGTCTTCCTGATCCTCGGCGTGATCGCGCTGCTCGCCGGCGGTCTCGGCATCGCCAACGTCACCCTGTTGGGGGTCATGGAGCGCGTGGGCGAGATCGGCCTGCGTCGAGCGCTGGGCGCGACCCGACGGCAGATCGGCGCGCAGTTCATGGTCGAGTCGATCGTGATCGGCTTCATCGGCGGTCTCATCGGCTCCGCCCTCGGCGTGGTCGCGGTGATCGTCGTCGCGGCGGTGCAGGGGTGGACCCCGGTCACGGATCCGCTGGTCGCCGTCGCCGGCGCTCTGCTCGGAGCGGTCGTCGGCTGGGGGTCGGGCTGGTATCCCGCACGGAGGGCCGCGCGCATCGAGCCGGTCGCCGCGCTTCGCGGGGCCTGAACGGAGGGGAACGAAGGGGCGGGTGCTGCGGCATCCGCCCCTTCTTCGTCGGCGTCTCGTCCGCGTATCGGTTTATGGCATGAAGTCAGACCATTGACATCACTCGCTCCGGAGCGCCAGAATCGCTCCAACTGCTCCCTCTATTCGAAAGCCAGGTAGCACCCCCATGAGTGAAACGACAAAGGCGCCGGACTCACAACCCATCGATCACGATGCGGCCGCACTGGCCGAGCTCGGCTACAAGCAGGAACTGCACCGCGGCATGTCCGGCTTCTCCAACTTCGCGGTCTCGTTCTCGATCATCTCGATCCTCGCCGGCTGCATCACCTCCTTCAACATCGCACTGAAGTCCGGCGGTCCGATGGCGATCACCATCGGCTGGCCGCTCGTCGGCGTCTTCGTTCTCTGCGTCGCGCTGGCGATGGCCGAGGTCTGCTCGCGGTACCCCACCGCCGGCGGCCTGTACTTCTGGGCCGGTCGCCTGGCCAAGAAGAGCAAGCGCCAGTGGGCGTGGTTCGTCGGCTGGTACAACTTCCTCGGCGAGGTCGCCGTGACCGCCGCCATCGACTACGGCGCCGCGGCGACGATGATGGCCTTCGCCAACCTGATGTGGGGCGTCGAGGTCACCGCGCTCAACACCTTCCTGCTATTCGTCGTGCTCATCGTCGTGCACGGCCTGCTCAACACCTTCGGCGTCAACCTCGTCAGCCTGCTCTCGACGGTCTCGGCCTGGTGGCACATCGCCGGTGTCGCGGTCATCGTGGCCGTGCTGTGGATCATGCCGACCTCGCACCAGAGCGTCGGCTGGACCTTCACCACCTTCTACAACGAGACCGGCTGGGGCTTCGGGCCGTACGTGTTCCTCATGGGTCTGCTGATGGCCCAGTACACGTACACCGGCTACGACGCCTCCGCCCACGTCGCGGAGGAGACCAAGAACGCATCGATCGCGGCCCCGAAGGGCATCGTGATGAGCGTGCTGATCTCGATCATCGGCGGTTGGATCCTGCTCTTCTCGATCGTCGCCGCGATCCAGGACGGCAGTGACGATGGCCTCTCGGCGATCGTGAACACCGGTCTCGGCTCGGGGCCGGCGCAGGTGTTCATGGACGCCCTCAACAACCCTGACGTGGCCAAGTTCCTGCTGTTCATCGTCTGCGGCGCCCAGTTCTTCTGCGGCATGGCCTCGGTCACGGCGAACTCGCGCATGAGCTATGCGTTCTCCCGCGACAACGCGATCCCCGGGTCGCGCATCTGGGCGCAGGTGAACAAGCGGACCGGCACGCCGACCAACTCGATCTGGCTGTGCGTGGTGCTGTCGATCATCGTCACGGTGCCCGCGCTGTTCAACACCACGGCGTACGCGGCCGTGACGTCGATCGCCGTCATCGGTCTGTACATCGGCTACGTCACCCCGGTGTTCCTGCGCAGACTGAACAAGGAGTTCACCCCCGGGCCGTGGAACCTCGGCAAATGGAGCGCGGTGGTCGGCTGGATCGCCGTGGTCTGGGTCGTCTTCATCGTCATCCTGTTCGTGCTGCCGCCGGTCAACCCGATCACGGTCGACACCTTCAACTACGCGCCCGTCGCCGTGATCGTCGTGGCGATCCTCTGCGTGGTGCTGTGGTTCGCGTACGGCAAGCGCGACTTCATGAACCACGACGAGGCCGAGCACCTCACCAAGGCGGCCGACGAGCTGCTGGAGGAGTGAGGCGAGACCGATGAGCGACACGATGGATTCCCCCCTGGTGGATGCCGCACTCCACCCGGTCCGCGGGCACATGGCCTTCGAGTCCTGCGTCGAGCAGCTCGGATCGGCCATCCAGCTCGGGATCTTCCGGGTGGGGGCGAAGCTCCCCGGGGAGAGGGAATTGGCCGAGAGGCTGAACGTCTCCCGCGCCACCCTCAGGGAGGCCATCAGCGCCCTCCGCGCCGCCGGGCTCGTCTCCACGACCCGGGGGCGCGGAGGGGGCACCGTCGTCGAGCCGCTCACCGAGGTCTGGCCGGCAGGCCAGCCGACCCCTCGCCGCGCGGAGATCGACGACGTCATCATCTTCCGCTCGGTGATCGAACCGGGTGCCGCGTACCGCGCGGCGCAGCATCCGCTCACCGAGGAGCAGCGCCAGCTGCTGGAGACCAGCCTCGCCGATCTCGCCGAGGCCACCACCCCCGCCGACTACCGGCAGGCGGACGCCCGTTTCCACCTGTCCATCAGCACGGTCTGCGGCTCCGACGAACTCGTCAGGGCCTGCGGCAGCGTGCAGGTGAAGATCCACCAACTCCTCGCGGAGATCCCCTTCCTGAAGACGAACATCGATCACGCGGAGGACGAGCATCGTGCCATCGTCGCCGCGATCCTGGCCGGCGACGCCGACCGGGCCCGCGACACCATGACCGCGCACTGCGAGGCCACCGCCGCCCTGCTCAAGGGACTGCTGAAATGAGTGCACAACCGATGAACATCACCCCCTCACCCGCCCGCAACGATCGCATGCTCACCGTGGAGCAGCTGAGATCGGCGATCCTCTCCGACGAGATCGACACGGTCGTACTGGCCTTCACCGACATGCAGGGTCGGCTGCAGGGCAAGCTCCTGCACGGACGGTTCTTCCTCGACACCGTGCTCGAGCACGGCACGGAAGGCTGCAACTACCTGCTCGCGGTCGATGTCGACATGAACACCGTCGACGGGTACGAGAACGCCTCCTGGGCCGACGGCTACGGCGACATGGAGTTCATCCCCGACTACTCCACGATCAGGCTCATGCCGCACCGACCGGGCAGCGTCATGATCCAGTGCGACCTGCACACCACCTCGGGCCACCCCGTGCGGGTCTCACCGCGGGAGATCCTGCGCGCGCAGGTCGAGCGCGCGGCCGGGCACGGCTGGAAGGCGCTGGCGGGCACCGAGCTCGAGTTCGTGATCTTCAACACCCCCTACGAGAAGGCCTGGGACGACGGGTACCGCGGGCTCGTGCCGGCCAATCAGTACAACGTGGACTACTCGATCATCGGATCAAGCGTCGTGGAGCCGCTGCTGCGGGAGATCCGCAACACCATGTACGCGTCCGGTCTCAACGTCGAGTCGGCCAAGGGCGAGTGCAACTTCGGCCAGCACGAGATCGCGTTCAAGTACGACGAGGTCATCACCACGGCCGACAACCACTCCGTGTACAAGACCGCGGCCAAGGACATCGCCCGCCAGCACGGGCAGTCGATCACCTTCATGGCGAAGCCGAACCAGCGCGAGGGCAACTCCTGTCATGTGCACATGTCGCTGCGCGGCCTCGACGGCTCGCTCGTGTTCTGGGACGCGGAGAAGGGGGAGCGCACGCCGCTGTACGACCACTTCATCGCCGGGGTGCTCGCGACGATGCGCGACTTCACGCTCTTCTACGCGCCGAACATCAACTCCTACAAGCGCTTCGTGAAGGGCTCGTTCGCTCCCACGTCGGTGGCCTGGGGCGTCGACAACCGCACCACCTCGGTGCGGCTCGTCGGGCACGGAGCCGGCGCCCGCATGGAGAACCGCCTGCCCGGCGGCGACATGAACCCGTACCTCGGTCTCGCGGCGATGCTCGCGGGAGGCCTCTACGGCATCGAGCACGAGCTCGCGCTGGAGCCGGCGACCGCAGGCAACGCCTATGAGTCTGGAGCGCCGACCGTCCCCGCGACGATGCGCGATGCCCGCGACGCCCTCGCCGCGTCGGCGATCGCCCGCGAGGTCTTCGGCGAGGACGTGGTGCGGCACTACGTGCATTACGCCGACGTGGAGATCGAGGCGTTCGACGCTGCAGTCACCGATTGGGAGCTGCGCCGAGGATTCGAGAGGCTGTGAGCATGGAGATCCCTCGTTCCGAGTTCAGCGGAGGCGGCACGTTCACCGTGCTCAACCCGGCCACGGGCGCCGCGGTGGGCGAGGTCGCCCTCGCCGATCTCGCCGCCACGGACGCCGCGATCGAGCGCGCGCACCGCGCGTTCCCCGCGTGGCGTGCGGTCGCGCCGGGGGAGAGGGCGCGCCTGCTGCGTTCCTTCGCGGCCGTCGTGGACGCGCACATCGACGAGCTCGCCGCGCTGGAGGTCGTGGGCTCCGGCCACACGATCGGCAACGCACGGTGGGAGGCGGGCAACGTCCGCGATGTCCTCAACTACTACAGCGCCGCCCCCGAGCGGCACTTCGGCCGGCAGATCCCGGTGGCCGGCGGCGTGGACATCACCTTCCATGAGCCGCTGGGCGTCGTCGGCATCATCGTGCCGTGGAACTTCCCGATGCCGATCGCCGGCTGGGGCTTCGGCCCCGCCCTCGCCGCGGGCAACACGGTGGTGCTGAAGCCCGCCGAGCTGACTCCGCTCACCGCGCTGCGGCTCGGCGAGCTGGCCCGCGAGGCCGGTCTCCCCGAGGGCGTGTTCACGGTGATCGCGGGCAAGGGCAGCGTGGTCGGCGAGCGGTTCGTCACGAACCCGCTCGTGCGCAAGGTGTGCTTCACCGGCTCCACCGACGTGGGCAAGGGCATCATGCGCGGCTGCGCCGACCAGGTGAAGAGGCTCACCCTGGAGCTCGGCGGCAAGAACGCGAACATCGTCTTCGACGACGCCGACCTGGAGAAGGCCGCGGCATCCGCCCCCGGCGCCGGGCTCGACAACGCGGGGCAGGACTGCTGCGCGCGCTCGCGGATCCTCGTGCAGGCGAGCGTCTACGACCGGTTCCTCGAGCTGCTGCAGCCGGCGGTCGAGGCCTTCCGCGTCACCGACCCGGCGAGCGCCGACGCCGAGATGGGTCCGCTCATCTCCGCGCGGCAGCGCGACGCGGTGCTCGCGGGCATCGACGGCGCCGACGTCGCGTACCGCGGCCAGACGGTCGACGGCTCCGACGGGTTCTGGATGGCGCCGACCGTGGTCATGCCGCGCGGCATCGACGACCCGGTGTGGACACAGGAGCTGTTCGGCCCCGTGCTCGCGGTGATGCCGTTCACAGACGAGGCCGACGCGATCCGCAAGGCCAACGACACCGAGTACGGGCTCTCCGGCTCGATCTTCACACGCGACCTGGGGCGTGCGCTGCGCGTGGCCAGGGGTGTGGAGAGCGGCAACCTCTCCGTCAACTCGCACTCCTCGGTGCGCTACTGGACGCCGTTCGGCGGCTTCAAGCAGTCGGGCCTCGGGCGCGAGCTCGGTCCGGACGCGCCGGACTCCTTCTCCGAGGTGAAGAACGTCTTCATCTCGACGGACAACTGACCCCCGCACGAAAGGCAACAGGAACACACGATGGGCAAGCTCGAAGGCAAGGTCGGCGTCATCACCGGCGGATGCAGCGGTATCGGTCTCGCGACGGCGAAGAAGTTCGTCGCGGAGGGGGCCAAGGTCGTCATCGGCGACCTCGACGAGGTGAACGGTCCGCGGATCGCGGAGGAGCTGGGCGGCTCCTTCGTCAAGGTGAACGTCACGGACGCCGCCGAGGTGGAGGCGATGTTCGCCCACGCCAAGGAGACGTACGGCCGGATCGACATCGCGTTCAACAACGCGGGCATCTCGCCGGCATCCGACGACTCGATCCTGAAGACCGGCATCGACGCCTGGAACCTCGTGCAGGACGTCAACCTCACCAGCGTCTACCTCTGCTGCAAGGCGGTGCTGCCGTACATGCTCGAGCAGGGGAGCGGGTCGATCATCAACACCGCCTCGTTCGTGGCGATCATGGGCGCGGCGACCTCGCAGATCTCCTACACCGCGTCGAAGGGCGGCGTGCTGGCGATGACGCGCGAGCTGGGCGTGCAGTTCGCGCGCAAGGGCATCCGCGTCAACGCGCTGTGCCCCGGCCCGGTGAACACCCCGCTGCTGCAGGAGCTGTTCGCCAAGGACCCCGAGCGCGCGGCCCGTCGTCTCGTGCACGTGCCGATGGGCCGCTTCGCCGAGCCCGAGGAGATCGCGAACGCCGTGGCCTTCCTCGGCAGCGACGAGTCGAGCTTCATCACCGCGATGGACTTCCTCGTCGACGGCGGCCTCTCCAACGCCTACGTCACGCCGCTGGACAGCGACTTTGACTGATCCATCGGCGGAGCGGGGGAGCCGCCCGATCATCGGAGTCACGACCTACCGCCAGGAGGCCTCCTGGGGCACCTGGCGGCAGGTCGCCGCCGACCTCCTCCCCAGCGACTACGCACGCGCGGTGGAGAGGGCCGGCGGCATCCCGGTGCTCGTTCCCCCGCTCGCCGATCGTGAGGCGGCGAGGGCGGTGCTCGCCCGGCTCGACGGCCTGCTGATCGCCGGCGGCGCCGACGTGAATCCCGCCCGGTACGGCCAGGAGCCCGATCCCCACGTCGTGCGCTGGTACGACGATCGCGATGCCTCCGAGCTGTGGCTCCTCGCCGAAGCGGATGTGCTCCGGCTCCCGGTGCTCGGGATCTGCCGCGGCATGCAGCTGATGGCCGTCGCCGCGGGTGGTTCCCTCGTGCAGCACCTGCCGGACGTGGTCGGGCACGACACCCACACCGGGGGAGAGGGCTCCTACGCCCCCATCCCGGTCACGATCGAGCAGGGGCACCGGATCTCCCGTCTCCTCGGCGACGGCGTCACGAGCGCGAGCCATCACCATCAGGCGGTGTCGGAGCATCCCGGCTTCGTCGCCACCGCCCGCGACGCCGACGGCGTGCTCCAGGCGATGGAGGCAGAGGGCGACCGCTTCGAGGTCGGGGTGCAGTGGCACCCCGAGACGACCGACGACGTGCGCGTGATCGAGGGGCTCGTCGAGGCGGCGCGACTCCGCTCCGCCGGATCGCCCGCGACCTAGTCGGAGAAGACCCCGGCCACGGCGTCCGCGATCTCGCGATCCCGTCGCGCCCCCGCGATCCCGTCGCGCTCCGCTCCGCTGATGAGGAAGGCGAAGGAGTAGCCGTGATCGGGGTCGGCGAAGCCCAGCTGACCGCCGAACCCCGGATGTCCGAAGGTGCGCGGGGAGGTGCGCGTGCCGTGGTGGCGCACGGGCTGACGGATCCCGAGCGCCGGGAGGTCGGCGACCGGCATGCCCTCGCCCGATACGGTGAGGCAGCCGATCGTGCGGGCCGCCGGCGCTCCGCCACGCCCGTCGTCGGGCAGGGTGTTGCGGGTCTCGGAGGTCGCGCTGCGCAGGAGTTCGTCGCCCCACAGGGCGGAGTCGCCGTGCAGCAGGGCCTGGTAGAACAGGGCGAGGGACGCCGCGTCGGAGATCACCCCGCCGCCAGGGACGCCGGCCGCGATGAGCCCGGGGTCGGAGGCGATGTCGAGCGCCGGGGCGTTCAGGGCCTCCAGCTCCGACCGGGTGAACGACTGGCCCAGCGTCGCCGCCGAGAACGCGAGGTCGTACTCGCCCACCATCAGCGCGGGGCGGATGCCGCCCTGCTGGGCCGGCGCGACGCCGAGCGCCATGCGATCCAGGCCCAGGCGATCGAGCACGAGCGTGCGCAGGGCCTCGCGGTGATCGAGTCCCGTGCGGCGCCGCACCACCTCGGCGAGCACCCAGTGTGCGGAGACGGGGTGGTAGGCGTAGGCCGTGCCCGGTGCGGTCTCCACCGGGATCGCGGCGAGTTCCGCCGCGCGGCGGTCCCGGTCGACCGCGACATCCGCCTGCGGCCAGTACGACGGGATGCCGGCGGTGAACAGGAGCAGCTGCTCGATCGTGATGCCCTCCTTGCCCGCCACGCCGAACTCGGGCCAGTACGAGGCCACGGAGGCGGAGAGGTCGATGAGGCCGACGTGGGCGAGGTGCAGCACGAGCGAGGCGAACACGGGCTTGCTCGCCGAGAAGATGCAGAACCGGGACTCGGCGGAGGCCTCGCCGAGAGCTCTCGCGTGCACCAGCTCGCCGTCGAGCGCGAGCGCGTACTGCGCGGACGGCGCACCGCTCTCTGCGACGATCCGGGTGAGGGCGTCGTCGAGGGCGGAGAGTCTCAGGTCGTCGATCACAGCGCAGGTGTCCGTTCCAGTCGGGGGTGGAGTGCGACGGAGCGCACGTGCGTTCCACCGCTCAGCGGTTCGGCCGGGAGGCCGGGGAGATCCAGCACGGCGTCGGCGCCCGGTGGCACCTCCACCTCCACGGTGAGCGTATCGTCGGCCGTGCGCCAGGAGACCGCGATGCGTCCGAGCGGACTCAGGTGCGAGGTGGCGCCCCGGGTGAGGCCGCCCCGTGGACGCGGCGCGACGAGGAAATGCGTCCACCCCGGTGCGGTCCGGCGGAGCCCGCCGATGTGCTGGTGCATCCAGTCGGCCACGGCGCCGAGGGCGTAGTGGTTGAACGAGGTCATCTCGCCGGGATTGACGGAGCCGTCGGGGAGCATGCTGTCCCAGCGCTCCCAGATGGTGGTGCCGCCCCTGAGCACGGTGGAGAGCCAGGATGGGCCCTCCGTCTGCTGCAGCAGGGCGTAGGCGTCGTCGTGCGCGCCGACCCCGCTGAGGGCGTGGAGCACCACGGGGGTGCCGGCGAAGCCCGTGCCGATGCGATGGCCGTCGGCACGGACCAGCCGGACCAGCTCCGCACCGGCGAGGGCGCGCAGGCCGTCGGGGACCAGGTCGAAGTGCAGTGCCAGGGCGTAGGCGGTCTGGGAGGGGCTGCGCAGCGCTCCGGTCTCCTCGTCGAGGAAGCGCCGGCGGAAGGCGGCGTCCACCTCATCGGCGAGGGAGCGCCAGCGGTCGGCATCCGCCCCCCGCCCGAGAGCCTCGGCCGCCGTGGACAGGAGTCGCGCCGATCGGGCGAAGTAGGCGGTCGCGACGAGCGCGGGATCGGTGCGCCCCGCCGCGGGGTCGTCGGCGGGGGCGTGGGGGTCGAGCCAGTCGCCGAACTGGAACCCGGTGTCCCACACCCGGTCGGGGCCGGCGAGCCGCTCGACCTGCGAGACCCAGGCCGACATGCTCGGGTACTGCCGACGGAGGACGTCCGTGTCGCCGGTGGCGTCGTGCAGCGCCATCGGCACGAGCACCGCCGCATCGCCCCACACTGCGGCGGGACGGGGCGCGAGGCCCGGGAGGTGGCGCACCGCCTCGGGGAGCGGGAGCTCCGGGACGAAGTAGGGGACGGTGCCGTCGTCCTTCTGCTCGGAGGAGAGGTCCTCGAGCCAGGAGCCGAGCAGGCCGGCGCAGTCGTAGAGGTACGCGGCCGTCGGCGCGAACACCGCGATGTCGCCCGTCCATCCCAGGCGTTCATCGCGCTGCGGGCAGTCGGTGGGAATGTCGACGAAGTTGCCGCGCATGGACCACACCACGTTCTCGTGCAGGCGCTCCAGCAGCGGATCGGAGCACGAGAACCAACCCGTGAGCGTCATGTCGCTGTGGACGACGACGGCGGTGAGAGCCTCGGCCGACGGCATCCCGCCCGGCCATCCGGACACCTCGACGTAGCGGAAGCCGTGGTAGGTGAAACGGGGTTCCCAGACCGTCTCGCCCTGGCCGTCGAGCACGAGCGAGTCCTCGGCCGCCGCGCTGCGCAGGGGCCGCGTGCCGAGCTCCTCGTGCTCCAGCACCTCGGCATGGCGCAGGCGGATGCGGGTGCCGGAGGGGCCGTCGACCCGCACGCGCAGCCACCCGACCAGGTTCTGGCCGAAGTCGACGAGCGTGCGCCCCGATGGCGATGTCCAGATCCGGCGGGGCGGGAGCGTCTCCACGGCGCGGACCGGCGGAGCCGAGGGGGCGACGAGCCCCGACGGGGGCGGTCCCTGCACCTCCACGGGGCTCCAGCCCTCGGCGGCATCCCCGCGCATCGCGCGCCGGGCGTCGACGTGTTCGCCGTCGTAGAGGCCGGCGCGCTCCACGGGTCCGGGTCTCCATTCCCAGGAGCCGTCCGTGCCGTGCACCATACGGCTGCCGTCGGCGAAGTCGAGCTCCACCTGTGCGAGGAAGCCGAGCTCGGTGCCGTACACGCTCTCCTGCGCGATGAGAGGGAAGCCGAGTCGACCGCGGTACCAGCCGTCGGCGAGGAGCGCGCCGATCACCAGGCGCCCGGTCCGCGCGGCGGCGGTCACGTCGTGCGTGCGGTAGCGCAGCCGGTGCGTGTAGCTCTGCCAGCCCGGTTCGAGGAGCGCATCGTCGAGGCGCACGCCGTTCACAGACACCGTGTACATCCCGTGGGCCGTGGTGCGCAGGCGTGCGCGGGTCACCTCGCCGCGCACCTCGTAGACGCGTCTCAGCTCTGGCAGCGGAGACGCCGCGGCCGCGGCGGGCGCGCCGATGACGGAGCCGACCCAGTCCGACGGGATGAGCAGGCCGGCCTCGACCGACGAGGCGCGGCTCCATCCGGTGATCCCGCCGTCGGCGAGCCGCACGCGCACCCGCACCGTCCGGCCCTCTCCCGAACGCAGCGGCGCGGCCGGCCAGGGCACAAGGATGCCGTGACCACCCCTCCCGGTCGCCCCGGTCGCCACGACCGAGTCGTCGCCGTCCGCGATGCGCAGCTCGTACGAGACGGGCTCGGCCACCGCGGACATCTCGGCGGGCAGCGTCCACGACAGCCGCGGTTCGGCCACGCCGATGCCGAGGACGTCGGGTCCGAGGTGCTCGAACGAGACGGGGGAGGGAGCGGGGAGCGGAGGCGTCATCCCTTGACCCCGCCCTCGGTGAGGCCGGCGAGCACCCGGCGCTGGGCGATCAGGTAGACCACGATGAGCGGCAGGCTGGTCATGATCACGTGCGCGAACACGAGGTTCCAGTTCAGAGATGTGGTCGATGCCGACGCGAAGGAGAACAGCGTGAGCGGGAGGGTCGCGTTGGCCGAGGTCTTCAGCAGCAGCAGAGCGAAGAAGAAGTCGTTCCACACCTGGATGACCAGGAGCACCCCGCCGACGAACAGCGTCGGGCGCAGCAGCGGGAGCAGGACTCCGAAGAAGATGCGCAGCCGTCCCGCCCCGTCGATCGCCGCCGCCTCCTCCAGCTCGACCGGGATCCCGCGCACGAACCCGGTGACGAGGAAGACGATCAGCCCCATCCTGGTGCCCATCATCATGAGGGAGTAGCCCGCGATCGACCCGTCGAGGTGGAGGGTGGACAGCACGAACAGGGTCGGGATCACCGCAGGCGGGAGCAGGATCGACAGCGAGGTGATGTAGAAGAACGTCTGGAACGAGCGGCGGGTGCTGCGGGCATAGGCCCACGCCGCCATGGCTCCGAGGAGCAGGACGACCACGATGGTCGGCACGGCGACGAGCACGCTGTTGCGCAGGCCGACGAGGTAGTTGCCGGTCGTGAACACCGCTGCGTAGTTCTCTGCGATCGCCCACCGGGTCGGGAGCGCGAGCGAGAGGTCGGCGGCCTCGGCGGGGGTCTTGAAGGAGTTCACGACCATGAGCCAGAGCGGTACGAGCACCCAGGGGACCGCGAACAGCGCGATCGCGGCGTACTTCAGGCCGGAACGCATCCGAGAGGTGCGCGGGGAGGAAAGGGGGGAACGGGTGGCGGTCGTCATGCGATCTCCCTCCGGCGCAGCCAGGCGACCAGCGGCACGGCGATCACGACCACCAGGATCGTCACCGTCAGGCTCAGCGTGCTCGCCGTGCCGAAGTAGGACTGGCCGAACTGCTGCTGGACGGCCACGTTGAGCGTCTGGGTGGCGACGCCCGGACCGCCGGAGGTCGTCGAGGCGATGATGTCGTAGGCGCTCAGGGCGCCGATCAGCGTGGTGACGACGTTGAACGTGAAGGCGGGGGCGAGCAGCGGGAAGACGATGCGCCAGAACCGCTGGGAGGCGGAGGCTCCGTCGATCTCCGCGGCCTCCAGGAGGGAGGAGGGGATGCTGTTGAGCCCCGCGATGTAGACGAGGGTCGCGATGCCCGACCACTTCCAGGCGTCGACGAAGGCGACCGTGACGAGCGCGGCCACGGGGTCGCCGAGCCAGGCGACGTCGAAGCCGGGGGCGAAGACGCCGATGGCGCCGTTCAACACGCCGTTCGGGGCGACGATCGCCCGCCAGATGTAGCCGGCGGCCAGCGGCGAGATGAGCACGGGCAGGAAGAAGAGCGAACGGAAGAACGCGTTCGTCCGCGTCGTCTCGCGCAGCGCGCTGGCGAGGGTCAGCGCCACGACGTTCTGGATCACCATGGCGATCACGGCGTAGACCAGCGTGACGGTGATCGCGTTGCCCAGGGTTCCCGCGCGCCACAGCAGGATCCAGTTGGAGAGGCCGGTGAATCGGATGTCGTTCGAGTAGCCGCTCCACGAGGAGAACGCGAACGGCACGTTGAGCACGAACGGCACGAGGAAGAAGAGCGCGACAAGCACGAGCGACGGGAGGGCGAACCAGATCCAGGTCGCGCGGCGCCGGACGGGGCGGGTGCCGCGACGGGAGTCATCCCGTCGTGGCACCGCCTGCTCCGAGGCGGGGCGGGAGGCGGCGATCACCATCCCGGCAGGCCAGCCGCCGTCGACGCCTGCTCGACCGCCGCCTGCACCGTGCGCGCGGCGTCCTGCGGGGTCGTCTGCCCGGCGAGGAGCTTGGAGGTCTCCATGGCGAGAGCGCCGAAGCCGGCGACGTTGGAGTTGAACGCGATGCTCGAGTCCTTCTCGTATGCCGACTGGTAGCTCAGCTGCAGCTCGGAGAAGCCGTCTGGCGTCTTCGCGGTGTCGATCACGGGGAAGGACTTCGCATCGTCGACGAGCTTCTGGTACCCGGACCCGGTCGCGTACTCGATGAAGTCCCGCGCGGCCTGCTCCCTGGCGGCGTCTCCGGTCTTCGGCGCGTAGTACGTGCCGAGAGGACCGCCCGCCCACGAGGCGACGGGAGCCGATGACGAGACCGGCACGAACCCGACGGCGTCGGAGAGGGCCTCCGGCGAGTCGCCGGCGTCGGCGAGGAGCGAGGCGTAGGTGTCGGAGTGCAGCGCCGTCATCGCCGCGGTGCCGGCGAACACCGCCTTCAGGCCGTCTTCGAAGGTGGCGGAGGTCGCATCGGCGTTGAAGCATCCGTCGTCGCGGAGGCCGGCATACGCCTCCAGGCCCTCGAGGAACGGGCTGTCCGCTGCATCCAGCGCCGCCTTGTTCGCGCCCACGTCCGCTCCGTACCCGTTGCCCTCGTTGTGATCGGCGACGTAGAGCAGCGGCAGCACCTGGGTCGGCCAGACGCTGCCGCCCGACTCCCAGATGGGGGCGACGCCGGTGGGTGCGAGTGCCGAGCACAGGGCGCTCAGGTCGTCGAAGCTCGTGGGAGGCTCGAGCCCGTTGTCGGCGAAGACCGCCTTGTTGTAGTAGACGCCGAAGATCGAGGGGAACCCCGTGACCGCAGCGTAGACGGTGCCGTCGAGCGACCCCATCGACGCGTACAGGTCGCCGGACGCCTCGACGAAGTCCATGTCGGTCAGATCCTGCATGTTCTGGGCGGGGTTGAGGGTGAGCAGGTTCGCGACGGTGGGGTGGAACTCCAGCAGGTCGGGTCGGTCGCCCGTGGCCCACTTCGTGAGGGTCGTCGTCTCGAAGGAGTCGGACGGGATGTCGACCAGCTCGATGGCGATGCCGCTCTCCGCTTCGAAGTCCTTGTAGAGCTGGAGGAGCGCCGGGGAGTCGGCGGAGTTGTGCCACATCGTGAGAGAGGTGGGTTCGTCGCCGGTGTCTCCCGACGGCGCCGCGCATCCGGCGAGAACGAGGCAGGCGCCGGCGGCGAGGGCGCCGGCGATCAGTACGCGAGTCTTCATGGTCACTCCGTTGGGTCCATCTGTCGGGTGGGGGTGTGGTCGGGTGTGTGCTGTCGGGCGAATTCGTCTAGAACGTTCTTCTAGACCGTTCTAGTGGCATAATCTATGGACACCGCCGGTCCGTTGTCAAGCATCGGGCGCGACCGTTGTCAGACATCGGGCGCGATCCGGCCGGCGGGGATGAAGAGGACGCATGACTGATACGAAGTCGACAGGGCGACGGCCGACGATCCGCGACGTCGCGGCGCACGCCGGGGTGTCAACGGCGAGCGCCTCGCTCGTGCTGCGCAAGGCACCGGGCGTCAGCGACGAGACGCGGCAGCGCGTCGAGGACGCGATGAAGGAGCTCGGATACCGCCCGATGGCGTCGGCGCGCGGCATGCGCGGCAAGACCTTCACCCTGGGCGTGCTCGTCTCCGACATCCAGAACCCGTTCTTCGGGATGCTCCTCGAGGGCGTCGCCGCCGCGGTGGCCGATACCGGGTACGAGCCGCTGGTCGGCCCTGCCGGATCGACGAGGCAGACGCAGAGCCGGATGCTCGAGGCGATGCGCGACCGGCAGATGGACGGCCTCGTGCTCATCGCCCCGCACCTCCGCGAGGACGACCTCGACGACGTCGCCCGGCAGATCCCGACCGTCGCGGTCGGTCGGCACGGTCCGGCGGAACTCTTCGACACCGTCGCAGGGGACGACGCGCGGGGTTCCGGGCTCATCGTCGATCACCTCGTCGAACGAGGGCACCGGCGCATCACCTACGTCACGCACTCCGGCCCCGACCCCGACGACGACCGACGGCCGGAGCACGTCCGCGAACGCGGGTACGTCGAGGCGATGCGCGCGCACGGGCTCGACGAGTTCATCGACGTCGTGCCCGCCGAGTGGAGCCTCGAGGGCGGACGTCGGGCCGGTGCGCTGCTGCGGGGAAGGAGCGAGCCGCCCACCGCCGTCCACGCCGGAGCGGACATCGCGGCGTTCGGGCTCATGACCGAGCTGTGGAGCGGGGGCGATCGTCGCCCTGCGCTCGTCGGCTACGACAACACCCCGACCGCGGCACTGCCCACCGTCGGCTTGAGCTCGGTGGACCAGGCCGGCTTCGAGATGGGGCGGCGCGCCGCTGAGCTGCTGCTGGAGCGGCTCGACGGACGGACGGAGCCCCGTCACGTCGTCACGACGCCGGAGCTCGTCGTGCGTGCGTCCTCGACCGGCCCCGCGGACTGACGAGCCGCGGACTGACGGTCCGCGGACCGGCGAGGACCCGGGATCGGGGGATCGCCGACCCGTCCGCCCGCCGGGCAGCGCCCCTCCCGCTACAATCGAGCAAGCACGAAGGAGCAGGAGAATCGGTGGCTGACAACGCGGCGAAGTCCAGGGCGAAGACGTCGAAGGGCGACGACACCCCGATCGGACCCACCGGGCGCCCGTATCACGGCTTCCCGACGCCCGAGCCGCTGGCCTCGCACGGTCCCGCGCGCATCATCGCCCTCTGCAACCAGAAGGGCGGCGTCGGCAAGACGACCACCTCGATCAACCTCGCCGCGGCTCTCGCCGAGTACGGCCGCAAGGTGCTCGCCGTCGACTTCGACCCCCAGGGTGCGCTGTCGGCCGGTCTCGGCATCCAGACGCACGAGGGCCCGACCATCTACGACCTGCTGCTGGACACCAAGCGCGATGCGCACGAGGCCATCGTGCACTCCGGCGTCGAGGGGCTCGACGTCATGCCGGCGAACATCGACCTGTCCGCGGCCGAGGTGCACCTCGTCAACGAGGTCGCCCGCGAGACCATCCTGGCCCGGGTGCTGCGGCAGGTGGCGGGGGAGTACGACGTCATCCTCATCGACTGCCAGCCGTCGCTCGGCCTGCTCACCGTCAACGCGCTCACGGCGGCGCACGGCGTCATCATCCCGCTGGAGTGCGAGTTCTTCGCGCTGCGCGGGGTGGCGCTGCTCATCGAGACGATCGACAAGGTGCGCGACCGGCTGAACCCGTCGATCACCATGGACGGCCTGCTCGCCACGATGTACGACCCGCGCACGCTGCATTCGCGCGAGGTGCTCGAGCGCGTGGTCGAGGCCTTCGGCGATGACGTGCTGGAGACGGTGATCGGGCGCACGGTCAAGTTCCCCGACGCTTCCGTCTCGGGCGTGCCCATCACCGAGTTCGCACCGGAGCACGCCGCCGCCCAGGCGTACCTGCGGCTGGCGCGGGAGCTGGTCGCCCGTGGCGCCGTCGCCTGAGGACGAGCTGCCGCAGCATCCGGACCCGGCTTCCGAGCCCGGCGAGGGGTTCCGCGTCTCGCTGTCGAACTTCGACGGCCCCTTCGATCTGCTGCTCACCCTCATCTCGAAGCACGAGATGGACATCACGGAGGTCTCGCTGAGCGCGGTGACCAACGAGTTCATCGCCTACCTCAAGGAGCTCGACGACGACGCGGAGCTCGACGAGGCGTCGGAGTTCCTCGTGGTCGCGGCCACGCTGCTCGACATGAAGGTGGCCGGCCTGCTCCCGCAGGGAGAGCTGGTGGACGCCGAGGCCGTCGCGCTGCTGGAGGCCAGGGATCTGCTCTTCGCGCGCCTGCTCCAGTACCGCGCCTTCAAGGAGGTCTCGGCCTGGTTCGCACGCTGCCTGCAGCGGGAGGACCGTCGTCATGTCCGCGCCGTGCGGCTCGACGAGAAGCATCGGAACAAGACGCCGGAGCTGGTGTGGTCGCTGAGCGTCGACGACTTCGCCGCCCTCGCGCTCCTCGCCTTCGCGCCCAAGGAGATCCCGCACGTCGGCCTCGACCACCTGCACGCGCCGCTGGTCAGCATCCGGGAGCAGGCGGCGATCGTGGTGACCCTGCTGCGGGGCGCCGAGTCGCTGAGCTTCCGCGAGCTCGTCGCAGGCATCCGCGAACCGGGCATCGTCGTGGCGCGCTTCATCTCGGTGCTCGAGCTCTACCGGCACGCCGCACTCTCCTTCGAACAACTCGAACCGCTCGGCGAGCTCACGCTGCGCTGGGCAGCCGACCACTGGTCGGACGAATCGCTCGCGACCCTGGGGGCCGACTATGACCGATGAGACGACCACGACCGAGGCCGGCACCGCGGCGCCCGTGAGCGAGACGCCGCTGAGCGAGAGGGTCGAGGCGATCCTGCTCATCCTCGACGAGCCGATCGGGCTCGTCGCGCTGGCCGCGGCCGTCGGCTCTCCGGTCGCCGCCGTCCGGCAGACGATCGAGACGCTCGTCGACGACTACGACGGCAACGGGCAGGGGCCCCGCCGCGGCTTCGAGCTGCGCGAGGTCGGCGGCGGATGGCGTCTCTACGTGCGCGAGGACCACGACGACCTCGTCGCCGAGTTCGTCGGGGGCCAGGCCCCCGCCCGCCTGTCGCAGGCGGCGCTCGAGACGCTGGCCGTGATCGCGTACAAGCAGCCGGTGACCCGCAGCCAGGTCGCGTCCATCCGGGCGGTCAACGTCGACTCGGTCGTGCGCACCCTGCTGGCCAGGGGGCTCATCACCGAGCTCTTCGCGGACTCCGAGACCGGCGCCATCAACTACGGCACCACGGATGCGCTGTTGCAGCACCTCGGCATCAACTCGCTCGACGAGCTGCCGCCGATCTCCCCGCTGCTCGACGACGGCGCAGACGGTTTCGACGAAGGAGTGGTCCGATGACCAAGAACACCGAGCCCGAGGGCGTCCGACTGCAGAAGGTGCTCGCCGCGGCGGGTGTCGCCTCGCGCCGTGTCGTGGAGAACTACATCGTCGAGGGGCGCATCAGGGTCAACGGGCGCGTGGTGACCGAGCTCGGCACCCGCATCGACCCCGAGACCGACCTCGTCGACGTCGACGGCACCGCCGTGCAGCTCGACGTGTCGAAGCGCTACGTCATGCTCAACAAGCCCACCGGCGTGGTCAGCAGCATGAAGGACGAGAACGGCCGCCCCGATCTGCGCCGCTTCACGAAGGACTATGACGAGCGCCTCTACAACGTGGGGCGGTTGGATGCCGAGACGAGCGGCCTGCTGATCCTCACCAACGACGGAGAGCTCGCGCACGTGCTCGCGCATCCCTCGTTCGGCGTCACGAAGGTCTACATCGCCAAGGTCGACGGCGCCGTCACCGCGCAGACGATCTCGACGCTGACGAAGGGCATCGAGCTCGAAGACGGCCCGATCGCGGCCGACAAGGCGCGGCTGCTGGACACCTCCCGCGGGTCGAGCCTCGTCGAGCTCACGCTCCACTCTGGTCGGAATCGCATCGTGAGGCGCATGATGGCGGCCGTCGGCCACCCGGTCACGGAGCTCGTGCGCCGGCAGTTCGGTCCGCTGCACCTGGGAACGCTCCCTGCGGGGAGGAGTCGCGACCTGACTAAAATCGAACTCGGCGCGCTCCTCACCCTGTCGCGCCGTGACCCCGGTGTCGCAGCGACCGCCGGAGAGCAGCAGGAGAACGAGTGACCGATACGACGAGCGTGCCCGCGGGCGCGCGTGCAGGCGGCGCCGTCGCACCCCGGGTCACCGGGACCGTGCGCGTCGTCGGCGCGGGGCTCCTCGGCGCCAGCATCGGGCATGCCCTGCGGGCCAAGGGCGTCGACGTCGTGCTGTCCGACACCTCCCCGGCGCAGCTCCGCCTCGCCGTGGACTACGGCGCAGGCCGGGCTGCGTCCGCGGGCGACGAGCCCGTGCTGGTCGTCGTCGCCGTGCCGCCCGACGTGACGGCCGACGTGATCGAGGCCGAGCTGCGGAGCTTCCCGGATGCCGTCGTGACCGACGTCGCGAGCGTCAAGCTCGAGCCGTTCCGCACGCTCACCGAGCGGGGCGTGGATCTCACGCGTTACATCGGCTCGCACCCGCTGGCCGGTCGCGAGCGCGGTGGGGCCATCTCCGCCCGCGCCGACCTCTTCATCGGCCGCCCCTGGGTGGTCTGCCGCGACGAGGACACCCGCGCAGCCGACCTCTCCCTGGTCGAGGCGCTCGCCCTCGACGTGGGCGCCATGCCCCTGGAGATGACGCCGGAGGAGCACGACCGCTCCGTCGCGTTGACCTCGCACGTGCCGCAGGTGATCGCGAGCCTGCTGGCCGGGCGCTTGGCGGAGGCCGAGGAGGGCGCGCTGCGCCTGGCCGGCCAGGGTGTGCGCGACACGACGCGCATCGCGGCATCCGCCCCCGAGCTGTGGGTGCAGATCCTCGGCGCCAACGCGGCGCCCGTGGTCGAGGTGCTCGACGCCCTCGCGGCCGACCTCCGCGAGGTGTCCGACGCCCTGCGCGCCCCCGAGGCCCCCGGTTCCCGTCGGGTCGTCGCCGAGACCATCAGGCACGGCAACGACGGCGTCGAGCGGCTGCCGGGCAAGCACGGACAGAACCGTCGTTTCGAGTCCCTCGTGGTCATGGTCGACGACACCGCCGGACAGCTCGGACGCCTGTTCGGCGAGCTGGGCGAACTGGGTGTGAACGTCGAGGACCTTCGTCTGGAGCACTCTCCCGGCGCCCAGTTCGGCCTCGCCGAGATCAGCGTCGACCCGGCCGCGCTGCACGGGGCGATCGCCGGACTCACCGAACGCGGCTGGCGGATTGCGGGTACCTCGAATGACTGACTCCACCCCCGACTTCATCGCGATCGACGGGCCCGCGGGGTCCGGTAAGTCCAGCGTGTCCAAGGCCGTCGCGCGTCGGCTCGGCTTCGGCTACCTCGACACCGGCTCCGCGTACCGTGCCCTCGCCTGGCATGTGCTCGACCGCGGCGCCGACACCTCCGACGCCGACGCCGTGCTCGCCGCTGCCTCCGACTTCCCGGTGCAGCTGGGTCTCGACCCCGACGACCGCACCGTGCGCGTCGGCGATGCCGACGTGACCGAGGCCATCCGCGAACCGCGGGTGTCCGGAGCCGTGAGCGGCGTGGCGCGGGTGCCCGAGGTGCGCACCCAGGTGAACACGCTCTTCCGCACGCTCGTCGCCGAGGCGCCGTTCCCGGCCGTCGTCGTCGAGGGCCGTGACATCACCACCGTCGTCGCCCCCGACGCTCCCGTGCGGATCCTGCTGACGGCTGCGCCCGAGGTGCGGGCCGCGCGTCGTGCCGATGAGCTCACCGGCGAGAACGCCGAGGCCGTCGCCGCCGCTCTGCACAAGCGCGACGCGTCCGACAGCGCCGTCGTCGACTTCCTCAACGCCGCAGAGGGCGTGGAGGTCGTCGACTCGACGGAGCTCGATTTCCCCCAGACCATCGACGCCGTGCTCGCGGTGATCGAACGACTCCGAGGAGCACACCGTGGCTGACGACGAATACGAAGGCGGCCCCGACCACCTCGCCGAGAAGATGGATGCGCTCGACGAGCAGCTGGCCGAACAGCGCGCCGAGACGCTCAGGGCCGGGCTCGCCGACTACGAGCTCGACGACGAGGATGCCGCCCTCCTCGCGGGCGTCACGCTCGGCGAGGACGGCATCCAGTTCATGCCGGCGCTGCCGGTGGTCGCGATCGTCGGACGCCCGAACGTGGGCAAGTCCGCACTCGTGAACCGCATCCTCGGCCGCCGCGAGGCCGTCGTGGAGGACACGCCCGGCGTCACCCGTGACCGCGTGACCTACAAGGCGGAGTGGAACGACCGTCGCTTCACGCTCGTGGACACCGGAGGCTGGGAGCCCGACGCCAAGGGCATCGACCGCTCGGTGGCCGCGCAGGCGGAGGTCGCGATCGACCTGTCCGACGTCGTGCTGTTCGTGGTCGACGCGATGGTCGGCGCCACGTCGACCGACGAGCACGTCGTGAAGCTGCTGCGCAAGAGCGGCAAGCCCGTGTTCCTCGTCGCGAACAAGATCGACGACGCCCGTCAGGAGCCCGAGGCCGCAGCTCTCTGGAACCTGGGCCTCGGCGAGCCGCACCCGGTCTCCGCGATCCACGGTCGCGGCGTCGCCGACCTCCTCGACGCCGTGCTGACGAAGCTGCCGGAGATCTCCGCCGTCGCCAAGCAGGAGATCGGCGGACCGCGCCGCGTCGCGATCCTCGGCCGACCGAACGTGGGCAAGTCCTCGCTGCTGAACAAGGCCGCGGGAGAGGAGCGCGTGGTCGTCAACGACCTCGCCGGCACCACCCGCGACCCGGTCGACGAGATCGTCGAGCTGGGCGGCAAGATGTGGCGCTTCGTCGACACCGCCGGCATCCGCCGCCGCGTGCACATGGCGCAGGGCGCGGACTTCTACGCCTCGCTGCGCACCTCGGCCGCGCTGGAGAAGGCCGAGGTCGCCGTCGTCGTGCTCGACGTCTCGGAGTCGATCAGCGAGCAGGACGTGCGCATCATCGACCTCGTGCTCGAGTCAGGTCGCGCGCTCGTGCTCGCGTTCAACAAGTGGGACCGCCTCAACGACGACGACCTGGAGAATCAGGACCGTCGCAAGTACCTCGAGCGGGAGATCGAGCAGGATCTGGCGCACGTCGCCTGGGCCCCGCGCGTGAACATCTCGGCGAAGACCGGCCGTCACCTCGACAAGCTGGTGCCGGCGCTGGAGACCTCGCTGGAGAACTGGGACCGTCGCATCCCCACCGGCAAGTTCAACGCCTTCCTCTCAGAGCTCGTCGCCGAGCACCCGCATCCGCTGCGCGGCGGCAAGCAGCCGCGCATCCTGTTCGGCACCCAGGCGTCGACGCGCCCGCCGACGTTCGTGCTGTTCACGACCGGATTCCTCGACCCCGGCTACCGTCGGTTCATCCAGCGCCGCCTGCGCGAGCTGTACGAGTTCGAGGGCACCCCGATCGTCATCAACATGCGGGTGCGCGAGAAGCGGCAGCGCTGAGTCGGGCCCGGCGATGCGGATCGCCATCGTGCCCCGCGCCGTTCCGGACTGTGTCGGAGGCGGCGACGGTACCCCCGATGCTGTGACAGGCTGAGGGGGTGACTGTCGTACCTCCTGCTGCCGGTGAACCGCGTCGCCCCGAAGGGCCGCAGGATCCGGGGGACGCCTGGGTCGTCGCGCCGACGGGGGAGAGGTACTGGGGCCGCTTCGGCGCCGCGGGACTGCTCGCCTACGACCCGGCCCGCGGTGTGCTGCTGCAGCATCGGGTGGCCTGGAGCCACTTCGGCGGCACCTGGGGCCTGCCGGGCGGCGCCCTGCATGAGCGGGAGAGCGCCATCGTCGGCGCCGTGCGCGAGGCGCAGGAGGAGGCCGGCGTTCCCGACGACTCCGTGCGGGTGCGGTTCACGAGCGTGCTCGACCTCGGCATCTGGTCGTACACGACGGTGATCGCCGACGTGGTCGTTCCGTTCGAGCCGGTGATCAGCGATCCGGAGAGCGTGGCTCTCGAGTGGGTGCCGGTGGACGAGGTCGATGCGAGGCCCTTGCATCCCGGGTTCGCCGCGGCTTGGCCGTCGTTGCGCGCGCTGCTGGACGTACGGCCGGTCTTCGTCGTCGACGGGGCGAACGTGGTCGGCTCGGTGCCGGACGGTTGGTGGAAGGACCGCGCAGGTGCGGCGGACCGGCTCCGCGCACGGCTGCGCGGGCTCGGCGTCGACGCGGCAGACCTCGGTCTCGCGGCGAGCGTGTGGTATCCGGCGGTGTCCCTCGTGGTCGAGGGGCAGGCGCGGAGCCTTCCGGATGACGAGGCGGTCGTCGAGGTCGCCGGTCGTGTGTCGGTGGTCAGGGCCGAGGCGGAGGGAGACGACGCGATCGTGGCGGAGGCGGCGCGACTCGTCGCGCTCGGACACCCCGTGACGGTGGTGACGAGCGACCGGGGACTGATCTCCCGTTCGGAGGCAGTCGGAGCCGTTGTGCGGTCGACCGGTTGGCTGCGGCGCGCGCTCGATGCCTGAGTGCGGGGCGCGCTCGACGCCTGAGTGCGGGGCGCGCTCGATGCCTGAGTGCGGCGCGCGCCGCTCCTGACTTCGGCGCTGGCGACAAGACGCGGCACTGGCGACACGACCTCGGTGCCGACGACACGACCTCGGTGCCGACGACACGACCTCGGTGCCGACGACACGACTGCGGTGCGTCATACGAACATGACCCGTCTGGTCGCGCGGTCAGCGTACGAACGCCCGAGCGGGCTCGTCCAGGTCACTGTGCCGTCCGACAGCTGGCGCGCCGTCCACCGATGCCTGTCCGGGATGTCGGGGTGCTTCAGGGTGTGATGGGCGACGCACAGATGGGCGAGGTTGTCGAGTGAGGTCGCGCCACCCATGGCGTGATCGTGATTGTGGTCGATCTGGCATCGAAGGACCGGCATCCGACATCCCGGGAACCGGCAATGCCGATCTCGTGCCCGGAGATGGCGTTTCATCCCCGCCGTCGGCACGTAGGAATCGGTGCAGCGGACGTGACCCCTTGGATCGAGGAACAGCCGGGCCCAGCCTGCGCTGCGTCCGGCGAGTGCCCGCGCGACGTCGGGGTCGAGCGGACCGTGGCCGTTGAGTTCAGCGGGACGATCATCGATGCCGGCGAGCGTGGTCGCCGCGATCGTGACCTGCACGTGCGCCCGCACGCTCTCGAGTCCGGTGCCGATGACGTCGCTCGGCGCTCCGGTGAGGAGCAGGTCGGAGAAGACGTCGGCGCGGATCTGATCGATCGTGCGGACGTCGGGAGCGATGCGGAGGTCGGCGTCGAGAAGGGCCTCGGGGTCGAGGGCGGCATCCGGATCGAGGATGGCGTCGGCGTCCGGAACGAGGATGGCGTCGGCATCCGGATCGAGGATGGCGTCGGCGTCCGGGTCGAGGGCGGCATCGGCGTCCGGATCGAGGACGAACGTATCTCTTGCGGGGGTGAAGATCGCCGACGCCTGGCCGCCGCCGGGTTCCGCAGGCTGCTCGTCCCGAGCACGGACGATCTGTCGCGCCATCGACGCGAGCCGGTCGTGGATCGCGTGCGCTATCCACTCGGGGAGCACGGCGGTGAGCAGAGCCAGGCCGTCGTCGAGGGAACGCACCGTGACGCCGCGCTCCTGCACCGCCCTACGCTCGCGCTGCACCACGTCGTTGCCGACGAGCGCGGCGGCGACCTGTCTGGCGTGGGGACGTGTCCGCGCGGCCGTGTCCTGTTCGGCCACGACGAGGACCGCCGACTCGTAGAGACCCATCAGCGCGGCATCCGCACGCTTGTTCCTGATGGCTTCGGAGATCACCGACGACGCACGCACGATCTCGCGCACGTGCATGGCCGTGATGCGCCCCTCCTGGAATGCGATCCTCGTGGAGGGGAGCGCGTCGGCGAGAGTGCGTGCGTCACTGAAGGCGAGCTCGATCGATCCCTTCGGCATCCGTCCTGCGGCGGAGAACTCCGCGACCATCGAGCGGTAGATCGCGTCTCGATGGAACGCGTGCTCGGAGACGTCGCGATCGTGGATGGCGATCTGCGCGATCAGTATCTCGGCGGCCTCGGATTCCAGGGCGGCGATGCGACGCCGCACGTCGACCCAGCCGTCGAGGACGCGGGCGCGTTCCTCGAGATCGGCGTCGAGATCGGTGTGGAGAGGCATGTCTCCAGGGTAGAAGATACGTTCGAAGATCGGAACGTCAATCCGATATGGAATCCGAACCATCGCGGCCGCGGAGGCGGTCGATCTCGCGGCGCTCGCGCTTGGTGGGACGCCCGGCGCCGCGATCGCGCAGACCGAGGGCCGCCTGCGGTTCGCGGGGAGGTGTGCGTTCCTCGTAGGCGAGGGCGGCGAGAGGCGCGCCGACGCATTTCACGAGGATCTGACGGACGATCAGGATCCGATCGAACCCCGAGATGCGGATGCGGAGCTCGTCGCCGATCCGCACCGACTGCGCCGCCTTGACCTTGTCGCCGTTGAGGCGTACATGCCCGGCGCGGCATGCAGTGGTCGCTGCAGACCGCGTCTTGTACACGCGCACCGCCCATAGCCAACTGTCGATGCGGGCCGATTCGCTCATCGCACGGACCTCGCCCGCAGGGTGAGGAGCGCACCGGCGATGATCAGCCCCTGTCCGATCGTGTAGGTGGCCATCACGGCCGGGCTGCTCCAGCCGGGCAGGGCGTCCGGGAGGAAGAGGCGGAACGCGAGGATCGAGTCGCTCAGGAGGAAGAAGGCGCCGCCGACCGCGACGACGGGACCGCACCGGGTCGAGAACGCCGCGGTGCCCGCGAGAACCAGCCCGTAGACGCCCACCGCGACGAGGAGCCCGCCGGTGTGCGGTCCGAGCACGGCGATCATCGCGACCCACCAGGCCGCGTAGACGAGTGCCCACCATGGCATCTTCTGCCGGGCGAGGTGGCGGACGAACAGGGCGATGTATGCCAGATGCGCGATGCCGAAGAAAGCGAGCATCAGGGGCAGTTCCGGCCCCTGTGGGAAGAACGCTCCGGCCCCGTCGCCCAGCCACGAGAAGAGGAGTGCACCGAGCAGCAGGACGAACGTGAGCCGCGGCTTCAGGTGCCGTGCCGACACGAGGACCGGTACGGCGAGCAGGGGCATGAGGGCGAGCTTGGTGGCGCCGGCCAGAGGGCTGTCGATCGCGAGCAGCGCGACGTGCGTCGCCGACATGGCGGCGTAGGGCACGAAGGCCCAGGCGAGGGTGCGACGGGACATCAGGATTCGACGGTGACCTGGACGACGCGGTCGCCGTCGACGTGCACGGCCGGCCAGTAGCCCTCGGGGAAGTGCTCGCCGCATCCGTCGGTCAGGTGCAGGACGATCGTGCCGTCGGCTGCGGCCTCGATCGCGTCGAGAGCGAGGTCGGATGCCGCCTCGTCGAGCTCGTGCTGTTCGGGGTCCCCCGTGCTGAACCTCGCGACGACGGCGTCGGTGGCGATGCGGCGCAGTGTCGCCAGTCGCGAGACGGCGTCGCGCAGCCGGGGGAGGAGCGGGGTGACCTCGTCGGGAGAAGTGCCTTCGACCATCAGCTCGACCTCGCCGTCGGCGGTGGGGACGGTGCCTGCGTACCAGTCGTGGGTGAGGACGGAGCCGTCGGTGAGCTCGCTGGTCGCGCGGGTGAGGGGGCCGAGTTCGGCGTCGTCGACGATCGGATGCTGGTCGCTCATGCCTCCACGCTAGCGGTCAGGAGGCGAGGTCGAGGGCGACGAGCGCGCGGCCGGGCTTGAGCGGTGCGCGCTCCTCGAACCCGGCGGCGAGGAAGGTGCCGAGCGTGCCGTGGAACAGGTCGTTGCTGCGCTTCGCGTCGCCACCCGTGTCGACGGGGTAGCCCTCGATGAGGCGGGCGCCGGAATCTCTCGCGTACTCGACGGCCGCCCGCAGCAGCGCTCCGTTGAGGCCGGTGCCTCGATGCTCACGGCGCACCACGAAGCACGTCACGGCCCAGACGGATGCGTCATCGAACGGCTCCGCGGATGCCGCGGCGATGATGCGCGTGCGGGGGACCCGCGCCTGCGCGGTGCGCGGACCGATGCGGATCCACCCGGCCGCCTCCCCGTCGACGTACGCGATGATGCCCGGAGGAGGGCCGGAGTCGATCTCGGAGCGCAGCATCTCGGTGCGCTGCTCCTTGGTCGTCGCGTTCCAGTCCTTGTTGCTCAGCACCGGCCAGATGCACTGGCAGCTCGCCCCGTCGCCGCCCCCGGTGAGCGCGTGCTGCACGTCATCCCAGCGGGCGGTCGTCGCCACCTCGGTCGTGATCGTCGCCATGCACGCGACGCTACGCCCGGCATCCGACACTCGCAACGCGCTCGGTTCGCGGACCGCCTCGGCATCAGGCTAAGATAGGGGAGTTGCCTGCGCGAGAGTGCAGAACAACGGGCTGTGGCGCAGCTTGGTAGCGCACTTGACTGGGGGTCAAGGGGTTTACCCCCTCCGGTCGGCCCGAAATAACTGAAAATCGATGCCACGGGATGTGGCGCAGCTTGGTAGCGCACCTGACTGGGGGTCAGGGGGTCGCAGGTTCAAATCCTGTCATCCCGACAGAAAAGCCCCGATGAGAAGCCATTTTCATCGGGGCTTCGTCATGTCTGGCGACGGGTTTTTGTTGGTCCCCCTCTGGTCCCCTCGCCAAGGCATCGATGCCGGATCACAGACGTCGGAGGGCATATCTGGCTCTCTGGACGACGCCGCCTGTGGATAAGGGGACCAAAAGGGGACCAGAGCCCCCGGTCGTGGCTCCCGGCTCCCCGTCACAGTGACCTCGAGGCCTCGCGCCGGCTCGGTCTGCTGGCCTTGGCGGATCGGGCGAGGAAGGCGTTGGCCTGCTCTGCGGCGGATACGAGGTGGCGGTCGTCGGGGTGCAGGTATCCGCGTGTGGTCTCGACGGAGGCGTGGCCGAGGATGTCCTGGAGGACGTGGAGCGGGATGCCGGCGTCTGCCATCCAGGTCGCGCCGGTGTGCCTGAGACCGTGCCGGGTGAGGTCGGGCAGGCCGAGATCGCTGACGATCTGGTCCCAGTTCGTCGCGTCCCGCACGGTCGCGGTCGTGAGAGCGCCGCCCTTCGGGCCGACCAGCAGCCGGTCCTCGGGCTCCTTCCCCTCCTTGAGCCGCTCAAGAACCGATCGGAGCGGGTCGAGGATCGGGACGCGGCGCTCTCTCCGGCCCTTGGTCTGTTTCGTGATGAGCCCGCCTTTGCCGGGGTAGGTCTGCCGTGCGATCACCACGATGTTCTTGTCGAACCGGACGTCACCGGCCTGAAGGCCCGAGACCTCGGAAGAACGCGCGGCGAGGAGGGCGGCGAGCATGACGAAGTCGGAGTACGACTGGTGGACCTTCCCGCAGGCTTCAGCGAGCATCGTCAGCGTTCCCATGTCGGGGATCGCATGCGCGCGCGGGGAAGCATCCTCCGCAGGCTGGAGGCGGAAGGCGTTGCGGTTCAGGCTGCGCTTGGCACGGTTCTTCGCGGGGTTGATCGGGATGAGCCCGTCGCGCACCGCTTCATCGAGGACCCGCACGAGCGGGGCGATGGAGTTCTTGATCGTTGACGCCCCGTGCCGTTTCTCCCAGGCATCGATGGTGCGGTCGATGATCCCGGCGGTGATCTGCGTGACCGGCAGGTGCCCGAGGGCAGGTAGCACCCGGAGCTTGAGCCCGTACCCGTAGGTCTCCCCGGTTGAGGTGGGGTCGAGGCCGCGCGCCCATCGGTCGCCGATCGCGGTGACGAACTCGGTGAGCGTCATGGACACGTCCATGCCCTTGGCCGATGACTGCCGCAGCGAGTCGAAGAACTCATGCGCTGCAGCCTCGTCGGCGACGATCTCGGAGCGGATGACGCGGCGCTTGCTGATCGGGTCCGTCCAGCGAGCACGGGCGCGGATGCCGTAAGAGCGACGTTCCAGGTCGGTGGAGATCCTCACGCCGACCGGAGGCACCGGCTTCGGCTGCGCTTGCGGGAGCGGCTCAGCCTTCCTGGGCATGGCCATGCTCCAGCCCCGCCAGCCAGGCGTCGACCGCCTCGATCCGGTACCGGGCGATCCCGCCCAGCCGCAGGAACGGCGGCCCCTGACCTGCGGAACGCCACCTCGACAAGGTCGACTCGGACACCTTGAGATAGGCGGCGATCTCGCGACTGTCCATGAGAGGCGAGACCACGATCGTGCCGCCTGTATCACTCACGCGACTTCTCCCGTGTCCGGGTTGAGCCCGGCATAGAAGTCGTCCTCGGCCTGGCGGCGCGCGGCGACATCGTCGAGGACGAACTGCACGAAGTCCTGATCGCGGTGAGCGATGATCGTGTCCTCGACGGGGCCGGCCGAGTCCTCGCCGGGCCATGTGATTTGCCGGGTGGGGCGGTCTCGGTCGAGACGGGTTCCGGAAGCGGCGACCCAGTCGCGGAGCCGTTGGCGGGCGTCGGCGAAGTCGCGATGCCAGCCCAGCGGCGCGGAGCCGTTCTGCTCCGGGTCGTAGGCGGACAGCCAATGCAGGTGCAGAGCGCTCAGCTCCCACAGCAACTCCGGGTGGCGGTGCCAGAACGGCGGAACCACCGAAGCAGGCAGCCCGTAGGTGCGGCGCAGCCAGTCGACCCAGCGGTTCAGCTCCAGCCACTCGGCCTCCGCCTCCTCGCTGGTCAGGAGGTTCCAGTTGATCGGGTGCGGAGGCTCCGGGATCAGCGGCCCGTCGAACTCCTCGGACTCCTCGTCCAGGTCCGGCTCGTCGGTCTCGGGGGCGGCGTCGTTCTCGTTCATCACGGTCACCGCCGTTCAGAGCCTGAGCGCCGGGGCGGCGCCCGAGCTCTCGCGACGAGCCGCACTGGCCGCCTGTCCCACAGGCTCCTGCGTCGTCGCGGGCTGGCGGCGGGTGCGGTCGACCTCGTAGCTCGTGCGGGCGAGGTCGTGGCCGAGCTTCTTCGCCACGAACTCCTCGGCCTTGACCACCTCGCCTTCCAGCGTGGCGCGGTCGTACTCGCGGGTGTAGCCCTCGGCGACGAACTTGTCTCCCTTGGCGAGCCGGTCGTGAGCGCGCTCGGCGGTCTTCTTGAACGCCACGAGGTCATGGAAGGTCGTCTCGGTCTGCGTGAACGACCCGTCCGGCTCCTTGCGATAGTGCTCCTGCCCGATCTTGGCGTAGAACCGGGCATCGCCCCGCTCCGTGTAGGTGAGCTGCGGGTCGGAGGCGATGAACCCCGAGACGGATTCCTGCGTGTGGAGAGCCATTGGACTGCCCCTCTTTCTGACACCGGTGGCGACCCCACGGTGGGGCCGCTCTGTCAGGCAGGTGCGCCCGGCGGCCCCTCCGAGCGGTGCTGCAACGTCGCCTCGATGTCGGCCCGGTCAGCGCGCAGCTCTTTCGCGTCGGGCCGGTTGGTCCAGGTCCGCATCCGGGTGACGATGGGCGGCGCGGAGCGCAGCAGCACCAGTGCAGTCCCGAACGGGAGGGTGCGGATCGTGTCGGGCGGCATGATCGGCACGCGGCGGATCGACCTCTGCGCGGAGCGGGAGCCGTGGTCTCCGACCGTGGTGGAGTCGGTCACTTCGTCGCGTTCACCGATGAGCGTGGTCAGGTCGTGCAGGTCCTTGGAGTTCGACGCTCCGCCGAGGACGATCTTGACGATCGAGGCGTCCCAGATCGCGCCGGCCGCGTTCTCCGACCACTTCTCCCGCGCCTGCGCGAGGCTTTGGAGGACGGGCATCGTTGTGATCCCGGTTCCTCCGCCCTCGGCCATGAGCGTCGGCAGCGAGGGCAACGGGGCGAGGTTACCGACCTCATCGAGCGCGAGCAGCAGTGGCGGGTCGAGGCGGGCGCCTGGGCTGGTCGCTGCCAGACGGCGGGCAGCTTCCACGACGTCTTCCACGAACGCCGCCACCAATGCAGCGCTGTTGTTGGCGCCGGCTCCGGTGGCCAGCAGGTAGAGGGTTCCTCGGTCGCGGAGGAACGCTTCGGGGTCGAAGTCCTCGCCCTCCTGTGGCGATACGGCGTCGAGCACGCGCGGGTCTGCCAGCGCGGCGAGGGCAAGCGAGACGCCTTGCCAGATGGAGTCGCGCGTGCGGGGGTCGGAATCGATCATCGCCTGCAACGAGTCCGCCCACCCCGTCGCCGCTCGCGGGTTCGCGGTGAGGATCGCCACCGCGTCCGCAGCGGCGGAGGGGTCGAGGGTCCAGCGGAACAGCTCCGAGGGTGGCCGGTGATCGAGGGCGGCAGCATGGAGCAACGCTTGGAGCGCGGTCCTCGTCTTGCCCTCCCAGAACCCGCCTCCCTCGACCCCGCCGGCCGAGAGACCGGTACCGGCGGCAAGGCCGGTCGCGCGGATCATCGCCGTCAGCGGGTCCTCACACCCGCGGATGGGTGACCACCTGAGCCCGGCCGGTAGGCCTTCGGCGAGGTGCTGCGGGTCGAACACCGCGACCGGGCCGATCTTCTGCCGGGCGCGGAGGGTCGCGGTGAGGTTGTCCGGGCGGGTGCTCGTCGTGACGACTGCGCCAGGGGCGTCCAAGATGGCGTTGATGACAATATGGGCACCCTTGCCGGAGCGGGGCGGGCCGATCAGGAGGATGGAGTCTTCGACGGACGCCCACACCTTCGTGCCGCGTGAGGTGCCGATCCGGTAGCCGACGTCCTCCGGCCGCGGCTGGTGGAGCGAGGGCCGCAGGTGTCCGGCCCGGCGCAGCAGCGCCGCCTCTGAGGCGGCCTTGGCGACTTCGCTGCGGGTGGCGATCCCGGCGATGCGGTACGGGTCCGTCTTCACGCGGCGGCCGTGCTCGCGGAAGAACCGCCACGCCCACCAGGCGGCCGTCCCGGCACCGAGGACCAGCAGACCGGCGGTGATCCAGTACGCGACGACGTTGAGGCCAGGAGCGTCGAGCGCGGCAGCGGGGTCGCCGGGGTGCAACAGCACACCCAGGCCCGCTTCGATCCCGCCGGTGGGCTGGCCGGTCCCGGTGATCCAGGCGGCGACAGACCCGGCGCCGCGGAGGATGGCGGCGAGGACCGCGGCACCGATGAGGATGCCGATGCCGAGGTTGCTCAGCTCGTCCCCGAGCGACCCCGCGGGCCGGGGCGTGCTCATTCGGGGTGCCCGATCGTGAGGGTGCCGGAGACCCGGCCGAGCAGGATGACCTCGCGGGTCGGGCTCCCGGCGAGCTGCCGGGCTTCGACGAGGCCACGCATGGTGCCGTCCAGGGCAGCATCGCCGTGGGCGATGACGACGGCGATCGCGACGTCCTCACCCGGCACGAACCCCTCCCCGTGCAGCGCGACGAGATCCGTCGCCGGTCGGCGGGCCGGTTCTTCCGATGCCGGCTCTGGATCGGGTTCGGTGGCGCGGCGTCTACTCGGGGTGATGATGTCGGTGAACACGGTTCCGTCCGCTTCGCGCACCTCGACCCGCACCGGGGAGCGGCGCAGCTCGGTGAGCTGGTCGAGGACGCGGGCGAAGTCCTCCCGCCGCCACGGCGGCGCGAACGGCTCCGGCTCGAACGGCGCCCCGTCGACAGTGACGGTCATGCGGCCGTCCTCGGCGATGGTGATGGCGACGAGCGGGAGCACGACCGGCACCGCCTCGGCACTCCCGTTTCGGGATGCGGGTTCGCCCCGGGACCGCTTGTAGCGGGGCCGGGGCATCAGGAATCCTGCCGATCGTTCGGGATTCCTGAACGCACGTCGAGATTCCTGGACTCGCGGGAATCTGTCTCTAGACCCGCATGTTCCTGATTGATCTTCATGCCGCTTAGGTGCGTCTCCCCAGCCCCCGAGCTGGACCCCTCGGTGGTCAGGAATCCTGACAAATCATCATGATTCCTGAAGCTTTCGCGGTATTCTTGATGCATGGTCACGATTCCTGAAGCTGCGAGGCGATGAAGCTCGCCGCGGTGCGGAGCATCGGGACTGCCAGGGGGTGGCGGTCTGAGGAAGATGCTGCGGACTTCGAGCAGGAGATCATCGACCAGTACGCCCTCGCGATGGCCGCAGCGGGACTCAGTGACAGCTACATTGCGCAGTCCAGAGCAGTCGTCTTTGAGTTCCGGCACCACCTCGATGCCCCACTCTGGCAGGCGAGGCCTTCCGACGCGGACGCTTTCCTTGCCGGGCTGCGCCGGGCAGGTCTCGCGGTCACGACCCGTGCGAGCAAGGTTGGGGTGATCGCGCAGTTCTACGACTTCGCCATTGCCCGCTACCAGGGCGATATCAACGCGCTGACCGAGTGGGTGATCGAGCAGCCCGTCGACGAGTACAACCGACAGTCCGGCGCATCGCTGGGCAAGGTCAGGGTGCCGCCATCGGATGCGGAGATCGATCGGCTTTTCGGCGGCTGGGCAGCCTCCCTTCAAAACGAACGGCGTTACCTGCCCGCTGCCAGGAACTACTTCGCCGCATCACTCTGGCGACGGGTCGGGGTGCGTATCACTGAGAGCACGAAGCTCGACCTTCGTGATTGGCGACCCGATCTCGGCGCGCTTGGCAAGTTGCATGTCCGGTTCGGGAAGGGCTCGCGCGGCCGCGGGTCGAAGCAACGGCTGGTGCCTGCGATCAATGGCGCGGACAAGCTCATCGACTGGTGGCTCGGCGATGTGCGACACCGCTTCGGCCCCGATTGGGACAACCCGGACGCCCCGATGATCCCGTCCGAACGGTTCGATCACGAGCTCGGCCGCTCGTGGCGAGCCAGCGACGATGTGCTCCGACGCGGCCTCGCCCTGGCCACTGAGCGGTTCCTACCTGCCTGGGCCGACGGGCGAATGACGCCCCATGTGCTCCGGCACTACTGTGCGTCATCGCTGTATCTGGCCGGCATGGACTTGAAGGCCCTGCAAGAACTGCTCGGCCACCAGTGGCTGTCGACCACGACGCAGTACATCCACGTCTCGGACCAGCACATCGAGGACTCGTGGAGGCAGGCGAACCAGCGCCTGGAGACCCGATTCGAAGGGATGTAGTGACACGATGAAATGGAACCTGCGCGTCCAAGCCGCCGAACGCGGCATCTGGAAGTCGGCAGAGCTGCGACGGATGCTCGCCGATGCGGGGCTGGAGATCAGCGTCGGCAAGATGTCCGGGCTATGGACGGGCAACCCGACCACGATCCGCCTGGACGACCTCGACGTCATCTGCCACGTCCTCGACTGCTCACCGACCGACTTGCTCGTGCCCGAACCAGAGAAGGTCACCGCTCGTAAACCGGGCGCCAAGCAGCAGGAAGCGAACGGGGGCCCGAACATCGTCACGCCCCGGTTCGGACCGAAGAATGATCGGCCGGCTCCGCCGTTATGAGCCCAGCGCGCGGCCCGAACGGACCTCTGAGTCCGCCGCTGCCCTGCACGGGGTGCGGAGTGAAGCCAGCCGCGTGGCTCACACCCCGCATCGACTTCTGCTACGACTGCATCCCTGGCGGCCCGTTCACCCCGCCGACCTGTAGCACGTGCGGGTCGACCGAGTATTACAGTCAAGGGCTCTGCGCCCACTGCCACCCCGGCAGCCCAGGCTTCACCGGCTCCTGCCGTGACTGCCTGGCCTGGGGCGTCTACCGTGGGCGCAACTGGCGCTGCTGGAAATGCCGCTGGTGGTTCACCCACTACCCGCAGGGCGAATGCGTCTCCTGCCATCGCGAGGTCACCATCGGCGAGCAGGGCTACTGCCGCCTTTGCCTCGAAACCGCCCGTTACCACCAGTCGCCCGGTGAGCCCCTCGACCTCGACGCGGCCGACAAGTACGGCCAGCAGCTCTTCCTCGCCTCGATGAACGACTCGCGCCGGCCCGCCGAACTCCACCTGCCGATGGCGATGAGCATCAGCGAAGCGATCCGGGTCATCAACACCCCGCCGCCGATTCCCACCAGCTACCAGCCGGTGCTGTTCCACATCGACCCTGACCCCGAACTGCTCCGGCAGCGCTCCAACGAGATCCGGCTGCGCGATATCACCTCCCGCACCGATCACTTCCTCTACGCCCGAGCCGGCGAATACGCCTGGAGCAAGCGACAGACCAACCAGGTCCGGCGCACCCTGAAAGTCCTGCAGCTCGTGTTCCCCGGCGCGAATCTGCGCTTCCGCGCCTCGGATATCCTCGCGATGCGCTCATACGACGACGATGGCAACATCCGCTCCACCATCGAAGTCCTCGAAGACGCAGGTCTCCTCATCGATGACCGCGTGCCCTCGTTCACCAAGCTCTTCGAACGCAAGACCCACGCCCTTCCCGAGCCGATGCGTTCCCAGCTCGAGCTCTGGCGCGACATCATGGTCGACGGCTCCAAGACCCCGCCGCGCCGCCAGCCCCGCGACACGATGACCGTCAAGGGCCAGATGTATGGCATCCTCCCCGCGATCACCCGCTGGGTCGAAGGCGGACGCACCAGCCTCGTCGGCATCGACACCGAGGACATCCTCGCCGCGCTTCCCGACGATCCCTCGCCCCGTCACACCATGATGCTCGGCTTCCGCAGCCTGTTCACGATTCTGCGCGGCCGCAAGCAGATCTTCCTCGACCCGACGAAAGCGATCCCGCTGCGCGGCCCCAAGCGCAACATGCCGCTGCCGATGGAGCCCACCGCGATCCGCGACGCCCTGGTCAACCCTGATCCGGCGGTCGCGCTGGCCGTCTCACTCGTCGCCTTCCACGCCCTGATGACTTCGCAAGTGCAGCACATCAAGCTCACCGATATCATCGACGGGCGGCTACGGATGCCTGATGGCCGCTTCATCCCGCTCGCGAAACCCGTGCTCGTCCGCCTCGCTGCCTGGCTCGACCACCGAGCCAAACGCTGGCCGGAGACGAAGAACCCCTACCTGCTCGTCACCATCCAGACCGCGCCCCGTCTCTCACCGCCCAGCCGGAACTTCCCCTGGAAGAAAGCCGGCGTGACCGCGCAAGCACTCCGCACCGACCGGATTCTCTACGAAGTCGAACAGACCGGCGGCGACGTCAGGCGCATCTGCGACCTCTTCGGCATCGGCATCGAGACCGCGCTGCGCTACTCCGCCACGATCCTCGAACCACCCAGTCCGTTCGAACCGCCGATCCCGACCGCGCCGAGTCACCCCTGAGCGCCCACCCCGGGCGCACTCCGTGATTGAACAGCGGATGAACACTCGCTCCGATACCTGCTCAGGGCTTGCGTACCTGTTTCGATGGGTGTCAATATAGAAGTATGTCGATTCAAGAGGTGGAGTTGGTGATCGTCGGGTCTGGCCCTGCGGGGTACACGGCGGCGATCTACGCGGCGCGGGCGGGGCTGGCCCCGGTCGTGGTGGCGGGATCGGTGACGGCCGGTGGGGCGTTGATGACGACGACGGAGGTGGAGAACTTCCCTGGCTTCATCGATGGTGTGCAGGGTCCGGAGTTGATGGCGTCGATGCGGGCGCAGGCGGAGCGGTTCGGTGCGCGCATCCTGATGGATGACGCGACCGGTCTGGACCTGGCAGGCCCGGTGAAGACGATCACGACCGGCAGCGGTGAGACCTACCGGGCGAAAGCGGTGGTCCTGACGATGGGGTCCGCGTACCGCAAGCTCGGCCTCCCCGAGGAGGAGCGCTTGTCGGGGCACGGCCTCTCGTGGTGCGCGACGTGTGACGGGTTCTTTTTCCGCGACCAGGAGATCGCTGTGGTCGGCGGTGGGGATTCCGCGATGGAGGAGGCTCTGTTCCTGACGCGGTTCGCGTCGAAGGTCACGCTCGTGCACCGTCGCGATGAGTTCCGGGCGTCGAAGATCATGGCCGAGCGGGTGCTGGCCGATCCGAAGATCGAGATCGCCTGGAATAGCGAGGTGGCCCAGGTCCTCGGTGACGACCGTGTGACGGGGCTGCGGCTGCGGGACACGGTCACCGGTGCCGAACGGGTGCTGGATGTGACCGGGGTGTTCGTCGCGATCGGGCATGACCCGCGCTCCGAGCTCATCACCGGGCAGATTGACACCGATCCGGACGGGTATGTGCGGGTCGCGCACCCGTCGACGGCCACGAACCTGCCGGGCGTGTTCGCGGCCGGTGATCTGGTCGATCACACGTACCGGCAGGCGATCACGGCCGCGGGCACCGGGTGCGCCGCAGCGCAGGACGCCCAGCACTATCTCTCTCATCTCGCCCCCGCCGCCCAGCGGGCTCTCGTTCTGGAGGTCTCCGCATGAACCCCGTCACCCATGTCACTGACGCGACGTTCCAGAGCGAGGTGATCGAGTCCGAGCTGCCGGTCGTGGTGGATATCTGGGCGGCCTGGTGCGGGCCGTGCAAGGCGATCGCCCCGATCCTCGACCAACTCGCCGCCGAGTACGCGGGCCGGGTGAAGATCGTGAAGGTCGACGCCGATGCGAATCCGGAGGCCGTGACCGCGGCCGGGGTCACCTCGATCCCGACGCTCGGGTTCTATCGGGCCGGGGAACGGGTGGACGTGCTGATCGGCGCGCACCCGAAGCCCGTCTACGCTGCGAAGATCGAGGAGTTGCTCGCATGACCCAGACGAACACTGCCCCTGTCATGGCGGCCCCGAAGCGGCTGTCCACGCTGGACAAGTGGCTGCCGGCGTGGATCGGGCTGGCGATGGTCGCGGGCCTGCTGCTGGGTCGTTTCGTTCCCGCGCTCTCCGACGCGCTGTCCGCGATGGAGGTCGGCGGGATCTCCGTGCCCATCGGACTGGGCCTTTTGGTGATGATGTATCCGGTGCTCGCGAAGGTCCGCTACGACAAGGTCGCGGCTGTCACCGGCGACAAGCGCCTGCTCGTCTCCTCGTTGCTGCTGAATTGGATCGCGGGCCCCGCGGTCATGTTCGCTCTCGCCTGGGTGTTCCTGCCCGACCTGCCCGAGTACCGCACCGGGCTCATCGTCGTGGGCTTGGCCCGGTGCATCGCGATGGTCGTGATCTGGAACGACCTCGCCTGCGGCGACCGCGAGGCGACCGCGGTGCTCGTCGCGGTCAACTCCGTGTTCCAGGTCGTGATGTTCTCGGTGTTGGGATGGTTCTACCTCACCGTGCTGCCCGGCTGGCTCGGCTTGGATACGCAGGGGCTGGAGATCTCGGTGTGGCAGATCGCGCTGAACGTGCTCGTGTTCCTCGGCGTCCCGCTCATCGCCGGGTTCGCGTCCCGCTGGATCGGTGAGAAGCGCCGAGGCCGGGAATGGTACGAGGAGACGTTCCTGCCCCGGGTGGGGCCGTGGGCGTTGTACGGGTTGCTGTTCACGATTGTGCTGCTGTTCGCGCTGCAGGGTGAGGCGGTCACCCAGAACCCGCTCGACGTGGCCCGGATCGCGCTGCCGCTGCTGGTGTACTTCGGCCTCATGTGGTTCGCCGGCCTCCTGCTCGGCAAGACCCTGGGCCTTGGGTATGCGCGGTCGACGACGCTGGCGTTCACGGCGGCGGGCAATAACTTCGAGCTCGCGATCGCGGTCGCGATCGGTACCTTCGGTGCCGCCTCCGGTCAGGCGCTCGCAGGTGTCGTCGGCCCGCTGATCGAGGTGCCCGTGCTCGTCGGCCTCGTCTACGTCTCCCTCTGGGCCGCGCGCGCCTGGTTCCACACCGACCCCTACGCGACGGAAGCCGTCACCGAATCGAGGACGTCATGACCGATACGACCGTCATCCCCGACGTCGAGGCGTGCGCACCGTCCTCGACGCACGCGATCGGACAGGATGCCGCCGCGACCGTGGCCGGCGCACTCAAGTCGCTCGCCGACCCGCTCAGGTTGCGGATGTTGTCCGTGATCGCCACCGACCCGCGGGGCGAGTCGTGCGTGTGCGACCTCGCTGAGCTTGCCGAGGTGTCCCAGCCGACCGTTTCCCACCACCTCAAGGTGCTCAAGGAGACGGGGATGCTGCTGTCGGAACGGCGCGGCACATGGGTCTGGTACCGGATCGCCCCGGCCCGGCAGCGCGCCGTCGCCGCCCTCCTGGACGCGTTCGCGCCGGCCGCGGTTGCCGACGAGCCGGAGCAGACCGAGGACCGTGCTGAGGCGCTGCGTGACATGGACACACGCGTCACCCGTCTCGCCGAGGAACTCGCCGACGAGCTCACCGGCCTGAACCGGGACCTCGTGATCGCGATCGTGCGGGAGTCCTACGCGGGTCTGGTCCGCTCGGCGAAGCTGACCCGGCACCTGATCCCGCTCACCGAGCGGTTCGCCCGGCAACGCCTGGCCGATCTCACCCGGAACTGGGAAGCCGGGGTGCCGCAGGTGCTGTTCGTATGCGTGCAGAACGCCGGCCGCTCCCAGCTCGCCGCCGCCCTCGTCAACCAGCTCGCCGGCGGCACCGTCATCGCACGCTCAGCCGGGTCGACCCCCGCGGCCGACGTGCACCCACACGTGCGGTCTCTACTGACCGAGATCGAGGGCGAGCACGACGCGGAGACGGCGTTCCCGAAGCCGCTCACCGACGACGCCGTCCGCGCCGCCGACGTCGTGATCACGATGGGGTGCGGCGACGTGTGCCCGATCATCCCGGGCGTCCGCTACGAGGACTGGGCCGTGGGCGACCCGGCCCTCGCCTCCCCGGAAGGGGTCGCGGCGATCCGCGACGACATCGAAACCCGTGTCCGCGCACTCCTCACCACCCTCACTCACTGAACGAAAGAAGCGAACCGAACATGACCGATCAGAAGCCCTCCGTGCTGTTCGTCTGCGTCCACAACGCCGGCCGCTCCCAGATGGCCGCGGGCTACCTCCGCCACCTCGCCGCAGGCCGGGTCGAGGTGCGCTCGGCCGGGTCGATGCCCGCCGACCAGATCAACCCGGTCGCTGTCGAGGCCATGGCTGAGGAGGGCATCGACATCACCGCCGAGCAGCCCAAGATCCTCACCACCGAGGCCGTGCAGGACTCCGACGTCGTGATCACCATGGGCTGCGGCGACGCGTGCCCGTTCTTCCCCGGCAAACGCTACGAGGACTGGAAGCTCGACGACCCCGCCGGGCAAGGCATCGACGCCGTGCGTCCGATCCGCGACGACATCAAGACACGCGTCCAGACCCTGATCGACAGCCTGCTCACCCCAGCGGCACCGTAATCCGGCGGGCGCGGGCATGACCGCAGGCTTCGGACTCGGGCCGTTGGCGGGGAAGACCGAGGGCTATGTCTGCGCGTCCGTGCGGGCACCGATCGCGTGGACGATCTGCATCCGGCTCGGGTATCCGGCCGTGCCGGTCTCGGTGCGATAGATACGGCAGGCGAGATTCCCGGTCGGCACGGTCCCGGGGATCACATCCGCGCCGTCGATGAGCACGGTCGGCGACCCGGCGAACGCGATCGCCGCAGCGTCCGCGGGTGATGTCACGCGGCGCTCGATGACCGGGATCGCCGAAAGTCCGAGCGATGCCAGGGCGGCTTCTGCCTCTGCGAGGGCCAGCCGGGAGTTCGGGCAGTCCTCGATGCTCAAAACTTCTATCCGCACAGCGTTCCTTTCGCCCGAGTTCACACTCCCCACTATAGGTCATCGATTGCTGACTGGTCAGCATTTGATGTATGGTCAGTGCATGCTGACTCTTGCTTCTCGTGTGGATGTGATGAACCGTCTCGGGCGGGCGATGGCCGATCCCACCCGGTCTCGTATCCTGCTGTCGCTGCTCGTCGCGCCGGGGTATCCGGCGAAGCTTGCCCGGGAGCTGGAGCTGTCCCGCACGAACGTGTCGAACCATCTGGCGTGTCTGCGCGGGTGCGGGATCGTGGTCGCCGAGCCCGAGGGGCGGCAGACGCGGTACGAGATCGCCGACCCGCATCTCGCGGCGGCGTTGACGGCTCTGGTGGATGTGACGCTCGCGGTGGACGAGCAGGTGCCGTGCATCGACCCGGAGTGTTCGGTGCCCGGCTGCTGCGGCACGGCCGCCGACGCCGACGAGGATGCCTCGTGAGCGACGACTGCTGCGCCCCCGACGTCGCCCCTGCTGCCTCTGTCGGGGATGAGAGGGATGAGCCGTCGCGGTCATGGTGGCGGGATCCGGGAATCCTGATCCCGATCCTCTCCGGTCTCGCGTTCCTCACCGGCCTGATCCTGGAATGGTCTGGGCAGGACACGGTGGCGCTGGGGGTGTTCTGGGCGGGTCTGCTGTTGGGCGCGTACACCTTCGCGCCCGGCGCGCTCCGCGCTCTGGTGACACGCCGGAAGATCGGGATCGCGCTGCTGATGACGATCAGCGCGATCGGTGCGGTGGTCCTCGGCTACGTCGAGGAAGCCGCCGCTCTCGCCTTCCTGTACTCGATCGCCGAAGCCTTGGAAGACAAGGCGATGGATCATGCCCGCAGCGGCCTGCGCGCCCTGTTGAAGCTCGTGCCAGACACGGCGACCATCCGCCGGGACGATGCGACGGTGGAGATTCCCGCCGCCGAGCTCACTGTCGGGATGGTCCTCGTCGTCAAGCCCGGTGAGCGGGTCGCGACCGACGGGATCGTCCTGTCGGGCCGGTCGAGTCTGGACACCTCGGCGATCACCGGCGAGTCGATTCCCGTCGAAGTCGCTCCCGGCGATGCGGTGTCTGCCGGGGCGATCAACACCGCCGGCGCGCTCGAGGTGCGCACGACGGCAGGCGGGGCAGACAACTCGCTGACCACGATCGTCGAACTCGTCGAACAGGCCCAGGCGGAGAAGGGCGAACGGGCGCGCCTGGCCGACCGCATCGCGAAACCTCTCGTCCCGGGCGTCATCATCCTCGCCGTCCTCGTCGGCGTCCTCGGATCTCTCCTGGGCGACCCGGAGACGTGGATCACCCGCGCCCTGGTCGTCCTGGTCGCAGCCAGCCCGTGCGCGCTGGCGATCGCGGTGCCCGTCACCGTGGTGTCCGCGATCGGCGCAGCGAGCCGGTTCGGTGTCGTCATCAAGAGCGGGGCCGCGTTCGAACGCCTCGGCACGATCCGCCGCCTCGCCGTCGACAAGACCGGCACCCTCACCCGCAACCAGCCCACCGTCACCGCTGTCGTCACCGCCCCCGACGTGGATACGAGCGACGCCGAGGTGCTCCGTCTCGCGGCGGCGATCGAGCAGCACTCCACCCACCCGCTGGCGACCGCGATCACCACGGCCGCATCCGAGATCCCTGCCGCGGCCGATGTGGCCGAGGAGGCCGGGCACGGCATCTCCGGAACCATCCACGGCCGCCGGGTCACCGTGGGCAGCCCCCGCTGGATCGCCCCCGGTCCGCTCGCCGCCGATGTCGCGGCGATGGAGGCCGGCGGGCAGACCTGCGTCCTCGTCGCCCGCGACGACATGCTGATCGGCGCGATCGGGGTTCGCGACGAGCTCCGTCCCGAAGTCCCCGACGTCGTCCACACGCTCACCGGACAGGGGGTGGCCGTGTCGATGCTCACCGGCGACAACACCCGCACCGCAGATGCTCTTGCCGCCGAGGCCGGCATTACCGACACGCACGCCGAGCTCCGCCCCGAGGACAAAGCCCGCCTCGTCGCAGCATTCGCGACGGAGCGGCCGACGGCGATGATCGGCGACGGCATCAACGACGCCCCCGCCCTGGCCGGAGCGACCGTCGGGATCGCGATGGGCGCCACCGGCTCCGATGCCGCGATCGAGTCCGCCGACATCGCGTTCACCGGCCACGACCTGCGCCTCATCCCACAAGCCCTGCAGCACGCGAAACGCGGACGGGCGATCATCAACCAGAACATCGTCCTGTCCCTCGCGATCATCGTCGTGCTGCTCCCGCTCGCGATCACCGGCACGCTGGGCCTTGCCACCGTCGTCCTCGTCCACGAAGTCGCCGAGGTCATCGTGATCGGCAACGGCCTCCGCGCCGCCCGTACACGCCCCACCCAGATCCCGTACACCACCACCACCACTGCGCAGTCGCACGCCGCCACCTCCATCCGGTAACTGCGCAGCAACCTAGAGCAGCGTGTTCGAGGAGAACGACCGCTGGAACTTCACCCCGAAACCGGGTGCCCGTGACGATCCGGTACAAGACCGCCGGTGGCAGCAGGACGACGCGCGTGCGCGTCAGCCACCAGTGCAGGTCCCGCCCCGCGATCACCTGGGGTGCGAACCGGATCCGATCCCGCACCACCAGCGACACGTTCGCGGCCTCAGTGAGCTCGTAGGCGTCCTGGATCGCGGAAATGCCCGCCCGGATCACCAGCACCCGCTGACCGGCGAACACCTCCCGCGACCGGTAGTCGACAACATGCAGCACCCGGCCCCCGAACCCGTCCCGCCCCAGGGTCTGCGGCAGACACGGATTCCGGAACGAACCCATTGCCGCGATCACTGCCTCCCTGGCCACCCAGCCGCCGTCTTCGAACCCCGCAACGAGTCCGTTGTGCGCTCCGCGCTGATGTCGGTGACACGATGGTTCGTGCGGATTTCGACACCGAGCCGGCCACGACCCGACCGGTTCCTGGCCAGCCTCCAGCACGACCGGCTCCCACCCGCGATCCCTGGCCGGCACAGGCGGCAGCTAGGCCGGGCTGGTCCCCGCCGACGAGCAGCAGCGCCCGCGACTCACCCCGCCGTCCTGGTACCGAGCTGGAAGAGCTGCGGTGCAGGCGCACAGCACGACCCCGTGCTGGCGGCCTCGTCCGGGGCGTCGAACAGTCCCGTCCCACCGCACACGCCGGTGTCCGGGAGGACCAGGTCGACCCGCTCGGCGCCCTCGCGGTCGCCGGCGATCGCGGCGACGACGCTGCGGACCTGTTCGAACCCGGTCAGAGCGAGGAACGTCGGCGCGCGCCCGTAGGACTTCGCCCCGACGATGTAGAACCCCGGCTCGGGGTGCTCCAGGTCCGCGGCCCCGGTCGCCCGGACCGAGCCGCAGGAGTGCAGGTTCGGGTCCACTTCGACGGCGACTCTCGCCGGCGCCTGCAGCCGTAGGTCGAGATCGAGACGGATCTCGGACAGGAATGACAGGTCGGGCCGGAACCCGGTCGAAACGAACACCTTCGCCGCCGGGTCCAGCCTGCGCCCGTCTTCGGCGACGAGCACCGCCTGCCCGTTCTCGACGACGACCTGGTCGGTGCGGAACCCGGTGACGAGGTCCACGAATCCGTCCTCGACGGCCTGCTTCGCCCGCTGACCCAGCGCGCCGCGCTCCGGCAGCTCGTCCGCGGTCCCGCCCCCGAAGGTGTTCCCGACCGTGCCGCGGCGCAGCACCCACGTGATCCGCGTCCCCGGCTCCCGTTTCGCGACCCGCGACAAGATCCCGATCGTGGTCGCAGCAGAGTGCCCGTTGCCGACCACGACGACATGCCGGCCGGCCAGACCCGTGGCGTCCTCGATCGCGGGCATCCGGTGATCCAGGAGTCCCGCATCGGCTGCGGCCCGCTCGCCCAGCGCGGGAAGGCCGTCAGCTCCGGCAGGGCTCGGGGTGCGCCAGGTGCCCGACGCGTCGATCACTGCGCCCGCCTCGATCCGCTCCTCCGTGCCGTCCGTGCGGCGGACGTGCACGACGAACGGCTGCTCGGCACGTCCGGCATCGACCGAGAGATCTCGCCCCTTCCGGCCCACGCCCACGACCCGCACCCCATACCGCACCCGGTCGCCGAGCACTGCCGCGAGAGGGGCGAGATAGCCATCGATCCACTGCGCCCCGGTCGGATACCCCTTCTCCGGCGCCACCCACCCGGACGGCTCCAGCAGGCGACGAGATGCGGCGTCGGTGAGCTCCGACCACGGCGAGAACAAACGCACATGCCCCCACTCAGCCACCGCCGCCCCGGGACCATCGCCGGCTTCCAGGACGAGCGGTTCGAGCCCGCGCTCACGCAGATGAGCCGCAGCGGCCAGCCCCTGGGGACCGGCCCCGATCACGACGACGAGTTCCATACCAACCTCCACACATTGACAATCTTCGATGGATCAAGCCTGCCCAACCCATCGACAACTGTCAATACGTGATGGAGAATAGGAGCATGACCGCTCTCCCCGTGACGCTCGACACGACATCCGCGCAGGCCTCGTGCTGCCCGCCTCCGGTCGACGCCATGGTCGACGACGCGACTGCGCTGGAGCTCGCGAAGGTGTTCAAAGCGCTCGGGGACCCGAACCGGGTCAAGCTGTTCTCGCTGATCACCGCGAGTGCGAGCGGGGAGATGTGCGTGTGCGACCTCACCGCCCCTGTCGGCCTCTCCCAACCGACGGTGTCGCACCATATGAAGCTGCTCGTCGAAGCCGGGCTCGTCACCCGTGAGCAGCGCGGCAAGTGGGCGTACTACCAGCCCACGATCGGCGCCCTCGCCAACGCCGCACGGGCATTCACCGCCTGATGCAGCCGCTCCGGTTCCGGCCGATGATCGAGCCCGACTGGCCCGACGTCGCGACGATCTACCAGGCGGGGATCGCCACCGGGCACGCGACCTTCGAAACAGCCCCACCCGCAGACTGGGTGGCCTTCGCCGCAGGCAAGCACCCGCATCTCAGTGTCATCGCCGTCGATTCCGCCGACCGCACCCTCGGCTGGGCTGCCGCATCTCCTGTGTCGGCGCGGACGGTGTACGCGGGCGTCGTCGAACACTTCATCTACATCCACCCCGAAGCCGCAGGGCACCGCGTCGGCACCCAGCTCCTGAGCACGTTTCTCGATCTCGCGGATCAGGCCGGCATCTGGACCATCCAGTCGTCGATCTTCCCCGAGAACACCGCGAGCCTGCGCCTCCACGAACGCGCCGGGTTCCGTGTCGTCGGTCGACGAGAGCGCATCGCCCGCATGACGTATGGACCCCACGCCGGCCGCTGGCGCGACACCACCCTCGTGGAACGCCGCACCCCCGACGCCGACGAGCAGAGTGAGGGCGCATCTTCCACGAACACGCAACCTCACACCACGCCCAACGACACCTCAACCCGCATCTTCACACCGATCCGGCTTCAGAATTCCTGAACTTGCGGGGAATGCTCGTCATGCGGCCGGTGGTGTCGAACGCGGCGAGCTCGGCGGGGTGGAGCTGGTGCTGCACGACGAAGGAGCGGTCCTTGATCCGCCACAGCCCCTGCCCGGTCCCCAGGCCGGGGAGCAGCTTCTGCTCGGTGCCGGTCAGCCCGAGCGCGAGGGCGGTGGAGCCGAGCTGGTCCGGCTCCTGCCGGTAGACGATCCGCGTCTCCGCATTTGCCAGCAGTGACGAGGCGAGGGCGCGCATCGCTGTCCCGGCATCGCCGACGTTGTCGAGGTCGGAGAGCTTGTGGAAGATGAGCATGTTCGCGATTCCGAAGTGCCGGGCGAGCCGCCACTGGGCGTCCATGCGGCGAAGCAGCGCCGGGTACTGCATGAGCCGCCATGCTTCGTCGTAGATCACCCATCGCTGCCCGCCCGCCGGGTCGGACAGGGCGGACTCCATCCATGCGGACGAGCAGGTCATCAGCACCGAGATCAGCGTGCTGTTCTCCGCGACCCGGGATAGATCCAGCGACACCATAGGCAGTGAGGGGTCGAACCTGACCGTGGAGGGGCCATCGAACAGGCCTTGGAGGTCTCCGGCGACGAGCCGACGGAGCGCGTGGCCGACGAGACGGCCGTCTTCGGCGAGCCGACTGTCCTCGTCGTCCGCCGTGTTGGGGCTGAGGATGCGGTCGACGACCATCGGCAGGATCGGCACCTCGGCGCTGCGGACGGCGTCTCGGAGGGCGAGGTCGATGGCGGTGTGCTCCAACGGCGACAGCGCCCGGTCGAGCACGGTCTCTGCGAGGGCGCCGATGAGGTCGCGGCGGCGGAAGGCGACCTGCATCGCCCACTCCGTATCCGACACGGCAGATGGCCGGTGGCCCTCATCCAGCGGGTTCAGGCGATTGCGGAGGCCGTGGCCGAGGATGATCGCCCGCCCGCCGACCGCTTCCGCGACAGCCGTGTGCTCGCCCTTGGGGTCGCCGGGGACGTAGACCCTGCGTCCGAACGGCAGGCTGCGCGTGTACAGCGACTTCGCCAGGGACGACTTGCCGGAGCCGACGATCCCGGCGAGCACCACGTTCGGTGCCGTGATGAGGCATCGCTGATACAGCACCCAGGGGTCGAACACGAAGGATCCGCCGCTGTAGAGGTCCTGGCCGACGAAGACGCCCTGGCTGCCGAGGCCGGCTTCGGCCAGGAAGGGGTACTGGCCGGCGAGCGTCGCGGAGGTGTCTTGGTGCTTGGGCAGCCGGAACCGGCCCGGCGTCCGCAATGCCGCAGGCCCCGCCTCGCCGGAGGTGGGCAGGTAGCTCGTGTTGCGGCGTTCGGCCTGCTCCGCCTCCCACTTTGCCCGAGCTTGTGCCTTGCGATGCTGGCGGGTATCGGTCTCGACCTTCGTCGCCGCTTGCCGGCGGGCCTTGCGTGCCCGGCGCCGCTCGCCTTCGGGCCCGACGAGCACGGCGGTGTGCAGGCGGCTGTCGTCCTGCCCGGTCACAGCGCGAGCCCCCGGCCGTGTGCGGAGGCGGCACCGGGGCGGCGGGTGAACCAGTCGGCCCCGTCTCGCGCCCGGCTGACCGCGGGGCCGACTGCACGCGTGGTCTTGTGCGCGGCGCGTTCCGCTCCCCGCCCCGGCTCCGACGCGGGTGAGGAGGCCGGGGTGTCGATGCCGAGGAGTGCCGGGTCGGGCACGGTGTCGTGCTTGCGCAGCAGCGAGACGTGCCCGAGGAAGGGGTTGTAGGTGAGCGTGTAGACGTCTCTGGTCGCCAGCTTGTCGAGCGCACCTGTTGGGGGTTCGTTGTAGACGTATCCGTTCTCGAGCGCGGCCTGGGTGGTCTCCGCTCCGTAGTCGTGTCCGGCCAGGTGCGCGATCGCGGCGCCCGTCCCGTCGCGGTCGATCAGGTCCAGCACCTCGTCGGCCTCGGAGCCTTCCAGGAACACGACGCTGACCCACCGCCTTGCCGGGCCGTTCTCGACGGCAGGTGCGGGGTGCCAGGTGATGCGGCCGGAGTGCTGGGAGGCGGCGTCCATGCGCCATTCCATGGTGTCCAGCAGGGTGCCGGCCTGGTGCAGTTCGTCGGCGGCCGCGAGGGCCGAGGTTGCGCCGGCGGCCTGGTTTCCGGCGTCGTCGTGCGCCCTGGCGCGGGCGTTGATGTGGGCGGCGGCGAGCTGGTCGAGCACTTGCCGTAGCGACCTGACGCCGGCGAGCAGCTCTCCGATCATCGGGTAGGTGTCGGCGGGGCTCTCGAACGTTCGGGTCGCGTGGGCCAGGGCCCGCAGCGCGGCGGACGCCTCGGCGGCGTCCGCGAGCGGGGCATCGAAGGTCGGCATGATCGGGGCTCCTCACAGGAAGGTGTGACGGTTGGTGAGCAGGTGCGCCGGGTCAGACCGGCCGGCACAACGGCAGCGCGGCAGCGGTGAATGCCTGCGCCTGCTGACCGACGAGCCGCCTGGTCTCGCAGGACGCTTGGATCGCCGCCTGCTCGACCGCGGCCACCGCCGCGTCGAGCTCGTCCACGGTCGGCGCAGAGACCGAGACGAGGCCGGAGACGCGCAGGACGCCGTGCCCGGCCGTCAGGTCCGCCTCCTGCTGGAGCACGTCGTCCAGCTCGGCGCTGCTGGCCGCGTCTTCGATCTGCCCGATCTTGCGCCGCTGGGCGGCATCGGAGATGAGTTCGGTCTTCTTCTTCCGCAGGTCCCGCGCGGCCTGGTCGGCGCGGACCGGGGTGTAGTGCAGGGCGAGGGTGCGCAGGATGCCGTTGGACAGCACGAGCGGCGCGAGGAAGCCGGGATACACCTGCGAGCGAGGCCATTCGGTGATCCACAGCACCGCATGGTGCGCGGAGTCCGACCGCAGCCGGTCCCAGGTCTCCGTGACCGCGACCGGGCCGGCCGTCGCCAGGTCACGGCCGAGGTCCCCGTGCCGCTCCAGCGCGGGCGCGGCGGCGGGGTCGTAGGCCGAGCGCAGGACGACGGCGACCTCGCCGGGCGCCAGCCACCCGGTCGACGTGAGCTCCGCCGCGCGCAACGCCGTCGTCAGCGTGCTCATCTCCTGCCGCAGCACCGCGGCCGCACCCCGTATCCCGCCACCGCTGGTCCTGATCTGCCGGGCGGCGGCCTTCATGTCGAGCGCGAGCGAGATGGTCGTCGCGTGGCGTTCTCCGGCGGGGCCGGCGCGGTCGATGAGCTCGGCGTAGGTGGTCGCGGCCCAGGAGCCGTCGTCGGTGCCGTGCGTGCGCCACCACTCCGCCAGGCCCGTCCCGGAATCCGGCAGGGTCCGCTCGGACACCTGGATGCGGGCGATCCGTCCGGAACGGCACGCGGCGGCCAGCACGCGGCCCCAGCCGGAGACCCGGCGCTGCTGCTCACCCGGATCGAGCAAGACGAACGCGGGGTGGGAGACGCCTAGGATCGCGGTGAGGGTCTGTGCGTGCGGGTCGTGGATCATCGCAGCCCCGGTCTCGGGGTCCTCCCACTCCCGCAGCGGCGCCGCATCGCCCGGTAGGGAGAGCGTCCCGGCGGGGCGGGGCTTGATGACGCGGCGCCGGTAGACGAGCTGCCCGAGATAGGTCCGGGCGGCCCAGCGGGCGAGGACCGGCACCCACTCGATCACCTTCCGGCCCCCGGCAGGGATCACCGCGAGCAGGGCGCAGGTGCCCCAGACGGGTGCGGTCCAGGCGAAGCCCATCCCGCCGGCGGCGTAGAGGGAGAAGACGACCGTGAGCACCGCGACGCCCAGGACGATGAGCTGCGGCAGGGACAGGCCGAGCATGATGCCGCGCCTGGCGAGCCGGGAGAACTGCACCGGTGCCAGCGGGTAGTCGCTAGTCGAGTTCGTGACCATCAGGTGTTACTCCTTCCCGGCCGGTGCGGACGATGGCGGAGGCGGCGGGTCCTGCCGGCGCCGAGGCGCGGGCGAGGACTCTGCAGGCCCGGGAGAGGGCGGCGTTGACGGTGCGGGACGCGGCGGGGTGCCCTGCGACGGCGGCGGGGATGCCTGCTCGGCCGCTGCGCCGGCCTGGCTGTCCGCCGCGCCGCCCACGGCTTTGCCTGCCTTCGGGCCGGCGGCCGCTGCGGCCTTGACCACGGCGGCTCCGATGACCACCGCGGCACCGACGGACCCGGCGGCCGCACCGGGACCAGCCGCGCCAGCGCCGACAGCTCCAGCCCCTGCTCCGGCACCGGATGTAGCGGCGCCGGTACCCGCCGTGCCCGCTCCCGCGCTGGCAGGGGCCGCAGCCGACGCACCGGGAGGAGGCGGGGGCGGTGTCGAGCCTCCGCCTGCGCCGCCTCCACCGCTTGGCGGCTTGCTGCCCGTGTCGGTGCCGCCGTCGAGGACCTTCTTGGCTGTGTCGGCCTGCGGGGCAGATGGCACCGGCACGGGCCGGTTCAGCGCGGACTTCGCCTCCTGCTCGGACGACATCGCGTGGTACATGTCGAAGCCGACGAACGACAGGAACTTGTAGGTGATGTAGGGCGCGAACGCGGCGATGAACATCAGCACGACGCCGGCGATGGGGTCGGAGATGGAGGCCAGGTCGGCCTCGATCGGGGCCGAGACCTGCCCGATCGCGACGAGGAAGATCACGACGAGGACGAGCTTGGAGAAGATCAGGGCGATCACGAAGGCCGCCCACTTGGCGAACCAGCCCTTGGTCGCGTCCCACGTGGCCCCGGCCAGGGCGACCGGGCCGAATACGATCGCCACGAGCAGCAGCGCCTTGCGGATCAGCAGGGAGAACCACACGATCGCCGCCGCCGATATGGCCAGGCCAGCGAGGAAGATCGTGAGGATCGCCCCGACGCCAGGGCCGCCGATGTTGATGGCGCCGAGGGCGACGGCGAGGAGCCCGATCTGGGTCCCCATCCCTTCCATCGTGTTGCCGGTGGCCTGCACGATCCCGACCGCGAGCTGATCGGTCACCTCCAACAGCAGCGCCGTCAGCGTGATCACCAAGAAGCTGCCGAGGACGGACTTCGCCAGGCCGAGCGCCGCACGGCTGAGCGCGGTGGGGTCGCGGTGGACCAGGCCGGTGATGAGCTGGAGGCAGAAGAAGATCAGCATCACGAACACGGCGACACCGAAGAGGACGTTGTAGACGCCGACGTACTCGGCGCTCGTGACGTCGACGAGGGTCGTGGTGTCGAACACCCACCAGACGGCCTCGAACAGCCATGCGGCGGCCCCGGCCATCGCTTGCGCGAGCCAGTCGAACGGAGCCGCGATCAGGGAGGCGGTGCCTTCGCCGACGGCGTCGCAGACGGAGGAGATGACCGGGACGTCGCAGACGCTCACCGCCCCCACCCCCGCCGTCGGAGGTCATGTCGGGTCGTCATTAGACGGCCTGCCCGACGCCCCAGAAGAAGTTCACCAGCGTGACCGCGGCGCCGCAGATGATCGCCGCCCCGCAGGAGACGAGGACGCCGACCTTGCCGCGGCTGGCGAGGTGGGGGTTGCTGCTGTTCGATCCGAGACCCCAGACGATCGCGGAGACGATGAGCGCGAGGACGGAGAGGATCAGGCCCACCGTCATGACGGCGCCGACGATGATGCGCAGCTGCTCGATGCCCGGAAGGCCCGAGCTGTTGGGGTCGATGTCGATCACGGTTGTGCTCCCTTGACTGGTCGAGACGGGGTTCTCGACGGTCAGGTGCACACCCGCTCCCAGCGCAGGCGGGGGCGGTCAGAGCCGGGTGCCGACGTCCAGGAGGAAGTTGAGCCAGGCAACGCCGGCGCCGGATAGCGCGGCGGCGCCGACCGCGACGAGCAGGCCGGTGCGCGCCTTGGTGGCGGCCTGGTAGTTGCCGCTGGCGGACGCGATCGCCCAGATGATGGCGCAGACGATGAGCATGAGCACCGCGGTGACGAGCACGAACATCAGCAGCGCGCCGACGATGGACCGAAGGTCTGCGGCGCCGCCCACGCCGCCGAAGTCGGGGAACACGTCCATCACGCACCCCCGGCGGTGCAGAGGGCGGGGGCGGCTTCGCCGCCCGCAATCCCTTCGGCACCGTGTTCGGTGAGCCAGGCGTCGGAGTCCACCGGGTCCGCTCCTGCGCCGCCGGGGTGGACTTGTAGGTGGAGGTGCGGGCCGGTCGAGTGCCCGGAGGAGCCGACGTCTCCGATGTGCTGCCCGGCGGTCACGGTGTCGCCTTCGGCGACGTGGATGCCGTGCTGCCACATGTGCACATACATCGACGCGACCCGCTCACCGCCGACGGTGTGCTCGATGACGATGACCCCGCCACCTGCGTCGGTGTAGTTCGCGCGCACCACGACGCCGTCGGCGACGGCATAGATCGGGGTTCCATCGGGGGCAGCGAAGTCCGAGCCGGCGTGGAAGCGACGTTCCCCGGTGATCGGGTCATTGCGCCACCCGAACGGACTCGTCCGCACCCAGGTTCCCTCGGGAAGCGGGAACACGATCCTGGTCGTCTCGGGCACGACCGGTGTCTCATCCCCGCCGCCGTTGCCGGAGGGCGCGGGTCGGGTGAGGGCGTCGAGGATCGCCTGCGCCACCGGCTGGTAGTTCTGATACCTGTCCGGGTAGGCGCTGACCTCGACGGCCTGCGCGGCCTCTCCGGGGTCGAGCTGCTGCCAGCCCGGGATGTCGAGCAGCCCCCGCGGGGACGGGTAGTTCGGGCCGGACTCGCCGCCGTAGAACGCCCTGGCCTGGTAGGTCGAGTCCATGAGCTCGGCGACGGTGCCCCAGCCGCTGGCGGGCCGCATCTGGAACAGGCCGAGCGAGTCATGATCCGACCCGTTGCCGTCGTGCGGGTAGTCCGCGGACTCGGGGTAGGCGCTGGTGTTGGCAAGCATCCGCAGGGTGGATTCGGTGAGGGCGGCCATGAGTGCGATGAGCACCCCGTCGCGTCCGACGCCGGTGGTCTGCCTGCCGACCGTGATGATCGTCGCCGCGTGCGTGAGCTGTTGCCGGTCCAGCGTGACCGTCTCCCCGTTGCGGGTGGTGGCGGTCAGCGAGTCCGGGATCGGGCCGACCGCGAGTGAGCCGGGCGTGCAGACGGCGGCGGTCGCGGAGGTGCCGCCGAGGGCGGCGACGCCCAGCAGGGCCGTGGAGGGCCCGATGAGCAGCAGGGTGAGGGCGAGGACGGCGAGCTTCTTCATCGCGACGCTCCCGGCTCAGTGCAGCGGGGTGTCGAGCTCGGACAGCCGCAGCACCTCGCACGAACCTGATGCCGCGCCGTGGCCGGGCGTGGGCGGGGTGCAGACGAGGAACACGGTGAACGCGACCGGGCGGGACGCCTCTACCGGCGTCGTGCCCCAGGTGCCGTCGCGGTGCCGGGTGCCCTCGAAGGTGTAGGCGATTGCCCCGGCCGGGATCTGGCCGGGGGCGGCTTGATCGACGGCGGTCTCCCACGCCTCCGGGATGAACACCTCGTCGATGGTGAGCCACTGGCGCGTCGCGTACTGGCGCAGCTGCGCCCACGCCTCCGTCGTCGGGAGGTAGGCGCGTACGTCGCCCACGAACGCATCCGCCTCGGAACCGTGGGCGGCATCCGCGAGCACCTGCGCATAGTCCGAAGGCGTGTGCCCGGTCGTGGTGTCCCAGGTGAACAGCGCGGTCGCGACCGCGCGGGCGAACGCTTCCGGGCCGAGCCTTTGCGGCAGCGGCTCCAGCTCACCGCCCGGCATCGGGCCGGGCGTCACTGGCGTCGTGGTGGAGGGTCGTTCGCTCGGTGCCGGGTCGGCCGGGGCGGCGGGGCCGCGGACGAGTCCGTAGATGCCGATGCCGACGAGGATCAGCAGGGCGAGGCCTGCGGCAGTGGCGGCGATCAGCAGGCGACGACGGCGACGGTCATCGGGGGCGGCGGGGTCCATGAACAGGGGTCCTTCCCGGACGGCAACAAGGGGATGCGTGGCTGCCAGGAAGGTGCGCGCCACCGCCCTGTTCAGGCGGTCTGCTCGGGCCGGCCCTCCCGGGCGACGCGCGCGGCATCGGCGAACGCGACGGTGCCGGCGATCGTCTCCTCGAACCGTGCCCATTGCTCGGTGGTGAGTGCCGGGCCGACCTCGGCGGGGTCGTAGTGCTTCCACCACGAGGCCATGTCGTCCCACGTCGCGGTGAACACGGTCAGAGGGAACGGCACCGGGAGGCCCGGCTCCACCGCCGTCAGTGCGGGCCGCTTCGCCTTCCTGCCGGTCTTGGCTGCCTTGACGCGGGCGAGCGCGGCCTGCGCCAACTGCTCCAGCTCTGCGGCCTTCGCCTCCCGCTCCGCGGCCCGCACCGCATCCGCTTCGGTACGGGCCCGCTCGCGCAGCCCGGCGGGCTGTGCCAGGTCGGCGGCGAGCTGGTCGAGCTCCGCCAGCGACAGCTCCGCGTTCACGCGCAGATGCGACGGATAGACGCTGCCGCCGGTCTTGATCCGCTCGATCTCCTGCGCGGCGCGCGCCCGCACCGCCTCGGGCTGGGACTCGTCCGCGGCGAGGTCTTCCAGCCGGCCGATGCGCTCCAACGTCGTGTATGAGGCGCGGCCAGTGACCATCCGAGCGGCCTGCGCGCGGGTCTTGCCCTGCTCGATCTGCGGTGGTGCCAAATTGGCACCACCGTCTTCTGCATCTTCGGCGGACGTTTGGAACCTGGTGGCCTCCTGTCGGCGGGCGGCGTCCTCGGCCAGCAGGGCCTTCAGCTCGCGGTAGAGGGCGGCAGCTTCGAGCTGGGTGAGGGGCTTGTGGAGCTGGTTGTCGTCCTGCTCCGCCAGGAGCTGCCCGAGCCGGTCGGAGACTCCGGACCGCACCCACACGTTGACGGTCTTGATGCCGAGCAGCTTGATCGCCGCGAGCCGGCGGGCTCCGCAGATCAGGTGCCCGTCGAAGGTGACCGTGATCGGCTGCAGCAGCCCGTGGCGACGGATCGACTCGACCAATGGGGTCAGGTCGCCGTGGTCGTGCCGGTGCCGCGCGCCGACGATGATCGAATCGACCGCGCGCTCCAGCTCGATGCGTCCTTCCAGTGGCGTGCTCATGACCCGCCGCTCCCGGCACCGAATCTGGGTGCGGCGAGTCCGGCGGTGATCACGAGGTCGTCGTCTGTGAGGAGTGCTCGCAGCGGCTGGCCGATTAGCAGGCGGCGGAGCATTCCGCGGCCGGCGTTCGTGTGCGTGAGGGCCGGGTCGGGAACGCCGAGCACGACCCGCAGCAGCGCCGTCCAGGAGGCGCCGGGGAGGTCGAGGAGGGCGCGGGCCTGCCGGTCACGGCGCAGCACCTCGAACGCCGACGCCCGCGACACCGACTCCGCGAGCCGCGTAGTGATGTACTCGACCGCAGCCCGCGCCGTCGCAGGCTCCCACCCGACCCAGCTCAGGAACGCGATGGTGTCCTCGATCGCGGCGGTCACATTCACTGCCCGCTCCGGCACCGCATCGCCATCGGCATCCGGCTCCCCGTCGGTGAAGGGATCGAACCGGAACGCGGGGTGGTAGTCGGGCAGCGGGTTCTCCCGATCGCTGAACCGCTCCGCGTCATGGAACACCGAGTAGCGGGGCCGGCGGGCCTGGTGGACGGAGCACAGCAGCCCGTTGCCGCGCTCCTCCGCGGTGCATGTCACCTGCACCGCCCGCGTGATCACCGCCCACGGGTCCTCCGCCCGGCGGGTCGCGGCACCGCGCATCGCCTCGAATGCCGCAGACGCCGCCTCCCACGGGTCCAGCCCGTGCTTGCGGGCCAGCGCCGCGTACTTTCTCGCCGCATGTTCCATGAGCGCAGCGGCCTCCGGGTCATGGCGCCACGCTCCGCGCCCCGCCTCGTGGAGGCGGGTGAGCAGGGCGCGCAGCGCCTCCGAGTCCTCGAATCGTGCCCGCCGGTCGCGGGCCGTGGCAGTCTCCATGACGGCACCTCCTGACAGGCAGGTGCGCACACGGCCCCCAGTGGCCTGGCTTCGCGCCGTCGCGCCGGGGGCGAACATGGTTACCCGAGCCCGATCCCGGAGCGCGACACCCAGGAGTAGTGCTCCCCGGACCCGCGGCCGAACGCCGTCACGGGCGGCAGCTTCCGGGCACGCTCGCTCACGAACCGGACACCCGTGCGTGCCCCGGTGCGCGTCGCCCGGTATGCCTGGCCGGGAACAAGGCGGGAGCGGCGGGCGAGCTCGGCCTGGAAGTCGATGCCCCGCCCCGCGATCCGGGCCGAGCGAGAGGCCATGAGGTCGGTCGGGCGCACCCACTCGACGCCCGGCCGTTGCTTCTTCGCCGCCTCCGTGGCGTCTTGGGTCAGCGACGGGTCGCGGTGCCGGGCGAGCGCCGAGGTCTCGCGCTCCCGCGGCGTCTCGTCGCGCTCCCGCTGGTCGGGCTCGCGCTCGACCTGCTCGTGGAGAGCGGTCGTGTGCTGGTCGTCGTTCATGGCGTCTCCTCCTGACTCCTCGTCGTTGCGGGCGGGGCGAACCAGCGGCCCACGGTGGATGGGTGCACGCCCAGGCGCCGGGCGATGGACTTGTTCGACCAGCCCTCCTCCCGCAGGCGCGCCGCGAGCTCCCGGCCTACCTGGCGCACAGGCACGACTGTCGGCGGCGCCGGCGCAGCATCAGGCATGTCCTCATCAGGCGCAGACTCCTCGGCGGGCTCGATGCTCACGGGAAGGGGGCGGGTGAGGATCACGGTGAGGTGTGTGATCGCCAGCAGCACCAGCGGCGGCACCGCCGCCACGCACGCGGCGAGCACGCCCGGCACGTCGGCGTCGGCCGCAACGACGGCGTGGATCGCGTTCGCCGTCACCGACACCAGCGCACCGGCCGCGAGCAGCCCCCACGGGTACCAAGCCGACCGCTGGCCAGCGAGCGCAACGACAGCGACCGTCGCGACGACGATGATCCCGTCGACGATGAGCGGCCACGCCCACGCCTGCCCGGCATCCACGCCCGAGCGGCGAGCGAGGTCCGCGAGGGCGGTGAACGAGAGCCAGAACGCGCCGGCCGCGATGAACACCGTCCCGGCCACGGCCGTCACGACCGCGACCCGCCCGCCCCGCGTCCGCACGGTCGTTGGCGGATTCATCAGAGCACCTGCCCCGTGAGCCGCACCGGCCGTTGCGGCGCATCGCCCCGCACTGCGACAGATGCGGGCTGGGCGTGCGCGGCGCGGTACGCAGAGCGGATCGTGGTCTCGATCTCTCGCGGTGCAAGGCCCGCTCGTTCACCCGCCGGGGCGAGCGCATCGACCAACTCCGACAGCGACAGACCTGCCTCCGCGAGACGGCACGACGCCCAGAACAGGCCACGGTTGCGCTCACCCTCGGCGCGCAACCCGACCCACGCGGCCAGCCGCGCCGCATCCTCCGAGCAGATCGGGCCGCGCATCCGATGCGGGGCAGGGTCCGGGCGCGGGTCGAGGAAGTACCGCAGCCGAGCCGCATCGACTGGGGCGGGCGCACGGTCGGCACCGGCGACGAACTCGTAGGCACCGGAGCCGGTCACGGCCGAGGGCGGGACGATGATGTAGCCGCCGTCGCCACGGAAGTCCACATGCGCCTTCGCCGCCTGCCACGACCGCTGCGGCCGGTCCGGATCGGCCGGGAAATAGAAGTGCGCCCCACCCGACGCCGACCTGACCACGGCCAGCCACCCCGGCACCAGCCCGGCACGGCGGGCACGCTCGAATGCGGCGAACCCGTCACCGCCGGGCTTGCGGTCCACATCGACGACCACGACCCCGGAGACAGCGCCGGTCGGGACGCCGATGTTCGCCGACGGCCACCGCCGCCACCACGCCGCCACCTGACGGGCATCGGTGGTTGCCGCGTGGAACCCGCCGAGCTGCGTTTCCGGGTTCTCCTCGTCCGGCTTCAACAGCGGGTTCTTCGCGCCCGGCACGCACGGGAACACCGGCACCCCAGCGGAAGCGAGCAGCACAGCGGCCTGCGGCAGCGGAAGATCCGACACCGAGGAGAGAACGCTGGCGACGCTCATCACAGGCTCCTCACCGCGACGTCCGCAGGACGCGACGAACGCGCTGACTCGACGAGCACCTGGGGTGCGATCCGCTCCGAGCCAGCCCCATGCGAGGTTTCCGCGGGATCACGGGTCAGACCGGGCGGGTCCCCGGTGCCGACCTGCGCGGTATCGAGGGCGCCGAGAATCGTGACGGCGGTCTTACGGACTCGCTCGCCGGTGGCCTGCACGACCTCGGCCGGGTCCTTGTCCTTGATCGTGCCCGCCCAGCCCGAGACATACGGGATCGTGTAGGCGGTGGTGTCCATGCCATGCGCGGCGCCGATCATCAGCGCCACGGACTCGGCCTCGACCTCGCCGATGCCTCGATGTCCGGTCGCATCCGGGTTGCCGGGGCCGTGCAGCATCACATGCGCGAGCTCGTGCGCGAGAGTCTTCACCTGCGCGGCCCCGTCCATGTTCGTGCGCACCGCGACCGTGCGCGCCTGGAAGTCCGTCAGGCCGTTCGCGCCGTGGATCATCCCCCCGTGCTCGACCCGCAGCACCGAGAAGCCCTCTGCCACCACCAGCGCCGAAAGCTCTTCCCACAAGCCGTCCGGCGCCTCGCCTTCAAGCAGCGTCGGTGCCGGGCGTTCAGGGATCGGCGGACCGTCGGTCATCGAGACATCCCAGACTCGCACCGGGATCGCGCGTACCATCTTCGACCGGACCGTTTCGCCGGGCTTCGGCTTCTCGTGCTTGTCCAGCCGACGCCATGACTCGGGGTCCTGCGGCGTTGACGACGCGAACCGCGCCATCAGCGGCGCGAAGATCTGCATCGATCCGCCCGCCAGCGGAGAGCGACGCAGCGCCTTCCACTGCTTGTAGCCGGCTACGAACGTCGGCTCCGGCGCGCTCGTGCGCCCTGCCTCGTAAAGGTCGAGATGCTGCGCCCAGATCAGCAGCGTGTTGTTGAACGACTTCGCCCGGAACCGCGCAGCGAACTCCAGAGCACGCTTCCAGTCCTCACCCGAGACGAGCTGATCGACCGCAGCCGTCAATCGCTCATGGAGCTGTTCGAGCTTCGCGTCCCGCGCAGCCCGCGCCTCCTCGCCCGTCGCCATCATCGACCTCCTCCCGGCGAGGCCAACGACACAAGCCGCTGACCCTTGCGACCATGAGGTGCGCCGGGCGGATCAGGAAGATGAGACGGACAACGGACTGGGCCTGTGGCCGTCAGGCTCCGCGATGTACCCGACGTGTCTGTATCGGCGTACCAGTCCTGGCGGGGTCACCGTTAGCGATCTGGTTGACGACCGGTTGCCTCCCGCAGAATGCCGGACATGCGACGCCATCTGCGCCCAGTTTCACAGCCGGCTAGGGCAAGAGCCTTCCGGACAATACGCGCACGCGGGTTCTCGGCCTACGGCCAGCGGACGGGCACGGAACTCGGAGGGCGAGAGACCATACCGGCGTCGGAACCACGTTGCTGCGACCCGCTGGTCTGTCCACCCGACCCGACGGGCTGCCTGTCCGATAGCCAGAGGCGTCTCCTCAACCAGACGGGCGAAGGCTGTCAGCCGCGCCTCCGTCAGGAACCGCATCGGTCCCACACCGTAATGCTGAGTAAACCGAAACGTTAGCTGTGACCTTGACAACGCCACTGCCCGGGCCAGCTCACCGACGGTCCACGCTCTTCCCATCTGTTCGCGGAGTAGCCTTGCGGCAGTCTCCACTTCGGGAGGGGGCGTCGGCGCGGTCAGCGGCCCTAGCGGTGAGGTGTCCGCGAAGGGAGTGACATCGCCAGCGGGGAGGACGGTATCGATGGTCAGCTCTACCGTGTGGGCGAATCCTGCCATTAATGCCGCGCGTGAAACCGGGTCGGAGCGCTCCGATAGGACGCTCATTCGTCGGAGAACCGGGTCCAAACGTGCGAGTGCGGTCCCGCCGGCGCGCGCGAACAGCGCTCGTCCATCCCATTCCTCCGGGTACGTTCCGTGAGGCAGCGGTACCGTCTTTGGCAGTATCCATGCCATCTGCTCCCGTAGGAAGTTTGCGTCCAGATAGATCATCCATGCGCGCACCCGCGGGCGCGGGATCGTCACGGACCAAAGCCCGGCACCAAGGACCATCACGTCCCCTCGGACCAGTTGCCGTCGCCCGGTGCGCGTATACGTCACCGAGGTGCCTGCGGTAACCACGAGGATCCTCGCATGGGCGGATGCTGCGGGCCCCACCGGGCGGGTGCGCTCCGACTCGATCACCGCGACCGGACCCAGTAGCGGTACCAGATTGCGCGACGCCGCCAGTTCCTTATCCTCGCCATATACACTCATCATGTGCTCCGGCACGTGGGTAGGGCGGGGTCTTCGCTAGCGCGGGTGAACTACTGCTCTCGGCATAGTAGTGACCAAGGCGATTGGTGTTAGCCCAACACCTGGAACGGGTTGCCTGCAGCTCCTTATACACCTCGTCGGCCGTGGGCGGCGCCGCAGGGGCAGGTTCCTCGACGCTTCGATGCCGCTCGAGGGCGATCCGGCCATCGGCGGAGGTTGGACTGGTAGGGGTGAGATTGTCGGCCGGCCTGACGGTGAGCACGTGCGCCGACAGAATGGTTACAGCGGTGGACCCAGGCCAGGTCACTTGACCCGAGAGGTGTGGGTGGATACTGACGTCCATGCTCGCGGGGGCAGAAGGACATTCGTGACCGCCTTCTCGTGTGAGCGTCAAGGATGGCTCCTCTGCAGCATCGTGAGTACGAGGTAGGCGCCGCCGATGCTGATGGTGACCGCACCGACGGGCAGCTGGGTGGGAGCGAACGAGTGGGCTGCGAGCCAGTCGGCCATGCCCAGGAGCAGGGCGCCGGTGAGCGCCGCGGCGATCACCGGATGGCGGCGGGGGAGTGTCGCGCGGGCCAGGTGCGGCGCGGCGAGGGCGATGAACAGGATCGGCCCCGCGGACGCGGTGGTGATGGCCGTGAGAGCGACGGCGGCGGTGATGAGGAGCGTGCGGCTCCTGCGCACGCGGAGCCCGAGGGCCGTCGCGACGTCGTCGCCGAGGGCGAGGATCCGCAGGCGAGGGGCGACGGTCATGAGGACGATCGCGGCGACGGCGAGGCCCAGGAGCGCGGGGGTGAGGTTCTGCCAGCGGGTGTTGTCGAGCGTGCCGGCCGCCCATACGGAACCGGCCGTCGCGGTGGCGGTGTCTGTCCGGTAGACGAGCCAGGTGTTGATCGAGCCCAGCAGCGCTCCCACCGCGATGCCGGTGAGGATGAACGTGCGCCCGCCGAGACCCGCACCGCGGGAGAAGGCGAGGACGAGCGCCGCGGTGGCGAGCCCGCCCACGAGGGAGGCGCCGGCGAGCAGCGCGAATCCGGCGGCGGGCGCGGTGAGCAGGACGATGAGCACGCCGGTGTAGGCGCCCGTGTTGAAGCCGATGACGTCGGGGCTGCCGAGCGGGTTGCGGGTGACGGACTGGAAGACGGCGCCGGCGGCGCCGAGGGCGGCTCCGAAGGCGAGGGCCGCCAGGGCCCGGGGCAGGCGCCAGGACATCACGACGGTCGTGGTGAAGGCGTCGGCCCGGCCCGTCACCGCTGCCCAGACGTCTGCGGGGCTGAGCGCGAGGTCCCCCGCGATCAGCGAGGCGACGAGGACTCCGAGCAGGAGGGCGCCGGCCAGCACCCATCCCCAGTCGCGGCGGGCTGGCGACGTGGCGGCCCTCACCGCCTGCCCCGGATGATCAGGAGGAGGATCGGAGCCCCGATGGCGGCGGTGACGACGCCCACGGGGAGCTCGCCGGGCCATAGCGCGATCCGCGCGACGACGTCGGCTGCGAGCATGAGCGCGGCCCCGACGAACGTGCTGACCAGCAGCACCCGTGCGGTTCCCGGGCCCGTGAACGGGCGCACGAGATGAGGGACGATGAGCCCGACGAATCCGATCGGGCCCGCGATGGCGGTGGCGGCCCCGACCAGCAGCGCGGCCGCGACGGCCACTCCGCCGCGCGTGCGGAGGGGATGAGAGCCGAGGCTGCGCGCGAGGTCGTCGCCGAGCGAGAGGGAGTCGAGGGGCCGGCGCAGCAGCAGGGCGAGGGCGGCGCCCACGGCGAGCAGGGGGAGGGAGATCGTGAGCACGGCCGGGTCGGGGGTGGCCAGCGAGCCGGCCGACCAGGCGCGCATCGCGTCGAGCGCCCGGGGATCGAGGAGGGTGATGCCCAGCTGCACGCCGGAGATGGTCATGCTGAAGGCCACGCCTGCCAGGATCAGCCGCGATCCGTCGGCCGATCCGCGCAGTCCGAGGGCGAGCACCACGACGGTCATCACGGCGGCGCCGAGCACGGACGCCATGGCGATCCCCACGGCGCTGTGGACCCCGAGCCAGCTGAGCGCGATCGTCACGGCGAACGCGGCACCGGAGCCGACGCCGAGGATGCCCGGCTCGGCGAGCGGATTGCGGGTCATCGCCTGCATCAGCGTGCCCGCCCAGGCGAGCGCTGCGCCGACGAGCGCTGCGCTGATCGTGCGCGGGACGCGCACCTCGTGCACCAGTGTGAGCAGATCGGCGTCCGCCGTGCCGAGCAGGAGGCCGGGGATCCGGTCCGGCGGCACGGGGCGTGACCCGACCAGCACGCTGACGGCGAGGAGCAGGACGAGGGCGACGAGGAGAACGGCGGCAGCCGCCAGGGAACGACCGCGCCCGGAACGACCGCGCCCGGAACGACCGCGCCCGGAACGGGCGGTCGCGCCGCGATCGGCGACGGGCGCCCCCTGGCGGGTGGCACTCACGACGCGGGGATGAGCTCGAGCCCGGGCCGGAGCTGGTCGATCAGCCAGGGCACGGCGACGACGTTGGGGTCCTGGAGCGCCGTGGCGGTCTCCAGGTCGACCGGGACGTAGCGGCTCTTCATGATCGGCTGCGCCGAGACGATCGGGTTGCCCTCGAAGGCCTTCCGCAGCGCATCCGACTGGTAGGTCATGAACAGCACGCCGGCGTCGTCGAACAGGCGCGCCTGCTCGAAGCTGACGTCGATCGCCCCGGGCACGGAGCCCGCGCCGCCCAGCTCGGCGACCGCCGGGAGCGCGACGAGCCCGAGCCGGTGCATGAAGCGCGCGGTGACGTTGGCCTCCTCGACGAGCATGACCACCACGCCGTCGCGCGCCTGCCCGTAGAGGAACGTCCCGCCGTCGAGGTTCGGCAGCTCCTTGCGGAGGTCGGCGATCGCGGCGTCCGCCTTGTCGATCAGCGCGTCGGCGGCCTTGTCCTCGCCGAGCGCCGTCGCGACGCGCCGTGCCGAGTCCTCGCTCGTGGACGCGTAGAGCTGCTTCTCGTAGGTGACGACGGGGGCGATGTCGCTGAGCTGCTCGTAGAGGGCCTGGTCGAGGGTGAATCCCGCGGTGGCGAGGATGACGTCGGGCCGCGCCGCCGCGACCTGCTCGACGTTGACGCTCATGGGGTTGATCCAGGTGGTCTCTTCGGGCAGCGCATCGACGTAGGGAAGGTTCGGGTCGCCGTCGGCCCCGGAGAGGGCCGAGAACGACTGCGGCGCGACGACGACGTTCACGTCGAGGGCAGATGCCAGGGCGACGTCCGCATATCCGAGCGCCGCGACCCGGCCGGGCTTGGCGGCGATCGTGACATCGCCGTAGGCGTTGTGCAGCGTCACCGGGAAGCCGGCGGACGAACCGGCATCGGTCGTGCGGTCGGGGGTCGCGGCCGGGGCAGCGCTGCAGCCTGCGAGCAGCGCGGCACCGACCGCGAGAGCGCCGAGGGCGAGGGGAAGGCGGTGTCGGGGACGTCGAATGGGCATGGGGGACTCCTTGTCTGTTCGGGAGGGAGATCGGTGGTCGTCGGGGGAGGCGGTGCGCGGGTCAGCGCGCCGTGAGCAGATCCGCCACGGTGCCGAAGACCGCCGCCGGCACGGCGATGGCGTCGAGCTCAGGCCAACGCGGCGCCAGGGCAGCCACCGCCGGCGTGGCCTCCGCGGAGGCGCGCGGCGAGAGGGCGACCAGGACGCCGGTCTGCGTGCGCGCCGAGGTGATGGTGGCCTGGCCGAGCACCGAGGCGAACATCGTCCGGTAGAACACGAAGGCCGTCGCGTCGTCGAGGCCCGCATCGCGCGCGCAGCCGAGGAAACCCTCGGGGAACCGGAGGCCCGCGGGGCTGGTGAGGCGGCCGGTGGAGATGAGCCGGATCATCCAGGGGTGCCCGACGAGGAAGTCGTGCAGGCAGAGGGCCAGCGCCACGGCCCGCTCACGGGGTGCCACGGCGGGCTCCGGCAGCCGGATCTCCTCGGAGACGAGCGCGACGAGCGCGAGCAGCAGAGCGTCGCGGTCGGGGAAGTAGCGGTACAGGGCCATCGGCGTGACGCCCAGGCGGGCGGCCAGAGGGCGCATCGACAGCCCGGACTCGCCGTCCGTCGCGATGATCTCCAGCGCGGTGTCGACGATGCGCTCGCGATCGATCTTCGTCATTACTCTCCTTAAGATAGGCAAACCTAACTATACGCGTATACTTTTTTCGTGAGCAACCCGATCGCCCCCTCTCCTCCTTCCCTCCGCGGTGTCCTCGCCCCGTCGATCCCGGCACTGCTGGCCGCGGCGATCGCGGCCGCGGGGGCCGGTCTCCTCTCCCTCTCGGCGGTGTGGTGCCTGGTTCGTGCCATCTCCGGCGATCCGGCGGCGAGTGTGCTGTGGGCCTGCTCCGCCTGGATCGCGGCGGCGGCTCTCTCGGCGGCGGCGGCCTGGCTGGCGCATCACGCCGAGGGGCGGTTCGAGGCGCGGCTGCGGCGCCGGGTGGCGACGCAGGCCATGAGGATGCCGGCCGACAGGTTGACCGCCTACTCGACCGACCGGTTGAGGCGGCTGGTCTCGGATGACGTGGCCGCACTGCACCACCTCGTCGCACACCTGCCGTCGGAGATCGCCACGCTCGTGCTCGTGCCGGCCGCCGCGATCGTGCTCCTCCTCGCGGTCGCGGGGCCGGCCGCGCTGCTCGCGCTCGTGCCGGGCGCCGTCGCGGCCGCGGTGTACCTGGGTGTGATCCCGAGGCTTTCCGCGCAGCACGGCGCGCAGCGGGCGGAGGTGATGACCGGCATCACGACCGCCGTCGACGACTATGCGCGCGGCATCGAGGTGTTCCGGCTCAGCGGCTCTGCCCAGGGCGCCTTGGCCGACTACGCCGCGGCCGCCGAGCGCTTCACCTCCGGCATGGTCGCCTGGGTCAGTCGCGTCGCCACGCCGGCCGCGATCGCCGTCGCGCTGCTGCAAGCGGCGGCGAGCCTCGCGATCGCCTACGCCGTCGGCTCCTCCTGGGACGTCTCGCGGCTCGCGGCGGTGCTGCTGCTGAGCCTTTCCCTCGTCGCCCCGGCGCTGCGGCTCGGCCACGGCCTCGACTATGTGTCGGCGGGCAGGGCGGCGGCCTCCCGTATCGACGGGTTCCTGGCAGAGCCCCCGCTGCCGGCGGGGGATCGCGGAGCCCCTCCCGGCGACGGTGTGCGCGCCGACCAGGTCTGCGTGCGCGTCGGAGAACGTCTCGTCCTCGACGGGCTCTCGTTCGCGGCGCCCGCGGGCTCGATCACCGCGATCACCGGACCGAGCGGCGCCGGGAAGTCGACGCTGCTCCGCACCCTCGCGGGGCTGCAGCCTGCGGCGACGGGCGAGATCCTGATCGGGGGGACCCCCGTCTCCGCGTTCGACGAGGAGTCCCGGCACCACGCCGTGCAGCTGATCCCCCAGGGCGGGGACGTGCTGCCGGCGAGCGTCGGCGACAATCTCCGGCTCACGGCCCCCGGCGCCGATGACGAACGGCTCGGCGCCGCCCTCGCGCGGGCGGGGATCGCCGTCCGGCTCGGCGAGGAGGCCGAGCGGTTGTCGGGCGGGGAGCGTCAGCGTCTGTCCATGGCGCGCGCCTTCCTCGGACCCGCACCCGTCGTCCTGCTCGACGAACCGACGAGCGCGCTCGACCGGGGCGCAGCGGATCGGCTGTGGGAGCAGTTGGAGGCGCTCGCGCACGACGACGGGCGTGCGGTCGTCGTGGTCACCCACGATCCCGCACTGGCCGCCCGCGCCGACCGGCGAGTGGCCGTCGAGCCCGCCGGGGACGGAGCGGTCCGATGACCTCTGCCGCTCCTCGACGCGACGGCACGACCGCCGTCTTCCCCGGACAGGCCCGCCGTCGCCTGCTCGGCATCGGAATCGGGTGGGCTCTCGTCGGCCTCGCGGAGGCCACCGCCTACACGGTGCTCGCCCTGGCCGTCGCCCATCGCGGCGACATCGTGCCCGTGCTCGTGGCCGCCGCGTGCGCGCTCATCGCGACCGTGCTCTGCTCGCGCTCCGGCTACCTCGCGGGAGCGCGCGTCGCCGGCGACCTCTACGCGGCGCTCGGCGGCGCACTGGCACGCACGAAGCTCGCGTGGTTCACCGCCGACCACCGGGCCCTCGTCACCCGCGTCGCGGGTCTCGGCGTCCCCTCGCTGATGGGTCTGCCCGCCCACCAGCTGCAGACGTTCATCCTCGCGCCGCTCGTCCCGCTCCTGCTGCTCGGCGGGATCGCCATCGTCAGCGGTCCGATCCCGGCCCTGCTCACCGCCGGGCTCCTCGTCGCGGCGCTGCTCGCCCAGTTCGTCGCGCAGCGGCGACTCGCGCACGCAGACGCCGATCGTCATCGGGCTGAGCATGCGGCGACCGCGGCGACCCTGGAGCTCGTCGACCACCTCGAGCTGCTGCGCACCGCCGCGCCGCCCGCGCGAGGGCTGCAACGCGCCGAGCGCGCCTGGAGCGCACAGGAGCGGGCGATGTCGCGCACCAACGGGGCCGCGGCGCCCGCGACGTTCGTGTCCGCCCTGGCGGGAGTGCTGCCTCTCGCCGGCGTCGCGGTGTACCTGGCGGCGACCGGCGGCTTCGCCGACCCGCTGGCGGCGCTCGCGCTCCTCGTCCTCACCGGCCGGGCGAGCGCGCCCCTCGACGAGCTCGCCCTGGCCGGCGTGTCGATCAGCGAGCTCCGCGCCACGCTGTCCGCTTACGGCGAGGTGGTCGCGGCGCCGTCCCTTCCCCTGGCCGCCGGCGGAGGAGCCCCGCGGGACAATGTCATCGAGCTTCGAGGAGTGGTCCAGCCGCCCGCGCTCGACGGGGTCTCCGCGACCATCCCGGAGGGCGCGCGCGTGCATGTGGCCGGGCCGTCCGGCACCGGCAAGAGCACGCTCCTCGGGCTCCTCATGCGCTTCGACGACCCCGCGCGCGGAGAGATCACCCTGGGCGGGGTCCCGCTCGCCGAGCTCGCCGAGCACGAGCTGGCCGGCCGGATCGCCTACGTCCCCCAGGATCCCGTCGTCTTCTCCGGGACCCTCGCGTCCAACATCCGCATCGGCAGGCCGGAGGCCGACGACGATCAGGTCGTCCGCGCCGCCCGGCTGGCGGGGCTCGACGGCGTCGTCGACCGCGACGCAGAGGGCATCCATCAGCAGGTCGGGCGGCACGGCGCGGCCCTGTCCGGCGGCGAGCGGCAGCGCCTCGCGCTGGCACGTGCGCTCGTGAAGGACGCGCCCGTCCTGATCCTCGACGAGGCGACCTCCGCGCTCGACGTGGACACCGAACGCGGCATCGCCGCGCGCCTCGAAGGCGCGGCGGCCACCGTCGTGTTCGTCACCCACCGGGACCCCGGCATCTGGAGCCCCGGCCACACCATCGACCTGAACGGAGGTGTGAGATGACCGGCATCCGCGGCCGCATCCGCACCCTCACGCGCGCCGGGCGGGTGCCGGTCTCAGTGACCGCCACGCTCGCCGGGATCCGTGAGATCGCACCGAGCTACACCCGTGTCCGTCTCGTCGCGCCCGGGCTGGAGGCCTACCGGCCCACGCTCCCCGCCGACGGGATCAAGCTCGAGGTGCCGCACGGGACCGGCACCTCGATGCGGGCCTTCAGCGTCGCCGCCCGCCCCGCCGGCGACGTCGTTGAGGTGGACATCCTGAGACACGACGGGGGAGCGGTCGGAGACTGGATCAGCTCGGCACGCCTGGGCGACGAGCTCCGTCTCCATGCCGTGCGGAGGGAGTATGCCGTCGGGGACGGCATCGAGACCCACCTCGTCATCGCCGACGCCAGCGCGCTCCCGGCCGCCGCGAGCATCGTGCGCGCGATCCCGGACGCTCACCGCGTGCACGCCTGGGTGCGGGCACCGACGCCGGGCGACATCGAGTCGCTCCTCCCGGCGCATGCCGGCCTCGACCTGCACCCGCACATCGGGGCGGACTGGGGCGAAGAGCTCCTGACCGAGCTCGCGCCCGTGCTCGCTCCGCGGCGGACAGCGCGCCTGCAGGCCTGGATCGCCGCCGAAGCGGCGACGGTGGCCGCGCTCCGGCGCGAGCTGACCGGCGCCGGCGTCTCCCGCGACGACCTCTTCGCCGCCGCCTACTGGAAGCGCGGCCGCGACGGCACAGATCGGGACCGGCAGATCATGGCCGCCTACCTGCGCGCTCAGGAGACGGACGCCGACCTGACCGACCCCAGCATCCGCGCGGAGCTCGAAGCGCTCGCCGACGGCGTGCAGTGAACGTTCTCTCGGGGCCCGGGAAGCCGGCCGTGGGCGGTCAGGGCCCCGAGAAGGCGTCAGGAGCGCCGGCGAGCCACGACCATCAGTGCGGTGACGACGCCGACGAGCGTGAGGGCGGCGATTCCCAGCGTGAGCCAGCGTGCCGAGACTGCAGCGTCCGCGCCGCCGAGGGAGAGCAGATTGCCTGCGATCGCGGAAGTGAGCGTGAAAGCGATCAGCTGCGTCGTACTGACCGACGCCGCGGCTTTCGCGCCCTCCGCGGCGTCGGAGGTACTGCTCATAGCCGCCACCGAGAGATGAGGGAACGCCAGGCCGATTCCCACTCCGGCGAGGAGAAGAGCGACAGTCCACAAGACGACGACGGGGACGGAAGCGTTGCCGACCTGGAGCAGCCCGTAAGTTGTCAGTCCCGCGGTCAAGAGGAGTGCGCCCAGCGGGACGAGGATGCGGGCGCCACGAGGCGATGCACTGGCGCTGAACAGCTGCGAAGCGACCCAGCCGAAGGACAGCGCGGCGCCGAGCAGTCCCGCGAGCAGAGGGGACATGTGTGCGAGCTGCTGTCCGAAGAGGGGGATGAAGTTCTCCGTCATGACCCCCGCGCACAGCGCGGCGACCGTGAGATAGACCCACTTCAGCCCGCTGCCTCGCTGGTAAGTAGCCCGCGGGAGCACACCGTTCGCATCGCGGGAATCGACGACGATGAATGCCGCAAGCAGCAGCACACCGGTTCCGATCATGATGGGCGTAGCGATGCCATCGACGGTCGAGCTGAGGCTGAGGGTCGCAGCCATCAATGCAAGCGCGAGGATCGACGGGACCGGTACCCGGCTTCGCTGAGAGCTCTCAGGCCTTCCCTTCGGCAGCGCTCGCAGGGTCACGAGGGCGAGCACGACGGCCAATCCCGCGAGCACTCCGAATGCCGGGCGCCAGGCATGGGCTTCGGCGAAGAGTCCGCCGAGCACCGGCCCGAGCAATGTACCGACCCCGAACATGGCGGAGACGAGGCCCGTGCCCTTGGTCCACAGGCTCTGCGGAAGCACTCCGCGGATGACGGCGTAACCGAGACCGGTCAGCAGCCCCGCCCCGAAGCCTTGCAGGGCTCGACCGGCGACGAAGACCTCCATCGACGGGCTCACCGCTCCGAGGGCAGTTCCAGCCGCGAACAGGAGGTAGGCGGTGACGTAGGAACGGGAAGGACCCTGGACGGAGAGCATCCGGCTGACGAACATCGTGGCGATCACCGCCGTGATGAGATAGCCCGTGGCGGCCCACGCGTAATACTGCCGTCCGCCGAGCTCGCCGATCACCGTGGGCATGAGCGCTGCAGTGAAGTAGAGGTTCATCGCGTAGAGGCCGACGCCGCTGGCCATCACGATCAGTGCGGGCAGGTACTTCGCCGAGAGCAGACCTGACCAGCCCGAGTCGGCTGGAGTGACCAGCGGAGGCGCGTCAGGGGGTGGTGGGGTGGGAGTGACTGGGCCGGTTTCGGGCGTTGGAGAGGTCATGGTGGTACTCTAAAAGTTCAAGTGAACTTGAAGTCAAGGAGGCGGCGTGGCGTACGCTCCGACCGATCTGCTCACCGTGGGAGAGGTGGCCAAACGTGCCGGGATAGCCACCAGCGCGGTGCGCTTCTACGAAGATCAGGGGTTGATCTCCTCCGTCCGCACTGCGGGGAACCAGCGTCGTTATCCGCGCTACGTGCTGCGTCGACTCGGCGTCATAAGCGCCGCTCGACGCTTCGGCATTCCACTGTCCGAGCTTGCAGAGGTCTTCGGGACGCTCCCCGACAACAGGATGCCCGGCAAAGGCGACTGGCGGAGGATATCGAAGCAGTGGCACGAGCGATTGGAGAAGCGCCGACGTGAACTCGAGCGGCTGGAGGAAGAGCTCGTCGGGTGCATCGGATGCGGCTGTCTGTCTTTGAGCACGTGTCGCATCCTCAACCCTGAGGACAAGCTCGCGTCAGACGGTCCTGGGCCGCGACGCCTGGAGACGGATTGGTGGTGAAGCACCGCCCCGGGGAGCCGCGAGAGCGCACCGCAGAGGTCGCTCAACCGATGTCTGCCGTGAGGATGGGGTACAGCGATGCAAGCAACAGGATCGCCATCGCGATGTTGAAGATTCGCAGTCGGCGGGGATGGATCAGCCAGTTTCGCAGCGCTGCGCCGAACGCCGCCCATACGGCGACGGACGGAGCATTCACCAGCGCATAGACCAGTGCGATGACGGCAAGCGATGATGCTCCCGCCTCTGCGGGGGCATAGTTCGAGATTGCTCCCACCGCCATGATCCAGGCTTTGGGGTTCACCCACTGGAACGCGGCTGCACCGAGGAAGCTCATCGGTCGTCGACGCTTTGACTCTCCCATAGGAGCGGCGGCTGTTGCGATGCGCCACGCGAGCCAGACGAGGTAAGCCGCCCCGACGACTTTCATCGCCAGGTACAAAGGCGGGAATGCCAGGAATAGGCCCGTGAGTCCGAGGCCGACGCCGAAGACCATGACGCCGAAGCCCAGGCTGATCCCCAGGAGGTGAGGCAGCGTGCGTCGCAGCCCGAAGTTGGTGCCGGAGGCGAGGAGCATGAGGTTGTTGGGGCCCGGCGTGATCGAGGTGACGAAAGCATAAGCGGCCAGGGCGGCGACGGTGGTGCCGCTCATGAGTGGACCCTTCTAACGCGTTGTGCATGGTTCATGCCTTCGTGGAGTCTGTCTGTCACGCCAGCTAGTGTGACACTATCGACTTCTTGCACTCGATTGTCTTGAGACACTTTGGAGGCATTGTTGCGATCGCCTTCGCTCTGGGAAGCCCGGATCATGGATACTCCGGGCATGCCGCCGTACGCCCGGCTTGCCGAGGCGCTCAGGCAGGACATCGCAACGGGGAGTATCGACGTAGGGACACGGCTGCCCGCCCATCGTGAGCTTGCCGCCGAACTCGGTCTCGCCGTCGGCACCGTGACGCGTGCATACGCCGTACTCGAGCGGGAGGGACTGGTTCGGGGCGAGCACGGTCGTGGCACGTTCGTGACTGGAGACGATGCGGGAGCGACCGATCTCGTCGACCTTTCGGTGAACGTGTCGCCTCCGGCGCTCGGCGCCAAGGTCCTCCGGCAGGCGCTCGAGGGGCTTCCTCAGACTCTCCCCGCAGATGTCCTCTCCACCTATCCTGAACCGGCGGGTTCTCCTCGACATCGTGCGGCGATGGCGGCGTGGCTGACCCGGCAGGGTGTCGGTGCGTCGGCTGATCGGGTCCTGATCACTCACGGCGCGCAGCACGCGATTACGGTCGCGCTCATAGCGGCCAGTGCTTCGGGCGGTTCGGTCTTTACTGAGCACTGCACGTATCCCGGTGCCTTGCATGCTGCGCGGCAGGCCGGCCAGCGATTGGTTCCGGTCGCGACGGACGAGCTAGGCATGGTGGCAGAGGCGCTCGATGCCGCATTGCGCGCGTGTGGGCGGGGAGGGTCCCGCACTGTGTATGTCACGCCGACCGTGCACAATCCGACGGGCGCCACGATGGATGAGCGCCGTCGGAGAGACATCGTGCAGGTATGCCGAGACCACGACGTAGACATCATCGAGGATGAGGTCTACTCCATCTTCAGGCCGGACGGCCTCACCCCGTTGGCTGCCCTCGCCCCGGAGCGCACCTGGTATGTGAATGGACTATCCAAGAGTCTCAGTCCGAGTCTTCGCGTCGGTGTGCTCGCGGTGCCCGAAGCTCACGGCGCCCGAGCTCGGGCGGCGCTTCAGACAACTACTCATGCCGTCAGCCCGCTGATGGCGGAGCTGGTTGTGCGCTGGATACGTGACGGCACGGCCGAGGATGCGGCGATGGCTCTGCGTGCAGAGTCCGAAGAACGCCTCGGTATCGCCGCAGCGGTCCTCGGCGGATATCTGCCTTTCGTGCCGTCCGGCGGCTTCCACCTCTGGCTGCCCATGTCCCGTCAGCGTGCTGAGGAGAGTGAGCGCCTTGCCGCGAGGGCGGGTGTGCTCGTGACACCCAGCAGAGAGCCGATGACAGCACCCGGCGGCGAGGAGGGCGGCATTCGACTGTGCTTGGGCGGGGCAGCGGAGAGTGCTCTTTCGCTGGCGCTTGGCCGCCTGCGGGTGGTGCTGGAGGGCGGCAGCCCTCACGGATGGGCAGGATGACGATGGCTGCGACGACGCAGGTGCGCGCCGGTTCGACGCGCAACGTGCTTACGATCGGCGAGAGCCGCGTCGACGGCGAAGCAGGAACCAGGCCAGACGCGCGCCTGCAAGCAGTGTACGCAGCCGCCCGGGCGGACGCACCGTGCCGAACAGCGTGTCCCCGGGTGCTTGCGTGAGCTGTCGCTGGAGCGTACGGAAGCTGTCGACCTGGCGTGTGAGCAGGTCGATGTCCACCCCGGCTCTGGTGGTCTCGGCGAGCAAAGAGGCGGGGCCTGTGACCAGGGCGATCGCGGGGATGCCGTTCTGGAAGAGTGGCTCTCCTTCGCCGAGGTGAACCAGGGGGCCCGGTCTGACCGGGCGAGGTGGTGCGGCGCCGGTCCACAGGGAGCGTGCGAGCGCGTTCAGCTCGTGGGTCGTGGCGTAGAGGAGCTCGGTCTCGGCGCCGTCGACGGCACCGTCCGCCACAGGTGCGTCGTCTCTGCGGCGCTTCGCGCCGAGGTGCTCGATGGCCAGGCCGGCCACCGCGCGGTAGCCGCTCTCGTCGGCGTTCCAGAGCTCGGGGTGCGCCTCGAGCCATGCGGTGGTCGCCTGGCCGTGGGCTGTGACCGCGGGGATGCGGAGATGCCCCGCCGTCAGGACGAACACGACGGTGCGGTCGTGCGAATTCATGGCGGCGTCGCGTGCGAGTGCGAGCAGGCCGATGTGGCCGTTCTCTTCGATCGCATTGCCGCCGTCGCTGTGCGTGACGACCAGGATGCTCTCGTCGGCGTGCGGTCCTGCGCCTGGTGACACGGCCCAGACCGTGTCCATCGTCGCTCCGGGGTGACGTATCGCCTCCAGAGTGAGGGTCGCCTGGTCTCCGCGTCGTGCCGCAGCCAGGATGCGGTCGCCTTCCGATTCGGGGACCCATACGGCAGGCACGCCCTGGTGCGGGCGGGTGAACGGCAGGTATTGGCCCCGCGCCTCGTCGTCGCCGAGCCCACGCCACACCGCCACCACGCCGACGACGCCCGCGTCGCGCGCGGCGGTGAGGTCGGATCCAGCGAGCTCGACGGCGATGACGGGATTCGCGACGGTCTCGAACGGAAGACGACCGTCCCAGGAGTCCAGCAGGAGCGAGGCGGGCGCTTCGAGGTTCTCGACCTCGATCACGGCGATGCGCCCGGAGGCGTCCGCCCACCTCTTGCGGCGTCCCGAGACCAGCGCGAGCGGAGCGGTGATGCCGGCAGGGTCGGTCTCGCCTGAGTACGGCCACGGTGACGAGACGTCCACCGGACCGTCACCCAGGGTGAGGAAGGCACCGTGCTCCGGAGGGTCCCACCGTTCGAACGTGTGCAGGTCGCGTTCGACGGCGTACCCGAGTTCGGCAAGTTCGGCGGCGACATCGTCGATGAGTATTCGGTGGGCAGCGTTGCCGGATCGGCGGGGACCGAGAGCGTTCAGCCGATCAATCTGAGACGCGTAGGAATTCATCCTGACGCCCCGGTCCTGGTAGATGCGCGAGATGCTGACAGCGTGGCCAGGCGGCGGCCGATCTCGCTTTGCACGGCCGGGCTGGCGTACTGGAAGACAACCTCGGCGAGGGTCTGGCCCCGCGTCCACCGGGTTGCTGCGCGCATGGCCTCGACCGCGGCAGGGCGGTGCTCGGCGAGTGCCTCCTCGATGACGGACAGCGCTTCGGCGTCGTCGACGATCTGTGCGAGGGAGGAGTCGAGGCTGACGGCGCCGAGAGGCCGGGGCATGGGGGAAGGAATCGTCCACGTGTGGATACCGGCGCGCAGGATGCGTGGGCCGTCGGGGCCGGGGACTTCGGCCTCGACTCCGCTCGGGACGGTCGCGCGTATGTGGACCTCGGCTCTCTGTCGGCGCCATTCGACCTCGATCCGCCCCGAGGCGCTGTCGAAAGCGACGGCGGCGTCGTCGATCCCGGGGAACGGGCGCGGCGCGATGCGCACCCGTCGGGCACCTGGCTCGAGCACGGTGAGTCCGCCGAGCTCGCGATGCATCCAGTCGGCGACGGCGCCGAGGGCGTAATGATTGAAGCTGGTCATGTCGCCGGGGTTGATCGAACCGTCCGGGAGCATCGAGTCCCATCGTTCCCAGATCGTCGTCGCGCCCATGGTGACCGGGTAGAGCCAAGAAGGGCAGCCGGTCTCGAGCAGCAGCCGGGACGCCTCGTGATCGTGACCTGTCGCGGTGAGCGCGTCGAGGATCAGCGGTGTGCCGACGAATCCGGTCGCGACGCGATAGCCGTTCTCGCGGACGAGGTCGGCCAGGCGTGCACTGGCGGCCGGGCGCAGGTTCTCGGGGAGGAGGTCGAAGGCGATGCCGAGCGCGTAGGCCGTGGGAGTGTCGGAGAGCATCCGTCCTGCTGCGGTGACGTATTCGTCGACGAACGCGGTGCGGACCTCGTGCCATATCGTCCGGTAGCGGGTCGCGTCAGCGGGCTCTTCCAGGAGGCGGGCGGCTCGCGCAAGCAGCGCAGTCGATCGTGCGAGGTAGGCGGTGGCCACGAGCCCCGGTGCGGTCATCGCTTGGCCCGGGCGGTCCGGGGGAGCGGTGGGGTCGAGCCAGTCGCCGAACTGGAAGCTGCCCTCCCAGATGCGGCGCGGGCCGGCCAGTCGTAGGCACAGCTCCACCCAGGCGCGCGCGCTCGGATACTGGCGCTCGAGGGTGTCGCGGTCGCCGAAGAGCCGTTCGAGCACGTCCGGGACCACCACTGCGGCGTCTCCCCACGCTGCCGCGGGACGCGACAGCCCCAAGACATCGGGCACGACGAAGGGAACGGTGCCATCGGCATCCTGTTCGAGTCCAAGATCTCGCAGCCACGAGTCCAGGAAGCTGCGGACGTCGTAGAGGAATCCTGCGGTCGGCGCGAACACCTGGATGTCTCCGGTCCAGCCGAGGCGCTCGTCGCGCTGCGGGCAGTCGGTGGGGATCGAGAGGAAGTTGCCGCGGAGGCTCCATACCACGTTGTCGTGCAGCTTCTGCAGCAGGGGGTGCGAGGTGTGGAACCATCCGGTGCGTGCCATGTCGCTGTGGATCACGACCGCTGTCACGTCGGCGGGGTCGAACTCGCCCGGCCACCCGGTGATCTCGGCGTAGCGGAAGCCGTGGAACGTGAACTCCGGTTCCCACTCCTCGATCTCGGTGCCTGCCAGCGTGTAGCTGTCGGTGGAGATCGCGCGGCGCAGTGGACGGGTCCCGAGACTCCCGTCTTCGAGGACTTCGGCGTGCCGCAGTGTCACCGTCGTCCCCCGGGGTCCCGAGACGCGGATGCGCAGACGCCCGACGAGGTTCTGCCCGAAGTCGAGCAGGACCGTCCCCTCGGACGAGGAGAGAACCGCCGCGACCGGTCGCTGTTCGATGCGGCGCACGGGGGGCGAGATCCGTGGGCCCGGTGCAGGGTCCGCGTCGAAGACCTGCGCGGCAGACCACCGTCCCGGCGCCGCGAGGCGTGCGTCGTGATGTTCGCCCTCGTACAGTCCGCTGTCGGTGATCGGTCCGTCCGCGGCCTGCCAATCGGCGCCGCTGCGGATCCACTGCCTCCGGCCGTCGCCGTGCTCCAGGAGGAGCTGGGCGGCCAGGCGGGGCTGATCGCCGTACCGTGGGCGAGCGTTCTGCCGGAACCCGAACCGCTCGGTCGCCCACGTTCCGGCAAGCCGGAACGTCATCGTGTTCATGCCCTCGCGTACCAGGTCCGTGACGTCGGTCGTGTCGTAGACGGTTCGCTTGTCGAACGGCGTCCAGCCCGGTTTGAGCACATGATCGTCGACATCGGTCCCATTCACCGCAGCTTGGTACGAGCCCACCGCGGTCGCGTACAGGGTGGCTCGCACCACGTCGGACGCGGTGAACGTGCGGCGCAGGATGGTCGGCTGCGCGTGCCGCTCGGGCGTGGGGTGGCCGACCCAGTCGGCGCTCCACTCGCCCTCGTCGAGGAACCCGGCGATGACCGTGACGGGATCGCTCCAGTCACCGAACGCTCCGTCGGCCCCCGCCACCCGGACACGGAGCTCGCCCTGCTGACGCGCAGACAACGGAGGGAACGGCCAGCCGACCCGGAGACATTGCTCGCCTTCACTGCGGGCCATGGTCACGGTCCCGTCGGTCTCCCAGCGCAGCTCCGCCGCATGCTGCCGCCATGCCTGATCCGTCGTCTCGATGCGCCAGCTGATCGCGGGTCGGGGACGGGAGACCGGATCGCCAGGGCGGGCGGCCTCGACCGTGAGGTATGCCCGAACCGGCGTCGTCGTCACGACGACGCTCCCGGTGCGACCGTGGCGGATGAGGTGGCTTCGGGATCGATGCGGTCCTCGATGTCGAGCTCGGAGACGTTTCGACGCCGACGGAACACAGCCCACGCGATGCCGAGACCGGCGACGTTGAACGCGGTCAGCAGCACGTAGAACGCCGTGACGCCGGTCTGCAGCAGGAGCGGAGTGACGACCGCCAGGGCCGCAGCGCTGAAGCGGCCGATCGAGATGATCGCTCCCTGGGCGGTCGAGCGCAGCAGGGTGGGGAAGGACTCCTGCGTCCAGACCTTCATGATCCCCTCGAAGGCGAAAGCTCCGCCCACGGCGGCCAGCAGGGCGCTGATGGCATACGTGACGATGTTCAGCCCGGCGAACACGACGACGAGCTTCGAGAGGATCATGACGGCGGCGCCGATCTGGAAGTACAAGAATCGCCGCGGACCATCGGCGATCTTCATGAACCACAGATATCCGAACACAGCGACCGGGATCATCGGCAGTGCGATCAGCGCGGCCTGACCCACCGTGGCTCCCCCGTACGTGACGACGATATAGGTGCCGAACTGTCCGCTGGTGTTGGCGACCAGGTTCGTCAGAGCGTAGAACGCGACGAGGGCGAGGAACGGAACGACATAAGGCGTCCGGAGAAGGTCGACGATGCGCGCGCGATCGGCGCGGACCGTGGGCACACCGGATCGACGCTCGTCGCGAGCGGTGGTCCAGCTCACCGACTCGGGGATCGTGAGGCGGCCGAGGAGCACGAGCAGGGCGACGGCGCCGATGTGACCGAAGAGGATCTGCGCCCCGCGGTGCCCCCAGTCGCCGACCACGCTCGCGATCAGCGTGTTCACGACGATGCCGATCACCCACAGCAGATTGGAAAGGCCCAGCAGACGGCCGCGGTTCGCATCGGTGGCCGCCTCCGCGATCGTCGCCAGCGACACCGGCAGGTCCGCACCCGTGCCGAGGCCCAGCAGGATCGCACCAGCGATGACCGCCCCGAACGACGGAGCGAAGATCAAGGCGAGGGCGGCCGCGACGATGAGGATCATCGTCGCGGTGAAGACGGGGCGACGACCGAACCGATCGCCCAGACGCCCTCCGACGAGCGCACCGACGGCGATGGAGAGAGTCAACGAGGCGGCCGCCGCGCCCACCTGCCACTCAGCGAGCCCGAGCTCGGCGCGAAGGATCACGAGAGACGTGCTGAAGCCGGTGATGGCAGCCGAATCGATGTACGACGCCATGCCGGACACCGTGGCAACCCACCACGGGCGCGCATGAAGAGGACGAGCGGACATGGGCTTCTCCTTCGAAGCATGAGATCGGGAATGCTCCGACGCTATCACTAGATTGTCTACACGACAATCAAAGTGGGGAGACAGCAAGAACCGCTCGCGTCTGGTTCAGCCGGTGTGCGCTCGTGGATCCCAGTGCGTCGGCGAGGGACCCCACGGCGCGCCGGACACGCGCTGCACTTCACCCTCGACGCGTTGATCGAGCTCGCGCACCAGCCGGACAAGCAGTTCCTCGAACTGCTCGCGCTCCGCGTCGCTCCACCCCTCGATCGCTTTGGCGAAGTCGGTCTCGCTCGCTGCCACGATGCGCTCGGCGACTCTGCGTCCCGTCGTGGTGAGAGCGATCATTGTCTCTCGTCCGTCCAGCGGGTTCACCATGCGGCCCACGAGATCCGCGTCCTCGAGCCGGCGCACGACCTTGCTGAGGTTGGAACGACCCGTATGTGCGGCGTCGGCGAGCTCGGTGGGCCGGGCCGCACCCCGGTATGCGAGCTGATTCATGACCAAGAACGCGAGCATGTCATCGGGAAGAGGAAAGCCGCTGCGCCGCAACAGATCCTCGCGGCGTGATCCCGACGATGCCCAGGTGATGATCGCCTGCAGTGCAGCGCGGGCGTCGAGGCCACCGCCCCCCACGACCGGCGCCATGACCCCCGGGGACGGCGGAAGAGACACGGCGGAGTGCGGGCGGCGCGGCATGCTCCTATCATCTCAGGCCAGATCACCCTGACGATCCGGCCCGCGCCGTGCGCGAGCGCAGCCTCAAGGGCCGGCGATGTTCACTGCGACCGCACCATCATGCCCGCGCCTGACATGGGTCCGGCCGGCTTCCTCTGGGCGAGCAGGGTCGCCATCGCAATGGCCGCGAGCCCGACGCCGACCCACATGGCGACCACCGGATCGTCCCCCAGGAGCCGCATGGCGAGTGCACTCGCGGCGGTCCCTCCCGCGATCCCGAGGGTGATGACCGCGGTGTGCAGTGTCGTCACCAGGCTCCCGGTGCCGCCGACCTCGGCGATGCGTGTGGCGAGCGCGGGATTCATGCTCACGCCAGACATCCCGACGAGGAGCACCAGCGTGATCGCGGCGGGCGCAACATCCGCGAAGAGCGCCAGCAAGCACAGGGAGAAGCCGATCAGTGCTTGACCGACCCAGAGCGTGACCAGGGCGTTCCGGTCGGCGAGCTTGCCCACGATCAGATTCCCCACCACTGAGCAGATTCCATATCCCAGCAGAATGACGGTGATGACTCCGCTGCTCAGCCCTGTCTTCTCCGCAAGCAGCGGAGTGAAGTACGAGAACGAACCATATGCGGCTCCGATGGTCAGGAAGCTGGTCGCATATCTGCTCCACAGGGCGCGAGAGCGAAGCTCGAGCAGATCCTGAGCGGCGTCGTCTGTCCTGACCGGGCTGAGGTCGGGAAGGGAAGCAAGGCCGACGACGAAAAGGGTGAGCGCGGCCGTCCCCATCATGAGGAAGCTCGCCTGCCAGTCCCACGCAGCAGCGATCGCGTGAGACGCCGGGAGGCCGATGACCGTGCCTGCCATCATGCCCCCCAGGACGATCGAGACGGACCGGCCGATGCGAGCGGGATCGGCGGCGATCCTGATGCCGAACGACAGGGACAGCCCGAACGCCGCGCCGGAGAGGCACCCGGTGATGATGCGCAGAGCCAGGATCCACCAGTACTGGTGTACAGCGGGGACGAGCAACTCGAAGCCTGCGTACGCGGCGATGAGCATGAGCAGTGCCTTCTTCGGCGCCGCGTGCCGCAGGAGGTAGGCGAGCAGGGGGCCGCCGACGGCCATGCCGAGCGAGTACGCGGAGACCAAGAGCCCGACCATGTCGATCGTAACGTGCATGTCTGCGGCAAGCTCTGGCATCATCCCCGCGATCTGCAACTCGCTCATCACCACCACGAAGATGGTGAGCGAGAGGACAAGAAGTTTTCGCATCGCAACGCTCTTTCTGGGACTTCGAGTACAAAAAGCCGACTTGGCTCGAGGGGGCGGGGAGGAGTCAGGATTGCAGCGCCGTGAGTCCGAGCGTCGCTACGCGGCGAAGCTCGTCAGGAGATGCGCCCGCCTGCGCGGTGGCTCTGAGGCCGGAGATGATGGTGACGATCAACTGTGCCGCATCGTGCGGTCGGACATCGGCGCGGATGCTGCCGTCCTGACGGCCGATGCGCACGGCGTGGCGCAGTAGCTCGAGCTCTCGGTCAAGAGCGCTATCAAGTAGCGGGGCGATGCGTGGGTCGCGAGTAGTGAGATCGGGTGTCGAGCGTGCGACGAGGATCATGCAACCCGCAGCATGCCCCGCTGCGGCAGCCTCGATCTCCTCGGCGAGGATGGCAGACAGGAGTGTGCGAACGCGATCCAGACCAAGCGTCGAGCTCTCTTCAAGCGCAGATGCCTGAGCTTCGCCGGTCGCTGCGACGTACCGTTCCAGCGCCTGGAAGAAGAGTTCCTCTTTCGAGTCGAAGGCATTGTAAAGGCTGCTGCGCCGCAGCCCCGTGGCTTCGCACATCCGCTCCGTTGAGGTCGCTGCATATCCCAGTCTGCGAAAAAGCGAGGCGGCGGCGTCGAGCACGGCGAGTTCGTTGAAGGTGCGGGGCCGGGCCATGGCTCGATGCTAGCAGTTTTGTATTCCGGGTTACAGAACTGCGATCAGGGAGTTGCGCGCCGTCGGGACCGACACCTCTGGCGCAGCCTAGGCTCCGCCGGACGCGGCCCAGAGTTCGGCGAAGCGCCCTCCACGCTTGGCCACTAGGTCCTCGAACTGTCCGCGCTCCGCGATTCGGCCGTCGGAGAAGACGAGGATCTCATCCGCATCACGCACCTGCGACAGGCGATGCGCGATGACGATGGTGGTGCGTCCCAGTGTGATGCGATGTGCTGCGCGCATCAGCACCTCATCGTTCGCAGAGTGCGCAGTAGCCTCGTCCAGTACGAGAACCGCCGGGTCGGCCAGAGCAACCCGGGCCAGGGCAAGCAGTTGTACATCGGCGTGCGTCAGACGCGCAGTGGCTTCCGCCTCGAGGTCGCGGCCGAACCGTTCTGGGGGGATTCCGAGTGCGGCAAGCGCGTCCTGCAACTGTGCCGTCGTGGCCGTCGGGTTACCGAGCCGAAGGTTGTCCGCGACGCTGCCGAGGAACAGATGCGTCTCCTGCGTGACCACCATCACGGCGGGTCGACCGCCCTGCCGTGCTCGATGCGCAGGAACGCCGCCCACCAATACCTCACCGCGTCGCGGCGTTACGAGCCCGGCGACCAGATGCGCGAACGTGCTCTTACCAGATCCGGATTCGCCGACACAAGCGACAACGGTGTGCTCGGCGATGGAGACCGACAGGCCCTCGATTACGTCCGGCTGGTCGACGCTGCCGTACCGGAAGGACACGTCGCGCACCAGGACGCCGTGGTGCGCGATCGAGCGGAAAGAGCCGGGATCTCCTCGGGGTGCCAGGAGCACACCGACCAGGCGTTCCAGGCCCGCGGCGGCGCGCTGCAGATCATCGATGCTACCGAGCACCGCCCCGATCGGCCCGAACAACCGATGGAAGAACAGAGCGCCGGCAGTGACGGATCCTACGCTGAGGCCTGCGGCCAGCACACGCCAGAAGCCGGCCGAGAGCACCGCGCCCAGTCCGATGAACTCGGCTAGGTTCAATCCGCCGTTGAAGCCATTGCGGGCGCGCGTGGCCGCCCGTTGGGTCGTGATCGCCTTCTCACTCGTCTGTGCGACCAAGTTGAGCCTGGCGTCCTGCCACCTGTGGGCTCGTACGGTGCCGGCTCCCGCGACCGACTCGACCAACGCCTGTCCTCGGGCTGCCTCTTCCCGTCGCAACCGGGTGTATAGTGGCCGGGAGCGGCGCAGGAACCGCAGGGTCACGATGATCTGCACCGGGATCGCGAGTGCGGCGGCCAGTGCGAGCCAGGGATCCAGGAGCGTGAGTCCTGCCTCAGTCAAGACGATCGCGAACGCGGCACCGACGAACGTCGGCACGGCATCGGCCACAGCTTCGGTGACGGCCTCCACATCGCGGGTTACCCGCGACACGACGTCTGCCCGCACGCCTGAACGCGCAGGCGCTCCTGAACGGTGATGTCCAGCCCGTCGGACCAGGTGAGGTCATCTTCTTCGGGCCGCGCTGGAGTGTCTTCTACCGCACAGGCTTGGAAGGCTGGCTGCTCGAAAACGGTGCCGACACGGTGCTCGTGGTCGGGTGCAACGTGCCCAACTGTCCACGTGCAACCCTCTTCGACGCCAGCGAACGCGACTTCCGGACTGTACTAGCTCACGACGCCGTCTCCCAGGGCACATCCGAGCGTCTGGCCGATCTTGTTTCGATCGGAGTGCAGATCACCGACGTCGCGGGGGTCCTCTCCGCGCTCGATGAGCTCGAAGCGACAGAGCAGAGCCGCTCATGAGCGCTCTGGTCCTCGGGTGACGTCGCTCAGCGCGGACCTTGCAGGTCTTGATTTCGACGGTTCGCCGCATGCTCGATGAGTACGACGGGAACGGTGAAGGCGGCCAGCCCGGCGCCGATCCAGATGGCAGCTGTGATGGACGTCCCTGACCCGAGAGCGGAAGAGGCGAGCGCAGGGACCGCGGCGATACCGAGTTGGAACGCGGAGACCGTTGTTGCGCCCGCCAGGGTGGGGGCGTCGGAGGCGAGGGCGAACACGCGGCCGTAGATGGCCGGGTTGAGGATGAAGCCGAAGACGCCCAGTGCAAGAACGAGCGGGACGACGATGGCGGGCCGTGTCGTGAAGGTCGCGATGAGCGCTGAGGTGACGAGGATGCCCGCTGCGCCGGCGAGGAGCGCGAGATAGGGTCGGCGGTCGGCGATGCGGCCGCCGATTGCGAGACCGATGTAGGCGCCGACGCCGAAGAGAACGAGTACCGCGGCGATCCACGTATCGGCGATGCCTGTGATGGTGCGTAGGATCTCGGACAGGTAGGTGAAGGTGATCATGTACGCGGCGGTGCTGAGCAACGTGGCGAGGAGGATCAGCCAGAGCCTCGGGCGTCGGAGCATGGCGAGTTCGCGTCGTACGCTTGGCTCGATGGCGTGTGTGCCCGTAGGCATGGCGACGGTGGTGGCGATGGCTCCGATGATCGTGAGGGCGACCACGAGCCAGAATCCGCTCTCCCACCCCGCCTGGTAGCCGAGGAGGGTTCCGGCGGGGCCGCCGAGGATCATGGAGAGGCCGAGTCCGCTGACCACGACACCAGAGGCTCTCGCGGCGCGGTCGGGGGCGACCAGTCGCACGGCGGTCACGGCGGCGACGGCAAAGTAGCCCGCGTAGGCCAAGCCTGCGATGAACCGGGTGATGAGCAGCGCCGGGTAGGTGCCGGACACGACTCCTACCGCTATGCAGGCGGCGAACACCAGCTGGGTGAGGATCAGAGCCGTCCGCCGCGGCCAGCGCAAACTGATCGCTGCGAAGGGCGGCCCGCCGATGACGACGCCGATCGCGAAGGCCGTGACCAGTCCACCGACGGTCGCCAGGCTGACACCGATGTCCTTGGCAACGACCGGGAGCACTCCGGCGAGAAGGAACTCCGCACTTCCCATCGCGAACAGGCTGAATGCCAGCAGGTACACCCCCGCGGGCAAGCGGTGAGACGCGGGCGCGGCGGCGGTCACCGGCCACCGTCCCTGATCGTTGCGGTTTGTGCGGCAGCGAGGTCGTGTTCGAGCAGCCATGCGGAGATCGCGATGCCCGCGACAGATCCTTCCCCGGCGGCGGTGATCACCTGTGCGCGAGGGTTACTGACATTTCCGGCGGCCCATACGCCCGGAACGCTCGTTGCCCCGTTCGGATCGGTATGGATGAGCCCGGTCTGGGGATCGACCGAGCACCCCAAAGCACGAAGCACATCGTCGTTGGGACGGGAGCGGGGTGCGATAAACACCGCCTCGCCACTGACGGTGCTGCCATCAGAGAGTGATAGGCCGACGAGCCGACCATCCTCGACAACGAGGCGCTCGATTCCACCGGTGATGATCTTCACTCCGAAGGATGTCAACTGTGAGCGATCGGCGGCGGAGAGCTCCATCTCGCCGGGACATAGCGTCACCCGATCGGTGTATCGGCGCAACAGCGCCGCCTGATGTGTCGTCATGCGGGGGACCTCACCGCCGAGCACTACGATGTTCCTTCCGCGCACCTCCCAGCCGTGACAATGCGGACAATGGTGCACTGCCGATCCCCATAGCTCCCGCAATCCGGGAATCGGCGGAAGCTGATCGGTCAGTCCGGTGGCGACCAGAACGGCACGTGCACGGATCGTCTGGCCTTCATTGATTAGGACCACGAAGTGATGGTCGGCGTGCTCCGCCGAGACGACGCCTGCTTTGATCGAAGTCACCCCGTAATGGGCGGCTTCGGCACGTCCGACCGCTAGGAACTCGGACGGATTCATTCCATTTCTCGACAGAAAGCCGTGCATGTGCGCTGCTGACACGTTCCGCGGCCGACCTTCGTCCACCAAAACTACATCCGATTGTGCCCTGGCTAGCACTATCCCGGCCGTCAGACCGGCAGCTCCCGCTCCAACAACGACGACATCACACTCGCGATCCATATCGACTACCTCCGTCTCAACGTTCCGCCGCCCCAATCCAGGGCAGCAACTTTTGTTGCCGAAACAGGGACGAGCTGGTGAGATGGAGGGATGACTACCCATCCGGCGTTCGACGCAACGCTCAGTCAGATCGGGAATCGGTTGCGTCGCCTTCGCGAGAAGAAGAGCCTCTCCCTTGCGGACCTCGCCCGCGCCACAGACATCTCCAAGAGCACCCTCTCGCGACTCGAATCCGGGCAGCGGAAACCGAGTTTGGAACTGCTGCTTCCCATCACCGCCGCTCTTGCCGTGCCTCTCGATGACATCGTCGCTGCTCCACGGATCATCGATCCTCGTATGCCTCAGGAGCCCCGGCGCTCGGGCGGGAGAGTGATCATCCCTCTCTCTCGCGCGCAAGGTGATCCCAAGGCGTACAAGCTGACGATCCCTACGACTGAGGCGGCCCCGCTCCCTCGGACTCACTCCGGCTATGAATGGCTCTACGTGCTCAGCGGGCGGCTCCGCCTCGTCCTCGGCGACTATGACGTCACTCTCGGGCCGGGGGAGGTCGCGGAGTTCGACACACAACATCCCCACTGGTTCGGATCCACGGGCGAAGGCACAGTCGAGATCCTCAGCATCTTCGGCGAGCAAGGGGAGCGCGCACATATCCGAACCGCGCCAGCCCGGCGCGGGCCTTAGGGTGCCTTGCTAAACGCGTCGTTCACCGGGCTCGGCGTGCCGGGAGCCATCCTGCTAAGTCGAGAACTTCCACCGCAATATCGGTGAGGGAGCGACCGTCAGTGGGCACTTTGCGCGTCGTGCTGGAAGCGTCGAGTCTCGCGGCGGCGAGCTTGCTGCGGTCGATCTGTTCGTCCAGCCCCGTCCCGATTTCGCGCTGAGCCAGGCGTTGGGCGGCAGTCTCATCTGTCGCGGTAAGCAACACGCCGAACGAACGGACCTGTCCGCCGAGAGCAGCGCTGAGCGAAGGTATCTCGAGCACGCTCAGGGTGTTGGTGAAGATCAGCCGTGAGTAGCCGATCGAGCGGTAGTTGCGCCAAATCGCAGCGAGGTTTTGCTCCGCGAGGTCGATACCTTCACGCCACGGCTCGGGGTGCGCCTGATCGAGATTGTCACCCTCGATGACCGCATGACGGATCTCCGCGCGCGCTAGCAGGCGGGCGGCTTCGGCAGCGACTGAGGACTTCCCAACGCCGGAGCGACCACTGATGAAGATGACCTCTGTGGGAAGTTCCATGGGCATTCCCCCATCTTGCTACGACATGAGCCAGTGCCAGAGTCGCGGCGAGGCAGAGTCCGGCGTGGTAGCTGCGCGCGGTCTCGCCCGATCGCATCGCGATCCCGCGCCGGTGCTTGAGCCTGTTGAAGCAGCGTTCGACGACGTTGCGCTCTTTTGTAGCGTTGCCGCTGTTGGTCACCAAAATCGATCGGTCGCCTGGCTTCTTTCGACGGTGGGCGATCTGATCGTCGCGTTCGGGACTCGTTGCGGCGATGCTCCGTTTCCGCAGCCACGCCCGGTTGGCCTTGGAGGGGTAGCCCTTATCGGCCAACAGCCGATCTGGTCGTGTGCGGTCTGCCGCGGACGCCGGCGACACGGATCTCGCTCATCGTGGCCATGAGCATGTTAGCGTCGGCGGCCTGCCCGGGGGTGAGGACGAAGGCCAGGGCCGCCCTTTGCCGTCGCAGACCAGATGGCTCTTGGCCGTCAACCTGCCCCGGGAGCGGTCGATCGCGTGATTCAGGTGGTTCGTCGCTGAACTTCTTAAAGGTCGGCGTCGCCCCTGCGGTGCGCGGCAGTGTGGCGTCATGCTGGTGTGCACACACACGATCGTGGAGTCGATCGTCGCACTCCAATCTACGTCCCCGCCCTGGTAGGCGAGGGACTGCACCTTCCCCAGCAGCCATGCCCCAGACGTTTTGCTCTGCCCACCCGTTGAAATTCTTGTAGATCGTGTTCCAGTTCCCGAATCGTTCCGGCACGCCCCGCCAGTCCGGAACCGCCACGCCGCCGCCTCGACCACGACCCGCCGATCGACCGGATGTCGACCCGTCGAATTCACACTCGGGAGCAGCGGCCCGATCACGGCCCGCACCTCATCCGAGAGCACATCGCGCCTGCACGCTTTCAAGACTCGCCCGAGCCCTGCCGAAACGGGTTTAGCAGCTTGCCCTAGTTGCATCTCGGTGCATCTTTGCTGCATGACCATCAGGTTGCTCCTCAAGTCTCCTCAGGCGAAACCGTCAGCGGATCAGGATGGATCGGCGAGTGCGCGCTGGCGTCACGTGCGAGGCTGCGCGCGAGTAGAAGGCTACGCAGGGATCCGATCTTCGTGGGGAGCCGCTCCGGTACGCGGTCGAGGGCGCGCGCGTCCGTTAAGCCAGCGGCCGAGGAAGGTGCGTCGTACGAGGAGGTGGTAGCTGCCGAGCAACAGTGGCATCGACACGAGGGCGGTGATGCCGAGCTTTGCCAGGATCGGGAGATGGAGGTCGGCGAGGAGAACCTCGACGGTGACGAGGACCGGGAGGTGCACGAGGTACATCCAGTACGACGCGTCTGCGATGTAACGGATCACCGGGCGCTCACTCCGGAAGATCGCGACGGCTCCGCCGGTGAGACCGAAGACCCACAGCCAGCAGGTGACGGCTACGAGGGCGGCGCTCACCGCGCGAGGCAGCGACAATGCATCCGAGAGCAGGCTGAGTGCGGTGAGTGGCGCGGCGAGCATGAGGAATGCACCGCTCAGCCGGGAGAGCCGGTGAAGGGAATCGGAGTGCGCGTGGAGGAACCATCCGACGAGGAACGCGCTGAGATAGGCCAGGAGCGGAGCGATCTCGGGGATCAGCGTCGCCGGTTCGATGATGCCTCGACGGGGCGCGCTGGTCTGGATGAGGAGGGCCGCTGCAGTGGGGGCTGCCGCGATGAGCACCCCCGCGGGATGGGCCAGCAGCGCGCCGATCCTCGACAATAGCCGCTTTACAGACCCCTCACGGGGGAGCAGCCGGAGCACCGCGCGAGCCCCGAGGACGAGGAGGACGATCTCGAACAGGATGAGGAGGAACCAGAGCTGACCCGGCGCAAAGAACAGCAGAAGCGAGGCCTCGGACGACGGTGTGGCGGGCGGCTGCCCTCGGTAGGAGGCGCCTGCGGCGGCGATCAGGCCGAGGGGCATGACGACGAGCGGCCAGAAGGCCAGGAACGGTAGGAGGATGCGGACGGTCCGGTCGCGCAGGTAGGCGCGCGGGCCGCGCCGGTTCAATACCATGTGTCCGAAGTAGCCCGCCATCATCATGAACAGGGACATGCGGAAAAGGTGGATCGTGTCGACCGTCGTCTCCGCGGCCCATGACGTCTGTGTGTCTTTGATGAGCCAGTCCGTCGCCGGGGCGAAGGGCAGTAGCGCGTGAAGCAGGATGCCCAGGAGCAGTGCTCCGGCACGGACGGCGTCGAGGCCGTGCAGACGGGCGGTGGAGGCGGGCTGAGGCTGGGTCATGTCTCGACGCTATGCAGTCGCGGGCGCGATCTCGTCCTCCGATCGGGTCGGCGGGCATCCACCAATCGGGGGATGCCCGACTGCTCCGCACCTCGCAATTCACGACGACAATGAAGGCATGAAAGGTCGTGGAAGGGCATCAGCGCTCGATGCAGCGCCCGGCTCCCACCTCGCGGTGGATCAGACAGCACGAGCCTCGGGAACGGTTGTGCTTAGTTCGGGGTCCGGGAAGGGACTGCTCGTGACGCTGGTCCCCGTCGGTTTGGCGGTGTGCGCGGTCCTGCTCGGTGCCGTCACCCGCGGCATAGCCGTTGACCCAGAAGCCTGGACGTGGTCGCTGATCCCGACCACTGTGCTAATCCTTGGACGCCTCGTGCATCACGGAGGGGGCGGACGGCCGTCACCGGGGAGCCGGGCCGCCGGGCTCGTGGTGTGGGCAAATCTCGCCGTGGTCCTGGGGGCCTCCCTCCTGAACCCGTTCATGTGCATCTACGCCTTCAGCGGATATGCGGACGCCGATCGGCTGCTGCGCGGCCGGCAGGTGACGGTGGCGACGATTGCCACGGGGCTGATCTGCGCGATGGGGCAAACAGGAGGCGTACCCGGGGTGCGTGGGGCCGCCTGGTTGTGGCCCGGGCTCGCTGTCGTGAACATCGGTATCGCCTGGATGATGCTGCGCGCCAGTCGGGAAAGGGAGGCGAGCGTGCGGGCCCGGGAGGTGGCGGCGGCGGAGCTTCTGGCGGAGCAGAACCGTAACGCCGACCTGCAGGAGCAGCTGCTCCGTCGAGCTCATGCGACAGGCATCGACGAGGAGCGAGCTCGTCTGTCGCGTGAGATCCACGACACGGTTGCGCAGGGGCTGGTCGGCGTCATCCGTCAGCTGGAGGCTTTGCCGACGGTCGAGTCGGCGATCCGGCTACGCATCGAGCGCGCTGAGGAATCCGCTCGGGAGTGCCTGACGGAGGTGCGTCGAGCGGTCCGTGCTATGGCGCCCCGGCAGCTCGAGGAGGCCGATCTTGTCTCCGCGCTCCAGGAGACGATCACGGGATGGGCGCGCACCCATCGCATCGTCGCAGAGTTCGATGCGGATGAGCCGCCGCCGCCATCGCCCCATGATGCCGTCCTGCTGCGCGCCGCCCAGGAAGCGCTCGCGAACATCGCTCGCCACAGTGGGGCAACGATCGCATGCGTGATCCTCGACGGATCGGACGGGTGGGTTCGGCTTCAGATCGCGGACGATGGTGTCGGGTTTGAACCGGACCTCGCGAGGGGCGTCGGGCACGGGCTGCGCGGGCTGGCGGATCGGGTAGAGGGCGCCGGCGGGCGCCTGCGATGTGAGAGTGCCCCGGGCCGAGGGTGCACGATCACGGTGGAGGTGCCGTGCTGATCGACGATGCGGCGCCCGCAGCTGCCGAGACTGTGCGGATCGTGGTGGTCGATGATCACCCAGTGGTGCGTGACGGCCTCATCGGCATGTTCACAGCGATGTCGAGCATCACGGTGGTGGGGCAAGCGGCGAGTGGTCGCGAGGCCCTGGAGATGGTGGCGACGTGCGATCCCGACGTCGTGCTCATGGACCTGCGCATGCCGGACGGCGACGGGTTCAGCGCCATCTCTCGGCTTCGCGCGAGGAATCGGACCCGGCCGCGCATCCTGGTCCTGACCACATACGACACCGAGCGCGACGTGCACCGGGCGCTGGCGGCCGGAGCAGACGGCTTTCTCCTGAAAGATGCGCGCCACACCGAACTGATCAGGGCCGTTCACGATCTGGCCGAGGGGCGAGCGGCCGTGGCGCCGGGGGTACTTGCGATGCTCGCGAGACGCGACGCGGCACCGGCGTTGACGGAGAGGGAAGCGAACGTGCTCCGCCTCGCCGCGGACGGCCTGACCAACCGCGCGATCGGCCATCGTCTTGCGATCGGTGAGGCTACCGTGAAGACCCATCTGCAGCATGTCTACGCCAAACTGGGCGCCCCGGACCGCGCGGCAGCGGTACGGATCGCCTGGGAGAGAGGCCTCGTCTAGCTTTCGGGTCTTTCCTGTCGGGCGTTAACATGTCGTCCCGATGCTCCGACGGCGGGCTGAGCGCGGCTGTGGACGCGTTCGACCCGTTCCCGGGAAGTGCTGAGGGGCCCCGCGGAATCGACGCCGCTCTGGCCTCGCGCACGGTTCCGCCGGTCCTCTATGAGACGCCTTGGGCGGCGGTTCGTCACGATCGACGGGGCTGCACGTCACGCGGCGACGAGCTGATACCGCGCAGCGTCACCTCGATCCGGCGCGAGAGCTCATCAGGGTCGGCGTGGCCGACGAACGGCGCGACACGGATGAGGCTGAGAAGCAGGAACGCGATGTCCTCGGGGGTCGTGTCCGGTGCCAGCGTGTGGTCGACCGCGGACCGTGTGAGGGCTTGCTCTCCGATCTCCGTGAGGTGTGTGAGGCACCGCGCGAGTTCGGCTTCGGAGGGAGCGGAACCGGCGAGCAGATCTGCCAGCGCGCGGTTCGCGTGGAGAGCGTGGAGGGCGTCGAGGGCGAACGTACGCAGGCCCTCGATGGCCGCGAGATGCGCCGGCAAGCCGACGGCGGAGAACTCCGCGAGGTCCGTGTCGAGGACGGTCCGGAGCAGGTCCTCGCGTGTGGGGAAGTGCCTGTAGAGCGTGCCCACGCCCACTCCGGCTGCCTCAGCGATTGTGCGCATGTCGATCGTGAGGCCGTCGTCGCGGAAGGCCTTCGCCGCGGCATTGATGATCCGCGTACGGTTGGCGACGCCATCGCGGCGGGGCTTGCGGTCCTCGCTCATGCTTCCCACTCTAGCCAAGCGGAACATTTGTTCCGATGCATGTAGGCTATCCGGAACAGGCATTCCGGATAGGGGTAGAGATGAAAACGATCGTGGTCACAGGCGGAACCGATGGCATGGGTGCGGCGCTGGTGACGCGCTTCTTGCAGGAGGGGAACCGAGTCCTGGTGGTCGGGCGAAGCCAGGAGAAGTTCGACGCGCTCGTGGCGGGCGTCTCGCAGGGCGCGGCCCGCGTCGACGCGGTGTTCATTCGCGCCGATCTCTCCCTTATGAGCGAAGCGCGCCGCGCGATCGCCGAGGTGAAAGACCGATGCGCGAGGGTGGACGCGTTGGTGCTCGCGGCGTCGTACATCCGTCAGCGGCGTCACGAGACGGCGGAAGGGCACGAGGCATCGTGGGCCCTGTTCTTCCTCAGCAAGTACCTGTTCGTGACCGACCTTGCGGATCGTCTCGCCGCCGCAGATCGCCCGGTGATCGTGAATACGGCGGTTCCCGGAGCTCCCCTCGATGCCATCGCGTTCGAGGATCTGGAGCTGACGCGTGACTTCACCTTTGCCCGCTCGAACGCTCAGCAGCGCCGCGCCAATGAGTTGCTCGGTATTCTGGCGGCCGCCCAGAACCCGCACCTCAGCTACGTGACATGGGGCCCGTCGCGTCTCGTGCGCACAAGCTTCGCGGGTGATGTGGGCGTGGCGATGAGGATGTCAGCGGCCGTGATGGGGCGGCTCCTCGGGCAGAGCCCGCAACGGGCCGTCGAACCGATCCTGCGGCTGGTCGCAGACCCTACGCCCGGGCGCAGCGCCTTTCGAGGCGCGCAGCCGGTCGCCCTCGTGGCAGGACCGGATGATGCGGCGCATGCCCGACGGCTCGCCTCCGCCATCCAGCCCTGACAGTGCGGTGCTCGCCGGTCGATCAGCGGCCCGAAAGCACACCGCGTCCGAAGGTCAGGACCAGGCCGGCGGCGGCGAGCACTCCGCCGAGAATCACGAAAACGGTGCCGAGCCCAGCGGTGGCGGCGATGGCCCCGACAAGGCCGTAGGCGACTGGGCCGAGCCCGAGGGTCGCCAGTGACAGGAGGGCCGTGACCCGGCCGAGCAGGTCCGGAGGCGTTGCTTGCTGGATCCGGCCGTGGCTGACGACCATCGTGATCCCGGTTGTCGCGCCGAGAGCGGCGCCGAAGGCCATGGCCCTGCCGGCGTCCGCGGTGGGCAGGAGGGCCAGAAGTAGGGTGCTGACCGCGAGGCTCCCGAGCATGGCTCTGCGGGCAGCGCGCTGGGCGGACAACAGGCGGCCGGGAAGAGCGCCGAGCAGCAGGCTGGTCCCCAAGCCGCCGGCGCTGAACGCGACGAGGATCGCACCGGCTACTGTAGGTTCCCACTCGCGCTCCTGTGCCAGGAGGACGACGCCGATTGCGACCGGCCCGGAGAACGGAAGTTCCGACAGTGCCGTGGCGGCGACGAGCGGGGTGAGCCCACGGCGGCGCAGCTCGGCGAGGGGCACCGGCGCGAGGAATCGCGATGTGTTCACGGCGGCCGGGCCAGGAAGCCGGCTGCGCACCGTGAGCAGGAGGGCTACCGAGATGGCGAACAGAATGGCGATTGCCGCAAACGCTGCGGCGAGTCCGAACGTCAGGAGCACGGCTCCGATGGCGGGACCGATCGCGTTGCCTACCCGCAGGGCGGTGATCCGCCACGCTTGCAATCTCGGCAGGGATTCGGGCGGGACGAGCCGTGCGGGTAACGCGCCCACGGCGGGGATGAAGCACGCGTCCACGACGCCGAACGCGACTGCGACCGCGACGAGCCACCAGGGGCGAGGGCCGAGCCCGGCGGCAGCTCCTGCCGCCGCGACCAGTAGGGCGGCGCGCGCTGCGTCCGTGGCGATCGCGATTCGCCGCGGGTCGAGGCGGTCGGCGAGCACTCCGCCGATGAGCATGAGGGCTGCTCGCGGGATGGCGCCAAGGGCGAGGACGATTCCGGACCACAGGGGACCGCCGGCCTCACCTGCCGCCCACGTCAGGATCAGGTAGTAGCTCACGTCGCCGAGGATCGCCGCGGTGTAGGCGAGCAGCCATCGCGCCGCGCTGCCGCGCCCGATGCGAGTGTCGGTGTTCACGGTCTGCGGTAGAGCTGGAGCTGCGCGACGAGCGGCGGCCGGCTACCGGGGCGCGAGCCGTGGGCCGCGCGGTCCCGGTAGCGCGCCACAAGGGCGAGCATCTCGGCGCGCAGCTCGGCGGCGGCGTCGTCGTCCAGATCCAGGCGGTGGTCGATGAACACGGATTGCGCGAGCCACTCCTCAGATGCGGTCGTCGCCGCCGCGGCCACGTGCTGGAGGTCGGTCGCCACGGAGATGAGGTTCGCCCGTATGTACGCGCGAGCCGAATCCTCGTCGTGCTGCGCGGGGTCGAACTGTGTGACGTCCCCTGAGGGGCGCCAGAAGCGTTCTCGCCGTGTTCCGAGGTCCGGGTCCTCCTCGATGAGGCCGCCCGCTGCGAGGCGTCGCAGATGGTAGCTCGCGGCTCCCGAGTCGAGGTCGAACGCTCGTCCGAGCGCGCGGGCCGTGGCAGCACCGTGGGTGCGCAGGTAGCGCAGGAACGCGAGCCGGGTGGGGTGTGAGAGCACGCGCAGCTCCGCGGTGCCTGGTTCCTGTGCGTCCGGCGGGGATGTATCCGCAATCATGACACTCACGATAGAACTGCGAACAATTCTTCGCAATGGGTCGCGAAGAATTGTTCGCACTCGGTCGGCGGGGCTCAGGTGCAGGCTCGAGAGCCGCGGCATTTCTGGAGGCGGGGACTGCGGTGGCGCCCGGTACTGGCTGCATCAGACGTCGGCGGCCTTCACGACGATCTGCGCGAAGCGGTGGAGGACTTCGGTGCGGTTGTCGGCTCGCCAGATCAGGCCGTATCGGATCGGATCCGCGTCTTCGATCGGCAGGTACACGACCCCCGGGTGCGGGTGGTACCGGGCTGCGCGCAGCGATGCGATGGTCGACCCGCGCCCGGCGCCGACCAGCGAAAGGGTCTCCGGCCAGTAGGTCACGGGGCGAGCATGCGGGATCCGGCGCCCGGATGGCGTGTGAGCGGGGTAGTGGTAGGCCTGCCAGTAGTCGGGGGCGTTTCCTCGCACCGGGATCAGCCGGGTCTGCGCCAGGTCCTCGAGTGTGATCGAGTCGCACGCGGCGAGCGGGTCGGAGGTCCCGACCAACAGCGCTCGTGGTTCCGTGAAGATGACCGGTCCCGCCACGAGATCGGGTTCGTTGATCGGGAACTCGGAGAGCTGGATGTCGATCTCTCCCGAGCGCAGGCCTTGCAGGGGCTGACTCAGCTGGATCTCCTGGATCGACACGTCGCATCCGGGCAGCTCCTCCTGCAGACGGTCACCGGCGACGATGACGAGATCCCCGCACCAGGGCGTGGAGAACCCCACGGTCAGTCGCGTGCGCTGTCGATGCGCCGCCGCCGTCGCGGTGGTCACCGCGCGCTCCAGGTCGTCGACCGCGGGGCGCAGCGCGGTGTACAGCGTCTGCCCGACGTCCGTGAGCCGTACGGAGCGGCTGGTCCGGTGAAACAGCGGCGCGCCGATGCGGCGCTCCAGCGCCTTGATCGTCTGGCTGATCCGCCCGGGGCTTAGATGCAGCCGCTCGGCCGTGCGCCCGAAGTGCAGGACCTCGGCCAGGGTGAGGAAGGCCTCGATCTCGATCCGTTCGAGCATCACACCCCGATCGTTGAGTCTAGCTAAACGTTCCCTTCCAGTATCGCTCGTTGTTCGTGCTCCCGCACCCGGTGATCCTGGATCTCGATCACGCCGCACCGAACGCAGGACGCGCAGGAGAGGAACCACCATGACCATCCAGGAGCAGGTCCGGTCTGCAGACCGGACCCCCATCGCCATCGAGATCAGCGGCACGGGCCCCGGCATCGTCCTGGTCGGCGGTGCCTTCGCGGAACGGGCGTTCCCGCTCATCCGCGAACTGGCCGCGATCCTGTCCGAGCGGTTCACGGTGATCAGCTACGACCGCCGCGGGCGCGGGGACTCCGGGGACGCGCCGGAGTATGCGGTGGCGCGGGAGGTCGAGGATCTCGCTGCCGTGCTGGATCGACTCGACGCTCCGGCCACGGTCTGGGGTCTTTCATCCGGGGCGGCGCTCACCATCGAGGCTGCCGCCGCAGGGGTGACGATGTCCGGCGCGGTGCTGTACGAGCCGGCCTACGACCTCGACACCGCACCACGTCATCCCCGCGGCGAGATCGCGGCCGAGGTCGACCGCCTCCTCGACGCCGGAGATCGAAGTGGGGCGGTGCGCGTCTTCATGAACCGCGCCCTGCACGTGCCGTCCGTCATCACAGCCATCATGCGTCTCACGCCCGCGTGGCGTCGGCTGACAGGCCTCGCGCATACGCTGCCCTACGACCTCGCCGTCACGGCCGTCGACCTCTCCCGGGGGAAGTCGGCGCCCGCACGGTGGCGGAACATCGCCGTCCCGGTGGAAGTGCTCATCGGCGAGCGCTCCCCGGCAGGGCTTCGTCAGGCCGGCGATGCCGTCGCGCAGGCGATCCCCGCGGCCACCCTGCGCACGCTCGCCGGCCAGAACCATGTGATCAAGCCGCCTGTCGTCGCGGCGGCGATCACCGACTTCATCGGCGCCCTCGCGCAGTGAAGATCCCCACGCAACGAAGGAGAGTTCCATGATCAGCATCGACGACTACACCACCGGCCTGGAAGAGCCGCAGCGTGAGATCGCGACCCGGCTGCGGGCCGCCATCGACGCGGCCCTTCCCGACGCCGAAAGCCGCATCTACCACTCGCACCCCGTCTGGCTCGACGGCAAGACACCCGTCGCCGGGTTCAAGGCCTATCCGCGATACGTCACGTTCATGATCTGGAACGCGGCCCCGATCACCGATACGACCGGGGTTCTGACCCCCGGCGCCCGGATGTGGACCGCGAAGTTCTCCGACCCGGAGCAGATCTCCGCGGCCGCGATCGTGGAGTGGATCGCCCAGGCCCGCGGGGTTGCGGAGCAGGGCTCATGAGACTGACTCTGCACGTCTTCCTCACCCTTGACGGCGTGATGCAGGGGCCGGGGAGTCCCGGAGAGGACACTCGCGGTGCCTTCCGGCATGGCGGCTGGATGCCGCCGCTCGCGGACGAGGACTCCGCGGCGATCGTCGAGGACTGGTATCGCGCCGCCGACGCCATCCTGCTCGGACGCACCACCTTTGCGCTGTTCGAGGGGTACTGGCCGCAGGTCACGGACCCGGACGACCTCATCGCCACCTCGCTCAACCGGCTCCCCAAGTACGTCGCCTCCTCCTCGCTCGCCGGGACAGGCTGGGCGGGAACAACGATCCTCGACGGGGACGCGCTGCACAAGGTCGCCGAGCTGAAGCAGCAACCCGGGGGTGAGCTCCAGGTCCACGGGAGCCGAGAACTGGCGCGATCCCTCCACCGTGCGAGGATGATCGACGAGTACCGGCTTCTCGTCTTTCCCCTGACCATCGGAAGCGGGGCACGCCTGTTCGGACCCGGCGATCCACCCGCAGGGCTCCGTCTGCTCGACACGCGCTCCACGCGATCCGGCGCGGTCCTCCTCCGCTACGCGCCCGCCGAGCACCGCAGCGGAGCGTTCCTCATCGACGACGGATACCGCACGACCGACACCTGACCGCCCCCCTCAACTCAGCGAGGACTCCACCATGAACCACGACGACGCACGTGACTTCGCCACGCGATGGATCGCGGCCTGGAACGCTCATGACATCAACTCGGTACTGGACCTCTTCGCCGAGCACGCCGTCTTCTGCTCGCCGCTCGCGGCGGACCTGATCCCCGACAGCCGTGGACGGCTGGAAGGCAAGAGCGCGATCCGCGAGTACTGGACACTGGGCCTGCAGCGGATCCCCGACCTTCGGTTCGAGCTCGTCGAGACTTTCGTCGGAGTCCGCACCATCGTGCTCACCTACCGCAACCACACGGGTGCCCGAGTCAACGAGGTGCTGCAGATCGGCGACGACGGCCTCGTCGAATACGGTGAAGGGACCTACCTCGCTGCGGACCCTGCCACCGCGAGCGGGGCACGGCAGGCCTCGGACCGGTCGACCAAGGAGAAGCCGTCCGGGATGGGTGCCACCGGGGCGGACACGCAGTCAGAATGAGGTCATGCAGACTGCGCCCATGAGCCCGTCGGCGGAGGAGGTGCGGGGGGCGGTCCGTGACCTGTGGTCGGTGGAGGTCGGCTCCGCGCGGTATCTGCCCGTCGGCTTCGGTGCCCATCATTGGCAGGTGAACGGACTCGACGAGGTACCCGCGCTGTTCGCGACGGTCGACATTCTGACAGGGCATCGCACGGCGGAGCATCTGCGCGCCTCGTACCGCGCGGCGACCGCACTCGCGAGCATCGGATTCACCGGGGTCGTCGCTCCTGTGCCGACATGCGACGGAGAGGTGGCGGTATCGGTCGGGGACGGAGTCCTTCTCTCCGTCACCCCCTGGCTCTCCGGGCGCTCCCCGGGGGAGGAGGAAGCGCGCGAACCTGGGCATGTGGCGCGTGTGGCGCGTCTCCTGGGGGAGCTTCACGGCCTCGCCCTCCCGGCGGACGCCCCCGAGTGGTCCCCTCGCGTGCATCCGGGGTTCGCCGCAAGGATCGGCACGGCGCTCGAGGTTGACTGGACGGCGGGCCCGTTCGGCGCGGCCGCGCACCGTGAGGTGACTCGGGCGCGCTCGGCCCTTGCCGGCTGGGAGACCCGATACCTCGAGCTCTGCGCGAAGGCTCTCGCTTGCCGCGAGAACTGGGTGCCGACCCATGGTGAGCCCCATTTCGCCAATCAGTTCATCGACGCGTCGGGGCTGCGCCTTGTGGACTGGGAGACACTCGCCGTCGCGCCGCCCGAGCGTGACCTGCGCGACCTGCCTGAGCCGGGACGAAGCCGCTTCCCCGTCGACCCGGAGATGATTGAACTGTTCGATCTTGAATGGCGCCTCATGGAGGTCGACGAGTATGTTCGCTGGTTCCAAGGGCCGCACGAAGGCACGAGCGATGACGAGACGGCACTGGCTGGGCTGAGAGAAGAGATACGCCACGGCCTGAACGCGTAGTGCAGCGGGCCGTCTCAGAGGTGCTGAATACCTTCGGTTCCATCAGCCGCAGGCTGACGGTGGAACTGTCTGAACAGCGGTCGGCGGGTTGGGCTCCGGTCTGATCCGGAAGGAGACGCGAGTACACCTCCAGCACTCATCGTTGATAGGTTGAAATATCGGATCGGTCGTCCGTGGACCGCCGATCTCGACCACGTTTTTCCGTGAGCGCTCGACACTCTCCTTGTCGGACGATCAACCGGGAGATGACTTCATGACACAGGATTCTGAGCGCGAGGACCCCGTCGCTGACCTCCGTCCGCATTGGGATTCCTGCGCGCTCGTGGTGATCGATGTCCAGCGCGATTTTCTCGACGGCGGAGCATCGCCCGTTGCCGGAACCAGCGGAGTCGTTCCGCACATCGCAACGCTCGTCTCTGCGTTCCGGGCGGCCGGTCGTCCGATCGCCCACATTGTCAGGCTCTATCAGCCCGGCGGGACAGATGTCGACCTTCCCCGGCGTGCCATGATCCACGCCGGTGCCCGCATCGTTGCTCCCGGCTCGTCTGGGGCGGAGATCCCCGAGAGCGTTCTGCCCGCACGCCTGGATGCGCGGGCGCTCCTGAACGGTGATGCCCAGCCGGTCGGGCCGGGCGAGGCCGTGTTCTTCAAGCCGCGGTGGAGTGCCTTCTATCGCACCGGCTTGGAAGGCTGGCTGCACGCGAACGGTTGCGACACGGTGCTCGTGGTCGGGTGCAATCTGCCCAACTGTCCGCGCGCAACCCTGTTCGATGCCAGTGAGCGCGACTTCCGCACGGTGCTCGCTCACGATGCCGTCTCCCAGGGCACATCCGAGCGTCTGGCCGATCTTGCCTCGATCGGAGTGCAGATCACCGACGTCGCCCGCGTCCTCTCCGCGCTCGATGAGCACGCGGCGACAGAGCCGCTCACGAGCGCTCTGGAGCTTGGGTGACGTCGCTCAGCACAGTCGATCCCGGAACTGGGACTCCTATGCCAGTCTCAGGACGACGAATCTGAACCGACCGTCGATGAAATGCGCGCGGGTGTGCATGAAGGGTCGTCCCTGATCATCGAACTGCAGTTGATCGAGCAGCAGGTACATCGCATCATCGGGAACTTCGCTCACGGCAGGGTCGCCGGTCCATGCGACCGGTAGTTCGCGTCGCGGATGCACTTCTGCTACCGCTCGCTTGGGATGAACGTCAGTGTGCTCCTGGAGGTAGGAGAAGACGGAACCCTCCAGGCGAGCGACGACATCATCCCCGCCGAAGATCCACAACGGCATGACGTCGTCGACGAACGCGACCACCTCTCGATCTGCGCGGATCACGCGGTGAAGAACGAGAACCTGCGCGCCGGTTGGCAGATCAAACCGCTCCATGTCCGACTGGCCTGCTGGCCGGATCACCTTCGAACGATGCTCCATGGACGGTTGCAAACCCATCTCGGAGATCGTCTCTGTGATGGACTTCAACTCCTGAAGGCCGGCGTGCACCATAGCCCCGTTGCTCGCCGTGATCCTCGTGCCGACCCCTTGGCGCGACTCGACCAGACCTTGGCTCTCGAGCAGTTTGATCGCCTGGCGGATGGTCACTCGTGATACTCCGAACTCCGCGCAGAACTCGCCTTCGGTCGGCAGCCGCCCCGTGTCCGACCATGCACCCTCCCGGATCCGCGACCGCAGGATATGAGCGATGCGGACGGGGAGCGTCTCTCTCGAACCGGTCGGACTCGACAACGTCGCCTTGGTCTTCATTCTTTGATCATAGCTGGCCTTGACAGTCATTAGTTATTAGACAACTATTGTTTCATGCACACGGCACAGGAGCCTCAGCGCCGCGAGGATGCGTTCGACCCGGATTCGGACCTCGCGCTGTTCGCTGCTCAGCATCTCGGGGAGACCCCGACGGGCATTTCTGAGATCGGCAACGGAAATCTCAATCACGTGTACAGGGTCACGGGGAGCACCGGATCGATCATCGTGAAACAGGCCGTGCCCTATGTGCGCAGGGTCGGTGCCAGCTGGCCCCTGACGATCCGTCGCCTTGAGATCGAAGCTCGAGCGTACGAGGTCCATGCCCAGGTCGCGCCTCATGCTCTGCCGCGTCTTTTCGGTCACGACCGGAGCTTGCATGTTCTTGCGTTGGAAGACCTTCGGGATTCCGTCGACTGGCGCACCCTGCTGACAGCGGACGTCGACATCCCGGACGCTGCGTCCTTGGCGGGGGAGTACTGCGGTCGCGTCGCGGCCGGCACGGGCGTCCTCGCGCTGACGGCCGGCGAGGCCACGCGGTTGCGCAAGGCCTTCGGTGATCCCGCGATGCAGATGTTCACCGACGAAATGGTGTTCGTCGCTCCATACCACGATCACCCGACGAACGCCTGGCCGGCGCACCTCGAAGATGCAGCCCAGATCATTCGTGCGGACGAAGTAGCTCTTCGCGCCGCGCACCGTGCGCGATGGCTTTTCCGCACCTCCGGAGAGTGCCTGCTTCACGGCGATCTGCACAGTGGCTCGGTGATGACGGGACTGGGCCAGTCGTCCCACGTCATCGACCTGGAGTTCGCGTTCGTCGGGCCGATTGCGTTCGACCTGGGCAACCTGGTTGCGCATCTGCTCCTCGCTCGTTCGCGTCGGATGGTTCGACGCACCGAGGTGACAGTCATCGATGCGGCGGCGTTCGCCTTCTGGGAAAGCATGATCGATGCGCTCCGGAGCGGCCTCGCAGCATCCAACGGCTGGACGGTCGCCTTCGAGAAGAAGCTGCTTGTCGAGACCGCATTGTTCGCGGGCACCGAGATCTTCCGCCGAGTCGTCGGCCGTTTCCACGTCGGCGACCTCGAGTCTCTCGCCCTGTCCGAACGGGAGGAAGCGGAACGTCACTGCATCAACTCTTGGCGTCGGCTCATTGAAGCAGCCGACCTCCGCACCTTCGGCGAGCTCTGGGAACTCGCCACTACCAACGGAAAGGACTATCTGTGAGAAAGCTCATCAACACACCCGCAGACTTCGCTGACGAGACGATCAACTCGTTGCTGCGCTCGCACGACGAACTGACCGCGGTCGACGATGATTGTCGCGTCGTCGTGCGATCAGACCGAAAGCGGGGTCGCGTAGGAATCCTGACCGGAGGCGGATCCGGTCACCTGCCCCTTTTCGTTGGCTATGTCGGGGAAGGCCTGTGCGGCGGAGCCGTCATCGGCAACGTGTTCTCTTCTCCCTCCTCTGACCAAGTATTCGCGGCGACCCGAGCTCTCGACACCGGCGCCGGAGTGCTTCACATCTATGGCAACTACGGCGGCGATATTCTGAACTTCAACCTCGGCGCGGACCTTGCCGAGCTCGAAGGCATCGAGGTGCGCACCGTTGTCGTCCATGACGACGTGTTGAGCGCACCGGCAGATCGGGCCGGCTCGCGTCGGGGAGTCGCGGGACTCGCTCTCGTGTACAAGTGCGCGGGCGCGGCCGCCGAACGTGGCGCAGCGCTTGCCGACGTCGCTCGGGTCGCAGAGAAGGCATCGGCAAACGTCCTCAGCGCAGGCGTCGGACTCGCCCCGACCATTCTGCCGACAACCGGCGAACCGTCCTTCACGCTTGATGACGGCGAGATGGAAGTGGGAATCGGGATCCACGGTGAGCCCGGACGCGAGCGCAAGAAGATCACGTCCGCGAGAGAAGTGGCCGCGGAACTCGTAAGCCCGATCATGACGGAGCTGGGCCTTGCCGAAGGCGATCGGACGGCTCTGCTCGTGAACGGCCTCGGAGCTACTCCGCTCGAAGAGCTCTACCTCGTAGCGGATGCGGTCCGCGAGCGGTTCTCGGAGCTCGGCGTCACCATCGTGCGGCAGTGGGTAGGGGAATATGCGACGAGTCTCGAGATGGCGGGGGCATCCATCACCGTCATGCGCACCGATGACGAGCTCGAACAGCTACTGAACGAGCCCGCATCCTCACCACTCGTCCGGTTCTAACGGAGGCAACAATGAGTAACCTTTCCGTTCTCCTCAGTGCATTGGACAAATGGCAGACACACGCCGACGAGCTTCGGGACCTCGACGCCGTTCTCGGCGACGGTGACCTCGGCATCACCGTTAGAGACGGTGCCCGTGCTGTGCGGCAATCTTTGAGCGATATGGACGGTGAGACGTCGATCTCACGGCTGCTCGTCGCCGCGGGGCGGGCCTTCGGGAACGCCAACCCGTCGACATTCGCGGCTCTCGTCCAAGGTGGCCTCCTCGCCGCAGCCAAATCAATGCGCGATCGCGACACGCCCTTCACCACCGCGGACCTTCACACGCTCCTCACCCGGAGCGCGGAGAGCATCGCCGAGCGCGGCGGCGCCGTACCCGGAGACAAGACGGTCCTCGACGCGCTCCTCGCGAGCATCGGCGCGCTTCGGCCCGATACCGCGCTCGACCGCGACACCTTCTCGCAGATGGCAGGCGCCGCAACCGCAATCACGGACGACCTCGCGCAGAAGCCCTCTTCGCGAGGAAGAGCCGCCTGGGTGGGAGACCGGAGCGTCGGTCATCGTGACCCAGGTTCGGTCGCCTACGTGCGACTGCTCGAAAGCCTCAGAGACAGTTTTCCTGCCGACCGATGATGACAGCCGAAGGAACCATCATGACGAAACCGGACCAGATGAAGCTCTACGTGATGTGCTCAGGACTTCTCCACTACGACCAGAGCGTCTTCACCTACGACCGCGGATGCGGAATCGGCATCGAGGTGCCGAGCCTCATGTTCCTTATCGAGCATCCGAAGGGTCGCGTGCTCTTCGACACCGGCCTCGATCCTCAACTCATCGCAGACGCGCACGGCTACTGGGGCGAAATGGCCGATTCCGTGCGACCCGAGATGGTCGAAGGCCAGGACGTGGTCAGCCAGCTGGCCTCCCTCGGGCTGACGCCCGACGACATCGACTACATCGTTCTCAGTTGTCTGTTCCGCGATCACGCTGGCGGCCTCAAGTACTTCCCGAAGACGACAGTGATCATCCAAGGGGTCGAGCTGCAGCAGGCGCATTGGCCGTCGGCCTGGTTGAGCGCCACATACAACCAGCCGTACGAGCCCAGAGACATCGTCAACATGCGCGAGCGCGAGTACATCGAACTCTACGGCGAGGACTGGGACATTTTCGGCGACGGCACCGTCGTTGTCCTGAGTTCACCATGTCACACCCGCGGAGAGCAGGCGCTGGTCGTTCGCCTGCCAGAGACCGGCACCGTCCTGATGCCTGCAGGGGTCGTTCCGACCCGAGACAACTTCGACGCGGACATCATGACAGGTCGACTGCTCGTCGACCCGAAGGACGCGTACAAGAGCGCCCGCAGGCTGAAGAAGATCTCGGCGGACGAGGATGCACTCGTCCTCTTCCACCACGACCCGGAGGACTGGAAGAACTACCGCCTCAGTCCCTCTTTCTACGCATGACTCGGCCCAGGAAGGAAAGCTGAATGTCTTCAACTCGAGATCAGACGCAACCGGGACTGCCCGTGCCGGCGGGCGGCGAGGACCGCGCCGCGTACATGACGTTCACGGATGTTGGCCTCACCTACAGCGTCAATAACACCGAGAACCCCGTCCTCTCGGACATCGACCTGACCGTCCGCCGCGGCGAGACCATATGCCTCGTCGGTGCCAGCGGGTGTGGCAAGTCAACGCTGCTCAACATCGCCGCGGGGTTCCTCACTCCCACCAGCGGAACCGCAACAGTGCAGGGGCGCCCCATCTCCCAGCCGGGAGCCGACAGAGTGATGGTGTTCCAAGAGGACGCGACCTTTCCCTGGTACACCGTCCGGGAGAACATCGCATACGGACTCCGGGTGCAGGGCCTGAGCAAGCAGGACGTGACCCGACGCGTCGATGAGATGCTGGAGCTCGTCGGACTCACCGCCTACGCCGACGCCTACCCGCGCCAGCTCTCCGGCGGAATGCGCAAACGCTGCGACATGGCGCGCGGCATGGCCGTCTCGCCCGAGGCGATCCTCATGGACGAACCGTTCGCGGCGCTCGATGTCATGACGAAGGAACGCCTGCAGGTCCAGTTCCGAGAGATCGGCCGACTTGGCAACCTCACCTCGCTCTTCGTGACCCACGACCTTGAGGAGGCGCTCTTTGTCGGAGACCGCGTCGCCATTCTCCGCAAGGGTGCCGGGCCCTTCCTCGCCCTCGTCGACGTTCCCTTCTCTCAGGACCGCGATGTCTCCATCAAGACCACCCCGGAATTTCAGGCGCTGCGAAGTGAGCTCGCGGGGTACATCGCTGACAATCGATCCGCACAGGAGGCGGCAGCATGACCGTGACGACGCCCACCCGCGTACCCGTCGACCCGCGACGTCGTCGCCCGTTCTGGCGGACGAGATCCTTCGCCATCGCCGAAGGGCTCTTCATCCCGATCATCCTGCTCGCCGTCTGGTGGCTGGCGACGAGCGGTGGCGGGGTCAACCCGTTGTTCCTTCCCAGTCCGCAGCAGATCTGGGGCTCCCTCGTCGGCCTGGCGCCCCGGCTGCCATCGGCGGTCTTCACCACCGTCTCGATGACACTCACTGGATTCGTGCTTGGCACCCTCGGCGGAATCCTGATCGGACTTCTCCTCGCCTACAGCAAGCATGTCCGCCTCCTCACCGGTCAGATCTTCGACGCGCTGCGTCCGGTGCCCGTCTTCGCTCTCATTCCCTTGTTCATCCTGTGGTTCGGGCTCGGAAGGCCGCCGCAGATCATCTTGGTCGCGTTCGGCACCTTCGTGGTGCTTGTGGTGAGCACGCTCGAAGCGATCAGAAACGTCTCTCCGACCTACGTCAAGGCGGCGCTGAACCTCGGCGCATCACGCGCTTTCATCTACCGAACCGTCATCGTGCCGAGCATCACCCCGCACCTCGCCGGTGCCGTCCGTGTATCGGCGGCCGCATCGTGGGGACTCGGAGTCGCTGCTGAGTTCATCGGCGCCCAGGACGGCCTGGGATACCTGATGATCAACCGTCAGACATACCTCGACACCGCCGGCATCCTCGTCATCGTCATCCTCTACAGCATCATCGCCTTCCTCTTCGACCTTCTCGTCAGGTTCCTGCAGAGGAAGGTGCTCCGCTGGACGGAACGCGACCAGTTGTCCACCCATATCGGATCAGTACTAGGAGTGTCTTGATGTACCAGTCGTTCAACGGAGCACGACGCCGGCTTCGTATCCTCAGTGCGCTGATCGCAGCGGCCTTCGCGGTCGCTTCGCTCGCAGCATGCAGTTCCCCGACCGAGAACGAAACACACGCTGACGGTTCCGGCACCGTCCGAATCGCCCTGCAGCCCCTGCTCGACTACGTGCCCTGGGTATTCGCCCAGGAGCACGGATTGGCGGAGGAGCAGGAGCTCACGCTTGAGATCAGCTATCTCAGCCAGATCAACACCGCCCTTCAGGCGATGGCCCGCGGTGACCTCGACATGGTGAGCACCTGCACCGCATGCAACATGCCGTATGTCCAGTCGGTTCCGACCCTGCGCGATGTGCTCACCATCAACCAGTTCAAGGGGTTCATCATCGTGGGGCGCACCGGTGCACCCGAATACGAGAAGCTGATCGACCAAGGGGCGTCCGAGGACGAGGCCCGAACGGAGATCTACGAGTACATCAAGGGCAAAACATTCATCGGCAATGAGGCGATCTTCGGCGCCCTCGTCGATGGCCTACTCGAGTACGCGGGACTGGAGCGATCCGACATCGAGATCATCGACCTCGCCGACGACGCGAAGGCGGCGACTGCCTTCCTTCAGGGGCAGGGCGACTTCTACATGGGCTCGCTCGCTCAAGAAGCCAAACTCCTCGGCGACTTCCCTGAGCAGTTCGTCAACGTCGGGGGAGCGGAGGTCCTCGGCCCAGGGGGCCTCTGGTACGGCACCGCGGCGGTTGACGAGAGCTTCCTCACATCGAAATCGAAGACGGTCGAGAAGCTCGTTGCCATCTGGATGCGAACAGCTCGGTACATCAACGAGAAGCCGGAACTGGTAATACCTGTGATCCGCGATGCGCTCAACGAACATGCTGGGGCGACGTTTACTGACGAGCAGATCGAGGACCAACTCGCCAACTACGTGCAGTTCACCGATCCCACTATCGCCGCCGAGGAGACCTACAACCCTGATTCCAGCCTCTACTGGAAGAAGTCCCTTGACTTCTACGCCGAGCAGAACATCGCCGGTGGCGACCTGTCAGAGGGGACCGACCTCGACATTCTCAATCAGCAGGAGAACGTATACAAAAGCGTGCTGGAGAACGAGGAACTGATGGACTGGGTGAACTCACCCCTCACCTGAGCCCCTTGACCGCAAGGATGCCCTCGCCGAATCGCGGCGAGGGCATCCTTATGCTCGCCCGCGCATCGACCCGCGAGCGTCAGCGATCGAGGGGAAACTGACGTGCTGACAGCGTGAATGCGAACTGTCACCTATCCGCGTAGCGGTACCAGACGCTACGGCTCGCAGGGCGGAAGCCGACACGCTGCCAACTCCTCCGATGCCTCCCTCAACCCGCCGAATCTGTGATCAGCCGGTCACGATTCTGTGGTCGCCACCGTGCCCTCGCTCGGAGCCGCCACGCCTCTTGCAGATCGAGGTTGAGCCCGCCGTCGGCGGGCCGCTTGCTCACCTCGTGAGCAAGCAGATAGGGCGGCGTGGATGACGGTTTCGATGCGTGTGATGAGCGCTGGCGATGGGTATAAGTACCTGTTGCGCACTGTCGCGGCCGGCGATGGTGACCGCTCGCTCTCGACTCCGTTGACGCGCTACTACAACGCCGAGGGCACACCGCCGGGTCGTTGGCTCGGCGCCGGAGTCGCCACGCTCGGCGGCGGACGGATCAACGTGGGCGATCAGGTCTCCGAAGCACAGCTCCAGCTCCTCGTCGGCATGGGCCGCGACCCCATCACCGGGGAACCGCTTGGCCGCGCGTACCCCGAGTACCGAACCGTGGCCGAGCGGGTCGAGGCGCGGACCGGGGCACTCGATCCATCGCTCGGGCCAGCGTCACGCGCGGAGGCGGTCGCGGCCATGGAAACGGAGGAGGCCGAGCGCGGTACGCGACGGGCGGTTGCGGGGTTCGACTTCACGTTCAGCATCCCGAAGTCCGCAAGCTCACTCTGGGCGGTTGCGGATGCCGGGACGCAGGCGTTGATCGCGGATGCGCATCATGCGGCGGTTGCGGAGGTGGTTGCGTTCATGGAGCGGGAGGTTGCAGCCACCCGCACGGGTGCAACCGGCGGCGACGGCGCGGTTGCACAGGTCGACGTCCGCGGCCTGATCGTCACGGCGTTCGATCACTACGACAGCCGGGCGGGCGACCCGCACCTGCACACGCATGTCGTCATCAGCAACAAGGTGCAGACCGTCCTCGACGGCAAATGGCGGTCGCTGGACGGGCGACCGATGCACGCCGCCGTCGTCGCCCTCTCCGAACTGCACGAGGCCGTCTTCGCTGACCACCTCACCCGGATGCTCGGCGTCTCGTGGGAGGCGCGCGACATGGGCCGCGACCGCAACCCTGCGTGGGCGATCACTGCGGTGCCGGAGGCGCTGGTGAAGGAGTTCTCCACTCGCGCCCGGCACATCGACGCCGAGACCGATCGCCTCATCGGCCAGTACGTCGAGGCGCATGGGCGGCGGCCGTCGCCGGCGACGATCATGAAGCTCCGCGCCCAGGCCACCCTCTCGACCCGGCCGGAGAAGGAGGTGCGGTCGCTGGCCGATCTCACGGTCTCGTGGCGGGAGCGGGCCGGGAGGGTGCTCGGGTCGGATGCGACCTCGTGGGCGCGCAGTGTGACGGTGAACGAGGAGCCTCTGCTGCTGCGCGCGGACGACGTACCGCTGGATGCGATCGCGTCGCTCGGGCAGCACGTGGTGGCCGCGGTCGGTGAGAAGCGCTCCACCTGGCATCGCTGGAACCTCACGGCCGAGGCCGCGCGGCAGACGATGGGCTACCGGTTCGCGTCGACCGAGGATCGAGAAGCCATCGTCGGGTTGATCGTGGATGCCGCGGAAGCCGCGTCGCTGCGCCTGACTCCGCCGGAGCTCTCCTCCAGTCCTGCCGCGTTCCGCCGGCCGGACGGCACGAGTGTGTTCCGGCCGAAGCACTCCGCGCTGTTCTCCTCCGAGATGCTGCTGGCCGCCGAAGACCGCCTCCTCGAGCGCGCCCGCACCACCACGGCACCGACCGTGCCACTGATCACCGTCGAACGGGTTACGAAGCGGCCCGACAGCAAGGGGCGGATGCTGGGTGACCACCAGGCGGCCGCATTGACGAAGATCGCGCTCTCAGGGCGGGTGGTCGATGTGCTGGTCGGCCCGGCGGGGGCTGGGAAGACGACGGCGATGTCGGTTTTGCGGCGGGCGTGGGAGTACGAGCACGGGCGCGGCAGCGTGGTCGGGCTCGCGCCGTCCGCGGTCGCGGCGCAGGTCCTCGCCGATGACCTCGGCATCCCCACCGAGAACACGGCGAAATGGCTCGACACCCACGACCGCACCGGCGAGACGTTCCGCAAGGGTCAGCTCGTGATCGTTGACGAGGCGTCGCTGGCGGGCACGCTCTCCCTTGACCTCATCACCGCCCTGGCGGCAGCGGCCGGGGCGAAGGTGCTGCTGGTCGGGGATCACGCCCAGCTCCAGTCCGTCACCGCCGGCGGCGCGTTCTCCCTCCTCGTCCACGACCGCGATGACACCCCGGAGCTGGTCGATGTGCACCGGTTCGTCCACCCGTGGGAGAAGTCCGCATCCCTCGCGCTGCGGCACGGCCGCACCGATGTCATCGACGCCTACACCGAACACGGTCGCATCCGAGGTGGTGAGACGGAGGAGATGATCGACGCTGCTTACACCGCCTGGCGCAACGACACACTCGCCGGACGGGCGAGCGTCCTCGTGACCGACTCGAACGAATCCGTGCAGGCGCTCAACAACCGGGCACGGGTTGATCTGATTCTCGACGGCACCGTGAACGCCCGCCGCGAGGTCGAACTGCACGACGGAATGAGGGCTGCGGCCGGGGATACCGTCATCACCCGCCGCAACGACCGACGCCTACGCGCGGGCCGGTCCTGGGTGCGCAACGGCGACAGGTGGACGGTTGCCGAGGTTCGTGACGACGGCGCTCTCACCCTCCGCCGCATCGGGCGCACGCGGGGCGGGTCGGTCGTGGTCCCGGCCGAGTACGCGGCCGAGCACCTCGACATCGGCTACGCCGTGACGTCATACCGGGCGCAGGGCATCACCGTGGACTCGTCACACGTCCTGGCGGATGCGTTGATGACCAGGGAGACGTTCTACGTCGCCATGACAAGGGGCCGCGAGGAGAACATCGCCTACGTCGCCGTCGACAAGCCCGACGCCGCCCACGACGGCCCTCACCCCGGCGACAACCCCGAGGCGACCGCCCGGTCGGTGTTGTTCGGGGTGCTGCAGCACGTCGGCGCCGAGCTGTCCGCGCACGAGACGATCACCGCCGAGCAGGACGCCTGGGCTTCGATCGCGCAGCTCGCCGCCGAGTACGAGACCCTGGCCGCCGCTGCACAACACGACCGCTGGGCCGCTCTCATCCGCTCGTCTGGGCTCAGCGGCGACGACGCAGACGACGCGATCGCCTCACCCGCATTCGGAGCGCTGACTGCCGAGCTCCGCCGGACCGAGGCGAACCAGCACGACGTCGAGGCCCTGCTGCCACGGCTCGTGCGAGCACGCGGGTTCGGGGACGCCGACGACATCGCCGCGGTCCTGCACTACCGTCTTGCCCGCGCGACCGCCAGGCCGGCAAGCGCCGGGCGGACACGCAGAACACCGCGTCTGATCGCGGGCCTCATTCCCGAAGCCACCGGCACCATGCCATCCGAGATGCGGCAGGCACTGACCGAGCGGCGCGACCTCATCGAAGCCCGAGCCGATGCCCTCCTCAACACCGCGCTCACCGAGAAGCACGAGTGGATCACGAATCTCGGCGTCCAGCCGAAGCAGGCACGAGCGGCCCACGCATGGCGTAACGCCGCTCGCACCATCGCTGCCTACCGCGACCGCTACAGCATCACCGGGCCTGTACCGCTCGGAGCACCCGTCGAGACCGAGGCGCAGAAGCTCGACGCCGCCCGGGCCCGCGCTGCGCTTGACCGGGCACAGAACCTTGCCCAGGCCCAGCAGCCAGAGCAGGAACGCGCCCGGCGCACCGGACCGCAGCGCGTCAGGCCGTCGCTGTAGCGGTTCGGCTACTCGGTCCGCTCCGGTGGGTGGATCATCCGTACGTTCGAAACGCCGCCATGGTTCACGCAATCCTGAGCGAGGTCGTGAACACGCCAGTAGAAGTCAAGGTCGGCAGCCGCCGCGTTCACGGTGCTCTCGACAGGCATGTAGCGGTGCAACGGCGTGGAGACACCACCGTAGGAGAGGCCGAAGTTATCCACCGTGAGGATCGTCAGGGGCTCTGATCCGGACCACTCGATCCCGACGCGCACGTCGTACTCGTCATTGCCCGTCGCGTCGGCGGTCGCCCGGATGAGAGCCATCAGGTCTGCGACGCCGCACTCGACCGCGTCCGACTGGACCTGCGATCCCTCGAAGTACCCGTCGCTACTCATGCGGTGGCCGCCGATTGCGGCTGCGAGCGTGACTGATCCGTCGTGGTGGAGAGTTGCCCATGCTTCCTTCCACAGTGATCGATCGCCCGTTGCGGTGTTCGCGGCGACCCAGCGGCGCAACCCCGGTCGTGGGTTGTGCCGGTCGACGTTTTCCAGCGGGTGCACACCTCCACGTCCGGCGTAGAACAAGGCGAGGCCTTCGGCCTTGGTCAGCACGTCGCGCGCGCCGTCGCGCGTCAAGCGGTTGTGGAGGCGAGGGACGCGCGGGTGGGCGACAGCGATCAGCCAGGCGCGTTCGCTCGTGGTCCGCCCGCCCGCGGTCTCGGCATACAGGTTGTCGAGCGCTTCGCTGGCGTGGCGGCGTTCATCGAAGCGTGCTCGGTACATCGCCTCGATCTGGCGTTCCTTCATCCAAACGGTGTCGGAGTCGTTGCGCACCGGAGCGCCGAAGTAGTCGTTGCGGTAGATCAGGTGAGGCCCATCAACGCTTGCCGGGACCTCCACGACGACAGCTCGGGCACCCTCGGTTCCGAGACGGTGCACGTTGAGGCCGAAGACGGGCGGGGAGATAGCGGTGATCGCTGCGGAGCGCAGGGATCGCTCGTACGCTTCATCGAACTCGCCGACGTCGACTCGCTCTGTCGCGGCCTTCTGCGACTCGCGTACTCCGAACACGATGACGCCGCCGCTGTTCGCCATCGCTGCAACGTCCTTGGGGAAGTCCGTTTGCGGCAGTCCCTTCGCCGGTGGCAGCTCTGACTTCCAGCCCAGATCGGTCGTCTCCACAACTCCGCTGCTCACCGCCGCATCCAGCAGCTCGTCCGTCAGAGGTCCAGGAGCGACCCCGAGGGCGCGATGCAGAGCGGTGAAAGTCATGACCCCCAGCGTAGGGATCACGTGTGACAACCAGCGGTGCTGCTGACCAGTGGCTGCCTACAGCGCGCGCCCCTCCCGATGAGCGGACGGGGTGACGCCCGACTCTCGCGCGAATGCCTGCCAGCCGCCACCTGCAGGCGGGTCGAGGAGGGACGTGACATCTGCAGCGTCCGTGACGAGGGACGCGACGCCTTCGCGCAACAGCCGGTGCGTCCCGGCACTGGACACACTGGTCACCGGACCGGGCACGGCGCCGACCGGGCGGCCGAGCTGCGCAGCGCGGGCGGCGACGTTGAGGGAGCCGGAGCGATAGCCAGCCTCCACGACGACGGTTGCACCGGAGAGGGCACCGAGGACGCGATTGCGGGCGAGGAACCGCCACTTGGTCGGCGCGGAGCCGGGCGGCATCTCACTGGCGAGCAGCCCGAGGTCTCCGACCCGTTCCAGCCACTCACGGTTACCGGACGGGTAGAGGCGATCCAGACCGCCGACCATGACGGCGAGGGTCTGCCCGCCGGAGGCGAGGGCGGCTCGGTGTGCGGCGGCGTCGATGCCGTAGGCGCCGCCGGCCACAATGATCCGCTCGGCATGGGTCATCTCGGAGGCGAGTTCGCCGACGACGTGCTCGCCGTAACTCGTGGCGGCGCGGGCTCCGGTGATTGTGACGCGATCGTTCAGCGGCGCAGTGAGGAAGGAGACGGCGCCTCGTAGCCATAGAGCGGTGGGGGCACGATCGCCCAGATCGTTGAGGGCGGTCGGCCACTCGTCGTCGCTGGGGATGACGATGCGCAGCCCGAGACGGTCAGTCTCCGACCGTGCCTGCGTGACCGTGCGGGCCTCCATGCGCGGGGCGACCTTGTTGCGCCACAGCCCAGCCTCGACGGTATCGATCTTCTTCGGGAACGCGCCGGTACCGGCCGCCAGGCGCACAGTCTCGACGGCGCCGACCGCAGCGATGAGCCTGCCGGTCACCGCGTCGTCGGGCTCCAAGGTCGCTGCCAGAGCGACCCGTGCGGAGCGTTCGTCCTTGGCGAGAGAAGTGATCGTGACCATGCCCGGCTCCCATCGTGTATGCCAGACAGGTGCGCGAGCGCCGCCCGAACGTATGGGCGCACCTCTTACGAATGTCGGCCGAGAGCCGTACTCTGAAGGAGAGGCAGATTCCTCCTTGATATGGCGTCCCTCGCGGACAGGCCCTCGGGCCACTCTCTACGCACTGTCTCAGTCGATCGACAGCGCTACGAGAGGACAACGCCATGATCCGGCTGCTCTGGGCGCTCAGCGCCCACGCCCGCTACCACCTGCGGCGCTACATGCCCACCAACATCGCGCTCGATTCGATCCGCACCCGCCGCGGCCTGAAATGGGGCATCCCCGCGATGCTCCTCGCGGTGCCGAACTTCTTCGCAGCGAACTATTGCCTGACGCTGATCGAGGACGGTGGCCCCGGCTGGCTGAACCTCCTCGTGCTCCTGCTCTGCTGGAATGCGCTCAAGTTCCTCATCATGGGCCCGGTCAGCGTCGTGCTCCTCATCCGCGCTCGTATGGCGGAGTGGGCGGTCCGGCGCCCCGACCGCCGTGCGTGTCGGCCGCTCGAGCCTGCTGAACCGACAACGGCGCGCATGCCATAGGAATGGCATCGCGACCTCGACCGCGCCCTTGAGCGGCGAAGTCGTCGCGGCACGCGGCGATCCGCGTGCCCGGCGACGGTCAACTCCACAGGGGAGCAGGGCGGAAGAACAGACCCGCTCGCCTGTCCTTCGAGACTGGAGGGATGAACCAACACCAGTCCAGCCCGCACGGCCTGGAACCGCTCCTAAACATCGACGAACTCGCCGACTACCTCGGCGTTCCCGTCTCCACCATCTACGACTGGCGCACCAACGGCAAAGGCCCCCGTGCCCACCGCTTCGGCAAGCGCATCATGTTCGGCATCACCGACATCCGCGCCTGGATGGACACCATGCGCGAGCCCGCCGCCCCTACCGGGGCTGCCAGCTTTCCCGGAGCGGGGGAGGGCGCACGTGGGTAGGCCCCGCACACCGCTCGGCACCTTCGGGATCATCGCCACCCGCGCCCAGCCCAATGGCAACCATGTGGCCCGCGCCCGATACCGGGATTGGGACGGCAGCAACCGGCTCGTTCAGGCCACCGGCCCCTCACGGGCCGCCGCGGAGCGCAAGCTCAAGCAGAAGCTCGCCGAACGCTCCCTATACCAGCCCGGATTCAACGGCATGAGCGCCGACAGTTCGTTCCCGGAGCTCGTCGCGTACTGGCTGGAAGACATGGAGATCGAAGACCGCCTCTCACGAACCACGAGGAACCTCTACGAGCGCGATATGCGCGCCCTCGTCCTCCCCGCGTTCAAAGACCTCACCCTCCGGGAGATCGGGGTCGCCCGCTGCGACTATTTCCTCAAGCAACTCGCCAGACGCAGCTATAGCCGTGCCAAGCACGCCCGCGTCGTCCTCCGACTCGCCCTCGCGCTCGCGGTCCGACACGAGATCCTGCCTCGCAACCCGATGGACCACGTCTCCCGGCTCCACCGGAAGAAGACCATCCCCGACGCGTTCACGATCGGCGAGGTGCAGGAGATCCGGGCGGCGATCAAGGCCTGGGAGTCACGGCGGATAATGGCGGGACCGAGGCCGGACCGGCAGCTCGGGCAGATCGTCGAGGTCATGCTCGGCACCTCCGCCCGCATCGGCGAAGTCCTCGCCATACGCCTCCAGGATCTCGATCTGGACGGCCCGATCCCGACGGCACGGATTGCCGGGACGATCATCAGCCGCAAGGGTGAGCCGACCCACCGGCGGGATCACCCGAAGACGGATCGCTCGGTTCGCCGCGTCGCACTGCCGTCGTTCGCGCTGCAGGCGATCCGCTCACGCCTGCTGCGTAGCGGAGACACCGAACCGGGTGACCTCCTGTTCAGCACGCGGGTCGGGACGCCGCACACGACGAACAACATTCGCCGGCTCCTGCGCGACGTGATGGACGAGGCCGGGATCGAGAACGTCACGCCGCACCGCTTTCGCCGCACCGTCGCCACTGTCGTCAACGACGCGCAAGGCGCGCTCCTCGCCTCCGAGCTCCTCGGGCACACCGACCCGCGGATCACGATGCAGCACTACATCCAGCGCAACGAGACAGTGAACCCCGTCACGGCTGAGCATCTCGAGCGGGCCTTCGGCAGGGCAGGATGACCGCTGTGCGGTACCTGCCAGGCACGCTGACGGGGGATGTCCGAGGTCCGTGACATGATCCGTCACGCCGCCCGAGGGTCCCGGGATCCGGCCGTTTCAATGAGAGGATAAGAGGCATGACGAGAGCGCCCGAACTGAGTGTCCTGGAGATCTGCGCAGGTGCCGGAGGGCAGTCGTCTGGCCTTGAGATGGCCGGGTTCGGTCACTCGCTCGCCGTTGAAATCGACCGCGATGCAGCGGCCACGCTCCGCCTGAACCGGCCCGAGTGGGACGTGCACGAGGGCGACGTCCGCGACATCAACGGCCGCCACTACAAAGGCATCGATCTGCTGGCCGGGGGAGTGCCGTGCCCGCCGTTCTCCATCGCAGGCAAGCAGCTCGGCGCCGACGACGAGCGCGACCTGTTCCCGGAGGCCATCCGGCTCGTCCGTGAGGCCCGCCCGACCGCCGTCATGCTGGAGAACGTCAAGGGCCTCGCCTCTGTGCGCTTCGCTCCGTACCGGCAATCCATCCTGGACGCGCTCGACGACATGGGCTACGACGCTGACTGGCAGCTGTTCAACTCCAGCGAGTTCGGCGTCCCGCAGCTACGGCCCCGCTTCATCCTCGTCGCGATGAAGCGCCGCAACTTCCGCAAGTTCACCTGGCCGCGCGCGATCGGCACCCCGCCCACCGTCGGCCGCGTCCTCGGCCCCCTCATGGGGTCCCGCGGCTGGGAAGGCGCCGCCGAATGGGCCAAGCGCGCGAACAACATCGCGCCTACGCTGGTCGGCGGTTCCAAGAAGCACGGCGGCGCTGACCTCGGTCCCACCCGCGCCAAGCAGGCATGGCTGCAGCTCGGCGTCGACGGCAAGGGCATCGCTGACGAGGCACCCGCACCGGACGCACCGCTGGACTACGTGCCGCGGCTGACGAACGATATGGCCGCACGCATTCAGGGCTTCGACTCGGAATGGCACTTTTCCGGCCGCAAGACATCCGTGTACCGCCAGATCGGGAACGCGTTCCCGCCGCCTGTCGCCAAGGCGATCGGAGAGTCAATCGCCGAGGCGATGGGCGCCGTCGTGTCTCGCACAACGCGCACGGGCACCAGCCTCCGCGCCGTCAGCTAAGAGAGCTCATCTGGCCGGGTTCTTCTTCGCCTTCTTCAGGCGTTCGATCTCCGCCCGGATATTGCCGTCGGGCCAGTCAGCGAACGCCGTGAGCCGGTAGTAGCTCATCATGCGCCCGTTCTCCTTGCGCTTGCTCGTCGTATAGTCCCAGCCGAGCACACGCAGTTCCCGCATCCGCCGCTGCCAGTCGTCCTGGTACTGATGCATCGAGGCGACGACACTGACTACCAGGGCGGGCGCCTCAACGTCGGCAGCGTGGAACGCCTTGAGAAGCTCGCCGATCCGACGATGCGGCTCCATATGCTGCGTCGCGGCGCGGATCTGGTCCTCAAACGGGCCCATCGACGAGTAGAACGCCTGCTTATCGTGATTGCACTGGGTACACAGGGGCTGGAGGTTCTCGATGTCGTCTGTTCCGCCCCAGCTGTGAGGGATCTTGTGATCGACTTCCAGCTTCACGTGATCGTCAGCTGGGGTCTTCCCGCATTGTGCGCACCTCTTACTGCTGAGGACCTCCCCGCGCACGCGGGCTGAGATCCCCTTCCGTCTCCTCGCCGTGGTCCGCTTCGACGTAGCCCGTCCTCGAAGCGGATACACCCACACGCCGTCCCGGCGCTCGGGCTTCATATCGAAGATCGCGTACATATCGCGTAGCCGCCGCCCCGTCTGAGCATGGGCCCCACCAGCTTGGGCTGCGTAGAACGCCTCGATCTCGGTCATCGTCGGTGGATCGTCGCGCCGTTCATACAGGAGGCGGTAGATCACTTGCTGTTCCGTCTCGCGCAGCAGGGCCTTGAGCTCGTCGCTATCGGGCTCCGGCAGATCAGCAGAAGTCATTTCCGCGGCACCACCGGAGCAGGACCGCTCACGCTCTCGCTGTCCGATGCCAGCCGCCACCAGCCCTCCGCGATCTCGACGCCATCGGCGGGCGATGCGGGGACGACGCGGACGCTGACCAGCTCTCCGGGCTCGGGAGTGACAGCACCTAGCGCCGTCGCGAGGTCTCGCTGCACGTGGTAGTCGCCGCCGAGGATGAGATATCCCTCCGGGCGCAGGGCGCTGCGAGAACCGCCGTTGTCGCGGACGCGCTTCATGTAGTCGTCTTGCTGGGCGACGGTCGCGATGATGTTGCGTGACAGGCGCAGGTTGGTTGCTCTCCGGAACAGCTCATTGAGCCGGGCCTGTCCGCTTCGTCCGCTCATGATCTCGTCGACGACGTGCGGCGGCAGCTGGAGCAGGGCGTTGGGCTGCATCGGCGCGTCCTTATGCAGCCAGAGGATCTGCGAGCGGCCGTGCGCATTAAGGCCGGTCTTGCGATCGCGGTTCTCGCTGGTGCGGCGGTTCTGCTCGCTCACCCGCACCAAGCCCGCACTCCACGCGGACTTCGCGTCGTCGGCCTGTGTGACCAGGACGATCTGCTCGAAGCTCTCAATGGGGAGCATCCAGGCGCCGGTATGGGAGTACTTGCAGTCCACTTCGTGATTGGCGATCGAGAAGTCGAGCACCTGACCGTCATCGAGCCGCAGCTCACGCTGGAGGTTGATCTCAGTGAGGGTACCGAAGTGGGTTTTCTCGGTCTTGAACAGCTGATCGAGCCGGTACCGGCCCGTGTGCTGACCGTCGTAGAGCTGGTCGAAGGTCGCACGGAACACCTTCGCCATCCGCTGCCCGTCCGGATCGAGGGCTCGTAGCACCGCAGCGACCTCGGCCACCGCGTCGTCGTGCGGAGGCTCTTCCGGCTCGAACAAGCTCATGCGACCACTCTAGAAGGTAGACCCCTTGACTCCTGGTCCCCGAGTCAAGTCGCTGCATGATGCGGCGGTCGCTGACTTCCCCGGCAATCCCACCCCCAATATCCGGAGCGGCATGAATGAGAAGTGTCCGCGCGCCTGCCGTGTCTGATGGCATTGCTAACCTGGCGCTTAGGCGGTGACCGAAGGAGCTGGCGCTATGGCGGGAGGGTACGAGGATTGGCAGAGGGTGCTTTCTGCCGCCTTCCTCATCCCGCACCAGGGCCCAACTGTGCTGTTCCTCGATGACGGCGAGCTTGCCCGTTTCCGCCCAGAGGCGGAGAACGCGGTCGACGACCTCGCCCAGGCGGTGCGCAGCAGGCTCAGGCTCGGCGATGGTCGGTCCATGTTCGCGCCGATCATGGCTTCTTTCCGGCAGTGGCAGCGCAGCTCGCGACTTGACCCACCGCCGGTGCTGCCAGTGATCGCCCTTACCGTCCTCGCAGCGACCAGGATGCGATCGGACGCGGATGCGCGCTCTACTAACTACTATCTCCGGCTCGCGCAAGCACTCTGCCCAGGCGCCGACGTCAAGGCCATCGGGGCACTCCGCAACGATCTCAGAGAGGGCGGTGCCTTTCTTGACGTCGTGGAGATGTGGCGCGAGTTGCACGGCTGGATAGAAGCGCAAGACGGCGCCATAGGCGCCTCGACCATCCGGGACCACCCCCACCTCCAGCGGATCGGCTACCCGCTGTCGCAAGCACTCGTACGCCAGAGCGACCGCATGGCGCTCACCCGCTTTTTCCAAGCTCTCGACGTCAGTGCCGGTGCCGTCCCCGATTCTCGCGTGATTGCGTCCGCGCTCGATATCTGGACAGCAGCCGCTCAGAACCGTCTCAGCGAGGCATTCATGCGGGCTCTGGGTGACGCGGACCTCCGCCCGCTCCTCGCCATCGTCGTCGAGGCCCACGCGCAAGCATGGGACGGCCGGGTGCTGACCAGCGAGGGGAAACAGCGGATCGAAATCCGGCTGAGCATCGACCTCGACGCCTGGAAAGCTCGTTGGCTTTTCCCCATTCCTCCGGGCGGCCCCGACACCCTTGCTGTGCTCGCGCCCGGCAGCGACCGGGAAGTAAGCCTCACGACCTTGGCTGGGCTTGAATATTATTCCGTTCAAAGAAGCCCGGCAGTGACGCCGGAGTTGCTGTCTTCCGGGTTCCGGCTACGAGGTAATGAGTTCACGGCAGAATTTCCTCCATCACCCGTGCTTTTCCTGAGCCCGGATGCGCAAACGGGTGCCTGGACGTCCGCACCTGGAATGCTTCCCTTCGAGGAGCATCTGGTCGCTATCAGCGCCCCTCACGTCACGGAGTTCCGGCAGGTGCTCAGCCAGGCCGCCGTTGACGGCTGGCGCCTCCTCCCTCAGCGTGGATCTGTCCTTCTCTCCGGATATGCCCTGTTTCAGGGCGTTCGCTTCACTAACGGAGAGATGCTCGAGGAAGCCCTCGCGAGGCTGCCGGGCCTTCGCCGCATCGGCGTCACGCCCACTGCCATCCCTCGTGCCCGGCTCGTCCGTGGCCTTCCTCTCGCCACATCAATCTCAGGCACGCACTATCTCATCGGCGGCGAACCGGACCTGCTACTACCCTCCGGGCCCGACTCGCGCACCGCGACCGTGACACTCGACGGTCGGCGCGAACAGCTCCAGGCAAACGGGTTTCCGCTTGAGCTGCGCCGCTTCATCAGCGACACGGGCCGTCACATCGTGGACGCAGATGGGCAAGAACTCTCCTTCACCACGCTGGAGGAAGGGCCGGACTCTGCCCAGCCGTCCGGCACAGCCTCACTTGGCTGGACTCAGGACGCTCAAATGAGTGCACAAGGCCACCTGTTCGCCGTAACAGGCGCCCGCGTGAGTGGCCCGTCTGATTCGTACCCCATCCTCGTACGTCGCGGCCGGGACGAATCCTGGCTCCTGCACGCTAACGGACGCACCGAGCTCCTGGCGGAAACCGAACCGCCCGCGTTCCTATCCAGCATCGACATCGAGCTCCACTCACCGTGCTTCGAGATCAGTGCTGCCTCAACCGCCCGGTGGCTCGCCCAACGACGCGGAACCCGATGGCGGCTCACAGAGATCGGTTCATCAAAGCGGAACGAGTACGACCTCGACATCGATGTCCTCGACGCCTGGAAACGGGCATGCAGCGACGCCAACGGTGCTCAGCTCTGGAAAGCACAACTGAGCATGGCCGGGGGCGCAACATGATCGGCGACCTCCTGCTGACCTGGGTCAGCGAAAACGGCAGCGGCACGATCGCCAACTTCCGCGCCCGTGCCGCATGGCTCGCGCGCACCGAGAACCTCGACCTGCACGAAAGCGCCACAGGACGCTGGCTGCGTGACGTCGCCTCCCTTGGCCATTGCGAAGTCGACTGGAAAACCGGGAAATGGTCAGTCGCCCCGCCTGTCATCACCCGGCTCCCATTTGCCGATGGCCTCGCGATCCTCGCCGGCGCCCGACGACCGCGACTAGTCCGTGCCCTCGAAGAAGGGGGAATCTACACCGAGCATGCGACGCGCCCCGGTTCGGAGCGCGACATACCCGCACCGCACACGATCTTCATCCCCTACGAGCGAGCGAGCGACCTCGAGGAAGCAGCCGCCACACTCGGTGCGACCTATACCGGTTGTGCCGCAGCCGGCATCGCGGCCCTGCTCCGGACTCCGCCCCCTCTTAGCCCGAGCGCGCCGCCCGCCTACGACTCGCCATTCGAACAGCTCGTCAGTTTCGGCCCGCACACGTGGGTGCAGGCATCATCCAGCGATCCCCGTCTGCCCGATGGACTTTTCCGCGAGCAGATCAACGGCCGGTGGCGGCATACACTGCGCCGCGACGGCAACTGGTATGCCACCGATTTCTCGCATGGAGTCTTTGCCGAACTGGCCCGGCGCGGCGAAACCGTCGTCCGCTGGCGGTCAGACAGTGACGGTCGCACTAGCACCGGCACGGTCATCGTCGACTGGGGAGCACCGCTCCCGCCACTTCACTCGCGTGCGCTCGTTTTGTGCAGCGGCTTCGTCCCCCGGTTTGGCGTCAACGCCGAGACCGTCCTTTACGACAACGTTCCCCGCGAGATTGCCACCCAAGTCGCCGACTCGCTCGGGCAAACTATGGAAATCAGCATCTGAGCAGGAAGACACGGCGTGCACATGACTAACAGCAGCAGGCATCTCGACGCCATCCAGACGTTCGAGCATCTCCGCGACGCCTACTTCCGCTACTACGACACGCCCTTCGGTCTTGCCGACGAGCGCCTTCAAGCCGAGCGTCGCGCGCTCCTGGACCGCGACGGCGGCGCCTACCGCAAACCCCTTCTCGAGCTGAGGCCCGAGTACGAAAGCTCCGGCCGCAGCCTCGCCGAATCCGCCGCCGCGGCGGGCGCAGACCCAGATCTGGCCGACTTCATCAGCGCAGGCCTGCTACAGGGAGTCCCATCGCTATACCGGCACCAGGAAGAAGCCCTCACCGCGGGAGTCCAGCCAGGTCAGCACATGGTCATCACCGCCGGAACCGGCTCCGGTAAGACCGAGTCATTCCTCATGCCGGTCCTGTCCTCACTGCTGAGCGAATCCCGGACCTGGACCGGACACGGGACGTCACCAGACGACTGGTGGACTTCGGAAGGCAATCCATACCGCCCTCAGCGCGACGGGGAAACCGGCCGCGAAGCCGCTGTGCGCACCATCGTCCTCTACCCGATGAACGCCCTCGTCGACGATCAGCTCATCCGCCTGCGCCGCGCCCTCGACAACGATGACATCCGCGCATGGCTGGACGCCAACCGCAACGGGCACCGGTTCTACTTCGGCCGGTACACCGGTGCCACCCCCGTTACTGGCACTCGCAGCAACAACCTCGCTCTCGGCGAACTACGCCGCTACCTGCGACAGACGGACCAGCGCGGCACCCGCGCACGGCAGATCGCCACGCAGAAGGCTGATGGGGATCTCCAGTACTTCGTGCCGCGACTCGACGGCGCCGAGATGCGCTCACGCTGGGACATGCTCGACTACCCGCCCGACATCCTCATCACGAACTACTCCATGCTCAACGTGATGCTGCTACGCGAACGCGACGGCCACTTCTTCGACTCCACAAGGCGATGGCTCGACAACCCCGCCAACGTCTTCACCCTCGTCGTTGACGAGCTGCACACGTACCGCGGAACCGCCGGCACTGAAGTGGCCTACCTCTTGCGCACGCTCAAGCGCCGCCTCGGCCTCGACGCGCGACCAGAGCAGTTCCGCGTCCTCGCGGCATCCGCATCACTCGACTCTGAACGCGACAGCGACTACCTGCACCAGTTCTTCGACGTCGACCCGGGAACCTTCTCCTTCATCACTGGCTCCAGCATCACGCCGCCCGAGTACCAGGTCCCTCCCGCTGCCGATCCCGCCGACCTCGCGACCGCTGACGCAGTAACCGCTGCGGCGGACGGACGAGCCGGCGGTGTGGTGAATGCCCTTCGGGGCGCACTTCACGGCAACGGAACCGGCGGGGCGAAAACACTCAGCCAGATCGCCCAGGAAGTCTTCCCCGCCACGCCAGACGAACTCTCTGAGCAGGCAATCGCCAACGTCCTCGCCGGGCTTGCCCAAGACCCTCAGGAGGGCGACCCGAAGCTCCGTGCCCACCTATTCTTCCGAAACGTCGTCGGCATGTGGGCATGCTGCGACCCCTCATGCAGCGCCGTCACCGACCCGCAGGCCGCGCGTACCGTCGGAAAGCTGTACGCCGAGCCAGCTACCCGCTGCGAATGCGGAGCACGGGTACTCGAGCTGCTGTACTGCCAGAACTGCGGCGATGTCCTCCTCGGCGGCTTCGCCCCGGAAGGGGAACTGCAGAAGCAAGCTGTTAAGACGATGCTGCTGGCTGACGTACCCGAGCTCGCCAAGCTTCCTGACCAGGTCACTTTGCAGCGCACTCCAGATAACTACCTCGTCTACTGGCCCCGCCCTGAAACCACGCTGACGAACCTCGATTCAGCCACCTGGAATCGCGACAATAGCGCAGTCTCCTACGCCTTCCGCCCAAGCAAGCTCAACCCTGCCTCCGGTGAAATCAGCAACAATGCCGAAGGATTCACCGGATGGAGTTTCCACGCCCGCATCGCCCGCAATAACGCCACCGGAGAGTTGCGCCGCGCTCCCGAAACAGTCAGCCCATTCCCGACGCAATGCCCGAATTGCGGCGATGACTGGGAGATCCAGTACGGCCGCAACGGGAGGCTTCCGGCCACCGATCCCGCTACGCAGCGCTCACCCATCCGACAGATGCGCACCGGTTTCGAAAAGATCAACCAGGTGCTCACCACGGAGCTCGCCAATGACCTTCGAGACGCCGACCGTAAGCTAATCGTCTTCACCGACAGCAGGCAGGACGCCGCAAAGCTCTCCGCCGGACTCAGCCTGCGTCATTATCAGGACCTGCTGCGCCAGCTGCTCTACGCGCGCCTCGCCGGTTCTGGCAGCGCCGTGCTAGATCTTGTTCTTGCCGAGGGCCACGTGGTCCGCAACGAGAAGACCGTCGAGTCCTTCGCAGCCCTTGCCCGCCTCAGGCAGCGCAACGCCCCGCTTCTCGATGAACTCCGGGACATCTGGGACGGCAAGCCCGAGACCGGTCCGGGCGACGCCGAACGCTTGAAAGCAGCGCTTTCCGCGCCGCCTTCCCTTCGGGAACTTGCCGCTGAAGTATCCGCCGATCTTCTGGGCCTCGGAATGAATCCCGGAGGACCTCATGCGCGCCTCCGCGAAACCTCTGAAGACCATGCAGTGACATGGAGCGAGCTCTACGATTGGCGTCTCACGCCGCCAGCGCCGAAGCCAGGCCTCACGGACCCGCAGAGGTCACTCCTCAACGACATTGGACGCTCCCTCGAGGAAGAGCTCCTTGAAGGACTGTTCTCCGGCGGAGGACGCGACTTCGAATCCCTCGGCCTCGGCTGGCTGGCACTAGCCTCCGACACCGCACCCGCCGATGCGCCGGCTGACCCGGCCACCGGACAAGCGAGAGCAGCGCTGCGTATCTTGGCTGACCAGCGCCGGTTCTTCGGTCTACGAGGTGTGCGGGACGACCCGACCCCCAAACTCCGGAAGTTCTGGGCAGCCGTGGCCAGCGCGGAGGGCTCAACGGCAGATAGCCTCCGCGACGATGCCCTGAATAGAGCCGGGAGTGCAGTCGTCGAATACTTGATCGACCCCTCGGCCGTGGTCTTGCGAATGGGGGAGGGGCGCGCCTGGACCTGCACGAGATGCAGCCGTCAGCATCTGACTACTGGCAATGGTTACTGCACCAAGTGCGCGGCACCGCTACCTGCCGATACTGTCCCCGTTGATCTCGACCAGGACTACTACGCGTGGAAAGCAACCCGCGACGATGGCAGATTCCGCCTCAATACCGCAGAGCTAACCGGCCAGACCGACCGCATCGACGCGCAGTCCCGCCAATCACGCTTCCAGGATGTTTTCCTGGGCTCAGGAGAAAACGAGCTCACCGACGCTATCGACGTTCTTTCGGTTACGACAACGATGGAGGCCGGAGTAGACATAGGCGCCCTCTCCGCAGTGGTTCTCGGCAACATGCCTCCGACCCGATTCAACTATCAGCAGCGTGTCGGACGTGCAGGGCGACGTAACTCACCCGTCGCGGTCGCGCTAACCGTATGCCGCGGCCGCAGTCATGACGAGTACTACTTCGAACGCCCAGACCGCATCACGAATGAGCCCACGCCGAAGCCCTACCTCGCTCTGAACCGACCGGAGATCTTCACGCGATCACTTCGGAGCGAGGTCCTTCGCCAAGCATTCTCGGAGCTCATCTCCGCGACCGACGGCGAAGACGCCAGCAGCAACGTGCACGGCGCATTCGGCAAGACCAGCGACTGGCACACTTTCCTCCGGCCCAGGCTCGAGGGGTGGTTGGCGGACCGCCCAGGCGTCGTGCGGGAAACCGCTCGCTCGCTCGCCCGCAGCACGGCATTCCAAGGCACTGCGGACGAAGAGGCGGAACGGTGCATCAGCGCACTCCTCGACGACATCGATCACTCGGTCCTCGCCCAACGCCACGATGACCTCAGCCAGCAGCTGGCTGAAGACGGACTCCTCCCCATGTTCGGATTCCCCACCTCGGTCAGGTACCTCTACCTAAAGCGTCCTCAGCGCTCCTACCCGTGGCCTCCAGCAGGAGTCATTGACCGCGACCTCAGCATGGCAGTCAGCCAGTTCGCCCCCATGAGTGAAGTCGTCCGCGACGGGACCGTCTATCCGGTCGTCGGCGTCACCGCATTCAAGCCATCTGGACCACGACCCCAGCCGGAACCCGAACCGCTTGGTATCGAGTCGCCTCTCTCCATCTGTCGCGCTTGCTCCTACCTCGGCGAGCAACAAGACCTAAGTACCTGCCCAAGATGCGGTGCCGGCCCTACCTTCTATACGACCGTGCCTCTACGGGAACCGCTCGGGTTCCGCAGCGGAACCGGCACAGACTTCGACGGCAACTTCTCGTGGAGCCCCCGCGCGATGGCCGCGCGGGCAATGACAGATATGGATGCCCTCGCCCGCCAAGCCCCTGGAAACTCCCTCATACTCTCCGGACCTGGCTCCCGGTACGTCATCAACGACAACGGCGGGCAGCTCTTCACTCTCCGCCGTGCGGCTCCCGGCGGTCCTGAATGGGGCGGCTACGTCTCCACCCGTGCCATCGATGCGGGGCTGCTCCATCCGTCGTTTGCCACTGGAGATCCGATCAGCGTCGCCCTCGGCGCCGTCCAGCACACCGACTTCCTCTTCGCAGGGGCTGGTGCACCAACGAATCTCGACACCGGGCTCCGCCTCAACCTCGTCTCCGGAATCCGCCAGCCCTACGGCGCGCAGGAAGTTACTGACAGTCGACGCGCCGCATGGTACTCGCTCGCATTCCTCCTGCGCACTGTTGCCTCTGCGGCGCTCGATATCCAGCCTCTCGAACTTGCCGCGGGCATCTACTCCGGCGTTACCGGAAGCGAACCCGCCACGTACGCGTTCCTAGCCGACACCCTAGAGAACGGCGCAGGGTTCAGCACCCAGCTTGGCTCACGCGGGTTCCTCCCCGAATTCCTCGATGCGGTCGGCAGCTACCTAGCCGAGCTGGAAGACCCGTCGCATACCAAGGTCTGCAGCTCATCGTGCTACCGCTGCCTTCGGGACTACGGAAACATGGCCTATCACGCCCTGCTCGACTGGCGGCTTGCCAGGGACCTGTTCCGGCTCCTACAGGGGCTGCCGCTGACCATCGACGACGCGGCAGAAACCGCCGCCATCGACCGCTGGGCACACGCCTACAACGCTGCACCGATTAGCAGCGAGGTCCCAGCCGCACGATACGACAGCCCCAGCACCGGCTCATTCGCGGTAATCGCCCGCCACGCTTTCGAAGCCTCCGAGGACACGCTCATCGCCCCTCGTCTTGCCGAAGCAATGGCCGAGATCGAAGCCTCCGAAGAAGACCTGGACGGCGTGGTTTTCGTCGACTCCTTCACCCTCGACCGCGATCCGCGCCGCGTTCTCAAACTCATCTCCGACTCCGAACTGGCAGGTGCATGATCCCAGAAGCACCGGAACCGCAATGGTGGTCAGCAACAGCCACCTGGCGTCTGCTGCGCTGCCCCGCATCCGCGGCACCCGCCTCGGCACCGTCGAGACCAACAGGTCAAACCGCAGACAACCCCGGAGCCATCGCACACCTTGCGCTGCAGCGCTGGATCGAGGCAGGAGAGTGGTCATCCGCACACCCAGGTAAGCGACTCCAGGAGCGTTTCGACGAAGTCGCGAAGGCTCATGAGACCGAACCGGCAAGCATGCCCCAGGGAATCGTCACCCGGGCACGGCTCCAGACCCGCGGGCAGGCACTCTCAGAGATTCTCGCCAGTGCCGGTTCGCGGCCGCAAAGCGAGGTGCTCTTGCGTGACGACGACCGGAGCCTCTTCGGCATCCTCGACATCGTGGCTCCCGAAGCTGGCGGGCTCATCATCGACCTCAAGACCGGACGCAAGGCCTCCGCAGCCATATCACCCGAAATCGACCACCAGATGACGTTCTATGCGCATCTGTTCCAGGCGAACTTTGGGGCATTTCCGGAACGTGTGCTTGTCTTCAGCTTGCAGCGCGGCCTCCTAGAGATTCCAGTGACCAGCTCTGACATCGCCCCATTCTTGAGCAAAATTCACGCCGCGCGAACTTCAGAGCGAGTCAACGCCTATCCGCACGCCGACGTGTGCCGGTACTGCCCGAAACGCGTAATATGCGAGCCGCATTGGGACGCCATCTCCGCCTGGGACGATGCTGACGCCATCGAGGGCGAGGTCGCCGCCATCGAACACTCCAGCTCCGGGACAGCCGCAGTGCAGATCGGGGGCCAGTGGCTGACGGGAATATCAGCGACCATCCTTCCCAGCAACCTTGCACCCGGCCAGTTCGCGCGCGCTGTTCGCGTCCGCCGACGTAGTGGCAGCGCATCCGGTGACTGGTCGGCGAGCAGCCGCAGCCGCCTCCGCATCCTGCCCGAATCGTGATTCGCGCGGACGAATGAGCGCCTAGTGATCCGCAGGTGAATTATCCCGGTGCGAATCTTCGTGGGTTATGCCCGGTCCAACGGCGTGAGTGGCCCGGTCTGGCCTAGTGAAGTCGAAGAAGAAGCTAGTAAGCCAACGGAATGGAGACGCTGTCACATGGTCGCTCTGCACGTCCTGGGAAACGGGTTTGATCTGCAACATGACCTCCCCACGGCATACACCCCGCACCTGAAGAAGATCGCTGTTGAGGCCGAACGTTTCCACGGGGAGTGGGAGTGTTACAGCGATGCGGAAGATCTCTGGTCAGACGTGGAAGCGAATCTCGCACATCCCGACATGGACATGCTTCTCCAGCATCTTGAGAGCTACGCGCCCGATCTTCTATCGGAACGCGAAGGCGACAGAGACGGCATTATCCACGAAGCTGAGCAGCTCCTCGACTTTCCTCTTGAGGAGTTTGCGAGACGCGCCGATGAGGCGCTTGAGGAGCGGAATCCGTTGGGTACCTTTCAGAAGATATTCGGACCACGCGATTACTTCCTCAACTTCAACTACACCCACACTCTGGAACGTCTTTATGGGGTTGATCCTTCTCGCGTTCTACACGTGCATGGCGGAGTTGGTGGTGAGCGACTCATCCTCGGATATGCGCCGGGGGCGCTTCGAGATTTGCCGGAACTGCACGAGTGGGACGACGAGGAGAGTTTTGACTACTATCGATCCACCGCGCACGGGGCGCTCGAGAAGCGCCTGAAGGAATTTGAAAAGACTTACCAGGTGGAGAAAATGACCGAGTTCCTCGCTCGGGTTCCTTGCCATTTTGACCGCGTTGTTGTCTACGGCTTCTCGTTCGGCTTAGTCGACAAGCCGTACTTCGATCGACTGGCAGAGCTGCTGGAAGATGTGCCTTGGATGGTCTATGCGTACAACAGGACTGCTCTAGAAGATGCATGCACTCATCTTGATGAGTATGGATGCGGCATCAGGTACCAAAAGCAAGTCCTGGAAGAGAAGTCTTCTCAGCTCACCTCGCGACCATCTGCGACGACCGGCTGATCGCTCGCAGTAGACGTGGCATCGTCAGGGTATGCCTACCAGTCAAGCCGACTGGCTAGAGACACGTCTGCTTGCTGGTACGGGGCTGTTTGTGTCCAACGCAGGAACTCCGGCTAGACCCCGTCAGCCGACGCCACGCAATACACGTAACGCAGGCTGACGCCTGTGGGATCGATCAGCCCGACGAAGGGCTGCTTGACGCGACGGTGGATGCCAGTGTTGGCTTCTGCGTTCCGAACTTCCCCGCAGCACCTCTCATCACGGCCTCGGTCACGCGGGTCAGCGCTGAGGGGACGCTCTCGTGCTCCCAGATTCTCACGACAGTCCAGTCGGCGTCCCTCAGGAGTTTTGTGTTCCGTGCATCGCGTTCTACGTTCCGCGCGAGCTTCGGTGACCAGTATGACTGGTTGATCGACGGTCGCGATCCGTGTTCAGGGCAGCAGTGCCAGAAGCACCCGTCGACAAACACGGCGATCCGTTTGCGGGTGAACACGATGTCTGGGCGTACCCGTCCGCCGGGCAGGTCGATGCGGTAGTCCACACGGTAGCGGAACCCTGCTCGATGAAGAGCGGAACGCAGCGCGAGCTCGGGCTGCGTGTCCCGACGACGGTTCGCCTGCATGTTGCGACGACGCCCGGAGCTCGACGCCGCGGGGACACGCAGTGGGGCATCGTCCGCGCTGATCTCCATGACTCCAAGGCTAGGCCGCGGGACAATAGTGGTGGCTGAGTAGCGGGAGCGAGGAGCAGCAGTGCCAGATGTTGGAGATGAGCTGATTTATCGGTTGCGTGACTACTCCGCCTCGGAGCGCGTCCGTGTCGTCGAGATCGATGCCCGCAAGAAGACCCCGCGATACATCGTCGAGTTCGTTGACGGTGACAAGGCTGGCGCACAAGAGAACGTGCCCGGCGGGCGGCTCCGCGGGCCATGGTCAGATGTTGCGATTTACGACGAGCTCATGGCGAACTGGGAGCGCATCGATCAGACGGAGCTCACGGATTCCGAACAGTCGGCAGTCGGCCAGGTCTTTGACTTGCTGATCCAGGAAGAAGTCGCGGAGTACGAATGGTCGCCTGTCCGGTACGCGACCCGTATCCGCGAGCGAGAAGCGCTGCAAGCACTGATCGGGATCACTGTCGACGATCTCCTGGCCCAAGCTGAGGGCTTTGAACTCGACGGCGACATCATGCTCTCCGCAGACGGAACGCTCACGATCGCCGAATGTGCCTGCCGTATCAACCCCATGCCGGTCCTCGACTGGGTCCTGGAAGACGAGAAGGACTACAGGGACAAGAGCAAGAACGGGCGCCCTGCCGTCAGCTACGACAAGCATGCGTACACGACCTCGCCGGAGTGGGAGTATCAGTGGTATCTCGAGCATGGCCGGCCAGTCCACGAGCTGCTTCGCTCCTGGTGCGGGCAGCGCGCCGCAACGCTTCAAGAACGGCTTGGTGCCGCCGAAGCCGAGAACCGGCGCCTGGATGAGCTCATCACTCGCATCTTCGAGGAGCTCAAGCGGCTCGGGCACGCGCAGGCTGCTGATCATCTCATCCGCACCTACGAGGAAGACCGCATCACCCCAGCCAACTACCGGCCAGTCGTCGACCGTCCGCTCAAGCCCTCTGAGATCCCCGTCCGTTACGTCACAACGCCACGACGCTGGGGCTATTGAGTACTACGGTCCGAAAGACGATCTAGACCTCATGAACGGTGAGAGGTCGCTGTATGAAGGATCTGGAATCTCCGGCGGTTTCGCCGCGTGCGGAAGCGGATCGAGCCTGGAAGCCTCGGCTTCAACTTGCGCGGCCCATTCCAGTGCGTCATCTCGCTGCTGATCAGGGCAGGCGGCGGCGAGGTCCCGGATGGCTGCCGCATACCGCCCTAGGCGGCCCGCTTCCTCCCAGTTCTTCGCCTGATCCTTCATCGCATCAGCAATGAACCGTTTCCGGTACTTGGCTTCTGCTTCTATCCGGTCCTCGTCTTCCTGCTGGCGACGGGAGATCTCGCGCTCGTGCTCGGCTTTGCGAAGCTCGATACGGCGCTCGTGACGAAGGCGGATCTCTTCCAATATCTGCGCCAGGTCCTCCTCCAGCTCGTGTTCATCGGTGTCATGCCAGCTGCTGGCCCAGAACGTGCCGCCCTCACCATCAAGCACCAGTCCGAGTTGCTTCGCTGGGACGTCGTCATAGTCAGGGAACAGGAACCCTCGCTGCACTCGTGCGATTTCCCGTTGCGTCGGTTCGTGAGGTTCCTTGAGCGTCTGCTGCGTGAACGACAGCCGGAAGCTGTCGCGTTCGATTGCGAACTGGATCTCATCTCGTCGGGGTCCGTTGCGGTAGGAGTAGTTCGGGGTCAACGGCTGGTTCAGAATTGCGTTGACGGACATTCCGCGATCTCTCGCTGCGACGGTCAATGCCTCGGCAAGGAGCAGCGCACGCTTGCGAGGTGCACCGGCGACCTGGAAAGAGCTGCTCTCAGAGAGCGCGGTGGTGACATCGCTCGGGTTGTGCAGGCGACTGGGCACTGGGATCGGGTCGAGTACCCGGGTCTGCCACTCGGGGAGCGGCTCAAGTGTTACTGACGACTGGTCTCGGGAAGCCCAGGAGATCGTGAGCTGCATGCCATCGGGGATCAGCCCGCGTCGCTTTGCCAGTGACGCTAGGCGGCGGTAGCTGGACTCTTCGCTGCGCGGCACTACAAGCTGATGTCCGTCGGCCGCATCCAGAGCGAGCATGAGCTGCTCGGTCTTACCTGGTTGCTTCGCAGAAGGTGCGGATCTTGAGCGTCTCCGCTCAGGGGGCCGTGAAGTCGCCTGTTGAGTGGCAGGCTCGCGCGGGCGCCTGGCATCTGCGAGCGATGTCCGCTGCGGGGAGTCAGCGTGACGGTTCTGAGCCTCATCCGGGTACGAGTTGTGCTCAAGGTAGTAGCGTCCGTCGTCGGTGAGCGACGCAGACCAGCTGGCTCCATGACCACGTACTTCGATCAGCCCGCGGTTGTGAAGAGCGCGAGCGGAGACACGGTGCGACCAATCGCCATACACATCGGCGGGGCAGCCTTCCTGAACCCAAACCAGCACTTCCAGCTGAACTGAGTTGAGAGGAATTCCGTGTCTGCTCACTACTCAATCATCTCGAAGACGCAAAGACTCCAGGATGCTTGCGAGCGTTGTCGACGGCATCGCGCAGAACGCCACTATGCCAGTTCTACTCCGGCTCGGATGTTTACTGGGCATCATCCAGTGTCGGTACGTCTTCAGAACCTCGGGTGAGTACGCCGGTACCATCGACGGCGATCGCGTCGTCCACCGCACTGTCAACCCGGCCCGGATCGCCAGCCCGACCATCGCTGCGCCGCAAGTCGGCCTTGCCGTAGCGCGTGCGGTCCACACTGCCACCCTCGGCGAGGAACCGCCACTATTTAGCTGACCCGACACGCCGAACCTAACTCAATGTAGTAAATCTTTCACTGGTGCGAGTAGTCTGTAGCTCACTACCCGGCAGCGAGAGGAAGCGCACATGGCGATCCACACACCCAAGACCCGCGAGGATCTCGCTCGCCTACTCTCCCCAATGCGTCTCGAAGCAACGCCGTTCGAGCGCGCTGTAGCAACCGGCGCTGCCGAGAGCCGCACGTTCTCGCCCGCAGCTCCCAAGTCCGGCCCGGAGTTCACACGCTGGCTGCGCACCGTCGAGTCGCTGCACGAGGGGATCATGCTCCTGCGTGCCGGCTGGCTCCGCTTCGACCCGCAGAACCTGCCGTATTTCCTGCAGCCCGACCTCAACATCGGCCTGATCGTCAGCAGCGGTGACGCCTTCACGGGCGTCACATACGGCGACCCCACGACCCGCAACCCGAAGGGCTCGGCCTTCGCTCGTCGCGTCGACGAGAACGGCAAGGTCGCGATGTTTGGCCAGCCGGTCGACGACGTCGAAGTCGACGTCGAGGACGCCTGGATCCTGCTTTACGACGAGCGCGACGGTCTGGTGCACCTCGAGCTGTCCCGTCCGGCCTCGATGGCCGGCAGCTTCGTGGACAGCTGGTCGGAGCGCATCATCTTCCCGGCGTTCGATCTCGCGCTCGGCACCTTCTCGTTCGAGGAGGAGACGGAAGAGGACGAGGGCTACGGCTTCACCGTCGCTCGTCGCTAAGGCGACGAGGTTCCCACGATGAGCACCACCTTCATTCCCGCGCGCCTCGAGATGGCGCGCGCCATCCGGCAGATGACCGCGACGGATCTCGCTGCCGCGGCCGGCACGACGCCGCCCTGGGTGTCGCAAGCCGAGAACATGAAGAAGACGCCGAGCCCGGAGCTGATCCGCGAGTTCGCCCGCGTCCTCAACTTCCCGCTCGACTTCTTCTACCGCCCGGTCGCGAGCCTGCCGCCGTCCGACGCCTTTCACTTCCGTGCCAGCTCACGGCTCGCTAAGAAGGATGAGGCGACGGCTCGCAGTTTGTCGACCCTGGCTATCGAACTTTCGGACTGGATCGAGGCGACATATCGTGCTCCGACGTCGGCCGTGCCGGAGCTCCAGGATCTCATCGACTCCGACGACGACCTCGCCCCCGAGCAGGCCGCCGAGGCTCTACGCGGCGCCTGGGGCCTCGGTGTCGCTCCCATCAAGAACCTGCTGCAGCTCCTCGAGTCCAAGGGGGCGAAGGTCTACTCGGCGGGAGGCCCGCTGCAAGCAATCGACGCCTTCTCGTTCCGTCACGGTTCAACGCCGGTCATCTTCTTGAACGTCCATAAGTCCGCTGAGCGGCTGCGCTTCGACCTGGCTCATGAGCTTGGCCACTTGGTGATGCATGGTGGCTCGCTGCACGTCGAGCCGGGGAAGGAGAAGGAACAAGCCGCCAACGACTTCGCGAGTTCTTTCCTGATGCCGCGCGCAGATGTACTCGGAGCGATCCGCGGAAACCTCATGCTTGAGGACATCATGGTGCTGAAGCGCCGCTGGAGAGTCAGCGCTATGGCGCTGAACCTTCGCGCACACCGGCTCGGTGTGATCTCGGAGTGGACGTACAGCACTCTCGCCAAGCAGCTCTCAATAGCCGGGTTCCGCCGTGGCGAACCGGGATCGGACCTGCGGGCGGAGAGTTCCAGCTTGCTGACTCAGGTCATGAGTGACATGCGTGGTCGGGGCGAAGGGTTCGCCGACATCGCGAAGGTGTTGAGCGTTCGGGCGCAGGACATCCAAGACTTGATGCTCGGCCTCGTGACATTTGCCATTCAAGGCGACGGACTAGGGAGATCGCGGAGTACTGCCGAACTCCGCGACGTGTCATCCGCACCGGTGGCGGACCTCAGCGCGCGACGGGGCCGACGTTGACTTCGCCGTTCCCGGCGAGTTCCTTCTTGCCGGCGTCGAGATAAGGAAGCCTGATGCAGATTACACACCTCCGGCTCTCCGGATTCCAGTCGTTCGGCCCGGCGCCAATTACCATCGCATTGAGTGACGTCACCTACGTCCTAGGCCCGAACGGCGCCGGCAAGACGGCGGTGCTCGAGGCGCTCTCGAGGCTCTTCAGCCCGCTGTCGGCGCAGCGGAAGATCCGGCACTCCGACTTCCATATCCCGAGCGGTCGCACCGCTTCCGAGGTGCATGGCGAAGGTCCCGAGCTGTGGATTGAGGTCGACATAGAGGTGCCCGAATCCGGCGAGGAGGGTGAGCACGCGTCTGTTCCGCCGAACTTCGCCCATATGCGTATCGCTTCCGAGGATGGCGTGCCGCGCATCCGAGTGCGGCTGACCGCCACCATCGCCTCGGACAACGTGATCGAGGAGAAGCTGCAGTACGTCCTGGAGGCTGACGCTGACGGGGTGCCAATGCAGCAGTCCGACATGTCGCGGTTTGATCGCGCCAACATTGAGGTGCATTACCTGCCCGCGCGACGGGACCCTGCAGAGCACATCGCCTACACAACTGCCTCACTGGTGGGGCGGGCTCTGCGCGCCGCCGATTGGACGGCCGAGCGCAGCACCCTCCATACGCTGTCGAAGGATCTGACCGACGCCCTGGCTGCCAATGACGCGGTCAAGAGCATCGGCGTGCAGCTCGCGGGGGAGTGGTCAGGACTTCACTCTGGAGCCTTCTTCGCTGACCCTTCGATCGCATTCGGAAGCGGCGATCTGGAGAGCGTGCTCCGGCAACTGACAGTCTCGTTCGCACCGTCACCGGCCGGTTCATCGCTCCCGTTGGACCGACTCAGCGATGGACAAAAGTCGCTGCTGTACATCTCACTCGTGCTCGCCTGGCAATCACTCGCGCGTGATGTACTCGCCGGCAGCGAGACCTCTTTCGACCAGCACCGGCTTCGTCCGCCAGTGCACACCGTCATTGCATTGGAGGAGCCGGAAAATAGCCTCGCACCGCAGTACCTCGGCCGCATCATCCGTCAACTTCGAAAGGCTGCAGAGCACGGCGACTCACAGTCCCTGATCGCTACGCACTCACCCGCTCTACTGCGCCGTGTCGACCCGGAGGACATCTGCTTCCTGCGCCTCGATCAGAATCGGCAGTCGCAGGTGCGGCGCATCATCCTGCCGACGTCTTCCGAGGACACCGCAAAGTACGTCCGTGAAGCCGTCTTGGCGTTCCCGGAGCTCTATTTCTCGCGCTTGGTCGTTCTCGGTGAAGGCGACAGCGAACAGGTTGTGCTGCCGAGAGTCCTTGCGGCGGCCGGCATCGCGGAGGATGACGCATCCGTTTCAGTGGTGCCGCTGGGCGGCCGCCACGTCAACCACTTCTGGCGACTACTCAACGAGCTGGAGATCCCACACGTCACGTTGCTCGACTTGGACTCCGGGCGGCACCAGGGAGGCTGGGGACGGGTGCGCAATACGCTCAATCAGTTCAACAAGCTCAACCCGGGCACCTTCACAGACGCCCAGATCGATGGCCTCCCAGCTTGGAATGACGCAGTCGACTTCCCAGTACTGGTGGATCCGAACTATTCCGGTGGGGTGGGCCCGATCAACGTCCTTGAGCAGAAGAGCGTCTATTTCTCCCACCCGGTAGACCTCGACCTCATGCTGCTTGAGGCCTTTCCGGACGCATACGGTGCGGAGTCGATCGGCACGCCCGACGAGAAGGTCATAGCCGCTGTGCTCGGCAAGTCCCACGCGAATGAAGACCACCTCCCCGAGGACGCCCTCGAGCTCTTCGATGATTACCATCGCCTGTTCGACCTTAAGAGCAAGCCGGCCTCGCACCTCAAAGCGATGGCCGCGCTGACAAACGAAGAGTTGCTGAAAGGTCTTCCTGACCTACTGACACGCCTGGTCGAGGATGTGCAGGCCCGGCTCGGAGCGTTACCCGAGTGATCCGCTCCGAGGAATGGTCGCCGGTCGGTGGACTGCAGCTCGAGCCGAACGCGCTGAAGGCGGTCCGCGAGACCGTTTCGAATGTCGTGGTGACCGCCGGACCTGGCGCGGGAAAGACGGAGCTTCTCGCCCAGCGCGCCGATTTCCTCTTCCGCACCGTGGTGAGCCCATATCCGAAGCGCATTCTGGCCATCTCGTTCAAGGTCGATGCCGCTCACAACTTGCAGTCGCGGGTTCGCTTGCGGTCGGGCTCTCAGTATGCGGCTCGATTCGACAGCTTCACGTTCCACGCATTCGCCAAGCGGCTGATCGACAACTATCGACCGGCGCTGACCGGGGCAAGCGCGCTGAGTGCGGACTACCGTATCGACGCGCGCACCCGGATTCAGAACGAGCAGATTACCTTCGATGATCTGGTGCCGCTGGCCCTTGAGATTCTCCAGAAGAACGTCCACGCGCGCGGCGCGCTGCGACAGACGTACAGCCATGTGTTCATGGATGAGTTTCAAGATGCGACGACGGCGCAGTACGCATTCTTAAAGGAAGCATTCGCCGGCACGGGCGTGCGTCTCATCGGCGTTGGCGACACCAAGCAACGCATCATGAGCTTCGCGGGCGCGCTCGAGGGAGTCATGGCAACTTTCGCCGCCGACTTCAGCGCAACCGATCTGCAGCTGTACCAAAACTTCCGATCGAAGCCTCGGCTGCGTCGGATGCAAAACAGGATGATCCTAGAGATGGATCCGTCTGCGGCGAGCCTGGACAAGGACCTCGAGGGAGAGGGCGGCGTGTTGCGGGTGCTGCGCTTCGACAGCGACGAAGAGGAGGCCACGGCAGTCACGGAGCTAGTCGGTGCATGGCTCGACGAGGGCGTGCCGCCGCGGGAGATCACGGTGCTGGCACGGCAACAACCCCACCTCATTACGAGCGTCTTGGGGGAGCATCTCACCGCGGCTGGCATCCCGTATCGCAACGAGCAGCAGTCTCAAGATCTCACGGCGGAGCCCGCTGCCGCTCTCATCTTCAACTTCCTTCGGGTCGTGGCGGATAACGGGCGTCCGGTGGCATATTCGGAACTAGTGCGGGTGGTCACGCGCGGTGGCCTCGAAGAAGCCGACGGCGTTCTAGATAGCAAGCTTCGAACGGTGCTTCGAGAAGCCCGCGCGACCGTGCGTGCTTCTGGGTTCGATACCGCTCAATATCCTTCGTGGAGTCCACTCATCAGTTCGTTCCTGAAGTTTGTCACGCGTCCCTCGCTCAATGCACTCTCCCCGTCGTATCAACAGGGAACCCGACTGAACGATGTGATCAAGGAAGCAGCTGGCGCCTTCAAGCGCGAACTGGAGGTCGACGGCGATCCGATTTCGGCACTCGACCGGCTGTCGGAAGAAGACGCCATCCGGATCTTGACGGTGCACAAGTGCAAGGGCTTGGAGTTCGAGAAGGTCATCGTCTTTGGCGTCGAGCCGCAGTTCTTCTGGGGAAATGACGACGATGTGAAGGCTGAATTCTTTGTCGCTATCTCGCGAGCCAAGGACGAGGTTGTGCTCACGACCGCACGTCAACGTGCACGTCCCGATGGTGCGAGCTCGCGGTGGCGGGAGAACTCGCCGGCGCACGAAGAGCTACTGGGGTATGCCGATGAATCGTGAACCGTGGCCAGGCACCAACCCGTTCGACCCGGCGATGTTCCCGGACCAGTGCGAGGAGCGCTAACCCCCTTGACCGAGTTAAGTCTCCATTCGCTGTGCGACGTAGTCGTAAGCAGCAAGTCGGCGCAGGAGGCGACTCTGGAGTGTCCTTCAGAGTTCACCGCGAAGGGGACCAGAAGGGGACCAGAACCATGCAAACCATGCATCCAGTGATTTGCTCTGCGTGATCTGAGGCCTGGAATCACGAGGATTTCGGTCCCGAAGGCGGCTTCTGGACGCCTGGGGGTCAAGGGGTCGCAGGTTCAAATCCTGTCAGCCCGACCAGATAAGGCCCGGAAACTCGCAAGAGTCTCCGGGCCTTCTTCATGCCGCCCGGACGCAGAGGACCTGACAGGTCATCGAAAGGGCAGCGGGTTCTCGCGGACGTGGGTGCCGTGTCTCGGGGTCGTGACAGCAAGCGGCGGCTTAGCGTCGTCACCCATAGCCGAGGGAAACGGCGGAGCGACGCTGCGGTGTCGGCACCTGCTGGCAAGATGAATCACAGCTACAACCCGGAGGCAGTGTGGAATCTCAAGAAGACGCCGTTGTTGTTCCGCTTGTCCCGATAGACACGGAGCCCAGCACCGAAGTGATGCTTCGCATGTTGCTGAATCGGGAAGCGCTGATCATCAGCCGGAGTGATCGTACCGTTGGTGCCACGTCATCCGGGATGGTGGCGCAGGCATCCGGGGCCTTCGCCAAAGCTATCGGCCAGGCCGTTGGGCAAGCCGGCCGGGTCGCATCGTCCGAAGGGCTCTATCGAGTGGTTCTGCCGACCGGTGCCGTCGCGCGTGATCTGGTGCCTGCGGTGGGCGGCGGGGTCCGCGGTATCGTCCGGGCGGCCGGTTCCACGAAGATCGCCGGTCACGCCCGTCTGATACCGGCAGCAGCGGGTGCGGGTGCGACATTGGCTGCGGGGCCGCTCATCGCGACTGTCGGTCTCGCGGTTGCCGCCGAGATGCTGGCCCAGCACCAGATGAACAAGAAGTTGGATGCCATCAAGGGAGCGGTGACCGACCTCACGGAGCGCATGGATGAGCAGGAGCTTTCCGTGCTGACCACGGCGGCGCAGCAGTCGCGGAAGGTCGCCGGGTACCTTCTTGACCAAGCTCAGATCCCGTCGATCTCGTCGGCGTCCCACGCATTCGGCGAGCTGGACACGCTGACCACTACCTACATTCGCCGTCTCGATAAGTGGCAGAGCATTGCCGACGACTACCAGGGAGTCGACCGTGTGTACGCGCCAGACCTCATGAACTCCCTCGTGGGCAAGCGCGAGAACCAAGCCCGCGCGTTCGAACAGATGGTGGCGCAGACATACGAGGCGATCGCGCTACGCGCACGCGTGGTCGTGCTCGAGAAGGTCGCCGCGGAATTCACCAACGGCGACCGCTCCCTGCCCCACGTCGAGAATGTCCTGCGGGACGAACTGTCCGCCCTCGCCGATCGTCAGAGGCAGCTGGTCGCGCTGCTCGATGACCTCAATGTGCTCCCCATCGACTCGAGCAAGGTGCCGATCACATTCGCAGGCAAGGCGACACTCGGCGCACGTACCAGTTTCGGGCGTCTCGCCCGTGCCCTACATTCCACCCCGGATAGCCTCCCGATTCTCACTGATTCCGACCAGGCGGTCCTCGAGCTCGCGCCGACCGCTGAGGGGCTGGCAGTGCTGTCACCAGCGGTTGCGGCGAGCTAGCGCTTAGGTCGCTGAGGTCGACACATCGGGTCTGACGTTCAAGATCCATGCTTTGGAATGACCGTCAGCGTAAGGGCGCAGATAGTGCCTTCCATCATCATCGATCTGGTCCTGCTGTCGACGAGGCATGGTGCCTGTCTGGCGTCAGCCGTCATCCGCGGCCCGAATGCCTCCAGTCTGGCGCTCCGCTCCGCGCGAGAAAGGTCACTATGATCACGATGAAAACACTGATCAGCTTAGGGAGAGCTCTACGATGTGGGGACGTAGGACGAAGACGACATCGGTCGGGTTCGGGGAACCTGCCCTCGGGTTCGTGCTCACCCTTAGCGGCGAGGGGATAACCAGTTCGAGGATGGATGTGGCGCTCCAAGACCCCAGCGCACTCCGTCTTGAGGACGGGTCCCGCGGAGTTCAGCTCGGCGATGGCTCTCCGACTGGGCACCACATCAGCATGAACGTGATCACTCAGGACACTATCGTGATCATGCTCGGCTCCGAACCCGGCGTGCCCGGTGGCGTGATTCTTGAGTACGCCACCCCGTCATCTCCTTTTTGGGAACAGGTGCTTCAGGTGATGAACGAAGCTGGGACCCCGTCGGTGGTGGGGATTCCCGGCATCGCACGCACCAACTCCGACGGTACTGTGGGTGTCTACGTCATCACCGGGCTGGGCGAGGGGCCCCGTGCGCAGGCACGAACTATGGATCTGACGAGTACGACGTCGGCGGAGATTGGTGCGGTGCTCGACCGCGCGAGTATCGCCTGGAACTACGATGAGGATGGCGACATCAAAGTCCGCTTCCGCTCCTCCCAGGAGCCATGGACTGACCTCGTCTTTTACGAGTTCGACACCAGCAAAGACGACTGGTCCGTGCGAGGAAAATTCCTGGGAGCTCAGCGTACGCCGCTCGGGGATGGCACTGAGCGGTGGGATGTACCACGCGACGGACTAAAGCCGACCGCTCTCGCGCAGAAGGTCGTGGACGTGTATCTCATGCCTAACCCGGAGGGCGTGGGGATACAGATTCATGCGGCGGTTGCGCCTCTCAGGCAGCCGCGTCCCATGCACATCACTGTGGTTCCGGGAGACCAGCAGGTCGGCTCGATTGAGCGGTCCTACCCACGGTATGTAGGCAAGCGCAGCGAAGCGGGGTTCTGGTTCTCTGGCGGCGCGACAGGATTGAGCGTGAATGAGGAGCATTTCATTGGGATGCTCCGGGAGGCCTTCGGTATCGGGTTGCAAATGTTCGAGCAGGAGTTCTCGGGCTGGTTCGTGTCGACCGACATCTAGTCAGGTCACCGGAAGCGGCGCCGAGGAATACTCCGGTGCTTCGGCCGTCGCGCTCCGCTGCTCCACGCCGGCGAGCCCGCCTCCTACCTGGCGTGCCCGTCGCTACCTTCCGCGACTGGCGCACCCGCGGTCTCGGTCTGCGGGCGTATCGCTTCGGGGTCGCGCGGGAGGTTACTGCGCGCACTCCAGCGTCGCTGTCGACGCCGCGACTTCGCGCGAGTTCCAAAAGGCGACGCAGTCGCTGAGCGGCTGCGTCGTGTCCATCAGTGTGAGCATCCATCCGCCCGGCCTCTTGAGTTCTGGCGATGGCGCGGTTGTGCCCCCAGGTCGCGCGGTGCTGGTCCGCGCGGATGGCCTCGGAGATATCCTGCGCGGCCCATGACGATGTACTCGCATCGTTGCGCCGACACGTGACCGGGATGGGCGACCTGTGAGCGACCTGGACCTACATGGTCACCGACAACCCGCTCGGCGACGCGATGTCCCGCGCCACGGAGCGTCTGCGTTCGAAATGGCTGGACGCCATCGGTCCACGCATGATCTGACGTGCTCACCGGTATCGTTGCCTCGCGTGAGCGATGACATCGTGCTGCTGCGGGGCCGCAACCGCGACGACTTCCCCCTGCCTGACCGGGTACTGGTGCCTTTCGACGAGCCGATCGCCCCCGAGGTCCTCGGCGGAATCAGGACTGCACAGCTCTGGGCTCCGCACGACGATCGCATCGAGCGTATGCCCGACGTCATCGGTCGGATGACCGCGCTCACCTCGCTGACGATCAGCGGCGCGAGTTCGGAGCCGTCGCTGGTGACCGCGCTGAGTGATGGCGACCTTCCCGCGTCGCTGGAGGAGCTGCGCATCCTCCAGGAGTACGGCCGTGTGCTCACCTGGCCGGACGTGCTCCTTCCGCGGCTGACGTCGCTCTTCGTCTCCGACGTCTTCCGCTTCGACGCCTCGGCCTTCCCACGGCTGCGGAGCATCTCGATGACCCCCGATCGCACCCTGGCGACCCTCCGGGAAGCGCTGCGCCTGCCGCTGGACGAGCTGAACATGCTGAAGGTCTCGATGGACGAGAGGATCTTCGAGATCGTCGCCGCCCGCCCGCTGCGCCGCCTCGGGCTGCTCTCCGGAGCGACGCTGACCTCGCTCGACGGCATCGAGGCGCTGCCCGAGCTCGACTCGCTGCGACTGAAGAACCTCCGGTCGCTGTCGGATGTGTCCGCGTTGCGGGACCTCCCCGCGCTGACGCAGCTCGACATCCAGTACTGCCGGAGAATCCAGGACATCGCGGTCCTGGGCACGATGACGACGCTTCGCCGCCTCACCCTGGTCGGATGCGGTGACATCGGGCTCGCCGCTGTGCAGGACGCCGTCGACCGGATCCCGGTCACCACGATCGGTGCCACCACCTGACCCGGTCCGCGCCGCGGGGAGGATGTAGACCTACGTCGGGATCGGCGAGGGGATCCGGGACGACCGGTAGCCGTCGCCGGATCGGGTCGGAGCCCAGCGCCGCCACTGCCTGCTCGACAGGCGTACCGGGGCATGGGTCTGCACGTGCGCTGCTGCGGCTGCCAGCCTCTCGTCCCCGGGGAAGCAGAGCCACAGCGACAGTGCGGCACCGGACGTGCCGAAGGAGGCCCGCACACCCGAGGCGCCGAGGATTCGGCCGTATCCGTCGACGGCGAACTCGCCGGCGGCGCCCGGCGATACCCCCTCGTATGGCCTCCCGGACGTCGGATCGACGAGTCGGACAGGGGTGCTCGCCGCCAGGACCGCGAGAGGGCGACCGTGCGTCGTCACGTCCGCCGGGGTCGCGGCGTCGAGGGCGGAGAAGACGTCGTCGATGCGGTCGTCGCGCACGCCCCACTCCATGTGCGTGCGTTCCGTGCGCCGAGGCCCGCCGAGCAGATCGGAGGCGAGCAGGCGCCAGTGCTCTGAGCGCTGCCCCGGGCCGCCGGCCCAGATCCGGAACGTCGTAGAGGCGGCGCCGGCGGGCACGGTGCACGCCGCGAGGAAGGCGTCGACGGCTGTCCGCGCGGCGGACGGCCGCCTGGTGCGCATCCCGTGAGCACCGCCCGACGACGCCGGCAGCCCGTCATAGGTCACGAGCTCGGGGCGAGTCACGCCGGGCCTCCGTCGCGCAGCACGGCGAGCCGCGCCCGCTCGGCATCCGCATCGACGCTCACCCGCTCCGCCCATCGGGCGTGCCGATCCGCCAGAACCCGTCAGGCGACGCCGGCGGGATCAGCGGGGTGATCCACTCGACGACCGCGGCGACCACCGCCTCCTCGAGGTCGTCCGCCGTCCATCCGCGGGGGCGTGCCGGCACAGCGGGCTCCCAGCCGTACTCGCCCCACTCGACGCCGAAGAGATGGCGCGCGTCGTCGAATCGCCGGTCGAGGGAGAACGAGTCCCGGCCCTCGAACCGCGCCCACACATCGAAGGGCCCCTCGCCGTCCTGATCCACGAACACGTCGATCACGATCCCCTCGACGCCGCCCCCGGCCTCTTCGGCCGCTGATCGGAACCGTTCGAGGCGATCGGCCGCGTCGTCCGTGGCCGCCGAGAGCAGCGGGCGCAGCGTGTTCGCATACTCCTGAGCGTCCATCCGCCCAGCGTATCGAGACTCTCGTACGTCATGATTGTCTACACGACAATCATGACGTACGATGGGCCTATCCGCCCCTCGGCTTCGAAGGAGAAGCAATGCCCGATCGTCCGCTCCATGCCCGTCCCTGGTGGGTCGCCGTCGTCTCCGGGATGGCGTCCTACATCGACTCCGCTGCCATCACCGGATTCAGCACATCGCTCGTGATCCTCCAGCGCGATCTCGGCATGGAGCAGTGGCAGGTCGGCGTCGCGGCCGGCGCGCTCACGCTCTCGATCGCTTTCGGAGCGCTCGTCGGCGGGCGTCTCGGCGACCGGTTCGGGCGTCGCCCCGTGTTCACCGTCACGATGATGCTGATCGTCGTCGCGGTGATCGCGCTGCTCCTCGCCCCGTCCTTCTCCGTGGTCCTCATCGGGGCCGTGCTCCTCGGTCTCGGGACGGGCGCCGACCTGCCGGTGTCGTTGTCGACGATCGCCGAGTCGGCCGACGACCGCAATCGCGGACGCCTCCTCGGCTTCTCGAACCTGCTCTGGATCGTGGGCATCGTCGTGAACACGGTGCTCGCGAGCGTCGTCGGAGACTGGGGGCGTGCCGGGGCCCAAGTGCTCTTCGCGCACATCGGCGTCGTCGCCGCTCTCGTGCTGCTCGGGCGGCTCACCATCCCCGAATCGCCGAGCTGGATCGCCGCGCGCGCCGAACGCCGGGCCGGCGTCCAGACCGTCCGCGCCGACCGCGCCAGGATCGGTGATCTTCTGCGACCGCCGTACGTCGTGCCGTTCCTCGCGCTCCTCGCGTTCTACGGTCTCACCAACCTCGTGGCCAACACGAGCGGTCAGTTCGGCACCTACATCGTCGTCACCTACGGCGGCGCCACGGTCGGACAGGCGGCGCTCATCGCGCTGCCGATGGTGCCGGTCGCCGTGCTGGGCTACCTCTGGTTCATGAAGATCGCCGACGGCCCCCGCCGCTTCGTCTACTTCCAGATCGGCGCGGCGCTGATGATCGTGTCGAAGCTCCTCGTCGTCGTCGTGGGGCTGAACCTCGTCAGCTACGCCATCAGCGCGCTCCTCGCCGCGGTGGGCGGCGCCTTCGCCTTCGAGGGGATCATGAAGGTCTGGACGCAGGAGTCCTTCCCGACGCTGCTGCGATCGACGGCGCAGGGTGCCATCATCGCGGTCGGTCGATTCGCGGCCGCAGGCCTCGCGGTCGTCACACCCCTGTTGCTCGAGTCCGGCGTGACGTTCATGTACACGCTGCTGACGCTGTTCAACGTGCTCGGTCTCGGGTGCGCCTGGTATGTGTTCCGTCGTCGGAGGACGCAGGTCTTCGACGAGGAGACCGCCGATCCCGCCGCGGCGGCGGAGGCCGTCCGGTGAGGGAGCATGTCGGCCCGCTCGTCATCCGCGTCGACCTGGAGGCTCCCCGGCCGGGCGATCCGGTCGCCGTTCCCACACCCGCACTGGGCTGGCGGATCGAGACGGCCGACCCCGGCTGGGCGCAGTCCGCGGCGGAGATCCGCTGGGAGCACGACGGTCGTGTCGACACGGCACAGGTGCACGGCGAGGACCGGCTCCGGGTCTCGTGGCCTTTCGCTCCGCTCGCACCGCGTGACCGCGGACTCCTCCGCGTACGGGTCACGGGCGAGGACGGCGTCACCGGGCCGTGGAGCCCGCCCGTCACGGTCGACGCGGCGTTCCTCGGCCCGGGGGAGTGGGCCGCCGAGTGGATCGGCCACCCCGCGCCCGAGCATCACGCGCAACCCGTCGTGCTGCGCCAGGAGTTCGAGGCGCGCGCGGTCGTCCGCGCGACGCTGTACGCCAGCGCTGTCGGCGTCTATCAGGCGACGGTGAACGGTGCGGACGTGGACGACCACCTCTTCAAACCGGGCTGGACTCCCTACGGCCTGCGCACGGTGTACGAGACCACGGACGTGACCGACCTCATCCGCGACGGAGCGAACTGCCTCAGCATCCGCCTCGCCGGAGCATGGGCGACCGAGAGGTTCGGCTTCCGGCAGAATGCGCGGCCCCGGTACGGCGAACAGCCGCGTGCCGCGGCGCAGCTCCTGCTGGAGTTCGCCGACGGATCGCGGGAGTGGATCGCGACCGACGGCTCGTGGCGCGCGGAGACGGGGGCCCTCCGGGAGAGCGGCCTCTACGCGGGGGAGTCCGTCGATGCTCGCGCCCGCCTCGTCGACGCAGCGGGACGGGACTGTGCGCAGCCGGGGTTCGACGACAGTCCGTGGCCCATGGTCCGGGTGGCGCCGCGCGAGGTCGTGCCCGGCTCCCGCATCTCTCCGCCCGTGCGTCGCATCGAGGAGCGCGCACCGATCGCCGCCGTGCCCCGCGGAGACGGCACGACGATCCTCGACTTCGGCCAGAACCTCGTCGGACGGCTCCGCATCCGCGTGTCCGGGCCGGCCGGTACGACGATCACGCTCCGCCACGCCGAGGTGCTGGAGGAGGACGGCAGACTGGGGACCAGGCCGCTGCGTCGTGCGAGCGCGACCGACCGGTACACGCTCGCCGGGACGGGCGAGGAGGTCTGGGAGCCGGAGTTCACCTTCCACGGCTTCCGCTTCGCCGAGGTCAGCGGATGGCCGGGGGAGCTGGACCCCGCGGATGTCGTCGCGGTCGTCGTGCACAGCGAGATGGAACGCATCGGATGGTTCGAGACCTCGCACCCCTTGCTGCAGCGCCTGCACGACAACGTCGTCTGGAGCCTGCGGGGGAACTTCCTCTCCGTCCCGACCGACTGCCCGCAGCGCGACGAGCGTCTGGGGTGGACGGGGGACATCCAGGTGTTCGCGCCGACCGCCGGCTTCCTCTACGACGTGCGCGCCTTCCTCGACTCCTGGCTCCGCGATCTCGCCCTCGAACAGGATGACGAGGGGATGGTGCCCTTCGTCGTCCCGAACGTGCTCGGCCTCGCCAGGCCCGCCGCCGCCTGGGGCGACGCGGCGGTGGTCGTGCCCGACGTCCTCGAACGGCAGTTCGGCGACCGCGACACCCTCGCCCGCCAGTATCCGAGCGCCAGGGCCTGGGTCGAGCTGTGCCTCCGGCTCGCCGGACCGTCGCGGCTCTGGGAGGGCGGCTTCCAGTTCGGCGACTGGCTGGACCCCACCGCGCCGCCGGACCGGCCGGGGCAGGCCATGACGGCGACGGGGCTGGTCGCCACCGCGAGCCTGGCGCGCTCCGCCCGACTGCTCGCCAGGGCCGCCGGGGTGCTCGGCCACGCAGGGGACGCGGCACGCTATGCGACGGCGGCCGAGGAAGTCCGGGCGGCGTTCGTGCGCGAGTACGTGACCCCCGCCGGACGGATGCTGTCCGACACGCCCACCGCCTATGCGCTCGGCCTCGTCTTCGACCTCCTCCCCGACGACCTCCGCGAACCCGCCGGGCGGCGGCTGGCCGCGCTCGTCCGCGAGAACGGCTACCGCATCGCGACGGGTTTCGTGGGAACCCCGCTCGTCCTCGATGCGCTCACCCTGACCGGCCACGCGGCGGAGGCCGGTCGGCTGCTGCTCCAGACCGGCCGTCCGTCCTGGCTCTACCCCGTGCGCATGGGGGCGACGACGATCTGGGAGCGGTGGGACTCGATGCTGCCGGACGGCTCGATCAACCCCGGCGACATGACGAGCTTCAACCACTACGCCCTCGGAGCGGTCGCCGACTGGATGCATCGCGAACTGGCCGGTCTGACGGGCCTCGAGCCCGGTCACCGTCGGGTCCGCGTCGCGCCACGTCCGCTGCCGGGCATCGACGACGCCGCGGTCGCCGTGGAGAGCCCGTTCGGGCGCATCGAGCTCGCCTGGCGCCGCGACGGCGGGCGCGTCGTGGTCAGCTGCCTCCTCCCGCATGGCGTGTCCGCTGAGGTCCACCTGCCCGGGGCGGAGCCGTTCGCCGCGGGACCGGGCCGCCATCGATGGGAGTGCGCCCCACTCGCAGACCCCGACCCGGGCGCCGTCTCCCTCGACAGCCCGCTCGCGGTGCTCATCGACGACCCCGAGGCGCTCGATCTCGTCGAACGACTCCTCGAGGACCACCGCCCGGGTGCGGTGGACGCGATGTATGCCGGCACACGGTGGACGCAGGGGCAGACCCTCGCCGAGGTGGTCTTCCAGTACGCGAGCCCCGGCGTCCAGGAGGAGATCGGCCGGCGGCTCGGCGAGCTCTCCGATCTCAGAGAACGGCGCGGAGGCGGGGGCGCATCAGGGGGCGGATCGCGGATCCCAGACGGCGGCGGCCGGCTCCCAGCCGACTCCGGTCACCCGCCGCAGGCTTCCGCCGACCCGGTCGTCGAGGGAGCGGACCAGGCGCACGATGAGTCCCTCGAAGACCGCGCGATCGTCGTCGCTCCACTCGGCGATCGCTGAGGCGAGGTCCTCGTCGCTGGTGGCGACGATGCGCCTGGCGACGTCGCGCCCGTCGGCGGTCATCCCGATCATCGTCTCCCGGCCGTCGTCCGGGTTGGTCATGCGTCCGACCAGCCCGGCGGCCTCGAGGCGGCGCACGACCTTGCTGAGGTTGGATCGCCCCGTGTGCACGGCGTCGGCGAGCTCGGTCGGTCGCGCCACGCCGCGGTAGGCGAGCTGATTCATCACCAGGAAGGCGAGCATGTCGTCGGGCAGGGGGAAGCCGCTCCGGTGGAGCAGGTCCTCCCTCCTCGTCATCGACGAGGCCCAGGTCACGAGCGCCTGCATCGCCGCGCGGGCGTTCAGACCGCCCTCGCCGACCACGGCCCTGGTCGTCTCGGGCGTGGAGTCCAGGGTCACGGAGGCGGAGGGCGGGCGCGGCATAGGTCCATTCTCACCCGTTCCCCTGCGCGCGCGGGAGAGGCGGCGCGGGGCGGCGCGGAGGAGGCTGGCCGTCGATCTACGGCGCCGCCGGGCGGAGGTCCTGCGCGAGCATCAACAGGATGCCGCTCGGGCCGCGCAGGTAGGTCAGCCGGTAGACGTCCTCGTAGGTGGCGACGCCCCTCAGCGGGTGGTAGCCGTGCTGGGCTGCGATCGCGAGCGACGCGTCGATGTCGTCGACGGAGAATGCGATGCGATGCATGCCGATCTCGTTCGGCAGGGTCGGCTCCGTCTCGATCGCATCCGGATGGATGTACTCGAAGAGCTCGATCCGCCCCTGGCCGTCCGGCGTCTGCAGCACGGCGATCCTCGCGTGGTTGCCGTCGAGCCCGACGGCGGTGTCGGCCCATTCCCCGCTGATCGTGTCGCGGCCGAGCACGGTGAGCCCGAGATCGGTGAAGAAGTCGATCGTCTGATCGATGTCCCGTACCGCGATGCCGATGTTCTCCAGCTTGATGGTCATGATCCGGCCCCTCGTCATGGATGCTCTTCATTCTGCCGCCCGCACGGAATCTGTCGAGGGGTGCACGATGTCGGCGATCCTCGGCATGATCGACGCATGACCAGCGACCTGTACCGCATCGCCGAAGACCACGTCTCCCGAGGCACCGCGCCCGGCATCGTCATCGTCGACGGCTCCTCCGACGGCCGCCGTGAGACGGTCGCCGTGGGGGAGATGCCCGCCGACGCCATCGTCCGCATCCAATCCATGACCAAACCCGTGACCGCCGTCGCGACGCTCCGCCTCGTTCAGCAGGGGCGGCTCACGCTCGACGATCCGGTCGAGCGCTGGCTCCCCGAGCTCGCCGATCGCCGGGTCCTCCGCGCGCCAGACGCCGACCTCGACGACACCGTGCCGGCGGAGACGCCGATCACGGTGCGGCATCTCCTCACGAACACCTCGGGCTACGGCATGATGACCGCTCCGAGCGCGCTGCAGCGGGCGATGATCGAGGGCGGCACACAGGCCGGACAGGAACCGCTGACCCTGGGTGCTCAGGACTGGCTCGACGCCCTCGCTGCTCTGCCGCTCGCATTCCAGCCCGGAGCGGGGTGGAGGTACCACCACTCGTTCGGCATCCTCGGCATCCTCCTGTCCCGCATCGTCGGAGGGTCTCTCGAGGAGCATCTGGTGCAGGAGATCTTCGATCCGCTGGGCATGACCGACACGGGCTACACCGTTCCGCGACGGCAGGCTCACCGACTCGTCGCCGCCCACCGACATGATCCGGAGCGAGGGCTCGTGGAGGTGGAGCCCGCCGGAGCCGGCTTCTACGTCGCGCCGGCCCCCTTCGATCTGAGTCACTCCGAGTTGGTGTCGACGGCGTCGGACTACGCGGCCTTCGCCGAGATGCTCGCCGCGGGTGGGATGCGCGGGGGAGTGGAGATCGTCGACGCCGCGCTCCTCGCGCAGCTGCGGAGCGATCAGGTCGCTCCGCAACTGAAGACCGACGACAGCTTCTTCCCCGGGTTCTGGGCCGACACGGGGTGGGGGTTCGGCGTGTCGGTGGTGACCGCGGGTCCGCACGTCGGCCGGTACGGGTGGTCGGGCGGTTACGGCACCGACGTGTACGTCGATCCGGACGGTGGCTTCCGTGTCGTGATGACGCAGGTGGAGATGGGCCCGCAGGTGATGGGACTCTTCGCCGACCTGCAGTAGGAGCGGAACTCTCAGCCCGCACCAAAGTTGCAGTCGTGTAATATTGCAGGTCTGCAAAAATCCTGAAGCCTTCCGAAGGGGACGAATGTCCACTGCCACCACCCGGACCGGGTCCACCCCGGCCGTCACCACCGATGGGCCGAAGCCGATCATGACGCACCGTCAGATCCTCTTCGTGATCTACGGCCTCATGGCCGGGATGTTCCTGTCGTCTTTGGACCAGACGATCGTCGGCACCGCCATCCGCACGATCGGCGACGACCTGCACGGTCTCGATCAGCAGGCCTGGGTCACCACCGCCTACCTGATCACCTCCACGATCTCGGTCCCCATCTACGGCAAGCTCTCCGACATCTTCGGTCGTCGGCCGCTGTTCATCTTCGGCATCTCGGTGTTCATCATCGGGTCCGTGCTCTCGACGTTCTCCACGTCGATGCTGATGCTGGCCGGCTTCCGCGCCTTCCAGGGCATCGGCGCCGGCGCGCTGATGTCGCTGCCGCTCGCGATCATGGCCGACATCCTCGCCCCGCGCGAGCGCGCCAAGTACCAGGGCTACTTCTTTGCCGTGTTCGGCATCTCCTCGCTGATCGGCCCGCTCGTCGGCGGACTCTTCGCGGGCGCCAACGAGATCCTCTGGATCTCCGGGTGGCGCTGGGTGTTCCTGATCAACCTGCCGATCGGACTCATCGCGCTCGGCATGGTGATCGCGTTCCTGCACCTGCCCAGAGTCGCGAAGCACGAGAACCCGCGCATCGACTGGTGGGGCGCGACCGCCGTGATCGTGGCGCTCGTGCCCCTCCTGCTGGTCGCGGAACAGGGGCGCGAATGGGGCTGGGGCTCCTTCGCCGCCGTCACCTGCTACGTGGTTGGAGGCCTCGGCGCGATCGGCTTCGTGCTCATCGAGATCGCCATGAAGAACGACGCGATCATCCCGATCCGGCTGTTCCGCTCCAACACGTTCTCGTGGGCGACCATCATCGGCGTGCTCGTCGGCTTCGGCATGTTCGGCGCCATGATGACGATCCCGCTGTACATGCAGATCGTCGCCGGCCTCACCCCGACCGAGTCGGGCTTCGCGATGCTGCCGATGGTGGTGGGTCTCATGACCTCGTCCATGGCGGCGGGCCAGATCACGGCGCGCACCGGCAAGTACGGCATCTTCCCGCGCACCGGAACGCTGACCACGGCGATCGGCTTCCTGCTGCTGACGTTCGTCTCCTCGACGACCTCGGTGTGGTTCATGATGATCGGCATGTTCGTGGTCGGCCTCGGCCTCGGCCAGCTGATGCAGTCGCTCACCATGGCGAGCCAGAACGCGGTCGACGCGCCCGACATGGGCGTCGCGACCAGCGCCGCCACGTTCTTCCGCCAGATCGGTGGAACCCTCGGCACCGCGATCATGCTCTCCGTGCTGTTCACGCTGCTCCCGACCAACATCACGCACAGCATGGCCGACAAGCCGACGCTGACGGCCGCCCTGAACGCCGCGCTGGATCCCGCCGTGGCCGGTGAGACGCAGAACAAGGCCGTCATGGAGCAGCTGTGGATGCCGATCGTCGGACCGCTGCAGGAGAACATCCAGTCGCAACTCGACGGCGGGGTATCGGAGGCGAAGGCGTCGGCGTCCCAGGCGGTGACGGCGGCGGTCACCGACGCGGTGAACCAGGCCGTCGCGGCGGGTCAGCTCCCGGCCGCGGCCGCGCAGACCGCGATCGACGCACAGGTGGCGGAGGCCCTTCCCAGCGCCGAGGCCAAGGCCCTGCAGGCCGTCGCGGACAAGGCACACGCCTCGGTCGTCGACGGCACCGTCTCGGTGGACTGGTCGGACGAGGCCCAGCGCACGTACTGGGTGGATCAGCTCGTCCCCGACATCGCCGAGAAGATCGGCGACGGGTCGTCCGAGGCATCGAGCGGGACGAGCAGCTCGGTCAGCGACACCTCGTTCCTGAACGGCGCGGATGCCGCGCTCACCAAGCCCTTCATGGTCGGCTTCACCCAGGCGATCGACGTCATCTACTGGGTAGGCTTCGGGGTGCTGATGCTCGCGTTCGTGCTGAGCTGGTTCTTCAAGGCCCCGCCGCTGCGCACCCGTTCCGCGCTGCAGGAGATGGCCGACGACGCGGGCGTCAGCGAGACGGGGACGATCAAGGTGCAGAGCTGACATGACGAACGACCAGAGTGCAGGGGAGCCCGCGGAGGGACTCCGCGAGCGCAAGAAGAAGCTCCGCAGGGAGGCATTGCACGAGGCTGCCCTGCGCCTGGTCGAGCGTCATGGCTTCGACGGAACCACCGTCGAGCAGATCTGTGAGGAGGTCGGGGTCTCGCCGCGCACGTTCTTCAACTACTTCCCGTCGAAGACCGCGGCGGCTCTCAACCTCCCCGAGCAGATCATCTCCCCGGAGGCGGCGGCCCGGTTCCGCGCCGCCGAAGGGGAGCTCATGCCGGCGATCTGCGATCTGCTCGCCGACTCGATGTCATCCGGCGTCGAACGCAAGAGGCTCAAGAAGCTGGTCGCCGATCAGCCCCAGCTCGTCGCCGCCTTCACCCAGTGGATGGGCGCACTGAAGGCCGAGTTCCACGTGATCGTCGAGGAGCGGGCCGGTTCACCGGAGGTGGCGGATGCCGCGATCCTCCTGGCCCTGAGCTCGCTCCGCACGCTGATGCACCGGCCGGCCGACGACACCCGCCCCGACGCGGTGCGGCTCCTGGAGACCATGGACAGATTGATCGCGGTGCGTCACGTGCCCATGGTCCCGCTCGACGCGGACTAGATCGTCAGCCCGGCGATCCTCGCGAGCCGCTCGGCCATCGCATCGGGCGCCCAGGAGTGCCAGGCGCCGGCGAGTTGCTCGGAGCTGCCATGCGCCGCGGCTTCGGCCAGGGCATCCGCCGTCGCGATCATGCCGGGGAAGGTGTCGGTGCCCACCACGGCCACGACGGGCGCCGAGACCGCCGCGAGGGATTCCGCGTAGCCGCGACTCTCGACCTCGGCGAGAGCCTCGCCGTCGGGCACCCAGCTGAGCACGAGACGCGGGTACTCTGGCGACTTCTTCAGCTCCTCGAGCCACTCGGGCGGCATCCCCGCCATGTAGCGGGCGACGGCCGTCTCGAGGTCTCCGGTGCCGATGGCGTCCCGCACCCCGTGCCACCAGTGCACGGCGCCCCCGTCGAAGAGTCCGAGGGGCGCCTCCCAGAGCACGAGCCCAGCGAGCCCGGGGATCCGGGACGCCGCGAGCATCGCGATCGCACACCCCGAGGAATGTCCGATGAGGATGACCGGGGCCTCGGCCTCGCCGGCCAGCGCCGCGATGGCGTCGAGCTGCGCAGGGAGGTCGATGTCGCCTGCGGAGGTCGTCTCGCCGCGGCCGAGACGGTCGGGGATGAGCGCCCGGCCGCCGCGCGCCGCGAAGGCCTCCCCGGTCGCGAGGGTGACCGGGTCGTCGGCCCGGGTGGGGCCGGCTCCGGCGATGAAGACCGCCGTGACGGCTCCCCGGGGGCCGAGGTCGTCGAAGACGACCGTGTCGCCGCGGGGTGTCGTGATCGCGCTCATGCCGCGGCCTCGATCCGCACATGCACGCGGTCGCCCGCCGCCTTGCCGATGAGCTTCCTGGTCGCGGCCTTCACGGGGCCGAAATGGATCCCGCGCCCCGTCGGCATGAGAGTGAGCGCCACGGGGGTGTCGTCGATCGTTCCCGTGACCCGCACCGGATTGCCGGTGCCGAAGTGCTCGATGGATCCGGGGACGTCGAACACGGTCCACGACCCCGCCTCCGCAGGATGGATGAGTTCGGCGTCGAACTCGAGGGGGGTGCTGCTGGCCATCGTCGCCTCCTGATTAAAGACTGGTGAGTCTGATTTCTACACACTAGACTCGCGAGTATGAAATCGTCAAGAGGTCAGGCGGAACTCCGCCCCAGCTCCGTGCGCAAGCGCGAGTCCATGCTCGCCGCCGCACAGGAGCAGTTCCTCGCCCAGGGCTACGAGGCCGTGACCATGGACTCGATCGCCCGCGCGTCCGGCGTGGCGAAGCAGACGCTCTACAGTCACTTCGGAGGCAAGGAGGGGCTGTTCCTGGAACTCGTCGGCTCACAGACGAGGGCGGCGAGCGTACGGGTGCTCGGCGAGGCGCCCGCCATACCCCCGGGCGTCGGGGCGGGCGCCGTGCTGGCGCCGATCCTCGAGCAGCAGCTCGCGACCGTGCTCGACCCCGGACTGCTCGCGCTGCGGCGCCTCGTCATCGGGCTCCTGCCGCAGTTCCCCGATCTGGCCAGGGAACTGCATCAGCACGGACCGCAGCGCGCGATGGACTCGCTCGCCGAGGTGCTCCGACGGCTCGACGAGGCGGGCGCCCTCCGGGTCGACGATCCGGCCACCGCCGCGTCCCAACTGAACTGGCTCGTCATGGGGGAGCCGGTCAACAGGGCCATGCTGCTCGGGGACGACGAGGCCCTGCCGGGGACGGATGCCGCGACCCACGTCGCCCGCGCCCTCGACGTGTTCCTCGCGGCGTACCGGGTCGCCGGCTGATCCGCGGTCGTCTCCCCGGTCGCGCTCAGCCCGGCCGGTGCTCGACGAGCCCGACGGTGTTGCCCTCGCTGTCGGTGATGAACGCCTGCCACTCCGCCGAGCCTGCGGGGCCGAGGGTGTCGTCCGCGTGGGCGAAGATCACGTGCGGCTCGCTCCTGATGGTCGTCCCCGCCGCACGGAGGCGCTCCACGGTCGCGTGGATGTCGTCGACGCGGAGGTAGAGCAACGCCGTCGGCGCGCCGCTCTCCAGAAGCAGCCGCACCCCTCCCAGGTCGAAGAACAGCAGGCCGGGAGGATCGAATCTCGCCGCCGGGGCGATGCCGAGGAGGTCGCTGTAGAAAGCGGATGCACGGTCGAGGTCCGTGGCGCGCTGGGCGATCTGCACGAGGGTCATGAACGGCCTCCTTCGCCGGAGATCCTATCGAGGACCACCAGCTCACCGGTGGTGCGTGTCATGGCGACGTAACGATCGACGGCCCCGGTGACGTCGTCCCCGAAGGACTGCGGATCGACCAGCACGACGAGATCGAACTCCAGCCCCTTGGCCTCCGCAGCGCCCAGCGAGCGCACGCGTGGCGACGCCGGGAACCACGGCGCGCCGATCACGCACACCATGCCCTCGGGGTGCTCCGCGAGCCAGGCGTCGACGGTGCTCGGGAGGTCCTGGACGGAGCCGTGGCGCACGGGCATCCCGCTCACGCGCACCGAGGTCGGCACGTTGGCGTCGGGGACAGCCGAGAGGATCTCCGGCGCGGCGACCGCCATCACCTCGGCGGGGGTGCGGTAGTTCACTGTGAGATGCGACACGCTGACGTCGCGGAGCCCGATGCGGGCCAGGCGGGACTCCCAGCTCTCCGCGAACCCGTTCCGCGCCTGGGCCCGGTCTCCGACGATCGTCATGCTGCGCGACGGACAGCGCGCCAGCAGCATGCGCCACTCCGCATCGCCGAGCTCCTGGGCCTCGTCGACGACGATGTGGGCGAAGGGGCCGGCGAGTTCGTCGGCCGCCGGCAGGGGAGGCGTGTCGACACCCGCCAGCACGTTCCGGGCGTCCTGGCCCCGAAGGATGGACATCACCTTCATCTCGCTGTCGTCCGTCGCGACGAGGTGATCGACCACGTGCGACATCTGCTCCTGCGCCGCGGCCACGACGGCCTGTCGACGGTGCTCCCTGCGCACGGCATCCGGATCGCCGATCAGCCGATGGGCGGCGTCGAGCACGGGGAGGTCCGAGGTCGTCCAGGCGGCCCCGTCCGCACGCTGCAGCAACGCGACCTGCTCCCCGTCCAGCTCAGGTGCGCACCGGGCGAGGAACGACGGATCGGTCCACAGCCGGGTGACGACGGATGACGGCGTCAGCAGCGGCCAGGCTCTGACGAAGGTGCCGGTGAGGTCATCGTCCTGCCGGAGCCAACGCCGCACGATGTGCGGGGGCACGTCCTCATCGCGGACCTGGTCGACGAGGAGCTCCAGGATCTCCTCCCACACCTCGTCGCGCGCGTCGTTGTGCGAGAGCGCGGGGTCGGCGGACGCGAAGGCCTCCGCCCAGTCCTCCCTCCCCAGCCACAGGTCGGCCCACGGCGATTCCATGCGCAGCGCGTGCGGTGGCGGCACCTCGGACTGTCGGACGGCTGCGGCGACGACGGCCGTCGGATCGAGTGCGGCCTTCAGCGCGGCGACGGCGGCATCCGGCTCCTCCGTCGCGAGCCGTCCCTCCGGCACGAGGTCGCGCAGGGTGCCGAGTCGCACCGAGTCTTCACCGAGGCTCGGCAGCACGTCCTCCACATAGGCGAGGTAGTGCGCGTTCGGACCGACGAGCAGCATCCCTCCGCCGCCCTGCGTCAGACGGGGTTCGGAGTACAGCAGTTGAGCGGCCCGGTGCAGTGCGACGACGGTCTTGCCGGTACCGGGCCCGCCGTCGACCACGAGGGCGCCGGAGGAGGGCGTCCTGATGATCGCGTCCTGGTCCGCCTGGATCGTCGCGAGGACGTCGCGCATCCTCGCCGTCCGGTGGGAGCCGAGGCTCGCGATGAACGCCGACTGGTCGTCGAGCGAGGCTCCGGCGTCGAAGCCCTCCTCGGTGAGCGCCTCGTCCCAGTAGTCGGTGATCCGGCCGCCGGCCCATCGGTAGCGGCGGCGGGAGACGAGTCCCCGAGGAGTCTCCATGGTGGCCGCGAAGTACGGCTCGGCCGCCGGTGCGCGCCAGTCCACGAGGAGGCGCGTGCCGTCGTCGGCGACGAGACCAGTGCGGCCGACGTACACGGGGTCGCCGCCGTGCGGCGTCATCCGCCCCAGGCACAGGTCGATGTCGAAGCGTTCCAGCAAGCGTGACCGGGTGCTGAGGCGACGGATCTCCAGGTCGCGGTCGACGGCCGTCCCGCCCTCGTCGGCGCGCAGGAGCCGCACCTCCTCTAGCCGGCGAGCGGTGGCGGTGCGCTGGGCCTGCAGCGCTGCGGCGATGAGCCGGAAGTGCGAACGGTCGGCATCGATGAGATCGGGACTGGCCTTGGCAGCGAGGGCCGGAGGGAGATGGAAGGGATCGGGATGCACGGATTCTCCTCGTCGGAACGGTGCGGGGCGCGCGAGCGAAGGTCGATTCTGCCTCACTGTGGGGGCCTTGCGGCAAGCCCCTGCCCGGCGGATATCCTGGAAGTGGAGGAACTCGCTGTTCCTCCTTTCTCATGCATCCGCCGAGGTTCGGGTGTCGAGTCTGGCGCTGCGGCCGACGGGGGCGTATACCGGAGACGTCCCCCGACGTCAGAAGGAGCAGACCATGGCCCACCGCATCGGATATCTCATCGGAAGCCTCGCGACCGACTCGATCAACCGCGTCCTGTCGAAGGCGCTCGTGCGGCTCGCGCCGCCGAGCCTGGAGATGTCTGAGATCTCCATCCGCGACCTGCCGCTCTACAACCGCGACGACGAGATGGATCCGGTTCTCGCCGTGACCGAGTTCAAGCGGGCGATCGAGGGCTCCGAGGGGTTGCTGATCATCTCACCGGAGTACAACCGTTCCATTCCCGGGCCGCTGAAGAACGCGATCGACTGGGGCTCCCGTCCCTGGGGGCACAACTCCTTCGCACGCAAGCCCACCGGGATCATCGGCGCCTCCACCGGCGCCATCGGCACGGCGGTCATGCAGTCGTCCATGCGCAGCGTGCTGAGCTTCCTCAACGCACCTCAGCTCAACGCCCCCGAGGCGTACATCACGTTCAAGCCCGACGTCTTCGGACCCGAGGGCGAGGTGACGGATGCCGGGACCGAGCAGTTCCTGTCGCACTACATGGGCGAGTACGCGGCATTCGTCGAACGTGTGCTCTCGCTCACCGCTCCGGGGCACGTCGGCGACCGGGAGTAGCCCGCCGCCGGTCCGCAAAGGCCCTGTGCTCCCGGGATGTTCCGGCATGGCGTCGAGCCATCGCGCGAGACAGGAGCTCCGTGCCGCCGCGGAGCTCGCCGGCGTCCGGTGAGACCGCCGCTCAGCCCGCGCCGGCAGCTCAGCCCGCGCCGGCAGCTCAGCCCGCGCCGGCGCCGATCGCCGCGATCAGGGCTTCCGCGTCGTGAGGAGCATGCCCTCGGGCGTCGTTGTCGAAGTACACGTACACGTCTCGCGGCATTCCGTCGCCCGCACCCGACCCGTCGGACCAGGCGGTGACGAGGGAGGCCCAGTCGCGCAGCTCCGCGGGCGTGTACCCGCTGTGGTACAGCATCCGCGCACCGTGCAGCCGCACGTACGCGAAGTCCGCGGTGAGGGCGTCGAACCGGGGCCACCGGTCGGCCGTGTCGGCGGCGACCAGCGCGACGCCGTGCTGCTGGAGCATCCGCAGGCATCGCGGATCGTCGAACGTGCGGGATCGCGGCTCGAGCGCGTACCGGAGGGATGCGTCCCCCTCGACTTCCAGCCAGGCCCGGTCGTGCAGTCGGTCGTCGTGTCGGCGTGCCAGCTCGAGCGCGTCGCCCGTGGTCCGAGGGAGGGTGCGCAGGAACCCTCCGAGCACATCCGGGTCGAAGCGCAGCCGCTCGGGGAGCTGCCACAGGATCGGACCGAGCTGTGGGCCGAGGGCGAGGAGCCCGGAGGCGAAGAAGTTCGCCAGAGCCTGCTCCGTCTTGCGGAGCCGCAGCATGTGCGTCACGTATCGCGACCCCTTGATCGCGAAGACGAAGCCCTCCGGCACGCTCGCGCGCCACCGGCGATAACTGTCGGGGCGCTGCAGGGAGTAGAACGACCCGTTCAGCTCGACGGTGGGGAAGCGGCTGCCGATGTACTCCAGCTACCTGCGACGCGGCAGGCCTCGCGGGTAGAAGTCGCCTCGCCAGCGCGGATAGGTCCATCCGGAGACGCCGATGCGCACCGTCCCCGCTCGGTTCGAGGATGTCGCCATCGTCAAGCCCCTTGATCGGCCGGGCCGTGGCGGAGCACGCTGGAGGTGTCTCGAACGAGGAAGGAGTACACCGTGTCCGATGCAGACGAACGGATCGAGGACGTGAAGCCTGTCGCCGATCGCGCGGAGCAGGAGCGCCCCGAGACCGACGAGCCGGACGATCCCGAGCGCGCGGCGAGCTCCGTGCTGCCGTCCGATGCGGGCGAGGCGGACATCGCCGACGTCGCCGAGCAGCTCCGAGAGGTGCCCCTCGACGATGAGGACCGTCCCGCTCCCTGAGGTTGCTCGTCGTGGGGGCAGCGTGGCGGGGCCTCGTCTGCGCCGCGTGATCCCTCGGCAGTCGCATGGGTCGTCATGGGCGTCGACGCTAGGCCGGGGACCGGCCGGGTGACGCCGGGGTTGACGCATGCTGGGCGACTCGCTAGCGCCGTGTCGCGGTGCGGGTGCGATCACGGGCGCCGTACGCGCGCGTATCTCGTGTGGGCGTGGGCGCCGTACGTGCGGGGGCGTGGGCGCCGTATCTCGTGTGGGCAGCCCTGAGCGGATGAATCCGGGATCGACGTCTCCGGAGACCGCGGGACTGGTTGCCCTCCCGAGTCATCCGCCCCAGCCGGATCGCTCGAGAGGGCTCACCGTCCTTCCCGGACGGCAGGGGAGGCGGCGAAAGTCTCGCTGCGCTCGACGGCTGATTCCCCAGTCTTCAGCCGGTAGCCCCCGCTACTCGGATCAGAATATCGCTTAACTTCCTTGTCCGCCATTTGGGGGACAAAGAAATCTACGAATATTTCTGATCGTCTCGGACCGACCCCGGGGATCGGCTCGGATGAGGGTGTCTGTTGCCCTGCCGGCGGGGATTCATAGAGTGGATGCATGGACAGAAGGCTCGTGCTCAACGCGCAGCTCGCCATCGCGCGGGGGCACCGTATCGAGGTCACGGAACAGGCGGATCCGCACTCGGAGGAGCCCGTGGTCCTCGCGATCGTCGATCTCGACACCGGGATCCGATATCGCCGCGCGGAGGAGCCGCGCGGCGACGCGGCGCGCTGGCTCGGGAGGGTCGTCGAGTGCACGGTGATGATTGGCGGACAGGGGGCGCACACCGTCCTCGTTGTGGTGCCGGACGGCGGGGGACTCAGCGCGCGGGCGGCCCTGCGCGGCGCCGATGCGGCCGTCGACGCCGCCAAGGCGGAGGCCGACCGGTGGGGCGGCACCGAACGGCCGCCGGAGACCGCGTCGCCTCGAGTCTGGTGACGGGGTCCGGGCCGGAGCCTGAGTCTGCGGTCTGAGTCTGCGGTCTGAGTCTGCGGTCTGAGTCTGCGGTCTGAGTCTGCGGTCTTGGGTCCGCGGTCTGGGTCTGGGCCTGAGTCTGTGACGCTGCTGCGGGGTCGAGGTCACTCACTGGAAGTCCCTCGAACGGTGCGTGAGACCGGTGCGGAGATCCTCGAAGGCATCGGCGAGGACGTTCACCACCCCCTCGGGCGATCTCTCGACGATGCCGCGGATGATGAGCGCCGGAGCGTTCCTGGCGATACGACGGTAGCGCCCCCACACGCCGGCCGAGCAGATGACGTTGACGAGTCCGTGCTCGTCCTCGAGGTTGATGAACGTCACCCCCGCTGCCGTTTCCGGACGCTGCCGGTGCGTCACGAGTCCGGCGACCTCGATCCTCCTTCCCGTCTCGTGCACGCGCAGCTCCGCGGCGGTGAGCACGCCGCGCTCCTGTAGCCGCGCCCGGAAGTGCGTCATCGGATGGTCGTCGACGGAGACGCCCGTCGCCCAGAGATCGGCGGCGAGGCGTTCGTAGCCCGATTGGTCGGCGAAGAGCGGAGGCTGCACCGAGATCGTTGTCCCCGGGAGGAAACGGGCGCGGTCCTCGGCTGCCGCACCGGCGAGCCAGATCGCCTCCCTGCGCGACAACCCCAGGCAGTCGAAGGCCCCGGCCGTGGCCAGCGCCTCCAGCTGAGCCGCGGTGGCGTCCGTCCTGCGCACCAGGTCCTGCAGATCCCGATAGGGACCGGCGGAGTCCCGTTCCCGCACGATCTTCTCCGCCAGCGCCGCCCCGATCCCGCGGATCCCACCGAGGCCGAGCCGTACCCCGTACGCACCGTCCCGCCGATGCGACGGCGAGACGTCGGGAGCGCTCCGGTCGAAGCGGGTCTGCGGCGGCGGCTCGATCTGCACCAGGCAGTCGTCGCGTCCGGTCGCCGCCCTCTCCTCGCCGAGCGGCTCCAGCGTGTCGGTCGCCCCGGAGGCGTGCAGGTCGGGGCGGAGCACCGTCACGCCGTGCCGTCTGGCATCTCCGGTCAGGGTCGCCGCCGAGTAGAAACCCATCGGCTGCGAGCGCAGGAGCCCCGCCAGGAAGGCGGCGGGGTAGTGCAGCTTCAGCCAGGAGCTGGCGTAGACGAGCAGCGCGAACGACAAGGAGTGGGACTCGGCGAAACCGAAGTTCGAGAACGCTTGGATCTGCGCGTAGATGCGATCGGACTGCTCCTTCGAGAGCCCGTGGCGTGCCATCCCCGCATACAGCTGCCGACGGATCGAGTCGATCTTCTCCAGGCCGCGCTTCGAACCCATCGCCCTTCGGAGGGTGTCGGCCTCGTCTGCGGTGCAGTCTCCGATGATCGTCGCCATGCGGATGAGCTGCTCCTGGAAGATCGGGATGCCGAGAGTGCGCTCCAGCACAGGGGCCAGAGCGGGGTGCGGATAGGGGATGTGCATCGTCAGCGGGGGTTCTCCCGTGCCGGCGCGACGTTCGTTCTCGGCATCGGTCCGGTCCTTCTCCATCTTGAGCCGGACGAAGGGATGCACGGCTCCGCCCTGGATGGGGCCGGGGCGGATCAGGGCGATCTGGATCGCGAGATCATAGAAGCAGCGCGGCTGCAGGCGGGGGAGCAGCCCCATCTGCGCACGGGACTCCACCTGGAAGACCCCGATGGAGTCGGCCCTGCACAGCATGTCGTAGACGGCCGGCTCCTCTTTGGGGATGGTCTCCAGCGTCCAGACCTCGCCAGTGGTGCGGGCGATGAGGTCGAAGCAGTGCTGGAGGGCCGAGAGCATGCCCAGACCCAGCAGGTCGAACTTCACCAGACCCATCCAGGCCGCGTCGTCCTTGTCCCACTGGATGACCGTGCGGTCCTTCATCCGCGCGTGCTCGATGGGCACGACCTCACCGACCGGTCTCTCGGTGAGCACCATCCCCCCGGAGTGGATGCCGAGATGACGGGGCGCCTTCATCAGCCGGTTCGCATAGTCGCGCACGGTGTCGGGGAGGTCGTCGTCTCCGTCCAGCGTGACCTCGCTGCCCCAGCCGTCGACCTGCCGCGACCAGGCGTCCTGCTGGCCGGGGGAATAGCCCAGCGCTCGGGCCATGTCCCTGACCGCGTTCTTCGGGCGGTATTGGATGACGTTCGCGACCTGGGCGGCCTTGTCGCGGCCGTACTCGCGGTAGACCCACTGGATGATCTCCTCGCGGCGGTCGGAGTCGAAGTCCACGTCGATATCGGGCTCCTCCTCGCGCGTGCTGGCGAGGAAGCGCTCGAAGGGGAGGCCGTAGAGGATCGGGTCGACCGCGGTGATCCCCAACAGGTAGCACACGGCGCTCGCCGCGGCGGACCCCCGCCCCTGGCAGAGGATGCCGAGCCGTCTCGCCTCGGCGACGATGCCGTGCACGATGAGGAAGTAGCCGGGGAAGTCCTTCTCCTCGATCACGTTCAGCTCGTGTGCGATCCGACGCCGTCCGTCGTCGCTCAGGTGCGGGTACTTCTCGGGCACCGCGTCCCAGACCAGCTTCCGCAGCCAGCTCATCGGGGTGTGCCCCTCCTCGACCTTCATCGTCGGCAGGGCGGGGCGCGCGCGACGCAGGGGGAAGGCGGAGGCTGCGGCGATCTCGAGGCCGTGCGAGATCGCGCCGGGGTAGCGGCGGAACCGGGCCGTCATCTCCTCGCCGCTGCGCAGGTGCGCTCCGTCGGTGGCCGGCAGCCAGCCGTCGAGGTCGTCCATGCTGCGCACCGCACGCACCGCGGACATGGCCTCCGCGAGCCGCGCCTGGTCCGGCGAGGCGTAGTGCACGTTGTTGGTCGCCACGACCGGCAGCCGCAGCTCGCGGGAGAGGTCGAAGAGTGCATCGTTGCGTCGCGTGTCCAGAGGGTCTCCATGGTCGAAGAGCTCGACGGCGACGTTGTCCTGTCCGAAGAGGTCGACGAGACGCCGCAGCGGTGTGCGGGCGTCGCCCTTCTCCAGCCCGCGCCGCACGGCGCCCTTGCGGCATCCGGTGAGGATCGTCCAGTGCCCTCCCGACCGGTCGCCGAGCTCCTCGAGGTCGTAGACGGGGCGCCCCTTCTCGCCGCCGCGGAGCTGTGCGGCGGTGATCGCCCCGGAGAGACGGTGGTAGCCCTCGAGTCCGCGCGCGAGCACGAGCAGGTGCTCCCCCGCGGGGTCGGCCGCGCCGCGCTGCGGTGCGTCGAGGCCGAGGGACAGCTCGGCGCCGAACACGGTCTGCACCTCCACCTTCAGCACCTCCGCCATCTCGGCGAAGCGGGCGGCCCCGTAGAAGCCGTCGTGATCGGTGAGCGCGAGGGCGGTGAGTCCGAGCCGCTCCGCCTCGACGAGCAGCTCGACGGGGGAGGAGGCCCCGTCCAGGAAGGAGTACGACGAGTGCGCGTGCAGCTCGGCATAGGCGACGGACTGCTCCGGTCTGATGATCTCGATCGACTCGGGAGGTGTGCGGCGTCGGCTCGTCGGGCCGGTGTCCCGGCGCGAGGTCGAGGGCTCCGAGGCAGGGGGGCGCTCGGCCGGCTCCCTGCCGCTCAGCGTGCGCTCCAGCTCGGACCACGACAGCGGTGGATTGCTCCAGCCCATCAGCGGTACCTCCCTTCCGCCCACCAGCGGGTGCCGGTGCGGAACACCAGCCATGCCCGATCGCGGTCGTCGACGATCTGCAGCCGGTATCCGATGCGCCCGCGCTCCCTGTCCCACAGGCGCTCGTGCACGGGCCACGGTCCCGCCCACGCCTGCACCTCCGCACCGTCGACGCGTGCGGGGGCGGCGGAGAGGAGACCCCGCTCGTCGACGGCGACGGGAGTTCCGTCGGAAGCCTGCACGCCGATCGGTCGCGGCGGGAGGAACACCTCGGCGGGGACGGGATCGGGGAGCCGACCCGGCCACGGGCGTGCGGGATCGCGCGGAACGACGGAGCGCTCGCCCCACGGGGTGAGCACCTGCCTGTCGGAGAGCCAGCGTCCACCGGAGAGCGCGGCGGTGACCACCCCCTGATGCCCCAGCATCGTCTGCACCCGGGAGACGGCGTGATGGAGCCGCTCGTCGGTGCCGGAGCCGAACAGCCCCGGTTGATGGTGGGCGGCGTCGTCGACCGCGGACGGCTCGATGCGCACGGTGACGATGCCTCCGAAGGCTCTCGCCTCGTCGACCGTCTCCGTCGCCGCGTTCTCGGAGGATAGCGCTTCGAGCTGCCATCGCACCCTGTCGACGAGGTCGGCGGCGTCGAAGCAGCTCGGGTGCAGCCAGGTGCGGGAGAAGACCCGGCCATCGTCGTCGGTGAGGTCGATGCGCACCTCGGTGCAGACGACCGAGGCGTCGCCGAGCGCCAGCATCACGGCGTCCGCGGTCTGCCGGACGGCGAAGGCCACCTGGTCCGTGCCGTTCAGGGGCGGCTCGAACTCCACGACCCTGACCAGCTCGGGGTCGGGAGGGCGCGGTGTCAGGGACCGGGAGTCGGCGCCGGCCGCGAGTGCGTGCAGGCGGTGCCCCTGTTCGCCGAAGCGGTCGCGGACCTCGATCCCGTCGAGCGCGGCGAACTCCCCGAGGGTGCGCACGCCGAGGCGCACGAGGAGGCTTGCGAGCTTCTCGTCGCGGAGCACCTGCACGGGCAGCGGGGCCAGGAAGTCGCCGGCGCGTCCGGGGGCCACGATGGTGCAGGGATCGGTCCCGCGCGCCGCGAGCTCCGCGGTGAACGGACCGTCGGCGATGCCGATGCGCGCCTCGGGGAACCCCGCATCGGCGAGGATCGCGAGCAGAGCGCGCCCCGCCTCATCCTCGCCGCCGTGGTACCGCGAGATGCCCCGTGCGCGGATGGCGGCCAGTCCGGGGCGCAGGAGAGAAGCACCCGGTGCGTGCTTCTCGATGAGCTGCAGCACGGGGAGGAAGGCGCGTTCGTCCCTGATCGGGTCGTGCGGCAGCACGGCCAGGGAGGAGAGCTGTCCTTGTGCGGCCCGTCGGCGCTGGCCCGCGCGCACACCGTGCTCCCGCGCGGACGCGGTGCAGGCGACGACGGTGTTCGCCTGCACGAGTGCCGTGGGAGGGTGCGGCGGGGCGACGCCCAGAGCGGCGCGCAGAGGCCAATCGGGGAACCACAGTACGATCACGCGCACCGGGGGTGTCATCCCGCCACCGCCCAGCCGTCGTCGGTCGGACCTTCTTCGGCCGGTCGGGCCGGTGACGGGGTATCGAGCCGCAGGGGGACGAGAGGAGCGATCTCGGGTGCCGCCGCCTCGATCCGACCGTCGCCGGCGGGAAGCCGCACGCGCACGCTGGACGGGGCGGGGTCGCGTCTGGTCTGCGCCGTCACCGTTGCCGTGCAGTCCGACAGCATCCCCCATCCCTCGCCGAGACCGTGCCAGTGCGGATCGTGGAGGCGGATGCTCCCCTCGCTCTGGGGCCACGCGCCGTGCGCGATGGCGTCGGCGACGAGCAGGGTGGTTCCGCGGTCGCGCAGCCGGGCGCTCAGCCGCGAGGCCTCGGCGTCGCGCAGCCGGGCACCGGGGCGCACCACGATCAGCGGCACCACTTCGGCCAGCGCGGAGGTGGCTGCCAGCCAACGGTCGCCGGGATCGGGGACGAGGATCAGGCGGGCGAGGTCGACGCCGAAGGCCGCCGCCGCCTCGACGCCGAGGGTGGGCATGCCGACGACGGCGCACCAGTGGCCCTTCCGGGAGGCGGCGCTGAGCAGGGCGAGCACCAGGCTGGGGGAGGGGGAGACGGTGTAGGAGACACCCGTGAGCAGCCCTCCGTCCGGGAGGACGGGCGCGAGCGCGGGGTCGAGGGGGAGCACCGAGTACTCGCTGCGTCGTCGCTGCATCCGGCTGATCTCGCGGCGCAACCGCAGCACCTCTCCAGCGCGGACATCGCCCGCCGGAGAGAGCGCCGTAACCGCATCGAGCCCGAACCCCATGCTTCCATCCTCGAAGATATGTACGAATAAAGCAACCGATACGACGACGATAGTTCGAACGTCAGACATCGCCCTGGATGCGCGGATGTCCCCGCGCGCGGCTAGCCTGGAGGCATGCGGATCGAGTTCGAGAGTGCCGTCACGCGATGGGAGAAGCGGGTCGACTCCTGGTTCTTCGCGACCATGCCGGCGGAGCTCTCGGTCGAGCTGCGCGAGCTCCCGTCCCCTCCCCGCGGCTTCGGGTCGCTCCGGGTGCAGGCGAGGATCGGCGCATCGATCTGGAACACCTCGATCTTCTTCGACGGCGAGGCGTTCGTGCTCCCGCTGAAGAGGGCGATCCGTGAGGCGCAGGGCATCGACGAGGGCGACGTGGTCGTCGTCGATCTCGAGATCATCGACCTCTGACCGGGTTATCCACAGGCGGTCATCGGAGCATCCTGAGGTCTCCTAGCCTTCCCCCATGGATCCGCACACCCTGCTCGTCGTGGTCGCGCATGCGGCCCTGCTCTGCGTCGGCATCCGCCTGGTCGTGGTCGACGCCAGGACCCACCGACTGCCCGACCGGATCGTGCTGCCCGCACTGGCCGCGGTGGCGGTGCTGGTGCTGATCGACGCCGCCGCCACCGGGCAGTGGGCGGCGCTCGTCAGGGCGGGCGCCGGGATGCTGCTCCTCGGCGGGTTCTACGCCCTCCTCCGGGCGGTCAGCCATGCCGGGCTGGGCGGGGGAGACGTCAAGCTCGCCGCGGTCATCGGCCTCGTGCTGGGGTGGCACGGATGGCGGGCGCTCGCCGTGGGGGCGGCATCCGCCTTCGTGCTCGCCGCCCTCTACGCGATCGTCCTGATGGCGCTGCGTCGGGCCGACGGCTCCACGCGCATCGCCTTCGGGCCGTGGATGATCGCCGGAACCGTCATCGGGATCGCGGCGGCCTGATGCCGATGGCGCCGCGACGGCACTAGGGTGAGCACATGGCACTCGCGAGACTCCACGGCGGCCCGCTCGACGGGCAGATCATCCCCCTCGGCGATGCGGACGACAAGCTGATCGTCCCCTACAGCGAGACCCAGGTGGTGTACAACCGTCGTGGCGAGCCGCAGAACACCGGCGAGAGCGACGGGCCCACCGAGATCGACTACTGGTACGACGAGTCCCTCGAGGACATCAACCCGGCAGATGTCTGAGGCCTCCCAGGGGGCCGAGCCGTCGCGCACGGTCGAGGTCGAGCGCAAGTACGACGTCGACGTGCACACCGCTCTGCCGGACTGGCGCGGGCTCCCCGGCGTCGAGGCGGTCTCCGACGGAGAGCTCCGCGAACTCGACGCCCGGTACTTCGACACCGTCGACGGCGCGCTCTCGCGCTCGGGCGTGGCGGTGCGCCGCCGGACGGGAGGGCCAGACGCGGGGTGGCACATCAAGGGCCCGAGGGAGGGCGACGGCCGGCTCGAGATCGGCTGGCCGCTCGGTGAGGGCGACGAGCTGCCGGCGCCCGTGTCCGCCGCCCTCGCACGCTGGACGACCGATGAGCTGACGCCGCTCGCACGCATCGAGAACACCCGCACCGCCTACCACCTCTCGGGGCCGACCGGCGTCGTCGCCGAGTTCGTCGACGATCACGTGCGCGCCACGGACCTCCGGCAGGGGACGCAGCGCGAGTGGCGCGAATGGGAACTGGAACTGGGGCCGGCCGCCCCCGAGGACCCCGACGGGCGGGCCGCGCTGTTCGAGGCGGCCGAGAGAGCCGTCTTCGCGACGGGCGGGCGCGAGGCGGCATCGGGCTCGAAGCTGGCCAGAGCCCTCGGCTTCTGAGAAGAGGCCCGTCGCCGCAACCCCCTTCCGTGGGGGTGCGTCGCGTGCTTGAGTGAGCGCATGAGGCCATCAGCCGTGCTCCGATCGGTGCAGACGCTCGTGCCGGACACCGTTCTCGTGCAGGACGAGGTGAGAGACGTCTTCGCCGCGCAACCGGGGATAGGACGGCTGGCGCAACGCATCGTCGGAGCCTCGTTCAACGGCTCCGGCATCGACACCAGGCACACGGTCATCGACGAGCTCTCCGTGCACGGCGCGTCCGGCGATCCGGTCTTCTTCGACCGGACGACCCGTACCCTGCTGTCGCCGGGGACGAGAGCGCGCAACGATCTCTACGCTCAGGAGGCGCGGAGGTTGTTCGTCGAGGTCGCCCGCCGGGCGATCGCCGCGGATGCGCAGATCGAAGCCGCCGACATCACGCACGTGGTGACGGTCTCGTGCACCGGCTTCCACGCGCCGGGCCCCGACTACGAGATCGTGCGGGAACTGGGGCTCGCCGACGGCGTGCAGCGATTCCACCTCGGGTTCATGGGGTGCTACGCCGCGATGCCCGCCCTGCGCGCGGCGAGCCAGTTCTGCGCCGCGGATCCCGAGGCCGTGGTGCTCGTGGTCAGCGTGGAGCTCTGCACGCTGCACCTGCGCAGCTCGGAGGACCCGGACACGATCGTCGCGTCATCGCTCTTCGCCGACGGAGCGGCGGCGGCGATCGTCACGGGGCGCGATCTGCCGAACCGCTCCCCAGGGCTCAGGCTCGACGGCTTCCACACCGCGATCGCCGCCGAGGGAGAGGAGGACATGGCGTGGACCATCGGGGACAACGGCTTCGAGATGATCCTCTCCACGGCCGTCCCGCAGATCATCGGGGAGACCATCATCCCCGCGATCCGCCCCCTGTACTCCGGTGAGCGGGCGCTCTCCGCCGACTATGAGGAGGGGCGGATCGGCGAGACGGTGGCGCATTGGGCCGTGCATCCGGGAGGACGCAGCATCCTCGACCGGGTGCAGGAACGCCTCGGTCTGTCCGACGCGCAGCTGCGGCCAGCACGGGAGGTGCTGCGGATGAACGGGAACATGTCCAGCGCGACCGTGCTGTTCGTGCTCAAGCGCATCCTCGAGCAGGAAGGGGCTCGCGGCGGTGAGCGCGTCACCGCGATGGCCTTCGGCCCCGGTCTCACGGCGGAGAGCGCTCTGATGACGGTCGTCGCGCCGGCGGGCGATGAGGCCTGATCTCGCGGTCCGTGCGACGGGCGCCCGGGAACTGATGGACGACCGGGACGCGGATCCGGGGATGCTGGACCGCACCTATCTGCGTTTCGAGACGGTCAACGCCCTCGTCTCGCGTCCCGGTCGGCTGTACCGGCGCGACATCCGCCCCCGCTCCGGCCGACGCCCGCTACGCATCCTCGATGTCGGATCGGGCGGCGGGGACCTGTGCCGGCTGCTCGCATCGCGGTCGCGGAGGGATGGCGTGCGGGCGGAGATCACGGCCCTCGATCCGGATCCGCGGGCGACCGCTTGGGCGCTCGCCCACGACGGCGGCGCAGGGATCCGATACCGTGCCGCGCACACCTCGGCCCTGGTGGAGGAGGGGGCGCGCTTCGACGTCGTGCTCTCGAACCACCTGCTGCACCATCTCGCCGCCGAGGAGCTGACGGCCCTCCTCCACGACTCGCGCGTCCTCGCCGGCTCCGAAGGTCTCGTCGTGCACAGCGACATCGCGCGCAGTCGTGCCGCATACGCCCTGTTCGCCGCGGCGACGCTGCCCTTCGCATCGACCTATCTCTCCGGCTCCTTCATCCGCGGCGACGGGCTGATCAGCATCCGGCGGTCCTACACAGCGTCGGAGTTGCGTGCGGCGGCCCCGGAGGGATGGCGCGTGCGGCATCGGTTCCCCTCGCGACTGGAACTGCGGTGGGAGGGCGGCCGTGCCCGACCATGACGTGGTGATCGTCGGAGCGGGACCGGTCGGTCTCCTGCTCGCTTGCCTGCTCGCGCAACGCGAGGTCGACGTGGCCGTGTGCGAGCGCAGGGCGGATGCCGACGGACGCAGCCGCGCCATCGGCATCCATCCGCCCGGTCTCGACGCGCTGCACGCCGTCGGCCTGGGCGAGGCGGTGCGCCGTGAGGCTCTGGCGCTCGAGGGCGGCGAGGTGCGGAGCAGGGGGCGGACGCTCGCGTCCCTCGACTTCACGAGCGAGCGCCCCGTGCTCGTCCTCCCGCAGCAGCGGACGGGAGCCCTGCTGGTGGAACGCCTCTCGCGGCTGTCCGCTGGCGCTCTGCGGACGGGACAGACGGTGCGGTCCCTGCGCGACGAGGGAGACTTCGTGCGCGTCGCGATCGACGGAGGACAGGGGTTGCAGGAGACGACGGCCGATGCGGTCGTGGTCGCGGACGGTGTGCACAGCGCCTTGCGGGCGCACCTGGGGCTCGAGTGGCGCCGGCGGCCCGGAGAAGGGCGGTACGCGATGCTCGACGTCGAGGACGCCGGGGCGCAGGCGCGCGCGGTGCTGCACTGCGGGCCGGGAGGACTGGTGGAGAGCTTCCCGATGCCCGGCTCCCTCCGGCGCTGGGTCGTGCGCACGGGCGAGGGGGAGCAGCCCCTCGGCACGGGCGCGGCCTTCCGCGACGAGATCGAGCGTCGCACGGAGGTGCGCCCGGAGATCCCCGACGGCGCCGTCCCCGTTCCGTTCCTCGCGACGCAGCATGTCGCCGTGGCGGCGGCCGGTCGACGCATCGTGCTCCTCGGCGACGCCGCGCACGAGATCAGCCCGATCGGCGGACAGGGGATGAACCTCGGCTGGACGGCGGCCGTCCATCTGGCCGCGGAGCTCCTCCGCGGACTGGACAGCGGCGCCGTCGACCTGCGTCGACAGGGGCGCCGGAACATCCGGGCCGCGCGTGCCGCCCAGCGGCGGTCGGCGTTCTACATGCGTATGGGGATGCCGGCGTCCGGTCTAACTCTTGAGTCTCGAGAGCTGCTGATCCGCGCAATGGGTACGCCGCTGATGCGGGGGTGGAGCGCCGGTCTCATCACGATGCGCGGATCCTGACCCGAGCGGCGGGCACGACCCGGCCCGGACGCGACGAGGGCCCGGACGCGTCATGCGTCCGGGCCCTCGTCGCGTGCGATCAGAAGTTGATCATGTGGCCGGCGAGGCCGTGGAAGCCCTCCTGCAGAGCCTCCGACAGCGTCGGGTGCGTGTGCACGTTGCGGGCCAGCTCGAGCGCCGTGAGGTCCCACTTCTGCGCGAGGGTCAGCTCGGGGAGCAGCTCGGAGACGTCGGGGCCGATCATGTGCGCGCCGATCAGCTCGAGGTGCTCGGCGTCGGCGATGAGCTTGACGAAGCCGACGGGCTCGCCCAGGCCGTGCGCCTTGCCGTTGGCCATGAACGGGAACGTCGCGACCTTGATCTCGCGCCCCTCGTCCTTGGCCTGCTGCTCGGTGAGTCCGAACGAGGCCACCTGCGGCGAGCAGAACGTCGCGCGCGGCATCATGCGATAGTCGCCCAGCGTCATGGTCTCGGCCTTGCCGATGGTCTCGGCGGCGACCACGCCCTGCGCCTCGGCCACGTGGGCGAGCTGCAGCTTGGCGGTCACGTCGCCGATGGCGTAGATGCCCTCGACGTTGGTGCGCATGTGGTCGTCGATGTCGATGGCGCCGCGCTCGGTGAGTGCCACTCCGGTGTTCTCCAGGCCGTAGCCGGTGACGTTCGGCGCGAAGCCGATCGACATGAGCACCTTGTCGGCCGTGATCGAGCCCTGCTGGCCGTCCTTGCCGGTGTAGGTGACGGTGACGTCGGAGCCGTTGTCGACGACCGTCTCGACCTTGGTGGAGGTGAGGATGTCGACGCCGTAGTTCTTGTACTGCTTGGCGATCTCTTTGGAGACGTCGGCGTCCTCGTTCGGGAGGGCGCGGTCGAGGAACTCGATGATGGTGACCTTCACGCCGTAGTTGGTCAGCACGTAGGCGAACTCCATGCCGATCGCTCCAGCGCCGACGATGACGATCGACTCCGGGAGGTCGCGCGTCATGATCTGCTCTTCGAACGTGACGACGTTCTCGCTCAGGGTCACGCCGGGGAGGAGGCGCACCGTGGAGCCGGTGGCGATGATGACGTTGTCGAAGGTGACCTCCTCGGTCGTGCCGTCCGACTTGGCGACCGAGATGGCCTTCGGGCCCGTGAAGGTGCCGCGGCCGTCGTACTCGGTGACCTTGTTCTTCTTCATCAGGAAGTGGATGCCCTTGACGCGACCGTCGGCGACCTCGCGGCTCCGGTCGAACGCCTTGCCGAAGTCGAGCGTGAAGTCGCCCGAGATGCCGAAGAAATCGGCCTTGTGGTTCAGGGTGTGCGCGATCTCCGCGTTCTTCAGGAGAGCCTTGGAGGGGATGCAGCCCACGTTGAGGCAGACACCGCCCCAGTACTTCTCCTCGATGATGGCGGTGGACAGGCCCAGCTGCGCGCTGCGAACTGCGGCGACGTAACCGCCAGGACCTGCACCGAGGACGACGACATCGTAGTGTGGCATGCCTTCAGCCTATCGCGCCGTGAGGTCGTCGGACGGCTCGGGGGAGGCGTCGTCGGAGCCCTGTGCGCGACCGGCCCCGCGGTTTCCACGACGTGAGAAGAAGACCACCACGACGCCGACGACGACGAGCCCGCCGACGATCGCGAGCAGCCACGGTCCGACCGCGTCGCCCTCGGCCGGAGCCTCGGTCGGCGCGGGGGAGGCCGCGGTGGTCTCCGGGGTCGTTCCCGTCTCCTCGGTAGGTGCGGGGCTCGACGTCTCGGGCGGCGCGACGACGGTGCTCGTGGAGACGGTGAAGGAGAACTCGCCGGAGGTGGGATGGCCGTCGCTGGAGACGACCTTCCAGACGACGTGGTAGACACCGGCCTCGCCCTGTTCGGCGAGGGGCTGCGTGACGATGGCCCCGTTCACGGTCGCCGGTCCGTCGGCGACCGTCGTCCCCGCGGCATCGGTCACCACGACCTCGGTCGCACCCGCGCCGTCGATCAGCTTGTTGCTGAACGTCAGGGTGAGCTCTCCCGGGAGCGTCTCCACCGTGCCGTCCGCCTCGGGGGATGACGCGAGCAGGGCGTCGTGCGCCGAGGCGGAGAGCGGTGCGAGCATCACGAGGAACGCCGCGAGCAGGGTCGCGGCCAGTGCGATCAGGAGGGGCGGGAAGCGGCGGGCTGCGGTTTTCACGTGCCCAGCCTATGAATCCCCGGTATGGGATGCCTGAGTGTGAAGCCCGCCTCCCGCGGGCGGCCTCGCATCGGTTAGTCTGGACGATCAGGAGGGCACAGTGACAGACAGCGAGAGCCGACCGGCCGGAGACGCCGCGATCCATCGTCCCGGCGAGCAGAGACACGACGTGACGCAGACGTTCGGACACGACTCGGATCTTTCCTTCGTGCCCTTCGGCGTCGAGTTGACCGACGTCGAACAGAGCGCCATCGCCGCGCTCCCCTCCGGCTCCGCGCTGCTGCTCGTCCGCTCGGGCGCGCTCGCCGGCGCCCGCTACCTCCTCGATACCGACGTGACCACCGTCGGACGTCACCCCGAGGCGGACATCTTCTTCGACGATGTGACCGTGTCGCGTCGTCACGCGGAGATCACCCGCGCCGGATCGGCCTTCGAGATCATCGACCAGCGCTCGCTGAACGGGACCTACGTCAACGGCGAGCGCGTCGATCGCAGCGTCCTCGTCGACGGGTCCGAACTGCGCGTTGGCAAGTTCCGCCTCAACTTCTTCGCTTCACCGGCAGACCGCGCGGCGGCGAACGACTGATGGCGGCGTCCCCCGCCCGCGAACGCTCCGCGTCCGCGGGGCTTCTGAGTATCGGTCAGGTGCTCGCCAGGCTCACGCCGGAGTTCCCCGAACTGACCTCCAGCAAGCTGCGCTTCCTCGAGGTGCAGGGGATCGTCACCCCGTCGCGCACGGAGTCCGGCTACCGCAAGTTCTCGCAGGCGGACATCGAGCGGCTGCGCCTGGGGCTCACCCTCCAGCGCGACCACTACCTGCCTCTCAGCGTGATCCGCGAACAGCTCGACGAGGCGGATGCGCGAGGCGGGGCGGCTGGGATCGCGCCCCCGCCGTCGATCGCCCCTGCACCGCGGCGTTACCGCCGCGACGAGCTGCTCGCCGCGGCGGGGGCCGGGCCCCAACTGCTCAACGACGCGATCAGCACCGGCGTCATCTCCGCACAGGAGAGCTATCCGGAGAGCGCCGTGTCGCTGCTGCGGGGTCTCGTCGCCCTCGACCGCCACGGCATCGAACCGCGGCACCTCCGGTCGCTGCGGCAGGGCGCCGAGCGCGAGGTGGCCCTGATCGAGTCGGCGCTGTCCACACTGCTCCGGCGCACGGACGCCGCATCGCGCGCGAAGGCCAACGAGATGGCCCCCGAGCTGGCGGGCAAGATCGACGAGGTGCGGGCGCTCTTCGTCCGCGACGCGCTGACGCGCATCCTTTCGTAACGAACTCATTGCGACACACCTTCTGCATCGAGCGGATGTCGTTGCCGGTGTCGGGGCACTGCTCTAGCGTGGATGTAACAGCTCCAGGGAGGATTTCAGATGAATGCGGACGAGCGTGCAGGCGACCCGCGGTTCGTGACCGAACTCCTCTTCACCGACGGTCTCCCCGCCATGGACGATGAGGTCGGCTACCGCGGTGCGGTGGCGGCACGCGCCGCGGGCATCACCTACCGTCAACTGGACTACTGGGCTCGCACCGAACTCGTCGAGCCCACGGTGCGCGGGGCCAGCGGCTCCGGTTCGCAGCGTCTCTACGGCTTCCGCGACATCCTCGTCCTCAAGCTCGTCAAGAGCCTCCTCGACACCGGCATCTCGCTGCAGCAGATCCGCACCGCCGTGGAGGAGCTTCGCCGTGCCGGCATCCGCGACCTCGCGGGCACGACGCTGATGAGCGACGGGGCCTCCGTCTACCTGTGCACCTCGAACGACGAGGTCATCGACCTCGTCAGCCGTGGCCAGGGCGTCTTCGGCATCGCCGTGGGCAAGGTCCTGCGGGAGGTGGAGTCTACGCTGGTCGAGTTCGATCCGACCGCTCCCGATCCCGTCGACGAGCTTTCCGCCCGTCGCGCCAAGCGCTCCGCGTAGGCTCCGCCCGTCGCGCCAAGCGCTCCGCGTAGGCTCCGCCCGTCGCGCCAAGCGCTCCGCGTAGGCTCCGCCCGTCGAGCCAAGCGCTCCGCGTAGGCTCCGCCCGTGGCGCCTGGGCTCCGTCTGCAGCGCCCACGAGCCCCGCATACGAAAAACGCCCGCTCGGTGAGCGGGCGTTTCGCGTGTGCACGGAGGATCAGGCCTGCGGGCCGCCCTCCGGGACCTGGATGCGGCCCGTGCGGATGATCCGGTCGAGCAGGAGGTCGAAGTCGGCGGCGAGCTCCTGTGCGGAGTCTCCCGGCCAGATGTGCAGCGGCTTCGCGGCGCCTTGAGCCTGCTGCAGCGAGGTGCGCTCCGGCAGCTGCGGCGAGAGCACGAGGGGGCCGAACATGTCGCGCAGCTCCTTGATGCGGAACTGGTGCTCGATGGACTGCGGACGTACCCGGTTCACGACGATGCCCAGCGGCTGGAGTCGCGGGGACAGACCGCGTCGGATCTCCTCGATCGCGCGCAGAGCGCGGTCGGCGGCGGCGACCGAGAACAGGCCGGGCTCGGTCACGACCATCACGCGGTCGCTGGCAGCCCAGGCGGTGCGCGTGAGGGCGTTGAGCGAGGGGGCGCAGTCGATCAGCACGAGGTCGTAGTCGGCCTCGACGGAGGCGAGCGCCTCCTCGAGCTTCCACACGTCGCGGACGCTGGGATGCGGGCCGTCGAAGTTGATCGCGGACGGGCTGCCGATGAGCACGTCGATCGTTCCGGGGTGCACCTTCGCCCAGCCGCTGGAGGTGATCGCCTGACGGACGACCTTCTCCTTCGGGTTCGCCAGGACATCGGCGATGTTGAGCCTTCCGGCCACTTGGATGTCCATGCCGGTGGAGACGTCGGACTGCGGGTCGAGGTCGACGACGAGAGTCCGGACGCCTCGGGCGAAGGCCGCGGAGGCCAGTCCGAGTGTCACGGTCGTCTTGCCGACGCCCCCCTTGAGAGAGCTGACGCTGAGTACGTGCACGGACACCACGTTACCGTCCCCTAGGCTGGGGGAACACTCAGCCCCGCCCCATGCACGACGAAAACGTCGTTCATCGAGCCCTTAGAGGTGTGCATGTTCACGAAGATCCTTGTGGCGAACCGCGGCGAGATCGCTATCCGCGCCTTCCGTGCAGCGTACGAGGTCGGGGCGAGGACGGTCGCCGTCTTCCCCCATGAAGACCGTGGTTCGGTCCATCGGCTCAAGGCCGACGAGGCCTACGAGATCGGGGAACGAGGGCATCCCGTCCGCGCCTACCTGGACGTCGACGAGATCATCCGGGTCGCGCTGGAGGCCGGGGCGGATGCGATCTACCCCGGCTACGGGTTCCTGTCGGAGAACCCCGAGCTCGCGGAGAAGGCGGCGGCGAACGGCATCGTCTTCATCGGCCCGCCGGCGAAGGTGCTGGAGATGGCGGGCAACAAGGTCGAGGCGAAGCGCCACGCGATCGAGGCCGGCGTTCCCGTGCTGCGCTCGACCGAGGCGTCCGACGACGTCGAGGCGCTCGTCGCCCAGGCCGAGGAGATCGGCTTCCCGCTGTTCGCCAAGGCGGTCGCGGGCGGCGGCGGCCGCGGCATGCGTCGCGTCGAGACGCTCGGCGAGCTGGCCCCCGCACTGGCCGAGGCGATGCGGGAGGCCGCCAGTGCCTTCGGCGACCCCCGGATGTTCCTCGAGCAGGCGGTCGTGCGCCCGCGGCACATCGAGGTGCAGATCCTCGCCGATCGCACGGGTGAGACCGTGCACCTCTTCGAGCGCGACTGCTCGGTGCAGCGCCGGCACCAGAAGGTGGTCGAGATCGCGCCGGCGCCCCACCTCGACGACGGCATCCGCACCGCCCTGCACGGCTACGCCGTCGCCTTCGCCCGGTCGATCGGCTACGAGAACGCCGGAACCGTGGAGTTCCTCCTGGAGACCGCGGGGGAGCGCGCGGGGGAGGTCGTCTTCATCGAGATGAACCCCCGCATCCAGGTCGAGCACACCGTGACCGAGGAGGTCACTGACGTCGACCTCGTGCAGAGCCAGATGCGCATCGCATCCGGACAGTCGCTGGCCGAGCTCGGACTGCAGCAGAAGGACCTGCACCTCAGGGGCGCGGCCCTGCAGTGCCGCATCACCACCGAGGACCCGACGCAGGGCTTCCGGCCGGACACGGGCAAGATCACCACGTACCGCTCGCCCGGAGGAGCCGGCATCCGCCTCGACGGCGGCACCGTGCACCAGGGTGCGCAGATCAGCCCGCACTTCGACTCGATGCTCGCCAAGCTCACCTGCCGCGGTCGGGACTTCCCCGCCGCCGTCGCACGGGCGCGCCGCGCCCTCGCCGAGTTCCGCATCCGCGGCGTCTCGACCAACATCCCGTTCCTCCAGGCCCTGCTCGACGATGAAGCGTTCGTGGCCGGCGACGTGAGCACGTCGTTCATCGACGAACGTCCCGACCTGCTCCGCGGCCGGGTGTCGAAGGACCGCGGCACCAAGATCCTCAACTGGCTGGTGGACGTCACGGTGAACAAGCCGAACGGCGTCCGGCCGGGAGCCGTCGATCCCGTGTCCAAGCTGCCGGCGATCGATCTCACCGCAGAGCCCGCTCCGGGCAGCAGGCAGCGACTGCTCGAGCTCGGTCCCGAGGGCTTCGCGGCGAGCCTCCGCGCGCAGAGCGCCCTCGCCATCACCGACACGACGTTCCGCGACGCTCATCAGTCCCTGCTCGCCACGCGCGTGCGCACCAAGGACCTCGTCGCCGCCGCTCCCTACATCGCGCGCCTCACTCCGGGGCTGCTGTCGGTGGAGGCCTGGGGCGGGGCGACCTACGACGTCGCGCTGCGGTTCCTGGGAGAGGATCCGTGGGAGCGGCTGGACAAGCTGCGCGCCGCTCTTCCGAACGTCAACATCCAGATGCTGCTGCGGGGGCGGAACACGGTCGGGTACACGCCGTACCCGACCGCCGTCACCGACGCGTTCGTGGCCGAGGCGGCGGCGAGCGGCGTCGACATCTTCCGCATCTTCGACGCCCTCAACGACGTGGAGCAGATGCGCCCGGCGATCGAGGCCGTGCGCCGCACGGGAACCGCGCTGGCCGAGGTGGCGCTGTGCTACACCGGCGACCTGCTCGATCCCGCCGAGGACCTCTACACGCTGGACTACTACCTGCGCCTCGCCGACCAGATCGTCGAGGCCGGGGCGCACATCATCGCGATCAAGGACATGGCCGGTCTGCTGCGCCCCGCGGCAGCGGCGAAGCTCGTCACGGCTCTGCGCGAGCGTTTCGACCTGCCCGTGCACCTGCACACGCACGACACCCCTGGAGGACAACTCGCGACGCTGCTCGCCGCGAGCGCCGCGGGCGTCGACGCGGTCGACGCGGCATCCGCCCCGCTCTCGGGCACGACGAGCCAGCCGTCGTTGTCGTCGCTGGTCGCCGCCCTCGCGCACACCGAGCGTGACAGCGGCATCGACCTCGCCGGCGTCTCCGACCTCGAGCCCTACTGGGAGGCGGTGCGCCGTCAGTACGCGCCGTTCGAGTCCGGGCTCCCCGGACCCACGGGGCGCGTCTACCACCACGAGATCCCCGGCGGGCAGCTGTCGAACCTGCGTCAGCAGGCGAAGGCGCTCGGCCTTGCCGACGACTTCGAGCTCATCGAGGACATGTACGCCGCGGCCGACCGCATCCTCGGACGGGTTCCGAAGGTGACGCCCTCCTCGAAGGTCGTCGGAGACCTCGCGCTCCACCTCGCGGCGGTGAAGGCCGACCCTGCGGACTTCGAGGTGAACCCCGAGAAGTACGACGTGCCCGACTCGGTGGTCGGCTTCATGGCCGGAGAGCTCGGGGACCTTCCGGGCGGATGGCCGGAGCCGTTCCGTTCCAAGGTGCTCGCCGGGCGCTCCGTGCGCACGGGCCTCACCGAGATCTCCGCAGACGACGAGGCCGCACTCGCCGGTGACAGCGCGTCGCGGAGGGCACGGCTCAACACACTGCTCTTCCCGGCCCCGGCCCAGGAGTTCGCCCGGATCCGCGAGCAGTACGGCGACGTGTCGGTGCTCGACACGGGCGACTACCTGTACGGACTCGTGCAGGGACAGGAGCACCTGATCGAGATCGACAGAGGCGTGCAGCTGTACGTGGGCCTCGAGGCGGTCGGCGACGCCGACGACCGGGGCATGCGTACCGTCATGACGACGCTCAACGGCCAGCTCCGGCCCGTGTTCGTGCGCGACCGGTCGGTCGTGGTCGACGCGCACGAGGTGGAGAAGGCCGACACGTCGGTACCCGGTCAGGTGGCTGCTCCGTTCTCGGGCGTCGTGACCTTGAAGGTCGAGGTCGGCGCATCGATCAGGGCCGGCGAGCCGGTGGCGTCGATCGAGGCGATGAAGATGGAGGCGGCGATCACAGCGCCCGTCGACGGCATCGTCGAGCGCCTCGCGATCGGTGCGACCCAGCAGGTGGATGCCGGAGACCTTTTGGTCGTGATCAGCCCCTCGCACTAATCTTGTGCGGGCGAGGGCCGCGCACACGCACGTGGCGCACCCGAGGCCCGCACAAGCTTGGAGTGGCAACGTGACCCCGAAGAAACCGGCAGAACCGAAGGACGAACAGTCGACAGGGGTGCTCGACGACGCCGCGTCGTTGGACACCACCGGCATCGGCATCATCGGGGGCACGGCGCAGGTCAGCGTCGTGCTCCCGAGCGGTGACGACGACGACCTCGTCGACGACGGCGTCGTCGACGGCGAGGTCGTCGATCTGATCATCGACGAGGAACCTCTCAAGGCGCAGACCCTGCGCGACGTGGATGCCGGTGAGCCGCAGGCGGCGGTGGAGCCGATCGTGATCGAGCTCCCGGTGGAGCAGCCCGCATCGACCGACCCCGTCGAGAAGGCGTCGCCGGTCGCCGCTGTGACACCTGAGCCCCAGCCCGAGCCCGAGCTCTCCGTCGAGGCCGAGCCCGAGGTCTCCGCCGAGTCCGAGCCCGAGGTCTCCGTCGAGGTCGAGGACGCCGTCGAGCCCGATGCCGAACCCGCGGCCGAGGAGCAGAACGCGCCGGCCGAGCCCGTCGACGTGGTGGCCGTGGAGGCTGCGGCCGCCGCCGCGTTCATCGCACGGGCGAAGGCCGACATCGAGGCGAAGGCGTCGGCGCTGTCGGCGTCCGCCGCGCCGGCGCGCACCACGGGACGCGTTCCGTCCCCGAAGGAGGAACCCGTCGTGGAGAAGAAGCAGAACGCCGTCGCACCCGCCTCGGCCCGCCCCGGACGCACCGAGGTGACCCTGGCCGCGAAGCGGCTCGACGACCTCGGCGACGCCTCGCGCGAGAGCGCCGACCTGCTCACCGCGGACCGTCTGCTCGACCCGTCCCGGGTGACCAGGCCGGAGCCGGAGGGGGCGTGGAGCCACTTCCTCTACACGGTGTCCGGCCGCCGTATCAACATCGGCGACGGCAAGCGCGCCAGGGAGCGCAAGGCCCTCAGCGCCCGGATCTCGGCGCCCCTTCCCGGAGGTGCGCGCTTCGTGCCCGTGCTGTCGCGCAAGGGCGGCGTGGGCAAGACCACCATCACGGCGCTGCTCGGCATGGCTCTCGCCGATGCCAGGGAGGACCGCGTCATCGCCGTCGACGCGAACCCCGACAGGGGGACGCTCGCCGACCGCGTCGTGCGGCCGCACCACAGCAAGTCCGTGCGCGACCTCGTGCGCATCCACGACGAGGTGAAGGGCTATCACGACATCTCCGCGATCGTCGCCCGTGACGCGACGCGTCTGGACGTGCTCGCCTCCGACTCGGACCCCCGCGTGGCCGAGGCGTTCAGCGACAGCGACTACCGTGACGTCGCCGACGTCGCCGCGCACTACTACTCCCTCGTGCTCACCGACACGGGCACCGGCATCGTGCACTCGGTGATGTCGGCGACGCTCGACCTCGCCGACCAGATCGTGATCGTGTCCGGACTGAGCGTCGACGAGGCGCGGCTCGCCTCGGAGACGCTGACCTGGCTCGAGACCAACGGTTACGCCGACCAGGCGCGCGACGCCATCGTCGTACTCAACCAGTCGACGCCGGGCACCCCGCTGGTGCGGCTGAACGAGCTCGAGGCCCACTTCGGCACGCGGGCGAAGAAGGTCGTCCGGGTTCCCTACGACGCGCAGATCGCCGGCGGCGGCACGATCGTGTTCGCGGGCCTCCAGCCCGAGACGCGCATCGCCGCACGCGAGCTCGCCGCTCTGCTCGTCGAGGGCCTCCGGGCGAAGGCCGCCTGATGGCCGTTCGCGAGATCCGTGTCTTCGGCGACCCCGTGCTGCGCACCGTCTGCGCTCCGATCGAGGACATCGACGACGGCGTGCGCGCGCTGGTGGCCGACCTCGTCGAGACCGTGGAGCTTCCCGGTCGCGCCGGCGTCGCCGCGAACCAGATCGGCGTCGCGGTCCGCGCCTTCAGCTACAACATCGACGGCGAGATCGGCTACGTGCTGAACCCCGTCCTCACAGAGGTCCGCGGCGAGCCGGTGCCAACGGGGGAGGGATGCCTGTCGGTCCCCGGCCTGTGGCACGACGCGATGCGGCACCCGTGGGCGCGCGTCGAGGGCATCGATCTCGACGGTCGACCGGTGGTGCTCGAGGGGGAGGGGCTGCTCGCGCAGGCGCTGCAGCACGAGACCGACCACCTGGACGGCAAGCTCTACCTCTCCCGCCTCGACCCGGAGACCCGCAAGGTCGCCATGCGCGAGGTGCGCGAGAGCTCCTGGTTCTGATCCGCTGCGCACAACGCGAGAAAGGCCCCGCCGAGGCGGGGCCTTTCTCGTCGCATGAGTCGATACGTCAGCCGATGGCGACGTTCGTGGTGGCGATCGGCTCGTCGTAGATCGCGGCGACCTCGTCGGCGAAGTCGTTCATGATCACGTTGCGCTTGATCGAGAGCTTCGGCGTGAGGTGGCCGGACGCCTCAGTCCACTCCGTGTCGAGGATCGTGAACTTGCGGATCGACTCGGCGCGCGACACCCGGGTGTTCGCGGCGTCGACGGCCCGCTGGACCTCGGCGCGCACGGCATCGTTCTTGGCGGCATCCGCCAGGGACATGTCGGTGGGGAGTCCGTTGTTGCCGAGCCAGGTCGGGAGCATCTCGGGGTCGAGGGTGACCAGCGCCGAGATGAACGGCTTCTGGTCGCCGACGACGACGACCTGTCCGACGATCGGGTTCGCCCGGATCGGGTCCTCGAGGGCGGCGGGGGAGACGTTCTTGCCGCCGGCGGTGACGATGATCTCCTTCTTGCGCCCGGTGATGGTGAGGAAGCCCTCGGCGTCGAAGCTGCCGATGTCGCCGGTGCGGAACCATCCGCCCTCGCTGAACGCGTCGGCGGTGGCCTCGGGGTTGTTCCAGTACTCCTTGAAGACGTTGATGCCGCGCACCTCGATCTCGCCGTCGTCCGCCAGGCGGACGCCGACGCCGGGGAGCGCGGGGCCGACCGTGCCGATCTTGGACTTGTCCGCGAGGTTCACCGTCGCCGGCGCCGTGGTCTCGGTGAGGCCGTAGCCCTCCAGGATCACCACGCCGAGGCTGTGGAAGAAGTGGCCGAGGCGGGCGCCGAGAGGCGCCGATCCCGACACCGCGTAGACGACGTTGCCGCCCATGGCCTCGCGCAGCTTGCCGTAGACGAGCTTGTTGAAGAGCGCGAACTTGAGCTTCATGCCGAACGGGATCGGCTTGCCCTCTTCGAGCAGCTTCGAATGCTCGATGGCGACGTCGGCCGCGGCGCGGAAGATCTTGCCCTTGCCGCCCGCCTCGGCCTTCTGCTCAGCCGAGTTGTAGACCTTCTCGAACACGCGGGGGACCGCCAGGAGGAAGGTGGGCTTGAAGGAGCCGAGCGCGGGGAGCAGCTGGCGCGTGTCGGGCTGGTGCCCGGTGCGGACGCCGGCGTGCACGTCGAGGATCGAGATGAAGCGGGCGAACACGTGGGCCGTGGTGATGAAGAGCAGCGTGGAGGCGCCGGGGGTGTTGACGACCTCGTCGAGCGACTTCGCCGCGTTACGCGCCAGTTCCACGAAGTTGCTGTGGGTGAGGACGCAGCCCTTCGGGCGGCCGGTGGAGCCGGAGGTGTAGATCAGGGTGGCGATGTCGCTGCCGACGGCGAGGTTGCGGCGGCGCTCGATCTCGGCATCCGTCACGGAGGCGCCCTTGGCCACGAGGGCGTCGATCGCGCCGAGGTGCATCTGCCACACCTCGCGCACGAGGGGGAGGTCGCCGCGCACCTCGTCGACGCGGGCGAAGTGCTCGGGGGACTCGACCATGAGCGCGATGGCTCCGGAGTCCTCCATGATCCACTGGATCTGCGACGGGGAGCTCGTCTCGTAGATCGGCACCATCACGGCGCCCGCGTAGAAGAGGGCGAAGTCGACGAGGGTCCACTCGTAGGTGGTGCGGGCGAGGAAGCCCACCTTCTCCCCGGGCTGGATGCCGGCGGCCGCGAAGCCCTTGGCGAGCGCGATCACGGCGGTCTGGAAGTCGGCGGCGGTGATGTCGCGCCATCCGTCGCCCTCGGGCACGGAGAAGAGGGCGAGACCGGGGGTGGCCTCGACGCGCTTCACCAGGATGTCGGTGATGTTCGCGTCCGGGTCGGCGGGGACGACGGCGGGGACTTCAAACTGAACCACGGCAGCTCCTTCGGTACCGGTCGGGCATGGTGTACTCCCGAGTCTAGGCCATGGGATCGGGTCGCACGTCGGATGAGACTGAGTCGCGATCCGAGGTCGTATCGCGCACCCGCGGGACGGATGCCGGTCGCGGCGCTAGACTTCACCTCGATGTTCTACTGGCTGATGAAGTACGTCGTGATCGGCCCCCTGGTGAAGGCCGTGTTCCGGCCCTGGATCGTGGGGCGGGCGAACGTGCCCGCGAACGGTGCGGCGATCCTCGCCAGCAACCACCTGTCCTTCGCCGACTCGATCTTCCTGCCGCTCATGCTCGACCGGTCGATGTCCTTCCTCGCCAAGAGCGACTACTTCACGGGGCGCGGCATCAAGGGCTGGGCGACGAAGTTCTTCATGAAGGCCACGGGGCAGCTGCCCATCGACCGCTCCGGCGGCAAGGCATCCGAGGCGTCCCTGAACACCGGACTCCAGGTGCTCGGCCGCGGCGACCTCCTCGGCATCTACCCCGAGGGCACGCGCAGCCCCGACGGCAAGCTCTACCGCGGGCGGACCGGCATCGCGAGGATGGCGCTCGAGGCCAAGGTGCCCGTGATCCCCGTGATCATGGTCGACACCGACACGGCGATGCCGATCGGCCAGCGCGTCCCGCGCATCATGCGCGTCGGCATCGTCATCGGGGAGCCCCTCGACTTCTCCCGGTACGCCGGTATGGAGAACGACAGGTACATCCTCCGTTCGGTCACCGACGAGATCATGGTCGCCCTGCAGAGACTCGGCGCCCAGGAGTACGAGGACGTCTACGCCTCGACCGTGAAGGACCGGCTGCCCGCGGCTGCCACACGGCGGTCCTGAGTCCCGCACGCCCACTAGGCTGGGGGCATGCTCCCGCACCACATCGACGCCCTTGACGCGTGGCGCTCGCTCCCGATCAAACAGCAGCCGCAGTGGCCGGACGCCGAGCGCGTCTCCGAGGTCTCCGCGCAGATCGCCGGGCTCCCCCCGCTCGTCTTCGCCGGGGAGGTCGACAACCTGCGCGAGCGACTCGCCCGCGCAGCGTCGGGTCAGGCCTTCCTGCTGCAGGGCGGCGACTGCGCCGAGACCTTCGCCGGGGCGACGGCGGAGCAGATCCGCAACCGCATCAAGACCGTCCTGCAGATGGCCGTCGTCCTGACCTACGGCGCCTCGATGCCCGTGGTCAAGATGGGCCGCATGGCTGGCCAGTTCGCCAAGCCGCGCTCCAGCGACACCGAGACGCGTGGCGAGGTCACGCTGCCCGCATACCGCGGGGACATCGTCAACGGCTACGACTTCACCGAGGGCTCCCGCCAGGCCGACCCCGGTCGCCTGCTGCAGGGCTACCACACGGCCGCTTCGACCCTCAATCTCATCCGTGCGTTCACGCAGGGAGGCTTCGCCGACCTCCGTGAGGTGCATTCCTGGAACAAGGGCTTCGCGCAGAACCCGGCCAACCAGCGCTACGAGCGTATGGCGGCCGAGATCGACCGTGCGATCAAGTTCATGGAGGCCGCCGGCGCCGACTTCGACGAACTCAAGCGCGTCGAGTTCTTCACGGGGCACGAGGGTCTGCTGATGGACTACGAGCGCCCGATGACGCGCATCGATTCACGCACCGACACCCCGTACAACACCTCGGCGCACTTCCTCTGGATCGGCGAGCGCACCCGCGAGCTCGACGGAGCCCACGTCGACTACTTCTCGAAGATCCGCAACCCGATCGGCGTGAAGCTCGGCCCCACGACCACCCCGGAGACCGCGCTCGCGCTCATCGACAAGCTCGACCCGAACCGCGAGCCCGGCCGTCTGACCTTCATCACTCGGATGGGAGCGGGCAAGATCCGCGACGCTCTGCCCCCGCTGCTCGAGGCCGTGCGCGACTCGGGCGCGCAGCCGCTGTGGGTCACCGACCCGATGCACGGCAACGGCATCACGACCCCCACCGGCTACAAGACCCGCCGCTTCGACGACGTGGTCGACGAGGTGCGCGGCTTCTTCGAGGCGCACCGCGCCGTGGGCACGTTCCCGGGCGGCATCCACGTCGAGCTCACCGGCGATGACGTGACCGAGTGCCTCGGCGGCTCGGAGCAGATCGACGAGGCCGCCCTGGCCACGCGTTACGAGAGCCTGTGCGACCCGCGCCTGAACCACATGCAGAGCCTGGAGCTCGCCTTCCTCGTGGCCGAGGAACTCGAGAAGCGCTGATCCGTCACCACCGCGTAGAGAACCGCCCCTCCCGGATCCGGGAGGGGCGGTTCTCTCATTCAGGCTCAGGCGCGGGCGCGTCGACGCAAGAGCAGCGCCAGACCCGCGGCCAGCAGCACCCCGGCGCCGATCGCGACGGGCAGCAGCCACGCCGCGTCCGCACCGGTCGTCGCGAGGTCACCGCTCTGCGAACCGGTCCCCGGACCGGACCCGGGCGTGGTCGCGCCTCCCGAGGAGGTCACCGTGAGCGGGGCACGCGCCGTCACCGATCCGGCCGTGGCGACGACCTCGTGCGCACCGGCAGGGGTCGACGCCGGCACGACCGCCGCGAGGCGCAGCGCGCCGGAGGCATCGGTCGTGGCGGTCCCGAGCACGACGGGGTCGCTGTGCAGCTCCACCCGCACCGGCGTGGAGGCGGGGAAGCCCGCACCGACGACCTCGATCGCCGAGCCGGCCTTCACCGAGGCGGTGTTCAGCGTGAGCGTCGCCTCCGCCGGCACCTCCGTGTCGGGGAAGACGTCGGACGCGGATCCGAGCCGGAGGAAGACGGTCTCGCCCGTCGCGTCCTTGAGGCCGTCGTTGTCGGTCACGCCGTACAGGCGACCGTCGGCGGCCACCCCGAAGCCCTCGAGCTTCTCCTGCGTCCATCCGCCGGTCGCCCTGAGCTGCGGGAGCACGTCGATCGCCGTGGACTTGTCGAGCACGGTGACGGGCTGGCCGAAGGGAACCGCGCGGGCATCCGAGGGGATATCGACGCGGGTCACGCGCTTGATCGCCGCTGCGGGGCCGTTCAGCTTGTCCCGTTCGACGAGGGCGAAGGTGTCGTCGTCGATCGCCGTGATCTCGGACAGGCCCATCCAGTCGCCGGCGACGGACGTGGACTCCAGGCGGTAGCCGAACCACTCCCAGGTGGAGGTCGCCGGGTCGAGGCGGCCGATGCGCGTGACGTCCGCTCCGTCGACGGTGCCGGCGGAGAGGTTCGCCGGGTCGGTCCACAGGGGGCGCTGGATGACGCTCCAGACCCGGAGATCGTCTCCGGAGCCGGTCACGGTCACCCCTTCGAAGCCCCACTTGCCTACGTGGGCGGCGACCTCGGCGGGGAGTGGATAGCGGGCGAGCACCGCGCCAGACGCGTCGGCGTGGACGATCACGTTGCCCGCACCGTTCGCCCCTTCCACGGCCAGCCAGAAGCCGCCGTCGGCCGCGGCGGAGATGCCCTCGACGTCGAGTGCGACGGGTGCTCCGGCCTCGGTCACGGTCAGCGCCGAGCGGATGCGCGCCGGCGTGGTCGAGACGTCGACGGTGTAGATCGTGGCGGGAGACACGACGGCGTCGCTGGCGGCGTAGAGCACGGAGGCGTCGGTGGGATGGCCGGACAGCGCGCCCAGCGCCGACCAGCCGATGGGGGAGCCGCCGACGACGTCGGAGACGATGCTCGGCTGCGACGATGCCGACGAGCCGGGTGCGAACGCGTACAGGTTGACCGAGGCGCGCACGCCGACGCTCGCGTCATCCGTCTCGCTCGACACGACCAGGAGGTTGCGCTCGGGGACGGGGAGGATCCCCTCGGGGCCGTTCGTCGTGAACAGGATCTGCTCGAACTCCGGGGCGGTCGGATCCGTCATGTCGTACACGGCGATGAAGTTCGACCGCTCGCTCGCCACGAAGGCGTATGGGGTGCCGCCGAACTCGGCGAAGGCGAGTCCCTCCGGTTCCGCGCCCTTCTTCGCCGCGCGGTCCTCGTTGTGAAGGCCGTACTGCACGGCGATGTTCGCGAAGGAGTTGCCGGCGTCCCACACCGGCTGGCCGGTGGAGGTGTCGAAGACGGTCCAGCCGCGGGTGCCGCCCTTCCAATCGCCCTCGTTGGCCGTCGCGACCAGTCCGTCGCCGACCCAGGCGATCGAGTCGGGCTCGCGCGGCGTCGCGGGGAGGGAGCCGGTCAGGTCGATCCTGCCGTCCTTGACCTTGTCGATGCCGGACAGCGCGACGCTGCCTGCGGAGAAGACGGAGGTGAGGGTCTTGGTCGCGAGGTCGATCACGGCGATGCCGTTGTTCTCCTGGAGCGTGACCGCGAGCCGGTTCTGCGCGTCGATGGTGACGTACTCGGGCTCGGGGTCCTGCGGGGTGTCGATGCCGGATGCCGCGACGAGGGGCAGCGGGGTGCCGTCCTCGGCGAGGAATGCCACGGGCGTCGTGGTCCAGGATGCGGGGTCGGGGCCCAGGTCGAGGACCTGCACGAAGCCGCCGGGGAGCTGGGGGAGGTCCCCCTTCTTGCCTCCCGCGGGCGTGAACTCCTCGTCGCGCTGGTTCTCCATGGCGATCGCAGCGTAGGCGCCGTCACCGGAGATGGCGATCGAGTCGGGCTGGCCGCCCAGATCGATCGAGCGCACGAGAGAGCGGTCAGATGCGCGGAGCACGTCGAGCCGGCCCTTCGGGGCCACGAAGTCCCCGCCCGTCTCGTCGATCACCACGAGGATGAAGTCGCCGTAGGAGGCGACGGAGGTCGGCTGGTCATCAGCGTGACCGAGGTCGGCGAGAGAGACCGTCCCCGTCCCCTGCGGGGCGGCGGGGTCGGAGACGTCGACGAACCCGATGCGCTTGCCGAGCGCGTCGGTGTAGACGACCGTGCCGTCCTCGGTGATCGTGGAGATCTCGGCGACGGTGGCGGATGCCGGATCCGTGCCGGCGGGGACGTTGAGGTACACGGGGTAGGTGGCGGTGCGCGTGAAGGCACCGGCGGGCACCGGCGCGGCGGATGCCGGGGCGGTGGCGATGCCGAGGGAACCCGCCAGGAGGCAGGTCGCGAGCACCGCGGCGGACAGGGGGCGAGAGGGCATGGGCACACTCCGATGGCGGTCGTACGGGGTCACCGCCAGGATGTTGCCGTCCGGGGACGAATGGATGCCCGGACGGTTGCGATCCGCCGTCCGGCAGGTGAACGGCGGGTGACCGCCGCATCCCGCCTCAGTCCTTGAGCCCCATCTGCAGGGTGATGGTGGCGCCCTTGCGCTGGGGATCCGTCGGGCTGTACGAGAGCACCTTGGTGTTCTTGTTGTCGAGGAGGTCCCAGGCGCCGTCGGGGATCAGGGTGCTGCTCGTGTACGTCCACTTGAACCCGGCGGCGGTCAGCGCCTCCTTGGCCTTGTCCCGCGTCATCCCGGTGACGTTCGGGACGTCGTAGAGCTGCGGTCCCTTGGACACGATGAGCTGCACGCTGTCGCCGGGGCGCCAGCTGCCCTCCTCGCCGCGGGGGGCGATGCCGATCACCCTGTCCTTCGCGACGTCGTCGTTGAACACGCTCTGGCTCTCGGGGTTCACGACGAGGCGCTTGTCGGTGAGGGTCTGAGTCGCCTGGTCGACGGTCATGCCGGAGACATCGGGCACCGAGCCGAGCGAGACCTGGATCGTCGCCGTGTCGGCCTCGTGCACATCGCATCCCTCGCCGCACGGGAAGACGTTCTCCGGGGCCGAACGCGGTGCGATCCGCACGTTCAGGACGAGCCCCTGCGCGGTGTCGTCGTCGAAGTACTCCTCGTCGTCGGCGAGGGTGAGCTTGGCCGCCGCGAGCTGAGCCCGTGCGTCCTCGATCGAGAGTCCCGCCAGCGCGGGAAGGGTGTGCGGCGCGGGGCCGGACGAGACGACCACCGTGACGCTCACGCCCTTGTCGAGGCGTTGCCCCTCCGCCGGGGTGGTCTTGATGACGGTGCCCGCGTCGATCTCGATCGAGTACTCGTCCTTGCGCTCCGGGACGAAGCCGTCGGCCTTCAGCGCGTTGGCGGCGTCGTCGTACGACATCCCGGCGACGGCCGGGACGGCGACCAGGGAGCCGGGTCCGGAGCCGAACCACCAGCCGACCCCGCCGGCGACCGTCGCGAGCAGCATCACCAGCGCGAGCAGGAACGCACCGCGTGCGCGCCGCTTGGCCGAGCGCCGCCGCAGCAGAGTGGCGTTGTCGAGCGCCTGCGGGACCGGCGCCGTCGGGTCGGGGAGGGGGAGCGTGCCGGGCATGACCTTGGTGAGGTCGCCGGAGTCGGCCTGCGCCCGCTGCGGGGTGGTCGCGGCGGCGACCGCCGGGGCGATGCCGAGGTCGCGCTCGATCTCGCGCAGACGCTCCAGCATCTGCGCGGCGTCGTCCGGACGCTCGTCGGGCGACTTCTCGGTGGCCCAGAGCACGAGCTCGTCGAGCTGCTCCGGCACTCCGGGGTTGCGCACGCTGGGGCGTGGCACCGACTCGGTGGCGTGCTGGAAGGCGATCTGCATCGGCTGCTCGCCCTTGTACGGCTGCTCGCCGACGAGCATCTCGTAGAGCATGATGCCGAGTGCGTAGATGTCGCTGCGGGCGTCCGCCGTGCCCCGTGTCACGAGCTCGGGGGCGAGGTAGGCGATCGTTCCGAGCAGCTGCTGCCCGGTGGCCGTGTTCGCCGTCGTGGCCCTGGCGAGCCCGAAGTCGCCGATCTTGATGCGACCGTCCTCGGCGAGCAGGACGTTCTCGGGCTTGACGTCGCGGTGCACGATGCCCGCGCGGTGGGCGGCGGAGAGACCGGAGAGCACGGCATCCATGATGGTGATGGTCTGTGCGACCGTGAGTCTCCGCTGCTCACGGAGCAGCTCGCGAAGGGTGATGCCGGGCAGGTACTCCATGACCAGGTAGGCGAGCTCGCCGTCCTGCCCCTGATCGAAGACGTTCACGACGTGCGGATCGGCCAGGCGTGCCGCGGCCCGCGCCTCCTGGATGAACCTGCTCTGGAACGCGGAATCGTCGCTGAGGTGGGCATGCATCACCTTGAGCGCGATGCGCCGCTCCAGGCGGAGGTCGGTCGCGACGTAGACCGTCGCCATGCCGCCGCGGGCGATCCGTGCCCTCACCCGGTACCGACCGTCGACAAGTCGCCCGATGAGGGGGTCGGCCTGCTGATTGGTCGTCACGTCAAGATTCTAGGGAAGGCTGGCTGAAAGCCCGGGGAACGGCTCGCCCCCTCGGCTGCGGTTTTGCCGAGAGAGCGTCACCCGTAGAGGGCGAGCCACTGGTGCGCCTGCGTCTCCCACTGCCCGTAGCGGTCGGGGTAGGCGGAGATCTGCACGGCCTGCGCAGCCGCGGTGAAGGGGAGGGTCTCCCAGCCGGCGATGTCGAGGAGGCCGCGCGTGGCCTGGCCGTTCGGATCGCTCTGTCCGCCGTAGAACACCCGGGTGCTGCGGTCGACGTCGCGCACCTGCTCCGGCGTGCCCCAACCCGTGCTCGGGCGCTGCTGGAACACCCCGAGGGAGTCGCGGTCGCCCCAGTCGAGGTTGCGCATGCCCGATTCGACCATGGCGGTGGCGAGGGCGATGGCGATGCCGTGCTCGGGCACTCCGAGCTGCCGTCCGATCGAGATGATGACGGATGCGATACCCGCCTGCTCCGCATCGAGGGTGGCCGTGAGCTGAGCGGAGGCGGTCGAGGCCGCAGGAGCGGGGGCGGGAGGGGCCGACACGACGATGCTCTGCCCCGGGTAGATGATCGCCCCGGCTGCGAGGCCGTTCAGCCCCAGGAGCGCGGCGGTGGTCGTCCTGTACTTCTGCGCGATGCCGAACAGCGTGTCCCCGGCTGCGACGACGTGGGTCTGCGCCGAGGCGACCGGCACGGGTGCGGGTGCCGCCGCCGCGACGGGGGCAGGGGTGCTGCTGCCGGACACGGCCAGGGTCTGCCCCGGGTAGATGATCGATGCCCGGGTGAGGCCGTTGGCGGCGAGGATCGCATCGACCGTCGTGCCGTACTTCTGCGCGATGCCGAAGACGGTGTCTCCCGCAGCGACGAGGTGGGAGGTCGAGGCCTGCTGCGGCGCGGGGGCGATCGCGGCCGCTCCCGAGAGCGTCAAGGACTGTCCGGGGTAGATCACCGAACGACTGGTGAGGCCGTTCCAGGCGAGCACGTCGGCGGTCGCCAGCCCGTGACGCACGGCGATGTCGTACACGGTGTCTCCCGGCTGGACGATGTAGCCCGTGGGCGGGGTGGTGGTCGGCGCGACGCGGGCCGGTGCGAGGTGGAGGCGTGCGACCGGCACGGAGTCTGCGGACGCGGGAACGGCGGCGATCGCGCCGGCGAGAGTGCCGATGACCGCTGCGGGCGCCCCGATCTGCAGCAGTCGCGCGCGTCGCGCGGCGGTGTTCTGTCTCACGGATCCCCCTTGTTCGACGTCTGTTCACGCTGACACGGAAGTCAACTGATGTCAACAGAAGTGACTGAAGTGAAAACTGTGACGGATGGGGCGATATGCGCCGTGCGCGCGGAGATGAGATAGTGGGCAGCGTGTCCGCACAATCTGGAAACGACGAGAACGTCGCAGCAACGACCGAGTCCGCCTGGCTGACGATGCCCGATCTCGTGGAGGTGCTGGGCGAACCGCTCGGCCGCGTGCGCCGTCTCATCGACGAGCACTACCTCATCGGCTCCAAGCGCTCGGGGGTGTTCGCCGTTCCCGCGGTCTTCATCGTCGACGGTCACCCCCTCTCCTCGCTCCGCGGCACGATCATCGCGCTGCAGGATGCCGGGTTCGACGACGACGAGCTGATCGACTGGCTCCTGGCCGAGGACGAGACGCTGGGCCGGTCGCCGATCGCCGCGCTGCTCGCGGGACACAAGAGCGAGGTCAGGCGGCTGGCGCGCACGCTCGCCTGAGCGGACGCGGAGCGGTCACGCCGAGCGCGCCGTCGCCGCGCGGGAGAGCTCGCGGAGCTCGGCCACGGCGGCCTCGTCGAGGCGGGCGCCGTGCAACGCGCGATCTGCGGCCGTCGCATACTCGTCGATCATCCCCTCCACGCGCAGGCGCGCGCCGGAGGCCTCGATCGTCGCCTGCAGGAGTGACACCTGCTCGGCGTCGAGGTCCGGATCGCCGATCAGCTCGTCGAAGAGCGTCAGGTCCGACGGAGCGAGCGTCCCTCTGGCGAGGGCGACGAGCACGGTGCGCTTGCCCTCGCGGAGGTCGTCACCCGCGGGCTTTCCGGTGACCGCCGCGTCGCCGAACACGCCGAGCAGGTCGTCTCGGAGCTGGAAGGCCATGCCCACCGGGTGGCCGAACCGGCGCAGGGAGCGCAGCTGCGTCTCGTCCGCTCCGGCGAGGGCGGCGCCGAGGACCAGCGGCTGCTCGATGCTGTAGCGCGCGGACTTCAGCGATGCGACGCGCAGCGCCCGTTCGACATGCGAGTCGGTGGCGTTGACGCTCCACGCGGACTCCTCGGCGATGTCCAGGAACTGCCCGGTCGTCACGTCCCTGCGCATCCGCGCGTACTCCGCGCGCACCGTCGCCGCGTGCGGCTGGTCGGTCAGGGCGTGCTCGAGCAGGTCGTCGCTCCACGCGACGAGGAGGTCGCCGAGGAGGATCGCCGCCGAGCGCCCGAACGCGGCGGCGTCGCCCGACCATCCGGAGTCGCGATGGGAGCTCTCGAGCGCGCGATGGGCGGCGGGCTTCCCCCTGCGCGTGTCCGAGTTGTCGATGAGGTCGTCGTGGACGAGGGCGGCGGACTGGAAGATCTCGAGGGCGGCGCAGAGATCCCACAGGGCGTCCGGTTCGACGGCGGAGCGGTCGTGGAACCCCGCGACCGCGTGCCAGCCCGCGTGGCAGAAGCGGGCGCGCAGGCGCTTGCCGCCCACGAGGGTGTCGGCGGCCGCATCGAGCATCGCCTCGGCATCCGGCCCGTACTCCGCGGACTCCGTGCGCATCCCGGTGAGGAACAGCTGCAGGCGGGCGGCGACGGCGTCGGCGACGGGGGAGGAGGGCGGCACGACTCCCAGCATACGTAAAGCCAATCCGGAGCCGATCGGCTACCCCATCACCGCGGGGCGCGCGTAGAATGAGAGGAAGACACCCGAGGGGGACGAAATGCCACTCTCCGAACAGGAGCAGCGTCTGCTCGACGAGATGGAACGCCATCTCCTCCACAATGACGCCGATGTCGTGAGCGCGCCGAGCGGCGACCGCACTCTGAGCTATCGGAATCTCGTCTACGGAGCATTGCTCCTCCTCGCCGGCGTCGGCGGCCTCATCGTCGGAGTCGTCCTCGGAGACGTCTGGGGCATCGTTGTCGGCGTCGTCGCCTTCGCGGCGATGCTCGGCGGCGTGATGCTCGCGGTCACCCCCGTCCGGCGCCCCGCGGCCGCCGCCCCCCGAGAGCGTGCGGCCAAGCAGAACTCCGCGTCCTTCATGGACCGCATGAACGATCGGTGGGATCGTCGCCAAGACGGTCACTGACCGACCCACAGCCTCAAGAGGCCCGGATGCTCAGCATCCGGGCCTTTTTCGTCGTCTCTGAGCTCCGCCACGCCCCGTGCCGCGATTCCTTCCTCCACTGGGCCTCCACTCACGCTCCACTCTCCTCCACCCCGTGATTCCGCGGATCTCCCGGGAACGCTCGGCGTATCTAGGCGGTATTCTGCGGATTCGTCGTAGGAATGTGGAGGGAAGTGGAGTAAAGTGGGGCGCACCTCGAGTTGGCCGGACGGAGAGGGGGTGATGGCCGATGTTGTTGGGGACGCACTCACCGAAGCTGGACGACAAGGGACGGGTCATCCTTCCCGCGAAGTTCCGTGAGGACCTGGGCGGCGGCGTGGTCGTCACCCGGGGGCAGGAGCGCTGCCTCTACGTCTTCAGCACGGCCGAGTTCGAGTCCATGCACGAGCGGATCCGCCAGGCCCCGCTCGCCAACAAGCAGGCGCGTGACTTCATGCGCCTCTTCCTCTCCGGCGCGAGCGCGGAGATGCCCGACAGCCAGAACCGCATCACCCTCCCCGCGCACCTCCGTCAGTACGCGGGCCTGCAGAAGGAGCTCATCGTCACCGGAGTCGGCGCCCACGCCGAGATCTGGGATGCGGAGAGCTGGAACCAGTACCTCGCCGCCGGCGAGGAGGCCTACGCCGACCTCGAGCAGGAGGTGATCCCGGGACTCTTCTGACCACGGCTGTGATGCCCCGCCGCTCCCGCCCCGACACACTTCCCCGGTGCCGGGTCGTGAAGCGGAGGGGGATCAGAGCCGAAGGTCACCCGAGAAAGATCATGAACCTCCGAGACATCCACACCCCGGTCCTGCTCGAGCGCTGCGTCGAGCTGCTGGCCCCTGCCCTCCAGGCCGACGGCGCCGTGCTCGTCGACGCAACGCTCGGCATGGGCGGCCATTCGGAAGCGCTCCTGGAGCGGTTCCCGAACATCCGGCTCATCGGGCTCGACCGCGACACCGACGCCCTGCGCATCGCGGGGGAGCGGCTCGCGCGTTTCCGGGACCGCATCACCCTGGTGCACACGGTCTACGACGAGATCGGCCTGCACGCCCAGGGCGCGTCGGGCATCCTGTTCGACCTCGGCGTCTCCTCCCTGCAGCTCGACGAGGCCGAGCGCGGCTTCGCCTACTCCAAGGACGCGCCGCTGGACATGAGGATGGACCAGACCACGGGCGTCACCGCTGCGGACGTGATCGCGACCTACAGTGAGGGCAACCTGCGGCGCATCTTCGAGCGCTACGGCGAGGAGAAGCTCGCCGGTCGGTACGCGCGGTTCATCATCGACGCGCGGCAGAAGAAGCCGATCACCCGTTCGGGCGAACTCGTCGACATCCTCGTCGCCGCCACGCCCGCGGCGGCCCAGCGCGCCGGGCATCCCGCCAAGCGCGTGTTCCAGGCGCTGCGCATCGAGGTCAACGCCGAGCTCAACGTGCTCGCCGACGCGATCCCCGCGGCGATGGACGCCCTCACCGTCGGCGGTCGCATCGTCGTGATGTCGTACCAGTCGCTGGAGGACCGCCTGGTCAAGCAGGCGTTCGCCGCCGGCTCCGCCTCGACGGCGCCGAAGGGGCTGCCGGTGGAGCTCCCCGAGCACGCCCCGCGATTCCGCGTCATCACCAGAGGCGCGGAGCTCGCGGACGACGACGAGCGCGCGCGCAATCCGCGCGCGATCCCCGTGCGGCTGCGCGCAGCCGAGAAGGTTCGAGACAGCGCATGAGCCTGAACGCCGTCCGCACGACGCAGCCGCTGCCCGCGGCCCCGACCAAGGCGCCCCGCCGCCGGCTCCAGCCCGTCACCGGCACCGCCGTGCGCCGCCGTCCCAAGCTCGTCTACGCGCTCGTCGCCCTCGGCGGCGCGATGGCGATCGGCGCCGCGCAGATCGGCCTCTCGCTGGCGATCACCCAGGACTCCTTCACCCTGGCGAGCCTGTCGTCGCAGCAGCGGGAGCTGAGCCTGCGCACGCAGGCGCTGCACGAGGAGCTCACCGGGCTCAGCTCGCCGCAGGCCCTGGCCACCAGCGCCGCGGCGCTCGGCATGGTCGTGGCCGGATCGCCCTCCTACCTCCGTCTCAGCGACGGCGCCGTGTTCGGCACCGGGAGCCAGGCCGGATGGTCGTCGACCGTCGATCCGAACGGCTCGGGAGCGGTCAGCAACTCGCTGCTCGCCGGCGCGGGACTCACCGCAGCAGAGGAGGGCGCAGGCGACGGGGGCACCACACCGCCGGCGCAGGAGCTCCCGCCCGCCATCACCGACGGACTGCCCAGTCCCACCACCCGCTGAGAACCACCACCATCCGACGGAGAGAGTCCATGACGACACGAGCCACCCGGAGCCCCCGGCGACGCACCGTCGTCGCCCTCGCCGTCATCCTGTCGATCCTCGCGACCTTCATCGTCCGTCTGGTGGACATCCAGGTGGTGAGCGCCGATGAGCACGTGTCCGAGTCGATGCACTACCTGAGCACCGGCTCGTCGATCCCCGGACAGCGCGGCTCGATCGTCGACGCCGACGGCACGGTGCTCGCGCAGAGCGTGATGGTCTACGACGCGCAGCTCAGCCCCAAGGTGATCAACGTCGTCGAGGCGAAGAAGCCGAAGGTCCCGTGGACCGAGGCCGCCGACAAGATCGCGGCGATCATCGGCAAGACCGGTGACGAGGTGCGCGCGATCGTCGACACCGCCCTCGCCGAGAACCCCGAGTCGGAGTACGCCCCGCTGGCGAAGGGCCTCGACACCGAGCAGTTCATCGCGCTCCGCGACCTGGACCTCGCCTACCTGGCCATGAAGCCCAGGGAGACCAGGGTCTACCCGAACGGAGCCGTGGCCGGCAACGTGATCGGCTTCCTCGACGGGTCGGGCGAGGCGCAGGCCGGCATCGAGAAGATGGAGGCGCAGTGCCTCGCCCCGACGAACGGTGAGAAGAGCTACCGCAAGGGCAAGGACGGGGTGGTGATCCCCGGCAGCGAGCGCATCGTCGACGCTGTGAACGGCGGCAGCGTGCAGCTCACGATCAACAGCGACCTGAACTGGTACCTGCAGCAGATGATCGCCGAGGAGGCGCAGGCGCAGGGCGCCCAGGGCGGCACCGTCACGGTCGTCGAGGTGAAGACGGGCAAGATCAGGGCCGCGGCGGAGTGGCCGACCGTCGACCCCAACAACCTCGACGGCACGGCGTCCGCCAACTGGTACAGCAAGCTGTTCACCTACGCCTTCGAGCCGGGGTCGACCTTCAAGGCCGTCACCGCGGCCGCCGTGATGGAGAACGCCGGCGTGACGCCCACCAGCCCGACGGTCACGGCGCCGTCGCGCGAGAAGTTCCCGAACGGCGCCGTCATCAACGACGCCTTCGTGCACCCGACATACAACTACACCCTCGCCGGCGCGCTCATCGACTCCTCCAACGTGGGACTGTCGAAGTTCGGCACCATGGTCAGCCCCGACGTGCGGTACGACTACCTGCAGCGTTTCGGCGTCGGTCAGGAGACCGTCGGGTTCCCCAGCGAGACCGACGGCACCCTGCACCCCACGAGCGAGTGGGACAACCAGTCGCTGTACACCACGACGTTCGGCCAGCACTTCACCGTGACGGCGCCCCAGGTCGCCGGCGCCTACCAGGCGATCGCCAACGGCGGGGAGAAGATCGACCTCTCCCTGATGGAGTCCTGCACCGACGCCGACGGCACGGTCCACGAGGCGCCAGCGCCGAAGCAGGAGCAGATCATCAAGCCGGAGACGGCGGCGGATCTGACGCGGATGCTCGAGAACGTGGCCGTGCAGGGCGGGAACTCCGAGCGCATCCAGGTTCCCGGCTACCGTGTGACGAGCAAGACCGGTACCGCGCAGATCCCCGACGGGCACGGCGGCTACAAGGCCGGCGTCTACTACACGAGCATGGTGGGCTTCGCCCCCGTCGACGATCCGCAGTACGTCGTCGTGGTCACCCTCGACCAGCCGACTAGAATCACTTCATCGGCGGCGACCGCGACGGCCTTCCAGAAGGCGATGACGCAGGTCATGAAGACCTACCGCGTGATGCCGTCCTCCACCCCGATGGACGCCCTTCTTCCCAAGTTCGAATAGCCGGCTGCTGCCGCGCCTGGAGACCTCATGATCGCCCTGTCGCTTGCTGAGATCACCGCCGTCCTCGGTGGTGAGCTGCGCCTCGCCGGAAACGACTCGGCGGAGACCGTCGTCGACGGCGTCGTCGACACGGACTCCCGCGTCATGACGCAGGGGTCGATCTTCGTCGCCAAGCCGGGGGCCGAGACCGACGGACACCGGTTCGTCGGCGCCGCGGCCGAGGCGGGCGCCGCCCTGGCGATCGTCGAGCACCCCGTCGACGTCGCGGTGACGCAGATCGTCGTGGCCGACGCGGTCTCCGCGCTGGCGGATCTCGCCCGTGAGGTCGTCGCGCGCGTGCGCGCGGGCGGACGCCTCCGCATCGTCGGCATCACCGGGTCGAACGGCAAGACGACCACGAAGAACTTCCTCGCCCGCATCCTGTCCGACGAGGGGCAGACGGTCGCTCCGATCAACTCGTACAACAACGAGGTCGGCGCACCGGTGACGATGCTGCGGATCACCCACGAGACGGAGTTCCTCGTCAGCGAGTTCGGCGCGGATGCGCCGGGGAGCATCGCCCGCCTCGCCGGCCTCGTCGAGCCCGACGTCGCCGTGGTGCTGATGGTCGGCATGGCGCACGCCGGCGGTTTCGGCGGCATCGAGGAGACGGCCAAGGCCAAGTCGGAGCTCGTGACCGCTGCCGTGCCGTCCGGTACCGCCGTGCTGAACGTCGACGACCCGCGGGTGGCCGCCATGCGCGGACTCGCCGAGTCGCGCGGCATGAGCGTCGTCGGTTTCGGCCAGGGCGACGCCGCCGACGTGCGTGCACACGACCTCGCGGTCTCGGCATCCGGGACCACCTGCGTCGTCGAGGCGACGGGCGAGCGGATGCCGTTGCACCTGCGCGTGCTCGGCGCACACCACGTGAACAACGCCCTCGCAGCCATCGCCGCAGCCGGCGTGCTCGGCGTGCCCGCATCCGCCGCCATCGAGCGCCTGGAGACGCTGGAGATCGCCGAGCGCTGGCGCATGCAGCCGATGGGCAACGACAGCGTGCGGATCATCAACGACGCCTACAACGCCAGCCCCGATTCGATGGCCGCCGCGCTGCGCACGCTGGCCCAGATCACCGGGCCCGAGGAGCGCACCGTCGCCGTGCTCGGCGCGATGACGGAGCTGGGCGAGGACGCGGGGGAGGAGCACGATCGCATCGGGCTGCTCGCGGTGCGGTTGAACATCCAGCGCATCGTGGTCGTCGGGCCGGAGGCGCGACGCCTCTACCTCTCGGCGGTCGGCGAGGGGTCCTGGGACAGCGAGGCCGTGCACCTCCCCGACCAGGACGCCGCGTTCGAGTACCTGCGCACCGAGCTGCGCGACGGCGATCGCGTGCTCGTGAAGTCGTCCAATTCCGTGGGCCTCCGGCATCTCGGCGATCGTCTGGGAGAATTGTTCTCGTGAGGTCCCTCATCATGGCGGCGGCCATCTCGCTCGCCTTCACCCTGTTCCTGACCCCCGTCTTCCTCCGGCTCTTCCGGAAGTGGGGCTGGGGGCAGGTCATCCGCACCCCCGAGGCGATCGAGAATCCGAGCCACGAGGCCAAGCGGGGCACCCCCACGATGGGCGGCGTGATCTTCATCGTCGGCACCATGGTGGGCTACTTCACCGGGGTGTACGTCGGCGGAGGAACGCCATCGCTGTCGGCGCTCCTGCTCATCTGGCTCATGGTCGGTTTCGGGGCCGTCGGCTTCATCGACGACTACATGAAGGTGCGCAGTCAGCGCAGCCTCGGTCTCTCCGGCTGGCGCAAGGTCCTCGGCCAGCTGCTGGTGATCATCCCCTTCGGCATCGTGGCGATGAACTTCCCGAACCGCTCGGGCCAGACGCCGGCGACGGGGGCCGTCTCCCTCTTCCGCGACATCCCGTGGCTGAACTTCTTCTTCTTCGGCGCGATCGTCGGCTGGATCCTCTACCTCATCTGGATCTCGGTGATCGGCGTCGCCACCTCCAACAGCGTCAACCTCACTGACGGGCTCGACGGCCTCGCCGCCGGCGCCGGCGTGCTGGTGGTCTCGTCCTACGGTCTCATCGCGTTCCGCCAGTTCCAGCAGTCGTGCGTCGGGGAATCGATCGAGAAGGCCGCGCTCGGCGGATGCTACGAGGTGCGCGATCCGCTCGACCTCGCCGTGATCGCCGCGGCCTTCGCGGCGAGCCTGATCGGCTTCCTGTGGTGGAACGCCCCCAAGGCCAAGGTCTTCATGGGCGACGTGGGATCGATGTCCATCGGCGGCGTGATCACGGCTCTCGCGATCCTCACCCACACCGAGCTCCTGCTCTTGGTCATCGCCGGGGTGTTCGTGCTCTCCTCGGGCTCCGTGATCGTGCAGCGCCTGTACTTCAAGCTCACCCGCGGCAAGAGGCTCTTCCTGATGAGCCCCTTCCATCACCACCTCGAGATGCGCGGCTGGTCCGAGGTGACGATCGTGGTGCGGCTCTGGATCATCGCCGGCCTGCTCGCGGTCTCCGCCGTCGGACTCTTCTACGTCGAATGGCTGACGCGTGTCAGCTGAGTCGCGTCTCGCCGGTCTCGTCAGCTGGAACGCCGACTGGTCCGGTCTCCGCGTCGCCGTGCTCGGCCTCTCGGTGACGGGCTTCTCGGTGGCGGACACGCTCACCGAGCTCGGCGCGGAGGTGCTGGTGCTCAGCGAGTCCGCGGAGGAGGAGTACGCCAGGCTGCTGCCCGTGATCGGCGCCCGTCTCGCGCTGGGACCGCTGTCGGAGGTGCCTGCCGAGCTCGCAGCCTTCGACCCCGAGGTCGTGATCGCGTCTCCCGGGTTCTCCCCGGCTCACCCCGTCATCCGGTGGGTGCAGGAGTCGGGGATCGCTCTCTGGGGCGATGTCGAGCTCGCGTGGCGTGTGCGCGACAAGGTGCTCCGTCCCGACGGCACTCCGGCGGACTGGGTGCTCATCACCGGGACCAACGGCAAGACCACCACGACCCAGCTCACCGCCTCTCTGCTCGTCGAGGGCGGTCTGCGCGCAGCGCCCTGCGGCAACATCGGCGTGCCCGTGCTCGACGCCGTGCGGGATCCGTCCGGCTTCGACGTGCTCGTCGTCGAGCTGTCGAGCCATCAGCTCTGGTACATCGGCCAGTCGCGCCCCGAGGGGCAGCTCGTGCCGTACGCCTCCGTGTGCCTGAACCTCGCCGACGACCATCTCGTCTGGCACGGCGGCGCCGATGCCTACCGCGAGGCCAAAGCGTACGTGTACCGGAACACGCGCGTCGCATGCGTGTTCAACAAGGCGGACGATGCGACCAGGCGCATGGTCGAGGACGCCGACGTCGTCGAGGGAGCCAGGGCGATCGGCTTCGACCTCGGCATCCCGGGACCGAGCGACCTCGGCGTCGTCGAGGGGCTGCTGGTCGACCGGGCCTTCCTCGACGACCGCCGCCGCAGCGCGCTCGAGATCACGACGATCCACGACCTGGAGACCGCCGGCCTCTCGGCGCCGCACATCGTGCAGAACATCCTCGCAGCGAGCGCCATCGCCCGTTCCCTCGGCGTGGAGCCGGAGGCCATCCACTCCGCGCTGCAGACGTTCCGTCTCGACGCCCATCGCATCCAGGTGATCGCGCGTCACGCGGGGATCACCTGGATCGACGACTCCAAGGCGACCAACCCGCACGCGGCCGCGTCGTCGCTGCGCGCGTACCCCGGTGCCGTCTGGATCGTCGGAGGCGACCTCAAGGGGGTGGACATCTCCGACCTCGTCGCGGACGTCGGGTCCACCGCCGGCGCGGCGGTCGTGATCGGCGTGGAACGCGAATCCGTCGTCGCGGCATTCGAGCGACACGCGCCGGGGGTCCCGGTCTTCGAGGTGGATGCTGGCGAAACTGGTCAGGTCATGAACCGCGTCGTGGAGATCGCCGCGGGGATCGCGGGTGACGAGGGCACGGTTCTGCTGGCCCCGGCGGCCGCGTCCTTCGATCAGTTCTCCAGCTACGCGGATCGCGGCCACCGCTTCGCCGAAGCGGTGCGGGACTGGATCGACCGGGGGAGCGCCGATGACGCAGGTGGCCCGCACCCCGCGCTCTGAGACCGGCCGCGGCGGCTCAGGAGGGCTCGCAGCCCGCGTGTCGCTCGGACGGCGGTTCACCCCGGTGTCCAGCGAGTTCCTGATGATCGCGTCCGCGGCGCTGCTGCTGACGATCTTCGGCATCGTGATGGTGCTGTCCGCCACCAGTGCGACGGCGGTCGCCAACGGGGAGAACCCGATGGGCGGCGCCCTGCGCCAGGGGATCTTCGCCGTGCTCGGCGTGCCGATCATGTTCCTGATCTCCCGTCTGCCGGTCGGGACCCTGAAGAAGCTCGCGTGGCCCCTGCTGTTCGCCTCCGTCGCGCTCCAGCTGCTCGTGTTCACTCCGCTCGGCGTGGAGGACGGCGGCAACCGCAACTGGATCGGCATCGGCTCCTTCACCCTGCAGCCGTCCGAGTTCATCAAGCTGTCCCTGGCCATCTGGATCGCCTATGTGCTGCTGCGCAAGCAGACGATGCTCAGCACGTGGCACCAGGTCTTCATCCCCGTCGTCCCGGTGAGCGCTCTCGCCATCGGGACGGTGCTGGCCGGCAAGGACCTCGGCACCGCCATGGTGCTCGTGATGGTGTTGCTCGGCTGCCTGTTCTTCTCCGGGGTCAAGCTCCGGCTGTTCATCATCCCGGTGCTGCTCGGCATCGTGGCCGTCATCGCCTTGGCCGTCATGAGCCCCGATCGCATGCGCCGCATCACCGCGACGTGCGACACGGTGACCACGGCGAACTACGAGGGCGACTGCTACCAGTCCATCCACGGCATCTGGGGCATGGCCTCCGGGGGCATCTTCGGGGTGGGCCTCGGCAACTCGCAGGAGAAGTACGGCTGGCTCCCCGCGGCCGGCAACGACTTCATCTTCGCGATCGTCGGCGAGGAGCTGGGGCTGATCGGCTGCCTCGTCGTGCTCGCCCTCCTCGTCCTGTTCACGGTCGGGGCCTTCCACGTGATCCGCAAGACGAACGATCCGTTCGTCCGCGTCGCGGCCGGTGGGATCACCGTCTGGATCGTCGGTCAGGCCGTCCTCAACATCGGCGTCGTGATCGGCGTCTTCCCCGTCATGGGCGTGCCGCTGCCGTTCATGTCGCAGGGAGGGACGGCGCTCCTCGCCGTGCTCGCCGCATGCGGCGTGCTGCTCTCCTTCGCCCGCACGATCCCCGCGGCCGACGAGGGCGCCGCAGCACGGGGTGCGTCAGCGGGGCGGAGCGCATCGGCCGGACGGACGGCGTCGGCAGGGCGGGGTAAGGTCACACGGTGACCACCTACCTGCTCGCCGGCGGAGGAACCGCCGGCCATGTCAACCCTCTGCTCGCCGTGGCCGACGGCCTGCGCGCGCGCGACGCCGACGCCTCGGTGCTGGTGCTCGGCACGGCGGAGGGGCTCGAGTCCCGTCTCGTGCCCGCACGCGGCTATGAGCTCCTCATCGTGGACAAGGTCCCGTTCCCGCGTCGCCCGAACGGACAGGCCCTCGCCTTCCCCGCCCGCTTCCGCCGGGCGGTCGCCCAGGTGCGCGCGCACATCCGGGCGCACGGCGTGGACGTGGTGGTGGGCTTCGGAGGCTACGCCGCCGCTCCGGCCTACGTCGCGGCCCGCAGGGAACGTGTTCCGTTCGTCGTGCACGAGGCGAACGCCAAGCCGGGGCTCGCGAACGTGCTGGGCGCTCGACGCGCAGCGGCGACCGGGGTGGCCTTCGAGGGCACGCCCCTGCGGGGGAGCGAAGCGGTCGGGATGCCGCTGCGTCAGGAGGTCGTGGATCTCGACCGGGCCGCGGCCAGGGGCGAGGCCGCCGAATACTTCGGTCTCGACGCCGCACGTCCCGTCCTCCTCGTGTTCGGAGGCTCCCTCGGGGCGCAGCGCCTCAATGACGCCTTCGGCTCGTCCTGGGGCGACGTGCTCGCCGCGGGGTGGCAGCTGCTGCACGTGACGGGGGAGCGCAGCGACCTCGCCGACCCCGGAGCGCCCGGGTACGCGCTCCGGCGGTATGTCGACCGCATGGACCTCGCCTTCGCGCTGGCCGACCTCATCGTCTCCCGCTCGGGAGCCGCGACGGTCAGCGAGATCAGCGCCCTCGGCATCCCCGCCCTGTACGTGCCCTATTCGGTGGGCAACGGCGAGCAGCGGCTCAACGCGGGCTCCGCCGTGACCGCGGGCGCAGCCGAGCTGCTCGACGATGCGACCTTCGACGGAGAGGCCGTGCGCCGCATCGTCGTTCCGCTCCTGAACGATCCCGAGCGGCTGGCGCGCATGCGCGCGGCAGCCGAACGCGTCGGCACCCGCAGCGGCACCGACAACGTCATCGCGCTGGTGGACCGCGCCCTGGGCTCGACGGCGTCGGGGCGCTGACGGTGCGATCCGGACAGGCGAGACGAAACGTAGACTGAGGAAGACATGATCAGACCCGACCTCTCCCTCCCGATCCCCGAGCACATCTCCGCCGCGCACTTCATCGGCATCGGAGGCTCGGGTATGAGCGGCCTCGCCCGGATGTTCCTCGACGCCGGCATCCGCGTGTCCGGCTCCGACCGCGCCGACAGCGACAACCTCCGCGCCCTCGCGGCGGCGGGAGCGACGGTGCACGTCGGCCACGACGCTTCCCACCTCGGCGACGCGGACACGGTGGTGCACACCGGAGCCATCTGGCCGGAGAACCCGGAGTTCCTGCTCGCCAAGGAGCGCGGGCTGCACGTCATCCACCGCTCCCAGGCCCTGCACTGGCTGATCGGCTCCCGGCGGCTCGTCTCGGTGGCCGGGGCGCACGGCAAGACCACCTCGACGGGGATGATCGTCACGGCTCTGCAGGCCCTCGGCGCCGATCCGAACTTCGTCAACGGCGGAGTCATCGAACAGCTCGGCGTGTCCAGCTCCACGGGCACGGGCGAGCTGTTCGTGATCGAGGCCGACGAGTCCGACGGGACCTTCCTCCTCTACGACACCGCGGTGGCGCTGATCACCAACGTCGACCCCGACCACCTCGACCACTACGGCTCCGACGAGGCGTTCCACGACGCGTTCGTGCGCTTCGCGGACGCCGCGACGGAGGCCGTCGTGATCTCCAGCGACGACCCGGGGGCGCTGCGCGTCCTCGCGGGCATGTCGCACCCGAACGTGATCACGTTCGGCCAGGCGGAGGACGCCGACGTGCGGGTCACCGACGTCGACGCCGCGGCGGGGGTGTCCGCGACGATCCGCAGGGGCGACGAGAGCGCCCGTCTGCGGCTGGCCGTCCCCGGCCTGCACAACGCCATCAACGCCGCGGGCGCGGTCGCCGTCCTGATGTCCCTCGGGTTCGGTCTCGAGCAGTCCGTGCGCGCGGTGGAGGGCTTCGCCGGAACCGTCCGCCGTCTGGAGCAGCACGGGGTCGAGCGCGGCGTCACCGTCTACGACGACTACTCGCATCACCCCACCGAGGTCAGGGCCGCCCTCGAGGCGATGCGCTCGATCGTCGGCTCCGGCCGCCTCATCGCGATCCAGCAGCCGCACACCTATTCGCGCACGCAGCACATGTACCAGGAGTTCGCCGACGTGCTCGAAGAACTCGCGGATCACACCGTGATGCTCGACGTCTACGGCGCTCGCGAGGATCCGGTGCCCGGCGTGACCGGCGAGCTCGTGAGCGGGGCGTTCACCGACCAGGCCCGCGTGCACTACGTGGCCGACTGGCAGGACGCGGCGGACTACACCGCCAGCATCGCCCGCGAGGGGGACTACGTGATCACCCTCGGCTGCGGCAACGTCTACCAGATCATCCCGCAGGTGCTCGAGTCGCTGCGCGGCACCACCGAGGGCTGACCGATGCGCCGGCCCGCCCCGCTCCCGGCCGGCCGGGAGAGCGCCGTCGAGGAGACGGGATCGCGCCGCTCGCCGTCGCGCCGTCGCGAGGGGAGCGGGCAGGCCGACGCCGTCGTCAGCGAGATCGACGACCGTGGCCGACCGCCCGTCGACGACCCGCTCGAGACGGAGCAGCCCACCTCCACCCGGGACGTCTGGCGTGCGGCGCGCGCGCGGCGCAAGGCGCTGCGCGCGGAGATCCGCCGGTTCACTCAGCGGTCGCGCCGTCGCCGCATCGTCTGGCTGAGCGCGTTGGGCGCCGTCGTCCTGCTGATCGGGGGGAGCGTGCTCGCGGCCTACAGCCCTCTGTTCGCGGTGGAGAAGATCACGGTGGTGGGTGCGACGACGCTGGACCCCGCGACGGTGGAGGCGGCCCTCGGCGACCAGCTCGGCACGCCGCTGGCCCTGGTCGACAGCAGCGAGGTGAAGGCCGCGCTGCTGGCATTCCCGCTCATCGAGACCTATGCGCTGGAGGCGAAGCCCCCGCACGACCTGACGGTGCGCATCGTGGAGCGCACGCCCGTCGGCGTGATCCGCTCCGACGCCGGCTACAACCTCGTCGACGCCGCGGGGGTGGTGCTCGCGACGACCACCGATCAGCCGGCCGGTCAGCCTTTGCTCGACATCACCGGAGGCACGGCGTCCTCGGCCTTCGAGAGCGCAGGCCTCGTCATCCGCTCGCTCCCGGCCGATGTCCGCGCCGCGGTGACCGGTGTGCGCGCCGGCACGGCCGACGATGTGACCCTCACGTTGAACTCGGGCCTCACGGTGGTGTGGGGCAGCTCCGACCACTCCGCGAAGAAGGGCGTGATCCTCGCCAGGGCGATCGCGGTGAATCCCTCCGCGAAGACGATCGACGTCACATCCGCGCGTGTCGCGGTGATCGGATGACGGTTCGGGTCGGCAAACAGGCGACACGCCCGCGTGGCTGCGCGCGCAGGACGGCGCGACGCTTACCTTCGAACAAGAGAAACCGATACCAGGAAATACTTTACACCTCTAGTTGAGGTTTAAGGTTCACATTCCCGGAATCTCTTCCACATCGACAGGCTCGAATCCTCGGAGGCCGGCAATGAGCCAGAACCAGAACTACCTCGCCGTGATCAAGGTCGTCGGCGTCGGCGGTGGCGGCGTCAACGCCGTGAACCGCATGATCGATCTCGGGCTCCGCGGAGTCGAGTTCATCGCCGTCAACACCGATGCGCAGGCGCTGCTCATGAGCGACGCCGACGTCAAGCTCGACGTCGGCCGCGAGCTCACCCGCGGCCTCGGCGCCGGAGCCGACCCCGAGGTCGGCAGGCGTGCGGCTGAGGACCACGCGGAGGAGATCGAGCAGGCGCTCACCGGCGCGGACATGGTCTTCGTCACGGCCGGCGAGGGCGGCGGGACGGGTACCGGCGGTGCGCCGGTCGTCGCGCGCATCGCCAAGTCCATCGGCGCGCTGACCATCGGCGTGGTGACCAAGCCGTTCTCCTTCGAGGGGCGTCGTCGCCAGAGCCAGGCCGAGGCCGGCGTCGCGAAGCTCAAGGAAGAGGTCGACACCCTCATCGTGGTGCCGAACGACCGTCTCCTCGAGATCAGCGATCGCGGCATCTCGATGATCGAGGCCTTCGCCACGGCCGACCAGGTGCTCCTCGCCGGTGTGCAGGGCATCACCGACCTGATCACGACCCCCGGTCTCATCAACCTCGACTTCGCCGACGTCAAGTCGGTCATGCAGGGTGCGGGTTCCGCGCTCATGGGCATCGGCTCGGCGCGCGGCGCCGACCGCGCGATCAAGGCCGCGGAGCTCGCGGTCGAGTCGCCGCTGCTCGAGGCGTCGATCGAGGGGGCGCACGGCGTGCTCCTGTCGATCCAGGGTGGTTCGAACCTCGGCATCTTCGAGATCCACGACGCGGCCGACCTCGTCAAGGAGGCCGCGCACCCCGAGGCGAACATCATCTTCGGAACGGTCATCGACGACACCCTCGGCGACGAGGTCCGCGTGACGGTGATCGCGGCAGGGTTCGACGGCGGCGAGCCCTCGCTGCGGCTCGACCCCATGGTCGTGTCGCGTCCGGCGGCCACCACCCTGCCGGAGGTCGCCCTCTCCGACGAGGCCGAGGTCCCCGCGGCCTCGGAGAGCACGGAGTCGGAGCCCGCACAGCGCGTGACCACGAGCATCGAGCCGGCGTTCGCCGACGACGACATCGACATCCCCGAATTCCTGAAGTGAGCGATCTGGCTGCACGGCTGTCGGCGATCGACGAGCGGATCGCCGACGCCGCGCGGCTCGCAGGTCGTGATCCGGGGGAGATCACCCGCATCGTCGTCACCAAGTTCCACCCGGCGTCGCTCGTCCGCGATCTGCACGCCCTCGGTGTGCGCGAGGTCGGCGAGAACCGTCAGCAGGAGCTCAGCGCGAAGGCTGCCGAGCTCGCCGACCTCGCCGATCTCCGTTGGCACTTCATCGGCCAGGCGCAGACCAACAAGGCGGCGGCCATCCGTCGCAGCGCGGATGCGGTGCACTCCGTCGACCGCGACAGGCTCGCCGACGCGCTGCACCGCGCAGCCGAGGACGACGGCATCCTCGACGTCCTCGTGCAGGTCAACCTCACCGCCGACCCCGGCCGGGGAGGGGTGGCTCCTGCGGACGCGGGGGCTCTCGCCGAGCACGTGATGGGGTTGCCGTCGCTGCGACTGCGCGGCGTCATGGCCGTCGCCCCTCTGGACGAGGAGCCCGCATCGGCGTTCGCGCGGCTGCACGACGTCGCCGCACGCGTCCGTGCGGTCGACCCGTCCGCCACCTGGATGTCGGCCGGCATGACCGGCGACTTCGCCGAGGCGATCGCGGCGGGTGCGACACACCTGCGGATCGGTTCCGCAATCACCGGACCCCGGCCTGACCGGGGTTAACCTGTGACAAGACCAGCCCGAATCGTTCGAACCGGAGGACACGATGGGTAACCCGCTGAAGAAGACCATGGTGTATCTCGGCCTCGCCGACGAGGAAGAGGTCTTCGAAGAAGAGACGCAGGCCCCCGCGCGCTCGCAGCGTGAGCGGGACCGCGATCGCGACCGCGAAGAGCAGGCCCCTGCTCCGGTCACGCCGCTGCGCCGTCCGGTCGCCGTGCGTCAGCCCGCAGGAGGGGCAGTGAACGAGATCCTCACCGTGCACCCGAAGCAGTACCGCGACGCTCAGCTGATCGCTGAGAGCTTCCGCGAGGGCGTGCCGGTCATCATCAACCTGTCGCAGATGAGCGATGCGGACGCACGTCGTCTGATCGACTTCGCGAGCGGACTCTCCCTCGGCCTCTACGGTCGGATCGAGCGTGTCACCTCGAAGGTCTTCCTGCTGTCGCCGGAGAACATCGCGGTGTCGGGCCACGGGGGGATCGCACACGCAGACGCCGAGTCTGCGGGCTTCGACCAGTCGTAACCCGTGGGGCTTGTCTCCGTCATCGCCAGCATCGTCCACCTGGCGCTGCTGCTGTATCTGCTGGTGCTCTTCGCACGTCTGATCCTCGACTACATCCCCCTGTTCAACAGGGAGTGGCGGCCGAAGGGCCCCGGCCTCGTCGCGGCCGAGATCGCGTACACGATCACCGATCCGCCGGTCCGGTTCTTCCGGCGGCTCATCCCGCCGCTGCGCATCGGCACGATCTCCCTGGACTTCGGCTTCACGCTGACGGTCCTGGTCGTGCTGATCCTCATGAACATCGTGCGGCTCTTCATCTGAGCGATCCGCGAGTTCCCGGCGCCTGGGTGTCGCGGCATCGCGGCTGACAGATGCGGGGGCTATGCTTGGCTCCCAGGTGCGCGCCCCGGGTACGCGCCACATCACGACCACGCCATTCATCGAAACTGGCAACCGAACTCATCGAAGGAGCCACCATGGCACTTACCCCGGATGACGTCGTCACCAAGCAGTTCCAGCACGTCCGCTTCAAGGACGGCTTCGACCCGGACGAGGTGGACGACTTCCTCGACGAGATCGTCATCGAGTGGCGCAAGGCTCTCGAGGAGAACGTCGAGCTCAAGGCCAAGCTGGCCGCGTTCGAGTCCGGAGCATCCGCTCCGGTCGCGGCGGCCCCCGTCGCCGAGGTGCCCGCGCCGGTCGCTGAGCCCGTCGCCGCCGCCGAGCCCGCTCCCTCCGGCTCCGCCACGGCCACTGCAGGCATCATCGAGCTCGCGCAGCGCCTGCACGACGAGCACGTCGCCGAGGGTGAGGCGAAGCGCAACCAGCTCATCGCCGACGCCGAGACCGAGGTCAACCGCATCCGCACCGAGGCCGAGGCCAAGCAGCGCGAGGAGACCGCACGTCTGGAGCGCGAGCGCAACACGCTCGAGGCCCGCATCACCGAGCTCCGTAACTTCGAGCGCGACTACCGCTCCCAGCTGCGCGGCTACATCGAGGGCCAGCTCCGCGACCTCGACGAGAAGTCGGCGTCGACGGACTCCACCCCGGTCTCCGCGATCGGCCTGTAAGGCGCCCTCTTGTCAGGACGCCGTCCCCTTCGTCGGTCGGCGGCCGGTGCGATCGTCGCGATCCTCGCGATTCTCGTACTGGCCGCCGATCAGTTTGTGAAGTACCTCACCGTCGAGAACCTCCCGCTCCAGACGCCGGTGCCGGTGCTGGGGGAGTTCCTCCAGCTGTACTTCGTCCGCAACTCCGGTGCGGCCTTCTCCCTCGGCTCCGAGGTGACCTGGATCTTCACGATCGCACTGTCCGTGGTCGCCGTCGTGATCGTCTGGAAGGCCTTCGGACTGCGCTCGCGCCTGTGGGCCGTCGTCCTCGGCTGCCTGCTCGGCGGCGTGCTGGGCAACCTGGGTGACCGACTGTTCCGTGAGCCGGGCTTCGGCGTCGGACACGTCGTCGACATGATCTCGATGCCGTGGATGATCCCCGCGATCTTCAACGTGGCCGACATCTTCATCGTCACGGGCATGATCTCCGTCGCCCTGCTGGTCGTCTTCGGGCTGCGGTTCGACGGCACCCGGGAGCGCGATCACGCTCCGGTGGAGACCGACGCCGAGGCGGAGGCGGCGGCGATCGCCGAAGACGAGGGTGCGGCGGACGCCGGGTCCGCCGACGACGCCGCGGCGACCCCGCGTCCGGCCGCCGAGGAGCGGTGAGGGTGGAGTCGCGGTCTCTGCCGGTGCCGGACGGCCTGGACGGCGTACGTGTGGACGCGGCTCTGGCGAAGATGCTGGGGTTCTCCCGTACCTTCGCCGCCGATGTCGCAGCGGCCGGTGGAGTGCGCCTCGACGGGGTGACCCTCGACAAGTCCGATCGCCTCCGCGGCGGCGGGTGGCTCGACGTGGAGTGGCGTCCGAAGGAGGAGCCGCGGATCATCCCCGTCGCGGTTCCCGAGCTGGGCATCGTGTACGACGACGAGGACATCGTCGTCGTGGACAAGCCGACCGGCGTCGCCGCGCATCCCTCCCTCGGCTGGGACGGGCCGACGGTCGTCGGAGCCCTCGCTGCGGCGGGGTTCCGGGTGGCGACCAGCGGCGCCCCGGAGCGCCAGGGAGTGGTGCACCGCCTCGACGTCGGCACCAGCGGGCTCATGGTGGTGGCCAAGACGGAGGCGGCGTACACCGCGCTCAAGCGTGCGTTCAAAGAGCGCACGGTCGAGAAGATCTACCACGCGGTGGTGCAGGGGCATCCCGACCCGCTCGCCGGCACGATCGACGCGCCGATCGGGCGGCATCCGAACCACTCGTGGAAGTTCGCCGTCATCCCCGACGGAAAGCCCTCGGTGACCCACTACGAGACCCTCGAGGCGTTCCCCGGGGCCTCGCTTCTCGAGATCCACCTGGAGACGGGGCGCACCCACCAGATCCGCGTGCACATGGCCGCTCATCGTCATCCCTGCGTCGGCGACCCGCTGTACGGCGCCGACCCGACGCTGTCCGCGCGACTCGGGCTGACACGGCAGTGGCTCCACGCACACCGGTTGGCCTTCTCCCACCCGGTGACGGGGGAGTGGGTGCAGTTCGAGTCGCCGTACCCCGCCGATTTCCGGCACGCCCTCGACGTGCTCCGCGGCGAGTCCGAGGGCTAGAAGCGGGCGCGCCCAGCGGCCTCGACGACTCCGTCGAGCGTGAGCTCGAGGAAGTCCACCACGGCGTGGTCCTCGACCCTGCGGTCGACGATCAGCTCGAGCAGGGTCTCCTCGGTGAATGACACCCAGGCGCGCAGCGCCACGCGCAGCGCGGGGGTGTCCACCACACCCAGCTCGGCGAAGGCGTCGCGCAGCCGCTGCGCGTTCAGCTCGCGCGACTCGTCGACGATGGCGCGCACGGCGGGATCGCCGCTGGCCACGCCGCGGACCAGGGAGGAGAACGTGCCGCTGTGCTCGCGCACGAAGCCGGCGATGCGCAGCAGGGTGTCGCGAATGCGCTCGCGCGGCGGGAGCTCGGAGACGGGTTCCGTGGCCTGCAACAGGCTGTCACGGGCCGTGGTGACGATCGCCCTCTCCACCCCCTGCCTGCTGTCGAAGTAGTGGAAGACCAGTGCCTTCGACACTCCGGCGCGCTGGGCGAGCTCGTCGATCGTGAGCTCGTCGAGGGGGTGCTCCGCGAGGAATCGCACGCCGATGGCGACGAGCTGGGCACGCCGCTCTGCGGGGCTGAGTCGGGATCGCGGCTCCGGGGGCATGTCTGAAGCCTATCCGCGGCAGGTGTTGACTCTGAGTCAATTGCGCATAGTATCGACATGTCGCGCGATCGATGACGTTCGCGCGAGGAGGAGGATCGATGAAGTTCCCGAAGCTGTCCACGATCACGGCGTCGCACGCCGGTCGCATCACCCTCGTCGCGGTTCCCGTCGGCATCGTCGCCGCCGCCCTGCTCGGCGGCGTCGCCCAGGGGGCCGTGCCCGTGTCGTTCGCCGTGTCCGGCAGCCAGTTCCAGATCGGCGCGAGCTCCTTGGAGGGGACGGGCTTCTCCCAGTACGCCGGCGTCGCCACCGACTCGGAGGGCGTCGAGCACACCGTCGCCATCGCGAACATCAAGAGCGCGACGCTCGCAGACCTCTGCCAGGCGGTGATCACCGAGACGCCGCTGGGCACGGTCGGCGTGCTCATCAAGGCCGGCGGCGACGGCAAGCCCGCCACGGCGAGCGACCTGCAGATCGGTATGACGGGGCTCAAGGGCGACGCGTCTTTCGGGGCGATCCGCATCGGCGTCGACGCGTCCACCGTCAAGACCGACGCCAAGGGCAGCGCGGGGGACTTCGCACAGGACTCCGACACCATCTCCATCACGAACCTCCAGCAGACGGCGTGGAGCACGCAGGCGTCCGTGTTCACCCTGACCGGGATGTCGCTCGAGCTCACGGACGGCTCGCAGGGATGCTTCTGAACGGAGCGCGTGCCGTGACCGAGTCGGAGGAGACCGAGACCGGGATCGTCGGAGCGGCCGAGCCGTCGGGCGGGTTCCGCGCCTGGCGTCGACGGCGCCCCTTCATCGGCGGCGTGCTCGTGGCCGTCGGCGGGGTCGAGATGTTCTTCTCCGGGCAGCTCGACATCGGACGCCTGCACGTCCAGCTCGGCATCGAGGGGCTGCAGGCGACCGTGATCCCGGTGATGCTGCTCGTGCTCGGCGTACTGGCGATCACGATGCCGGCGCACCACATCTTCTACGGCATCATCGCGCTCGTGGTGTCGATCTACTCGCTCATCGGCGTCAACCTCGGAGGGTTCCTCATCGGGATGCTGCTCTCCACCGTCGGCGGCATCCTCGTCGTCGCCTGGATGGGGCCGAAGGTCGCGGCCGTCGCGCCGCCGGAGCCCGAAGGGGAGGCCGGCACGGGTGAGGTGACGTCGGCGTGATGCGCCGTCCCGCCCTCGCCGCAGCGGTCGCCCTCATGCTGGCCGTGACTCCGCTGACCCTGGGCGCCGCTGCCGCGCCGAACGCCAGAGACACCGGCTTCTGCATCCCGATCCTCTACTGCCCGAGCCCGTCGCCCTCGCCGACCCCCACCGCACCCGGCATCCCCACGGTGCCCGTGCTCCCCATCGATCCGTCGACGCCGATCGACCCGGCGGCGCCCGCCGACCCGTCGACCGCTCCGGAGCCGGTAGCCCCCGCACCGGCCCCCGTGGACGCGGATGCGCCGGTCTTCACCGGCACTCCCGCGTCCATGGGGTCGAGGTCCCTCTCGTTCACCGGCCTCTCCGGCATCTCGATCGTGAGCGTGCCGACGGTCGGCGGAGGGAGCGTGCGCGCGCTCAAGATCACGGCGGACTCGATCACGATCTCGGGATTCTCGCTCACCGTCCGTCCCCACGGAGGGCCGGGCCTGGTCACCGAGGCGGACACGATGTCGCTGCGCGGCCACGTGGCGGTGTACATCGGATCGGTGTCGGCGTCGTCGATGGGCGGTGCCCCGCTGACGATCGGCACCGACACGCCCCCGCCGCTGACCGACGTCGAGCCGGGGTTGCTCGATGTGACGATGGGGCTGGTCGGGACGATCGCGGACTCGATCACCTACACGAACACGGATCAGCGCATCGTGGAGACGGACTGAGCGGGATGTCGGCGGTTCACGCCAGACTGGGCGCATGAGCATCGAGGTGCGTCCCGCGACGGTGTTCGACGACGTCGCGACGCTGGTGGGACCGAAGAAGCCGACGTCGAACGTGTGCTTCTGCCTGAGCTACCGCATCGGCAACAAGGAGAACGTCTCTCTGCGAGGGCAGGCGAGGGCCGACAGGGTGCGAGATCTGTGCCATCAGGATCCACCACCCGGGGTGATCGCCTATCTCGACGGCGAGCCGGTGGGGTGGGCTGCCCTGCATCCGAGACGCGACACGAGCTTCGCCCGCAACAGGTTGATCCCGCACATCGACGATCTCGACGTGTGGTCGCTGTGGTGCTTCCGCGTGCGCCCGGGGTTCCGCAAGCAGGGGGTGTCGCATGCCCTGATCGAGGGCGCGGTCTCCTACGCGCGGGAGCGGGGAGCGCCCGCGATCGAGGGGTACCCGGTCGACAACGCAGGCGGGAGGGTGGATCTGACGATGGCCTATGTCGGCACCCGCGCGCTCTTCGAGTCGGCGGGATTCCGGAAGGCGGCCGAAACGGGCTCCGTGCTCGATGGCTTCCCCCGGGTGCTCATGCGCCTCGATCTGCGCTGATCCGACGGCCTCGGAGAAACCGTCCGGAGCCGGACATCCACGAGGCCTCCGAGGTCGCTGCTGCGACGCGTTGCCGTCGGCACCCGATGTCGGATGCCGACCGTAGACTCGATGCATGGCTTCCGACTCCTTCGTGCACCTGCATGTCCACAGCGAATACTCCATGCTGGACGGTGCGGCGAAGATCGGCGCGATGACCCAGGCGGCGGCCGAGTACGGCATGCCCGCCATCGCCGTGACCGACCACGGCAACACGTTCGCGGCCTTCGAGTTCTACCGCGCGGCCCAGGCCGCCGGAGTCAAGCCGATCGTGGGCCTGGAGGCCTACGTCACCCCCGGCACGCACCGCAGCGACAAGACCCGCGTGCAGTGGGGCTCGCCCGACCAGAAGAGCGACGACGTCTCCGGCTCCGGCGCCTACACCCACATGACCATGTGGAGCCAGAGCACCCAGGGCATGCACAACCTCTTCCGCCTGAGCTCGCTGTCGAGCATGGAGGGCTACTACTTCAAGCCGCGTATGGACCGCGAGCTGCTGCAGACCTACGGCAAGGGCCTCATCGCGACGACCGGATGCCCCTCGGGAGAGGTGCAGACGCGGTTGCGCCTCGGCCAGTACGACGCGGCGCGCGCGGCGGCGGCGGAGTTCCAGGACATCTTCGGCAAAGAGAACTACTTCGCCGAGATCATGGACCACGGCCTGTCGATCGAGCGCAGGGTGATGACCGACCTGCTGCGGCTCGCGAAAGACCTCGGCATCCCGCTCGTGGCCACCAACGACTCGCACTACACGCACCAGCACGAAGCAGACGCGCACGCGGCGCTGCTGTGCGTGCAGTCCGGCTCCACGCTCGACGACCCCAATCGTTTCAAGTTCGACGGCGACGGCTACTACATCAAGACGGCGGCCGAGATGCGGCAGATGTTCCGGGACCACCCGGAGGCGTGCGACAACACGCTACTGATCGCGGAGCGCTGCGAGGTGGAGTTCAACACCTCGGCGAACTACATGCCGCGCTTCCCCTGCCCTCCGGGCGAGACGGAGGACAGCTGGCTCATCAAGGAGGTCGAGAAGGGGCTGCACTACCGCTACCCGAACGGCATCCCCGACAAGGTGCGCAAGCAGGCCGAGTACGAGACCGGCATCATCCTGCAGATGGGCTTCCCCGGCTACTTCCTCGTCGTCGCCGACTTCATCAACTGGGCGAAGGACAACGGCATCCGCGTCGGTCCCGGCCGCGGTTCCGGCGCCGGCTCCATGGTCGCCTACGCCATGAAGATCACCGACCTCGACCCGCTCGAGCACGGACTCATCTTCGAGCGCTTCCTCAACCCCGACCGCGTCTCCATGCCCGACTTCGACGTCGACTTCGACGACCGCCGCCGCTCCGAGGTGATCGACTACGTCACCGAGAAGTACGGTTCCGAGCGCGTCGCGCAGATCGTCACCTACGGCACCATCAAGTCGAAGCAGGCGCTGAAGGACGCCGGGCGCGTGCTCGGGTTCCCGTTCAGTATGGGCGAGCGCCTGACCAAGGCCATGCCGCCGCCCGTGATGGGTAAGGACATGCCCCTCGACGGCATGTTCGACTCCGCGCACCCGCGCTACAAGGAGGCGAGCGAGTTCCGGGCGCTCATCGAGACCGATCCCGAGGCCAAGACGGTCTTCGACCGGGCACTCGGCCTCGAGGGCCTGAAGCGCCAGTGGGGCGTGCACGCCGCCGGTGTCATCATGTCGTCCGAGCCGCTGCTCGACATCATCCCGATCATGCGCCGCGAGCAGGACGGCCAGATCGTCACGCAGTTCGACTACCCGTCGTGCGAGACGCTCGGCCTCATCAAGATGGACTTCCTGGGGCTCCGCAACCTCACGATCATCTCCGACGCGCTCGACAACATCCGGCTGAACCGGGGGGAGGAGCTCGACCTCGAGCACCTCGCGCTCGACGATCAGGCCGCCTACGACCTGCTCGCGCGAGGGGACTCGCTGGGGGTCTTCCAGCTCGACGGCGGGCCGATGCGCGCGCTCATGCGGTTGATGAAGCCCGACAACTTCGGCGACATCTCGGCTCTCATCGCCCTGTACCGCCCCGGTCCGATGGGCGCGAACTCGCACACCAACTACGCGCTGCGCAAGAACGGACAGCAGCCGATCACCCCGATCCACCCGGAGTTCACCGAGTCGCTGGCCGACATCCTGGAGGAGTCCTACGGCCTGATCATCTACCAGGAGCAGGTCATGGCCATCGCGCAGCGGGTCGCCGGCTTCTCCCTCGGTCAGGCCGACATCCTCCGGCGCGCGATGGGCAAGAAGAAGAAGTCCGAGCTGGACAAGCAGTTCGAGGGGTTCCAGGCGGGCATGCACGCCAACGGCTACTCGGATGCCGCCGTCAACGCGCTGTGGGAGATCCTGCTCCCGTTCTCCGACTACGCCTTCAACAAAGCCCACTCCGCGGCCTACGGCGTCGTTTCGTACTGGACCGCCTATCTCAAAGCCCACTATCCCGCCGAGTACATGGCCGCGCTGCTCACCAGCGTCGGCGACTCCAAGGACAAGATGGCGCTGTACCTCAACGAGTGCCGGCGCATGGGCATCAAGGTGCTGCCGCCGGACGTGTCGGAGTCCATCAACTTCTTCGCCGCCGTCGGCGACGACATCCGCTTCGGTCTCGGTGCGGTGCGCAACGTCGGCAGCAACGTCGTCGACGGGATCGTCCAGGCCCGCAAGGCCGAGCGCTTCACCTCGTTCCACCACTTCCTCGACAAGGTGCCGCTGCACGTCGCCAACAAGCGCACGGTGGAGTCGCTCATCAAAGCCGGCGCCTTCGACTCCATGGGCGACACCCGTCGCGCGTTGCTCGAGGTGCACGAGGACGCGGTCGAGGCCGCGGTCGACCGCAAGCGCAACGAGGCCCAGGGGGCCATCGGGTTCGACTTCGACAGCCTCTACGACGGCATGGAGGAGGCGGCGCCGGCGAAGGTGCCCGCACGCCCGGAATGGGTCAAGAAGGACAAGCTCGCGTTCGAGCGCGAGATGCTCGGTCTCTACGTGTCCGACCACCCTCTCGCCGGACTCGAGGTCCCGCTCGCGAAGCACGCTTCGATCTCGATTCATGACCTCAACAACTCCGAGGACCTGCAGGACGGCGACCAGGTCACGGTCGCAGGCCTCGTCACGAGCGTGCAGCACCGCGTCGCCAAGGCCAGCGGGAATCCCTACGGCATGATCACCGTCGAGGACTTCAACGGCGAGGTGACCGTGATGTTCATGGGCAAGACCTACACCGAGTTCCAGCACATCCTGCAGCAGGACTCGATCCTGGCGGTCCGTGGACGAGTGTCTCGCCGCGACGACGGGCTCAACCTGCATGCGCAGTCCGCGTTCGCCCCGGATGTCGGCTCTTTCGACGCCGCGGGACCCCTGGCGCTCGTGCTCGCCGAGCAGCGGGCGACGGAGCGCGTGATGATGGACCTCGCTGACGTGCTCCGCCGGCACAACGGCGATACCGAGGTGGTGCTCCGCGTGCATCGCGGAGGCACGGCGAAGGTGTTCGAGGTGCCGATGCCGGTCAAGGTCTCGGCCGATCTGTTCGGCGACCTGAAATCGCTCCTCGGCCCGTCCTGCCTGGGGTGACCCGAGGCGGCACGATCGTCGTCCGTCCCGCGAGGACACGAGCTCCGAAACCTGAGCGCGCTCTCCGACGCACCGGGTAGTATCGGGTCGCGTTGGGTGCGACCCGGACCCCCGTACCCGCCGTACCCCCGGCGAAAGGACCCCTCCATGAGCACGGAACACCCGCTCCGCGACGTCGACGCCCCCGTCGACGCGACTCCGGATGCGCCGGTCGACGAGACCGCAGAGACCACCGCGGACGACGAGATGTTCGACGACGACGGCGTGCTGTACGACGACGAGGTGACGCCCGAATACGGCATCCTCGGCTTCACGCTGAGGGAGCTGCTCATCGTCGGCGTCTGGCTCGTGATGTTCGTCGTCTCGTTCTTCCCTCTGGGCTGGTCGTCCACGATCTGGTCGCAGGGCATCGCGTGGATCCTCCCTGTCGGGGTCCCCACGATCGCCGTCTTCCTCGTGGTGCTCCGCAGGTTCTCTCCCGACGGCATCCGCCGCGTCGGCTCCCTCGGGATCGATCAGTTCGCATCCGTCGCGTCCTCGGTCGCCGCCGTGTGGTGGGCGCAGCAGCTCTGGGGGTATCTCGCGGTCGAGATGGCCACCGGTCTCGGCACCGTCGTCTGGGTGCCGTGGGTGCAGTTGGTGCTCGCCCTCGCTCTCGTGACGCTCACCGTCTTCGCACCGCTGATCCCCGGGCTCGCCGAGGACTTCCACGGACGACTGGTCACTCTCGCCCATCGCAACGCGAATCCGGTCCGCCCCGTCATCGCCCGTCCTCGCACGGAGCGTCCGGAGACGACGCCCGCCGTCTCCGAGGCGACCGATGCAGCCGCCGAGGGGTCCGTCGCCGAGGAGGCACCGATCGCTCACCCGGCGCCCGCCGTCGCCTCTGTGCCGGCGCTCGACGTCGAGCTGTCGGGGGAGCAGGCCACAGACGAGGTCGCCCGCATCGATCTCGCCGCCCAGGTGCCGCTCGCCGCGCATGCCTCCGGAGGAGGGACCGGTACCTCGGAGACCACCGCCGACGAGGAGTACATGCCGAACTACTCTCGTCGATCGCGTGGTGAGGACATCGTGTCTGACACGGCGAGCATCGAGGAGCTGATCGCGCCCGCGACCGCTCCCGTCATCGACGAGGCAGCCGCTGAGGAAGGAACCGCCGACGACGGTGCTGCCGGCACCGGAGTCCTCGACGCGGAGCCCGTCGGGGACGACACCGTCGACGACGAGCCCGTCTCCGTGCACGACGTGCGGACGCGGGCGCATCAGACGATCGCCGAGACGGCGCAGCCGTTCTGGATCCTTGCGCCGACCGACCGCGACGTGCACGACGAGCGCGGCGACGTGATCTTCCGCATCGGTCCGAACGCCTGGGCGCTCGTGATCGAGGATCGCGGCGGGGCGTACGTCGTCCGCCACGACGACGGCCGCATCGGCTACCTCCACGACATCGCAGACATCACGAAGGGTTGACAGTGCGCATCATCGATCTGCGGGGGCGCGAGCTCTCGCCGGCTGACATGCTCGCCGCCGTCCCGCGCGCCACGCAGGCGCGCGCCGAGGCGCTCGACACTGCGGCCCGGATCGTCGACGACGTCCGGTCGCGCGGAGAGCAGGCGCTGCGCGAGCAGGCCGAGCGATTCGACCGGGTGAGCGGTCATGTCATCCGCGTGCCCGCCGCTCACATCGCGGAGGCCCTCGACGTACTCTCGCCGGTCGTGCGCAGCGCCCTCGAGGAGGCCATCCGCCGCGTGCGGATCGCCTCTGCCGCTCAGGTGCCCGCTCCGCAGACGACCGAGATCGGACCGGGAGCCCGCATCCTCCAGCGCTGGCAGCCCGTGCAGCGCGCCGGCGTGTACATCCCCGGAGGCAAGGCGGTCTATCCCTCCAGCGTGATCATGAACGTGGTGCCGGCACAGGTCGCCGGTGTCCCTGCGATCGCTCTGGCCTCCCCGCCGCAGGCGGACCAGGACGGACGCATCCACCCCACGATCCTCGCCGCAGCCGGCCTGCTCGGCATCACCGAGGTCTACGCCATCGGAGGCGCCGGAGCCATCGGCGCCTTCGCCCACGGTGTCCCGACCCTCGGGCTCGACCCCGTCGACGTGGTGTCCGGCCCCGGCAACAACTACGTCGCCTCGGCCAAACGCGCCGTGGCCGGAGTGGTCGGCACGGACTCCGAGGCGGGTGCGACCGAGATCCTGGTGGTGGCGGACGCCACCGCCGACGCACGACTCGTCGCCGCCGACCTGATCAGCCAGGCCGAGCACGACGAGCAGGCATCCGCGGTGCTCGTCACCGACTCGTCCGACCTCGCCGAACGAGTGTCGGAAGAGGTGGCTGCGCTCTCGGTCGGCACGCGGCACTCCGAGCGGGTGGGGGTGGCCCTCGCCGGCCCGCAGTCGGCGATCGTGCTCGTCGACGACCGCGCGCAGGCGTGCGCGTTCAGCAACGCCTACGCCCCCGAGCACCTCGAGCTGCACCTCGCCGACGCCGAGGAGGCCGCTGCCTCCTTCACCAGCGCCGGCGCGGTGTTCGTCGGCGACCAGACCCCCGTGAGCCTGGGCGACTACATGGCCGGAAGCAACCATGTGCTGCCCACCGGAGGGCAGGCTCGGTACGCCCCCGGTCTCGGCGCGTACACGTTCCTGCGTCCGCAGCAGGTGATCTCCTACGATCGCGACGCCCTCGCCGCCGTGCGGGAGGGAGTTGTCGCCCTGGCGAACACCGAGGTGCTCCCGGCGCACGGCGAGGCGATCGAGGCCCGTTTCACGGCGTAGGATGCTCAGGTGCACTGCCCCTTCTGCCGTCATTCCGACTCCCGAGTGATCGACTCGCGCACCAGCGACGACGGTCTGTCGATCCGTCGACGCCGTCAGTGTCCGGAGTGCGGAGGCCGATTCACGACCACGGAGACGGCCAGCCTGAACGTGATCAAGCGTTCCGGTGTGATGGAGCCCTTCAGCCGCGACAAGGTGATCTCCGGTGTGCGCAAGGCGTGCCAGGGGCGCCCTGTCACCGAGGCCGATCTCGCGATCCTCGCTCAGCGCGTGGAGGAGGCGGTACGACAGACCGGGGTGTCGCAGTTGGACACGAACGAGATCGGGCTCGCGATCCTCGGGCCGCTCCGCGAACTCGACGAGGTCGCCTACCTGCGGTTCGCGAGCGTCTACCAGGCCTTCGACTCGCTCGAGGACTTCGAGAGCGCGATCGGCGACCTCCGCGCCGACCACCGCGAGCGGACCGTGCGAACCGACTGACGGCACCCGGCCGCACCGCGGCGACCGGTACGCTGGCAGTGATGTATCCGCTGCTCTTCCGCGCCGTCCTCTCGCGCTTCGATCCCGAGTTCGCCCACCACGCCGGCATGGCGGTGATCCGCGTCCTCGGCGTTCCGCCCTTCTCGTGGGCGACCCGTGCGCTGACCAAGCCCGATCCCTCCCTCCGCGTCGAGGCGCTCGGCCTGACCTTCCCGTCTCCCTTCGGCATCGCCGCGGGCTTCGACAAGAACGCGGTCGGCGTGCGCGGACTCGCGGCCCTGGGCTTCGGGCACGTCGAGGTCGGTACGATCACCGCCATCCCTCAGGACGGCAACTCCAAGCCGCGGTTGGTGCGCCTCGTCGCCGATCGCGCGGTCATCAACCGCATGGGCTTCAACAACAGGGGAGCGGATGCCGCGGCACGCCGCCTCGCCCGTCTGCGCCGCGGCGCGCCCGACACCGTCATCGGCGTCAACATCGGCAAGAGCCGGGTGGTCGACGTCGAGGACGCGACCGCCGACTACGTCGCCTCCGCCACCAGGCTCGCGCCCCTGGCCGACTACCTCGCGGTGAACGTCTCGTCCCCGAACACACCGGGTCTGCGCGGACTGCAGGCGGTCGAGACCCTCGCACCCCTGCTGCGCGCCGTGCGGGATGCTTCGGGGACGACCCCGCTGCTCGTGAAGATCGCCCCCGATCTCCCCGACGACGAGATCACCGCCATCGCGCGGTTGGCGGTCGACGAGGGACTCGCGGGCATCATCGCCCACAACACCACGATCTCCCGCGAGGGCCTGCTGACCGACGCGGCGGCCGTCGAGGCGGCGGGAGCGGGCGGCCTCTCCGGCGCCCCGCTCAAGAAGAGGTCGCTCGAGGTCCTGCGCCTGGTGCGCACCGCCGTGCCGGAGGACTTCTGCGTGATCGCCGTCGGGGGAGTGGAGACGCCCGCCGACGTCCAGGAGCGACTGGAGGCGGGCGCGACCCTCGTCCAGGGCTACACGGCCTTCCTCTACCGCGGACCCTTCTGGGGGCGCGAGATCAACCGCGGACTGAAGCGGCGCTGAGGCGCCGTCCGACGACGGAGCCCCCTGCCCGATCGGGCAGGGGGCTCCGGTACGTCCGGTGCAGGATCAGGCGGGGTAGTCGCCGCGCTTGACCTGCGGCTTGGGCAGGCGCATGAAGCGCATCTGGAGCGAACGCATCGCCGCGTACCAGCCGAGACCGCGCTCGACGCGATCCTTGCCGAACTTGGCTGCGACCTTTCGCTTGACCCGCATGCCGAGCAGGATCATGCCGCCGATGGCGAGCACGAGGTAACCCATCATCACCAGGTACGCCCAGTAGGCGAGCGCGAACCCGCCGATCCCGATGTTCGGCGGGAGGAGCGAGGCGATGATGACCAGCACCATGATCCCCATGATGAACTCGGCGGGGTGCCATCCGGCGTCCACGTAGTCGCGCACCCAGCGGCGCTGAGGGCCCTTGTCGCGGGCAGGGAGGTACTTCTCCTCGCCGGCGGCCAGTCCGGCCTGTGCGCGGTTGCGTCGCTCGTTGAGCTCGGCGCGGGCCGCGGCGCGGGCCTCCTTGGTGTTGGCGACGAGGGGGCGTCGTCGGGCTGCCTCCTGCTCCGCGCGGCTCGGGGTGGCGCGGCCCTTTCCGACGGCGGGCGTCTCGGGGGCGTCGTCGTTCGTCGAAGGGGTGGCAGGGGTCTTGGGCACGAGGATCCTCGGTTCGTTCAGGGTGGTTCGCCTTAAGATTACTCGCATGACCTCTCCTGCACTTCCCGACGAATCCGGCCGGGCCGGCGCACACGACTCCGCCGTCCTCGAGGCCGCGGCCACCGGCATCCCCGCCGCACTGGGCGATCTGGGCGATCTCGTGCGCATCCCCGGCATGGCCTGGCCGGCGTTCGACCAGACCCAGCTCGAGCGCAGCGCTGCCGCCGTCGCGGCTCTGGCCACGGGCACGGGTGTGTTCGACGACGTGCGGGTGCTGCGCGCCGCGATCCCCGGCACCGACGAGGTCGGGCAGCCGGCGGTGCTCGCCACCAGGGCCGCGAAGAACGGCAAGCCGACGATCCTCCTCTACGCGCACCACGACGTGCAGCCTCCCGGAGACGACGCGCTGTGGGAGACACCGCCGTTCGAGCCGACCGTCCGTGACGGCCGCCTCTACGGACGCGGTGCTGCCGACGACAAGGCGGGGATCATGGCGCACATCGCCGCGCTCCGCGCTGTCGCCGAGGTCGTCGGGGACGACTTGGAGCTCGGCGTGGCCCTGTTCATCGAGGGTGAGGAGGAGTACGGCTCGCGCTCGTTCGCCCAGTTCCTCTCCGACAACAAGGAGGCTCTCCGGGCAGACGCGATCGTCGTCGCCGACTCCGGCAACTGGGACTCCGTCACCCCCGGCCTCACGGTGTCGCTGCGTGGCAACGCGCGCTTCACGATGAAGGTGCGCACCCTCGACCACGCCTCGCACTCCGGCATGTTCGGCGGCGCCGTTCCCGATGCGATGATGGCGACGGTGAAGCTCCTCTCCACGCTGTGGCACGAGGACGGCTCCGTCGCCGTGGACGGGATGACGTCCAGGGACGCCGCGACCCCGGAGTACACCGAGGAGACCCTGCGCGATGAGGCCGGCCTGCTACCCGGCACCAGTCCGATCGGCGACGGCACGATCCTCAGCCGCATTTGGAACAAGCCGTCCGTCACAGTGATCGGAATCGACGCGACGAGCGTCGCGGCGGCATCGAACACGCTGCTGCCGGAGGCCACCGTCGTCATCAGCGCCAGGGTCGCACCGGGGCAGACGGGGGAGGAGGCGTACGCCGCGCTCGAGCGGCACCTGCGTGCGCACGCGCCGTTCGGGGCGGAACTGACGTTCTCCGACGTCGACCTCGGAAACGGGTTCCTCGTCGACACGAGCGGCTGGGCGGTCGGGCTCACCCGTGACGCGATGCGCGACGGCTACGGCATCCCCCCTGTCGACCTGGGTGTGGGCGGCTCGATCCCGTTCATCGCCGATCTCGTGCGTGAGTTCCCCGAGGCGCAGATCCTCGTCACCGGTGTGGAGGACCCGCACTCGCGTGCGCACAGCCCGAACGAGTCGCTGCATCTCGACACGTTCCGTCATGCCGTGGCCACCGAGGCCCTGCTGCTCGCCCGCATGAACGGAATCACCCTCTGATCCGACCCTTCCCGCGGTCCCTGCGGGTAAAATCGAAGCACCAGCCGTGCGCGCACGGCCCGTCACAAGGAGCGACATGAGCGACACCACCCTGACCGCAGAGACCACCAGCGCACACGGCGTGAGCCTCACCGCTGCCGCAGCCACCAAGGTGAAGAACCTCCTGGAGCAGGAGGGCCGCGATGACCTGCGCCTGCGCGTCGCCGTGCAGCCCGGCGGATGCTCCGGTCTGATCTACCAGCTGTACTTCGACGAGCGGTTCCTCGAGGGCGACGAGACCGTCGATTTCGACGGCGTCGAGGTCATCGTCGACAACATGAGCGTGCCGTATCTCGACGGCGCGTCGATCGACTTCAAGGACACGATCTCCGAGCAGGGCTTCACGATCGACAACCCCAACGCGGCCGGCAGCTGCGCCTGCGGCGACAGCTTCCACTGAGCGGATCGCGACGTCCAACCTGCGTGGTTGGCATGAATCAGGTGTGAGGTTGCCCTAGACTTGGGTGTGCCCTGTCCGCAATCTGAAAGGTGCATCGTGCCCTCGAAACGCCGCCTTCGTTGGGCCGCACTCCCTGTGGGAGTCGCGGCAGCTGTGGCCCTGGCGGGATGTACTCCCACCGAGCTGCACGGCTTCCTCCCGGGGTTCGTTGAGGACGGCACCGCCGCCACCAACCAGACCGACCGCGTGGCCTCGCTCTGGGTGAACTCCTGGATCGTCCTCCTCGCCGTCGGCGTGATCACGTGGGGCCTGATGGCATGGGCCGCGATCGCCTACCGCCGCCGCAAGGGCCAGTCCGGCCTCCCGGTGCAGATGCGGTACAACATGCCGATCGAGATCTTCTACACGATCGTGCCGCTCATCCTGGTGCTGGGCATGTTCTTCTTCACCGCGCGCGACCAGACCGCGATCGAGACCAAGTGGGACGACCCCGACGTCGAGATCACCGCCATCGCCAAGCAGTGGGCGTGGGACTTCCAGTACGACGGTGAGGAGGAGGACAACTCCGACGCCGTCTGGACCATGGGGATCCAGGCGCAGCCCGACGCGGCCGGCAACATCGACCAGTCGAAGCTGCCCACGCTGGTGCTCCCGGTCAACAAGAAGGTCACGATCGACCTGCAGTCGCGTGACGTCATCCACTCCTTCTGGATCATCGACTTCCTCTACAAGAAGGACATGTTCATCGGCAAGGACAACTCCTGGTCCTTCGTGCCGACCCGTGAGGGCGAGTATTCCGGCAAGTGCGCCGAGCTCTGCGGCGAGTACCACTCGATGATGCTCTTCAACGTGAAGGTCGTCTCGCAGGAGGAGTACGACGCGTACCTCGAGTCGCTCAAGGAGCAGGGCAACACGGGCGACATCACCGACGCGTACGACCGTCTCTCGAACTACCCCGGCAAGACCGGGACGAACGCCTCCGAGGAAGGAGAGGAGTAAGCCATGTCGACCACCGAAGCACCCCGCACCGACGAGGCCCACCGCTCCCGCCCCACGACCCTGCCCCCGCGCCAGGCCGCTCTGATGAGCTCCTCTCGCGTCGAGCAGAAGGGCAACATCGTCGTCAAGTGGATCACCTCCACCGACCACAAGACCATCGGGTACATGTACCTGATCGCCTCTGTGCTGTTCTTCCTCCTCGGCGGCGTGATGGCACTCGTCATCCGTGCCGAGCTGTTCGCTCCGGGCATGCAGATCATCCCCACCAAGGAGCAGTACAACCAGCTGTTCACCATGCACGGCACGATCATGCTGCTCATGTTCGCGACGCCGTTGTTCGCCGGCTTCGCCAACGCGATCCTCCCGCTGCAGATCGGCGCCCCCGACGTGGCGTTCCCGCGTCTGAACGCCTTCGCCTTCTGGCTGTTCCTCTTCGGCTCGACGATCGCCGTCGCCGGCTTCCTCACCCCGCAGGGCGCCGCCTCCTTCGGCTGGTTCGCCTATCAGCCGCTGGCGAGCGCCTCGTTCTCGCCGGGCGCAGGTGGAAACCTCTGGATGCTGGGTCTCGGCATCTCCGGTTTCGGTACGATCCTCGGTGCCGTGAACTTCATCACCACGATCATCACGATGCGCGCTCCGGGCATGACGATGTGGCGTATGCCGATCTTCTCCTGGAACACCCTCATCACGAGCCTCCTCATCCTGATGGCGTTCCCGGTGCTCGCTGCGGCGATCTTCGCCGCAGGTGCCGACCGTGTGCTCGGCGCCCACATCTACGATCCCGCCAACGGCGGCGTCCTGCTGTGGCAGCACCTGTTCTGGTTCTTCGGCCACCCCGAGGTCTACATCATCGCCCTGCCGTTCTTCGGCATCGTGTCGGAGATCTTCCCGGTGTTCAGCCGCAAGCCGATCTTCGGATACAAGACCCTCGTCTACGCGACGATCGCCATCGCGGCGCTCTCGGTCGCGGTGTGGGCGCACCACATGTACGTCACCGGCTCCGTGCTGCTGCCGTTCTTCGCGCTCATGACGATGCTCATCGCCGTGCCGACCGGTGTGAAGATCTTCAACTGGATCGGAACTCTCTGGCGAGGATCGGTGACCTTCGAGACGCCGATGGTCTTCGCCCTCGGCTTCCTCGTGTCCTTCGTCTTCGGCGGTCTGACCGGCGTCATCCTCGCGGCCCCGCCGCTGGACTTCGCGCTCTCCGACTCCTACTTCGTCGTCGCGCACTTCCACTACGTCGTCTTCGGCACCGTCGTGTTCGCGATGTTCGCCGGCTTCTACTTCTGGTGGCCGAAGTGGACGGGTCGCATGCTCAACGAGCGTCTCGGCTACGTGCACTTCTGGATGCTGTTCATCGGTTTCCACATGACCTTCCTCATCCAGCACTGGCTGGGCGTCGACGGCATGCCCCGTCGTTACGCCGACTACTCCTCGTTCGACAACTGGACGTGGCAGAACCAGGTGTCGACGATCGGAGCGATCATCCTCGGCGCCTCCATGCTCCCGTTCTTCCTGAACGTCTGGATCACGGCTCGCAAGGCACCCAAGGTCACGGTCAACGACCCGTGGGGCTACGGTGCCTCGCTGGAGTGGGCGACGTCCTGCCCGCCGCCGCGTCACAACTTCACGTCGATCCCGCGCATCCGCAGCGAGCGTCCCGCGTTCGACCTGAACCACCCGGAGGCCGCGGAGTTCGCGACCACCGCCCCCGGCGAGCGAGAGGGCCACTGAGCCATGCGCGACAACGTCATCCTCTGGTGGATCCTCACCGCCTTCTTCGCCCTCGTCGGCGTCGTCTACACCGGCTGGCACATCCTCGTCACCCCGAACGACAACTTCGCGATGAGGATCGAGTGGGTCGGCACCGTGGCGCTGTTCTTCTCGGCCTTCATGGGCGCGATGGTCGCGTTCTACCTCGACCGCACATACAAGGCGCAGCAGGGAGAGCTCCCCGAGGACATCCTGACGAGCGACATCGACGACGGCGACCCCGAGCTGGGCGAGTTCAGCCCGTGGTCCTGGTGGCCGCTGGTCCTCGCGGGCTCCGCGGCGGTGTTCGTCGTCGGCCTCGCCGTCGGGCACTTCCTGCTCCCGATCGGTCTCGCGATCTTCGTCGTCGCGATCATCGGCTGGGTCTACGAGTACTACCGAGGCAACTTCGCTCGCTGAGCGCAGCAGCCACGAAGAAGCCCCTGGAGAACATCCAGGGGCTTCTTCGTGTTCTGAGGCGTTCTCGCGGCGTCAGGCCCGCGTACGGACCCGAGCGACGCCGGTCAGCGGGTCGACAGGGCGGCGGTGCACACCGTCGGCGTCCTCGACGGGATACCCCTCGCGGACCCAGTACTCGAAGCCGCCGATCATCTCGCGCACGGCGTAGCCGAGTCGAGCGAACTCCTGCGCCCCCTTCGCCCCGGCGTTGCAGCCGGGGCTCCAGCAGTACACGACGACCTCTGCATCCGCGGGGATCTCCTGCGGCGCGCGAGCGGCGATCTCGCTGTAGTGCATGTGGATGGCGCCGGAGACGCGCCCCTGTGCCCAGGCCTCATCGGAGCGGACGTCCACGACGTAGACGGGCCGGCCCGCCTTGCGTGCGGCATGGACGTCGCTCGCGTCGGTCTCGTAGGCGAGCTTGGCTGCGTAGTACTCGGCGCGATCGATCATGATGTCAGCCTAGGTCGAGCCAGGATCGTGTCGCGCTCGGATTACGGCCGCGTGCCGTACAGAAACCGTCAACGGGGAAGGAGCGCCGTCATCTGCTCGCGTGGGCCGTAGTCGAACAGGTTCAGATCCCTCTCGACCTGGACGAGCGAGCGCAGGAAGTCCGTGTCCGGCTCGGTCCGACGGAAGCCGCAGGTCGCATAGAACGGCGCGTTCCAGGCGACGTCGCTGTAGGTTCGGAGGGTGATCCGTTCGTGCCCCCTGCGGGACGCCTCGTCGATCGCCGCGTGCACGAGACGCCGACCGTGCCCTCGACGACCGTGGTCGGGGAGCACCGAGAGCTGCTCGAGGTGCGCGTGCCCGTCGGTCTCGATCACCTGAACGAAGCCGACCGGTACGCCGTCCGACACGGCGACGAGGACGAACCCGGGGGAGTGGAGCCTGTCCTCGGCCGACGCGGGCGGAGGCCAGTCGACGGCGCCGAACAGTTCGACCAGCAAGGCATCCGCGGCCTCCTCGATCATCACCGTGGCGCGCAGGTCGTCGGCGGTCGCCGGACGGATGACGGCGTCCTCGCTCATGAGCCCGCTCCCCGCGCCGCGACACGGGGCTGGTCGACGACCGCGGCGATCGCCTCGATCTCGACGAGCTGCTCCGGATAGCCGAGCACGGTGACCCCCAGCAGCGTGCTCGGGACGTCATGGGCGCCGAAGGCCTCGTGCACGACGTCCCATGCCGCGACGAGGTCGGAACGTACGGCGGACGCCACCAGGACGCGGGTGCTGATGACATCGATGAGGCGGGCGCCCGCGGCGGCGAGAGCGAGCTCGAGGTTCTCGATGCAGCGTGCGGCCTGTGCCGGGTAGTCGCCCGGATGTGCGACCGTTCCCGCCTCGTCGAGCGGACAGGCGCCCGCGAGGAAGACGAGACGCGCTCCCGCCGGCGCCGTGGCCGCGTAGGAGTACGGAGCCTCTGCGAGTGACGAGGAACGGATCAGTCGAACGGCAGAGGGCGTGACGGGAGCAGAGGGCATGACTGGAAGCGTAGTACGAAGAAGGCCCTGGTCGCGGTGAGCGCGACCAGGGCCTGAGGGAGGGCGGGAGTGCTACTCGCCGTCCTCGGACTTCTTCTTGCGAGGCTTCTTCACCGGCTCCGTGGCGATCACGGTGCTCGGAGTGTTCGGCGTCTCATCCACATGCGTCTCGCTGACGGTGAGCGGGGCGTCGGGGAATCCGGCACGCTCGTGCGCGCCCTGGATCTCCGCAGCCTCGGTCTCCTCGTTGTGCGCCGTGACGTGGTGCTGGTGTGCATCGGCCTCGTCGATCTCCGCCTGCGTGAGCGGGGCGAGACGGTCCTCGAAGAACCACCGCGACATCGAGGAACGCAGGTTCTGCGTCCACGGGATGCGGCCCTTGTCGTTCGGGCGCACGACGAGCGGCTCGTAGCCGTCGACGTCGATGAGCTTCCACCGGTCGTACTGGTCGACCGGCTGGTGCACCTCGATGAACTCGCCGCCGGGGAGGCGGACGATGCGACCGGACTCGAAGCCGTGCAGCACGATCTCGCGGTCCTTCTTCTGCAGGGCGATCGCGATGCGCTTCGTGATGAAGTACCCGAGGATCGGTCCCAGGAAGAGAAGGGCCTGGAGCGTGTGGATGACCCCCTCCATCGTCAGCATGAAGTGCGTGGCGATGAGGTCGGACGATGCTGCTGCCCACAGCACGGCGTAGAAGATCACGCCGGCGACGCCGATGGCGGTGCGGGTGGCCGCGTTGCGCGGACGCTGGGCGATGTGGTGCTCGCGCTTGTCTCCGGTGACCCACGCCTCGATGAACGGGTAGAGCGCCACCGCGACGATGAACAGGCCGAGCACGATCACGGGCAGCAGGATGCCGAACGACCAGGTGTGGTCGAGGAACACCACGTCGAGGTTCGACGGAGCCAGACGCAGCGCGCCGTCCGCGAAGCCGATGTACCAGTCGGGCTGGGTTCCGGCGGACACGGGGGACGGGTCGTACGGGCCGTAGTTCCAGATCGGGTTGATCTGGAAGAACGTCGCGATCAGCACGATCGTGCCGAAGACGATGAACAGGTAGCCACCCATCTTCGACATGTAGACCGGCATCATCGGGTAGCCGACGACGTTGTCGTTCGTGCGACCGGGGCCGGCGAACTGCGTGTGCTTGTTGACGATCATCAGCATGAGGTGCACGACGATCAGGCCGATCACCAGCAGCGGCAGCAGCAGGATGTGCAGCGTGTAGAGGCGTCCGACGATGTCGGTGCCGGGGAACTCGCCGCCGAACAGCAGGAAGGAGATCCAGGTGCCGACGAGCGGGAAGCCCTTGATCATGCCGTCGATGATGCGCAGGCCGTTGCCCGAGAGCAGGTCGTCGGGGAGCGAGTAGCCGGTGAAGCCCTCGGCCATGGCGAGGATGAAGAGCACGAAGCCGATCACCCAGTTGAGCTCGCGCGGCTTGCGGAACGCACCGGTGAAGAACACGCGCAGCATGTGGACGCCGATGCCGGCGACGAACACGAGAGCGGCCCAGTGGTGGATCTGACGGACCAGGAGTCCGCCGCGGAGGTCGAAGGAGATGTGCAGGGACGACTCGAGGGCCGCCGACATCTCGATGCCGCGCATCGGTGCGTAGGCGCCGGTGTAGTGGGTCTCCACCATCGACGCCTGGAAGAAGAACGTCAGGAAGGTTCCGGAGAGGAACACCACGACGAAGCTCCACAGGGCGATCTCACCCAGCATGAACGACCAGTGGTCGGGGAAGATCTTGCGTCCGAGCTCCTTGACGAACCCGGAGAGGCTGGTGCGCTCGTCGATGTAGTTCGACGCGGCACCGACGAAGCGGCCGCCGAGAGGCGCCTTGGTGTCCTTTTCGTCCTTGGACAGCGTTGCGGTGCTCAATGGCGCTCCCAGAAGCTCGGGCCGACGGGTTCCGTGAAGTCACTGCGCGCGACGAGGTAGCCCTCGTCGTCGACGGTGATGGGTAGCTGGGGCAGCGGACGCGCGGCCGGGCCGAAGATGACCTTGGCGTGGTCCGTGACGTCGAACTGCGACTGGTGGCAGGGGCACAGCAGGTGGTGCGTCTGCTGCTCGTAGAGGGCGACGGGGCATCCGACGTGCGTGCACACCTTGGAGTACGCGACGATTCCGTCGTACGACCAGTCCTTGCGGTCTTCGGCCTCGATCAGCTGCTCGGGGCGCAGGCGCATCATCAGCACGATGGCCTTGGCCTTCTCCTCGAGGTAGCCGTCGTGGTGGCTGAGGCTCGCGAGATCCTCGGGGATGACGTGGAACGCGGAGCCGAGGGTGACGTCCGCGGCGCGGATCGGCGTGCCGTCGGGGTCGCGGACGAGGCGCTGGCCCTTGTCCCACATGGTCTGCTTCAGCAGCGCGACGGGATCGCCGGCCTCAGGGTCGTCGGGCGTGGAGTGCGGCGCGAGACCGCGGAACAGCGTCACACCGGGGATGATCGACGCGACGAGCGCAGCGAACAGCGAGTTGCGGATCATGGTGCGGCGACCGAAGCCGGACTCCTCGTTGGCGTCGGCGAAGGCCTTGATGGCCGCCTCGCGCGTCGAGTCCTTGCCACGGGTGGGGTGGCGGTGCTCGATGTGCTCCTTGTCGCTCATCAGCGCCTTCGACCAGTGGATCGCTCCGATGCCGAGGGCGAGCAGCGCGAAGGCGATGCCCAGACCGATGAAGAGGTTGTTCTGGCGGATGTCGATGAGCGCGCCGCTCTCGATCGGGAACAGCATGTAGGCGGCGACCGCCCAGATGCTGCCCGCGAGCGAGAGGTAGAACAGGGTGTAGACCGTGCGGACCGCAGCCTTCTCGGCCCGCGGGTCCTTGTCGGTCATCCGCTCGCGGTGCGGCGGCAGCCCGGGGTTCTGCACGGGATCGCTGACTGCGACACCCAGCCCCGGAGAGGGCTGGTAGGCCCTGTCAAGAGCCTGCGAGTCGTCGTCGTGTGCCATGGTGCTCCTCGTACGTTCCTCTTCGATGATTAAGCGTCAGTTGGACTTCGCCGTGATCCACACGGTGACGGCGACGAGAGCGCCGATGCCGAAGATCCAGACGAACAGGCCCTCGGAGACAGGACCGAGCGATCCGAGCGTGAAGCCGCCGACCTGCACGGCCTGCTGCTGGAACAGAAGGGCCGAGATGATGTCGCGCTTGTCCTCGTCCGACAGGTTCATGTCGCCGAAGACGGGCATGTTCTGGGGTCCGGTGACCATGGCCGCGTACATGTGCAGCGCGCTGGTCTCGGTCAGAGCCGGAGCGTACTTGCCCTCGGTGAGAGCTCCACCCGCGGCGGCCACGTTGTGGCACATCGCGCAGTTCACGCGGAACAGTTCGGCGCCGTGCGAGACGTCGCCCTTGCCGTCGAGGATGCGGTCCTCGGGGAAGGTCGGTCCGGGGGCCTCGGACTGGATGTAGGAGGAGATCGCCAGGATCTGGTCCTCCGTGAACTGCGGCTTCTTCTGCGGGGCCTGCGGTCCCTGCATCTGCAGGGGCATGCGGCCGGTCGACAGCTGGAACTCGGCCGCGAGCTCGCCGACGCCGTACAGCGTGGGCCCGTTGGCCGTCCCCTGCAGGTCGAGACCGTGGCAGGTGGCGCAGTTCGCCTGGAACAGCTTCTCGCCGTCCTCGACGGTCAGCGCGCTGGACGCGGTCGCCTGGGCGTCGGTCGCAGCGAATGCCGCCGACGCGCCGGCGTACACGGCGCCGGTGATCATGAGTCCTGCTCCGATGAGAGCCGCCGCAGCCAGGGGACTGCGACGACCGGTCGAACGGCGCTTCTTCTCTCGTGCCATCTCGGGGATCAGCTCCGCTCTTATTTCAGGAAGTAGATAACGAGGAACAGCACGATCCAGACGACGTCGACGAAGTGCCAGTAGTAGGACACCACGATCGAGGAGGTCGCCTCCTTGTGCCGGAAGTTCTTGACGGCGTACGCGCGCCCGATGACGAGGAGGAACGCGACGAGACCGCCGGTGACGTGCAGAGCGTGGAAGCCGGTCGTCAGGTAGAAGGCCGAGGCGTAGGAGTCGGCGCTGATCGGCATGCCCTCAGCCACGAGCTGCGCGTACTCCCAGACCTGGCCGGAGACGAAGATCGCACCGAGGGCGAAGGTGAGGAAGAACCACTCGACCATGCCCCAGCCGAAGAGGCGACGGCGGCCTGCGCCGTTCTTCTGCCCCTTGGCGATGCGGTAGGGCTGCAGGTCCTCGGCCGCGAACACGCCCATCTGGCACGTGAACGAGGAGAACACGAGGATCGCGGTGTTGACTGCGGCGAACGGCACGTTCAGCAGCTCGGTGCGATCCGCCCAGAGTTCGGGGGAGGTGCTGCGGAGCGTGAAGTAGATCGCGAACAGTCCCGCGAAGAACATCACCTCGCTGCCGAGCCACACGATGGTGCCGACAGCTACAGGGTTGGGCCGCTTGATGGTTCTCGCCGCCGGGGCATACGTCGCTGAGGTCGTCACCCCTCCATTATGGCCGATCCGCGAGCGTGATTCTTGCACCGGAGGCCGCCGTTTCGCCCTGTCCTGACTTAGGGGACCCTAAGAGAACACTGCGAATCCCCGGTGAATCCGCGGGAAACGGAGGATGCCGGTGGGCTGGCGCGTCGTCACGAAATGGCTGCACGTTTTCCCGACGCCATAGGATCGCACACATGGCTGATTCCCTGACCTGGTCCGATGTGCTCACTTCTCTGCTGGAGCGTCGCGATCTCAGCGTCTGGGAGTCGACGTGGGCGATGCGGCAGATCATGCAGGGCAAGGTGACCGAGGCGCAGCTCGGCGGCTTCCTCGTCGCCCTGCGCGCCAAGGGCGAGACGATCGACGAGATCGTCGGTTTCCGCGACGCGATCCTGGAGGCGGCCGTCCCGCTCCCGGTCTCGCCGGACGTGCTCGACATCGTCGGCACCGGCGGTGATCGCGTCGGCACCGTGAACGTGTCGACCACCGCTGCCATCATCATCGGCGCCACCGGCATCCCGGTCGTCAAGCACGGCAACAGGGCGGCGAGCTCGGCATCCGGCTCGTCCGACGTGCTCGGCGCCCTCGGACTCGAGCTGTCCCTCGACCCCGCCGCCGTCGCGTCCATCCTCGAACGCACGGGTATCACCTTCGCGTGGGCCGGAGCCTTCCACCCGGGGTTCAAGCACGCGGGCCCCGTGCGCGCCGAGCTCGGCGTGCCCACAGTGTTCAACATGCTCGGACCGCTCTGCAACCCGGCCCGCGCCGAGGCCAACGCGGTCGGCGTCGCGCAGATCGAGCGGGTCCCCCTGATCACCGGGGTCTTCCGCACCCGCGGAGCCACGGCGCTCGTCTTCCGCGGCGACGACGGACTCGACGAGCTCACCACGACGGGCCACAGCCGGATCTGGGAGGTGACGAGGGGTGACATCCACGAACACGATCTCGACCCTCGCGACCTGGGGATCCCGCTGGCGGAGCTCGCCGACCTGATCGGCGGATCGCCGGAGCACAACGCCGAGATCCTCCGCCGAACGCTCGCGGGTGAGCAGGGCGCCGTGCGCGACATCGTGCTGCTCAACGCGGCGGCGGGGATCGTCGCCTTCGAGCTCTCCCAGGATGCGACGCAGGTGCAGCGGCCGATCCTCGAACGGCTGCGCGACGGCTACGAGCGCGCCGCCGCCGCTGTGGACGACGGCAGGGCGGCCGCCAAGCTCGACGAGTGGATCGGCGTCAGCCGGGAGTTGGCCTCGGCCTAGGAGCGGACATGGACCCGGTGGCAGCGCTTCTCGAGATCGCATCCCTCCTGGAACGCGAACGGGCGTCGCGCTACCGGGCCAAGGCGTTCCGGCAGGCCGCGGCCACGTACGAGGACCTCCCGGAGGACGTGCGGTCCGATCCGACCCGGCTGCGGGCGGCCAAGGGGATCGGCGAGTCGACGTTCGGGGTCATCCGGCAGGCGCAGTCCGGTCGGGTTCCCGAGTACCTGGTGGAGCTGCGCGGCGACGTCGAACCCGAGATCGTCTCGGCACTCCGGGCGAAGCTGCGCGGTGATCTGCACGCGCACACGGACTGGTCGGACGGCACCACCTCCATCCCCGTCATGGCCGCAGCCGCGAGGGCGTTGGGGCACGAGTACCAGGCGATCACCGATCACTCGCCGCGTCTCCGGGTCGCCCGGGGGCTCTCCGCCGAGCGCCTCCGCACGCAGCTGCCGCTGGTGAGGGCGGAGTCGGGCGAGGGGTTCACCCTTCTGACGGGGATCGAGGTCGACATCCTCGACGACGGCGCCCTCGACCAGGACGACGACCTCCTCGCCGAGCTGGACATCGTCGTCGCCTCCGTCCACTCCCATCTGCGGATGGACGCGAGGCCGATGACGGCGCGCATGATCGCGGCCGTCTCGCATCCCCGGGTGAACGTGCTCGGCCACTGCACGGGGCGTCTCGTCGAGGGGGAGAGGGGCACCCGCCCGCAGTCGCAGTTCGACGCGGCGGCCGTGTTCGCCGCCTGCGCCGAGAACGGCGTCGCCGTGGAGATCAACTCGAGACCGGAGCGGCAGGACCCGCCGGACGAGCTCATCGCCGTCGCCCTCGAGGCGGGATGCCTCTTCTCCATCGACTCCGATGCGCACGCCCCCGGTCAGTTGTCGCTCCTCGATCACGGAGCGCAGCGCGCGGAGCGCGCCGGGGTGCCGGCCGCACGCGTTGTGACGACCTGGGGGCTGGAGCGCCTGCTGGCCTGGACCCGGTGAGTCAGGCGGCGACGTCGGACACGGCCGCCATCGCCCGCACCATCGACGTGCCGAGGTTCCAGCGCTCGGCAAGATCCGCCGCGGCGTCGGCCTCAGCGGGGTCGAGCGGCCGGAGCGCGATGTCGGGCACGTCGATGTCCAGGTCCGTCGCGACGGCCACCACCGTCGGCGCGACGTCGAGGTAGGCCCCGGCGGCGAGGAACTTCGCACGCACCCCGGCGCTCATGCCGTCGCCCGCTTCCGCGGCGGCGCGGATGCCGGCGAGGTCGCCGTGCGCCTGGAGGAGCGTCGCCGCGGTCTTCTCGCCGATCCCCGGCACCCCCGGCAGGCCGTCCGAGGCGTCGCCGCGCATGGTGGCGAAGTCCGCGTACTGCGAGGGGAGCACTCCGTACTTCGCGACGACCACGGCGTCGGTGACGTCTTCGAGGTTGCTCATCCCCCGTGCCGTGTAGACGACCCGAACCGCCCGGGAGTCGTCGACGAGCTGGAAGAGATCGCGATCGCCCGTGACGATGTCGACGGGCATGGTCGCCTTCGTCGCGAGCGTGCCGATCACGTCATCGGCCTCGTGTGCCGCGACTCCGACGATCGGGATGCGGAGCGCGGCCAGCGTCTCGCGGATCAGGGGGAGCTGCGCCTCCAGGGGGTCTGGCACCTCCTCGACGTCCGGTCCGCCGACGACGACCTCGACGACGCGGTGCGTCTTGTAGCTCGGGATCAGGTCGACGCGCCACTGCGGGCGCCAGTCGTCGTCCCAGCAGGCGACCACATGCGTCGGACGATAGAGGGTGACCAGCTTGGCGATGATGTCCAGGAGTCCCCGTGCCGCGTTGACGGAGGTGCCGTCCGGCGCCTTCACCTTGTCGGGCACGCCGTAGAACGCGCGGAAGTACAGCGAGGCGGTGTCGAGCAGGAGGAGCTTCTCGGGGCGATCCGGCATGACGCAAGCCTAGCCAGTGGCGCACCGTCGGTCGGTGAGGCGAGACGATCCGCCGGCGGGGGACACCCGGAGATATGAAGTCCTCCGCACGAACCCTGTCCCTCATCGCCGGAGCGGTCGCCGTGGCCGGCCTCGTCGCCGGATGCGCGACCGCCGCGACCTCCGGCGCTGCATCCGATCGCTCACCGAAGATCTCCGCCGTGGATGCGCCGCGCGCGGCCTGGCTCGACGCGTCGTCGTTCGTGATCGCCACTCGGAGCGACGACGGCTGCGCCCCGATGATCAGCGACATCGTCGCCGGCGACCAGCGCATCGAGGTGACGCTGTCCCCGGGGAGCGGAGAGTGCGAGGGTGAGCAGCCGAGCGTCCACGGCACCTACCTCGGCGTTCCAGCCGGCCTCGACTCCTCGAAGCCCATGACTCTCGCCGTGACGCGGCTCGGGGGCGAGCCCACGCTGATCGAGCTGCCCGGCCTCGACGCGGGGGAGGTCGCCCCGGCCGACAGGATGCCGCCGCAGTTGCCGGCCGCCGCGTGGGTCGGCGAGGGCGAACTCGCCGTGCTCACCTGGGGCTCGTCGACCTGCGTCCCCTCGTCCGGTGCGATCGACGGAGACGTGCTCACGCTGGACGAGCCGATCGGCGAGGTCTGCACGATGGACCTGGTGCCGCGCATCACGTTCGTCCCGGCGACGGGCGTCGCCGCCGACGCGGTTCTCACGCTCACCGGCCACAACGACGAGGACGGCGCACCGGTGGTGCTCAGGCTCCACCCGCGTGCGTGACGCGGGCGCCGGGGCCGCCTCGACACAGGCGCGCGGGGCGATGACGGACCCGCATCCGCTCGGCCGTGTTATCTGATAGCCTGAAGTGTCACTCGTGGCGTGGCTCTCCATGCCCTCGTGACGAGCAATCACAATCCAACCGCTGCGAAGCATGCTGTCGGACGTGCGCGTCCGTTGCTCCTCAGCCCGAGTCTCCATTCAACAAGGACAACCCACTACATGACTACCGCAACGACCGCCCCGGCCACCAAGCAGGTCGCCATCAACGACATCGGATCTGCTGAGGACTTCCTGGCCGCGGTCGAGAAGACCCTGAAGTTCTTCAACGACGGCGACATCATCGAGGGCACGATCGTCAAGATCGACCGCGACGAGGTCCTGCTCGACGTCGGCTACAAGACCGAGGGCGTCATCCCCTCGCGCGAGCTCTCCATCAAGCACGACGTCGACCCCAACGAGGTCGTCAAGGTCGGCGACGAGGTCGAGGCCCTTGTCCTCCAGAAGGAGGACAAGGAAGGCCGTCTGATCCTCTCCAAGAAGCGTGCGCAGTACGAGCGCGCCTGGGGAGACGTCGAGAAGATCAAGGAGAACGACGGCGTCGTCACCGGCACCGTCATCGAGGTCGTCAAGGGTGGCCTCATCGTGGACATCGGCCTCCGCGGCTTCCTGCCGGCCTCGCTCATCGAGCTGCGCCGCGTGCGCGACCTCACCCCGTACCTGGGCCAGGAGATCGAGGCCAAGATCCTCGAGCTCGACAAGAACCGCAACAACGTCGTGCTCAGCCGCCGCGCGCTGCTCGAGCAGACGCAGTCGGAGTCGCGCACCACGTTCCTGAACAACCTGCACAAGGGTCAGGTCCGCAAGGGTGTCGTGTCCTCGATCGTCAACTTCGGTGCGTTCGTCGACCTGGGCGGCGTGGACGGCCTCGTGCACGTCTCCGAGCTGTCCTGGAAGCACATCGAGCACGCCTCCGAGGTCGTCGAGGTGGGCCAGGAGGTCACCGTCGAGATCCTCGAGGTCGACCTCGACCGCGAGCGCGTCTCCCTGTCGCTGAAGGCGACGCAGGAGGACCCGTGGCAGGTCTTCGCCCGTACCCACGCGATCGGTCAGGTCACGCCGGGTAAGGTCACCAAGCTCGTCCCCTTCGGCGCGTTCGTGCGCGTCGCAGACGGCATCGAGGGTCTCGTCCACATCTCCGAGCTCTCCAGCAAGCACGTCGAGCTGGCCGAGCAGGTCGTGTCGGTCGGCGAAGAGGTCTTCGTCAAGGTCATCGACATCGACCTCGAGCGTCGCCGCATCTCGCTGTCGCTGAAGCAGGCCAACGAGTCGGTCGACCCGTACGGCACCGAGTTCGACCCGGCCCTCTACGGCATGGTCGCGGAGTACGACGAGAACGGCGAGTACAAGTACCCGGAGGGCTTCGACGCCGAGACCGGTGCGTGGAAGGAAGGCTTCGACGCCCAGCGCGAGGCATGGGAGCAGGAGTACGCTGCGGCCCAGGCTCGCTGGGAGGCGCACAAGGCTCAGGTGGCGAAGGCCGCCGAGGCCGAGGCTGCCGCCGGCGACGACTTCTCCGGCCAGTCTTTCTCGAGCGAGTCGGCCGGCGCCGGCACGCTCGCCGACGACGAGGCTCTCGCCGCTCTGCGCGAGAAGCTCTCGGGCGGCAACGCGTAAGCATCCGCATCAGGACGGGCCGTCACCCCTCGGGGTGGCGGCCCGTTCCGCGTCTACGGGCGGTGTGCGGATGCCGGGACACCGGTGCGTGCCAGGATGGAGCACATGCCACTCATCGCACTCACCGGAGGCATCGCCTCGGGCAAGTCGACCGTCGCACGGCGTCTGGCCGAGCACGGAGCCGTCGTCGTCGACGCGGATCAGATCGTGCGAGACGTGCAGTCTCCCGGCGGGGCCGTGCTCCGGCGCATCGTCGAGGAGTTCGGCGACGATGTGCTCACGGCGGAGGGCGAGCTCGACAGGGCTGCGCTCGGTGCCAGGGTGTTCGGCGACGAAGGTCGGCTCGCCGCTCTGAACGCGATCGTGCATCCGGCCGTGCGGGACGAGTCCCAGCGGCGTTTCGAGGAGGCGTTCGCGCACGACCCGGACGCCGTGGTCGTCTACGACGTCCCCCTGCTCGTCGAGGCCCGCGTCGACGATCCCTGGGACTTGATCGTGGTCGCCCACGCGCCCGCCGAGATCCGCCGCCGCAGGCTCATCGAGCTCCGTGGCATGGACGAGTCGGCGGCTCAGGCCCGCATCGACGCCCAGGTCCCCGACGACAGACGGCTCGCGATCGCCGACGCCGTCATCGACACCGCCGGGACGATGGAGCACACGCGGGAGCAGGTCGACGCGCTGTGGGACCGGGTCCGGCGACGGTGACCTTCGGCGGTCACGAGCGCGGATCCCGCCCGTACCGGCGCCTGATCGTCGGGCTCTTCTTTGCCGGCATCGCGACATTCGCACAGCTGTACTCCCCGCAGGCGGTGCTGCCGATGCTGTCCGCCGATCTCGGCGTCGCGCCCGCCACCGCGGCCCTCGCCGTCTCGGCGGCGACCCTCGGCCTGGCCGCCGCCGTCATCCCCTGGTCGCTGGTGGCGGATCGCATCGGACGTGTGCCGGCGATGGCGACCGGCATCGTCGCGGCGACGCTCCTCGGGATCGCCGCTCCGTTCAGCGCGGAGATCCCGGTGCTCCTGGCGCTCCGGTTCGCCGAGGGCGTCGCGCTCGGCGCGGTGCCGGCCGTCGCGCTGGTGTACCTCAGCGAGGAGGTCGATCGCCGGCATGCGGCAGCGGCCGCCGGCAGCTACATCGCGGGCACCACCGTCGGCGGCCTCCTCGGTCGTCTCGTGTCCGGACTGGTCGCCGAGGTCGCCGATTGGCGCGGCGGGGTCTGGGCCGTCGCGGCCCTGTGCGCGGCCTCCGCCGCCCTGTTCCTCTGGCTCGCACCACGCTCGCAGGGGTTCGTGCCGAGCCCGACACGAGGCGCGCGAGGTCTCGGCGTGCGAGCTCGACTGCTCGTCCCGCTCCGGTCTCCGCGACAGCTCGCTCTGTACAGTCAGGGTTTCCTGCTGATGGGGGCGTTCGTGGCGGTGTACAACTACCTGGGATTCCATCTCGTGGATGAGCCGTTCGCGCTTCCCGCCTGGCTGGTGACGTTGCTCTTCCTCGCCTATCTCGCCGGCACCCTGTCGTCCCCGTTGGCGGGGACGCTCGCATCTGCGCGGGGGAGGTACCCCGTGCTCCTGTGGTCGATCGGGGTGATGGGCGTCGGCGCCGCGCTGATGCTCGTGCCGCAGACCGCGTCCGTGCTGGCCGGGCTCCTGCTGTTCACCGCCGGGTTCTTCGGCGCGCACGCCGTCGCGTCGGGATGGACGCCGGTCGCCGCACCGTCCGGGAGCGGATCGCAGGCGTCGTCGCTCTACTACTTCGCCTATTACGCCGGATCGAGCCTGTTCGGATGGGCGCTCGGCCTCGTGTTCGCGCAGGCGAGCTGGGGGTGGTTCGTCGCCGCGATCCTGGCCATGTGCGCGATCGCGGCGGCCGCGGCCGCCCGCGCGCTGCGGTCCGAGCCGACGGGCCGCGTGTGATGCGCGTCGCCGGACGCCGCTCTGACAGAGTTGCACCCATGCCGCAACGACTGCTCGACGCCTATGACGCTCAGCTCCGTACCGAGCCCGAGGTCGTCCACGCCTCCTCCGTCTCCGTCCACGGACCGCTGCACCTCGCCGTCTTCGGGACCGACAGGGGATTCGTCACCTACGGCGACCTCGGGGGAGCGGATGCCGACGGGGTGCGCGATCTCGTCGCCGCCGCGGTCGCGTACTTCCGCGCGAGGCCGGAGGTCGTCTCCGTGGAGTGGAAGACCCGAGGGCACGACGTGGCGCCGGGCCTTCACGAGGCGCTCGTCGCGGCGGGCTTCGAGCCCGAGGAGCCGGAATCGATCATGATCGGGGAGGCGGCGCTCCTCGCGCAGGACATCGAGCTGCCCGACGGCGTCGAGCTGCGCCGAGCCGCATCGGACGCCGACGTGATCGCCGCGGGGGAGATGCAGGGGAGGGTGTTCGACGACCCGGAGTGGCTCTCCCGCGCCGAGGCTCTCATCGAACGGCTGCGTGACGACCGCTCCGTGGAGTTGTGGATGGCGGTGTCCGACGGCGCCGTGGTCAGCGCAGGCAGGCTCGAGCCCGTCGCGGGGACGGAGTTCGCCGGACTGTGGGGCGGTGCGACGGAACCGTCGTGGCGAGGCCGAGGCATCTACCGGGCGCTCACCGCAGAGCGCGCGAGGTCCGCACTGACGCAGGGCAGACGTTTCCTGCAGTCGGATTCCACGGAGTTCTCCCGACCGATCCTGGAGAGATCAGGATTGGTGAAGGTGTCGACCACCACGCCCTACATCTGGACCCGGCCGTCCGGCTGAGCCCCGGCCCGCTCCCGGCGTCGCCTGGCGCGTCGGCGTACGAGCACGACGACCAGCACGACGAGTCCGACGAGCAGCAGCGCGGCCACGACGGGGACCAGGATCGCGGCGACGGCGAGGGCGAAGGACGCCCCGTCCTCGGCGGTGCTGAGGACGGGGGCGGCGAGCCCGGCCGTCGTGGCGTTCGCGGCCACCCTCGCGGTGGCCTTGACCACGTGCACGACGAGGGCGATGGCGATGCCTGCGACGACGGGCACCCAGGCGTTGTCCGAGAAGAAGGATGCGGGGTCGTCGACGGCGAGCGTCTGCGCGCCGGAGCCTGCGCCGAACGCGATGCCTCCGGCGGCGGGTCTCAGGATGCTCTGCACGATGTCGTTGAGGGAGTCGAGGGCCGGGATCTTGTCGGCGACGATCTCGAGCAGCAGCAGTCCTCCGACGATCCAGAGCGCGAGGTCGCTGGACAGCCACGACCAGGCGGCGGGGAGCTCGATCGCGGGGAGGAAGCGGTCGGCGAGACCGAGGAGGAACAGCGGCATCCACGCGTTCAGGCCGGCGGATGCGGCGAGGCTGGTGCCGATGACGAACTCGATCACGCCACCAACTCTAAGGCGAGGAGCCGGATGTCCGTGGCCCGGCCTACGCTGGATTCATGCAACCCACCCGCAGCGTCCGTCCCTTCGAGGTCATCAGCGAGTACGCGCCGGCGGGCGATCAGCCCCAGGCCATCGCCGACCTCGCCTCGCGCATCAACGCCGGCGAGACCGACATCGTGCTGCTCGGAGCGACAGGCACGGGAAAGTCGGCGACGACGGCGTGGCTCATCGAGCAGGTGCAGCGGCCGACGCTGGTCCTGGCGCACAACAAGACGCTCGCGGCGCAGCTGGCGAACGAGTTCCGCGAACTCATGCCGAACAACGCGGTCGAGTACTTCGTCTCCTACTACGACTACTACCAACCCGAGGCGTACGTCCCCCAGACCGACACCTTCATCGAGAAGGATTCCTCGATCAACTCCGAGGTGGAGAGGCTGCGGCACTCCACGACGAACTCCCTGCTGAGCAGGAGGGACGTCGTCGTCGTCTCGACGGTGTCCTGCATCTACGGTCTCGGTGCGCCGGAGGAGTACCTCCGGGCGATGGTGGCGCTCCAGGTCGGGGAGCGGTACGACCGCGACGCCCTCATCCGCCAGTTCATCGCGATGCAGTACAACCGCAACGACGTCGACTTCTCGCGAGGCAACTTCCGGGTGCGCGGCGACACCATCGAGATCATCCCGGTGTACGAGGAGCACGCCATCCGCATCGAGCTCTTCGGCGATGAGATCGAGGCGCTCTACTCCCTGCACCCGCTCACCGGCGAGGTGATCGAGAAGCTCGACGCCGTGCCGATCTTCCCCGCGTCGCACTACGTGGCCGGCACCGACGTGATCCAGCGCTCCATAGGGACGATCGAGGCCGAGCTGGAGGAGCGTCTGGCCGAGTTCGAGCGTCAGGGCAAGCTCCTCGAGGCGCAGCGACTCCGCATGCGGACGACGTTCGACCTGGAGATGCTCCAGCAGCTCGGCTTCTGCTCGGGGATCGAGAACTACTCCCGCCACATGGACGGGCGTGAGGCCGGGGAGCCGCCGCACACGCTGCTCGACTTCTTCCCCGACGACTTCCTCCTCGTGATCGATGAGTCGCACGTGACCGTTCCGCAGATCGGGGCGATGTACGAGGGCGACGCATCGCGCAAGCGCACCCTGGTCGATCACGGCTTCCGGCTGCCGAGCGCCATGGACAACAGGCCGCTCCGGTGGGACGAGTTCAAGAACCGAATCGGTCAGACCGTCTACCTCTCCGCGACGCCGGGCAAGTACGAGATGGGCATCGCCGACGGCGTCGTCGAGCAGATCATCCGCCCCACCGGTCTGGTCGATCCGCAGATCATCGTCAAGCCGTCGAAGGGGCAGATCGACGACCTCCTCGAGGAGATCCGGATCAGGGTCGAGAAAGACGAGCGCGTGCTCGTCACGACCCTCACGAAGAAGATGGCCGAGGAACTCACCGACTTCCTCGGCGAGCACGGCGTGCGGGTGCGCTACCTGCATTCGGACGTCGACACGCTCCGACGGGTCGAGCTGCTCAGCGAGCTGCGCGCGGGAGTCTACGACGTGCTGGTCGGGATCAACCTGCTCCGCGAGGGGCTCGATCTCCCCGAGGTCTCCCTGGTGGCGATCCTCGACGCGGACAAGGAGGGCTTCCTCCGCTCGGGCACGTCGCTCATCCAGACGATCGGACGCGCCGCGCGTAACGTCTCGGGCGAGGTGCACATGTACGCCGACAACATGACCGACTCGATGGCGAAGGCGATCGAGGAGACGGACAGGCGGCGAGACAAGCAGATCGCCTACAACAAGGAGAACGGTATCGATCCGCAGCCGCTGCGCAAGCGGATCGCCGACATCACGGAGGTACTGGCTCGGGAGGGGGCCGACACCGCCGACATGCTCTCCGGTCGGGGTCGCGCATCGGGCAAGGGCAAGTCGCCGACCCCGAACCTCCGACGGACCGGCATTGCCGCCGAGGGGGCGCAGCAGCTCGAGGCGACGATCCAGGATCTCTCCGATCAGATGCTCGCTGCGGCGGGGGAGCTGAAGTTCGAGCTCGCGGCGCGTCTGCGCGACGAGGTGCAGGATCTCAAGAAGGAACTGCGCGCGATGGAGCGCGCTGGACACGCATGATCGGGAGGAGCGCCTGATGGATGCCGCAGGGGAGGAGCTCGCGGATCGGATCCGGGCGCTGCTCGGGGTCGATCCGTCGATCGAGGAGAAGCGGATGTTCGGGAGCCGCGCGTTCCTGCTCGACGGCAGGATCCTCGTCGGTTCGCGTGCGGGCGGAGTGCTCCTGGTGCGTGTCGAGGCCGAACACGGCGCCGCGCTGACCCTGCGGCCGGGCGTGACACCGGCGGTGATGGGCGCGAAGACGATGAGTTCCGGGTGGCTCGACGTCGCGGCCACCGCGATCGGCGATGACGAGGAGTTGATGTTCTGGCTCGATGCCGCCAGGGAAGACGCCGGCGCGCAGAGCTGAGGCGTCCGCGCCCGCGGGCGGGCCCAGTGCCCGTGGGGTGCTCACAGACGGCGTGTGCCGGTGTGCCGGTGTGCTTGCGGGCGACGGTACAGCAGTGTGCCCACGGGCAGACCGTGTGTGCCCGTGGGCACACACGGGCGGTGCAGCCGGTGTCTCAGGGGCAGTGCAGCCGGTGTCTCAGGGGCAGTGCAGGCGGTGTCTCAGGGGCAGTGCATGAGGGGCTTCGGCCCCGAGCGGTCGATCTCGTGTTCCGTCATGGGCGCTCCGCACAGCGGGCAGGCCCGCTCGGCGCGTTCGGCGGCGCTCGGGGGAGGCGTCTTCTCGTACGGACCCACGGATGCGGGGCCGGCGAATCGGATGAGGTTCCGGTTGATCCAGGTGTAGAAGCCCCCGGCTTCGCGGATGCGGTCGCGGAGCGGTGCCCGATCGGAGTCCTTCGTCATGATGATTAGTGTACTAATGATTAGGGCATATGTATAGTTGGAGCATGGCGGCATCCGACGACCTTCTCCTGCTGGAGAACCAGCTCTGCTTCGCGCTCGTGACGGCGGCGCGGAACGTGGTCGCCATCTACCGTCCCATCCTCGAGCCCCTCGGACTCACGCATCCGCAGTATCTGGTCATGCTCGCGCTCTGGGAGGACTCGCCGCGGTCGCTCAACGATCTCGCCACGGAGCTGGCGCTCGAACCGGCCACGGCGTCACCTCTGGTGAAGCGACTGGAGGCAGAGGGACTCATCGCACGGCAGCGCAGCGCCGAGGACGAGCGGCGTCTCGACATCACACTCACCGACGCGGGGCGCGCGCTGCGGTCACGGGCCGTCGACGTCCCCCGACAGGTGATGGCGGCCGTGGGGATGGACGTCTCGGAGGTCGCCACACTGCGCGACGGTCTCGCCCCCTTCGCGGGGCGCCGTCCGCTCGACTAGCCGAGGGCGCCGAGCGTGAGCGGAGCCAATGTCCGTGGCCCCTCGTAGACTTGATCGGTGCCTATCGTCCCGGTTGCAACCCCAGGAAAACTCAGTGTTCGCGGCGCCCGCGTCCACAATCTGAAGAACGTCGACATCGACATCCCGCGCGACTCCCTCGTCGTGTTCACGGGCCTGTCGGGGTCGGGCAAGTCCAGTCTCGCGTTCGACACGATCTTCGCAGAAGGGCAGCGTCGCTACGTCGAATCGCTGAGTGCGTACGCGCGTCAGTTCCTCGGCCAGGTCGACCGCCCCGACGTCGATTTCATCGAGGGGCTCAGCCCCGCGGTGTCGATCGACCAGAAGTCGACCAACCGCAACCCCCGCTCCACGGTCGGAACCATCACCGAGATCTACGACTACATGCGGCTCCTCTGGGCGCGCATCGGCGTCCCGCATTGCCCGGAGTGTGGGGAGCGGATCCAGCGGCAGACCGTGCAGCAGATCGCCGACCAGCTCATGGAGCTGCCGGAGCGCACCCGCTACCAGATCGTCGCCCCGATCGTCTCCCAGAAGAAGGGCGAGTTCGTCGACCTGTTCCGCGAGCTCGGCGCCAAGGGGTATTCGCGAGCGATCGTCGACGGCGACCTCATCCAGCTCGCCGAGCCGCCGACGCTCAAGAAGAGCTACAAGCACGACATCGCCGTGGTCGTCGACCGCCTCGTCGCGGCCGACGACATCCTCGGACGCGTCACCGACTCCGTGGAGACCGCACTGGGGCTCGCCGGAGGCGTGGTGCAGATCAACTTCGTCGACGAGGAGGGCGACGACGCCTGGCAGTCCTACTCCGAGAAGCTCGCATGCCCGAACGGTCACGCGATCACGCTCACCGAGATCGAGCCGCGCACCTTCTCGTTCAACGCGCCGTTCGGTGCGTGCCCGGCGTGCTCCGGCCTCGGCACGCGCATGTCGGTCGACACAGACCTCATGCTGGGCGACGAAGAGCTGTCGATCCGCGAGGGCGCCATCATCCCCTGGACCACGCAGGGCAAGGGGCTGTTCCAGTATTACGAGCGTCTTCTTGAGGGCCTCGCCGCCGACCTGAACTTCTCCCTCGACACACCGTGGCAGGACCTTCGCGTCGATGTGCAGGACGCGATCCTCCGCGGCGACAACTACAAGGTCACCGTCAAGTGGAAGAACCGTTACGGGCGCGAGATGCGCTACTCCTCGGGCTTCGAGGGCGTCGTGCCGTACATCGAGCGCCAGTACGCCCAGGCCGAGTCCGACACGCAGCGCGCCCGGTGGGGCGAGTACCTGCGCGAGGTCCCGTGCCCGGTCTGCGACGGCAACCGCCTCAAGCCCGAGGTGCTGGCCGTGCAGGTGCACGGCCACTCGATCGCCGAGGTGTCGCACCTCAGCCTCGCCGACGCGCGCGACTTCATGGAGACGCTCACCCTCACCGACCGCGAGGCGAAGATCGCGGCCCAGGTGCTGCGCGAGATCCGCCTGCGGCTCGACTTCCTCCTGCAGGTCGGTCTGTCCTACCTCAACCTCAGCCGTTCCGCCGGTTCGCTCTCGGGGGGAGAGGCGCAGCGCATCCGTCTGGCCACGCAGATCGGCTCCGGCCTCACCGGCGTGCTCTACGTGCTCGACGAGCCCTCGATCGGACTCCATCAGCGTGACAACCGACGTCTCATCGAGACGCTGCTCGCGCTGCGAGACCTCGGCAACACCCTCATCGTCGTCGAGCACGACGAGGAGACGATCGAGGCGGCCGACTGGGTGGTCGACATCGGCCCCGGCGCCGGCGTCAACGGCGGCGAGGTCGTGCATTCGGGTCCGTACGCCGCGCTGCTGGCCGAGGCCGAGTCGATGACGGGGGAGTATCTCTCCGGACGTCGGGAGATCCCCACGCCCAAGAAGCGGCGCAGGGTCGACAAGAAGCGGATGCTGAGCGTTGTCGGCGCGCGCGAGAACAACCTCAAGAACGTGAACGCCGACTTCCCGCTCGGGCTGCTCACGGCCGTCACCGGGGTGAGCGGCTCGGGCAAGTCCTCGCTGGTGAACGACATCCTCTACCAGGTGCTGGCATCGCGGCTCAACGGCGCCCGTACCGTTCCCGGCAAGCACACGCGCGTCTCCGGTCTCGACAACCTCGACAAGGTCGTGCACGTCGACCAGGCGCCGATCGGGCGCACGCCGCGCTCGAACCCTGCGACCTACACCGGGGTGTTCGACCGTATCCGCACGCTGTTCAGCGAGACCCCCGAGGCGAAGGTGCGCGGCTACCAGCCGGGACGCTTCAGCTTCAACGTCAAGGGAGGGCGCTGCGACGCCTGCTCCGGCGACGGCACGATCAAGATCGAGATGAACTTCCTCCCCGACGTGTACGTCGCGTGTGAGGTGTGCGACGGCAAGCGCTACAACCGCGACACCCTGGCCGTGCACTACAAGGGCAAGAACATCGCCGAGGTCCTGGAGATGCCGATCGCCGAGGCGGCCGAGTTCTTCGAGCCCATCCAGGCGATCCACCGCTACATGAAGACGCTCGTCGACGTGGGGCTCGGCTACGTGCGTCTGGGGCAGTCGGCGACCACGCTCTCCGGCGGCGAGGCACAGCGCGTCAAGCTCGCCACCGAGCTCCAGCGCCGCAGCAACGGGCGCAGCATCTACGTGCTCGACGAGCCGACGACCGGTCTGCACTTCGAAGACGTCCGCAAGCTCCTCGAAGTGCTGAACGGGCTGGTCGACAAGGGCAACACGGTGATCGTGATCGAGCACAACCTCGACGTGATCAAGTCGGCGGACTGGGTGATCGACCTCGGTCCGGAGGGCGGCTCCGGCGGCGGTGAGATCCTGGCCACCGGGACTCCCGAGCAGATCGCGCGCGTGGAGGAGAGCCACACGGGTCAGTTCCTCGCCGAGATCCTGGGTGAGGGGCGCGCGGCGCGGAAGGCCAGTTGATGGCCGACGTGCTTCCGTACAAGCCGAGGACGGGGGAGATCCCGACCGACCCCGGCGTGTACCGCTTCCGCGACGCCGAAGGCCGCGTGCTCTACGTGGGCAAGGCCAAGAACCTCCGACAGCGCCTGTCGAACTACTTCGCGCCTCTGCGCACCCTGCACGAGCGCACCCGTCGCATGGTGACGACGGCGTCGTCGGTCGAGTGGACCGTGGTCGCGACCGACGTCGACTCGCTCCAGCTGGAGTACATGTGGATCAAGGAGTTCGATCCGCCCTTCAACGTGCGCTACAAGGACGACAAGTCCTATCCGTTCATGGCGGTGACCCTCGGCGACGAGGCACCGCGCGTGATCGTGACGAGGAACCGGCGGATCCCCGGCGCGAGGTACTTCGGTCCCTATCCCAAGGTGTGGGCGGTGCACGAGACCATCGACCTGATGATCAAGGCGTTCCCCATCCGCACCTGCAGCGACTCCAGCTACAAACGGGCGATGCAGACAGGGCGCCCGTGCTTCCCCGGGCAGATCGGCAAGTGCGGCGGGCCGTGCTCGATGACCGTGACGATCGAGGAGCACCGGGCGATGGTCGACGACTTCGTCGCCTTCATGGCCGGGGGCGACGAGCGGTTCACCACGCAGCTCACGAGCAGCATGCTGGCTGCCTCCGCGGCCATGGACTACGAGGCGGCCGCGAAGTACCGCGACAAGCTCTCCGCGATCGAGGCCGTGCTGGGCAAGAGCGCACTCGTGCTGGCCGCCGACGAGGACGCGGACCTGTTCGGCATCGCGGAGGACGAGCTGTCGGCGGCCGTGCAGCACTTCATCATCCGCGGCGGGCGCGTCCGCGGAGTCAAGGCGCTGTCGATCGACAAGGAGATCGACATCACGGGCGCCGATCTCGTCGACCAGGTGCTGCAGCGCGCCTACGGCGAGTCGCAGGACGTGCCCCGTCGCATCCTCGTGCCCACGCTCCCCGACGACGCCGCCGAGCTCGAGGAGTGGTTGCGCGAGCGCAGGGGGAGGAAGGTGGAGATCGCCGTGGCGCAACGCGGGCAGCGCGCCGACCTGATGCGCACAGCCACCCTCAACGCCCAGCAGGCGCTGATCCGCCACAAGACGCGTCGCACGAGCGACTACGTCGCCCGCACCCAGGCGCTCACCGACCTGCAGGACGCGCTCGGGATGGCGGATGCTCCGCTGCGCATCGAGTGCTACGACATCTCGCACCTCAGCGGCACCAACGTCGTCGCCTCCATGGTCGTCTTCGAGGACGGCCTTCCCCGCAAGGACCAGTACCGGTCGTTCAACATCGCGGAGACCACCGACGACACGGACTCCATGTATCAGGTGCTCACCCGCCGGCTGGCGTACCTCGACCGACCCGAACCGGTCGGCGAGGCGGGCGCGGGCGACGATGCGGATGCCGAGGAGATCACGGCGCGGCGCAAGCCGCGGTTCGCCTATCCGCCGCAACTGCTGCTCGTCGACGGTGGGCAGCCGCAGGTCGAGGCGGCCGCCCGCGCGCTCCGGGACTCGGGGCACCCCGAGATCGCGGTGTGCGGCATCGCCAAGCGCCTCGAGGAGATCTGGCTCCCCGGCGAGGACTTCCCGGTGATCCTGCCCCGCACGAGCGAGGCCCTGTATCTCCTGCAGCGTCTGCGCGACGAGGCCCACCGCTTCGCCATCACCCACCAGCGCAAGCGCCGGCGGAACGACATCACCACGGTCCTCGCCGAGGTCCCCGGGCTCGGCGCATCGCGCATCAAAGTGCTGCTCAAGCACTTCGGCTCGGTGACCGCTCTGCGCGCGGCCGCGCCGGGCGAGATCGAAGAGGTCCAGGGCATCGGCCCCGTGCTTGCCCAGAACATCCACACGCACCTCGCCACCCGGTAGCCCGCACTCGGTAGGCTTGTCCCTGCGGGGGAGAAGGAGCAGCGATGTCAGACGGGGACAAGGGCGAATTCCTCATCGTCACGGGGATGTCGGGCGCGGGTCGCACGACGGTGGCCAACGCGTTGGAGGACCTCGGCTGGTACGTCGTCGACAACCTCCCCCCGCAGATCCTGCGCCCCTTGCTCGACCTCACGGACATGGGCGGCGACGCCCTCCCGAAGATCGCCGCGGTCGTCGACGTCCGCGGGCGCAACCTCTTCGACGACTTCCCCGGGGTGGCCCGTGCGCTCCGCTCCCGCGGTTCGGTGCGCGTGCTGTTCCTCGACGCCTCCGATGACGTCCTGGTGCGGCGCTTCGAGTCCGTGCGCAGGCCGCATCCCCTTCAGGGCGACGGCACGCTGCTCGACGGCATCCGCACGGAGCGTTCGCGGCTCGCGCCGATCAGGGAGGCGGCCGATCTCGTGATCGACACCTCCTCGCTCAACATCCATCAACTCGCGACGCAGGTGTCCGATCTCTTCTCGGAGGAGGGCGCGGCGCGACACCGGGTGACCCTGATGAGCTTCGGCTTCAAGTACGGCCTCCCCACCGACGTCGACCTCGTCGCGGACATGCGCTTCCTGCCCAACCCGTTCTGGAATGAGGAGCTGCGCGGGCTGACCGGCCAGGACGAGCCGGTCAAGGAATACGTGCTGTCCCGAGAGGGCGCGGCCGAGTTCCTCGACGCCTACGCGGCGGCCCTCACGCCGGTGCTCGAGGGGTACCAGCGCGAGAACAAGAGCCACTCCACGGTCGCCATCGGGTGCACGGGCGGCAAGCACCGCTCCGTGGCGATGGCCGAGGAGCTCGCCAGGCGGCTCGCGGCGGTCCCCGGCGTCGCCGTCAACGTCCGTCACCGAGACCTGGGCAGGGAGTAAGCAGTCGCTCCAGCCGAGTAAGCTGGAGGTTTGCGTCGCGATCCGGCGCGTGAGCGTTCTAGAGGAGTCCCGTGGCACTAACCACCGACGTCAAAGCCGAGCTCGTCAGCATCCGCAACGCACCCCCGACGGTGCGTGTGGCGGAGGTGACGGCGATCCTGCGGTTCGCCGGTGGGCTGCATTCCATCGCGGGGCGCGTCGCCGTCGAGGCGGAGGTGGACGCCGAGGTGCTCGCCCAGCGCGTCGCCCGCGACCTCGCCGAGATCTACGGCGTGCGCCCTGAGATCGCGCAGGTGCAGTCGAGCACCGCGAACGACGGGGCCCGCTGGGCGGTGCGCGTCATCGCCGCGGGGGAGACCCTCGCCCGACAGACGGGACTGCTCGACCAGCGTCGACGTCCCGTCCGCGGGCTGCCGAACCGTCTGACGACCGGCTCCCGCGCGGAGGTGGCCGGCCTCTGGCGCGGAGCCTTCCTCGCCGCCGGAACGCTCAGCGAGCCCGGCCGGTCTGCGATGCTCGAGATCTCCTGCCCCTCGTCGGAGGCCGCGATGGCGCTCGTCGGCGCCGCGCACCGGCTGGGCGTCGCCGCGAAGGCGCGCGAGGTGCGGGGGATGCCGCGCGTCGTCGTGCGCGAGGGGGAGGCCATCCGCACCATCCTCAGTGAGATCGGCGCTCAGCGCACGGCCGTCGCCTGGGAGGAGATGCGCCAGCGGCGCGAGGTGCGTGCGGGCGTGAACAGGCTCGTCAACTTCGACGACGCGAACCTCCGTCGTTCGGCGCAGGCCGCCGTCGCCGCCTGCGCACGTGTGGAGCGCGCCCTGGAGATCCTCGCCGACGAGGTCCCGGAGCACCTCAGGGTCGCCGGCGAGCTGCGGCTCGCGCACCGCGATGCGAGCCTCGACGAGCTGGGCCACCACGCCGATCCGCCCATGACGAAGGACGCCGTAGCCGGACGCATCCGCCGCCTGCTGGCGATGGCGGACAAGCGCGCCCAGCAGGAAGGCATCCCCGGTACCGAGGCCGCGGTGCCGGTCGGTCTCGACGTCTGATCCGTCCCCGCAGAGCGCGTCGTGCCCGTGTGGTGCGGCGCGCTCCGTCGTATTCCGGGCGAACCGTCACACGGCGGAAGGTTCGGGTCCCGTGTCGCGTTGTCGTCAGTAGGATGAAATGTGTCCGCTCCGCACCGCACTTCGGTGGCGCGGAGGATCGGCAAGCGCCGCGGCGCGGCGCGGATTGGATGAAAGCGACATGGCGACCTACACGCTCCCCGACCTTCCCTACGACTTCGCGGCGCTCGAACCGCACATCAGCGGAAAGATCATGGAACTCCACCATGACAAGCACCATGCGGCTTACGTCGCCGGCGCCAATGCCGCGCTGGACGGTCTCGCCGAGGCGCGCGAGAGCGGCAACCTCGCGAATGTGAACAAGCTCGAGAAGGACCTCGCGTTCAACCTCGGCGGACACGTCAACCACTCGATCTTCTGGACCAACCTCTCGCCCAACGGCGGAGGCGAGCCCGAGGGCGAGCTGCGTGCCGCGATCGACGAGTTCTTCGGCTCGTTCGACAAGTTCCAGGCGCACTTCACCGCCAACGCGATGGGCATCCAGGGTTCCGGCTGGTCCGTGCTCAGCTGGGACTCGATCGGACAGCGTCTGATCATCCAGCAGCTCTTCGACCAGCAGTCCAACACGGCTCAGGGCACCGTCCCGCTGTTCCAGCTCGACATGTGGGAGCACGCCTTCTACCTCGACTACCTCAACGTCAAGGCCGACTACGTCAAGGCGGCATGGAACATCGCCAACTGGGAGAACGTCGCACAGCGCTTCGAAACCGCCCGCGAGAAGACCTCGGGCCTGCTGGTACTGTCGTAAACAAGACGGGCGTCCCGATGGGCTCTCGGCCCGTCGGGACGCCGTTGTCCATGCTTCTCTAGTTGAAACCGCGCATCTGCGCACGAGAAATCAGGAGACCTGAGTGTCTGTCAAGATCGGTATCAACGGCTTCGGCCGCATCGGACGTAACTTCCTTCGTGCGGCTCTCGCACAGGGCGCTGACCTCGAGATCGTCGCGGTCAACGACCTCACCGACAACAAGACGCTGGCGCACCTGCTGAAGTACGACTCGGTGGGCGGTGTCCTCGACGCCGACATCAGCTACGACGACGACAGCATCACCGTCAACGGCAAGGAGATCAAGGCGTTCGCCGACCGCGATCCCGCCAACCTCCCGTGGGGCGAGCTCGGCGTCGACATCGTCATCGAGTCGACCGGCTTCTTCACCAAGGCGGAGCTCGCCAAGAAGCACATCGAGGCCGGCGCGAAGAAGGTCCTGATCTCGGCCCCCGGCACGGGCGTCGACGGAACCTTCGTGATGGGTGTGAACGAGGACACCTACGACCCCGCCACGCAGCACATCATCTCCAACGCGTCCTGCACCACGAACTGCCTCGCGCCGCTCGCGCAGGTCTTCAACGACGCGTTCGGCATCGACCGCGGCTTCATGATGACGGCCCACGCCTACACCGCCGACCAGAACCTCCAGGACGGCCCGCACGGCGACCTGCGTCGCGCCCGCGCCGCCGCCATCAACATCGTCCCGGCCTCCACCGGTGCCGCCAAGGCCATCGGCGAGGTGCTCCCGGAGCTCAACGGCAAGCTGTCCGGCTCGTCGTACCGCGTGCCCGTTCCCACGGGCTCCATCGTCGACCTCACGCTGATCACCGACCGCGAGAACCTCACGGTCGACGAGGTCAACGCCGCGTACGCCAAGGCTGCGGCCGAGGGTCGCCTCGCGGGCTACCTGCAGTACAACGAAGACCAGATCGTCTCGAGCGACATCGTGCACAACCCGCACTCGTCGATCTTCGACGCCACCCTGACGAACGTCAGCGGCAACCTGGTCAAGGTCTCGAGCTGGTACGACAACGAGTGGGGCTACTCCAACCGCCTCGTCGACCTGACCGAGTACGTGGCCGAGCGTCTCTGAGACCCGAGCACATGACTCTGCGCACCCTGGAATCTCTGGGTTCGCTCGAGGGCAAGCGCGTCATCGTCCGTTGTGATCTCAACGTCCCCCTGCGGGACGGGGTCATAACGGACGATGGCCGTGTCCGCGCCTCGCTGCCGACCCTCAACGCCCTGATCAACGCGGGAGCCCGCGTCGTCGTGTGCTCGCACCTCGGCCGCCCCGACGGCGCCCCCGACCCGCAGTACAGCCTGGAGCCGGTGGCCCAGCGACTGTCGGAGCTTCTCGGCGCGCCCGTCGCGTTCGCACGCGACACCGTCGGGGAATCGGCGAAGGAGGCCGTGGCGTCCCTCGAGGACGGCGGCGTCGTGGTGATCGAGAACCTGCGGTTCAACGAGGGCGAGACGTCGAAGGACGACGCGGTACGCGGAGCGTTCGCCGCTCAGCTCGCGGAGCTCGGCGACGTCCTCGTGTCCGACGGCTTCGGCGTCGTGCACCGCAAGCAGGCGAGCGTCTACGACCTCGCCGAGCTGCTGCCCTCCGCGGCGGGTCTGCTGATCGCGACCGAGCTCGAGGTCCTCGACAAGCTCACCGAGAATCCCGACCGACCCTACGCGGTCGTGCTCGGCGGCTCCAAGGTCAGCGACAAGCTGGGCGTGATCTCGCACCTGCTCCCGCGCGTCGACCGCATCCTCGTCGGCGGCGGCATGCTCTTCACCTTCCTCAAGGCGCAGGGGCACGACGTCGCGTCGAGCCTCCTCGAGGAGGACCAGCTCGACACGGTTCGCGGCTACATCGCGGAGGCCGCGGAGCGCGGCGTGGAGCTCGTGCTCCCCACCGACGTCGTCGTCGCCGAGAAGTTCGCCGCGGATGCCGCCCATGAGGTGGCCGCGGCCGATGCGATCGAGGACACGGCTTTCGGCGCGTCCGGCATCGGCCTCGACATCGGCCCCGAGACGGCGGCGCGTTTCGCCGAGGTCGTCCGTGACTCGAAGACCGTGTTCTGGAACGGCCCGATGGGCGTGTTCGAGTTCCCCGCTTTCGCGAGCGGCACGAAGGCTGTCGCCCAGGCGCTCACCGAGGTCGACGGCCTCAGCGTGGTCGGCGGCGGCGACTCTGCGGCTGCCGTGCGCCAGCTCGGGTTCGCGGACGACCGCTTCGGTCACATCTCGACCGGTGGGGGAGCCAGCCTCGAGTTCCTCGAGGGCAAGAAGCTGCCGGGACTGACCGTCCTGGGATGGGAGTGACATCGTGGCGACGACCAAGCGCACCCCGCTGATCGCGGGCAACTGGAAGATGAACCTGGACCACCTCCAGGCGGTCGCGTTCGTGCAGAAGCTGCACTGGACCCTCAAGGACGCGAAGCACGAGGACGGCTCGGTCGAGGTGGCGGTGTTCCCGCCCTTCACCGACATCCGCAGCGTGCAGACGCTGATCGACGCCGACAAGATCCCGTTCGCCCTCGGCGCGCAGGACCTCTCGGCGCACGACTCCGGTGCCTACACCGGTGAGGTGTCCGGTGCTTTCCTGGCCAAGCTCGATGCGAAGTACGTGATCATCGGCCACTCCGAGCGACGCGAGTACCACGCCGAGTCCGACGACGTCGTGGCATCGAAGGTGAAGGCGGCGCTGAAGCACGGCCTGGTGCCGGTGATCTGCGTCGGCGAGACGCTGGCGCAGCGCGAGGAGTCCGGGCCCACCGCGGTCTCGGTCGCGCAGCTCGAGACCGCCCTCGGCGCCGTGTCGGCGACGGATGACATCGTCGTGGCCTACGAGCCGGTCTGGGCGATCGGCACCGGTCAGGTCGCGTCGCCCGAGCAGGCCCAGGAGGTCTGCGCGGCGCTGCGTGCGGTCGTCGCGGAGAAGCTCGGCGACGACGCCGCCGCGCGCACCCGCATCCTGTACGGCGGCTCGGTCAAGTCCGCCAACATCGCGAGCTTCATGCGCGAGCCGGACGTCGACGGGGCGCTCGTCGGCGGGGCGAGCCTCGTCGTCGACGAGTTCGCCGCGATCATCCGCTTCGAGAAGCACGTCGGCGTGTGAGTGTGGCGGGGCTGCGGCCCCGCCACACCGTATACTTGACCGTTACCGGGGCAGTCCTGCCCCATCGAAAGGCTCTTCCTCGTGGATATTCTCGAGTTCGTCCTGCAGGTCGTGCTGGGCATCACCAGCGTCCTGCTGACCCTCCTCATCCTCCTCCACAAGGGTCGCGGCGGCGGCCTCTCCGACATGTTCGGCGGAGGCATGTCCTCGGCCGTCGGCTCGTCGGGTCTCGCCGAGCGCAACCTCAACCGTTTCACCGTGGTGCTCGCGCTGGCGTGGTTCGTCGCCATCGTCGCGCTCGGTCTCATCACGAAGTTCGAGGTGATCTGATGGCAACCGGTGGCAACGCCATCCGTGGCACCCGTGTCGGCTCCGGCCCCATGGGAGAGCAGGACCACGGCTACCACGCCGACCGCATCGCGGTGTCGTACTGGGACGGACTCGGCAACGAGACCGTGCGGTACTTCGCGGCCGGTCTTCCCGAAGACGAGATCCCCGAGATCATCGACCACCCGCAGACGGGGCTGCCCGCGGGGCGCGACAAGGAGAACCCTCCTGCGCTCGCCAAGACCGAGCCGTACAAGACGCACCTCGCGTACGTGAAGGAGCGTCGCACCGACGAGGAGGCCGTCCAGCTCCTCGAGGACGCCCTCACGCAGCTGCGTGAGCGTCGCGGCCAGTAAGACTCCGCGCAGAACCCCGTGGCCCTCTGGCCGCGGGGTTCTGCCGTATCAGCGGCAGCCCGCCGCGGCGTCGATGTACGACTGCGGCGGATAGCCGTACGCCCAGACGCCGTTGGCGTCGTCGGTGTAGCCCATGCTGATCGCCCAGGCCGTCGCCCACTTCTCGATGCTGTCCTGCGTCGAGGAGTCGTACATGTCCTCGCACTTGACGCTGATCGCATGACCGACCTCGTGGGCGACCAGGGACTTGCTGCTGAACGAGGGCCACCGCTCCGCGACGGAGTTCGACAACTCGATGACGGCGCGGTCCGCACCGCCCCACCACCAGGTCGTGAGACCGCCCATGCTGCCGCCGCCCCCTGCGCCGTTGACGACGGGACTCCAGTCGAACTCGAGGAGGACGCCGGGTGCGAGGGAGCGCGCGAACGCCTCGACCTCGAGGCGGGTGGACATCAGCGGTCCGGCCTTCTCGGCGAGCTCCTGCTGTTCGGAGGCGACGACGGTCGCCGCGGCGCTCTGCAACTCGGCGAACGAGTCGGCAGCGGCTGAGTCGATCGCGGAGACGGCCTTCACCGTCGTGGCCGCGTCCCGGAGGGCGATGACCGCGTCGTTCTTCGCCGAGATGTGCGCGGCCTCGAAGGCGCCGGCCGCCGCGGCCGCGGATGCGAGCACAGACGTCGCGGCATCCGAGACCGTCGCATCCGCCTCGGCGATCACGGGAGCCTCGTCCTGCAGCGCCGCGTCCAACCGGTCGACGGCTGCACGGTCGGCGTCGAGACGATCGCCCGCCCCGAACAGCTCCCAGAACCACGTCGGCTTGTGCCCTGCCACGGGGAGCTCGGCGTCGAGCAGCCCGTCGGCGGTGGTCGTCACCGCGTCCGCGTCCGTGATCGCCGCCGAGAGCGTCGCCTCGAGGGCGTCGTCGACGAGGCCGGCCGAGTCTCCTGTCACGATCCGGGAGGAGGCGTCGGTCGCCGACCGCACACCGTCGACCGCCGTCTGGACCGACGCGACGGTGTCGGCGGCCCTCTCGGAGGAGGAGGCGAGCGCCGTCTCGGCGTCGTCGTAGCGCAGATTGGCGCCGAGCTGCACGGCGCCGAGGGCGGCGACGACCAGGATCCCCGCGCCGATGCCGAGGAACAGGCCGCGGCGCCGTCGGCGCGAGGGCGGGGGAGCACTGGAGAACAGCGAGGGGAGGACATGACCGCCGACAGCGACGGAACGGGGGTCTGTCACTGCTTCCCTCCCTGTAGAAAAGGCCCCCGCTGCGAAGCGAGGACCTGATCTGGACGAGGGGGTGACGGGAATCGAACCCGCGCAATCAGTTTGGAAGACTGAGACTCTACCATTGAGCTACACCCCCGGAACCGGTGTTCCGGACTCAACGATCATAGCGGACGGATCGGGGTGCTCCTGTCCGTTAGACTCTATGGGGCCGAATCTGCATGCGGATTCCCCGGGGCGTAGCTCAGTTTGGTAGAGCGCCCGCTTTGGGAGCGGGAGGTCGCAGGTTCAACTCCTGTCGCCCCGACAGCACGCATAAGCACAGGACTCACAGCCTCACAGCCGCGTGTCAGCGCGGAAACCACAAGGAGAACACACCAGCATGGCGAACAGCACCGTCGAGAAGCTGACCCCGACCCGGGTCAAGCTCAGCATCACGGTCACCCCGGAAGACCTCAAGCCCAGCATCGCCCACGCCTACGAGCACATCGCTCAGGACGTGCAGATCCCCGGCTTCCGCAAGGGCAAGGTCCCGGCCCCGATCATCGACCAGCGCATCGGCCGCGGCGCGGTCATCGAGCACGCCGTCAACGAGGGTCTCGACAAGTTCTTCCGCGAGGCGACCGTCGAGCACAAGGTGCGCGTCGTCGGGCGCCCCTCCGCCGAGATCACCCAGTGGCCGAACGAGAAGGACTTCTCGGGCGACCTGCTCGTGGACATCGAGGTCGACGTCCGCCCCGACATCGAGCTGCCCGCGTACGACGGCATCACCCTGACCGTCGACGCCGTCGAGGCCGATGACGCCGCGCTCGACGAGGAGCTCGACCGTCTGCGCGCCCGCTTCGGCACGCTGGTGCCGGTCGACCGTCCCGCGGCCAAGGGCGACTTCGTCGAGCTCGACCTCGTCGCCACGATCGACGGTGCCGAGATCGACCGTGCCGAGGGCGTCTCCTACGAGGTTGGCTCCGGCGAGCTGCTCGAGGGCATCGACGACGCGATCGAGTCGCTGACCGCCGGTGAGGACACCACGTTCCGCTCGGCCCTCGTCGGCGGCGACCACGCCGGCTCCGAGGCCGAGGTCTCGGTGACCGTCAAGGCCGTCAAGGAGCGCGAGCTCCCCGACGCCGACGACGACTTCGCGCAGATCGCCAGCGAGTTCGACACGATCGCCGAGCTCCGTTCCAGCCTCGCCGAGCGCGTCGCCCAGCAGGGCGTCTTCACGCAGGGCTCCGCCGCCCGCGACAAGCTCGTCGAGACGCTGCTCGAGAAGATCGACATCCCGGTCCCGCCGCAGCTCATCGAGGACGAGGTGCACAACCACCTCGAGGGCGAGGGTCGTCTCGAGGACGACGTGCACCGCGCCGAGGTCACCGAGGCGAGCGAGAAGCAGTTCCGCACGCAGGTCCTCCTCGACACGATCGCCGAGCAGGCCGACGTGCAGGTCTCGCAGGAGGAGCTCTCGCAGTACCTCGTGCAGTCGGCCGCGCAGTACGGCATGGCTCCGCAGGAGTTCGTGGAGGCGCTGCAGTCGTCGAACCAGCTCCCGGCCCTGGTCGGCGAGGTCGCCCGCAACAAGGCCCTCGCGATCGCGCTCGGCAAGGTCAAGGTCGTCGACAGCAACGGCAAGGCCGTCGACCTGAGCGACTTCATCGTGACCGATGACGAGGCCGAGGCCGAGGCTCCCGCCGAGGAGAAGGCCCCGGCCAAGAAGGCCCCGGCCAAGAAGGCCCCGGCCAAGAAGGCTCCGGCGAAGAAGGCGGCAGCCGAGAAGGCGGACGCCGAGGAGAAGCCTGCGGCCAAGAAGGCCCCGGCGAAGAAGGCCCCCGCCAAGAAGGCGGCCGCCGACAAGGCCGAGTGATCGACTGATACACGAGAAAGGGGCGGATGCATCGGCATCCGCCCCTTTCTCGCACCGGGAGGGACTCCGAATGACCAGCTGGGACGAGCGCGTCGACGCGGTGTGGGACGACGCGGCGGGCGATGAGGTAGGCGACGAGATCATCGCGCGCATCGACGCCCTCGCGGCGGAACGGGGCACGGATGACGCCCGCGCCGAGTTCGAGCGTGCCGGAGCACGGGACTCCGCTGGGCGGGAGGCGGAGGCTGCCGAGTTGTATCGTCGCGCCCTGGCACTGGGGCTGGATGAGGATCACCGCATCCAAGCGGTGATCCAACTGGCGAGCACGCTGCGCAACCTCGGAGAGTACGAGGAGGCGCTCCTGCTCATCGAGGACGAACGGGAGCGGAGCGCCGGCGGGCCCTACGCCGAGGCCGTCGCAGTGGTGCACGCCCTCATCCTCGCCAGTGCGGGGCGACCGGCGCGGGGCCTCTCCGTGGCGATCCTCGCCCTCGTTCCGCACATGCCCCGCTACCACCGCTCCATGACGGCGTACGCCGGGGAGATCGCCGAGTCCGACACCTGATATGCCGACGGCGAACACGGTCTTCGCCCCGCGTTGTCGCCGGTAGATTCGAATCACCGAAACACGGAAGCAGGAGCTGACATGGCTGAACCCCTGGTCGCGACGAGCGTTTTCGATCGTCTGCTGAAGGACCGCATCATCTGGCTGGGCTCAGAGGTGCGCGACGAGAACGCCAACGAGATCTGCGCGAAGATCCTTCTTCTCGCCGCAGAGGACTCTGAGAAGGACATCTACCTCTACATCAACTCGCCCGGCGGCTCGATCACCGCGGGCATGGCGATCTACGACACCATGCAGTTCGTCCCGAACGACATCGTCACGGTCGGCATCGGCATGGCGGCGTCCATGGGGCAGCTGCTGCTGACCGCAGGCACCAAGGGCAAGCGCTACATCACCCCGAACGCGCGTGTGCTGCTGCACCAGCCGCACGGCGGCTTCGGCGGCACGTCCAGCGACATCCAGACCCAGGCGCAGCTGATCACATCGATGAAGAACCGCCTCGCGGAGATCACGGCGGCCCAGACCGGCAAGTCGGTCGAGCAGATCAACGCCGACGGCGATCGCGACCGCTGGTTCACCGCCGATGAGGCACTGGAGTACGGCTTCGTCGACCACATCCGCGAATCGGCCTCCGACGTCATCGGCGGCGGCGGAACCGACCAGGACGCGAAGTAAGCGGAGAGAGAAGGATCACCATGTACACCCCCACCTTCCAGTCCGCCGGAAACCTCCCGTCCAGCCGCTACGTGCTCCCGCAGTTCGAGGAGCGCACCGCTTACGGCTTCAAGCGCCAGGACCCGTACAACAAGCTGTTCGAAGACCGCGTGATCTTCCTCGGCGTGCAGGTCGACGACGCGTCCGCAGACGACGTGATGGCGCAGCTCCTCGTCCTGGAGAGCCAGGACTCCGAGCGCGACATCACGATGTACATCAACTCGCCCGGTGGCTCGTTCACGGCCATGACCGCGATCTACGACACGATGCAGTACGTCGCGCCGCAGATCCAGACCGTCGTGCTCGGTCAGGCGGCGTCGGCGGCCTCGGTGCTGCTGGCGGCCGGTGCCCCCGGCAAGCGTCTGGCGCTGCCGAACGCGCGGGTGCTCATCCACCAGCCCGCGATGGGCGAGGCCGGCCACGGCCAGGCCTCCGACATCGAGATCCAGGCGGCGGAGATCCTGCGCATGCGCACGTGGCTCGAGGAGACCATGGCGAAGCACACCAACCGCACCGCGGAGCAGGTCAACCGCGACATCGACCGTGACAACATCCTTTCCGCCGAGCAGGCGAAGGAGTACGGCATCGTCGACCAGGTGCTCACCACGCGCAAGCGCGCCTGAGCCCCGCACACGAGAAGGACGTCGGTCTTCGGACCGGCGTCCTTTTGTGCATCCTCCCGTCGGTGCGCTGCTCATATGAGCAATCTGATGCGCGGACGGGGGAGTCGGCGTAGGCTGAGGCGTGGAAGGAGGAAGCCGTGGAAGAAGAGCTGCTCATGGTCCGGGTCGCCGAGCTGTACTACGACGAGGACAAGACGCAGGACGAGATCGGCGCCCTCCTGAAGATCTCGCGGTGGAAGGTCGGGCGACTGCTGACGCAGGCGCGCGAGCGCGGCATCGTACGCATCGAGATCGTCCACCCCCGGGCCAGACGGCTCGGCCTGGAGCGCCAGCTCGTCGAGCGGCACGGCCTCGCCGCGGCCATCGTGGTGCCCGCGCCCGACGGTGACGATGGGACGCTCGATCGGGTCGCGCACGCGGCGGCAGACTATCTCACGGCCATGCGGCCGGTGCCGCGCACACTCGGCGTGAGCTGGGGGCGCACGCTCCGTGCCGTGGCCGAGGCCCTGCCCGACGGCTGGGCGACCGGCGTCACCGTCGTGCAGCTGAACGGCGGGGTGAGCCTGAACCGGCGCTCCGGAGGAGCAGCCGGGCTCGCCGTCACCATCGCGCAGCGGGCATCGGGGCACGTGTCGCTGCTGCCCAGCCCCGCCATCCTCGAGCGTGTCGAGACGAAGCTCGCGATCGAGGCCGACCGCACGGTGGCCGGCATCCTCGAGGAGGCCGCGGAGGCCCAGGCCTTCCTGTTCACCGCCGGCCCCTGCGACGCGACATCCGCCCACGTCGAGAACGGCTACCTGACCGCGTCGGACGTCGAGGAGCTCGCCCGCCGCGGCGCCGTCGGCGACCTGCTGGGCCGGTACATCGACACGGACGGCAACATCGTCGACCCGCAGCTCGACGCTCGCACGGTCGGCGTCGACCTGGCGCGGCTCCGCGGTGCCAAGAGGGCGGTCTTCGTGACCGCGGGCGCCGCCAAACACGACATCGCGCGCACGGTCGTCACCAACGGCCTGTGCAGCGTGCTGGTGACCGATGAGAACACAGCCCGAGCATTGTTGGAGGAACAGTGACGACCAAAGAACTCAGCCGCCGGTCGGCGGTGGACGTACTGGGCGGTGAGCCCGATGACGCCACGCTGCGTCGCTTCCTGCACGGTCTGCCCGGGGTGGATGCCGTCGGGCTCGAGCAGCGCGCTGCCGGTCTCGGCACGCGTTCGATCAAGACGACGTCGAAGGCCTGGGCCCTCGACACCATCATCCGTCTGATCGACCTGACCACGCTCGAAGGCGCCGACACGCCGGGCAAGGTGCGCTCGCTCGTCGCCAAGGCGAAGACTCCGGATGCCGCGGACCCGACGACGCCGCGCGTCGCGGCCGTGTGCGTGTACGGCGACATGGTCGGATACGCGGTCGACGCGCTCGGCGCGCTGCACGGCGACCCTGACGACGGACGGATCTCCGTCGCGGCCGTCGCCACGGCGTTCCCGAGCGGGCGTTCCTCGCTGGCCATCAAGCTCGCCGACACCGCCGAGGCGGTCGCGGCCGGAGCCGACGAGATCGACATGGTGATCGACCGCGGAGCCTTCCTCTCGGGACGGTACGGACTCGTCTTCGACCAGATCGCCCAGGTCAAGGAGGCGTGCCGCCGCCCGGACGGCAGCTACGCCTCTCTCAAGGTGATCCTGGAGACGGGCGAGCTGAACACCTACGACAACATCAAGAGGGCCTCCTGGCTCGGCATCCTCGCCGGCGGCGACTTCATCAAGACCTCCACCGGCAAGGTGCAGCCCGCGGCGACCCTGCCCACGACGCTCCTCATGCTGGAGACCGTGCGCGACTGGTACCGCGGCACCGGCGAGAAGATCGGTGTCAAGCCCGCCGGCGGCATCCGCTCGTCGAAGGACGCGGTGAAGTACCTGGTGACCGTTGCGGAGACGGTCGGGGAGGAGTGGCTCCAGCCGCACCTGTTCCGCTTCGGCGCATCGAGCCTGCTCAACGACGTGCTCCTGCAGCGTCAGAAGCTCACCACCGGCCACTACTCCGGCCCCGACTACGTCACGATCGACTGACAGGGAGACGAACATGTCATTTCTGGAATATGCTCCCGCGCCGGAGTCCACGGCCATCCTGAATCTCAGGGACAGCTACGGTCTGTTCATCGACGGCGAGTTCGTCGACGGCTCGGGCAAGAGCTTCGTCACCATCTCCCCGTCCAGCGAGTCGCGCATCGCGGAGATCGCCTCGGCGAGCGAGGAGGACGTCGACCGGGCCGTCGCCGCCGCGCGCCGCGCCTATGACAAGACCTGGTCGAAGATGAGCGGTCGCGACCGCGGCAAGTACCTCTTCCGCATCGCCCGCCTCGTGCAGGAGCGGGCCCGCGAGCTCGCCGTGGCCGAGAGCCTCGACAACGGCAAGCCGATCAAGGAGAGCCGCGACGTCGACGTGCCGCTGGTCGCCTCCTGGTTCTTCTACTACGCCGGATGGGCCGACAAGCTCGACTACGCCGGGCTCGGCGCCAATCCCCGCGCCCTCGGCGTCGCCGGTCAGGTGATCCCGTGGAACTTCCCGCTGCTCATGCTCGCGTGGAAGCTCGCTCCCGCCCTCGCCGCGGGCAACACCGTCGTGCTCAAGCCGGCGGAGACGACACCTCTGACCGCACTGATCTTCGCCGAGATCCTGCAGCAGGCGGACCTCCCCGCGGGCGTGGTCAACATCATCACGGGTGCCGGACCGACCGGCGCGGCTCTCGTGCGCCACCCCGACGTCGACAAGGTGGCCTTCACCGGCTCGACCGGGGTCGGTCGCGACATCGCCAAGGCGGTGGCGGGTACCGGCAAGAAGCTGACGCTCGAGCTCGGCGGCAAGGCGGCGAACATCGTGTTCGACGACGCTCCCATCGACCAGGCCGTCGAGGGCATCGTCAACGGCATCTTCTTCAACCAGGGCCACGTGTGCTGCGCGGGCAGCCGCCTGCTCGTGCAGGAGTCGATCCACGACGAGGTCGTCGATCGGCTGAAGGACCGGCTGTCGACGCTGCGTCTGGGCGATCCGCTCGACAAGAACACCGACATCGGCGCCATCAACTCGGCCGCGCAGCTGGCCCGCATCCGCGAGCTCAGCGACATCGGCGAGGCCGAGGGTGCCGAGCGCTGGACGGCCGACTGCGCCATCCCCGAGAAGGGCTTCTGGTTCGCGCCGACGATCTTCACGGGCGTCGAGGCCTCGCACCGCATCGCTCGGGACGAGGTGTTCGGCCCCGTGCTCTCCGTGCTCACGTTCCGCACGCCCGCCGAGGCGATCGCCAAGGCGAACAACACGCCCTACGGACTCTCGGCCGGCATCTGGTCCGACAAGGGCTCGCGCATCCTCGCCGTCGCCGACCGCCTTCGTGCCGGCGTGATCTGGGCGAACACGTTCAACCGATTCGACCCGTCGAGCCCGTTCGGCGGATACAAGGAGTCCGGATACGGCCGCGAGGGCGGACGACAGGGCCTCACCGCGTACCTGCAGGGAGCAGCATCATGAGCAAGCGACTGACCGTGCCGAAGACGTACAAGCTCGCCATCGGCGGCGCCTTCCCGCGCAGTGAGTCCGGGCGCACGTACGAGGTCGTGTCGGCCAAGGGCGCCTTCCTCGCGAACGCGGCCAAGGCTTCTCGCAAGGACGCGCGTGACGCCGTCGTCGCCGCACGCGCCGCGGTGAAGGGGTGGTCGGGTGCCACCGCGTACAACCGCGGCCAGGTGCTCTACCGGGTGGCGGAGGTGCTCGAGGGGCGTCGCGCCCAGTTCGTCGACGAGATCGTGTCGCAGGAGGGCGTCTCCGCGGCGGTCGCCGGCGCGCAGGTCGACGAGGCTATCGACCTCTGGGTCTGGTACGCCGGGTGGTGCGACAAGTACGCGCAGGTCGCGGGCAACGCGAACCCCGTCGCCGGGCCCTACTTCAACATCTCGGTGCCGGAGCCCACCGGCGTCGTCGCGATCGTCGCGCCGCAGGACTCCGCGCTGCTCGGCCTCGTGTCGGTCGTCGCCCCGGCGCTGGTCGCGGGCAACACCGTAGTCGTGATCGCCAGCGAGCGGTTCCCGCTGTCGGCGATCAGCCTCGCCGAGGTGCTCGCGACCAGCGACGTACCGGGGGGAGTCGTCAACGTGCTCACCGGCTCGTCGGCCGAGATCGCCCCGTGGCTGGCCTCGCACCAGGACGTGAACGCCCTCGACCTCGCGGGCGCCGGCGACCTCGAGTGGGTCGACCTGCAGATCGCCGCCGCCGAGACGCTGAAGCGCGTGCTCGCGCCGGGCGCCGTCGTCGCGTCGCCGGAGCGCATCGGCGCCTTCACCGAGGTGAAGACCGTGTGGCACACGAAGAGCATGGTCTGACGGACCGTCGGTCGCGACGAAGGTGCTCAAGGGGATCGTGAAGCCACCGGTGCCAGACCCCGCCATCGAGCGGTTCGCCGACGGCATGGGCGTGCTCTCCGTCGGCGGACAGCCCGTCGGGCACGTCGCGACGCATGTCTCCGAGTTCTGGAGTCCCTCCCGTGCGTTTCGTCGGCAGTGGTGGGTCTGGTACATCGTCGTCTGGTCGGACGGGACGCGCGAGCGGTCCGAGGAGGACTATCCGCCCTGGACGGCGGTGACGGAGATGCGGAGCGGGCACCTCGATATCATGTCGCCGAATCCCCGCGCCGGCCGATACGACTTCGTGTGGCTCGAACCCGAGGAGGCAGCGTCCGAACGGGCGCGTCTCGGCATCACGGCCGACGACTTCTGACGGACCGAGTGGCATCGAGCGCATGGTCTGACGCCGCTCGCATAACCTCACCGACGCCCCACCCGACCGTCCACGCCCCACCCGGCTGACGTCGTTCAGGTGGGGCGCCGTCGTTCAGGTGGGGCGTCGGACGGGAGGAGGATGGAGGAGCGCAGGGCGCTGCGGGTCAGAGCGCGTCGACGTCGGCGGAGTCGGGGGCCCCGGAGAGCAGCTCCAGGGGCACGGCATCCAGATCGACGACGTGCTTGGCGAGATAGGCGGGTTTGCCGGATGCCGAGGCTGTGAAGGTGAGCGTGATCAGCGGTGCTCCCTGCCGCTTGCGGCCGATCCGCCGCGTGTCGGTGATGTAGGGCGAGACGCGCAGCGAGGTGAGCTCGGCCTTCGCGAGGTACTGGGAGCCGAGCTGCGCGAAGAGCGTCGCCTCGTCGCCCGCGGGCACCGGCTCGGCCGCCGCCTGGATGAACTCGAGCGCGCTGGCGACCACGACGTCGTCGACCAGCAGCTCGCTCTCCCAGGTCACGATGTCGTCCCCGCGGCTGATACCGAGGAGCCGGGAGTTCCACTCGGTCGCGGGGGAGAGGGTGCGGGCGACCCGACGCACCGTCACGGGGCTCGCGGTGCGCACCATCGACTCGAGCGGCACGAGGGCGCCCTGCTTCGACGGTGCGCGTCCGGCGATGTGACGGCGTCGACCGGGCCCGCGCTCGATGACGCCGTCCTCCTCGAGGAGCGCGAGCGCCTGGCGCACCGTCGTGCGGCTGACTCCGAGCTGGCTGGTGAGCTCCTCCTCGGTCGGGAGCGCGGCGCTGGGGTCGGATGCCCCGGCCAGCGCGTCGAAGAGCCGGTCGTACACCTGCACGGCGAGAGGGCGTCGATCTCGGACCGGAGGAAGGTTCATGGTCGTCATTCTGGCAAAGCTCCCCGATCGGTCTCAATGTATAGTATCTTGTCGAGCAATAGACATTGTAGTTTGTTTGTATAAATCAGGAGCGGGACAGTGCAGTCGCAGAACCGAGTCAACATCGTCGGCGGATTCACCATCGACGCGATCATCCGCGCCGACGGGTCGTGGACGACCGGGCAGCTCGGCGGCAACGCTCTGTGGGCGGCGATGGGAGCCCGGGTGCTCGCCGGCGGCTCGCCCGTCGCGTACTCCGTGGTCGGGGAGGACTACTCCGAGGCCGATCTGGAGGCCATCTCGGCCCGCGGCATCGATGTCTCGGGTGTGCGCCGCAACAGTTCCGGTCGTAACGCCCGCGTCACCTTCGCCTACCGCGCCGACGGCTCCCGTGCGCAGCCCGCACCCGGCGCGGCGGTCGATGTGCTCCCGGAGCGAGTGCGGCCGGAGTTCGCCGACACCACGCGCGATCCCGCCCTCACCCTCGCCTCGCTCCCGGATGCCGACGACGTGTCGGAGATCCCCGCAGGGCGCTGGCACCTCGGCCTGCTCCCGGCGACGCGGTTCGGCGAGCTGCTCACGGCACTCCGCGCTTCGGGCGCCACCGACGTGCAGGCCGACTGCCCCGCCCGCTTCGAGCTGCGTCGCGACGGTGACGCCGCACTGCGCGAGCACCTCTCCCGACTCGACGTGTTCCTGCCCAGCAGCTCCGACACCGACGTCTTCGCCCCCGGGGTCGACCACCGCGTGCTCGTCGACCGCTTCCACTCCTACGGCGCCCCGGTCGTCGTGATGAAGCGCGGCGAGGACGGAGCGCTGGTCTCCGATGCCCGCACCGGCGAGGCGTGGTCGGTGCCCGCCTACCCGGTCGGCGACCATCTCGACGCGACCGGGGCAGGCGACGTCTTCTGCGGCACGTTCGCGACGGCGCGCGCCGCAGGGCGCGATCTTCTCACGGCGGCCGTCGAGGCATCGGCCTTCGCCACGTACGCGCTGGACGTCGCGAGCCCTCTCGACCTCACCGCCCCCGATCCCACCGAACTGTCCGCGCGCGTCGCGCGCATCCGAGAAGGAGTGACCGCACTATGAGGAAGACCACGATCGGCGTGATCGGCAACGCTGCGCGGCCCGGCGTCGAGCTCGCCCCGGAGCTGCTCGCCGCCGCCCGCGAGCTCGGACGGCTCATCGCCGAGTCCGGGGCCGTGCTCGTCAACGGCGGCACGGGCGGGGTCATGGAGGCCTCGGCCCAGGGCGCGAAAGCCGCCGGCGGCTTCACCATCGGCTTCCTCCCGCAGGCCGACCACTCCCACGCCAACGAGTACCTCGACGTGGCGTTCCCGACCGGCATGGGCACGATCCGCAACATCCTGACCGCCCGCTGCTGCGACGCCGTCATCATGCTCGGCGGCGGAGTCGGCACGCTCAACGAGCTCACGATCGCCTACGACGTGGGCGCACCCGTCGTGGTGCTGCGCGGCACCGGCGGATGGTCCGACCGTATCCGCGACGCTCTGGTCGACGGCCGCTGGCTCGACGAGCGGCGCAGCGCAGAACTCGAGTTCGCCGACACCCCGGCGGACGCCGTGACCCAGGCGCTGGCAGCCATCGACCGTCCGCGCCGCACCGGCGGGCTGCAGGCCCACATCGGCCACGCAGGCGCCTGAGGGCCGCCCCCAACCCCCCGAACATCCCGAACCCGAAACGAGGAGAACAATGATGTCCATCCGCACACGCTCCGTGCTCGCCGCCGCCTCCGCGGCCGTCCTGCTGGCGTCGCTCACCGCCTGCTCCGGAGGCGCAGACGCGTCGTCCGACGGCACGGCGTCCTACGGCGACCTCGCGCTGCAGCTCTCGTTCGTGAAGAACTCCCAGAACAGCGGCGAGTACATCGCCGACGACGAGGGCCTGTACCTCGCCGAGGGCTTCAGCAGCGTCGACCTGATCGCCGGTCCGACCGCCGTCGAGACATCCGTCGCCTCCGGCAAGGCGGACGTCGGCTTCTCGACCGCCCTCACCGCCGCCAACGTCATCGCCTCCGAGGGCATGCCGGTCAAGATCGTCGGCTCGGTGTACCAGTTGAACGCCTTCACGATCCTGTCCATCGACGGCCCGAAGGCGATCCGCACCCCGAAGGACCTCGAGGGCGCCCGCATCGGCATCACGGCGGGAACCGCCCAGACCATCGTCGAGGCGCTCGCCAAGGCCAACGACATCGACCCGTCGACCATCGAGTTCGTCCCCGCTGAGGGCAACCCCGCGCTGCTGACCAACGGCGAGGTCGACGGCTACTTCGGGCTCGACACCAACGAGCGCATCGTGCTGGAGCAGCAGGGCGTGAAGGTCGTCTCCCTGCCCCTCGCCGAGAACGGCCTCCCGTTCGCCGGAACCAGCTTCATCGTGACCGACGAGGCGATCGCCAACGACCGCGAGCGCGTCAAGGCGTTCCTGATCGCGGAGATCAAGGGCTGGACGCAGGCTGTCGCCGACCCGCAGAAGGGCGTGGACCTCGCGCTGAACGAGTACGGCGCCGACCTCGGTCTGAACGCCGAGAAGGAAGCCGCGCAGGGCACGAGCCAGGTCGGCTACGTCTACCCGGAGAGCGTCGCCTCCACCGGCCTGTTCCTGCTCACCCCCGAGGCGATCGAGAAGAACATCGAGGCGATCGGCTACGCCGGCGTGAAGATCGAGGCCAAGGACCTCTTCGACATGAGCCTGCTCGAGGAGATCTACGCGGAGCACCCCGAGCTGCTGACGGTGATCAAGTGAGCACGGCGATCACCGAGCAGCCCGCGACCACGGGGACGGATGCCGTCGGCGGCTTCTCCCTCCGCGGTCTCACCAAGACGTTCGGGCGGGGCAAGGGCACCGTCACGGCGCTCGACGACGTGTCGCTGGAGACCGGGAAGGGCGAGCTGCTCGCCCTCCTCGGACCCTCGGGGTGCGGCAAGTCGACGATCCTCCGCATCCTCGCGGGGCTCGACGAGCCGACCGCCGGCCAGGCGCTGGTGCACGGCGAGGACCCCGCACGGATCCGCGCGCAGCACCAGATGGGCATCGCCTTCCAGGACTCGGCCCTGCTGCCGTGGCGCAGCGTCTACGCCAACGTCCGGCTCCCGCTGGAGATCTCCGGCGTCGACGTCGATCGCGAGCAGTTGCTCGAACTGATCGCCCTGGTCGGGCTGAAGGGCTTCGAGAACGCCCGTCCGGCGCACCTCTCCGGGGGCATGCGGCAGCGGGTGTCCATCGCCAGGGCGCTGGCCGTGCAGCCGTCCGTGCTGCTTCTCGACGAGCCGTTCGGCGCACTCGACGACATGACCCGTCAGCGCATGAACCTCGAGCTCCAGCGCATCCTCGCCGCGAAGCCGGCGTCGACCCTGCTCGTGACGCACGGCATCACCGAGGCGATCTTCCTCGCCGACCGCGTCGCCGTGATGAGCGCGCGCCCCGGACGGGTGAAGGAGATCCTCGAGATCGACCTCCCGCGCCCCCGGACGCCGGAGCTGATGCGGTCGCCCGAGTTCCACGCGCTCGTCGACCACGCCACCGAACTGCTCTTCGAGGAGAAGAACGGCATGCCGGCAGAGGACGCGCGATGAGCGCGACCGTCGCCATCTCGCTGCGCGGCGCTCCGCGGCGCCGCAGCGTCGACCCGCGGCTCATCGGGCTGCTCGGCAGCGTCGGCATCGTCGCGATCTGGTGGCTGCTCGCCGCGGGGCCGTTGGCCGCCGCCGGCACGGTGCCCACGCCGCCCGCGGTGGTCAGCCGCTTCCTCTCCGACGGCTTCGCCTTCTACTGGACGAATGCCTCGGTGACGATGCTGGAGGCGATGCAGGGTTACGGACTCGGCGTCGGCATCGGCCTTCTCGCCGCCGCCGTCGCCCTCGTGATCCCGGTGACCGAGCGGTTCGTCGTGCAGCTCGCGGTGATCAGCTACTGCGTCCCGATCGTCGCGATCGGCCCCATCGTGTACCTGCTCGTCGGGGCCCCTCGCGGCGGTGCGCCCTCGGGGACCGCGATCGTGCTCGCCGCGATCGCCGTGTTCTTCACCACCGTCGTCAATGCGCTGCTCGGATTCCGTGCCGCGGACCGCCGCGCGCTCGACCTCGTCACGGCATACGGCGGCAGCGCCGTGTCGCGACTGCGCAAGGTGCAGCTGTTCAGCGCCCTGCCGTCGATCTTCAGCGCGCTGAAGATCGCCGCCCCCGGAGCCCTGCTCGGCGCCATCCTCGGCGAGTACGTCGGGGGAGTGGACCGCGGCCTCGGCGCCGCGATGGTGAACGCCCAGCAGAACATGGACGTCGAGCGCACGTGGGCGGTCGCCCTCGTCGCCGCGGCCATCGCCGGCGGATCGTTCGCCCTCATCGGCGGGCTGGAGTGGATCGCTCGACGGATCGGACTCGTCGCCGAGGCGACCACCGCCGGCTTCGCCACCGAGGACGCGCTGCGCGGCCGCGGCGGCTGGCGCGGCATCCTGGCCACCGCCGGCACGATCATCGTGCTGGTCCTGCTGTGGGACCTCGCCCTGCGGGTGTTCAAGGTCTCGCCGTTCGTGGGCAAGGGGCCGCTCGACGTCGCCGCGTTCTTCCTCTCATCCCCGGATGCCGCCGAGAACCGCTCGACGATCCTCGCCGAGACGATGACCACCCTGGGGCACGCCGCCATCGGCTTCACCGCCGGTCTCGGTGTCGCGATCGTCGTGGCGATGCTGTTCGTGCTGATCCCGCCGCTGGAGTTCGCGATCATGCCGCTCGCCATGATGATGCGGTCGGTGCCGCTCGTGGCGCTCGCGCCGATCGTGATCCTCATCTTCGGCCGCGACATCATGACGCTGTCGGTGATCGGCGGCTTGGTCGTGTTCTTCCCCGCGCTGGTCAACCTGACCATGGGGCTGCGCAGCACACCGACCCAGATGACCGACCTGATCAGCGTCTACGGCGGTCGCGGCGTCACGGTGATGCGCATGGTGCGCGTGCCGGCCGCGCTCCCTGCCCTGTTCTCATCGATCCGCATCGCGATCCCCGGCGCGATCGGCGGCGCCCTCCTCGCGGAGTGGCTGGCCACCGGCAACGGGCTGGGGTACGGCATCGTCTCGGCGATCGGGCGCTCGGACAACACGTTCGTGTGGGCGTGCGTGGTCGCCATCACCGCGTCGTCCCTGTTGCTCTACGGTCTCGCCTCCGTGCTCGAGCAGGCCGTGCGGCGTCGCTGGGGCGGATGACGCAGCGGCGCGGACTCGCGCGATCGAGTCCGCGCCAATGCGTCCAGGTGTCCGATGCAGCGGTTAGGCTCGGATGACGATCACGGCATCCTGAGGAGGACGCGCATGGCCCGCATCGGTGAAAGCGCTGACCTGTTCAAGTGCTCCTTCTGCGGAAAGAGCCAGAAGCAGGTGCAGCAGCTCATCGCCGGCCCCGGCGTGTACATCTGCGACGAGTGCGTCGAACTGTGCAACGAGATCATCGAGGAGCGGATGGCGGAATCCGCCGCCGAGGGCACCGCCGACTTCGAGCTCCCCAAGCCGCGCGAGATCTTCTCCTTCCTCGAGGAGTACGTGGTCGGGCAGGAGCCTGCGAAGAAGGCCCTCGCCGTCGCGGTGTACAACCACTACAAGCGCATCCGCGCGCACGGCACGCTGCAGCCCGCCGAGCAGAAGGCAGAGAACGTCGAGATCGCGAAGAGCAACATCCTGCTCATCGGACCGACCGGCTGCGGCAAGACCTATCTCGCCCAGACGCTCGCCAAGCGCCTCAACGTGCCGTTCGCCGTGGCCGACGCCACCGCGCTCACCGAGGCCGGCTACGTCGGCGAAGACGTCGAGAACATCCTGCTCAAGCTCATCCAGGCGGCGGACTACGACGTCAAGCGCGCCGAGACCGGGATCATCTACATCGACGAGGTCGACAAGATCGCCCGCAAGGCCGAGAACCCCTCGATCACCCGCGACGTGTCCGGGGAGGGTGTGCAGCAGGCGCTGCTGAAGATCATCGAGGGCACCGTGGCCTCCGTGCCGCCGCAGGGCGGCCGCAAGCATCCGCACCAGGAGTTCCTGCAGATCGACACCTCGAACGTGCTGTTCATCGTCGCCGGCGCCTTCGCCGGCCTCGAGGACATCGTGTCGGCCCGCGTCGGCAAGCACGGCATCGGCTTCGGCGCTCCGCTGCACGACAAGGGCAAGGACCTCGACCTGTTCAGCGAGGTGCTCCCGGAGGACCTGCACAAGTTCGGCCTGATCCCCGAGTTCATCGGCCGTCTGCCCGTCGTCACCTCGGTGTCGCCGCTCGACCAGGACGCGCTCATCGACATCCTGACCGGCCCGCGCAACGCCCTCGTCAAGCAGTACCAGCGCATGTTCGAGATCGACGGCGTGCAGCTGGAGTTCGAAGACGAGGCGCTGCGATCGATCGCCGACCTCGCGGTCGAGCGCAAGACCGGCGCCCGAGGCCTCCGCGCGATCCTCGAGGACGTCCTCGGCCCGATCATGTTCGAGATCCCCTCGGTCGACGACGTCGCCAAGGTCATCGTGACCCGTGCGTCGGTCGACGAGGGCGCGCCGCCCACCATCGTGATGGAGCGCAAGCGCAAGAGCGCCTGATCCACGACGCCTCGGCCGCGTCAGCGGGCTCCTCGGCCGCGTCAGGCCAGGGGAAGCAGGAGGTCTGTGCGCAGGCTCTCCGGCGCGGTGCTCGGATCGGAGACGTAGACCTCGATCCAGACGCCGAGCGGGGTCGATCCGCCGGCGACGGTGCGCTCGACCAGGCCGGCCCAGGCCGCCCCGAGGCCGTCGTAGGATCCCAGCGCGGTGGTGGCGGTCGCAGCGCCGGCGGGCAGGGCGGATGCCGTGATGGTGGGCCCGCCCGGGGTCTCGATCGGCGCGGACGGCGCCTCCGCAACCGGGAACCCCAGCTCGAGATCGAAGGTCTCCATGGGGTTTCCTCGGTAGACCGCGAGCGCGGGACCGGCCGGCGTCAGCGCACCCGACGCGAAGGCGCCGCCGATCGCTGAGTAGCCGCGGTCGAACAGGCCGCTCAGATCGGCGATCGTCACCCCCTCGTGGCGGACCACCGCGAGCGGAACGGCCTCGAGGTCGATACGGTCTGCGGGGCCGAACGGCGTCTCCGGGAATGCGCTCATGCGGTCGACTCTGCCACGAATGCGCCTGCGAGCGCAGCACCCAGACGAGATCGGTGGGGACCGACAGCCGCTGACCGGACACGGTCAGCGGTCCAGCCCTCGGCGGGTCAGCAGAGGGCCGATCTCGGCGTCGCGCCCGCGGAAGTCGCGGTACGCCTCCAGCGGGTCCTTCGACCCGCCGACCCCGAGCAGCCGGGAGCGGAAGCGGTCGCCGTTCGCTCGCGTCAGACCGCCGTTCTCGCGGAACCACTCGACCGTGTCGGCGTCGAGCACCTCGCTCCAGATGTACGAGTAGTACCCGGCGCTGTAGCCCCCGGAGAACACGTGCGCGAAGTACGTCGAGGAGTAGCGGGTGGGCACGACGGGGTCATCGAGCCCGATGTCGGCCAGGGCGGCGGCTTCGAAGGACGCGACATCCTCGACGTCGGCATCCGTCCCGACGCCGTGCCACGCCTGGTCGAGCCAGGCGGCGGCGAGGTACTCGCTCGTCGCGTGGCCCTGATCGAAGGTCTCCGTCGCGCGCAGCCGTTCGACGATCGCGGGGTCCAGCGGCTCGCCGGTCTCGTGATGGCGTGCATAGGAGTCGAGCACCTCCGGCCACAGGATCCACATCTCGTTGACCTGGCTGGGGAACTCCACGAAGTCGCGGAACACGTTCGTCCCCGAGAAGTGGGGGTAGGTCACCCGTGCGAACAGGCCATGCAGGGCGTGACCGAACTCGTGGAACAGCGTCGTGACCTCGTCGAGGGTCAGCAGCGTCGGCTCCCCGTCGCCGGGGCGGGGCACGTTCAGGTTGTTCACGACCACCGGTCTGGTCCCGCGCAGCGCGGACTGGCTGACGATCGGATTCATCCAGGCGCCCCCGCGCTTGGAGTCGCGGGTGTAGAGATCGAGCACGTAGAGCCCGAGAGCCGTGCCGTCCTCCTCGAAGACCTCGAACACCCGAGCTCCGGGGTGGTAGGAGGGCAGATCGGGGCGTTCGGTGAACGTGACCCCGTAGAGCCTGGTCGCGGCGAGGAACACGCCGTCGTGCAGCACCCGCTCGGCTTCGAACCACGGACGCAGGGCGGCGGTGTCGATGTCGTAGGTCGCCGCGCGCACCTTCTCCGTGTAGTACGCCCAGTCGTGCGCCTCGACGGGGAAGGGCACCTGCTCCGTCTCGTCGACGATGGACTGCAGCGCCTCGCGTTCGGCGTGCGCGTTGCGGGCCGAGGGCGCCGCGAGCTCGCGCAGCATCCGTGCGACGGCCTCTGGACTGCCCGCCGTCTCGTCGGCCGTGACGTACGCCGCGTGCGAGTCGTAGCCGAGCAGCCGCGCGCGCTCCGCCCGAAGCCGGACGATCTCGAGCAGCACCGGGCGGTTGTCGTCGCCGCCGTCACGTGAGCCGCGGCTCTGGGAGGCGACCATGATCCGCCGGCGGGACTCCCTGTCGCGCAGGTGCGCGAGGTAGGGGTGACCGGTGAACAGCGGCAGGGAGACGAGGTAGCCGTCGAGACCGCGCTCCGACGCCGCCCTCGCCGCGGCCGACAGCTCCCCGCTTCCCAGCCCGTCGAGCTCCTCGGCGGTCTCGAACACCACGGCCAGGTCGTTCGTGTCGTTGAGGAGGTTGCGCTCGAAGGTGTTGCTGAGGCGGGAGAGCTGCTGGTTGAGGAGGGTGAGCCGCGCCTTGGACTCGTCATCGAGTGCCGCGCCGGCGTGTGTCATCTCGCGGTGGCGTCGTTCGACGAGGTACCGCTGCTCCGCGGTGAGGTCGAGGGAGTCGAGCTGCGCGTGCACCTGCTGGACGCGCCAGTAGAGCCCGCCGTCGAGCGTGACGGCATCCTCGTGCGCGGCCATGAGCGGGGCGAGCTGCTCGTCGACGGCCTGGATCTCCGGAGTCGCGTCTGCCGAGCTCACGGTGTAGAACGCGTGCGACACCCGGTCGAGCAGCTCGCCTGCACGCTCGAGCGCCTCGATGGTGTTCTCGAACGTCGGCATCGACCGGACCATCGTGATGCGGCGGACCTCGGCGAGGTGCTCCTCGAACGCCGCGCGGAACGCGGGGAGATAGTGCTCGGCCCTGATCACGCGGTAGTCGGGGATCCCGTAGGGGAGTGCGGACGGCTGGAGCAGCGGGTTCGGGGCAGCGGTCATTCCTTGAGCCTAGCCATGACCCTCTGCAGGGCGTCCACGACGACCCGTACGGAGCGGCGACGCAGGTTCTCCGGTCGGGCGAGCACGTCGATCATGCGGTGCGTGCTCACCCCGCGCAGCGGCACGCGCACGATGTCGCGGTCGTCGACGCTGCGCGAGGTGTACCTCGGGAGCATGCCGAGCACCTCGCCCGCGGCGACGACGGCCGCGACGGCGCCGTAGTCGTTGATGCGGTGGCGAACGTTGACGGCGCGCCCCGAGACGGCGGCGACGGCACGCAGCACGTCGTCGGGGGAGTAGCCGACACGGCTGGTCACCCAGGGGTGGTCGACGACGTCGTCCGGGGCGAGCCAGGCCCTCGTCGCGAGAGGGTGGGCGGCCGCGACGGCTACGTCGAGAGGCTCGCGTACCAGGGTGTGACTGCGCACGCCCTGCACGGGCCACGGGGCGGAGTGCTCCATGCGATGCGCCAGCACGAGGTCGTACCGGGCGGTGAGGGCGGGGAACTCGCTCTGTGCGACGTCCTCGTCGGTCAGCCTCACGTCGGGGGCGGCGCCGAGCCCGCTGAGCTCGCGCACCAGCGACCCGAACAGCGCCTGCCCCGCGCTGTGGAAGCCGCTGATCGAGACGGTCCCCGCGGCGGCGCCCTCGAAGTCGTCGAGCGCGCTCCGGGCGGCCGCCATCGCGTCGATCGCCTCGCCGCCGGCTGCGGCGAGCACCTCGCCTGCCGGCGTGAGCACGAGTCGGCGCCCGTCTTTGCGGGTGAGCGGCGTGCCGAACCCCCTCTGCAGAGCGGCGAGGTGCTGCGACACCGCTGACGGGGTGACCGCGAGCGCCTCGGCCACCGCGGTCACGCTGCCGAGCGCTCCCAGCTCGCGAAGGATCTGAAGCTGATGGAGTTCCACACTTCAGTTTAGCGACTGCTACAGCAATGGTGCAGAAGCTCGCGATTGCTCTACATCGTCTCGCACGCTGTGATGGAAGCATGAAGGCACTGTTCAAGGCGGAGCGCGCCGCCGGACTCGACCTCGTCGAGCGTCCCGATCCCGTCGCCGCGGCCGACGAGGTGATCATCCGGGTGCTCCGCACCGGCATCTGCGGCACCGACCTGCACATCCGACGCTGGGACGACTGGGCGGCCTCCGCCGTCACCGCCCCGCTCATCCCCGGTCACGAGTTCTACGGCGAGGTCGTCGAGATCGGGCCGCTGGTGCGCGACATCGCCATCGGCGACCGCGTGTCCGGCGAGGGGCACATCGTATGCGGCACCTGCCGCAACTGCCGCGCCGGTCGTCGGCAGATGTGCATACGCACCATCGGCCTCGGGCTGCAGCGCGACGGCGCATTCGCGGAGTACCTCTCGCTGCCCGCGACGAACGTGTGGGTGCACCACGCCGACGTCTCGCCGGAGCTCGGCGCGATCTTCGACCCGCTCGGCAATGCCGTGCACACCGCCCTCACGTTCCCGCTCGTGGGTGAGGACGTGCTCGTCACCGGATGCGGACCGATCGGCCTGATGGCCATCGCCGTCGCGCGGCACGCCGGTGCGCGCTTCATCACGGCCACCGACGTCAGTGCTCCGCGCCTGGAGATGGCACGGCAGATGGGAGCCGACGAGGTCGTCGACGTCTCGGTGGGCGACATCCGCGACGCGCAGAAGGCGCTCGGCATGCGCGAGGGCTTCGATATCGGCTTCGAGATGAGCGGCGCGGCGTCGGCGCTCCCCGCCATGATCGACAACATGAACCACGGCGGCCGCATCGCCATGCTGGGGCTCCCGAGCAGCGGCTTCGACATCGACTGGGGCAAGCTCGTGACGCACATGCTCACGATCAAGGGCATCTACGGGCGCGAGATGTTCGAGACCTGGAACGCGATGGGCGCGATGCTGCAGACCAGCGCCGGCCTGCGGGAGTCGATCGGCCGGGTGATCGCCGAGGTGCTCCCCGCGCGCGACTGGGAGAAGGGTTTCGCCGCCGCCGAGTCGGCCGGCACCGGGAAGATCATCCTCGACTGGACACAGCTGTAAGAGAAGGCGGAGTTTGCGATGTACGGGACATTCCAGAAGCACCTGGCGGCGGAGCTGAGCGGGATCGAGGAGGCTGGGCTCACCAAGCGCGAGCGCGGCATCCGCGGCCCCCAGAGCGCCGAGATCACGGCCGACGGCGCGGAGGTGCTGAACTTCTGCGCGAACAACTACCTCGGCCTCGCCGACGACCCCCGGCTGCTCGACGCCGCCAGGGGCGCGCTCGACGAGTGGGGGTACGGCCTCGCCAGCGTGCGGTTCATCTGCGGCACGCAGGAGCAGCACCTCGAACTGGAGCGCCGGCTCGCCGCGTTCCTCGGCACCGATGACGCCATCCTCTACTCCTCGTGCTTCGACGCGAACGGCGGCGTCTTCGAGACGCTCTTCGGCGCGGATGACGCCATCATCTCCGACGAGCTCAACCACGCGTCGATCATCGACGGCATCCGTCTGTCGAAGGCGCGCCGCCTGCGCTACCGCAACCGCGACATGGCCGATCTCGAGGAGCAGCTGACGTCGGCATCCGATGCCCGGTTCCGCGTGATCGTGACCGACGGCGTGTTCTCGATGGACGGGTACATCGCGCCCCTCGCCGACATCTGCGACCTCGCCGAGCGCTACGACGCTCTGGTGTTCGTCGACGACTCGCACGCCGTCGGCTTCGTCGGCGAGAACGGCCGCGGCACCCCCGAGCTGTGCGGCGTGTCCGACCGCGTCGACATCTACACCGGCACGTTCGGCAAGGCCCTGGGCGGGGCATCCGGCGGCTACGTCGCCGCCCACGCCGACATCGTCGCGCTCCTGCGTCAGCGCTCGCGTCCGTACCTGTTCTCGAACACGCTGATGCCCGCCATCGTCGCCGGTACCCTGACGGCGCTCGACCTCGTCGAGGGGTCGGCCGACCTCCGCGCCCGGCTGCGCGACAACGCGGCGCTGTTCCGCTCGAGGATGACGGCGGAGGGCTTCGACCTGCTGCCGGGGGAGCACCCGATCGTGCCCGTGATGTTCGGCGACGCCGCGCTCACCGCGCGCATCGCCGCGGAGATGCAGACGCAGGGGGTGTACGTGACGGCGTTCAGCTTCCCCGTGGTGCCGCGTGGGCTCGCGCGCATCCGCGTGCAGCTCTCCGCTGCGCACACCGCGGAGCAGGTGGAGCGCTGCGTGGCGGCGTTCGTCGCCGCGCGCGCCGCCGTGAGCTGATCTCGGAGAAGATGCAAAGAAGTCCTTGCAAAGAGATCTTTGCAAGTGTATCTTTGCATTCATGACGGAGAACACGCAGGTACGGACCCTCGACCCGGGGGCGCTCAAGGCGCTCGCGCACCCGCTGCGCGTGCGCATCTTCGATCTGCTGGCAAGTCAGGGGCCGCAGACCGCCAGTTCTCTCGCCGCGATGGTCGGGGAGACCTCGGGATCGACCAGTTACCACCTTCGCGCTCTGGCCGCGCACAATCTCATCCAGGAGGTACCCGGACGAGGGACCGCGCGTGAGCGCTGGTGGGAGCGTCCCAAGGGGCGGATCGACATGCCCGGTCCCGACGACACGATGTCTCCCGCCAACCGCGCGGCGGCGCAGATCGTCACCTCGGAGTTCTTCCGCCTGCGTCACGAGACGCTGATGGCCTACCTCAACCGTCCGCGGTCCGAGGAGCCGGAGGAGTGGCGCGACGTCGCCCTCACCATGACGACCCACCTCGACATGACCGCCGCACAGGTGATGGAGCTCCGCGAGGAGCTCGAGGCGCTCGTCGAGAGCGCGATCGAGCGCTACCGCGGCCAGACGGGTCCGGACGTCCGACGCGTCTCGCTGCGTGCAGAGGTCTTCGACCTCCCGATCCAGGCGGCGCGCCACGACGCCGCGACGACCAGCACCGAGGAGTGATCATGACCACCGCAACGCTTCGCCTCGCCAGCCCCACCGCCTTCGAACGCCTGCTGCAGCGGATCGCCGTCGCCCTGTCGCGTCACGTCGAGCACCGCATCGCCGCTCGCGCCGACCGTCGCGAGATCGCCCTCGACCTCCTGCGGGAACAGCAGTCGCGTAGGCACGACCCTCGCGCCGTCGAGCACTACCTCGCGCAGCTGGGTGCGCCGCGTCGCTGAGAGGCGCGCCGCCGCGACGTCACGTCGAAACCCCCACTTCTCGCCGAGACCTACAGTTGCAGCTGCAGGTCTCGGCGGCAGGTGGGGGTTTCGACGATCCGTCCGGGTGAGGTGCGGCGGGTCAGTCCTCGAACGGGCGGGCGACGACCTCGCCCGACGCGGTCTGCAGCACTTCCCATCCGGCGTCGAGCTCGGCGATCGCGCGACCCTCGAGCCACGTGAGCGTCCAGTGGCCGGACAGGCCCTGGGACTCGACCTCGGCGATGGCCGGGCGCAGGACGGCGGGGACGGATGCCGGCGGCTCCGATCCGGTCGCCCACCGGGTGCCGAGCTGCATCACGCCTCCTCGGCCGGGGCGAGCTCGATCGCGGTGACCGCGAACTCCTCCGCCTCGGAGAACTCGAGCTCGGCGATGCGTCCGACGGCGCGGAGGTCGTCTGCGGCGGCGCGCAGCGCCTCCAGCTTCGCGGCGGGAGCGGCGATCGCGGCGCGGGAGACCGGGGTCTTCTGCGATGCCTTCGCCTCGGTCTTCGCCCGGCGGATGCCGATCAGCGCCTCGCTGGCCGCGGCGAGCACCGCGGGGTCGCCCTCGATGCCGAGCGAGGCGGGCCAGGATGCCGTGTGCACGGAACCCTCCTCGAACCACGACCACGCCTCCTCCGTCGCGAACGACAGGATCGGGGCGAGCAGACGCAGCAGGCTCGACAGCGCCAGGCGCAGGGCGAGGGCGGCGGAGGCCTGCCCCACGTCGGCCTGGTTGTAGGCGCGCTCCTTCACGAGCTCCAGGTAGTCGTCGCAGAACGTCCAGAAGAACGCCTCGGTGACCTCCAGCGCCTTGGCCTGGTCGTAGTTCTCGAAGGCCTTCGTCGCCTCGGCGATCACGCCGTCGAGGGCGGTGAGCATCGACGCGTCCAGCGCGTGCGTGACCTGCGCGCCCTCGGGCACGGGGAACGACAGCACGAACTTCGCCGCGTTGAGCACCTTGATCGCGAGGCGACGGCCGATCTTGACCTGCGTGGGGTTCTGCGGGTCGAAGGCCGCATCCATGCCCAGGCGGCTCGACGCCGACCAGTAGCGCACGGCATCCGACCCGTGGGTGTCGAGGATGTCGGCCGGGGTCACCACGTTGCCCTTGGACTTGGACATCTTCTTGCGGTCGGGGTCGACGATGAAGCCGCTGATCGCCGCGTTGCGCCACGGCGTGCGTCCGTCTTCGAGAGTCGAGCGCAGCATGGTCGAGAACAGCCAGGTGCGGATGATGTCCTGCCCCTGCGGGCGCAGGTCGAACGGGGCGGTCAGCTGCCACAGCTCCTCGTCGCGCTGCCAGCCGCCGGCGAGCTGCGGGGTGAGCGAGGACGTCGCCCAGGTGTCGAGGATGTCGGCCTCGGCGTCGAACCCGCCGGGCACGCCGCGCTGCTCCTCGGTGTACCCCGCGGGTACGTGGCTGGTGGGGTCGATCGGCAGCAGGTCGTGCGAGGGGGTGAGCACGCGGTCGTAGTCGCGCTCGCCGTTCTCGTCGAGCGCGTACCAGAGCGGGATCGGCACGCCGAAGAAGCGCTGACGCGACACCAGCCAGTCGCCGGTGAGGCCGCCCACCCAGTTCTCGTAGCGCACGCGCATGAAGTCGGGGTGCCAGTTCAGCTCCGTGCCGTGCGCGATCAGCTGGTCGCGCAGCTCGGCGTCGCGGGCGCCGTTGCGGATGTACCACTGGCGCGTCGAGACGATCTCCAGGGGTCGGTCGCCCTTCTCGAAGAACTTCACCGCGTGGGTGAACGGCTTGCCGACGGCGGTCATGTCGCCCGTCTCCTGCAGCTTCTCCACGATCGCCTTGCGGGCCGAGAACACCGTCTTGCCGGCCAGCTCCTGCTCGTACCAGGCCGCGGCCTCGGGGTTCCCCACCGAGGACGGTGCCTCGGGCAGGAAGCGCCCGTCGAGGCCGATGGTCGTCATGTTGGGGAGGTCGCGGCCGTCGGTCGTGCGCAGCTCGCGCCACCACACGATGTCGGTCACGTCGCCGAAGGTGCAGACCATCGCAGCGCCCGTACCCTTGTCGGCGAGGGCGAGGTGGTGGCCGTGGATCTCGATCTCCGCGCCGAAGAAAGGGGTCGTCACCTTCGTGCCGATGAGGTGCTTGTGCGGCCCCTCCGGGTGGGTCACGATCGCGATGCACGCGGGCAGCAGCTCGGGGCGGGTGGTCTCGATCGTGATCGCGCCGCTGCCGTCGGCGAACGGGAAGTCGATGGTGTGATAGGCCGCAGGCTGGTCGCGGTCCTCGAGCTCCGCCTGCGCGATCGCCGAGCGGAAGTCGATGTCCCACAGGGTCGGCGCCAGCGCCTGGTACGCCTCGCCGCGCTCGATGTTGCGCAGGAACGCGAGCTGGCTCTGGCGGATCGTGTCGTCGGAGATGGTGCGGTAGGTCTGCGTCCAGTCCACGCTGAGGCCGAGCTGACGGAACAGCGCCTCGAACTGCTTCTCGTCCTCGACGGTCAGCCGCTCGCACAGCTCGATGAAGTTGCGGCGGCTGATCGGGAGCTGGTCGGCGGCGCGGGAGGACTTGTTGTCGCCGCCCTCGAACGGCGGGGTGAAGTCGGCCACGTAGGGGAGCGACGGGTCGCAGCGCACGCCGTAGTAGTTCTGCACGCGGCGTTCGGTGGGCAGACCGTTGTCATCCCAGCCCATGGGGTAGAACACCGTCTTGCCGCGCATGCGCTCGAAGCGCGCCTTGATGTCGGTATGCGTGTAGGAGAACACGTGCCCGATGTGCAGGGAGCCGGATGCCGTCGGCGGCGGGGTGTCGATCGAGTACACGCCCTCACGGCCGGCCTCGGCGGCGCGGATGCGGTCGAACAGGTAGGTGCCCTGCTCGGCCCACGCGTCGTTCCACTTCGCTTCGAGACCTTCGAGTGCGGGCTTGTCGGGAATCTGAGCCGGAGTCGTGTCAGAAGCAGGCATGGAGGTCTCCTCGAGCGATGTATGCGGCACTGTGTGAGCGTGCCTGAGTGTGGGTTGTGCTCCCAGTGTACCGACCCGGTAACAGAGCGGACGTACATCGACCCCGTCCAAAAATCGGCCCTAGACTGGGGGCATCCCGATCCGTTCGTCCCGAGGAATCGCCATGCCTGCACGCCCCGCGCGTCGCCTCCTTCCCCTCGCCGCGCTCGCCGCGGCCACCGCACTGGTGCTGAGCGCCTGCACGCCCGCAGGAGGCGGTGACGGAGGGGACTCCACAGGCGAGCTCGTGTGGTCGATCGAGGGCGCCAACCTCTCCGCCGGCCACATGGACCCGCAGGTGAGCCAGCTCGACGTCTCGGGCATGGTGCAGCGCGCCGTGCTCGACTCGCTCGTCTTCCAGGAGAAGGACGGGTCGTTCTCGCCGTGGCTCGCGACGTCGTGGGAGGTGTCTCCCGACAGCACCGAGTACACCTTCAAGTTGCGCGACGACGTGTCGTTCACCGATGGCGAGAAGTTCGACGCTGCGGCCGTCAAGGCCAACTTCGACCGCATCGCCGACCCGAAGACCGAGTCGGCGCAGGCCGCGAGCATGCTCGGCGCCCCCGATTTCTACGAGGGCACCGAGGTCGTCGACGAGTACACCGTCCGGGTGACCTTCACCCAGCCCTACGCCCCGTTCCTGCAGGCGGCGAGCACGCCGCAGCTCGGCTTCTACTCGCCGAAGGTGTTGAAGGACTCCGCGAAGAAGCTCAAGGCGGGCGGGCCCGACGTGACCGTGGGCACCGGACCGTTCGTGCTCACCGAGTACACGCCCGACCAGGAGATCGTCTACACCCGCAACGACGACTACGCCTGGGGTCCGAACGGCGCGAAGGCCCCCGCGTTCGAGACGCTGCGCGTCGAGATCCAGCCGGAGGCCTCCGTGCGCGCCGGCGTGATCACGAGCGGCGAGGCCGATCTCGCCAGCAACATGCCGCCGAACCTCGTCAAGACCCTCGGCGACGGCGTGACGGTGGACTCCGTGGAGTACCCGGGGCTCCCGTATTCGCTCTACCTCAACGAGAAGTACGGCGTCTTCGCCGATGAGAAGGTGCGGCAGGCGTTCTCACGCGGCATCGACATCGACAGCGCGGTGGAGGAGATCTTCTTCGGCCAGTTCCCCCGCGCGTGGAGCATCCTCGGATCGACGACCCCCGGCTACGACGCCTCGCTCGAGGGGAGCTGGCCGTACGACCCGGAGGAGGCCGACCGCCTGCTCGACGAGGCGGGGTGGACGCAGCGCGACAGCGACGGCATCCGCATGAAGGACGGCGCGCGGCTCTCGGTGCGGTGGATCGCCTGGACCCCCGTGCCCGACGACCGCACCGCACTCGCCAACGCCATCCAGTCCGACCTCAAGAAGGTGGGTATCGAGGTGGTGCGCGAGGTGCTGGAGCCGGGCGCCTACAACGAGCAGTACGGACCGAAGACCTTCGACCTCACCGACTGGGGCTTCTCCGGCGTTGACCCCGACTTCCTGCGCAACCACCTGCACACGGACGGATTCCAGAACGCCTCCCAGGTGTCCGACCCCGCGCTGGACGCGCTTCTCGAAGAGGGCGTGGCCACGAGCGACCAGGAGAAGCGCAACGAGATCTACACGCAGGTGCAGCAGTGGAACGCCGCGCACGTGGCCATCGTCCCGCTCTACAACCCGTCGGCGATCACCGCCGTCGGCGATCGCGTCGAGGGTCTGCAGTACGACCTGTACGGACGGCCGCTGTTCTACGATGTGAGCGTCGGCTGATGACAGCCGGACGGTGAGCACGCCCCGCCTCGCCGCCCCGGAGCCAGGGAGAGTCTCGTGAAGACGGTGCTCGCCCGGATCGCAGGTCTCGCGGCGACCGTGGTCATCGTGCTCTGGGGTGCGGCGACGCTCGCCTTCGTCGCGTTCCGCGTCATCCCCGGAGACCCGGTGTCGGTGATGCTCGGGCCGCAGGCCCAGGTCGGCGAGGACGTCAAGGACGCGATCCGCGCCGAGCTGGGACTGGACCGTCCGCCCCTGGAGCAGTACGCGACCTATCTGGGCCAGCTCGTCAGGGGCGATCTCGGCGAGTCGTACCAGCTCCGGATGCCGGTCACGGAGGTCATCGGCCGGCAGCTCGGCGCCACGCTGCAGCTTTCGGCGCTGGCGATCGCGATCGCCGTGCTCCTCGCGCTCGCCGTGTCCCTCCTGGTGCGGGGGAGGGCCGCCCGCACCGTCGCCGCCGGTGTGGAGCTCCTCGTGCTCTCCTCGCCGGTGTTCTGGATCGGGCTCGTGCTGCTCAGCGTGTTCGCCTTCGGCCTGGGCTGGTTCCCGGTGTCCGGGGCACGGAACCCGGCGACGCTCGTGCTCCCCGCGATCACCCTGGCCCTTCCCGTCGCGGCCCTGCTCAGCCAGGTGCTCCGTGACGGGCTCGTGCAGGCCGAGCGGATGCCGTTCGCGGAGACCGTGCGCGCCAGAGGCGCTGGACCGACCTGGTTCACCGTGCGCCACGGACTGCGGCACGGAGCGGCAGGGGCGATCACCCTCGCCGCCTATCTGACCGGGTCCGTCCTCGGCGGCGCCGTGCTCGTGGAGACGGTCTTCGCACGCCCCGGTCTCGGCCGCGTCGCACTCGCCGCGATCAGCGATCGCGACCTCCCCGTCATCACCGGCATCATCCTGCTCAGCGCCGCGGTGTTCGTCGTCGTCAACGTGGGCGTCGAGCTGCTGCACCCGCTCATCGACCCCCGCCTGCGGGCCAGACGCGGAGCGCTTCGATGAGGCGCGGACAGGACGCGCTGCTGTGGACCGCCGCGGGTGTGCTCGCGGTGATCGTGTTCGCCGCGCTCGCCCCCGGCCTCCTCGCCACGCACGACCCGCTGCAGACGGAGGTGCGCTCGGCGTTGCTCCCTCCGAGCCCCGAGCACCTCTTCGGCACGGATCAGAGCGGCCGCGACGTCTACTCGCGTGTCATCCACGGTGCAGGGCGATCGATCGGGATCGGCGTGCTCGCCACGGGGATCGCGCTCGTGGCCGGACTGCTCGTCGGTGCGCTCGCCGGGGTGTCCCCGCGGCCGCTCGACGCGACGCTGATGCGTGTGAACGACGTGCTGATGGCGTTCCCCGAGTTCCTCGTGGCGCTCGTCGTCGTTGCCCTTCTCGGACCGGGGCCCGCGAACATCGCCGTCGCCGTGACGGTAGCGGCGGCCCCTGTCTACGTCCGGCTCGCGAGGGTGCAGACACGCACCCTGGCGCTCGCCGAGCACGTGGAGGCCGCACGCATCCTCGGAGTTCCCGCCGTTCCCGCGTTCCTGCGCCACGTCGTCCCCGGTGTGCTCGGCTCGCTCAGCGTGCTGGCGACCATCGGCATAGGTTCGAGCATCCTCGCGGCCGCCGGGCTCAGCTTCCTCGGTCTCGGCCCGACGGAGCCGACGCCCGAGTGGGGGCTCATGCTCGCGGGTGGCCGCAACGTGCTCGGACAGGCCTGGTGGATCTCGGTGTTCCCCGGCGCGGCGATCACGCTCACCGTCGTCGCGGCCTCCGTGCTGGGGCGGATCCTCCGCGCGCGATCCGACGGGGTACGACCATGACCCCCGTGATCGAGGTGGAGGGGTTGCGCATCGCGTTCGGAGCGAAGACGGTCGTCGACGGCGTCTCCCTCTCGGTGTCCGCTGGCGAGTGCGTGGCGGTGGTCGGGGAGTCCGGCGCCGGCAAGTCCCTCACGGCCCGGGCACTTCTCGGGCTCACCCCCGAGGGCGCGACGGTCAGCGCCGAGAGGCTCGCCGTGGCGGGGATCGACGTCGCCGACATGCGGGAGCGCGGCTGGCGGGAGATGCGCGGCGCTCGCGTGGCCCTCGTGTCGCAGGACGCTCTGGTCTCGCTCGATCCGCTCCAGAGGGTGGGGAGCGAGGTCGCGGAGCCGCTGCGGCTCCATCGCCTTCCCGCCGGCGCCGACCGCGTGCAGGAGCTGCTGCGGAGGGTGTGGATGCCGCAGCCAGAGCTCCGCGCCCGCCAGTACCCGCACGAGCTCTCCGGGGGCCTGCGGCAGCGCGCCCTGATCGCCTCCGCCGTCGCGGCGGGGCCCTCGGTGCTCGTGGCGGACGAGCCGACCACCGCCCTCGATGCGACCGTGCAGGCGCGGATCCTCGATCTGCTCAGGGAGATCGCGGACTCGGGCACGGGCATCCTGTTCATCAGCCACGACTTCGCGGCCGTGCGGCGGATCGCGGATCGCGTGATAGTGATGCGGGACGGCGTGGTCGTCGAGTCCGGCGCCGTGGCGGAGGTGCTCGCGGACCCGCGACACGAGTACACCAGGCAGCTCATCGCCGCGACCATCCACGAGCCTCGAACGACCGGGGCGGAGCAGGCGGAGCCCGTGCTCGTCGCCACGGGAGTGGGCAAGTCGTTCGGGGGGACGGCCGCGGTGATCGATGCGAGCTTCACCGTGCGCTCCGGCCGCACCCTGGGCATCGTCGGAGAGTCGGGATCCGGCAAGACCACGCTGGGCAGGATGGTGGTCGGCGTCGAGCGACCGGACGTCGGCGAGCTGCGCTGGAGCGAGGAGCGCCGGGTGCAGCTCGTACACCAGAATCCCCTCGGGGCCTTCGACCCGCGGTGGACGATCGACCGATCGCTGCGGGAGGCGCTCGCCGCGGGCGGCGTGCCCCGCGCGCACAGGGCGGGCAGGGTCGCCGAACTCCTGGCCGAGGTCGATCTGGCCCCCGACATCGCCGACCGGCGCCCGATCGCGCTCTCGGGCGGTCAACGACAGCGAGCGGCGATCGCACGCGCGCTCGCCGCCGATCCGGAGGTCCTCGTGCTGGACGAGCCGGTGTCAGCGCTCGACCCGTCGGTGCGCGAGCGCATCCTCGCCCTGCTTCTGCGGCTCCAGCGCGAGCGCGCTCTGACCATGCTGTTCGTGTCGCACGACCTCGACGTGATCGGGGCGGTCGCCGACGAGGTGCTGGTCATGCAGGGCGGCGCGGTCGTAGAGCAGGGGACGGTCGCCGAGGTGTTCGAGAACCCGCGGCATCCGTTCACCCGCGAACTCCTCGCCGCGAGCGTCAGTCCTTGACCTGGATGCCGATGCTCGCGGCGATCACCGGAGCGAGCTGCTGCACCTGGAAGGGCGTGAGCGTCGTGCCGCGGAGGCTGTTGGCGTCGAGGTAGCTCAGGGCGTCGAGGCCGCGGAGATCGACGTCGACGGCCTTGAGTCCGCGCGGGTCGACCTCGTCGGACCTCGTGCCCGTGATGCGCACCCTGGTGAGCTCCGCCTGGGGCGCGTCGAGGGTGCGGATGCCGCAGTCGGCGATCTCGACATCGGTGGCGCGGGCCGCGCCGAGGTTCAGGTAGTCGATGCGGAGGTCTCGCAGTTCGAGCTCGTCGATGCGTGCGCCGCTGAGGTCGAGCGTGCCGATGCGTCCGCCCGTGATGCGCAGGCGTCGCACCCCGGTGTCGCGCATGCGGAGGGAGGCGATGCGGACGCCCGTCATGTCGACGTCGAGGACGGTCGCTCCGGTGAGGTCGACCGCGTCGGCGTCGGCGGTCACCGTGCATTGCTCGAGCGAGGAGTGGGCGAGGTCGGTGCTGCCGGAGAGGTCGAGCCGGACGGCGAGCAGGTCGGCCCCTCTCGACGGGGAGCCATCGCCGAGCTCGCGGGGGAGGTCCGGCGGGGAGACGCGGGGCGGGACGGGGGATTCTGCGGGGCGGGCCATGTCTTCGAGGCTAGGGGTTGCCTCGGACATCGCTCCGTACTAAATTGCTAGCATGCAAGCAAATGAGCCGAAGGTGCAGTTCAACGTGTACCTGCCGCCCGAACTGGTCCGCGCGGTCAAGCATCGCGCGATCGACGAGGGGGCGAGTCTGTCGGCGCTCGTGGAACGGGCGCTCGTGGGATACCTGGAGGATCGATCATGACCGTCGTGCAGCAGATCGTCTACACATCCGCGCCTGAGCGCTGGTGGGCGCTCGCCGAGGTGCTCGGCTTCTCGGCGACCGGCGAGCCGTCCCCGGACTGGGGCGAGTTCGACGGCGACGGAATCCTCGCCGTGCACCACGCCGTCGACGGGCATCCCGCCGGCACCTGCGACCTGCACCTGCTCGTCGACGACCTCGACGCCGCGGCGGATGCCGTGTCCGGATCCGACCCGACGCGCGAGTACATGGAGGGCGTCGGCGACGTGCTCACGGTGCGCGGTGCCTCCGGCATGACGATCACCGTGTCGGGGGGAGCGCGCCCGATGCCCGGAGGGGCCACCGCCGTGCAGCCGATCTGGTTCCAGCACGACGTCGATGAGGCGAGGGCGATCCTCGAGGCCCTGGGGTTGCGGGCCTCGATCACGTCGGACAGGGGCGGATGGGTCGAACTGGCATCCGCGGGCGGATCGGTGGGGCTCCACTCCGGGGAGCCGCGCATCGGCCTCTCGTTCCTCGCGTCCGGCGACCTCGACGACCTCGCCGTGCGACTCACGGATGCCGGTTTCCCCGCCTCCGTCGTCGATGAGGCCTACGCCCGCACCATCCGCATCGCAGACCCGGACGGCGGCGAGGAGATCTGGGTCAACGGCCCGCAGGACGATCTGTACGGATACAGCCGCGCGGAGTAGCCGGGCACGATGGGCCGGCCGTGCGCCGGCCCATCGCGCACGCGTACAATGGTCGTCACGAGCATCGATCCGGACATCACCGGGGAGCTCTCGGAAGAACGGTCGTGAGACCCAGTAGAACCGAGCGGGTCAGGCCCGTCACAGCCGCAGTGAGAGTGGCCCCGCCGTGAGGCGGAGCACGCGAGGTGGTACCGCGGTCCGCGAGGATCGTCCTCGCAGCAGCATCCGCCACGACGATCACTGCGAGACGACATGACCTACCCGCGTTCCTCCTTCGGCCCCGCCGCCGATCAGGCTGCCTCCGTGGCGCCCAGCCCCCGGTTCCCCGCCATCGAGCGCGAGGTGCTCGACTTCTGGGAGACCGATCAGACCTTCCGCGCATCGATCGAACAGCGCGAGGGCTCCGACGAGTGGGTGTTCTACGACGGGCCCCCGTTCGCGAACGGCCTCCCGCACTACGGCCACCTGCTCACCGGATACGCCAAGGACGTGTTCCCGCGGTTCCAGACCATGCTGGGCAAGAAGGTCGACCGCGTCTTCGGCTGGGACACCCACGGGCTCCCGGCCGAGCTCGAGGCGATGAAGCAGCTCGGCATCACCGAGAAGAGCGAGATCGAGGACATGGGCATCGACGTCTTCAACGCGAAGGCGAAGGACTCGGTGCTCACCTACACGCGCGAATGGCAGGACTACGTCACGCGCCAGGCGCGCTGGGTCGACTTCGATCGCGGGTACAAGACGCTCGACCTCGGCTTCATGGAGAGCGTGCTCTGGGCGTTCAAGACCCTCTACGACAAGGGACTCGCGTACGAGGGGTATCGCGTGCTGCCTTACTGCTGGCGCGACGAGACGCCGCTCAGCGCGCACGAGCTGCGCATGGACGACGACGTGTACAAGGACCGGCAGGACCCCTCCGTCACCGTCACCTTCCCGCTGACCGGAGCCAAGGCCGAGGCGCTCGGGCTCACCGGCGTGCGCGCGCTCGCCTGGACGACGACCCCGTGGACCCTGCCGACGAACCTGGCCCTCGCCGTCGGTCCGGACATCGAGTACGTCGTGCTCCCCGCAGGGCCCCACGGAGCCTCCGACGTGCACGCCGCAGCCGGATCCGAGGACGCCGAGATCGAGTCATCGGCGCACCGGTACCTCCTGGCGCGTGAGCTCCTCTCCGGCTATGCCAAGGACCTCGGCTACGAGAGCGCCGAGGACGCGCTCGCCGCGGTCGACGCCACGGTGCGCGGCTCGGAGCTGCAGGACGTCACCTACGACCGCCTGTTCGACTACTACGCGGATGCCGAGACCTACGGCACCGGCGAGGCCTGGCGCATCCTCGTCGACGACTACGTCACGACGAGCGACGGCACGGGCATCGTGCACCAGGCACCCGCCTACGGTGAGGACGACCAGCGGGTGGCCGGAGCGGCCGGCATCCCGACGATCCTGTCGCTCGACGACGGCGGGAAGTTCCTCCCGAACGTCACCGACGTCGCCGGCATGCTCTGGATGGACGCCAACACGCCCCTCATCCGCCTCCTCCGCGGCGAGGGCCGGCTGCTGCGCGAGCAGAGCTATGTGCACTCCTACCCGCACTGCTGGCGGTGCCGCAACCCCCTGATCTACAAGGCGGTGTCGAGCTGGTTCATCCGCGTGACCGACATCAAGGACCGGATGCTCGCGAACAACGAGCAGATCACCTGGGTGCCCGAGAACGTCAAGCACGGCCAGTTCGGCAAGTGGCTCGAGGGCGCACGCGACTGGTCGATCAGCCGCAACCGCTACTGGGGATCTCCCATCCCGATCTGGAAGAGCGACGACCCCGAGTACCCGCGTGAGGACGCGTACGGTTCGCTCGAGGAGCTCGAGCGCGACTTCGGCGCGCTTCCGCGCAACGAGGCCGGCGAGGTCGATCTGCACCGGCCCTACATCGACGACCTCACCCGGCCGAACCCCGACGACCCCACCGGCAAGAGCACGATGCGCCGTATCGAGGACGTCTTCGACGTGTGGTTCGACTCCGGCTCGATGCCCTACGCGCAGGTGCACTACCCGTTCGAGAACCAGGAGTGGTTCGACTCGCACGCGCCGGCCGACTTCATCGTGGAGTACATCGGGCAGACCCGCGGCTGGTTCTACGTGATGCACGTGCTGTCGACGGCGCTGTTCGACCGTCCCGCGTTCACGGGCGTGAGCTGTCACGGCATCGTGCTCGGCAGCGACGGCTACAAGATGTCGAAGTCGCTGCGCAACTACCCCGACGTCAGCGAGGTGCTCGACCGCGACGGCTCCGACGCTATGCGCTGGTTCCTCATGTCGAGCTCGGTGCTGCGCGGCGGCAACCTCGCGGTGACGGAGGAGGGCATCCGCGCCGGTGTGCGCGAGTTCCTGCTCCCGCTGTGGAACTCCTGGTACTTCTTCGCCACCTACGCCAACGCGGCGAAGGAGGGCGGCTACGAGGCCTCGTGGCGCACGGACTCCACGGACGTGCTCGACCGCTACATCCTCGCGCGCCTCGGCGACCTCGTGCGCGAGGTGCGCTCCGACCTCGAAGGACTCGACTCGACCACGGCCTCCGCCCGCCTGCGCGACTTCGCCGAGGTGCTCACCAACTGGTACATCCGCCGCTCGCGCGACAGGTTCTGGGAGGGCACGTCGACCGAGGCCTTCGACACCCTCTACACGGTGCTGGAGACGCTGTGCCGTGTGGCGGCGCCGCTCGTCCCGCTCGTGAGCGAGCGCGTGTGGCAGGGACTCACCGGCGGGCGCAGCGTGCACCTGCAGGACTGGCCGGACGCCGATGCCTTCCCCGCTGCCGACGAGATCCGCGACGCGATGGACGCCGTGCGGGAGCTGTCCAGCGTGGGCAACGCGCTGCGCAAGAAGGAGAAGCTGCGGGTGCGGCTGCCGCTCGCGCGCCTCACGGTCGTCTCGCCCCTGGCGGCGACGCTCGGCCAGTTCGAGGACATCCTCCGCGAGGAGCTGAACGTCAAGTCGGTCGAGCTGGTGGCGCTGACCGAGACGACGGCCGCGGACTACGGCATCGACCACCGGTTGAGCGTCAACGCGCGCGCCGCCGGTCCGCGCCTCGGCAAGGACGTGCAGAAGGCGATCCAGGCGGCTCGCAACGGCGACTGGTCCGAGGTCGACGGCGTCGTGACGGCGGGCGGCATCGCCCTCGAGCCGGCCGAGTACGAGCTCGTGCTGGAGACCACGGGACGCCCGGTGGGGGAGGCGCTCGCGATCGTCCCGACGGGCGGCTTCGTGCTGCTCGACACCACGACCACTCCCGAGCTGGAGGCCGAGGGCCTCGCCCGCGACGTGATCCGCGCCGTGCAGGAGACCCGCAAGAACGCGGGCTTCGACGTCAGCGACCGGATCCGTCTCGACCTGCGGTTCACGAGCGCGGAGGATGCCGACGCGGTCGCCGCCGCGTTCGACGCCGCCGACGTGGCGGGGGAGACCCTCGCCGTCGAGCACGGCCTGCACCGCGGCGACGCGGAGCTGCCCGATGCCGAGTTCGCCGCCGTGATCCCCCAGGGGACCTATGCGAACCGCGACGACTTCACGGTCGCCGTGAGCAGGATCGGAGCCGCATCGTGAGCGCGCGGGACAGGGCGGATGCCGTCTACGAGACCCTTCTGGCCCGTGCGGGCGAGCGCTGGGTGCAGCCGCGCAAGGAGCGCGTCGCCCGCATCCTCGCGTTCCTCGACGACCCGCAGAAGACCTATCGTGTCGTGCACATCACCGGCACGAACGGCAAGACGTCGACCGCACGCATGATCGAGAGCCTGCTCCGGGCGCACGACCTGCGCACGGGGCTGTTCACCAGCCCGCATCTGGAGCGCTTCACCGAGCGCATCATGATCGACGGCGAGCCGATCTCCGACGAGGCCGTCGCCGACGCCTGGGACGAGATCGAGCCGTTCGTCGGCATCGTCGACGCCGAGCTGGAGGCCGCGGGCGACGCCCCGCTGACCTTCTTCGAGCTGCTCACGGTGCTCGCGTTCGTGGCGGTGGCCGATGCACCCGTCGACGTGCTCGTGCTCGAGGTCGGCATGGGCGGCGAGTGGGACTCGACGAACACCGCGGACGGCGACGTCGCGGTGTTCGCGCCGATCGACATCGACCACGCCGACCGCCTCGGCGACACGATCGCCGCGATCGCGCAGGTCAAGGCGGGCATCATCAAGGACGGCGCCGCCGTGGTGTCCGCGCAGCAGGCTCCCGAGGCCGCCGAGGTGCTCCGGCGCGTGGCCGCCGAGAAGGGTGCGACGATCGCGTTCGAGGGCGAGGACTTCGGGCTCGCGGAGCAGAAGCTCGCCGTCGGCGGCCAGCTCATCACGATCCGCGGCCTCGCCGGTCAGTACGTCGAGGAGTACCTGCCGCTGTACGGGGCGCACCAGGGGCACAACGCGGCCCTCGCCGTCGCCGCCGTCGAGTCGCTCATCGGCGGGGCCACCCAGCCCATCGCCGCCGGCATCGTCTCCGAGGGGCTCCAGCGCGCGACGTCGCCCGGTCGCCTCCAGCTGCTGGGGATCGCGCCGACCGTGATCGTCGACGCCGCGCACAACCCGCACGGCGCCGAGGCGCTCGCGCAGGCCATGGACGACAGCTTCGACTTCGACGAGTGGGGTGTCGTGCTCGGGGTGCTCGCAGACAAGGACGCCGCGGGCATCGTCGCGAACCTCGCCCCCGTGGCCGCGCACGTCTTCGCCACCGCGCCGGACTCCGACCGCGCGAGCGACGCCGATGCCATCGCCGATCTCGTCGAGGAGGCGGGTCACCGGGCCACCGTGCATCCGTCGCTCGCCGACGCCGCCGATGCGGCGCGCGAATGGGCGGCGTCGTCCGACCGGCGCGCCGTCGTGATCGCCGGCTCCGTCGTGCTCGCAGGAGAGGCGATCGCCCTCTCCGAGGAGGAGGACTGGAAGTCGGGGTACCGCGCGTGAGCGCCGACCGACCCCGTGCCGCCCGGGCACCGCGCACCCTCGTGCAGAAGCTCGCGCCGGTCGTGCTCGGCTTCGAGTCGATCGTCGTGTTCCTCGCCGGGCTCACGGTGTTCGGTCTGAAGGCGCTGCCCGACGGCATCCCGGACTGGTGGGCGATCGTCGGCGGAGGGGTCGTGGCGCTCGCCTGCATCGCGCTCGCCGGGATGATCACGAGGCCCTGGGCGATCACCGCGGGCTGGGTCATCCAGGCCGTCATCGCGGTCTCCGCGGTCCTCGTTCCGGCGATCCTCCTCGTCGTCCTGATTTTCGGCGGCATGTGGGCGTATGCGACGATCATGGGGGCCCGCGTGGACGCACGACGTCCCGCCGACCCGCAGGTACCGACTCAGACAGAGAGTGAATGACATGGCCACCGAAGAAACCCTCGTCCTCGTCAAGCCCGATGGCGTCGCCCGCGGCCTGACCGGCGCGATCCTGGCGCGCATCGAGGCGAAGGGCTACGCCCTCGTCGACATCCGTCTCGTCGAGCCCGACCGCGACCTCCTCGCCGCACACTACGCCGAGCACGAGGGCAAGCCGTTCTACGAGCCGCTCCTCGAGTTCATGATGTCCGGCCCCTCGGTCGCCATCCGCCTCGCGGGCAACCGCGTGATCGAGGGCTTCCGCTCGCTCGCGGGAACCACCGACCCGACCACGGCCGCACCCGGCACGATCCGCGGCGACTTCGGCCGCGACTGGGGCCTCAAGGTGCAGCAGAACCTCGTGCACGGGTCCGACAGCCCCGAGTCCGCCGCACGCGAGCTCGGCATCTGGTTCGACTGACGCCACGAGAAGGGCCCTCCCGCATCGGTGATGCGGGAGGGCCCTTCTGCTGCCGCGGATCAGAAGATCAGCCGCGTGACCTCGCCGATGACGTCGATGCCGTAGCCCTGCGCCATCACGACGATGATCGCGTAGGCGACGATCGTGGCGAGGGGCACCCACACCATCAGGCGGTTCGCACGCTCCTGGACCTTCTCGTTGCGTGTGAACGTGCCGTTGCGTGTGAGATGCACCATCGTGGCGAAGAACGTGGGGATGGTGACGGCCCAGGTCAACATGCACCAGGGGCACAGCACGACGAGGTCGTAGATGCTCTGCCCGATCAGCCAGCACACGAAGCCGAAGGCGAAGGTGATGCCGACGCCGAACAGCGCCCAGAACCAGCGCGGGAACCGGGCGCCGGCGAGGATCGCCACGCCGACCACGAGGGGGGCCATCCACCCGGTGAGCCCGAGGATCGGGTTGGGGAAGCCGAAGACCGAGCCCTGCCAGGACTCGAGGTTCTTGCCGCACTGGATGAACGCGCTGATGTTGCAGCTCAACTCCGCCTGTGGATTCTCCAACAGCACGAACTTCTCGACGGTGAGCTGGAAGGCGGCGAACCAGCCGACGATGCTCGCGATGATCAGCCAGATGGCGTAGACGGTGGGGCGGGTGCGCTGCTCGCTCATATGTGGATTATCACAGTGATTGCTATGGGGTGGTCGACAGGCGCAGCGGGCGGCGCGGACGTCCGGATGCCGCGATCGGGCGCACATGGTGCGATAATGGCCTGTGATGCATCCTCGACCCCGGTCGCGGCAGGCATCGACGCAGACTTCGGGGCCGTATGCCCCACGTGACCAGAGCCATGAGCCGGTCGCACACCGAGTGAGTTCGCGGCACCGGAAGGTGCCGCATGAGAATTCGCGGAGCACCAGGTGCCCCGCGCGAGGAGTACGCCAGAGATGGCTGATGAGACGAATGACTACGACGCCCCCACCCTCGATTTCCCCGCGGATGCCGATGCACCCGCAGCGGTGATCGACGACACCCCCGCGGAGGCCGCCGAGGCCGCCGTCGTGGAGGAGGTCGCCCAGGACGGGGCTCCCGTCGAGCCGGCGCACGACGTCGAGCAGGAGCAGATCGCCGATCCGGCCGCAACGGAGGAGACGCCCGAGGTCGAGTCGGCCGCGGAAGAGACGCCCGAGGTCGAGTCGGCATCCGCCGAGGAGCCCGCGGACGCGCACGCCGGGGAGGCTGCGCCGGAGGAGCCCGCATCTGAGCCCGTCGTCGAGGCCGCAGCCCCCGTCGAGGTCGCTGCACCCGTCGTCGAGGAGCCCGCATCCGAGCCCGTCCCGGAGGAGCCCGCGGCGATCACGGCCGTGAGTCTCGGGCTGCTGCCCGAGGTGTTCGTCTCGCAGGTGTCCACGCGGCTGCACTTCTACGCACCCGAGATCGTCCCGCTCCCTGCGCGTCCCGGTCGGATCTTCGACCGCATCGCCGAGCGCGACCAGGAGGAGTCCGGGTCGTCGGCTCGCGGTCGTCGTCGTCGGCGGGGTGGGGCCGAGGGGGACGAGGAGCGCTCCGAGCCGCGTCAGCCGCGCCAGCGGGTCGTCGAGTACATCACCGAGCCCAAGGCCATCAAGGGATCCACCCGCCTCGAGGCCAAGAAGCAGCGACGCCGCGACGGACGGGATGCCGGCCGCCGCCGTCCCGTGGTCACCGAGGCCGAGTTCCTCGCGCGCCGTGAGTCCGTCGACCGCAAGATGGTCGTGCGCTCCAAGAACGGCCGCACCCAGATCGGCGTGCTCGAGGACGGCGTGCTCGTCGAGCACTACGTCGCGCGCAACCAGGACGCCTCGCTGATCGGCAACGTCTACCTCGGTCGCGTGCAGAACGTGCTGCCGAGCATGGAGGCCGCCTTCGTCGACATCGGCCGCGGCCGCAACGCCGTGCTGTACTCGGGCGAGGTCGACTGGGACGGCGTCGAGACCGGCAACCAGCCCCGCCGCATCGAGCTCGCGCTCAAGCCGGGCGATCGCGTCCTCGTGCAGGTCACGAAGGACCCGGTCGGGCACAAGGGCGCCCGACTGACGAGCCAGATCTCGCTCCCCGGCCGCTACCTCGTGTACGTGCCCGGCGGATCGATGAACGGCATCAGCCGCAAGCTGCCCGACAACGAGCGGGCCCGTCTGAAGCGCATCCTCAAGGAGGTGCTCCCCGAGTCGTCTGGCGTGATCGTGCGCACGGCGGCCGAGGGTGCGACCGAGGAGCAGCTGACCCGCGACGTGCAGCGCCTCACCACGCAGTGGGAGCACATCCAGAAGCAGGTGGAGAGCCAGCAGGCCCCCGCCCTGCTGCACGCCGAGCCCGACCTGCTCGTCAAGATCGTCCGCGACGTCTTCAACGAGGACTTCACGAAGATGCTCATCCAGGGCGACGACGCGCAGCGCACCATCCGCGCCTACCTGGAGAGCGTCGCCCCCGACCTGCTGGAGCGCGTCGAGGCCTACGAGGACGAGGTCGACCCGTTCGACGCGTTCCGCATCACCGAGCAGATCGAGAAGGCGCTCGACCGCAAGGTCTGGCTGCCCTCCGGCGGCTCCCTCGTGATCGACCGCACCGAGGCCATGACGGTCGTCGACGTGAACACCGGCAAGTTCGTCGGATCGGGCGGCAACCTCGAGGAGACGGTCACCAAGAACAACCTCGAGGCAGCTGAGGAGATCGTCCGTCAGCTGCGCCTCCGCGACATCGGCGGCATCATCGTCGTCGACTTCATCGACATGGTGCTGGAGTCGAACCGCGACCTCGTGCTGCGCCGGCTGATCGAGTGCCTGAGCCGCGACCGGACCAAGCACCAGGTCGCCGAGGTCACCTCGCTCGGTCTCGTGCAGATGACCCGCAAGAAGCTCGGCCTCGGCCTGCTGGAGACCTTCAGCGAGGCGTGCGAGGTGTGCGCCGGCCGCGGTGTGATCGTGCACCACGACCCCGTCGTGAAGCACCGTGCCCCCTCGAACGGCAACACCCAGCAGGGTCGTCGTCAGCGCGGAGGCAGCAACCAGGGCCAGAACCAGACGCAGAGCGCCCCGCCGCCCGCCGCGGGTGCGACGCACAGCATCCCCGAGGGCGCCAAGTCGGCGCTCGCGCAGATCGCCGCCTCGACCCTCGCTCCGGCGGCGGAGGGGCACGCGGAGCCCGTCGCCGTCGAGCCGGAGGCCCCGGTGGTCGAGCGCGCGAAGAAGCCCCGCAAGAAGCGCGGCTCCGACCGCAAGGGACCGAAGACGGCCGCGGAGCAGCTGCTCGACTCGGTGCTCGATGCCCTGCCCGAGCCCAAGGCGCCGGGTCAGGGACGCGGTCGACGCCGTGTGACGACCGCCGCGCTCACCGGTACGCCGGTGGCGGTGAACTCCGATTCGTCAGCGCCGGTCGCGGGCGGGGATGCGCAGTCCTGAGGCGATCAGGCGCCGTACCAGCTCCTTGCCGTCGACGTGCTCGGCGCCGGCGGCGATGAGCCGGGGGACCAGGTCCTCCGGCACGTCGTAGTGGTCGAGGTCGAACGCGCGCGGGGGCACGTCGTTGCTGCGCGCGAAAGCGTGCAGCTCGTCGATGCTCTCGTCGCTCACCAGGTGCGCCCACAGGCGTCCGTGCGCGGGCCAGCGGGCGTCGTCGACGAGTACGGTCATGCCGCCAGCCTAGGGCGGACACGCCCCGTCCGGCGTTTTGCCTCCTGCCTCGGCATCCGGTAAAGTAGTCCCTTGGTGCGTAGGCCGCACCGACCCTCGCCGGTCGGAGCGGAAAGTCTTGTGTTCGCACCCGTCGTCCCGCGACGCACGCAAGCAACAGTCTTCCCGTGAGATTCTCGGAGCTTCGCGCTCCCCAACGAAACAGGTATGAAGTGGTTTACGCAGTAGTGCGCGCCGGTGGGCGGCAGGAGAAGGTCGAGGTCGGCACGATCGTTCAGCTCGACCGTGTTCAGGCTGCCCAGGGCGAGAAGATCGAGCTGCCCGCTGTGCTGCTCGTCGACGGCGCCACGGTGACCACCGACGCTGACAAGCTCGCGAAGGTCAAGGTCACGGCTGAGGTCATCGGCAACCTCCGCGGCCCGAAGATCGTCATCCAGAAGTACAAGAACAAGACCGGCTACAAGAAGCGCCAGGGCCACCGTCAGGAGCTCACGCGCGTCAAGATCACCGGCATCAAGTAAGACCGAGGAGATAGGTCATGGCACACAAAAAGGGCGCGAGCTCGACCCGCAACGGTCGTGACTCCAACGCACAGCGACTCGGCGTCAAGCGCTTCGGCGGCCAGCAGGTCCTCGCCGGTGAGATCATCGTCCGCCAGCGCGGCACGCACTTCCACCCCGGCGTGAACGTCGGCCGTGGTGGCGACGACACCCTCTTCGCCCTCGCCGCCGGTGCGGTCGAGTTCGGCGCGAAGGGCGGCCGCAAGGTCGTCAACATCGTCGCCGCTGCAGAGTGATCACACCGCAGTAGCAGACATCCGATTCGGGGCGGGCTTCGGCCCGTCCCGAATTCGTGTTTCAGGCCGACACCGTTCTTGAGGAGAGAGACATGGTCACCTTCGTCGACACCGTGACGCTGCATCTGCGCGCCGGCAAGGGCGGGAACGGCTGTGTCTCCGTGCACCGCGAGAAGTTCAAGCCGCTCGGCGGCCCCGACGGGGGCAACGGCGGCGACGGCGGAGACATCGTGCTCGTGGCCGACCCGCAGACCGGCACGCTCCTCTCGTACCACCACTCCCCGCATCGGTCCTCCGGCAACGGCGGCCCCGGCATGGGCGACCACCGGTCGGGCTTCCAGGGGGAGGCGCTGGAGCTGCCCGTCCCGGTCGGCACGGTCGTGAAGTCGCCCGCGGGCGACGTGCTCATCGACATGATCGTCCCGGGGGAGCGCTTCGTCGTGGCCCAGGGCGGTCAGGGCGGTCTCGGCAATGCCGCGCTCGCCACCCCGAAGCGCAAGGCGCCGGGCTTCGCACTCCTCGGCACGCCGGGCGTCGAGGGCGACGTCGTCCTCGAGCTGAAGACCGTCGCCGACGTCGCGCTCGTCGGCTATCCCTCGGCAGGCAAGTCGAGCCTCATCGGCGCGATCTCCGCTGCCCGGCCGAAGATCGCCGACTACCCGTTCACCACGCTGCATCCGAACCTCGGCGTGGTGCAGCAGGGCGACTTCCGTTACACGGTCGCCGACGTCCCCGGTCTCATCGAGGGCGCGAGCGAGGGCCGAGGACTCGGCCTCGAGTTCCTGCGCCACGTGGAGCGCTGCTCCGCACTGCTGCACGTGCTCGACTGCGCCACGCTCGAGCCCGGTCGCGACCCGATCTCCGACCTCGACGTCATCCTCGCCGAGCTCGCCGCCTACGAGGTCCCAGAGGGGCAGACGCCGCTGCTGGAGCGCCCGCAGCTCATCGCCCTGAACAAGGTCGACGTGCCCGAGGCGCGCGATCTCGCCGAGTTCGTCCGCCCCGATCTGGAGGCCCGCGGCTTCCGCGTGTTCGAGATCTCCACCGTCTCCCACGAGGGCCTGCGTCCGCTCACCTTCGCGCTCGGCGAGATCGTAGAGAAGCACAGGGCGGAGGCCGCGCTGGAGCAGCCGCGCGAGCGCGTCGTGATCCGTCCCAAGGGGTCGAAGAAGGACTTCTCGATCCGCGTCGAGGGCGGCACGTACGGCAACATCTACCGGATCATCGGCGAGAAGCCGGTGCGCTGGGTGCAGCAGACCGACTTCCAGAACGAGGAGGCCGTCGGTTATCTCGCCGACCGCCTGGAGAAGCTGGGCGTCGAGGACGAGCTCTTCCGCCTCGGTGCTGTCCAGGGCTCGACGGTGGTGATCGGCGAGGGCGACAGCATCGTCTTCGACTGGGAGCCCACGATGACGTCGGCGGCGGAGCTGATGACGGCGCCTCGCGGCACCGACCCGCGTCTGGCGCCGAACTCCCGCCGCACCACGTCCGAGCGCCGCGAGCAGTACTACGAGCGCATGGATGCCAGGGCGGCCCTCCGCGCCCAGGATGAGGCCGAGCGCCTCGCGACCTACCGCGAGGACGAGGAGTGACCGCGCGCACGCGTGCGGATCTCGCCACCGCCTCGCGGATCGTCGTGAAGGTCGGCTCCTCGTCGATCAGCGGCGAGTCGTCCTGGCGGATCCCGATGCTCGTGCACGCCCTCGCCGGCGCTCACGCCAGGGGGACCGAGGTCGTGCTGGTGTCGTCCGGTGCCATCGCCACAGGCATCCCGTTCCTCGACCTCGACGCCAGGCCCACCGATCTCGCGACGCAGCAGGCGGCGGCCGCGGTCGGACAGAACATCCTCGTCTTCCGCTATCAGGAGGCGCTGCGGCCGTTCGGGATCGTCGCCGGACAGGTGCTGCTCACCACGGGCGACCTGGAGAACGCGACCTCCCGCAGCAACGCGCGCCGGGCGATGGAGCGCCTCCTCGGACTGCGCGTCCTGCCCATCGTCAACGAGAACGACACGGTCGCGACGCAGGAGATCCGCTTCGGCGACAACGACCGCCTGGGCGCCCTCGTCGCCCAGCTGCTCGAGGCCGACGCCCTCGTGCTGCTCAGCGACATCGAGTCGCTCTACACGAGGCCGCCGAGCGACCCGGAGGCGCAGCCGATCGACATCGTCGCCCCCGACGCAGACCTGTCGGGGCTGGAGTTCGGCGCGACCGTCGTCAACAGCGTCGGCACCGGGGGAGCGGCGACCAAGGTGTCGGCCGCGCGTCTCGCCGCCGCATCGGGGATCGGTGTGCTCGTGACCAGCGCGGACCTCGTCGAGAAGGCGCTGACCGGGGCTGAAATAGGCACCTGGTTCGAACCGGCCGTCTCCTAGACTGGGGCGATGACCGACCAGACCCCGCAGGTGCGCCTCGAGCGCGCCAAAGAGGCCTCCCGAGCAACGGCCGCCCTCACCAGCGACGACAAGGCGCGCGCCCTCGAAGCGATCGCCGTCGCCCTCGAGGAGAACGCCGAGCGCATCATCGAGGCGAACGGCAAGGACATCGAGCGGGGTCGTACCGATGGCATCGGCGAGTCGCTGATCGACCGTCTCCGGCTGGACGAGAAGCGTGTCGCGGCGCTCGCATCGGCGGTGCGGGAGGTGGCGGCGCTCCCGGATCCCGTGGGCAGGGTCGTCGGCGGGCACCGGATGCCGAACGGCGTCTCCCTCGAGCAGGTGCGGGTGCCCTTCGGCGTGGTCGGCGCGATCTACGAGGCCAGGCCGAACGTCACGGTCGACATCGCCGCGCTCGCTCTCCGCTCCGGCAACGCCGTCGTGCTCCGCGGGGGCAGCGCCGCGCTGGAGTCGAACACGGTGCTCGTGGCGATCATGCGCGACGCCCTCGAGGGTGCCGGTGTGACGGCGGAGGCCATCCAGACGGTCGACGACTTCGGGCGGGACGGTGCACGGGCGCTCATGCACGGACGCGGATTCATCGACGTGCTCGTGCCGCGGGGGAGCGCCGGGCTCATCGAGACCGTGGTCACGGAGTCGACCGTGCCGGTCATCGAGACGGGGGCCGGCAACGTGCACATCGTCCTCGATGAGAGCGCCCCGGACGATTGGGCGCGGGACATCGTCGTGAACGCCAAGGTGCAGCGTCCCAGCGTGTGCAACGCCGTGGAGACGGTCCTCGTGCTCCGCCAGGCGGCGCCGCGTCTGGTCCCGATCGTGGGCAGCGCCCTGCAGAGCGAGGGCGTGGCCATCCACGGCGACGACATGGTCGCCGGTCTCGTGTCGAACGTCATCCCCGCCACCGAGGAGGACTGGGCGACCGAGTACCTCAGCCTCGACATCGCGATGAAGGTCGTCGACACGCTCGACGAGGCTCTGGAGCACATCCGGCGCTACAGCACGGGGCACACCGAGTCGATCGTGACGACGGACTCACGCAACGCGGAGCGGTTCCTCGCCGAGGTCGACTCGGCCGTGGTGATGGCGAACGCCTCGACGCGGTTCACCGACGGAGGCGAGTTCGGCTTCGGCGCCGAGGTCGGCATCTCCACGCAGAAGCTGCACACGCGCGGCCCCATGGGGCTCGCCGAGCTCACCAGCACGAAGTGGCTGGCGCGTGGAGCGGGGCAGACGCGCGGCTGAGGGCTAGACTGAGAGGCGCTGTACCGCCCGAAGGCCACGAAACGGAGTCAGGATGAACCTCATCGCACAGATCGCGATGGCCGCTGCAGAGACCGAGCATCACGGCAACGTCGCGCTCGAGACGCTGATCTTCGGTGTGATCGCCGCGATCGTGTTCACGTTCCTCGCGCTGGTGACCTTCTCCTACAAGAACGTGGCGAACCGTCACTCGGCCAAGGCGGAGGCGTGGGCCGCCAAGCACGGCAGCGACGGCCACGAGGCAGGACACGGCCACTAACCCCGCATGAGCACCACGACCTCGCGCGCGCCGCGCATCGGCGTGATGGGCGGGACGTTCGATCCGATCCATCACGGTCACCTGGTCGCCGCCAGCGAGGTCGCGCACTCCTTCGACCTCGACGAGGTCGTGTTCGTGCCGACGGGCCGCCCGTGGCAGAAGTCCGACGTCACCCCCAGCGAGCACCGGTACCTGATGACGGTGATCGCCACGGCGTCCAACCCGCAGTTCACGGTGAGTCGGGTGGACATCGATCGCGAGGGGCCCACGTACACGATCGACACCCTGCGCGATCTGAAGCGCGACCGTCCCGATGCGGAGCTCTTCTTCATCACCGGTGCCGACGCCGTGGCGCAAATTCTCAGTTGGAGGGACCATGATGAGTTGTGGGAACTGGCCCACTTCGTCGCGGTCTCCCGCCCAGGGCATGTCCTGAGCACCGACGGCCTCCCGAGCGACGACGTCAGCCAGCTGGAGGTCCCCGCACTGTCGATCTCCTCGACGGCGTGCCGAGAGCGGGTGCACGACGGCGAACCCGTCTGGTACCTCGTTCCCGACGGGGTCGTTCAATACATCGCAAAGCATCATCTGTATCGGAGCAAGGCATGAGTACATCGGATCAGCAGGGTCCGCTGACGCGAAAGCAGTTGCGAGAGCTCAGGATGACGGGTTCCACCCCCGTCATCACCGCGGAGGAGGCCGCCGAGGCCGCGACCGCCGCTCCGCCCGCTCCTCCGCTGCCCCGTGCCGCCGAACCCGTTGCCGTGCCCCCCGCGCCGCATGCCGATGCCGACGTCGACCTCGGCTCCGCGCCCCTCACCCGTCGTCAGGCGCGCGAGCAGGAGCGCATCAAGACCGCCTCCGTGCCCGTGATCGGCGGCGAGGACGCCCCGTCGGAGGCGGCGGATGACGCGCCGGAGGCCGAGCAGGCTCTCATCGACGACGTCCCCTCCGCCCCGGAGCCGGAGATCGTGTCCGGAGTCCCGAGCTTCGCCCCGCCCGTCGCTGCCGCGGATGAGCTGGACGACGATATCGACGAGCAGGTCGACGTCGAGCCCGTCAGCGCGGCGGCTGCCGTCGACACCGTCGGCGAGGTGCCGCTGACCGCCGTGCCGGACGCCGAGTCCGAGTCCGAGTCCGAGTCCGCAGAGCCTGGCGCCGAGTCCGCCGAGGACGTGGACGAGGACGGCGTCGCCGCTCTCGGGATCGACGTCGAGCCCCTCGACGAGGAGCAGGACGCGCAGAACGCCGAGGACGACGTGCTCGCCGACGTGCGCGACGCGGATGACTCCGACGTGGTCGAGGACCAGCGCCCGACCGTCAGCCCGGCGTTCGGCAGCGGGCTGCTCACGGAGGACGGCGAGGAGCAGAGGTCGTTCGCCCCGTCGTTCGACGAGCTTCTCACCGCTAACGACTCCGGCGGCTCGCACGTGGCCTCCAACACCCTGATCTTCAACCCGCCGGCCGGCGAGGGCTCGCTCTCGGGTCCGGTGGCGTCCACCGGGGAGATCCTCGTGACGGGCTCCTACGAGCTGCCGCAGGGGATCGGCTCGCAGGGGCACGCGCACGGCACCGCCGACGGCAAGGACGTCGACGCCGTGCTCATCGACGGCGAGCTGCCGCCGGCATCCTCTCCCACGCCGATCGCGGCCAGCTCCGCGATCAGCACCATCAAGCCCGCCGGAGAGGTCATCCGACCCCCGGCACCCGAAAAGGGCAACAAGCTCATGCTCATCCTGGCGATCGTGGCGGGTGGTCTCGCGCTGGCCGTCGGGGTCGCCGTCGTCATCGCCGTCACCACGAATGTGTTCTGATGCAATCACCTGACACCGCTGCAGAGATGCTGCAGATCGCCGTCGCCGCCGCCGCCGCCAAGGGCGGTGAAGACCTCGTCGCCCTCAACGTCTCGGAGCCGCTGCCGCTCGTCGACATCTTCCTCCTCGTCACCGGCAACAGCGAGCGCAACGTCGCCGCGATCGCCGACGAGGTCGAGGACAGGCTGGTCGAGTCCGGCCACAAGCGCGTCCGGCGCGAGGGCCGAGCCGAAGCACGCTGGGTGCTGCTCGACTTCGGCGACCTGATCGTGCACGTCTTCCACCAGGAGGAGCGGGTCTACTACGGCCTGGAGCGCCTCTGGAAGGATTGCCCCGTCGTCCCGTTCGAGCTCCCGGACCCCGCGGCCGATCGCGCGTGAGATGAGCGTGCACCTGATCACCGGAGCCGGTTCCGGCATCGGTGCGGCGCTCGCCAGACGGCTGCAGGAGCGCGGCGACGACATCGTCCTGCTCGCCAGGGATGCGGGTCGCGCGCGGCAGCTCGCCGCCTCGTTCCCCGGAGCGTCGACGCTCGTCGGCGACCTCTCGCAGCCGGGGCGCCTCTCCTGGGCGCTGTCGAAGCAGTCCCTTCCCGAACGGATCGACTCGCTGGTGCACGTCGCGGGCGTCGTCGATCTCGGATCGGTGGCCGACCTGCCGCCGGTCCTCTGGGAGCAGCAGCTCGCCGTCAACCTGGTGGCGCCGGCCGAGCTCACCCGGCTGCTTCTTCCGGTGCTGCGCGTGTCTCGCGGACACGTCGTGTTCGTCAACTCCAGCGCGGGTCTCACCGCGAACGCGGGGTGGTCGGCGTACGCAGCCTCCAAGCACGGGCTCAGAGCCCTCGCCGACGCCCTGCGCGCGGAGGAGGCCGAACACGGAGTGCGTGTGACCACCGTGTACCCCGGCAGGACGGCGACTCCCATGCAGGAGCGCGTGCACCAGCAGGAGGGGCGCGAGTACGACGCGGAGCGGTTCATCGACCCCGATTCGGTCGCGACGACGCTGATCACGGCCCTCGATCTTCCCCGCGACGCGCTCATCACCGATCTGACCGTCCGCCCAGGGCGCTGACCTCCGGGTCGGGCGAACGCGCCCGACGGCATCCCTTGTCAAGGGGCTTCCGCGCAGCGGCGACGCGACGGACACTCCTTTCCTGGGGGAGAGCCTTGGAGGGCCGTCAGATGTCGATAGTTCCGGATCCGCGTTTCGTTCTGCGCCGCATCACGCCGTCGGAGTGGGTGATCAACGATCTGCGGTTCGCGCAGGACGACACGAGGCACCTCGTGGCCTGCGTCTACGAGTTGGCCCCGACCGAGGTCGAGGTGGTCTGGTTGCGCGATCTCCCGCTGGCCGTGCGGTACGGATCGCCGTTCGAGGTGCTCGAGCAGGTGGAGCATCTGCAGGGCACGAGCCGGGCGACCAGGCCCATCCCCATCCCGCACCTGCCCCCGCTCGTCGCGGACTGAGAGTGACCGCTCAGACGTCCTCCGTCGACCGTTCGCCGAGCCATCCGCGGCGCCGGAACAGCAGATAGGCGATCGCGTCGACGGCCAGCATCGCGAGCCCGACGGCCAACCAGCCCCACTCCCACCGGACCAGCGGGAGGTTCTTGAAGTTCATGCCGTAGATGCCCGCGATGACGGTGGGCACGGCGAGCAGCGCCGCGAACGCCGAGATCGTGCGCATGTCCTGGTTCTGCCTGGTCTCCACGTTGCTCCGATGGCTGGAGACCAGCGCATCGAGCGAGGCGTGCTCCGTCGCCGTGAGCTCCGACACGCCCCGTGCGTCGTTCTCCAGGTGCGAGTAGTAGGGGCGCAGCTCGGTGCGGCCGTCCGTGAGGCGGAGGATGTCGTCGCGCGCCGAACGCAGCGCGTCGGAGAGACCCGTGGAGGCTCTGTCGATCTCGCCGATGAGCTGACGAAGGCGATAGATCTTGCGGTAGTCCTCGTCGACGTTGCGGTCGAACACCTCCGCCTCGAGCTCGGCCAGTTGCTCCTCGATGGAGGCTCCGAGCTCGACGAAGTCGCGGACCACGGCATCCAGTACGCGGTACGCCGCAGAGACCGGCGAGTCGACGGGGATCGCCCCCGGTCCGGACAGCAGGGCGTCGAGATCGCGGAAGTCCTCGGTGTCTCCGCGCTGCACCAGCACGAGCATGTCGTCGCCGAGGATGAGCGCAAGGTCGGTGTCGGTGCTCGTCGGCGCCGTGCGCCCGTGGTCGAGATCCCAGATGGACAGGTAGACGTGCCGATCGAGGCTCTCCGCCTTCGGCTGCTGACGCCCCTCCTGCAGGTCGGCGACGATGAGAGGATGCAGGCCCCACCGCGCCTGGAGGTCGTCGAGCTGCGCGCGGTCGGGGTTGATCAGGCGCGTCCAGGGGCGAGGGGAGGGCATGCTTCTCCTTCCGACGGATGCCGATGACGCTACGACGGGGAGTGCATCCCGCGGAGTGCCTTGACCGTGGGCGGGCAAGAGGCTACCCCGTTCGCGGATCCGTGCCGGAAACGACGAAGTCCCGCGATCTCTCGCGGGACTTCTCTTCGGTGGACCTGAGGGGACTCGAACCCCTGACCCCCTGCATGCCATGCAGGTGCGCTACCAGCTGCGCCACAGGCCCATCTGCTTCTCCGGAGCGTCCGGAGCAACTTGAAAAGCGTACTACAGGAATCGTCGCCAGCACCAATCGGGGCACGCTGCCCGGGCGCGTCGCATCTAGGCTGGACGGATGCCGAGCATCCAGCGCCTCACCGAGTCCGACTTCGACGAGTGGACCGAGCTCTGGCGCGACTACATCGTCTTCTACGAGTCCGACGTGCCGGAGGAGATCAGCCGCAACACGTTCCGCCGCATCCTGGAGGACGAGGAGCTGCACGGCGCGATCGCACGGGACGACGCCGGTCGCGCGATCGGCCTCGTGCACTGGCTGACGCACCCCGCGACGTGGAGTCGCACCGACTACTGCTATCTGGAGGACCTCTTCGTGTCGCCCTCCTCCCGCGGCGCGGGCACGGGGCGCGCCCTCATCGCGGAGGTGACGCGGTGGGCCAGGGAGCGCGGGTGCGCCAAGGTGTACTGGCTCACCCAGGAGACCAATGCCACCGCCCGCGCGCTCTACGACTCGGTCGCGACGCACAGCGGCTTCACGCACTACGAGATCGAGCTCTGAGCGTCACCATCGACCTCTGAGCGGTCACCAGGAACAACGCGCATGCGGAGCGCGTTGACACACGACGTGAGCACTCTCGACAGCCTCGTGATCGGCGCAGGACAGGCCGGTCTCTCGGCGTCGTTCCATCTCGGCAGGCTCGGCATCCGTCACGTCGTCCTGGACGCCGACGACGAACCGGGAGGCGCCTGGCGGCATCGCTGGGACGCACTCACGATGCGCGACGTGCACGGCGTCGCGGAGCTCCCCGGAGACGCGCCTCCGCCCCGCGACGGGCGCCGTGCCAACGTGGCGGTGCCGGAGTACTTCGCCGCCTACGAGAGGCAGCACTCCCTGCCGGTGATCCGTCCGGTGCGGGTCGACAGGGTCGACGACGACGGGGGCGTGCTCGTGGTGACCGCGGGGGAGCGGGAGTGGCGTACTCGCACGCTCGTGAACGCCACGGGGACCTGGACCCATCCCTTCCTGCCGCACTATCCGGGCATGGAGACCTTTCTCGGCGAGCAATTGCACACCGTGGACTACCCGGGCCCGGAGCATTTCGTCGGCAAGCGGGTGCTCGTGGTCGGCGGCGGTGCGTCCGCCGTGCAGTTCCTCGGCGCTCTGGCTCCCCTCACCGACACGCTGTGGGCGACGCGCCGCGAGCCGGTATGGCGCACGGACGACTTCACTCCCGAGGCCGGGGCGGCTGCGGTCGCCCTGGTCGAGCAGCGGGTGGCCCGGGGTCTGCCGCCGGAGAGCGTGGTCAGCGTCACCGGACTGATGCTGCGTCCCCAGGAGCGGGAGGCGGAACGGCTGGGCGCGTACTCCGCGCGGCGGCCGATGTTCTCGCGCATCGAGCCCGACGGCGTGCGTTGGGCCGACGGCTCGTTCGAACGCGTCGACGTGATCCTGTGGGCCACCGGCTTCCGCCCCGCCATCGCGCATCTCTCCCCGCTGCATCTGCGCAGCGCCGCCGGCGGCATCCAGCTCGATCGGGAGGGGCGGGGCACGACCGCGGTCGCCGATCCGCGCATCCAGCTGGTCGGATACGGCCCCTCCGCCAGCACGATCGGCGCCAACAGGGCGGGACGCGCCGCGGCCAAGGGCGTGCAGCGGATGCTGGATCAGGAGCGCGTCGCGGCTCGATGACGCATCGACGCGGCCGGCGCACGGCGGGACCGATCTGATCGGTACTCTGGGGGCATGCTCCGCGTCGTGATCATGATCATCTGGCTGCTGTTGTCGGCCTGGCTCGTCATCTGGACCGGAGAAGGGTTGTTCGGGGTCGATCAGAGCCGATCAATCCTCCCCTTCGGGGGCGGGGACACGCTCGGGCCGCCGATCATGATCGGCGTCGCCTGGGGCCTCATCCTCACCTTCGGCGGCACGATGTCGGGGCTCGGGCGCCGCAAGCGCGTCCGCGGCGACGTGCAGACGGGGGTCGGCACCATCGTCGAGCTGTCGCGCACCGGCCTCACCGTCAACGACGTGCCGCAGTACGACATCTTCATCAGGGTGACCCCGCGGTCGGGCGAGGAGTTCATCGCCCAGCTGCGCATGCTCGTCGACGCCTCCGATATCGCGGCGCTGCAGCCGGGGGTCCCCGTTCCGGTGCGCTACAGCCTCACCGACCAGGACACCGTCGAGCTCGCCGACCTCACCGATCCCGCCGTGCGGGACGCCATGATGCAGTGGCGCGTCGAGCGGGGTCTCATCGACCCCCGTCTCGTGCGCGCACGCACCACCGGCATCCAGGTGCCCGCCTCCGTTCTCGAGGTGCGCCCGACTGGACGACGGCTCGACGGGCAGAGCGAGCTCGCGCTGAAGGTGCTGATGGCTCCGGACGGGGCCGCGACCTGGGAGGCCGACACCACGGTCTTCGCATATCCCCAGGCGATCTCGCACTTCCAGGTGGGGTCGCCGATCTGGGCCTTCTACCGCCGGGAGGATCCGCAGACAGTCGCCGTCACGATCGAGAAGGAGGACGGCCGATGAACGCTCTCGACACGCTGATCTGGCTGGTGAACTTCCCGGCGTCCCACGGCTACGCGATGGTGTTCATCGCCGGCTTCTCGATCCTCGGTCTCTTCGCGATGTCGGCGTCAGGCGCCGCCCCCGCGTCTTCCCTGCGGCGCATCCGTGAACGCGAGGGACTGCTCCACGACACCTCGGCACCGCGTGGGCGGGTCTCCGGACGCATCGTTCGCCTCGTGTTCCGCATCCTCGCCGTCCTGATGCTCGCCAACCTCGTGATCGGCATCCTGAGCCTCACCGGCGTCCCCGTCACCCGGGCCTACATCTACGAGCACGGGCAGCCGACCACGGCCACGCTCGACGGCGACTGGGTCACGTTCACGACGGCGGAGGGGACGGAGTTCACCCTGGAGAGCAACTTCTTCACGCCCGCCGTGTACCCGGACCGCGACGCGTTCCTGTCGTCGGGCCAGGTCGTCGTCCGATACCTGCCCGCGCATCCCCAAGCCTTCGTCATCGACAGCTCGCAGGGGCCGCGCTGACGTCGGAGCCGGAGCGTAGGGTGGGCGTATGTCCTGCGTGATCGTGTTCGGCGGCCATGGCCGTGTCTCGCTGCTCCTCGCCCCGCTGCTGGTCGCCCGCGGAGACGAGGTGACCGCCGTCGTCCGCGATCCGGCGCACGTCGACGACGTGGAGTCCGGCGGGGCCGTCGCCCTCGTCGCCGACGCCGAGACACTGGACGTCGAGGCGATGGCCGATCTCCTCCGGGGGAAGGATGCCGTCGTCTGGTCGGCCGGGGCGGGTGGCGGCGATCCGCGTCGCACGTACGCCGTCGACCGCGACGCCGCCATCAGATCGATGGACGCCGCCGTCCTCGCCGGGGTGCGCCGCTACGTGATGGTGTCGTGGCTCGGTTCGCGGGCCGACCACGGCGTCTCGCCCGACGATGCCTTCTTCCCCTACGCCGACGCCAAGTGGGCCGCCGACGAGCATCTCCGCTCCTCCGATCTCGACGGCACCGTGCTCGCGCCGGGCACGCTCACCGCCGACGAGCCGACCGGCCGCATCGAGATCGACCCGCCCGGCAGGGGAGCGGTGTCGCGCGCCGACGTCGCCGCGGTCGTCTCGACGTCCCTCCGCGCGCCGTCGACCATCGGACGCACCATTCGCTTCGGCAACGGCACGGCGGGCTCGGCCGTGCCGATCTCCGAGGCCCTGGCCGGCTGATGCGTGCGCGGCGCGTGCTCGCGCTGATGCTCGCGGCGACCGCGGGTGTCGGCGTCGTCGCACTCCCGACGGCGAGCGCTCCGGCGGCGCTCGCCGACACGACGGGCGTCGTGCCGGCGGCGAGCGCACCGCGCGGTCCGGACGCGATGGCCGAGGACATCGTCGCGGGCATGAGCACGGGGCAGCAAGCGGCGAGCGTGATCATGGGGCACGTCCCCTCGACCGACCCCGCGGTGCTGCACGAGTACATGGCGCAGGGGTTCGGCGGCTTCATCCTCATGGGGGCGAACATCCCGGCGTCCGCGCCGGAGCTCGCGACTCTCACCGCCGCGCTCGGCGTCGATCCCACCCTGCCGCCGCTCGTGGCGGTCGACGAGGAGGGCGGGATCGTGACCCGCCTCCACGACGACGGCTACCCGTCGGCACGAGAGCTGAAGACGCTGCCACCGGAGTCGACGGCCACCGCGTTCGCCGCGCGCGGCTCGCTGGTCGCCCGTTCGGGGATCACCGTGAACTTCGGCACCGTCGCGGATCAGACGGCGGACCCGCGCTCGTTCATCTACAGCCGCGCGCTCGGTACCGACCCGCAGGGCGCCGCGCAACGGGTCGCGCTCGCGACGTCGGCCCAGGAGCAGTTCCTCGCCTCGACCCTGAAGCACTTCCCCGGTCACGGGGCGGCCCCCGGCGACTCGCACCACGCCATCCCGAGCACGGACGAGACGTACGAGCAGTGGCTCGCCGCCGACGCGGTGCCGTTCGTCACGGGGATCGACGCCGGAGCGTCGCTGCTGATGTTCGGTCACCTCGCCTACACCGCCGTCGACGCCGCGCCGGCATCCCTCTCCGCCCGCTGGCACGGGATCGCCCGCGACGAGCTCGGCTTCGACGGCGTCATCGTCACCGACGACCTCGGCATGCTGCCGTCGTCGGGCATCCCCGCATATGCGGATCCCGTCGCGAACGCGGTGTCGGCGATCGCCGCCGGAAACGATCTCGTGCTCACGATCGCGGGGTCGACGCCGGAGACCGCGGGGCAGTTGGCCGCGGGGATCGCGGCCGCCGTCGACTCGGGAACGATCCCGGCCGAGCGGCTGGCCGATGCGGCGACGCGCGTGACGGCCCTGCGGCTGCGGCTCGCCGCGACGACCGCGCACTGGGCGCCGTGCCCGGCGTGCGAACCCGCGACCTGAGTCCTCAGGCGCCCAGCCAGGCCTCCAGCAGCGCCGCTCTGAGCTCGGCGCCACGGTCGGCGAACCCGCGCTGTTGACGCACGTACTCGGCCTTGCCGTCGGCGGTCTCGATGGGGACCGGCACCACGTCCCACGCCGACAAGTCGTACGGTGCCGCCTGCATGTCGAGCAGACGGATGTCGCGCGCCAGTTCGAAGGCGTCGAGAAGGAGTTCCCCGGGGATCAGCGGACCGAGCTTCATCGCCCACTTGTACAGGTCCATGCCGGCGTGCAGGCAGCCGGGCTGCTCGACCAGCGGCTGGTCGTCGCGGGTCAGCACCGAGCGGTTGCGCGGCACCGCATCGGGCGTGAAGAAGCGGAAGGCGTCGAAGTGCGTGCAGCGCAGATCGTGACTCTCGACGACCTCGTCCGTCCCCGCCTGGCCGAGGCGCAGGGGAACGGGATGACGGTGCTCCTCCTGCCGGTACACCATCGCCCACTCGTGCAGGCCGAAGCAGCCGAACTGCCCCGGACGCGACGCGGTGCGGCGCAGCATCCGCTCGACGAGACCGGCGAGCTCCGGCTTCTCCCCGGCGAAGGCCTGCGCATCGGGGGCGAGGCCGCCGTCGACGGGGGAGTACCAGCGCCAGCCGGAGCGCTCATCGGCGTCGACGAGGACCACCCCTGCTCCGGGGTGCCACCGCCGCAACTGGGCCGGCTTGTAGCCGTAGTAGGTGAAGAGGAAGTCCCAGACGGGATGCTTCTCCCCGCGCGACGCACGGTCCCTGTGCGCGGCGGTCAGGGCGTCGGCGCGCTCCTGGTGCGCGTGCTCGCGTTCCGCCCACTCCGGCCGGGTGAGGATCATGTCAGTGCAGGATGCCGGCTTCGCCGAGGAGATCGCGCAGACCCGCGCCGTCCTCCGCGCTGACCCAGGGGGCGACGTGCTCGGAGTGGGGCTCCTTGCCGGCGCGACCTCCGGCGAGGACGGCCTCGGCGGGGAGCAGGCGTCGGATCGCGACACCCGCCACGGACGAGGGATGCTCGGCCATGAACTCCGAGTAGATGGACTCGTCGTGCTGCCCGTCGTCTCCGATGAGCAGCCACTGCACGCGGGGGAACTCCGCGGCGAGGCGGCGGAGGTTGGTGAGCTTGTGCTCCCGACCGCTGCGGAACCAGCGGTCGTGCGTGGGGCCCCAGTCGGTCAGGAGCATGGAACCCGCGGGGAAGAGATGGCGACCGAGGAAGCGGCGGAGGGTGGGGGCGACGTTCCAGGCCCCCGTGGAGAGGTACACCATCGGGGCGCCCGGATGCTGGCGCAGCAGTTGATCGAGCAGCACCGCCATGCCGGGGACAGGGAGCCGGGCGTGCTCGTCGACGACGAAGGAGTTCCATGCCGCGATGAACGGGCGGGGCAGGGCGGTGACCATGACGGTGTCGTCGACGTCGGACACGACTCCGAAGCGCGTGCTCTCGGCCACGATGAACGCGGTGGCCTCGACGGGCTCCTGCCCCTCGACGGAGATCGTGAAGGTCTGCCAGCCGGGGGCGAGGTCGGCGTCGATGACGGCGTCGATCACTCCGCCACGGTCAGCGACCACGTCGTGGACCGTGCCTCCCACGTTCACGGTGGCCTTGGCGAAGCTCACCGGGATCCCGACGAAGCTGCGCCATCCGCGCACGCTCGCCGGCTCCCCGTTCTTCGTCGCCCGCTGCGGGGGCACGATGAGCACGCGACCGACCACCCGCACCCACCCGGGACCGCCGTATCCCGGGAACGGGAGGATGGTGGCCGTGCGTCCGCGACGGCGCGCTCGACCCTCGCGCCACACGTGGACGCGGTGCTCGAGTCTGGCGAACCAGTGGATCCTGGGGGCCGGGGGTGCTGAGGCCATCACCTCAGTCTTTCACGTCGGCGGCGCCCTCCGTGTCGGTGCTGCCGAGGTGGCGGGCCTCGATCCGCGAGAGCAGCTTCTTGCCGAGCACGACCAGCAGGAGGAACAGGGCGATGACGCCGACGAAGATGTAGCCGGCGAAGTGGACACGGTCGACCAGCTCGCGGAAGCTCCCTGCGGCGAGCGAGGTGACGCTCACATACGCGACCGCCCACAGCAGGCATGCCGGAGCCGTCCACGCCAGGAAGCGGCGGTAGGAGTAGTGGCTCATGCCGACGGTGAGCGGCACCAGCGAGTGCAGTACGGGGAGGAAGCGGGACAGGAAGATCGCGATGCCCCCGCGACGCGCGAGATAGGTCTCCGCCCGCACCCAGTTGTGCTCGCCGACCTTGCGTCCCAGCCACGACGAGCGGATGTGCGGTCCGAGCCAGCGGCCGAGTGCGAATCCGATGCTCTCGCCGATCAGCGCGCCCACGACGACGGCGGCGACCATCGCGACGCCCTCGAGGGGACTGGCGACGCCCATGGAGGCGATGATCACGACGGTGTCACCGGGGACGACGAGGCCGATGAGGATGCTGGTCTCCAGCATCACCGCGATCCCGGCGATGACCGTGCGCGCGACGGGATCGACCGACTGCACCGTGTCGAGGAGCCAGAGCAGGAACGCGTCCACGGCACGAGGATATACGCCGTCCCCTGGATCTAGGCTGGAACGGTGCCCGAACGCCTGACCGCCCGCGCCCTGGCCGACCGGCTGGCGCCGGAGGCGCTGTTCCGCGCCTTGGAGCGCGTGTCGGAGGATGTGTTCTGGCTGGACGCGGGATCGGACGCCGTGGAGGGCTGGAGCGTCGTCGGCACGGGCGTCGCGGACGGGCCGCCGACCGGCGTCCGTATCGACTCCGGCATCCGTATCGACTCCGGGGAACGCGGCCGCGACGCCGCGCTTCCCCCCTTCATCGGCGGCTGGGTCGGCTGGTGCTCCTACGAGAACGGCGCTCGCGCCGCAGGGGCGCCGACGGCGGACGGCGAGGGCGACGCATGGCTCAGGGTCACCCGTGCCGCCGCCTTCGACCACGCGACGGGGCGGGTCTGGGCGCTCGCCGACGACGGCGCGATGGACGAGTGGATCGGATTCCTCCTGGAGCCGGGGGCACCGGACGCCGATCCCCCCGCTGTCGGAGCGCCGCTCATGGCCGTGGCTCGTCATTCGCCGCAGGAGTACGCGATGCTGGTCGAGCGCTGCCGTGATCTGATCAGAGCGGGGATCGCGTACCAGCTGTGCCTCACCACGCGCTTCACGGTGCCGGGGACGCACGACGCGGTCGCCGCCTACCTGCGGCTCCGCGCCGCCACGCCCGCCCACCACGGCGGCTTCGTGCGGATCGGCGGACGGACCCTGCTCAGCGCGAGCCCCGAGCAGTTCCTGCACGCATCGGGGGGAGTCGTCCGCACCAGGCCGATCAAGGGCACCAGGCCGCGGGGAGGCGACCCCGTCGAGGACGCCGCGCTCGCCGCGGAGCTCCGGGAGGACCCCAAGGAGCGCGCGGAGAACGTGATGATCGTCGACCTCATGCGCAACGACCTGTCGCGCGTGTGCGTGCCCGGGTCGATACGGGTCGAAGGGCTGTGGGAGGTGGAGACCTACCCCGCGGTGCACCAGCTCGTCAGCACGGTGAGCGGTGTCGCCGCGGAGGGGCTGACGTTCGGGGGGCTGCTCGGCGCGGCGTTCCCGGCCGGAAGCATGACCGGGGCGCCGAAGCTCTCGGCGATGACCCGTCTGCACGCGCTGGAGGACGCACCGCGCGGGGTCTATGCCGGATGCTTCGGCTATGTGGGCGTCGACGGCGCGGTCGACCTCGCCATGGTCATCCGCTCGATCGTCGTCGAGCGCTCGGAGGCGTATGTCGGCGCGGGCGGAGGCATCACCTGGAAGTCCGTGCCGGCGTCGGAGGTGGCGGAGGTGGCGACCAAGGCGCGGGCGCCGTTGGCGGCGCTCGGCGCCGGAATGCCCGGGCCGTGGGGTTCCGATATCCTGAACTGATCCCGCTTTTCCCTTCAGATTGGTCGTGCGTTCGTTGTCCGAGAACCTGTCCACCGCTCCCGTCGCCGAGGAGAACTCGGCGCACGCCATCCAGGCCAAGTGGCAGAAGTACTGGGCGGAGAACGGCACGTTCCTCACCGGGGGAGACGAAGACACCCGTCCCCGCCGGTACGTCCTGGCGATGTTCCCGTACCCCTCGGGGGACCTGCACATGGGCCACGCGGAGAACTACCTCTACTCCGACATCGTCGCGCGGTTCTGGCGTCACCGCGGGCACAACGTCCTGAACCCCATCGGCTGGGACTCCTTCGGCCTGCCCGCGGAGAACGCGGCGATCCGTCGCGGGGCCGACCCGAAGGAGTGGACCTACCAGAACATCGCGCAGCAGAAGGCCGGCTTCGAGGCCTACGGCGTCTCCTTCGACTGGAGCCGCGTGCTGCACACCTCCGATCCGGAGTACTACCGCTGGAACCAGTGGCTGTTCCTCAAGCTCTACGAACGGGGTCTGGCCTACCGCAAGAAGAGCCCCGTCAACTGGTGCCCCAATGACCAGACCGTGCTCGCCAACGAGCAGGTCGTCGACGGGCGTTGCGAGCGCTGCGGGGCCGAGGTCGTCAAGAAGAAGCTCACGCAGTGGTACTTCCGCATCACCGACTACGCCGACCGGCTGCTCGACGACCTGAACCAGCTCGAGGGCTTCTGGCCGTCGAAGGTGCTGCAGATGCAGCGCAACTGGATCGGTCGCTCGGTCGGCGCCGACGTGGACTTCCGCATCGAGGGCCGCGACGAGCCGGTGACCGTGTTCTCCACCCGTCCGGACACGCTGCACGGCGCGACGTTCTTCGTCGTCGCTCCCGACGGCGAGCTGGCCGGCGAGCTGGCCGCAGAGGCTCCCGACGAGGTGCGCGAGCGGTTCCAGGCGTACCTGAGCGACGTGCAGAAGAGCACGGACATCGACCGCCAGGCGACGGACCGCCCGAAGACCGGCGTGTTCCTGGAGCGCTACGCGGTCAACCCCGTGAACGGCGAGAGGCTGCCGATCTGGGCCGCCGACTACGTGCTGGCCGACTACGGTCACGGAGCAGTCATGGCCGTGCCCGCGCACGACCAGCGCGACCTCGACTTCGCGCGCGAGTTCGGCCTGCCGGTGAAGGTGGTCGTCGACACCACTGCGCCGATCACCGGGGCCATGCCGGTGATCGAGGTCGACGACGAGGGCGTGCCGATCGACACGGGCGCCGCGTCGCTGGACGAGCAGCACCCGTCGGTCACGGGCGTCGCCCTGACCGGCGACGGCCGCATGATCAACTCGGGAGAGCTGAACGGCCTGTCCAAGCGCAACGCCATCGCCCGCGCGATCGAGCAGCTGACCGCGTCCGGCACCGGTCGCGCTGCGAAGAACTACCGTCTGCGCGACTGGCTGATCTCGCGGCAGCGATTCTGGGGCACGCCGATCCCGATGCTGCACGCCGAGGACGGTCGCATCATCCCCGTGCCGGAGGACCAGCTCCCGGTCAGGCTGCCGAGCGTCGAGGGCCTCGACCTGTCGCCGAAGGGGGCGTCGCCCCTGGGCGCTGCGGAGGGCTGGGTCCGCACGGTCGATCCGGAGACGGGCGACCCCGTGCTGCGCGACCCCGACACCATGGACACCTTCGTGGACAGCTCCTGGTACTTCCTGCGCTTCCTGTCCCCGAACAGCGACACCGTCGCGTTCGACCCCGCTCAGGCCGCCCGATGGGCGCCCGTCGACTCGTACATCGGCGGCGTCGAGCACGCGATCCTGCACCTGCTGTACGCGCGCTTCATCACCAAGGTGCTGTTCGACATGGGCCTGATCGACTTCACCGAGCCCTTCTCGAACCTCATCAACCAGGGCATGGTCATCCTCAACGGCACCAAGATGTCGAAGAGCAAGGGCAACCTGGTGCTCTTCCAGGAGGAGCTCGACGCGCACGGCGCCGACGCGCTCCGCACCGGTCTGGCGTTCGCCGGCCCCGTGGAGGACGACAAGGACTGGGCGGACGTGTCGACGACCGGCGCGCAGAAGTTCCTCGCGCGTGCCATGCGCATCGCGGACGAGGTGTCCAGCCCCGTCGACGTCGTGTTCGACGGGGGAGACGCGGCCCTGCGCCGTGCGACCCACCGACTGCTGTCCGAGGCTCCCGCACTGGTGGAGCAGACGAAGTTCAACGTGCTGGTCGCGCGGCTGATGGAGCTCGTCAACCTCGTGCGCAAGACGATCGACGGTCCGGCCGGAGCCGGCGACCCCGCCGTGCGTGAGGCGGCCGAGACGGTCGCCGTGATGCTCGACCTGATCGCCCCGCACACCGCGGAGGAGATGTGGGAGATGCTCGGACACGAGCCTTCCGTGGGACTCGTCACCTGGCGCTCCGCCGATCCGGCGCTGCTCGTCGAGGACACGGTGACCGCGGTCGTGCAGATCGGCGGCAAGGTCCGGGCGCAGCTGGAGGTGTCCGCTCGCATCGGCGAGGAGGAGCTTCAGGCTCTGGCCCTGGCCGATGAGCGCGTGATCCGGTCGATCGGAGACCGCGAGATCGTGAAGATCGTCGTGCGCGCCCCCAAGATCGTCAGCATCGTCGTCAAGGGCTGAGCAGCCTCCCGTCGGAGCCGGTCCGCCGCAGACCGGCTCCTCCACAGCGCGCGTCGTCGCCGACTTCTCCACCGGCTGCGGGGAAGGGGCGTCCCGACGTCGCAGTCCCGTCCTAGCGTGACGGGATGCCGTCATCCCCCGCACTGCCACCACAGGAGCCGCAACAGCAGCCGGAGCCGAAGTCGCAGCAGCCGCAGCAGCCGCCGCCGCCGCAGCAGCCGCAGCAGCCGCAGCAGCAGCCGCAGTCGCGTGTCGCGCGGCGACTGCGGCTGGGCGTCGGGGCGGCGATCGTGCTGGCGATCGTCGTCCTGTCCGGCGCCGTCGGTCTCGGCATCCTGCGTGGCAGAGCCGCCCCGGTGGAGACGGTGCCGCTCGGCGACGCCGCCCAGACGTCGCCCTCGGACGGCGAGCTCTACGTGCACGTCCTGGGCGCCGTGGAGCGTCCGGGGCTCTACGTGCTCCGCCTCGACACGCGGCTCGTCGACGCGGTGGCCGCCGCGGGCGGCACCACGGATGACGCGGACCTGACCGCGATCAACCTCGCCCGACCGCTGACCGACGGGGAGCAGATCGTCGTGCCGGTCGCAGGCGGCTCGGCGGCTCCTGGGGTAGCTGCGCCATCGGACGGCCGGGTCGATCTCAACACGGCCGACCAGACGGCGCTCGAGACGTTGCCCCGGATCGGACCGGCGCTCGCGCAGCGGATCATCGCCTGGCGGGAGGAGAACGGGGGATTCCGTTCCGTCGACGATCTGCTGGCCGTGCCGGGGATCGGCGAGAAGCTGCTCGCCGGGATCAGGGACGGGGTACGCGTATGAGGCGCGACCTGCGGTTGCTCACCCTGGCGGGCGCCGCCTGGGGCACCGCCCTGGCATGCGTCTACGTCCCTGACCTCGCGTGGTGGTGCGCGATCGGGGCGGGTGTGGGGACGGTCGCGGTCGTCGCCGTCGTGATGACCGGCCGCGGACGTCCGGGGCAGCCGTCGACCAGGGGTCCTGGAACGGGCGGTGGGCTGCTGATCGTGATGCTCGCCGTGTCGGCGGCGGTCGCCCTCGCGGTCGCATTCGCCGCTCCGTCGCGCGAGGATGCCGCGTCCTGGGAGGGCAGGGTCGTCGAGGCCACCGGCACGATCGCCTCCTCGGCCGTGCCGGGCACGGACGGGCGCCTCTGGATGGATGTGCAGCTCTCCGGCCTCGGCGCTCCCGGCCACATCGCCCCCGCGGACGCTCCGGTACGGGTCGGAGCGGCCGCCGGTGACGGATTCGAACTGGGGGCGGACGTCAGGGTCATGGGGGAGGCGGCGGCGACGGACCCCGGTGAGAGGGCCGCTCTCGTCGTGTACGCCTCCGATGCGCAGATCGAACGACCGGCCGCCGGAGCGTTCGCCGTCGCCGCCGGGCTCAAGACGTCGTTCGTCGCCAGGTCGGCGCGGCTCCCCGAGCCCGGTGCCGGGCTCCTCCCCGGGCTTGCCGTCGGGGACACCCGCGCCGTGAGTGCGCAGCTCGCCGACGACATGCGCGCCAGCGGGCTGAGCCATCTCACCGCCGTCAGCGGGGCCAACTGCGCGATCGTGGTCGGAGCGGCGTTCTGGGGCACCGCGCTCTGCGGTGGCGGCCGGCGTCTGCGCGTCGCCGTCGGTGTGCTGTCGCTCGCCGGCTTCGTCGTGATCGTGACACCGGAACCCAGTGTGATCAGAGCATCCGTGATGTCCGGCGTGGCCATGCTCACCCTGCTCCTCGGACGTCCGAGGGCAGGACCGGGGATGCTCGCCCTGTGCGCCACCGGGATCTTGATCGCCGACCCCTGGCTCGCCGCGGCACCCGGGTTCGCCCTGTCCGTCGTCGCATCCGGTGCGCTGGTGCTGTTGGCGAGGCCTCTGGCCGACGGCCTGGAGCGCGGCATGCCCCGCCCGGTGGCGGTCGCGATCGGGGTGCCGCTCGCGGCGCAGCTCGCCTGTGCGCCGATCATCGCGCTGTTCGCGGAGCAGCAATCGCTGATCGGAGTGGCGGCGAACCTCATCGCCGAACCGGCGGCGCCCGTCGCCACGGTGATCGGCCTGCTCGGCTGCCTCGCGGAACCCGTCCCCGTCGTCGCCGATCTGCTGGTCGCGGCGGCGTGGCTGCCGTCGGCGTGGATCGCGGCGACCGCCGAGGTCAGCGCCGCACTGCCGTCGGCTCAGGTGTCGCTGGTCCCCGGCATCGCGAGCGCGGGCGTCGTCGCCGTACTCTGCGCGGCGGTTGCCATCGTGCTCCTGCGACTGCCTGATCCCTCCGTCAGGCTGTGCGTCCCGTTCGTCGCGCGGCGCGCCCCCTCCGTCGCTCGGCGGACGCACGGAGGAGGCGTTCCTCGTGGGGAACGGCGTTGGCGGCCGGTGCGCCTTCTCCGGATGCTGTCGTTCGGCGCGATCGTCGTCGTCCTCGCGCTCGGCGGGGCGCGGCTGCTCCTCACCGGCCCGTTCGCGACCTCGACCGCTCCCGACGGCTGGAGCATCGCCGCATGCGACGTCGGACAGGGTGACGCCCTGATCGTGCGATCGGCCGGGCGGGTAGCGCTGATCGACACGGGTCCGGAACCCGGTCCTTTGGAGGATTGCCTACGCTCCCTGGGCATCGGGACAATCGACCTTCTCGTCCTCACGCACTTCGATCTCGACCACGTGGGAGGCGTCGCGGCGGTCCGCGGGCGCACGAGGCTCGTCCTGCACGGTCCATCCGGCGGCCAGGCGGATCGACGGATCCTCGCTGACCTCGCAGGTGGCGGCGCCGAGGTCGATGAGGGGGCTGCGGGGATGCGCGGCACACTCGGTGACGCGTCCTGGCGCGTGCGCTGGCCTCTCCGCGGTTCCGTGGCCTTCCCGAGCGGGAACGATGCCAGCGTGGTGGTCGAGTTCGACGGAGGCGGGGTGCCCAGATCGCTGTTCCTCGGCGACCTGTCGGCGCAGTCGCAGCGCGCGCTTGCGCGATCGCTCGGGGCAGGAGGGTACGCCGTGGTCAAAGTGGCCCACCACGGGAGCGCCGATCAGGATGCCGGACTGTACGACGCGCTCCGCCCGCGGGCGGCGTTGATCAGCGTGGGCGAGGGCAACGACTACGGGCATCCCCGTCGCGAGACCCTCGCCCTGCTCGATGCGACGGGGGCGCGCGTGCTGCGAACGGATCGTCAGGGAAGGCTGCTCCTCGGCCTCCGCGACGGGGAGCTCCTGCTCTGGACCGAGAGGAGTGGCGGATGACTCCTCGGTGTCGGCAGGCTCCTGACGGTGTCGGCAGGCTCCTGACGGTGTCGGCAGGCTCCTGACGGTGTCGGCAGGCTCCTGACGGTGTCGGTGCGCGCCGGAACGCGGTGCGGTGGGTGCCGCGACCCGTCTGCGCGACGTCGCATGTCGGCACGCTGGGCTAGGGTGTGGGCACGAATGCCGACGATGCGAGGGGGCGCGATGGGAGACGAGGCGTTGTCGGGGGTTCCGGCGGATCATGCCCAGCACGGAGCCCGGACCCGGGGGAAGTTCGACTACCAGGATCATGTGACGGTGCTCCTCGTCGCCGAGACGCTGCTCGCGGGGACGCTGGCATCGGTACTGGTCGAGTACGGGGCCGATCTCACGGTCGAGTATGTGGATGGCGGCCGCGAGCTCGTCTCCGTGAAGTCGAGGGACCCGAACCAGCGGGGCGACCTCGGTTGGTCGTGGAGCGCCATCAACCGTCAGAAGGTGCTTCGTCATCTCTACGAGCTGTGGGAGCGCGCCGAGCCGGGCACTACCGCGACCGTGCGCACCGACGCCGGTCTGCAGGGCACGGCGTGCCGGCTCGCCGAGGTCGACGATGCGCCGCATCCACCCGAGCTGCTGGCGGCCGTCGCCGCATCGATCGACGAGGCTCCCGAGCGTGCGGCCGAGTTCCTCTCCTCGTTCGCATGGCCGCGCACTCCGATGCCCGGTCGTCAGCACATCGAATCGGTCGCCATCGACGTACTGCGGAGGTTCCTGACCTCTCTGGACGAACCGGCCGCCGGTGCCCGCGCCGCGTTCGACGCGCTGGTCGATCTGGTCCGGAAGACGGGATCGGGTGATCCGCGCGAGCGTGAGAACGGCGCCCCCGTGCGCGAGAACGCCGATCGCTCTCGACAGCGACTCCACGAGGGGCGTCGCCTCACCAGGGAGCGGCTCGTGTCCGTGATCCTCGATGCGGTCGGGGATCTCGCAGAGAACCCTCCTGCTCTGCGTGCCGACCCGACGTTCATCGGGCATGCGCACCTCCTGGAAGAGATCGAGGACGCGCTCCGGCCGGAGGGGGCGTTGGTCGCCATCGTCGGCCCGCCCGGTGCGGGCAAGACGAGCATCGCGCTGGAGATCGGCGCCCGATTGTCGGAGGGACTCGTCGTCAGGTTCGTCGACGGCGCCGATCCGGAGCACCTGTCGCTCATGCTCGCCGGGATCGCCGGTCGCGCACTCGATGCCGACGTCCCGAGCGTTCCCGGTGGCGCCGGCGACCTCGTGATCATCGACGGCGTCACGGATCCCTCGACCGTCGCACCCTACCTGAGGGCCGTGGGCGCGGCGCGGGTGCTCCTCACCTCGACGACCGCACAGCTCGGGCCTCTACCACGGGTGTTCGGAGTGCAGGGACTCGGCGACGACGACGCGCTGAGCTATCTCCTGTCGGAGTGGTCGGGTATCGACGCGGAGCAGGCACGAAGTGTGGTCGAGGCGACGGGAGGCAATCCGCTCGCCCTGAGTCAGGCGGTCGGGGCGGCGCGGCTCACGGGGCTGACTCCCGAGCGCTACCTCGACGCCCTCGACGAATCACCCGGCTCGACCCTCGGGGTGTCGGGCATGAGAGATCCCGATCACACCGTCTCGACCTCGATCCGTCTCGCGGTCTCCGCCTCGCACGCGCACGATCCGGATGCGGTGACCCTCCTCCGCGTCATGGCGACGTGCGGCGGCGTCCCGATCGACCTGGATCGCCTCGGCGAGATCAAGGTGCACGTGCTGCTTCCCGGGGCGGACTTCCTCGACCGCGAGCAACTGTCGCAGCCGGCGGGCGAGACGCGACGGTTCCTGCGACTGCTGGGGGACAAGGGAGCCTTCCTCCGGATGGTGAACGTCCTGATCTCGGGAAGTCACATCCGGTTGTTCGAGGGCCGCGCCATCGTCCATCCGTTGATCCGCCGCTTCGTCCTCGACGAGGTGGACGACCTGACCGTGCCGCTCGAGACCGCTCTCAGCAGCTTCGGCGACCTGTTCCTCCCGCAGGAGGGGAGCGGGCGCAATCTGTTCGCGGATCTGTCCGCCGTGGAGAGCATCCTCGCGCTCTGCCGCACGCACGATGTCATCGGTCCCGGCTACTTCGCCGCGGCACACGTCGTGTCGCAGTTGCTGCCGTCGGTCGGGAGGAACGGGCGAGCTCTGCAACTCGCCGACGACGCACGGCAGTGGATGCGCCTCTCAGCGGCGAGCGGGCAGCAACCACCGGAGACCGTCCTCCTCGCCGACTTCTGGTACGCGGAGGTGCTCAGCGGAGCGGGCAGGTACGACGACGCCAAGTCGGTCCTGCGAGACGTGCTGGCAGAGCTGGATGACGGCGGGGACGTTGGCCGGGCGCGACGGTTCCTGTGGAGACGACGCAGGCACGAGCCGGGGGAGCACTTGGTCATCCTGCGAGCGGACGTCAGCCTGGCGCTGATCAGGATCGCCGCCGAGACCTTCGACGTCGAGCTCCTCAGGGTGGTGGTGCTGCCGGACGAGGTCGATCGTGAGAGGCTCCCCGTCGCCGCTCAGGTGAAGTATCTGGTCGCCGGCATGCGCGTCGCCTGGATGACCGGCGACATCGTCGCGGGTCGGCGGACCGCCGCCGAAGCCCGTCTCCTGATCGACGCGGGAGCCGTCACCGACATCGGCGCCGCGGCTGAGATCCATTTGCTGTCGGCCGGCCTGGACAAGTACGGGTCGCCCGAGAGGAGAGCGAAGAACGCGGCCGAGAGCATCGAGCTCTTCCTCCGTGCGTTCGGTGACGACGCAGCGCTCACCCTCCCGTTCGGGTCGATACTCCTGGATGCCGCCGACGCGCACCTGGACACCGGATCGTTCGATGTCGCGGCCGGCTATCTCGATCGTGCCGTGCGCGTACGCGAGCGCTTCCCCGACGCGCACGTGTTCGCGGTCCAGGTGGACGCGGCGCGGGCGCGGACCATGCTCAACACGGCCATGCACGCACTGGGCGGGGCTGCGAACCCACAGGATCTGCGCCGGGCGCGCGGCCTGCTGAACGAGGCCAAGGCGCTCTACGCCGCCTGCGTCCCCGCGGCGGAGGCCGACGGGGACTTCCCCGCCGCCGACCTCCCGGCGCTCCTCGTCAATTACGCGAGCACGCTCGCCCAGTTGGGCGAGTTCGTGCCCGCACGACGGCTCGCGGTGCGCGGGCGCGAGCTCGACATCGCCCACCTCGGCGCCGAGCACCCGGAGGTCGCCATCGACCAGGAGCTGATCGACGCCATCGACCGCGAACTGCGCCTCGGTCGGCGCTGAGCCGGGGTCGGACGCCCCGGGTAGGCTGGTTCCATGGCTGCTCCGCGTACCCCCGCCCGAGGCGGTGCCAAGTCCGCGAAGATCCCTCAGGTGTCGTGGCGCGAGCCGCGCCCCGCCTCTGTGGTGCTGGTCTTCGGTCCCGAAGAGGTCTGCGCGGAGCGGGCGATCGCGGGTGTGCGGGATTACCTCCGCGCCGAGGATCCCGCGCTCGAGGTCAGCGACGTCCGCGCCGACGACTATGCGCCCGGAACCCTTCTCGCGCTCACCTCGCCGTCGCTCTTCGGTGAACCGCGTCTGATCCGGGTGTCCGGGGTGGAGAAGTGCTCCGACGCCTTCCTGCAGGAGGCCGTGTCCTATCTCGAGCATCCCCAGGAGGGTGCCACCGTCGTTCTGCGTCACACCGGTGCCAGCGTGCGAGGCAAGAAGCTGCTCGATGCGCTGCGGAGCGGAGCAGGAGAGGGGATCGAGATCCCCTGTCCCGCGATCAAGCGCGACAGCGACCGCGTCGACTTCGCCGCCGGGGAGTTCACGGCGGCGAAGAGGCGCATCGCGCCGCCCGCGCTGCGCGCACTGGTGTCCGCCTTCGCCGACGACCTCACCGAGCTCGCCGCCGCGTGTCAGCAGCTCATCGCCGACGTCGATGGTGACGTCACCGAAGAGGTGGTCACCAAGTACTACGGCGGTCGGGTGGAGGTCTCCGCGTTCGTGGTGGCAGACACGGCCATCGCCGGACGGTATGGCGAGGCGCTGGTCTCCCTGCGGCACGCGCTCGCCTCCGGTGCGGATCCGGTGCCCATGGTCGCCGCGTTCGCGATGAAGCTGCGGACCATGGCCAGGGTGGCCGGCAACCGGGAGCCGAGCCGCCAGCTCGCCCAACGGCTGGGAATGAAGGACTGGCAGGTCGATCGCGCGCGTCGCGATCTGGCCGGCTGGAACGAGCGGTCGCTCGGCATGGCCATCCAGGCAACGGCGAGGGCGGATGCCGAGGTGAAGGGCGCGGCGCGCGATCCGATCTTCGCGCTCGAACGGATGGTCACCGTCATCGCCACCCGCAGGCCTTTCGGGGAGCAGCAGTGAGGCTCTTGCTCGTGCGGCACGGCCAGACACCCAGCAACGTGCTCGGAGCCCTCGACACCGGCCGTCCGGGACCGGGGCTCACCGCCCTGGGCGAGGCGCAGGCCGCCGCGGTTCCCGGCGCCCTGGCCGGGCAGAGGATCGACGCGATCTACGCGTCCCCGCTCGTCCGTACCCAGCTGACGGCCGCTCCGCTCGCCGAGGACCGCGGCCTCGGGATCGAGGTGGTCGAGGGGTTCGAGGAGATCCTCGCCGGCCGCTGGGAGATGCACAACGACATCGAGGCGGTGCGCGTCTACATGGAGACCGCCAGCCGCTGGGCGGTCGGCGACGTCGACGCGATGATCGATGGTGGCGAGTCCGGCCGGGAGTTCTTCGCCCGGTTCGACAATGCGATCGCCACGGTGGCGGCGGCCAATCCCGGCGGGACGGCCGCAGTGGTGAGTCATGGAGCGGCGATCCGCGTCTGGGCCGCCGCGAGGACCGCCGACGTCGATCTCGAGCAGGCGGCACGGTGGCGGATCTACAACACGGGGATGTGCGAGCTCGACGGCGATCCGGAGTCCGGGTGGCAGCTGGTGCGTTGGGTGCGCGAGCCCCTTGGCGGTGTCCAACTGGAGGATGCGAAGGCGCTCGACGTCGATCCGCCCGCGCTTCGCGACATCCGCTGAACGTCGCATCCGCGCCCCTCGAGTCGTGCCCCTCGAGTCGTGCTCCTCGAATCGTGCTCCTCGAATCGTGCTCCTCGAATCGTGCCCCTCGAGTCGTGCCGAGCGCCCCTCGCGTGCCGCACTGCGTCCCGTCCGCATGCTCAGATTCCGTCCGGATGTCGACTCACGGAACCTCGGCATCCGGACGGAATCTGAGCCGATGGACGGCACGCTCCGATGGACGTCACGCCCCGATGGGCGGCACGCCCCTCGTGCCCACGGACGTCACGACCCCGATGGACGGCACGCCTTGAGGCCCCGGCGGCGGCACGCCCGGGCCCGGCGACGGCACGAGAAAGGCCCGCCTCCGAGGAGACGGGCCTTTTCGTGATCGGGGCTCAGAGAGCGGCGACCTGCTTGGCGATGGCCGACTTGCGGTTCGCCGCCTGGTTCTTGTGCACGACGCCCTTGCTGACGGCCTTGTCGAGCTTGACGGAAGCCTTCTTCAGCGCGGCCTCGGCAGCGGACTTGTCGCCGGCGACGACAGCCTCGCGGGTCTGACGAACGAGGGTCTTCAGCTCGCTCTTCACGGCCTTGTTGCGCTCGTGAGCCTTCTCGTTGGTCTTGTTGCGCTTGATCTGCGACTTGATGTTTGCCACGTGTGGACGCTTTCTGTACGGAGTTGTTCGGAATGCCGCGGGAAGAAGAGGGCTTCCGCACGGCGGTCGTGAGGGAAGAACCCACACGCAAGCCAAGAGTCAACTCTACCAGCATCCGGGTCGATCTCCCTAAACGGGATGATCGAGCACGATACTCAGTCGCGCAATCGACGGTACTGGGTGCAGAATCAAGACTATCCAGACATCGACGTCAAGGAGCGACATGGGTCCCGCCCTCCCCACCGGCTTCCGATTCTCGGCAGCGACCTCCGCTTTCCAGATCGAAGGATCCCGAGACGCCGACGGCCGAGGCCGATCGATCTGGGATGACTTCCTCGACGTGCCCGGCGCTATCAAGGACGGCAGCACCGCCGATCCGGCGTGCGACAGCTACCGCCATCCGGAGGCCGATGTCGCTCTCGCCGCCGGACTGGGACTGGACCGTTACCGGTTCTCGATCCAGTGGGCGCGCGTCCAGCCCGACGGCCGGGGACCTGCCAACGGGGCCGGTCTCGACTACTACTCCCGTCTCGTCGACTCGCTGCTCGACGCCGGCGTCACGCCGTTCCCGACCCTGTTCCACTGGGAGATGCCCAGCGTGGTGGAGGCCGACGGCGGATGGGTGAACCGCGATACCGCCGAGCGCTTCGGCGACTACGCGGCGCTCGTCGCCGACCGGCTCGGAGATCGCGTGCACAACTGGTACACGCTCAACGAACCCGCCATGACGACACTGCAGGGCTACGCCACCGGAGCGCTGGCGCCGGGCAGGCAGCTGCTCTTCGGCGCCCTGCCCACGGTGCACCATCAGCTCCTCGGGCACGCGCGCGCCGCTGACGCGCTGCGCACGCGCGGGGCGACGCAGATCGGGTTGGTCAACAACCACACCTGGGTGCTGCCGCTGCACGACACCGACGAGGACCGCATGGCGGCGCACGTCTACGACCTCCTCCACAACCGGGTCTTCAGCGAGCCTCTGCTCGACGGCGGGTACCCCGATATCGAGGCGCTCGGGCTGCCGTCCATGCCCGTGCAAGACGGCGACCTCGCCGCGATCCGCGGCTCCATCGACTTCTACGGCATCAACTTCTACAATCCGACGACCGTCACCGCGGCGGATCCAGCCGCCCCGATCCCGTTCGACATCGTGCCGACGCCCGGCGTTCCCCACACCGGCTTCGGCCCGGAATGGCCGATCATGCCCGGCGCGCTGCGTGATCTGCTCGTCGACCTCGGGCAACGGCATCCCCATCTCCCGCCCGTGATCATCGGGGAGAACGGCGCATCCTTCCCCGAGCCGGAGAGGGCCGCCCGCATCGACGACGTCGAGCGCATCTCGTATCTGTCCGGCCATCTGTCGGCCGTGGCGGAGGCGATCGCGGCCGGGGTCGTCGTCGAGGAGTACACCGTGTGGTCCCTCCTGGACAACTGGGAGTGGGCCGACGGGTACACGCAGCGCTTCGGCCTCGTGCACGTGGACTTCGAGACGGGGGAGCGCACCCCCAAGGCCTCGTACGACTGGTACCGCGACCTCATCGCGGCCACCAGGGCGGGTGCGGAGTCGGCACGATGAGCTCCGCGACGAAGGTCGGCGCGCGGTGGATGACGCTGTTCACGCTGGCGTGGCTCGCGATCTGGACCGTGCAGCTCACGCCCGTGCAACTGCTCCTCCCGCTCCAGCTGGACACACCGGAGGACGACTGGATCCGGGGAGTCGTCTCCTCCGGTCTGGTCCTGGGCGTCGGCGGGCTCGCGGGCATCGTCGCCGGCCCTGTGGCCGGAGCACTCTCCGACCGTGCGTCGGTCGGCAGGCGCCGCCGTCGGCCCTGGGCGCTCGGCGGGGTATGGCTGACCGCCGTCTGTCTCGTCGTGACGGGCTATGCCTCCGGGCCCTGGGCTGTCGGCGCCGCCTGGGTGGGCGTGTCGATCGGCGTGGCGGTGTCATCCGCCGCGTTCACCGCGATGATCGCCGATCAGCTCCCGCAGTCCCAACGGGGAGCCGCTTCGGCAGCGGTCGGATCCAGTCAGGCGGTCGGGATCGTGCTCGGCGTCGGTCTCGTCGTCCTTCTCGGCCTCGGGGTCGATGCCGGATACCTGCTGCTCGCGGGGATCATCGCGGTGGTCGGATCCGCGGCGGCTCTGCTGCTCCCCGATCCTCCGTCGACCGCGGCGCTCCGGCCCGATCGGAGCGGCGGCCGTCCGCTCGCGTCGCTGCGGGACCGCGACTTCGCCTGGATGCTCTCGGGACGCCTCGTCGCCAACATCGGCAACGCCCTCGGCACCGCGCTCTTCCTGTTCTTCCTGCTGCACGGGTTGAACCAGCCGACGGCCGAAGCGCAGGACAACCTGCTCCTGCTCATCGTGGTGTACACCGTGTTCGTCGTGATCGCCTCCGTGCTCACGGGGCTCATCTCCGATCGCACCGGCAACAGACGTGGCCTGACCGTCGCGGCGACGCTCGTGCAGGCGGCATCGGGCGTCGTGATCGCCGTGGTGCCCACGTTCGAGGCCACGATGATCGCGGCGGCGCTCATGGGTCTCGGCTACGGAGCCTTCTCGACAGTCGGTCTCGCGTTCGCCGCCGACCTGCTGCCCGACGAGAAGGACCACGCCCGTGATCTGGGGATCGTCAATGTGACCGCGGCCCTGGGCCAGCTCATCGGGCCGGTCCTCGGAGCGGGCCTCGTGGCGCTCGTCGGCGGATTCTGGCTCGTGTTCGTCTGCGCGGCGGTGCTCTCGGTGGTCGGCGGCGTGCTCACGGCTTTCGCGCGTCAGCCGAGGAGCGAGACTCGAGCGTCGCACGCGCCAGCTGCAGCACCGCGTTGAACACGCGCGGGCGCATCGCCGTGACGAGGTGAGTCGTGCGCGGGACGACGATGAGCTCGGCGTGCGGTGCGAGACGCTGGAAGAGCGCCTCATTGAGCCGCAGCTGGTCGTACTGGCCGTTGACGAACCAGAGCGGCACGTCGATGCGGGCGACGGCCGCGGCGAGGTCGAGGGCCGAGAGGCTGCGTAGCGCGACGTCCTGCGCATCGAGCGCATAGCCGCCTGCCGCGAAGTCGTCGCGGTTCTCCGCGGGGATCGTCGCGTCGATGATCCGATCGGCCAGCCACAGGCCGCGGTCGGGCAGGGAGTCGAGGGCACGGGCGAGGAGGCGGTACGTGGCGAGTCCCGCGCCGTGGGGGAGCGCGGTGCACGAGGCAGCGACGAGCCCGGCGACGGGCGGCCTCTGCGCACCGCCCGTGTAGGCCAGCGACAGCAGGCCGCCCATGGAGTGACCGACGAGCAGCACGGGGCCGTGCTCGGCCGCCGCGCGCACCGCCGCGTCGATGGTGTGCAGCGCCTCGTGCAGCGTGAAGTCCTCCGCCATGCGGGTGCCGTGGCCCGGCAGATCGACGGCCGTGGCGGCGATGCCCTGTTCAGCGAGGAAGGCGAGCTGCGGGCGCCACATCGTCGACGACGTGCGGATGCCGTGCACGAGGACGATCTGGACGTTCACGCGACCCAGCATAGATCGGCGGCATGAAGAAAGCGGGGCCGGTGGACGAACCACCGGCCCCGCTCAGACACCGGAGTGCCTCAGTGGATTACTTCTGCCACCCGAAGTCCTCGATCGGCGTGACGCCGAAGAGGTCGAGGCCCACGTACGGCCAAGGCGTGAGGTTCGCCAGACCGTTCTTGACCACGTAGATCGACGGGCCGTTGTAGAGCGGGATGACGCCCCAGGTCTCGTCGATGATCTTCGGCTCGAGCTTCTCCGCCGCGGCGGTCCAGCTCTTGGCGTCCTTCTGCGACTCGACATCGTCGGCGATCTGCTTGTCGATGTCGGCGTTGCCGGTACCGGACAGGTTCAGCTCGCTCTCCGAGCAGTAGAGCTGGCACATCCAGGCCGGGCCGAACGGGTCGGAGTCGGTGAAGCGCAGACCCGCGATATCCCAGTTCTTCGTAGGCAGGTCCTTCGCGAAGTCAGCCGATGCACGGACGTCGATCTTGACGTCGATGCCGATCTCCTTCTCCTGCGCCTGCAGCGACTTGGCCAGGGCCTCCTGGGTCGGGTCGGAGCCGAACACGGGGTAGACGATGCTCAGCTTGACGCCGTCCTTCTCGCGGATGCCGTCGGAGCCGGGCTTCCAGCCGGCCTCGTCGAGCAGCTTCTTGGCGCCCTCGGGGTCGTGCTTCAGGCCTGCCTCGGCGAACGCGTCGACGTAGCCGTCCTGGAACGCGTACATGTTCAGCGAGCCGGCGGCGGGCTCCTCGTAGCCGAGGCCGTTCCACGCGATCTGCTTCTGCTGGTCGATGTTGATGCCCAGGAAGAAGGCCTTGCGGACCTCGAGGTCCTTGAGCTGCGGCTTGTCACCGTCGAGCATCAGGATCGTCTTCGCGGTCTGCTGCGCGCGGCGGACGGTCGTGTCCTTGACCGACTTGACCTGCTCGAGGCGGTCCTTCGAGTTCGCGCCGACCATGTCGATCTCGCCGTTCTTGAAAGCGTTGATCGCGGCGTCGGGCTCGAGCTGCTGGAAGGTCACCTTGTCGAGCAGCGGCGCGTTGCCCCACCACTCGGGGTTCGGCTTGAACGAGATGAAGCCCTTGTTGGCGTCGAACTCGTCGACGATGTACGGGCCGGCACCCCACTCAGAGTGCGGGTTGCCGATGTACGCGTTGTTGAACGTGTCGACGTCCGCGTGCGCCGGGTTAAGGACACCGCCGGTGAGGAACACCATGGACGGCCAGGCGTAGATGCCGTCGAACGTGACGACCGCGGTCTTGGCGGTGTCGCCCTGCTCGACCGACTTGATCTGCTTGTAGCCGTCGGTCGCGTTCGGGCTGTAACCCTCGTCGGACGAGCGGTTCGCCTTCCAGGTCGCGTCGATGGCGGTCCAGTCCATGTCCGTGCCGTCGTTGAAGTGCGCCTTGTCGGTGAACGTGAAGGTGACGGTCGTGTTGCCGTCCTTCTCGCCGATCTCGTACTTGTCGAGGTACGCGTCGTTCTTGTAGACCTCGCCCTCCGGCTTCACCAGCAGGATCTGCGGCATGTAGAAGTACCAGAGCGTGGAGGTGTCGGCGACGCCGTCGCCGTGGAAGGCGTTGAGCTGCTCGGGGATTCCGTTGATGCCGAGGTGGACCTCGCCGCCCTCCTTCATGTCGGCTCGAGCCTGCGGGTTGTAGTCGGCGGACTTCGTCTCGACCGGCTTCTCCGTGCCATTCCCGCCACCGGTGTTTCCGGATCCGCTCGCGCAGCCCGCGAGGGCGAGTGCGAGGACGCCGCTGATCGCGACAGCCCCCAACAACTTCTTGTGCTTCATGGTGCTCCTTTCGCCTTTCGGCGTTTTCATAAAGGGAAGAATAGTTCGCTGTTGATCACCGCACAGCAGCGGACAGTGAATACCGCCTAACCGTTATCGGACGGTGACCAGGCCCCGGTCGCCGTCCGCGCATCAGACGGTCGCGGGCCTGGTCGACATGGTCTCCGGGTCGAACACGACACGCTGACGCGTGCGTTCGATGTCCGGGTCGGGGACGGGGATCGCCGACAGCAGCGCCTTGGTGTACGGATGCTGCGGGTTGTCGAAGACCTCGTCGACGTCGCCGTGCTCCACGAAGTCGCCGAGGTACATCACGGCCACGCGGTCGGCGATGTGACGGACCACCGAGAGGTCGTGCGCCACGAACAGGTACGACAGCCCGAGCTTGACCTTGAGGTCGTCGAGCAGGTTGATGACGCCGGCCTGGATCGATACGTCGAGCGCCGACACGGGCTCGTCCAGCACGACGATCTTGGGGTTGGTCGACAGCGCCCTGGCGATGCCGATGCGCTGACGCTGGCCGCCGGAGAACGCCTGCGGGAAGCGATCGCTGTGCGCGGGGTTGAGCCCGACGAGGTCCATCAGCTCGTCCACGCGCCGGTGGACCTCGGCCTTCGGCGTGCCGATCGCGCGCATCGGCTCCGCGATGATGTCCGCGACGGTCATCCGGGGGTCGAGCGCCCCCATCGGGTCCTGGAACACGATCTGGATGTCGCGACGGAGGGTCCGCTCGACCTTCTTGCTGTGCAGGCCGTTCACGCTGGTGCCGGCGATGACGATGTCGCCGTCGGTCTGCTTGACCATGTCCATGATCTGCAGCAGCGTCGTGGTCTTGCCCGATCCGGACTCGCCGACGATCGCCATGGTCTCGCCCTCGCGCACGTCGAAGCTGATGCCCTTGATCGCGTGCACCTCGCCCACCTTGCGCTTGAGGAACGCGCCCTTGAGCAGCGGGAAGGTCTTGGTGAGGTTCTTCACCTCGAGGGTCACCGGGCGCTCCTCGCGCGGAGTGCGGGTCAACGCGCTCTCCGGCACCTCCCTCGCGGGGAAGACCGGGAGGCCGCCGAGCCGGCCGCCGTCCTCGATCTCCTGCGAGCGGATGCACGCGGCGAGGTGCGTCTCGCCGGTGCCCGTCGACACCGGCAGCAGTTCGGGTTCGCGGGAACGGCAGGCATCCATCACGATGGGGCACCGGTCGGCGAACGGGCAGGCGTCCGGCAGGTTGATGAGAAGCGGCGGGTTGCCCTTGATCGGGGTCAGCGGCTCCTTCTCGGCCTTGTCGACACGGGGGATCGCGCCCAGGAGCCCGATCGAGTACGGCATCCGCGTGCGGTGGAAGAGCTCGCGTGCAGGGGCGTGCTCCACGGGCCTGCCCGCGTACATGACCATGACGTCGTCGGCGGTGCGCGCCACCACGCCCATGTCGTGCGTGATCATGACCACGGCCGCGCCGGTCTCGTCCTGGGCCTTCTCGATCAGGTCGAGGATCTGCGCCTGGATCGTGACGTCGAGCGCGGTGGTGGGCTCGTCGCAGATGATGAGCTTGGGGTTGTTCGCCATCGCGATCGCGATGACGACCCGCTGACGCATGCCGCCGGAGAACTCGTGCGGGAACGACTTCATGCGCCGTTCGGGGAACGAGATGCCCACGAGCGTGAGCAGCTCGACCGCGCGATCCCACGCCTCCTTCTTGGAGAGGTTGCGGTGCACGGTGAGCGCCTCGATCAGCTGATCGCCGATCGTGAAGACGGGGGTCAGCGAGGTCAGCGGATCCTGGAACACCATCGACATGCCGTTGCCGCGGATGACGGACAGCTGCTTGTCGGTCTTGCCGATCAACTCCTGCCCGTCGTACACGATCGAGCCGGTGACCTTGGCGTTCTCATCGAGCAGGCCCATGATCGCCAGGGAGGTGACGGACTTGCCCGAGCCGGACTCGCCGACGATGCCGAGGGTCTTCCCGGCTTCGAGATCGAAGGAGACGCCGCGCACGGCGTCGACGCGACCGGCCTCGGACGCGAAGCTGACCCTGAGGTCACGGACGGAGAGTACTGTGCTCATGCGCGGCCTCCCGCCGCCGAGGTGGGATCGAGGGCGTCACGCAGGCCGTCGGCGACGAGCGCCATCGACACGGTGAGAAGGGTGAGGGCCGCGGCGGGGAAGTAGAACAGCCACGGTGCGGTCGTGAGGCTGCTGGAACCGGATCCGATGAGCGCGCCCAGCGAGACATCGGGGATCTTCACGCCGAAGCCGAGGAACGACAGGCCGGTCTCGGTGACGACGGCGTTCACGACGCCGAGGGTGAAGTTGATCACGAGCAGCGAGCCGATGTTCGGCAGCAGGTGTCGGAGCACGATCCTCATGCCGCCGACGCCCATGTAGCGCGCCGCGCTGACGTACTCGCGTTCGCGGAGGGAGAGGGCCATCGTCCAGATCACGCGGGCGGGGAAGTACCAGCCGATCACGAAGATCATGATGAGCGCGATGATGCGCCAGTCTCCGCCCGACTTGTTCGAGATCATCGAGAGGATGAGGAAGCTCGGGATCACCATCATGAAGTGGATGACCAGCAGCGCGATGCGCTCGGTCCACCCGCCGAAGTAGGCGGCTGCGGTGCCGACCAAGGCGGAGATGATCGTGACTCCGACGGACACCGTGACGGCGATCATGAGCGAGCGCTGCAGGCCGACGGCCACCTGGGCGAACAGGTCGTTGCCGGCGTTGTTCGTGCCGAACCAGTGGTCGGCCGACGGGCCCGTGCTGAGGTTGAGGAAGTCGAGCTCGACCGCGTCGTAGCGCGCGATGAAGGGGCCGAGGATCGCGAACAGCACCAGCAACACGAAGATCACGAGGCCGGCGAGAGCGCCCCTGTTGCGGGCGTAGCGGCGCCAGTAGAGGGTCCACTTGGAGAGTCGCTTGGTCGCGACGCGCGTCGTCTCGGGGCCGGCGATGCCGGACGGAGGCTGGACCGTCGGGTCGATCATGTCGGTGGTCATGTCAGCTCACTCTCACTCGTGGGTCGAGCACCACGACGGCGATGTCGGCGAGGATGGCGCCGATCGCCGTGAGGACGGCGCCGAAGGCCGCGATGGCGACCGTGCCGTGGATGTCGTTCGTCGAGATGGTCTTGATGAAGTACTGGCCCATGCCGTTCCAGGCGAAGATCGTCTCGGTGAGCACGGCGCCGGTGAACACGCCGGGGATGGTGAAGGCCACCTGGGTCGCGACGGGGATCATCGAGGTTCGCAGCGCGTGCTTGCGGATGGCCTGCTGCTTGGTGAGACCCTTGGCGCGCGCGGTGCGCACGTAATCCGCGTTGATGTTGTCCAGGAGCAGGGAGCGCTGGAGGAAGTGGATGCCGGCGTACCCGGTGAGCACCAGGGCGATGGTCGGCAGGGTGAGGTGCTGCAACACGTCGATGAGGACGGGGAAGAAGCCCTCGACCCCCTGACTGGAGGAGCCGGTGACGTAGAAGATACGAACGCCCGTCGCCTCGTTCAGCGAGATCGCGAGGATCACGACGGCGAAGGCCGCGACGACGATCGGGATGTTCATCGTGATGATGCTCGTCGCCTGGCCGATCCGGTCAGCGAGCTTGTACTGACGGGAGGCCGTGTACACGCCGAGCGCGATGCCGAGCACGGTGAAGATGATCGTGGCCCCGAGCACCAGCTCCGCGCTGACCCACATGCGGTAGCCGACCTGCTCGTTCACCGAGCCGCCGGTCGGGCTCACGCCCCAGTCCCAGCGCAGGACGATCGCGGTGAGCCAGTTCCACCAGCGTTCGATGAGCGGGACGGTGTCGCTGAGGTTGCGCGGTTGGAGGAGATGGACGATCTGTTCTTCGGTGACCGGAGGACGGCGACCGACGTAGTTGCTACGTGGATCGAGGAAGCCCCACGCCAGGAAATACGTGAGATTGGTCGCGACCACGATCATGAGCAACCAGCCGAGTGCTCGGCGCACGAGATACTTGATCAAGGTGATGATTCTTTCTCTTTTACAGACGCGCGCGGGATCCGCCGACGCAACGCTGAGCCGGGTAGATATTCAATCACCATCCACCGTTCTGCGCGACGCGACTCCTCCACATGGTGTGTGACGCAGTCGTGCCGCACGCGGGATCCGGTGTCACGGATTGCTCCCGGGCAACTTCGCGAGACTATCACCGGTTCCGGCGAATCGATGATTAGCGCCCCCTGACCGTAGAATCGACGGGACATGTCCCCACGCGCTCTCACCCCTCTTCAGCCTGCCGCGACGCCGGCGATGCAGATCCGCAACTTCTGCATCATCGCCCACATCGACCACGGCAAGTCGACCCTCGCCGACCGCATGCTCCAGATCACCGGAGTCGTCTCCGACCGCGACATGCGCGCCCAGTACCTCGACCGCATGGACATCGAGCGGGAGCGCGGCATCACGATCAAGAGCCAGGCGGTACGGATGCCGTGGCAGATCGACGGCGAGACCTTCGCCCTGAACATGATCGACACCCCGGGGCACGTCGACTTCACCTATGAGGTGTCCCGGTCGCTGGCCGCCTGCGAGGGCGCGATCCTCCTCGTCGACGCGGCGCAGGGGATCGAGGCCCAGACCCTCGCCAACCTCTATCTCGCACTCGAGAACGACCTCACCATCATCCCGGTCCTCAACAAGATCGATCTGCCGGCCGCCGAGCCCGAGAAGTACGCGAAGGAGCTGGCCGACCTCATCGGCGGGAGCCCCGACGACGTGCTGCGCGTCTCCGGCAAGACCGGCGTCGGCGTCGAGGACCTCCTCGACCGCCTGGTGCAGGAGATCCCGGCCCCCGTGGGCGACGCGGAGGCGCCGGCGCGCGCGATGATCTTCGACTCGGTCTACGACGCGTACCGCGGCGTCGTCACCTACGTCCGGATGGTCGACGGCAAGCTGTCGCCGCGCGAGCGCATCCAGATGATGTCCACCGGCGCCAACCACGAGCTCCTGGAGATCGGCGTGTCCAGCCCCGAGCCCGTCCCCACCAAGGGACTGGGCGTCGGCGAGGTCGGCTACCTGATCACGGGTGTGAAGGATGTGCGTCAGTCGAAGGTCGGCGACACGGTCACCACCGCGCGCAAGCCCGCGAGCGAGGCGCTGGCCGGCTACACCGACCCCAAGCCGATGGTGTTCTCGGGCATCTACCCGATCGACGGCAGCGACTACGCCGAGTTGCGCGAGGCGCTCGACAAGCTCAAGCTCTCCGACGCCTCCCTGCAGTACGAGCCGGAGACCTCCGTGGCCCTCGGGTTCGGGTTCCGCTGCGGGTTCCTCGGCCTGCTGCACCTCGAGATCATCACGGAGCGCCTCTCCCGCGAGTTCGGTCTCGACCTCATCACCACCGCGCCCAGCGTGATCTACCAGGTCCTCACGAGCGACACCGGGGAGACCGTCACCGTGACGAACCCGAGCGAGTACCCGGACGGCCGCATCGGGTCCGTGTCCGAGCCGATGGTGAAGACCGCTATCCTCCTGCCCAAGGACTACGTGGGCACCGTCATGGAGCTCTGCCAGTCCCGGCGGGGAACCCTGCTCGGGATGGAGTACTTCTCCGAGGAGCGCGTGGAGCTGCGGTACAACATGCCCCTCGGCGAGATCGTGTTCGATTTCTTCGACCAGCTCAAGTCCAAGACGCAGGGCTACGCCTCGCTCGACTACGAGCCGTCCGGCTCGCAGGAGGCCGACCTCGTGAAGGTCGACATCCTGCTGCAGGGGGAGAAGGTGGACGCGTTCAGCTCGATCGTGCACCGCGACAAGGCGTATGCCTACGGCACGATGATGGCGGAGCGCCTGCGCAAGCTCATTCCCCGCCAGCAGTTCGAGGTGCCGATCCAGGCGGCCATCGGCGCGCGCATCATCGCCCGCGAGACGATCCGCGCGATCCGCAAGGACGTGCTCGCCAAGTGTTACGGCGGCGACATCACCCGCAAGCGCAAGCTCCTCGAGAAGCAGAAGGAGGGCAAGAAGCGCATGAAGATGGTCGGTCGCGTCGAGGTCCCCCAGGAGGCGTTCATCGCTGCGCTGTCGGGCGACGTCGAGGGCAAGGACAAGAAGTAGGGATGCCGTTCCCTGCGTACGAGCGGGGGATCACCCGGCATCCGCTCGTCGACGTACCGCAGGGGCTTCGCGGCGTCGAGAGGTCCGTGCACATCCCCGCTGACGGGGCGGACGCCGTCGCGGCGCTCGTGAGCTCCTGGGAGTTCAAGCGCAGAGCGGGGTTCGAGGTGCCGTCGTCGGCGCCGGAACCCGGCGTGGAGGGCGTGCTGGTGAAACGCCTTTTCGGCATCCCGTTCCGGGAGCCGGTGCGGGTGGTCTGGGCGGACGAGCGCGGATTCGGGTACGAGACCCGCGCCGGCCACCCGCTCTACGGCGAGGAGTCGTTCATGATCTGCGCCGATGGGCGGTTCGTGGTGCGCTCTGTCTCCCGGCCATCGACCCTGTTCTGGCGGATGACGGCACCCGCTCTGCGGGCGCTGCAGCGCTCCGCGCTGGCCCGGTACCTCGCGATCGCGCGTGCCGAGGCCGATCGGGGACGGATCGGATGATCGACCGGGTGAGCCCCGACCGGGGGTCGCACGCAGGGGATGACGGGCGGTCAGTTCGCGCTCCCGCGGCGCGTGGGGGTGTTCGCCCAGGTGACCCCAAGTAGGCTGGAGATCATGCGGCGCGGGACTTTCCGAGACGACACGGTGGACTATGCGGCCGTGGGTGCCACCCATGCGCCCGACCTGATGCAGTACCCGCCCGAGCGGAGCATCCCCGCCGAGCAGTCGTGGCGGATCGGGAGCGGCGCCGAGCGGTTCCAGAGCGCGGGCGAGTCCCTGCTCTCGTGGACGGCGCAGCGCGCCGCCGGACTCACCGTCGAAGACGTGCGCCCTGCGCCGGGTCCTGCCTATGCGGGCGTGAGCTTCGACGCGGACGGCAACCCGATCGCACCGAGCAAGCGCGACGTGGAGCAGCGCTTCGATGCCGAAGGCACGCCGTTCGTCGGCCCGGGCATGACGCTGCGCGTGCACGGGCGGGTCGCGAGCATGCGCGCCGACGCGGAGCTGCGGGTCATCTCCGTGACGGAGGAGAAGCGCAGGGTCGGGTTCGTGCTGGGCACGGTGGGCGGTTCCGTGGTCAGCGGCGAGGAGTCCTTCGACATCGAGTGGCGCGAGGACAACGACGAGGTGTGGTTCACGGTGCGCGCGTTCGACGCGCCGAACTCCCTGCTCTACCGGCTCGTCCCCGCCCTGGTGAAGCGGCGGAGGAAGGAGCTCTTCGCCCGGTACCTGCGGGCGATCTCCCCCCTGTACGCGACGCCCGTGTGATGGCCGGTCCGCTTCCCCTCGGCGACCCGGCGCCCGTCGACGGCCGGTTCCCCGACGATCTGACGATCGATGCGACCGTCCCGTTCTCGGCCTATCTGCACGTGCCGTTCTGCCGCGTCCGCTGCGGCTACTGCGACTTCAACACCTACACGTCGAGCGAGCTCCGCGGCGCGAAGCAGGAGGACTACGCATCGACCCTGATCGCGGAGATCGGCCTCGCCCGGCGCGTGCTCTCCGACGCGGGCGCGCTGCGGCCGATGGACACGGTCTTCTTCGGGGGAGGGACGCCCACGCTGCTGCCGCCCGGCGACCTGGCGCGGATGCTCGACGCGGCTGCGTCCGCCTTCGGCCTGGCCGACGGCGCCGAGGTGACGGTCGAAGCCAACCCCGACACCGTCACGCCGGCTGTCGCGCGGACCCTGGCCGAGGCCGGGGTCACCCGGCTCTCCATCGGGATGCAGTCGTCCGTGCCGCACGTGCTCGCCGCGCTCGACCGTACGCATCGCCCCGAGAACGTGCGCACCGCCGTCGAGTCCGCCCGCGACGCCGGTCTCGCCGTCAGCGTCGACCTGATCTACGGCGCGCCCGGGGAGTCGCTCGCCGACTGGGAGGCCTCGCTCGAGGAGGCGATCTCGCTCCGCTCCGATCACATCTCCGCCTACGCGCTCATCATCGAGGACGGCACCAAGCTCGCCAGGCAGATCCGCAGAGGAGAGGTCCCCGAGCCGTCGGACGACCTGCAGGCGGACATGTACGAGCTGGCGGACGAGCGGCTCGCCGCCGCCGGATTCGACTGGTACGAGGTGAGCAACTGGGCGCGGTCGTCCGAGCAGCGCTCCCGGCACAACCTCGCCTACTGGCGGGGGAGCGACTGGTGGGGGTTCGGACCGGGGGCGCACAGCCACGTCGCCGGCCTCCGGTGGTGGAACGTGAAGCACCCCGCGGCGTACGCGCAGCGCCTGGCGGCGTCGGAATCGCCGGCGGCCGGCACCGAGCGGCCGGACGACGGTGCGCGCCTGCTGGAGCGCGTGCTGTTGCAGAGCAGGCTCGCCGAGGGCATCGCCGTCGCCGACCTCCCGCAGGGCAACCGCTCCCGCGTGGCCGGATTGATCGCCGACGGTCTCGTCGACGCGGCATCCGCCGTGCGCGGCCGGGTGCAGTTGACGCTGCGCGGGCGTCTGCTGGCCGACGCCGTGGTGCGCGAGCTCACGGACTAGCTCACCGGCCGGGGAGCAGGTCCATCCCCGTGGTCCTCCGCTGGGGGACCGTGCTGCTCGTCGCGTCGAACACCCGCGTCGTGCGGGAGCGGCCGAAGGCCGGCCAGCCGGGATCGCCGTCCGTCACGAACGCGATCCACGCCGCGTGCATCTCCGCCGCGAGCGCCCGCGGCGCGTCCGCGCCGGCGAGCCGCTGCGCCTCCTCGTCGTCGAGACGATCGAACACGAATCCGAGCTCCAGGGCGTGCGCGGCGCGGAGATCGCGCACGGGGCTCGGCCAGGCGAACTCGTAGACGTGGGTGGGTGCCGTGCGTGCGCGTGCGACCCGGGTCAGCGGCGCCCTGAGCATGATGTCCGTCGCGAGCTGCCCGAAGATCTCGCCCGTCGACGCGTCGGGGAACTCCGCGCGGTAGGCGGCCACCGCCCGCCGGGGGATGCGCAGCGCGAGGCGGGCGAGCAGGAGCTTGAGCCCGGTGATGCCGGCGAGCGCCTCGGGAGCGAACCAGAGCCGGTACTCGTCGGTGTTGCTTCCGATCAGCAGCGGGGTGTCGATCCCCGGCAGCACCTCGTGCGGCGAACGGGGGAGGCTGTCCTCGTCGATCGCGAACTGGAAACCGGGAGCGCCGCCGAGCGGGGAGGAACCGGCGGACTGCTGCCGTCGCGCCTCGAGCAGCCGCTCGGGGGAGATGCCGGCGAAGGACTCGCGGTCGGCACGGACGCCGAGCAGCTTGGCCAGCTGCGCGGTCACGCGGCCGGCCTTCCGCGGGGTCTGCGCCTCGAGCGGACCGGATTCGATGATCGCGCGGGAGATCAGCGGCCGGGATTCCTCCCGTGCGAGCAGACCGGCCACGATCGCGCCTCCGGCGGACTCGCCCATCACCGTGATCCGCGCCGGATCGCCGCCGAAGGCGCCGACCTCCGCGTGCACCCAGTCGAGCGCCGCGGCCGCGTCGCGAAGACCGAGGTTGCGCGGTGCGCCGTCCAGCACGGAGAAGCCTTCGGACCCGAGCCGGTAGTTGATGGAGACGAACACGATGCCGGCCCGCGCGAACGCCGTGCCGTCGTACAGCGGCAGCGCCGCCGTGCCGCGTTCGAGGGCTCCGCCGTGGATCCAGAGCAGTACGGGCGCCGCGTCGGCGTCGGCCGGAGCCCAGACGTTGGCCGTGAGGACGTCTTCACCGGGGATGTGTACCGAGCCGAGAAGCTCGCCGATGGCTCCGGAGTAGGGGAGTTGCGGGGCCGTGGGGCCGAACTCCACGGCCTCGCGCTCGCCCGACCACGGTGCGGCGGGACGGGGCGCGCCGAAGCGATCGGCACCGAAGGGAGGCGAGGCGTACGGGATGCCGAGGAACCGCCGGATGCCGGCCGACTCCGTTCCTCGGACGGATCCGGTGGACAGGGCGACGACAGACGGTGTGGTCATGAGCGTCATCCTAGGGGGACGCGGTAAGATTGGCACTCTACAGGTCGGAGTGCCAGACGGGAGGGCGAGATGGTCACCGAGAGAGGCCTCCAGGTGCTCCGCGCGATCGTGCAGGATTACGTGGAGACGCACGAGCCCGTGGGGAGCAGGACGATCGTCGACCGCTACTCCTTCGGCGTGTCTGCGGCGACGATCCGCAACGACATGGCGCTGCTCGAGGACGAGGAGCTGATCACCGCCCCGCACACCTCGTCCGGTCGCGTGCCCACGGACAAGGGCTATCGGGTGTTCGTCAATCATCTCGCCCAGCTGCGACCGCTCTCCGCCGCACAGCGGGCGGCGATCGAGTCCTTCCTGACCGACCCTGCCGACCTCGACGATCTGATGGTGCGCACCGTCCGCGTGCTCACACAGCTCACCGGCCAGGTGGCGCTCGCGCAGTACCCCTCCTTCGCCCGCGCCCACGTGACGCACCTCGAGCTCGTGGCGCTGGCCGCGAACCGCCTGTTGGTCGTGCTTGTCACCGATGCAGGCGGAGTGTCCCAGCGCATGGCGCCGCTGCCGGTCGAGGTCGACGAGACCGACATGGGCCTGCTCCGTGCCCGGCTGTCGTCGCTCATCACCGGGCGATCGATCAGCGATGCCGCCGACCTGCTCCAGGAGCTGCTCTCCGCCACCGAGCCGCCCGCCGACCCCGCGTTGCGCACGCTGGCCGCGATCATCGTCGACGAGCTGGGGGAGTTCCGTCAGGAGCGTCTGGTGATGGCCGGGGCGGCGACCCTCGCCCGCCGCGAACAGGACTTCCGCGGCAGCATCCACCCCCTCCTCGAGGCGATCGAGGAGCAGGTCACCCTGCTCCGTCTGATGAGCGAGATGGAGGCGGACTCGCACGGGCTGGCCGCCAGCATCGGCACCGAGAACGCTCCGTTCGGACTCGGCGAGGCCTCGATCGTGGCGAGCAACTACGCGGCGCCCGGCGGCACCGCCCGGGTCGGCGTCATGGGGCCGACCCGCATGGACTACCCGAGCAATCTCGCGGCGGCGCGGGCCGTGGCCCGCTACCTGTCGCGGATGCTCGACGACGACGAGGCGAGCCGCTGACGCGGCCGCCGTGACGAGACACACGCAGAAGGGCCATCGTGGCGGACCACTATGAGGTTCTCGGGGTCTCCCGGGACGCATCCACCGACGAGATCAAGAAGGCGTACCGCCGGCTGGCGCGGCAGCTGCACCCGGACGTGAACCCGGGTGAGGAGGCCGCGGAGCGGTTCAAGCTCGTCACGCACGCGTACGACGTGCTCAGCGACGACGACTCGCGCCGACGCTACGACATGGGCGGAGGAGACGGCGCCTCCGGCAACTTCTCCGGTTTCGGCGGCTTCGGCGACATCTTCGAGACGTTCTTCGGCGCGGCCCAGGGCGGCGGCAGGGGCGCACGCCCTCGCTCCCGCCGGGAACGAGGGCAGGACGCCCTGGTGCGCGTGACGCTCGACCTCGGCGACGTCGTCTTCGGCGCGCACAGGGATATCGAGGTCGACACGGCTGTGCTGTGCGAGACCTGTCAGGGCTCGTGCTGCCAGGAGGGCACCTCGCCCGTCACCTGCGACATCTGCGGCGGCTCCGGTCACGTGCAGCGTCAGGTGCGGAGTCTCCTCGGCAACGTCGTCACCTCCCAGCCCTGCGGCACGTGCGAGGGCTATGGGACGACGATCCCGTTCCCGTGCGGCACCTGCGCAGGGCAGGGCAGGGTGCGATCCCGCCGCACGGTGTCGCTCGACATCCCGGCAGGAGTCGAGACCGGTCTCCGACTGCAGCTCCCCGGATCCGGAGAGGTCGGCAAGGCGGGCGGTCCGAACGGCGACCTCTATGTCGAGGTGACCGTCACCCCGCACCCCGTGTTCAGCCGTGACGGCGATGACCTGCTCGCGACCCTCGAGGTCTCGATGCCCGATGCCGTGCTCGGCACGGAGACGACCATCCAGGGGCTCGACGGCGAGGTGGAGCTCGAGATCCGCTCCGGTGTGCAGTCCGGAGACGTGCTCACCATCAAGGGCCGCGGCATCACCCCGCTGCGGGGAACCCAGCGCGGCGATCTCAGGGTCGGCGTGCAGGTGGTGACGCCGACCAAGCTCGACTCGGCGCAGCGCAGGCTCATCGAGGACTTCGCCAAGAAGACCAAGGCCCCTGCCCCGCAGCTCGCGCAGTTCCAGCAGGGACTGTTCTCCAAGCTCCGCGACCGCTTCCGGTCGCACTGAGCCATGGCACTGCACTTCCTCGCCGAGACGGCGACGGATGCCGGCGTCGGCGACCTCGTGTCGCTCACCGGCGCCGAGGCGAAGCACGCGGCCGTCGTGCGCAGGCTGCGCGTCGGCGAGCCGGTCACCATCGGCGACGGCGCGGGTGTGTGGCTCGAGGGGCAGGCGGAAGAGGTGTCGCCGCAGCGCGTCGACGTGCGCGTGTCCGCCCGCAGCGAGCACGCGGCGGCGACCCCGCGGATCATCCTCGTGCAGGCGCTCGCGAAGGGCGACCGCGACGAGCTCGCCGTGCAGGCGGCGTGCGAGCTCGGCGTCGACGGGATCGTGCCGTGGCAGGCTGCGCGTAGCGTGTCGCGCTGGGAGGGCCCGAAGGCCGTCAAGGGACGCGAGCGCTGGGCGACGATCGTCCGCGAGGCTGCCAAGCAGGCGCACCGCGCGTGGGTGCCCGAGGTCTCGGCGCCCGTCACCACCGCGCAGCTCGTCCAGCGCGCGGGGGAGCAGCGGGTGCTGTTGCTCGACCCGACGGCGGAACGGCGGCTGACCGCGCTCGAGCCGGACGGGCGCGATCTCGTGCTCGTCGTCGGGCCCGAGGGCGGCATCTCAGACGAGGAGCTGGCCCGCCTGACCGGCGCCGGCGCCGAGCGGGTGCTCCTCGGCGACTCGGTGCTGCGCACGTCCACGGCCGGACCCGCCGCGATCGCCGTGCTCTCCGGCATCCTCGGCCGTTGGTGAGGCCGCGGTAACTAGACTGGAGCACATGACCGAGCCCTCGATCTTCACCCGCATCCTCACCGGCGACATCCCGGGGGAGATTCTGCTCGACACCGGTCGCGTGTTCGCGATCCGCGACATCAACCCCCAGGCCCCGCTGCACGCCCTGGTCATCCCGAAGACCGAGGAGTACCGCGACGTCACGGAACTCGCTGCGGGCGATCCGGGGCTCCTCGCCGAGATCGTCTCGGCGGCGAAGAGCATCGCCGATGAGCACGCCAATGGCGAGTACCGTCTCATCTTCAACAACGGCGCCAGCGCCGCCCAGTCCGTCTTCCACGTGCACGCCCATGTGCTCGGCAACATCGAGGAGAACAAGCTCGTTGGCTTCTGAGGAACAAGACACCGTCACCGAGCGCATCTACGCCGACGGCGTCGCGATGGTGCAGCTGCTCGGTCCGCAGGACCGCCTGCTGCGGATGCTCGAGAAGGAGCATCCGCAGGTGCAGGTGCTGGTGCGCGGCAACGAGATTACCCTGAGCGGCGCCCAGGACGCGGTCGCGAGCGCGCGTGCACTCGTCGACGAGCTCCTCACGATGACGCGCGAGGGGCACGATCTGGCCCCCAGCGACGTCTCGAGCTCCGCGCAGATGCTGCGCAGAGACGGCGGACCCCGACCCAGCGAGGTCCTCGGCGAGGCGATCCTGTCCACCAGGGGCAAGGTCATCCGGCCGAAGACCCTGGGGCAGAAGGAGTACGTCGACGCGATCGAGCAGAACACGATCGTCTTCGGCATCGGCCCGGCCGGCACGGGCAAGACCTACCTCGCGATGGCCAAGGCCGTGCAGGCCCTGCAGCGCAAGGAGGTCACCCGTATCATCCTCACGCGTCCCGCGGTGGAGGCGGGGGAGCGGCTCGGCTTCCTGCCCGGCACGCTCACCGACAAGATCGACCCGTACCTGCGCCCGCTCTACGACGCGCTGAACGAGATGATGGATCCCGAGATCGTGCCGCGGTTGATGGCGACGGGGACCATCGAGGTCGCCCCCCTCGCGTACATGCGCGGCCGCACGCTCAACGACTCCTTCGTCGTGCTCGACGAGGCGCAGAACACCACGCCCGAGCAGATGAAGATGTTCCTGACCCGGCTCGGATTCGGCACCAGGATGGTCGTGACCGGCGACATCACGCAGGTCGACCTGCCGCAGGGCGCCTCCGGGCTGCGGCTCGTGACGCGGGTGCTCGACGGCATCGACGACATCCACTTCTCCCGGCTCACGAGCGATGACGTGGTGCGCCACTCCCTGGTCGGACGCATCGTCGACGCCTACAGCGAGTACGACGAGAAGCGCACCGCGCAGCGCTTCGAGCGCGAGCAGGCGGCCGAGTTCGCCAATCGCGCCGAGCGTCGCGGGGCCCAGCGCCCCGGCCCCCGAGACCGGATGCCGAAACGAGGCCTCTCCTGATGAAACGAGCACAGTCATGATCGAGATCAATAACGAGTCGGCGATCGCCGTCGACGAGACCGTGCTGCAGCGTCTCACGGACTTCAACCTGGCGCAGCTGCACGTCAGCCCGGATGCCGAGGTCGCGATCGTCCTCGTCGACGAGGGGGCCATGGAGGCCCTGCACGTGCAGTGGATGGACGAGCCGGGTCCCACCGACGTGCTCAGCTTCCCGATGGACGAGCTGCGCCCCGGCACCGAGGACCGCCCGACCGCTCCCGGTCTGCTGGGCGACATCGTGCTGTGCCCGCAGGTCGCCGAGACTCAGGCGCAGGCCGCCGGCCACTCGCTGATGGACGAGCTGATCCTGCTCACGACCCACGGCCTTCTGCACCTGCTCGGCTTCGACCACGCCGAGCCCGACGAGGAGCGTGATATGTTCGGCCTGCAGAAGGAGCTCATCCAGGGCTTCGCCGCCTCCGAACGACGACGATGACCGCGGCGTTCCTCCTCGCGGGGGCGGTGCTGCTCGTCGCCTTCGGCGGCCTGATGGCGGCGATCGACGCCGCGTTCTCCGTGACGTCCCGGGCGGACCTGGAGGAGATGGGCTCCGAGGGCAGGAACGCGAGGCAGCTCGCGCGGATCGCCGCCGACCCCGACGCGCACGTCAACGCCGTCGCCTTCATCCGCGTGCTCGCCGAGACGACGGCGGCCGTCCTCGTCACCGTCGCCTTCACCACGCTGTTCGGCAACATCTGGTGGGCGATGCTCGCGGCGGCGGTGCTGATGACCGGCATCACCTTCGTGCTCGTCGGCGCGAGCCCCCGGTCCTTCGGCCGTCACCACGCCGACGGGATGCTGCGCGTGAACGCGCCGGTGGTGCGCGGGCTCCGCATCATCCTCGGCCCGCTCGCGCAGGGCCTGGTGGTGCTGGGCAACCGCGTCACCCCCGGTGCCGGGCGCAGTTCCTTCACCTCGGAGGAGCAACTGCTGAGCATGGTCGACGAGGCCGCGTCCAACGACCTCATCGAGGAGGACGACCGCGACCTCATCCACTCCGTGTTCGACTTCACCGACCAGTTCGTGCGGGCCGTCATGGTGCCACGCACCGAGATGGTGACCGTCGACGCCACCGCGACGACGAGCGAGGCGATGGCGCTGTTCCTGCACCGGGGCGTGTCGCGGATGCCGGTCGTCGACGACGAGGCCGATGACGTCGTCGGCGTGCTCTACCTGAAGGACCTCGTGCAGTTCGCCTTCCGCGACGAGAGCGCCTGGCGCGAGGCGCCGATCCGGCCGATCTCGCGTCCCGCGACGTTCGTCCCCGAGTCGATGAGGGCGGAGACGCTCTTGCAGCAGATGAAGCGGGACGCCGTGCACGTGTGCCTCGTCATCGATGAGCACGGCGGCATCTCGGGTCTCGTCACCCTGGAAGACCTCATCGAGGAGCTCGTCGGCGAGATCGCGGACGAGTACGATCAAGTGTCGGCGGAGGTCGTAGACCTCGGCGACGGACGTTATCGCGTGAGCGCCCGGCTCTCGCTGGAGGACGTCGGCGACCTGTTCGGACTCGATCTCGAGGACGAGGACGTCGACTCGATCGGCGGGCTGCTCGGCAAGGCGCTCGGCCAGGTGCCTCAGCCCGGTGCGACGGCCGCCGTGGACGGGCTCCTCCTCACGGGAGGCGCGTCGCGAGGCCGCGGGCGCGGGATCGCGACGGTGTTCGTCGAGCGCGCGGCACAGGACGGCGAGTCAGCAGACGACGAGGGAGAACGAGACGATGACTGATCAGACGCGGAGCGGCTTCGTGACCTTCGTCGGACGGCCCAACGTCGGCAAGTCGACCCTCACGAACGCGCTCGTCGGCGAGAAGATCGCCATCATCAGCGACAAGCCCCAGACGACGAGGCGCGCGATCCGCGGCATCGTGAACCGCCCCGACGGTCAGCTCGTCATCGTGGACACCCCTGGCATCCACAAGCCGCGCACGCTGCTCGGCGAGCGGCTCAACGACCTCGTGGAGCAGGTGCTCGGGGACGTCGACGTGATCGGCTTCTGCGTGCCGGCCACCGAGAAGGTGGGCCCGGGGGACCGCCGCATCGCGGCGTCGCTCGACGGCTATCCGCGGGCCAGGAAGATCGCGATCGTCACCAAGACGGATGCCGCCGGCCGCGAAGAGATCACCGAGCGCCTGATGGAGGTCGATTCCCTCCGCGAGGACTGGGCGGCGGTGATCCCGCTGTCGGCGCTGACCCGCGACCAGCTCGACGTGCTGTCCGACGAGATCCTCTCGCTCATGCCCCAAGGTCCGGCCCTCTACCCGGAGGGGATCACGACGGACGAGTCCCAGGAGGACCGGATCGCCGAGATCATCCGCGAGGCCGCGCTCGACGGGGTGCGCGACGAGCTCCCGCACTCGATCGCCGTGGTCATCGACGACGTCTCGCCCCGCGAGGACAGCGACCTCACCGACGTGCACGCGTCCATCGTGGTGGAGCGCGACAGCCAGAAGGCGATCATCATCGGCCGCAAGGGATCGCGGCTGCGCGACGTCGGTGCACGGGCGCGCACGGGCATCGAGGAGCTCCTCGGCACCCGTGTCTTTCTCGGCCTGCACGTGAAGGTCGCCAAGGAATGGCAGCGCGATCCGAAGCAGCTCGGACGACTCGGGTTCTGACATGGGCCCCTTGAGCACGGCGGAGACGGGACCGCCAGCGGCTCCAGGATGAGCGGCCGCAGCGAAGACCCGAACTCGCTGCGCAACGAGGTCTTCTCCCAGGTCTTCGACACCCACTGGGCGGCGGTGCGCCACCACGTGGAGTGTGTGATCGACGACGATGCCGAGGTCACCGAGCTGGTGTCCGAGGTGTTCCTCACCGCGTGGACCAGGCTCCGCCCCCGCCGGCCGATGGGACGCAGCTGGCTGCTCAGGGTGGCGGATCGACGGCTGCGCCGCTCTCGCCGCACGGCCGATCGCCCCGCGGTGACCGAGGCCGTGCACGCCGGCCTGGTCGGCGACGCCCACGCCGACTGTCCGATGAGCCACGATCAGATCCTGGGCGCGCTCACTGGCCTCACCGGGCGCGAACGGCGTATCATCATGCTCACGTACTGGGACGGACTCGCGGTGGGGGAGACAGCGGAGTCGATGGGTGTATCCCGGACCGGTGCGGAGAAGATCCTGCATCGGGCACAGAGGAAGCTCCGGCGCAGCCTGGGCCTGGAGGGGGCGGTGGATGTCGCGGATGATCACTGACGAGGAGCTGGACAGGCTCCTCTACGCGGCGTCCCCTGCGCGGACGCCGATCGACGCCAAGCCGGATGCCGCGGCCATGGAGATGCTCGAGCGCATCATGTCGACCGACCCGCATCCGCACCGCACGCGCAACCGGGTGCTCGGCGCGGTCTCCGCCGCTGCTGCCGTCGTCGCCGCCGTCGTGGTGGGAGCGAGCGTCCTGGTGCCGTCCGGTCAGGCGGTGGCGGCGACGCCGCAACCGCTCTCCTTCTCGGGTGACGCGACCGTCGCAGACACCCTCGATGCGGCGCAGGAGGCTCTCGCCGGGGCTCCCGGCCCCGAGGCGCCGGAGCGCTTCGTGCGTTCCGCGGCGTGGTCCTTCAACGTGGACGTCGGCCAGAAGACCTCGCGCATCGTTCCGCAACTGGTGACCCTGCAGTGGGAGCCGGATCAGTCGGGGCGCATGCTCATCGTCGACGGCGAGTCGTACGATCCGGTGGATGCGGCCGCGAACGCGCATGCCGAGATCTCCAGCAGTGGACACGTCTCCACGGACCTCGAGATGAAGCCGGGGGAGTTCGGGACCCCGGTCATCGACCTGCCCGGTGCCTCGGAGGACGAGCTTGGGGCGGCACTCACCGCGTTCGGCGTGCCCGCCCGGCCCACGGCGTTCGACACGATGCTCGGCATCGGATCGATCCTCGATCAGTGGACTCTCACGAATGCGCAGGAGTCGACCCTGCTGGAGCTGTTCTCCCGCACGGAGGGGGCCGTCGCCCTCGGCACGACCACGGATCGTCTCGGCCGTCTGGTCTCGGGCCTGCGCGTGTTCTCCGCAGACGGCGCGGCGAGCGACACCGTCCTGATCTCGCAGTCCACGGGACGGATCGTCGGCATCGAACGCACGAACCTCACCGAGAACGAGGTCTTCCCGGTCGGTGCCGTCATCGACTACCGACTGTTCGACCTCGACGAAGGAGCGATCCGATGAAGCGCCTCACCCTGACCGCTGCGATCGTGGGGCTCACGGTCGCGATGTTCGGCATCGCGGGCCCGGCATCGGCATCGACGGGTGACGCCGACGTCGACCCGCAGATCGCCGCGGTGATGGCCGAGGTTCCGGGAGGCGTGCTCGTGGACTCGCACCACGCGGTCTGGCCCGGTATCGACATGGAACTCGTCGTTCCCGATTCCTCCGGCGTCGCGGCCAGGTCAGCGGTCGGCAGCTGCGCGAACGGTCAGGTGTGCGTGTACACGGGCTCGTCGCTCGGCGGTTCGATCCTGAGCTGGGGCACGTGCGGGTACCACGCGATCCCGTCCTCCTTCACCGCCAAATCGGTCGCCGACGCGCGTGGCTCGGGATCCGCGCAGGCGCGTTCAGGAAGCACGGTGGTCGCGACCGCGCCGGCCGGAGGATGGGCGAACATCTACGGCGCGGTCAACAACGTGCTCTGCTACTTCTGAAGATCCTGTCCGCCCCGGCGTGCACCGGCTAGCCGACCACGCGCATGGCGGAGGTCACGACGACCTTCCCCGAGCCGTAGTCCGCATCGACCGCGTCCTGGATCGTGCCGTCGTCCCAGACGACCTGGAGCCACACGTAGCCGCGGTCCTGCTGGAGCGACAGCGCCGCCGTGCCCAGTCGAGCGGACAGATCGTCCTGGATGAGGGCCAGATCGGCGTCCGACATGGTGCCGTCCACGCCGCCGGTCGGGTCTTCCAGGGGGATCGGGTCGTACAGGGCCAGGAGGATCGGCAGGTCAGAGGTCGTGGTGAAGCGGGAGCCGTCGTAGGTCCCGTACACCGCGTAGGTGCCCCAGGTCGTGTCTCCGCTGCTCGCGCTGCCGTCGAGGCCGGTCCAGGTCCAGCCGTCGACGGGCAGGCCGTCGCACTGCGGGGGCGCGGACTCGGCGACCGCGCCGAGGCACAGCGTCACCTCGCCCGACGTATCGAGCACCGTGCCCGGTGCGATCACCCGCCCCGTCGGCGGGGCGGGTGAGGCGGAGTCGAGCTGCTGATCGACGCGCACCGTCGTGCTGCGCGGGATCGGGGAGCCGACGGGGCCGATCGCGCATCCGCTCAGCGCGAGGAAGCTGACGATGGACGCCGCGGCGAGGAGCGGGCGACGGTGCATTGTGCTCATACCGGTCAGTGTCGGCGGAGCCCCGATCGTCTCGGCGAGGTCGAACCGGGCTCTGCATCCCTGCTACCATGGCCGCATGCCTTTCGGCGGTCTGCTTCTTCTTAGCTGCCGCGACGAGTCCTGAGAGCTAGGGCCTTCCTCGTCGCGGCGCTTGTGTTGGCCCGTTCATCCTGACGAGAGAAGAAGCCCAGATCATGCAGAACACCCAGCGCCCGTCGTCGATGCCGATCCACAAGTACCGGCCGTACCACGAGCAGATCGCCGTCCACCTGCCCGACCGCACCTGGCCTGACGCCCGCATCACCGAGGCGCCGCGCTGGTGCGCCGTCGACCTGCGCGACGGCAACCAGGCCCTCATCGACCCGATGTCCCCCGAGCGCAAGCGCGTCATGTTCGAGCTGCTCGTGAGCATGGGCTACAAGGAGATCGAGGTCGGGTTCCCGTCGGCGAGCCAGACCGACTTCGACTTCGTCCGTCAGCTCATCGAGGAGAACCTGATCCCCGACGACGTGACGATCCAGGTCCTGACCCAGGCGCGCGAGCACCTGATCGAGCGCACCTACGAGTCCATCGCCGGAGCCAAGCAGGCGATCGTCCACCTGTACAACTCCACGAGCGTGCTCCAGCGCGAGGTGGTGTTCCGCACCGACAAACAGGGCATCATCGACATCGCCCTCGAGGGCGCCCGGCTGTGCCGCCGGTTCGAGAAGACGATCCCCGACACGAAGGTCTACTACGAGTACTCGCCGGAGAGCTACACGGGCACCGAGCTCGAGTTCGCGGTCGACGTCTGCAACCAGGTGATCGAGGTCTTCGAGCCGACCCCGGACCGCAAGGTGATCATCAACCTCCCGGCGACGGTCGAGATGGCCTCGCCCAACGTCTACGCCGACTCGATCGAGTGGATGAGCAGGAACCTCGCGCACCGTGAGAACGTGATCCTGTCGCTGCACCCGCACAACGACCGCGGCACCGCGATCGCCGCGGCGGAGCTCGGCTACATGGCCGGCGCCGACCGCATCGAGGGATGCCTGTTCGGCAACGGCGAGCGCACGGGCAATGTCGACCTGGTGGCGCTGGGGGTCAACCTGTTCACGCAGGGGATCGATCCGCAGATCGACTTCAGCGACATCGACCAGGTCAAGCGCACGGTCGAGTACTGCAACCAGCTGCCTGTGCCCGAGCGCAGCCCGTGGGCCGGAGACCTCGTCTTCACGGCGTTCAGCGGCTCGCATCAGGACGCAATCAAGAAGGGCTTCGAGGCGATGGCCGCGAAGGCCGAGGCGCAGGGCGTCACGGTCGACGAGATCGAGTGGGCGGTGCCGTACCTGCCCATCGACCCCAAGGACCTGGGGCGCTCCTACGAGGCGGTCATCCGCGTGAACTCGCAGTCCGGCAAGGGCGGCGTCGCGTATCTGCTGAAGGCCGACCACGCGATCGACCTGCCGCGCAAGCTGCAGATCGAGTTCTCCGGCGTGGTGCAGGCCAAGACCGACGCCGAGGGCGGCGAGCTCACGAGCGAGCAGATCTGGTCGATCTTCTCCGACGAGTACCTGCCCGCGGCGGACGCCTCCGAGAAGTGGGGCCGCTTCGAACTGCTGGCGACCCAGACCCGCAGCGACATGTCGGGCGAGGTCGTGCTCGACGTCGTGCTGCGCGACGGGGAGCAGCAGTCGGCCGTCACGGGCTCGGGCAACGGCCCGGTCGCCGCGTTCGTCGAGGTGCTGCGCGCCCAGGGCTTCGACATCACGGTCTACGACTACGTCGAGCACGCTCTCAGCGCCGGCGGCGACGCGCAGGCCGCGGCCTACGTCGAGCTGCAGGTCGGTGACCAGCGCCTGTGGGGTGTGGGCGTCGACGGCGACATCTCGACGGCGTCGCTCAAGGCGATCGTCTCGGGCGTGAACCGCTCGATCCGCACGCGCGAACGCGAGCTCGCCGCGGTCTGATCCACCATCGCCCGCCGAGGAGTGCCCTGCGCGTCAGTCCTCGGCGGGCTTGATGATGGGGATCAGCCCGGTCTCGGCGGCGACCTTGCGACGATAGAGCCGCCGCTGCTCCGGCAGGGAGACGTCGAAACTGACCGCGAGGATGCGGATGACGGCGGTGACGATGATGCCGAGCACCGCGGCGAGGACGATGTCCATCCCGAAGACCGTGTTCGCGATGACGATGAACGTGCATCCGGCGCCGGCGGCGACGGCGTACAGGGAGCCCACGTGCATGATCGCCGTCGGCAGGCCCATGAGCATGTCGCGCAGCACGCCGCCGCCGACGGCCGCGCACACCCCGATGAACACGGCGGGCACCTCGGGTACGCCGAAGGCGATCGCCTTGCTCGTGCCGAAGGCGCCGAACATGCCGATCACGACCGCGTCCAGCACCACGATCACGGTGTTGATGCGGTTGAAGACCCCGGCCAGCAGCATCCCGAACAGTGCAGCCCCGGTGGCGGTGAGCAGATACCAGTTGTTGTGCAGGGTCGCAGGGGGCTGACCGAGCAGGATGTCGCGGATGAGGCCGCCGCCCATGCCGATCATGATGCCGATGATCGCGACGCCCAGCCAGTCGAGGCGTCGCTGTCCCTGGAAGCCGGACGCGAACATCGCGCCCTGCACGCCGCCGAGGCCGACGCCGAGCAGATCAGCCCAGAGCGGAATGGTGAAGAGCGGTTCGGTCACCCGTCCATTGTCTCGCAGAGAGGATAATCGAACGGTGCCGACGTACCGAGACGAAGCGGTGGTCCTGCGCACCCACAAGCTGGGGGAGGCGGACCGCATCCTCATCATGCTCTCGCGCCGGCACGGCAAGCTCCGTGCGGTGGCGAAGGGCGTGCGGCGCACTTCATCGAAGTTCGGCTCACGGCTCGAGCCCTTCATGGTCGCCGACGTGCAGCTCTACCAGGGGCGATCGCTCGACATCGTGCAGCAGGCGGAGTCCCTCGGCTCGTACGGCACGGAGATCGCTGCGCACTACGACCGGTTCACAGCTGCGAACGCCATGGTCGAGACCGCGGACCGCCTCAGCGACGCCGAGGCGACCGCCGAGCAGTACCTGCTGCTGGTCGGCGGCCTGCGCGCCCTGTCGCGCGGTGAGCACGCCCCGCGCAGCATCCTCGACTCGTATCTGCTCCGCGTGATGGCGCTGTCCGGGTGGGCGCCGTCGCTCGGCGATTGCGCACGCTGCGGAGCCCCTGGACCGCACACGCACTTCGTGGGCCAGCTCGGCGGTCTCGTGTGCGGCGACGACGCCCCGGCGGGCAGCCCGCGGATCGCGGACTCCACGCTCGGGCTCCTCCGCTCGCTGATGGCGGGGGAGTGGGACGTCATCGACGCCGCGGCCCCCGCCGAGACGGCGGCGGCCTCCGGACTCGTCGCGGCCTACGCCCAGTGGCATCTCGAGCGCGGCATCCGCTCGCTCGCGCACGTGACCGACATCCCCCGATAGGAGCCAGGTGAGCCCGAAGCCGTACACGCACAAGGATGCCGTCGCCTACCGTCCGCTGGACTGGACGGGGGTGCACCCGCCGGCGTTCCCCGCCGTGCCGGAGCACGTCGCGATCGTCATGGACGGCAATGGGCGGTGGGCCAATCGCCGTGGCCTCAGCCGCATCGAGGGGCACAAGGCCGGCGAGGAGGTGCTGCTCGACGTTGTCGCCGGCGCCATCCAGGCGGGGGTGAAGCACCTGTCCGTGTACGCGTTCTCGACCGAGAACTGGGCGCGCTCCCCCGAGGAGGTGCGCTTCCTGATGGGGTACAACCGCGACGTGCTGCACCGTCGACGCGACCAGCTCAACGAGTGGGGCGTACGGGTGCGCTGGGCCGGCCGCAAGCCGCGTCTGTGGGGCTCCGTGATCAAGGAGCTCCAGTACGCCGAGCAGCTCACCCGCGGCAACGACGTGCTGACCCTCACGATGTGCGTCAACTACGGAGGACGCGTGGAGATCGTCGACGCGATGAGGTCCATCGCCGCCGACGTCGCAGCGGGGCGCGTGAAGCCCCAGGCGATCACCGAGAAGATGATCCGCCGACACCTCTACGTGCCCGACATGCCGGACGTCGACCTGTTCCTGCGCAGCTCGGGGGAGCAGCGCACGTCGAACTTCCTGCTCTGGGAGTCGGCCTATGCGGAGATGGTGTTCCTCGACACGCTGTGGCCGGACTTCTCCCGCGAGGAGCTGTGGCGGGCCATCGGCATCTACCTGTCGCGCGACCGGAGGTTCGGCGGAGCGGTGGACACGCCCGATCAGGCCTGAGAGCGCACCCAGCGCTCGGTCTCGCGCGGGTGCGTGAACCGCACGACGGTCAGGTGCGGGAACCGCTCCTGGAGTCCGGGCATCCGATCGGCCCAGTGACCGAGGGTCTTCGTCTGCCACGCGAGGATGTTCTGCTCAGGGTCGGGGTTGAGCATGTTCAGCGGGCCCTTCTCGCGGTTGCCGTTCCAGAGCTCCCGGCGGAGGATGCCGCGGGCGAGGGTGCGCCGCACGAGCCGGGACCGGACCACGTGGCGGGGGTAGTCGAGCCAGAGGGCGAGATCGGCGCGTGGGGGAAGGATCTCGTTCGTTCCCTTGCTCGTGTACTGCCACTCGGTGATCCAGCGATCCTCCGCCGCGAAGTCGCGGACGTCGTCGAGGAACGTCGCGCGCGGAGTCCAGTCCGGGCCGTGGAAGAGGCCGTCGATCTCGACGTGCCGCAGCCCCCACACGCCACCGAGCCGCGCGGCGAGGGTCGTCTTGCCTGCGCCGGACACCCCGGCCACGAGCACGCGACGCGGCCGGAACGGCAGCGGATCATCGGCGGAGAGCATCCGAGAATCCTAGCCGCGGAATAGCGAAGGTCTCTATGCGGTTGGATGGAGGTGTGAGCGAACCCATCTCGATCGACATCTGGTCCGACATCGCCTGCCCGTGGTGCTACATCGGCAAGCGCAATCTCGAGAAGGGCCTGGAGGCCGTCGCGGACGACGATGACGCTCCGCAGGTGAACATCACGTTCCACTCGTTCGAGCTCTCGCCCGACACCCCCGTCGACTTCGACGGCGACGAGATCGACTTCCTCGCCGGCCACAAGGGCATGCCCCGCGCGCAGGTCGAGCAGATGCTGTCGCACGTCACCGGCGTGGCCAAGGACGCGGGGCTCGAGTACCGGTTCGACCTCCTGCAGCACACGAACACCGTCAAGGCCCACGAGCTGCTGCACTTCGCGAAGGCCGAGGGGCTTCAGCACGAGATGGAGGAGCGCCTGATGTCGGCGTACTTCACCGAGGGCAAGCACGTCGGCCGGGTCGACGACCTCGTCGAGCTCGCAGTCGAGGTGGGGCTGGATGCCGAGAGGACGCGGGAGGCGCTCGACGCCGGCACCTACCTGTCCGCGGTGCGCCAGGACCAGGCGCAGGCCCGCGCGTACGGCATCCAGGGCGTGCCGTTCTTCGTCATCGACGGTCAGTACGGCATCTCGGGAGCCCAGCCGCCGGCGGCGTTCGAGAACGTGCTCCGCGACCTCTGGGCGCAGCGCGGCGAGTCCGAGACCGAACCCGCCGCGGTCTGACGCTCAGCGGGTCAGCGCGGCCTCGATCGCGCCGACGATCTCCGGGTCGTCGGGCTTCTGCTTCGGGCGGAAGCGCAGCACGGAACCGTCGGGGCGCACGAGGAACTTCTCGAAGTTCCACTCGACCCGACCGGCCTTGCCTGCGTCGTCGCTCGTCTGCTTCAGGGCCTTGTAGAGCTCAGCGGCGTTGCGGCCGTTGACCTTGACCTTGTCGTTGATCGGGAACGTCACCCCGTAGGTGGTGGAGCAGAACTCCAGGATCTGATCGAGGGACCCCGGCTCCTGGCCGAAGAACTGGTTGCAGGGGAACCCGACGACGCTGAACCCGCGGTCCGCGTACTGGCGCTGCAGCTCCTCGAGCTGTTCGTACTGCGGCGTCAGGCCGCACTTCGACGCGACGTTCACGACGAGGAGGACATCGGCGCCGAGGTCGTCGAGAGTCTTCTCCGCCCCCTCGGCGTCGGCGAAGGGGATGGAGCGCACGGACGGTTCGAGTTCGGGGGAATCGGTCATATCCACAGCTTAGGTCGGTGCACCCTTATGGGCGCCGGGTCTGGGAGAATGGAGGGGTCATGACTGTCGCCACCGCTCCCGCCCGCCCCCTCCGCATCGGACCGATCGATCTCGACGTGCCCGTCGTGCTCGCGCCGATGGCCGGGATCACGAACACCGCGTTCCGTCGGCTCTGCCGCGAGTACGGTGCGGGACTCTACGTCAGCGAGATGATCACGTCTCGCGCGCTGGTCGAGCGCAACGAGAGCACGATGCGGCTCATCCGGCACCACGAGTCCGAGACGCCGCGATCGATCCAGCTCTACGGGGTCGATCCGAAGACCATCGCCGACGCCGTGCGCATCATCGTCGCCGAGGATCACGCCGACCACATCGACCTGAACTTCGGCTGCCCGGTGCCCAAGGTCACTCGACGCGGCGGGGGAGCGGCGCTGCCCTGGAAGAACAGGCTGTTCGCCGACATCGTCACGCAGGCCGTCAAGGCCGCCGGCGACATCCCGCTCACGGTGAAGATGCGCAAGGGCATCGACCACGACCATCTCACCTTCATCGAGGCCGGGAGGGCCGCGGAGGATGCGGGGGCCGCGGCCGTCGCCCTGCACGCGCGCACGGCGGGCGAGTACTACTCGGGCACCGCCGATTGGAACGCGATCGGCGAGCTCAAGCAGGCCGTCACCAGCATCCCGGTGCTCGGCAACGGCGACATCTGGTCGGCAGACGACGCGGTGCGCATGATGGCCGAGACCGATTGCGACGGCGTCGTCGTCGGGCGCGGATGCCTGGGGCGCCCGTGGCTCTTCGGAGAGCTCGCCGCCGCCTTCGGCGCCGAGACGCGTCCGGTCGACGCCACCCTCGGCTTCGTCGCCGACGCCTTCCGCCGCCACGCCGAGCTGCTCGTCGAGTTCTTCGACGACGAGGACCACGGATGCCGCGACATCCGCAAGCACGTCGCCTGGTACTTCAAGGGCTATCCGGTCGGCGGCGACATCCGCACCGGCCTGGCCACGGCGTCCAGCCTGGAGAGGATCGACGAGCTGCTCGCCCAGCTCGACCGCGACGCGCCGTACCCCGGTGCGGACGCCGAGGGTCAGCGTGGCCGCGCCGGTCGCCCCAAGCGCACCGCGCTGCCGGACAAATGGCTGGAGTCGCGCGAGATCGGCGAGTCCACGTCGGAGATGATGCGAGGCGCGGAGATCGAGAACAGTGGCGGCTGATCCGCGGAGCGACGGCTACGACGCGCGCGATGCCGAACGCTTCTTCGCCGAGACCCACCGATCGGAGCGCGACGACTTCGCACGCGACCGCGCCAGGGTGCTGCACTCCGCCGCCCTGCGCCGCCTCGCGGCGAAGACGCAGGTGCTGAGCCCGGCGAGCACCGCAGACTTCGCCCGCAACCGCCTCACGCACTCGCTGGAGGTGGCGCAGGTCGGCCGCGAGCTCGCAGCCGCACTGGGCGTCTCCGCCGACGTCGTCGACACCGCCTGCCTCAGCCATGACCTCGGGCACCCGCCGTTCGGGCACAACGGCGAGCGGGCCCTGAACGAGTGGGCCGAGCACATCGGAGGTTTCGAGGGCAACGCGCAGTCGCTGCGCATCCTCACCCGTCTCGAGGCGAAGGTGCTCGACGACGCCGACCACTCGGTGGGTCTGAACCTCACGCGGGCGAGCCTCGACGCGACCTGCAAGTACCCCTGGACGGTCGACAGCCCCGTGCCCGACCCCGGCGGCCGCCTGAAGTTCGGCGTCTACCCCGAGGACGAGGCGGTGTTCCGCTGGATGCGCGAGGGCGCCCCGGGGCGCCTGCGATGCATCGAGGCCGAGATCATGGACCTCTCCGATGACATCGGGTACTCGGTGCACGACTTCGAGGACGCGATCGTCAACGGCTACGTCGACGTGGCCCAGCTCTCCGACCCGCTCGAGCACGAGGCGCTGATCGATCGGATCCAGCAGTGGGTGGGCTACGACTTCACCCGCGACGAGCTCGCCGACGGCCTGTACCGTCTCGCGAGCCAGCCGATGTGGCTGCGTTCGTTCGACCGCTCCCGCCGCGACCTCGCGCGGCTCAAGAACCTCACGAGCGACTTCATCGGCCGCTTCGCCAGGGCATCCGTGTCCGCCACCAGGGACGCCTATGCCGGCCCCGCCCTCGTGCGCTACAACGCGCACGTCGTGGTGCCGCGGGTCGTGGAGGCCGAGATCGCGGTGCTCAAGGGCATCATGGGCCAGGCCATCGTCACGATCGATGCTCGCAAGGGCGTCTACAAGGAGCAGCGCCGGGTGCTCAAGCGGCTGGCCGACGCGCTGTGGTCGACCGACACCCTGTGGTCGGCGGGAGCCGATGTGCTCGAGCCCGCCTTCGCCGCGGACTTCATGGCGGCGACGACGGATGCCGAGCGCGCCCGCGTCGTCGTCGACCAGATCGCGAGCCTCACCGATCAGAGCGCGATCGACTGGCACAACCGGCTGGTCGGCGAGATCGACCCCGCCGAGGTCGGCATCTGGACGCCGAGGCACGCCCGCCCCGGTGGCAGGACGACCAGGGCCGAGCGGCAGGCGGCACCCGCAGGGGTGGACTGATGCCCCGCATCCGTCAGGCCGACGTCGACGAGGTCAAGGCGCGCACGAACATCGCCGACATCGTGGGCGAGCGCGTCGCGCTGAAGTCCGCGGGGGTGGGATCGCTCAAGGGCCTGTGCCCCTTCCACGATGAGAAGAGCCCGAGCTTCCACGTGCGTCCGCAGGTCGGCTACTACCACTGCTTCGGGTGCGGCGAGTCCGGCGACGTGTACTCCTTCCTGCGCGAGATGGACCACGTGAGCTTCACGGAGGCGGTGGAACGGCTCGCCGGCCGCATCGGCTACACCCTGCACTACGAGGACGGGGGAGCGGCGCCGGAGACCAGCGGGCGCACGCGCCTGTACGCCGCGAACACCGCGGCCGCGGAGTTCTTCCGCTCGCAGCTGCTGTCTCCCGACGCCGAGGCCGGTCGACGGTTCCTGGGCGAGCGGGGGTTCGACGCGGGGGCGGCGGCGCACTTCGGCGTGGGATTCGCTCCGCGCGGGTGGGACGGGATGCTGAAGGCCCTGACCGCGCAGGGGTTCACCCGCGAGGAGCTGGTCACCGCCGGGCTCGTCTCGACCGGCCAGCGCGGCGTCTACGACCGCTTCCGCGGGCGGCTGGTGTGGCCGATCCGCGATGTGTCCGGCCAGACGATCGGCTTCGGAGCACGCAAGCTCTTCGACGACGACCAGGGCCCGAAGTACCTGAACACCCCGGAGACGCCGATCTACAAGAAGGCCCAAGTGCTCTACGGGCTGGATCTGGCGAAGAAGGACATCGCGCGCGGCGACCCCCGGCGCGTGGTCGTCGTCGAGGGGTACACCGACGTCATGGCGTGTCACCTCGCGGGACTGACGACCGCGATCGCGACCTGCGGCACGGCGTTCGGCACCGAGCACATCAAGGTGCTGCGCCGGGTGATGGGCGATGACAACGCCTCCGGCGAGGTCGTCTTCACCTTCGACGGCGACGAGGCAGGGCAGAAGGCGGCTCTGAGGGCGTTTACCGAGGACGACCGCTTCAACGCCCAGACCTTCGTGGCCGTCGCCCCTGACGGCCTCGACCCCTGCGATCTGCGGCTCCAGCGTGGCGACGCGGCGGTGCGGGGCCTCATGGATGCGAAGGTCCCCATGTTCGAGTTCGCGATCGACCGCAAGCTCGCCGGCTTCGACCTCGCCACCGTCGAGGGGCGTGTCGGTGCGCTGCGCGCCGCGTCTCCGATCGTCGCGGAGATCCGTGATCGGCTGCTCCGGCCCGGCTACGAGCGCGTGCTCGCGCGGCGGCTCGGCATGGACCCGACGGACGTGCACAACGAGGTCGAGCGCGCGGCGCGCGGCGGTGCGCATGCCGCTCCGCAGCGTCAGGAGGCCGTGCCGGTCGATCCGTCGACAGGCCAGCCGGCCGTCGCCGCGGTGACCCTCGCGAGCCTGCCGCGCACCGCGGATGTTGCCGTGGAGCGCGACGCGCTGATGGGGGCGCTGCAGTACGGTCATCAGATCGACCAGGAGCTCCTCGCCAGGGCGCTGGCGGCACCGTTCCGCACGCCGGGACTCGACGCCGTGCGGGAGGCCGTCGCCTCCGCTCCCGACCGGACACGGGCGGGGTGGGTCACGGAGGCGGTGAACTCGGTGCGGGAGCCTTATCGGTCCCTCGCCGGAGAGCTGCTGATGACCCCGTTCCCGGCCAGGGACGAGGCGGGTGCGCTGGCATCAGCGACCGACCTCACCAGGCGGCTGATCCTGCGCAGTCTGGAGCACGAGAAGCAGGAGCTGCTCGGCGCCGTCCAGCGCGTCCCCGCCGACTCCGACGGTGGGCGGGCTCTGCGAGTGCGGCTGCGCGACATCGATGTGGAGCGGCAGCGGTTCTCCGCCGAGTCGTAACCGGACCCTCGCGCAGGGCAGGGCAGGATGGAAGCATGTCCCGCCGTTCCGAAGCCGCCACCGCGATCGACTGCGCCGACCTCGTGATCGACCGCGTCGGCCACGGCGCGCCGACCAGGGCCGTGGACGGTGTGACGTTCTCGCTCGCCCCCGGTGATCTGATCTGCGTCGCCGGACCGACCGGGTCGGGCAAGTCCACCCTCGTCGCCGCTCTCGCGGGGTCCACCGACCCGTCGGTGCGTGTCGTCGGCGGCAGCGCGCACGTGTGCGGCGTGGACATCCGCCGCCCCGGTCGCAAGCACCGCATGCTCACCTATCGCACGGGGTTCGTGCCGCAGGGAGCCGGCGCCGACCTGCCGCCTCGACTCACCGTCAACGAGATCATCGCGGAGCCGATCCTCGTGCGCGAGAAGAGGGTCAACACCAAGGCGCTGTCCATCCGCGTCGCCACCCTTCTCGACGAGCTGCACCTCCCGCTGGGAGCCGCGTCGAAGTTCCCCTACGAGTTGAGTGCCGGGATGCGGCAGCGGGTCGCGATCGCCCGGTCCTTCGTGCTCGAGCCGCGCGTGCTGATCGCCGATGAGATCCTCGCCAATCTCGACCTCGAGGTGCGCCCCGTGGTGTTCGATGCGATCACCCGCCGCCGTCGCGAGCAGGGGATGGGGGCCTTGCTGGTCACCAACGACGCCGATTTCATCCGGGAGCTGAACGCCGAGACCCTCATGCTCCGCGGCGGTCACGTCGTTGCCAGGGGCGTCGGCAAGGAGCTGCTGTGGGTGCCCAATGCCGAGGCGGATTCGACCCGCTGAGTCCCGACCGGCTCGACACGCCCGACGCGCGGCCCGTGTCACGAGTACGCTCCGGTGTTTGCTAAGCTTGTCGAGTTGCCCGCACAGCGGTGCACATTCCTCGGTAGCTCAATTGGCAGAGCAGCCGGCTGTTAACCGGCAGGTTCTTGGTTCGAGTCCAAGCCGGGGAGCCAAAAGAAGGCGTCACATCCCAGAAGTCGCGGGGATGGGGCGCCTTCTCCCTTGTGCGCCTTCTCTCTTGAACGCCGACGGTCACTCCGGCGCGTGCGGTCGCTCCGGTGCGTGCAGTGCACGGGTGAAGCGTGCCGTCAGGGCGGCCAACGCCTCGCGCAGCTCCTCGCCCTCCATCACCTCGAAGTCGAGTCCGGAGAGACCGATGTACAGCGCGAACTCTTCGGGGCTGCGCGATCCCGCGGTAAGGATGCTCGTGCCGTCGCCGGCGTCGACGACCTGCGCGACCGTCTGATCGAAGTGGCGGGCGACGACGTCCGCGGGAGCGTGCATCCGCAGCCGGGCGCGATGGCGATACGGGGCGGTGGTGATGCTGGTCACGGTGAACCGGCGCAGCTCCTCATCGGGGATCTCCCTCGGCGGGAAGTCCTCGGTCTGGACGACGGGTCGGCGGATCCGGTCGACCCGCAGCGTGCGCCAGGCGACGTGCGCGGGGTCCCACGCGACGAGGTACCAACGCTCGGCCGTGTGCACGATCCGATGCGGCTCGACGAGGCGGCGCACCTCCTCGCCGTCGTGCCTGGTGTAGTCGATCCGCACCCGTCGGCGCTCGGAGATGGCGCCGGTGATCGTCGTCAGCACCGTGACGTCGACGTCGTCGCGGCGGGTCGCCAGCGGGACCATGGCCTGCTCGACGTCGACGATCTGACGACGGGTCGACGGAGCAAGCGATCGTTCGAGCTTCGCCAGGGCGCGGGCCGCCGCCTCCTCGATGCCCGTGACGGCGCCGGTGGCCGCCGCCCGCAGGCCGACGGCGATGGCCACGGACTCGTCGACCGAGAGCGTCAGGGGCGGCACCGCGGCCCCGGCCCCGAGGCGGTAACCGCCTCCGCGACCGCGGGCCGACTCGATGCCGTAGCCACGCTCCCGCAGGTCGTCGATGTCGCGTCGGAGGGTGCGGTCGCTCACCTCCAGTCGCTCGCGCAGCTCCGCGCCGGTCCACTCTCGGCGCGACTGGAGGAGGGCGAGGAGTTCGAGCGTGCGTCCGGTGGTGCGTGTCATGCCCTCATCCTTCTCTGCATACCGGTCATATTCTGACCGGTTACGCCGAGAGAGTGAAGATATGAACAGCTCGCAGATCGACCCCCGCGTCCACCCCTTCCGCATCGACTTCGGCACCGAGCAGGTGGAGGACCTCCGCCGACGGCTCCGGGCCACGCGGTCTCCTGAGCCCCTTCCCGTCGACGGGTGGGCGACCGGCATCCCCTCCGCAGAGCTCGCCGCTCTCCTGGCGCGGTGGGCCGAGCACGACTGGCGGGCCACGGAGGACCGCCTCAACGCGCTGCCCCACATCCTCACCGACATCGACGGCCAGAACGTCCACGCCGTCCACGTGCGTTCGCCGCATCCGGGTGCCGTGCCGCTGCTGCTCCTGCACGGCTGGCCCGGCTCGTTCCTCGAGTTCGAGGATCTGATCGGACCTCTGACCGACCCGCCTGCGTACGGCGGAGACGCGGCCGACGCGTTCGACGTCGTGATCCCCTCGCACCCCGGTTTCGGATTCTCGATGCCCCTGACCGGAGCCCACTGGGGGCGCGGCGACCTCGCCGCCGCGATGCTCGAGCTGATGTCGCGCCTCGGATACGAGCGCTTCGCGGTGCAGGGCGGCGACGTCGGAGCCGGCGTGGCGCCCGAGATCGCCCGGCTCGCCCCCGAGCGGGTGATCGCCGTGCACGTGAACGGTTCGCTGGGCTCGTTCGTGGGCGAGGTGGACGAGGCGACCGCGAAGGCGCTCACCCCGATCGAGCGCGATCGTCTGCGCCGCGTGGGGGAGTTCATGCAGCGGGAGTTCGGCTACATCGCGATCCAGTCGACCCGCCCGGCTCTCGTCGGCCAGATGCTCGCCGACAGCCCCGCCGCGCAGTTCGCCTGGATCCTCGACAAGCTGCAGGCCTGGACCCACCCGGCCGAGCGGCCCGCCGCGGAGATACTCGGCGAGCGATTCGTCTTCGAGAACGCGGGCCTCTACTGGTTCACGGCCTCGGCGGGGAGCTCCGCGTACGTCGGTTACGCCCAGGACGCCGGCTGGGGCGCGCAGTCGGAGAGCTCCGGCGTGCCCACCGCGGTGATCGTCTTCGCCCACGACGTCGGGCTGCGGTTCGCCGAGGAGAAGGCGAACGAGATCGTCCGCTGGACCGACGTCGAGGGGCGGGGCGGGCACTTCGCGGCGCTGGAGGAGCCCGGCATGCTGCTCGACGACATCCGGGCGTTCCTGCGCACCGTCCGCTGAGACCCGCCCCCGGGACACGGCGAGACCCGCCTCGGGGGACACGGCGAGAAGGGCCCTCCCGTGGGGGAGAGCCCTTCCCGGTGCGCCGGACTCAGGCGCCGACGATGCGCGTCGGCTGGATGTCGATCGCGTGGCCGGTGCCGCTCTCGATCGAGACGCCGAGGGAATCCTGGGTGTCGAGGTAATAGAACTCGATGTCGCTGCCCGTCTTCCCGCCCATGATCTTGGCGGCTCCGACGTCGGCGATGAGCTCGTCCGAGTCCTCCTTGGAGTGCTTCATGACGGCGATGTGCTGCACGCCCTCGCCGTGCGTGTCGAGGAACTCCTGGTAGATGCTGTCCCCGCCGGTGGGCTGGATGAGCTCGAAGCCCAGTCCGCCCACCATCGTCTCCGCGCCGATCATGCGGAACTGCGCCTCCTCGCCGCGCAGGTGGGTGTCGTGCAGCAGGGGTGCGTCGTACTCGAAGACCTTCCACGGTCCCCAGCCGAGACGTTCGGTGTACTCCTTAATCGAGCGTTCGATGTCGCGGACGACGATGCAGATCTGTGTGATCTCGTGCTTCGGGTTGATCGAGCTGTCGGTCATTTCCGTTCCTTCTCCTGAGGTGGTGAGTATGTCGTCGGGTGAGCGGTCACATCATCAGGGCGACGACCTCCTCTTCGCGCGCGGGCGCCGCCGGCGGCGACGGCACCTCGCCGGCGACCTCGCCGTCGTGCAGGACGAGGACCCGGTCGGAGAGGCCGATGAGCTCGAGCAGGTCGTCGCTGACCAGGACCACCGCGGCACCGGCATCCGTCAGGTCTCGGAGCATCGCGTAGATCTCCTCCTTGGCGCCCGCATCGACCCCGCGGGTCGGGTTGTCGGCGACGATGATCTCCGCCCCGTCGCGCAGCCACTTGGCGAAGACGACCTTCTGCTGATTGCCGCCGGAGAGGGTGCGGACGGGCTGGTCGATCCCGCGCATGCGCACCCGCAGACGGTCGGTCCAGGTGAGGGCGGCCTCGCGCTCGGATCGCGGGGCGCGCCAGCGGAGGTCCGATCCTCGGCCGAGGTCGACCTCGTTGACGTTGTGCGAGATGGACATTCCCAGGCTCGCACCCTCGGCGTGCCGATGCAGGGGGATGTACGCCATCCCTCCGCGCACGCGGGAGGCGACGCCGCGGTGGAGTCCCGTGCCGTCGAGCTCCACCGTGCCGGACGATTTCGTCGCGCCGAACAGGGCGGCCGCCAGCTGGCTCTTGCCCGATCCGAGCAGCCCGCCGAATCCGACGATCTCCCCGGCGCGCACGTCGAAGCTGATCGGCGCCAGCCCCACGGCCGCCAGCTCCTGCACGCGCAGTCGCACGTCGCCGGACGGGCCGCGCTGTCGCGCCTTGCCGTAGATGTCCTCGGCCCTTTCGCGACCGACCATCAGCCGGTGGAGCTCCGCCTCGCTCGTGGTCGACGGCACCTCCGCGACCAACCGGCCGTCCTTCATGACGTAGAGGCGATCGGAGTGGGTCAGCAGCTCCGGAAGCCGATGCGACACGAAGACGAAACCGGTGCCGGTGTCGCGCAGCCGGGCGAGCAGGCCGAAGAACAGCTCGAGCTCCGTGCCGGACAGCGCCGCGGTGGGCTCGTCCATGAGGATCACGGGCGCGGAGGTCTCGAAGATGCGCGCCAGCGACACGGCACGTGCGATCTCGAGGAGCTGACGCTGGCCGAAGGTGTAGTCGGCCGCCGGCCTGTCGATGTCGTAATCGAGACCGAGGTCCGCCAGCAGGGTCCGTGCGTGAGCGCGCGCCCGGTTGGTGCGGAACACCCCGGCGACGCTGAAATGGCTCTCAGCGCCGAGGCACATGTTGATGTAGACGGGGAGGCGAGCGGCCAGACTCTGCTCCTGGAACACCCGGAACACGCCGTGCGCCGCGCCGTCCATGAGCGAGGAGAGGTGCGTCGGCACGCCGTCGACCGCGACGGTCCCGTCGGTCGGGCGCAGCACCCCGCAGAGGATGTCCATGAGAGTGGACTTGCCGGCGCCGTTCTCGCCGATGAGACCGACGATCTCACCGGAGAACACCTGGACCGAGACATCCTCCAGAACGCGGTTGGTGTCGAACACCATTCCGACGCCGTGCGCCTCGAGGCGCGCGGTGCGTGCTCCCGCGGAGTTCTCCGGTGAGTTCGTCATGAGGGCTCCTTACTTCTGACCGAAGGACGACGATGCCGAACGGGTGAGCGCGATCACGGACGACAGCGGGCTGGCCGCGGCGTGCGTGAGGTACTCGTCGGCGACGGTCTTCGGCGCCCCCGCCTCGATCTCCTCGGCGAGCGTCGCCGGAAGGGTGTAGCCGGCCGGCGCCTTCTCCCCGATGCGGCCCCAGTAGTCGTCGGGGTCGATGGGGCGCAGCGGGATCTGCGTGTCCCACTCGTCCCCGCTCTCGGCGCGCGACATGGCGGCCCAGTCGAACGGCAGCGGGTCGGCCTGGTAGACGACGGACTGGTACTCACCGGCGGCCTTCGCGGTGTCGATCGTGAGCGAGTCCTGGAACATCATCGACTCGACCGCCGAGTACTCCTCGCCCTTGAACGCGTCGTACAGCCGCACGACGTTGTAGCCACCGAACCAGGACCCGTGGATGGCGACGGTCGCCGCGGCGTTTCCGCCGTTCTTCATGTCGTCGAGGAACTCGTCGATCGCGTCGATGCCGCCGACCTTGACGTCGGTCATGCCGCGATCGCGCAGCGTGTTGATCACGGCGATCGCGGAGTCGTCGTTGTGCGAGACCACGGCCTTGACGTCCGGATGTGCGGTGAGGAGGTCCTCGATCACGGGCTGGGTGTCGACGCGGCTCTCGCCCCCGCTCTCGCGGCCGACGAGCGTGATGCCGGGGAAGTCGGCCAGCGCCTTGTCGACGCCGAGCTGCCGCTCTTCCGAGGTGGTGTTGCCGGGGGTGCCGGTGATGTTCAGCACCTCGCCCTCGCCGCCGATCTGCTCGAACACCGAGGTCGCCATGTTGTACGAGTCCTGCACGTTGTCGGGCAGGAAGTAGCCGACGTAGTGGCCGTCGAACTCCTCGTCGCTGGGGGTGGACCAGGCCTGGTTGGAGAAGATGTTCGTGACGTAGATGCCCTGATCGGTCGCGGCCTGGATCAGGGTCGGCGACGACGCCTGGTCCTGGGCGAACAGGAGCGCCATGTCGACGCCCTTCGATCCGGCCTGCTGCACCTGGCTCAGCTGCGTGTCGATCGACTGGCCGTACACCTGGACGTCGACGTTCACCCCGAGAGCGTCGGCCGCGGCCTTCGCCCCCTTGATGACGTCGGCCCAGTACGAGTTGTCGAGCGAGGGCACCTGCACCATGACCGTGGGGGCGTCATCGCCCTTCGAGCCATCCGCGGAGGTGGCGTCCGGAGCGCAGGCGGTCAGCGGGGCGACCAGCGCGGTGAGGGCGAGTGCGGCCAGCGGCAGCACTCTTCTGTTGCGACGTGAGAGGTTCATCTCACACTCCTTCGTGTGTTGTCGGGTAACGGATGCGGACGACGGGCGTCGCCGCGGAGGACTATTTGACGCTGGAGAGCTCCTTGCGGTTCAGCGTCAGGGCGACGGCGGCGATCAGCACGACGCCCTTGATGGTCTGCTGCGTGAACGGGTCGACGCTCGCGAGGTTCATGCCGTTGCTGAGCACCGAGATGACCAGCACGCCGAGGATCGTGCGGGCGGGGCCGCCGACGCCGCCCATCAGGGAGGTGCCGCCGAGCAGGATCGCCGCGAGCGCCTCCATCAGGAACGGCTCGCCCATGCTGCCGGATGCCGAGTTCGTGCGCGTCATCAGGAGGAGCCCGGCGAAGGAGGCGAAGACCCCGGAGAGCACGAACGCCGTGACCTTCACGCGTTCGATGTTGATCCCCGAGAGCTTCGCGACCGTCTCGGCGTCGCCCACGGCCTTCGCCCGGAATCCGAAGACGAGCTTCTTCTCGACGAGCACGGCGATGACCAGTGCGAGAACGGCCCAGAGCGAGATCGTCGGGACGACGCCGAGCACGGTGCCGCCGAACAGGCCGGTCAGCTCGGGGGAGCGGAGCCCCTGCGGGCGGCCGCCGGTGAGGATCAGCGCGATGCCGGCGAAGACGAACATCGTCCCGAGGGTCACGATGAAGCTCGGCACCTTGAGGTACACGTGCACGACCCCGTTCACGAGTCCGCAGACCACGCCGACCGCGAACCCGATGAGGGCCCCGGCGGGGCCGATGGCGGCGACCAGCATGGCCGAGGTCACCCCCGTGAGCGTCACGATCGAACCGATCGAGAGGTCGATGCTCCCGATCAGCACGACGAACGTGGCGCCGAGGGCGACGACGAGCAGCACGGCCATCTGCCGCACCAGGTTCAGCATGTTCGCCGAGGTGAGGAAGACCGGGCTGAGGATCGAGAACAGCACGATGAGCGCGAGGAGGGCGATCAGCGGCGCGAGCAGGATCACCCGGGATCGCAGCACCTCGCGGGGATCCCCGCGCTGGGCGCGCTGCGTCGTGACCGACTCCGTGAGCGTCAGGTTCGTCATCCCGCTCATCGGTCCTGCTCCGGGGTCCACGGCCGGTCGACCTTGTCGGCATCGACCCACGGCGACTTGACGAACACGGCGCGGAAGACCTCGTCGAACGGGTTGCGCAGGAAGTGCTCCTCACCCGCGCGGGCGTGCAGCACGTCTCCCGCGCGGACGACGTGGCGTTCTGTGCGGTCGAGCCACACCTCCGCGGCGCCCTCGAGCACGACGAAGCTCTCCGTGTGCTGCTCGTGCAGGTGATTGTCGAAGACGTCTCCGGGGCGCAGCACGACGGTGCCGAACGCCGCGGAGTCGTCCTTGCTCAGGTATCCCGGTCCCCATTCGCCGAAGCGGAGCGCTGCGTCGGCGGCGGTGAGCACGCGGTCGCTCATGACGTGCGCTCCGCGGCCGCGAGGTCGAGGAACAGCGAGTGCGCGTCGGCGGGTTCCGCATCGTCGTGCACGACGGCGCGCACGGCCTTCAGCATCGCCTCGGGAGACGGGCTCTGGAAGATGTTCCGTCCCATGTCGACACCGGCGGCTCCGGCGCGCACGGCCTTGGACGCCATCTCCAGCGCCTCGAGCTCGGGGAGCTTCTTGCCGCCGGCCATGATGACGGGAACGGGGCACCCGGCGACGACGTCCTCGAAGCCCTCGTCGCAGTAGTACGTCTTCACCATCTGCGCTCCGAGCTCTGCGATGATGCGCGTCGCCAGGCCGAGGTAGCGGGCATCGCGCACGAGCTCCTTGCCGACCGCGGTGACGCCGAGGACGGGGATGCCGGCGTCGTAGCCCGCATCGACGAGAGTCGTGAGGTTACGGATGCTGCGCGACTCGTGCTCGCCGCCGACGAAGACCTGGACGGCGACGGCGGAGGCGTTGACGCGCACCGCGTCGGCCATGGACATGGCGACGTGCTCGTCGCTCAGGTCCTTCAGGATCGAGGGGCCTCCGGACGCGCGTACGACGAGTCCCGCGCCGGTGGACGCGGGGATAGAGGTGCGCAGAGCGCCGCGCGTGCCCATGAGCGCGTCTGCGTGCGCCGCGAGCGGCGCGATGTTGAGGTCGATGCGCTCGAGGCCCGAGGTCGGGCCCTGGAAGTAGCCGTGGTCGAAGGCGAGCATGACCGTGCGGCCGGTGCGCGGGTCGAGGATGCGGGAGAGGCGGTTCTGCATCCCCCAGTCGAGCGCGTGCGCGCCCTTGATCGCGTTGTCGAAGCGCACTCCGGGCACGGTCGGTGCGAAGTCCTTCGCCGAGCGGTTTCCGTCGAGGTCTGCCATGATCTTCTCTTTCCTGCCTGTGGTGGTGGGGGTCTTCGGGTGGTGGGGTCGTCGGGTGGTCGGATCAGTGTCGGGCCGTGGGGCGGGCGGCTCCCGGCGGGGTGAACAGCGGCGTCAGGCCCGAGGCGGCCGTCGCGGCGAGCTGGGCGTCGTACACCCGTCGCCAGTGCCCCTGAGCCCGTCGGTACGCGTCGCGGTCGTCGGCGCCCGCGACGACCGCCGTCTCGTCCTGACGAAGGGGGGCCAGCGACATGCCGACGGCCTCTCCGGCGAGTCGCGCGGCGCCGTAGGACGTCGCGTCCGGCGCCAGCGTCGTGCGGGTCTTCAGCCCGGTCGCACCGGCGATGACGGTCGGCCAGAGGCGGCCGGCGCTCGACCCGCCTGTGAACACGACCTCGCCGGCGGCGGTGATCCGTCCGTCGGTCAGCTCGTCGAGCACGTCGAGGTGGGAGGCGGCGACGAAGGCGGCGGCCTCCTCGATGGCACGGATGACGGTGCCGCGGTTGTGGCGCCGCGGGTCCGCGATGTCGAAGCCCACGAGAGCGGGAGCGGCGTGGTGCCAGGCATCCGCCTGCATCACGTCGGACAACACCGCGACGACGCCCTCGCTGCCGATCGGCACGGCTCCGGCCCACTCCTCCATGACGGTGAAAGGGCTCTCTCCGCGTCGCTCCGCCTCCAGGACGGCATCCGGGCAGAACGCGTCGCGGAACCAGCGCATCGCGAGCCCGGAGAGGAACCCGATGCCCTCGAGCATCCAGCTCTGCGGATCGACGTGGCAGAGCGTGCGCATCCGGCGATGCGGATCGATGACCGGGGAGGTGGTGAGGGCGGTGGTCTGCCAGAAGGTGCCCGCGACGATGGTCGGCCGCGCTGGGGTCGCAGCGATCGCGTGCAGGGCGAGCTGCGTGTCGGCGCCGCCCATGACGACGGGTGTGCCGATGGGCAGGCCGGTGTCCGCCGACGCCGATGCCGTGACCTGGCCGATGGTCGTGCCCGGCTCCACCACGGCGGGGAGCACCTCGGCGGCGAGCCCCACCCTGGCGGTGAGCTCGAGCGACCAGGTGCGCCGCCCGAGGTCGAACAGCGCCGAACTGGAGCCGCAGGTGGGATCGGTGACGTACTCGCCGCAGAGCTTGTGGTTGACCCAGTCGCTGAGCATCCCGATGTGCCTCGTGCGTGCCAGCGTCTCGGGGTCGTGCTCGGCGAGCCACCTCAGCCGCGCCGGGGCGGTGATCGAGACCCAGTCTCCCGCGATGCGGTAGACGTCGTCGGCGAGGCCCTCCGCGAAGAGCGCATCGGCCTGTGCCCGCGCGCGCCCGTCGGTGTTCGGGCAGGCGAAGATCTCCCGGTCGTGCCCGTCGAACAGCACGAAGCCCTCGCGCATGCTCGACGAGACGACGGCGGCGATGGGGTGATCCGCCAGGTCGGCGACGACCTCGCGCACGGCGCGGGCGATCGCCTCCCAGCCGGCACGTGTGTCGAAGTCCGTGCCGCCGGGATGCCCCGGAACCGCACGATGCTCCCACTCGACGGCGGCGCGTGCGACGCACGTGCCCGACGCGGTGAACGCGAGTGCGCGCGCGGAGCCCGTTCCCGCGTCGATGGCGACGACGACGGGCGATGGGGCCGTCACAGCGCCCACCGCATCGCTCGGCCCTCGGCGAAGGCGATGACGTCGTCGGCGATCATGGTGCTGCCGCGCTTGAGCGTCTCCCTGGTGGCGCCGGCGATGTGGGGGGTGATGACGACCTGCGGGAGGGCCACGAGGTCCTGCCAGCGACCGTCGGCCTCGTTGACGTCCATCGCGAGCCCGTGCAGGTGGCCGGACCGCAGCGCGTCGACGAGTGCGTCCTCGTCGACGAGCGACTCGCGGGCCGTGTTGATGAGGAATCCGCCGGCCGGCAGCAGCGCGAGCTCGCGGGCGCCGATCAGGTGCCTGTTGTCGGCGGTGGCGCGGGCATGCAGGCTGACCACGTCGACGGAGCGCAGGAGCTCGTCGAGGGAGGACACGAGGCGCACCTCCGGCACCGTGGCGGCGTCGACGTAGGGGTCGTACGCGACGACGGTGGCACCGAGCGCCCGTGCCTTGGCGGAGACGAGTCGGGCGACATTGCCGTAGCCGACCAGTCCGAGGGTGAGCGTCGCGACCTCGCGGCCGAACCACTTGGCGCCCTCGAAGTTCGACTCGGCGAGGGGGCGTCCTGCCGCGCGGCGGACGTCGACCTCGGCGAGGGACGCGGGAACGTTGCGCACCATGGAGATCAGGAAGCCGATGGTGAGCTCGGCGACGGCCTCGGCGTTCTTCCCGGGTGTGATCGCCACGGCGACCCCCCGCTCGGCGGCGGCTGCGACGTCGATGTTCACGGGGCCACCGCGCAGGCAGCCGATGAGCCGGAGCTGGGGGTTCGCGTCGAGCACCTCGGCCGTGACGGGAGCCCCGTGCACGAGGGCGATCTCGTATCCCTGCAGCAGCCGGGCGACCTGGGCGGGGTCGCCCTCGAACTCGCGCACCGCCGAGGTGTCCCACGTCGGCTCGGCGATCACGACGCTCTGCTCCGCGACGGGGATGCCGCGTTCGACGAGGCTCTCGCCGATCGTCGCCGCATCCATGTAGCTGTCGCCGATGGCCGTGATCTTCAGTGCGTTGGGCATGTGTGTGCTTCTCTCCTGTGTCCGGGATGGGTCAGTGGGTGGCGGGTGTCGGGTACGACCCCGACGCCGAGCTGTTCGGCAGGCCGAGGGCCTCGTAGCCGGTGTCGACGCTCACGCGCAGGCGGTCGGTACGCACGGAGGCGCGGGAGACGTCGAGGGGGATGCCGTCGGCGTCGTAGGCGACCGCTTCGACCACCACGACGGGGTGTCCGCTCTCGACCTCGAGCAGCGAGCTGAGGGCCTGGTCCGCCGTCGCCGCCTCGATCGTGCGATGCATGCGGGCGATGCGCACGCCGACGACGCGATTGATCGTCGCGTAGAGGCTCGCGTGCGGGTCGCGCAGATCCGGCAGGATGCCGCTGAACCGCTCGGGCATGTAGTTCACGACGTGCACGGCGGTGCGCAGGCCGACGGCGCGGGTGCGCTCGAGCACGAAGCCGCGTCCGGCGCTCTCGCGGCCGACGGTCGCCGCGGCCCACGAGGGGAGCGGTTCGACTCCCGCCCGGATGATCGTCGAGGTCAGGGCGCTCCGGCCGTGCGACTGCTGGTCGCCGAGGAGGCTCGGAGCAGAGGGCAGCGTCCAGGAGGAGGGACCGGACGTGTGCTCCACGAATGCGCCTCGACCCTGTTCGCGGGTGATGAGGCCCGCATCCTGGAGCTTCGAGAGGGCGTCGCGGACCGAGGTCCGCGAGACCTGGAAGTGCTCACGCAGCTGGTTCTCACTCGGCAGCCGGTGCCCCGCAGGCCAGGTTCCGTCCGCGATGCGGGTCTCGATGGCGCGCATGATCTGGAACCAGATGGGGGCGCCGCTGTCGCGGTCGACCACAGCCAGAGGGGTTTCGGGCATGACGAAGTACCTCACCTTTGAGGGGTGTCTGCGGCACGGGTGCCGATGATCGGGTAGGTCCCCGAGGGGGACATGTCCCATTCTCACAGCCCGACTCGGCCCTCGGCAGAGACAAGTGGAAGATTGTCCTCGACGACTTCCGCAAGCGCAGTTAAGTGCTGTGACCAGGGATTCTGACGAAAGGTCCTGTGTGCCATCCGGAGCTCCTGCGTGAGCGGAGAGGCGAGAGGACCGTACAAGTCGGAACAACTTGGCGGACAGGCGGGGCGGGTCCCGTCGTCGGGTACGATCATCTACGTCCCGGGACCTGCGGATCCCCGCAGACGAGTGGAACGATCCCCGGGAGGGCGGATGACGGAATCCTCGCGGTTCGCCGAGCTGGGGGCGTTGCTCCTCGAAGCCGGGTTCTCCGCCACCGACACCCGCGAGGCGCTCGACGAGGTCCGCGCGCGTGTGGCACCCGAGGAACGGCTGTCCTTCGCCGTACTGCCGGAGGCCGTCTTCGTCTCGCCGTCATCCGGCGCCGCCGCGCCGATCCTGCGGATGACGATGGCGTCGTCGTTGTCGACGAGGCAGTCCGCGATGGTGAGTCGTCTCCTGCACCGGCTCCGCAGCGGCCGGATCACCATCGAGACCGCGCTCGGCTCGGAGCAGCAGCGCATCCGCGCGGCCGTGATGCGGATGCCGCTGCTGCGCTGGACGATCGGCAATGCGCTGCTGTCGGGCGGGCTCGCCGTGCTCTTCCGGTGCCCGTGGTGGGCCGTTCTCGTGGCGACGGCGGTGGGGGCGCTGACCGGGCTCGTGGCGCGGCTGCTCCGCGGCATCCGTCCCGCCGCCGCCATCGCCCCGTTCGTCATCGCCCTGTTGTCGACGGTGCTCGTGAGCGAGGCCGCCGCGGTTCTCGGCTACTCCGCCGTGCCGCTGTTCGCCGTCTGCGCCCCGATCGCGTTGCTCGTACCGGGCGCGCTCATCACCAACGCCCTCCTCGAACTGACCGCGGACGACGTGGTGACCGGAGCGTCCCGTCTTGTGTACGGCCTCGTGCAGCTGGGGTTCATGGTGGCGGGCATCGCAGCCGGCAGCGCCTGGATCGGGCTGGAGATCGATCGGGACTCCGTGCTCCTCCTCACCGACGTCCCGGGAGTGATCAGCGCGGAGCCCTCCTGGGCTGCGCTCCCTCCCGTCGCTGCCGGCTGGGCGGGCGTGGTCGCCGTGGCCACCGGCATCAGCCTCGCGTTCGGAGCAGGCTACCGCCTCACCGCGGTCGGCATCGCGGCGATGGGCGTGGCCTACGCCGTGCTCTTCGCCCTCGCCCCGTTCTGGGGCAGCACGGTCGCCACGGGCGCGACGGCGGCCGTCCTCTTCGTGCTGGCCCGGCTCGTGGAGCGATCGGGCTTCGCGATACCGGCGGCCATCACCTTCCAGCCGGCGTTCCTCCTGCTCGTCCCCGGCACGGTCGGGCTGGTGGCGCTGGCGTCCTTCGACCTCGGCGACGTGCTCGTCGCCCCCGCCGTGTTCGCCAGCCTCTGCATCGGGATCAAGATCGGTTCGCTCGTCGTCGACACCCACTGGTGGCGTCCGCGTGCGCGGGAACTCGCGTGATCCACAGCGAAAAAGGGCCCCGCCGTACGGCGGGGCCCTTTTCGCTGTGGATCGGAGGATCAGCGAGCGGCGCCCTTGAGGGACACCGAGATCTGACCGGCCGGGTCGGAGATGATGCACTGGATGACACGGTCGTTGTAGTCGTTCCAGGTCGTCTCGGTCGGGGTCAGCGGGTAGACGTTGAGCTCCGACTCGTTGAAGCCGATGCCCACGAAGTTCGTGAAGCCGTCGCCGGTGCACTGCTCCTCGGACGCGGCGTTGATGGCCTCTTCCGAGTACTCGCCGTCGGGCATCGTGTACTCGAAGTACACCTCTTCGTCGTGCGGCTGGTCGCAGGGGACCACGTCGGCGTCGGACACGAGGCCCTGGCTGCTGGACATCTTGCAGTCGCCGAGCTTGAGCGAGAAGATGTCGATGTTGGCGCTCTCGGTGACCTGACCGGTCTCCTCGTCGCGGTCTGCATCTCCCGAGCCCCCGCCCAGGATGCCATTGAGCGCGCTACATCCGGTCAGTGCGATGGACAGAGCCACCGCCGAACCGGCGAGTGCCAGTGCGCGTCGCGTGCGCAGCTTCATCATGATGAGTACCCCTCCAGAATCTTGGTGCGCAGACCAATATCAGGTCTGCCTAGGAAACGCTATCCACCGGGATTCTGTGACGCAACTCGACAGAGGCTATGAGTGCGCTGACAGCAGTCAGCCCTCGAGGTCGTCGACGCCCGGCATCCAACTCGCTCCGGGGCGTCCCCAGCCCCGCTTTCGGGCGATCTTCTGCGCCGTCTTCCAATCGCCGTCGGAGAGGCGGTCGACGTAGAGGATGCCGTCGAGGTGGTCGAACTCGTGCTGCATGATGCGAGCGCGCCAGCCGTCGACGGCGATCGAGACCTCCGAGCCGTCGAGATCGGTGCCGGTCACCTGCACGCGCTCCGACCGGCGGAGCGGGAAGCGCTCACCGGGGAACGAGAGACATCCCTCGGACTCGAGGTCGGGATCGGGCTCGCCAGGCTCCAGGGGGACCATCCACAGCTCGGGGTTGATCAGCACACCACGCCAGGGCAGATCGTCGTCGTCGACGTAGGAGTATGTGTAGATGCGCAGCGGCACTCCCACCTGGGGCGCGGCGAGGCCCACGCCGGGTGCGGTGTCCATCGTCTCGAACATGTCGGCGACCAGGGTGCGGATCTCATCGGAGATCTCGTCGACGCGGGATGCGGGGGAGTGCAGGACGGGATCGCCCATGATGCGAATCGGAAGTACGGCCACGCCATAACCCTACTGCGCGCTGGTCGGCAGGTAGGGTCGTAGGGTGAGCTTCACCGCATGGATGACCGGGACGGATGTCGGCGACCAGCTCGTCGGCGTCTTCCAGAACCCGCGACTCCTGCTCGGCATCCCGCTGGCCCTCGCCGGCGCCGTGTTCATGTCGCTCGGTGCGCAGTACCAGCACCGGGGAGTGGAGAAGGTCGAGCGACTGAGCGGTGCCGACGGTGCGACCGGTCTGAGCTTCGACCAGCTCCGCCGCCTGCTCATGCGGCCGTCGTGGATCGTCGGCACGCTGATGCTGGGGCTGGCCATCATCTGCCAGCTCGCCGCGCTCTCGCAGGCCCCGCTCATCGTCGTGCAGCCGCTCGGGGCGATCGCCCTCGTGATCACCACCCTCCTGAACGCGAGGGTGTCCGGGCACACGCCCACCCGCCAGTCGATCACGGCGATCGCGTGCTGCGTCGGCGGCATCTTCCTCTTCGTCTCCTTCGCGGCCCTCTTCGCCACCGAGAAGAAGATCACCGACACGGAGCTGTTCACGATCCTCGCGGTGCTGCTCGTCGTGATCATCGTGCTCGGAGCATGCTGGCTCATCCTGCGCCACCGCATGCGCGCCCTCTTCTACGTGATCGGCGCCGGCATCCTCTACGGCTTCGTCGCGACGCTCGCCAAGGCCGTCATCAACCGCATCGAGGCCGGCAACTTCGAGTGGATCACCCTGGTGTGCGTGATCGCGCTCGTGGCCGCCGGCGGCGTCGGCGCCTACTTCGTGCAGACGGCGTACAGCTCAGGTCCGCCCGACCTGGTCATCGCCGGTCTCACCGTCGTCGACCCGCTGATCGCCGTGCTCATCGGCATGGTGGTCCTCGGCGAGGCCGCGGCGGCGCCGGGCTGGGTGCTGGTGATCTTCGGCATCGCCGGTGCGGTCGCCGTGTGGGGCGTGGTCGGTCTCGCCAGGTACCATCCGCAGGTGCTCAGCGAGAGCCAGGAGCTCGGCATCACCCGTGGAAGCGACCCGACGCCCGGCCCGGAGGCCGAGGAGCAGCGGTAGTCGTCAGTACGAGGGGTCGATGAGGTCGGGCGAGACCTCCGAGGCTGCGGCCTCGTCGACGAAGAAGATCGTGCGCTTGCGTCCCTTGGCGCCCGCGGCGGGCACGCTCGTGTAGCTCGCACCGGCCAGCGCCAACCCCAGGGCCGAGGCCTTGTCGGCACCGGTGAGGACGAGCCACACCCGCTTCGACGAGTTCAGCACGGGGCGCGTCAGGGTGACGCGCTCGGGCGGCGGCTTGGGGGAGTCGCGCACGGGGAGGGCTGCGGCATCGGTGACGGTCACCTCCGCGCGGTCGGGGAAGAGCGACGCGATGTGACCGTCGGGGCCGACGCCGAGGAAGCACACCGCGAACGAGGGCCAGGGGTGCTCGTCGGTGCCGAAGCGAGCGAGCTCGGCGGCGTACTCCTGGGCCGCCTGATCGAGACCGAGGCCGCTGTCGGAGGCGGCGATCTCATGGATGTTGGCGGCGGGCACCGGGATGTGATCGAGCAGAGCCTGCCGCGACTGCAGCGCGTTGCGATCGGCATCGGCGCGAGGCACGAACCTCTCGTCGCCCCACCAGAAATGCACGAGCGACCAGTCGAGGTCCGCGGATCGCGGGTTCTCGGCCGTGGCACGCAGCACCGCCCCGCCCATGGATCCGCCGGTCAGGGCGACGTGGGCGATGCGGCCGTTGCGCGTTCGCGCCCGCAGACGGGTGAGGAACCGATCCGCCACCCGCGCCGCGAGCGCCGCCGGAGTGGACTCCACCACGACCCGCTTCTCGGTGGACGCTGTCTGCATCGACATCATGCTCCTGTCTCGGGCGGACCCAGCTTCTCCCAGCCCTCGGTGATGACTCGACCGTACAGGACGTCGGGGTCGAGCCGTCGCAGCTCCTCGGCGAGGCACTCACGCAGCGTGCGGCGCGGCAGGTGCAGGTCGTGGTCCGGCTGGTCCGGCTGGGTGAGCACGGCCACGCCAGGGGCGGGACGCTCCAGCAGGATGTCGCCGGAGGCGCGGGTCAGGCGCACCGACTTGATGCCCTCCTGCCAGTGCTCCGGATCCTCGTACGACCAGCGCACGGGCACGTCGAGCGCCATCTGCAGCCATGCGGCCAGCAGAGCGGTCGACGGCGACGCTGCAGCGCCGCGCACCTCGGCCGCGGTGACCTCCTCGAACGGAGGCTGGTCGAGCACGGCGGCGAGCTGCTCGCGCCAGTGCGTGAGACGGGTCCAGGCGAGGTCGGTGTCGCCGGGGGCGTGCGTGCGGCCGAGCAGGGCGAGACGGTCGCGCACGTCCGGGGAGGTCGCGGCATCCGTGATCCGACGCTGCGCGATCCGGCCGAGGGGGGAGGTCGCGGGGGAGGTCGGCGCCTCCTCCGGCCACCAGGCAACGACGGGGGCGTCCGGCAGCAGCAGGCCCGTGAGGAGGCTCTCCTCGTTGCTGGCCGCGGCGCCGTATGCGCGCAGCACGACGACCTCGCTCGCTCCGGCGTCGCCGCCGACGCGGATCTGCGCGTCCAGGCGTGCCTCGCCGTCTCCGGTGGTGAGCACGATCACCCGCATCGGATGCTCGCGGGATGCGTCGTTCGCGGCGTCGATGGCGGCCTCAGCCACGCCGTTGCGTGCCGAGATGACGAGGGTCAGCACGCGGCCGAGGGCGACGACGCCGCCCTCCTCGCGCGCCTTGACGAGGTTCTTCGCGACCTGGCTGACGGTCGTGTCGGGAAGGTCGATGATCACGGTCGTCTCCAGACTCGTCCGTCGCGGGCCAACAGGGCGTCGGCGGATGCCGGGCCCCAGGATCCGGGTGCGTACTGCTCGACGGGGCCGCCCTCGGCAGCCCAGAACTTCTCGACGGGGTCGAGGATCTTCCAGGACAGCTCGACCTCCTCGTGCCGGGGGAAGAGAGGCGGATCGCCGAGGAGCACGTCGAGGATCAGGCGCTCGTACGCCTCCGGGCTCGCCTCGGTGAAGGCGTGTCCGTAGCCGAAGTCCATCGTCACGTCCCGCACGTTGGTGCCGTTGCCCGGCACCTTCGAGCCGAAGCGGATCGTCACGCCCTCGTCGGGCTGCACGCGGATCACCAGTGCGTTCTGTCCGAGCTCGGAGGCGTTGGAGCGTCCGAACAGGTGCTCGGGGGCGCGCTTGAAGACCACGGCCACCTCGGTGACGCGGCGTCCGAGGCGTTTTCCGGTGCGCAGGTAGAACGGCACGCCGGCCCAGCGGCGGGTGTCGATCTCCAGCTTGATCGCCGCGTAGGTCTCGGTCGCGGAGGCGGGGTCCATGCCCTCCTCGTCGAGGAAGCCGGTCACCTGCTCGCCGCCCTGCCAGCCGCCCGCGTACTGTCCGCGTGCGGTCGCGAGCGACAGGTCCTCCGGCACGTGCACGGCGGCGAGGACCTTCTCCTTCTCGGCGCGCAGGTGCTCGGCCGAGAGGCTGATCGGCTCCTCCATCGCGGTGAGCGCGAGGAGCTGCAGCAGGTGGTTCTGGATGACGTCGCGGGCGGCGCCGACGCCGTCGTAATAGCCGGCGCGGCCTCCCACGCCGATGTCCTCGGCCATGGTGATCTGCACGTGGTCGACGTAATTGCGGTTCCAGATGGGCTCGTACAGCTCGTTCGCGAAGCGCAGGGCGAGGATGTTCTGGACCGTCTCCTTGCCGAGATAGTGGTCGATCCGGAAGATCGAGTCGGCGGAGAACGCCACCTCTAGCGCCTCGTTCAGCTCTCTCGCGGACTCGAGGTCGTGCCCGAACGGCTTCTCGATGACGACGCGGCGCCAGTGGTCGTCGCCCTCGTCGTCGCCGACGAGGCCGGACTCCTTGAGCTGACGGGCCACGATCGGGAACGCCTTCGGCGGGATCGAGAGGTAGAAGGCGTGGTTGCCCATCGTCCCGCGCTCCACGTCGAGACGGTCGACGGTCTCACGCAGTCGTGCGAACGCGGCCGGGTCATCGAACTCACCCGAGACGAAGCGGATGCCCTGCAGCAGCTGCTGCCACGTCTCCTCGCGGAAGGGGGTGCGCGCGTGCTGCTTCACGGCGTCGTACACCACCTGTGCGAAGTCCTGGTCCTCCCAGTCGCGCCTGGCGAAGCCGACCAGCGCGAAACCGGGCGGCAACAGGCCGCGGTTCGCGAGGTCGTACACCGCCGGCATGAGCTTCTTGCGGGACAGGTCGCCCGTGACGCCGAAGATCACGAGGGCACTCGGCCCCGCGATCCGGTTGAGACGGCGGTCGTCGGGGTCGCGCAGCGGATTGTGCCCGCGCGAGATGGGAACAGACATGGGTGGGGGGATCTCCTGCTGTTTACTTCTGGGCTGCTTCGAAAAGGGTGAGCACGTCGGCCGACGAATCCGTGATCGTCAGCGTGACCACGGGTCGACCGTGCTCGGCGAGGACGCCGGCGTCACCGGCGGCCTGGGCCTGGATGAGCTGCCCGAACGTGAACGGACGCTCGGGGATCTCGAGGTCGACCTCCGTGCTCTCCAGGATCTGCAGGAACACGCCCTGCGCCGGTCCGCCCTTGTGGTACTGACCGGTGGAGTGCAGGAAGCGGGGACCCCAGCCGAAGGTCGTCGGTCGTCCGGAATCGGCGGCGACGAGCTCGCGGAGACCCTGCAGCTGCGGGAGGTCGAGGCGGTTCACGTAGGCCTGGATCGCGACGTACCCGTCGTCGGCGAGGCGTGCCCAGAGCGCGTCGAGCACGCCCTCCACGGTGCCGGAGGCGGCGAGGGCGGGGTCGGAGACGCGTACCTCGACGCCGTCCTCGACGAACGCCGCAGCGGTGGGTGCTGGGCGGGCGTCGAGCAGTCCGCGCGCCGCGATCTTCGCGGATTCCACGTCGGGCTGGTCGAACGGGTTGATGCCGAGCAGATACCCGGCGATCGCGGTCGCGTACTCCCAGACGATGAACTGCGCGCCGAGTGTGCCGGAGACGAGGATCTCGCCCTGGTGGCGCTCGCGCAGGTGGAACTCGTCTGCGTCGTCGACCAGGCGCACGATCTGCAGATCGGCGGGGACGTCGTCGAGCTCGGGTGAGACCGGCAGCAGGACGACGGGCAGGATGCCGGTGCTCTCCTTGCCCGTCGACTCCGCGATGAGCTGCTCGATCCAGTCGGGCAGTCCCTTGATGTGCGTGCCGTCGGTGATGAGCCCGAGCTTGTCCTTGCGGGGCGTCGTCGCGGCGCTCGCCGCGGCCAGGCGGAGCGCCGGGTTCTCGGCCGAGTCCACGGCGACCTCGAGCAGCGAGGCCTCCGCTTCATCGAGCAGTTCGTCGATGTCGACGCCGGCGAGACCGGCCGGCACGAGGCCGAACGCGGTCAGCGCCGAGTAGCGGCCACCCACGTTCGGGTCGGCGTTGAACACGCGGTACCCCGCGTCTCGGGCCGAGGCGTCGAGCGGCGAACCGGGGTCGGTGACCACGACGATGCGTTCTGCCGGATCGATGCCGAGGTCGCGGAACGCCGCCTCGAACGTGCGTCGCTGGGAGTCGGTCTCGACCGTAGAGCCCGACTTCGACGACACGACGAGCGCCGTGCGTGCGAGATCGTCGTCGAGAGCGGCGAGCACCTGGCCCGGCGCGGTCGAGTCGAGGATCGTGAGGTCGACCCCGGCGGTCCGGGTGATGACCTCGGGGGCGAGGGAGGAACCGCCCATCCCGGCCAGCACGACTCGGGTGACGCCCTTCGCGTTCAGAGCGGCACGCAGTTCGACGATCTCCGCGACCAGAGGGCGGGAGATCGACACGGCCTCGACCCAGCCGAGGCGGATGCCCGCCTCGGCCTCGGCATCCGGACCCCACAGCTCGGCGTCGCCGCCGGTGATCCGGGAGGCGACCAGATCGTGGACGAGAGCGGGGACCGTCTCGTCGATCGCGATCTTGGCTGCACCGGAGGCGTGCAGGGCGAATGTCATCGCTGGGCGT
>JBEBQG010000003.1:0-418774 GCA_040395495.1 Microbacterium hydrocarbonoxydans | reverse complement strand
CCATCTTCTGCAGCACGGCGATCAGGTCCATGATCTCCGGCTCGATGGCCGCGTTGCGCAGCTCCGTCGTGCCCTCGGCGCGGACGGCGGTGAGCAGCACCTGCTCGGTCGCCCCGACGCTCGGGTACGGGAGGTGGATGTTGGCCCCGTGCAGACGGCCGTTCGGCGTCGACAGGCGGATGCCGCTGGGGAGCTTCTCGACGACGGCGCCGAACTTGCGCAGCGCGTCGAGGTGGAAGTCGATGGGGCGGTCGCCGATGCGGCAGCCGCCGAGGTCGGGGATGAACGCCTGGCCGAGCCGGTGCAGCAGCGGACCGCAGAACAGGATCGGGATGCGGGAGGCGCCGGCGTGGGCGTCGATCTCCTCGAAGTGCGCGGACTCGACGCCGCTGGGGTCGAACACCAGTGAGCCCGGCTCATCGCCCGGCTCGACGCGGACGCCGTGGACCTCGAGGAGGGAGCGTACGACGGCGACGTCGCTGAGGTCGGGGACGTCGCGCAGAGTGCTCGCCGTCTCGCCGAGGAGCGTCGCGACCATCGCCTTGGTGGCGAGGTTCTTCGCGCCCTTGACATCGACGCGGCCGCGCAGCGGGCGTCCTCCGCGGATGGCGAGGACGTCTCCGGTGAGAGCGGGGGCTCCGTCCGGAAGAGCATCGCGCACGGGTGTCGTCATTCGGAGCCTCACTTCATTCCACGGTGTTCGGGGGCGGGTTTGCCCCTGGCTCGCCCGCCCCCTTCCGTGTCACTGAACGGGGAGGGTTCGAGGCCGCCACGACTCGCGTCGAGCCTCGAACTGCGCGATCTTGTCTTCGTTGCGCAGCGTGAGCCCGATGTCGTCGAGCCCTTCGAGGAGCCGCCATCTAGTGTAATCGTCGATCCCGATGTCGGCCTGGACGTCGCCGATCGACGCGACACGGTCCTCGAGGTTCACGGTGATCTCGGCGCCGGGCTTCCGGTCGATCTCCGCCCAGATCCGCTCCAGGTCCTCCTCGGAGATCGTGGCCGCGAGCAGTCCCTGCTTGCCGGAGTTCCCGCGGAAGATGTCCGCGAACCGCGGGCTCAGCACGACCTTGAATCCGAAGTCGCGCAGGGCCCAGACGGCGTGCTCGCGGCTGGAACCGGTGCCGAAGTCCGGTCCGGCGACGAGCACGGACGCGCCCTGGAACGGCTCCTGGTTGAGCACGAACTCCGGGTCCTGGCGCCACGCGTGGAAGAGCGCGTCGTCGAAGCCGGTCTTGGTGACCCGCTTGAGGAACACCGCGGGGATGATCTGGTCGGTGTCGACGTTCGACCGCTTCAGTGGAGCGGCGATGCCGGTGTGCGTGGTGAACTTCTCCATGATCAGACCTCCGCCGTCTCGTTCAGATCGCTCGGACTCGACAGGGTTCCGCGGATCGCGGTCGCCGCCGCCACGAGCGGCGAGACCAGGTGCGTCCTGCCGCCCTTGCCCTGCCGGCCCTCGAAGTTGCGGTTCGAGGTGGAGGCGCAGCGCTCCCCCGGTGCGAGCTGGTCGGGGTTCATGCCGAGGCACATCGAGCATCCGGCGAACCGCCACTCCGCGCCGAAGTCCGTGATGATCTTGTCGAGGCCCTCGGCCTCGGCCTCGATGCGCACGCGCGCCGAGCCGGGGACGACCATGACGCGCACGCCGTCGGCCTTCTTCTTGCCCTCGATGATCGAGGCGAAGGCACGAAGGTCCTCGATGCGGCTGTTCGTGCAGGAGCCCATGAACACGGCGTCCACCGGCACCTCCTTGAGGGGCGTGCCCGGGGTCAGGTCCATGTACTCCAGCGCGCGCTCGGCGGCGGCGCGTTCGTTCGGATCCGCGATCGCGGCGGGGTCGGGCACCGACGACGACAGCGAGCTTCCCTGACCGGGATTGGTGCCCCAGGTCACGAACGGCTCGAGCTCGTCGGCGTCGATGAAGACCTCGGCGTCGAACGCAGCCCCCTCGTCGGTGGGGAGGGTGCGCCAGTAGGCGACGGCGTCCTCCCAGTCCTGGCCCTTCGGCGCGTGCGGCTTGTCCTTGACGTAGGCGAAGGTCGTCTCGTCGGGCGCTACCATCCCTGCCCGAGCGCCCGCCTCGATCGACATGTTGCAGATCGTCATGCGGCCCTCCATGGAGAGCGCACGGATCGCGCTGCCGCGGTACTCCAGGACGTAGCCCTGACCGCCGCCGGTCCCGATCTTGGCGATCACGGCGAGGATGATGTCCTTGGCCGTGACGCCGGGGCGCAGCGTGCCCTCGACGTTGATCGCCATCGTCTTGAAGGGCTTGAGCGGCAGCGTCTGCGTGGCCATCACGTGCTCGACCTCGCTGGTGCCGATGCCGAAGGCCATCGCGCCGAACGCACCGTGGGTGGAGGTGTGCGAGTCGCCGCACACCACCGTGATGCCGGGCATGGTGAGTCCCAGCTGAGGGCCGACGACGTGCACGATGCCCTGCTCCGCGTCGCCGAGCGAGTGCAGGCGCACGCCGAACTCCTCGGCGTTGCGGCGCAGCGTCTCGATCTGCGTGCGGCTGGTGAGATCGGCGATCGGCTTGTCGATCTCCCAGGTCGGCGTGTTGTGGTCCTCGGTCGCGATCGTGAGGTCGAGCCGGCGCAGCGGCCGACCCTCGGTGCGCAGACCGTCGAAGGCCTGCGGACTGGTGACCTCGTGCACCAGGTGCAGGTCGATGTAGATGAGGTCGGGCTCGCCGTTCTCGCCCTTGACGACGAGGTGGTCGTCCCAGACCTTCTCGGCGAGGGTCCTCGTGCGTGCGGAAGCGGCGTCGGGTGAAGAGGTGTTCATTGCGTGTCTCCTGAAGCTGGCGGTTCGGCCCACAGTGGACTCCGCGACGAGGAGGGGCTCAGAACGAGGTCTCGTCGCGGCCGCTAAGAAGGAGCACGGTCCGCATGACGTCAGGTTACCACCGCTTCGGCGCACGATTCGCCGCCGTGACACGCTACTGGGACCCGCACCATCGAGAGGCACCAGCATGACCGTCGACACCACGAGCTTCCTCACCCGCGCCGTCCACGCCGGTCGCGGTCAGGAGCCGGCATCCTCTCGCGCCACCCCGATCTACCTGACGGCCGGCTTCGAGTTCGACGACTTCGACCACGCCGCCGGGCACTTCGGCACCGGCGCCGGGTTCGGGTACACCCGCACGGGCAACCCCACCGTGCACGCCGTCGAGCGCCAGCTCGCCGCCCTCGAATCGGGCGCAGACGCCGTGCTGCTGGCCAGTGGGCAGGCCGCCGTCGCAACCGCCCTGCTCACCGTCGCCGGAGCGGGCGACCACATCGTGTCCTCCACCCACATCTACGAGGGCACCCGAGGCCTCCTGCTCGACAACCTCACGCGTCTCGGCATCGAGACGTCGTTCGTCGACGACATCGCCGACCCCGACGCCTGGCGCGCCGAGATCCGACCGAACACGCGCGCGCTGTTCGCCGAGTCGATCGCGAATGCGCGCAACGACATCCTCGACGTCGCGGCGATCGCCGGCGTCGGCGACGAGTTCGCGATCCCGCTCATCGTGGACAACACCCTCGCGACCCCCTACCTTCTGCGCCCCCTCGAGCACGGCGCGGCGATCGTGGTGCACTCCGCATCCAAGTTCCTCGCCGGTCACGGGTCGGTCCTCGGCGGCGTCATCGTCGACGACGGCCGCTTCGACGCCTCCCGCGCCGGCCACAACGCGCCGCACCTCGTGCTCCCCGGTCGCGGCGGCCTGCCGAGCGTCGTCGACCGTCACGGCGGGCGCGCACGCATCGCCTACGCCCGCGAGTCGGTCGCGCCGCGGTTCGGCGCCTCGCCGTCTCCGCTGAACGCCTTCCTCATCGGCCAGGGCGCGGAGACGCTCGCCCTGCGCGTCGAGAGGCAGTCGCGCAACGCCCTGGAGGTCGCCCGCTGGCTCGCCGCGCAGGATGCCGTGGAGAGCGTCGACTACGCCGGCCTGGAGTCCCACCCCGATCACGAGAAGGCGGTCCGCTACCTCTCCGGCGGTTTCGGATCCATCTTCACGTTCACGCTGCGCGGCGGTCTCGAGGCCGCCCGCCGATTCGTGGAGAGCGTGCAGGTGTTCACGCACATGACGCACATCGGCGACGTCCGCTCCCTCGTGCTACACCCCGGCACGACCAGCCACGCCTTCCGCACCGACGCGGAGCGCGACGTGCTCGGCGTGCGGCCGGGCACGCTCCGCCTCTCCATCGGCATCGAGAGCGTCGACGATCTCATCGCCGACCTGTCCCGGGTGCTGACCGCGGTGCCGGAGGCCGTCGCATGACGAAGCCGCAGCACTTCGGCTGGTTCCTCGCCAGGGGCTTCGGCCCGCAGGGCTGGGGGTACCCGTCGCTGGACTGGGACTACGACTGGACCCGTCCCGAGATCTACCGGGAGGCCGCACGCACCCTGGAGCAGGCCGGGTTCGACCTGGTGATCATCGAGGACGCCCCGTCGCTCGGCTCCGCCGAGACGATCGACCTGCGCGTCAGGCACGCGTTCGGCGGCCCCAAGCACGACCCGCTGCTGCTCGCCCCCTACCTCTTCCAGGCCACGCGGCATCTCGGCGTCGTGCCGACGGTGAACCCGGCCGCCTACCTGCCCTACACGGCCGCCCGGCAGTTCGCGACCCTGCAGCACCTCAGCGCGCACCGCCTGGGACTGAACGTCGTGACCGACACGGGGAGCGCCCGCCATTTCTCCGATGCCGCCCAGCTCGGCCACGACGAGGCGTACGACCGCGCGGAGGAATGGCTCTCCGGCATCCGCTCGCTGTGGCGCAGTTGGGACGATGGCGCGCTCGTCGCGGATCGTGCGACCGACGTCTACGCCGACGGTACGAAGCTCCGCCCCGTGCGGCACCGGGGCGAGTACTTCGCGTTCGACGGCCCGCTCAACGCCCTGCCGTTCCCGTCCGGCGATCCGGCGATCGTCTCCCCCGGCGGCTCCGGCCGCGGGCTCGGATTCGCCGGAGCGAACTCCGACGTGCAACTCGCACTCGCCCCTCTGCACGAGGCCTCTGTCCGCGCCTACCGCGCGAAGATCCACGACGCCGCGATCGCGGCGGGTCGCACCGAGGACGACATCAAGATCCTCTTCGCCATCCACCCTGTCATCACCTCCTCCGCCGAGGAGGCCGACCGCATCGTGGCCGCATCCGCCCATCCCGACGACGCCGCCCTCGTGCAGATCGCGCGCAAGCAGTCCAGCGACCTGGAGACCGATCTCACGGCGCTCGACCTCGATCGACCGCTCGACCTCTCGGTGTTCGGCGCGCATGTCAGCCGGGGCAGCATCCAGCGCCTCATCGGCGACCGGGGCGAGGATGCGCCGCTGAGGGCCCACCTCTCGGCCCTCGCACGTGCCGGCCGCATCACGGATCGCAGCGGCTTCGTCGGCACCGCCGAGGAGTTCGCCGACCTCGTCGAGGAGCTCGGCGAGTGGGGCAACGACGGTGTGCTGCTGTGGGGCGACTTCCACCCCGTCACCCTGCACCGCACGCTCGACGAGCTCGTGCCCGTGCTGCGCCGCCGCGGCATCCTGCGCCGCGAGTACGTCGACGGCGGCCTGCAGGCGAACCTGCGCGCCTTCTGACGCGCAGGTCCGCCGCGGTCGTCACTCGGTGACGGCGGCTTTCCTCTCGATGCGCTTCTCGCGCGAGGAGGCGATCAGGCTGGCGATCGTCGCGCCGACCATCGACACGAGGATCACCGTCAGCGAGAGCCAGATGGGGATGTCGGGCGCCCACTCGATCGGCTCGCCGCCGTTGATGAAGGGCAGCTCGTTGACGTGCATGGCGTGCAGCACGAGCTTGATGCCGATGAAACCGAGGATGACGGCGATGCCGTAGTGCAGGTAGCGCAGACGGTCGAGCAGGTCTCCGAGCAGGAAGTAGAGCTGACGCAGCCCCATCAGGGCGAAGATGTTCGCCGTGAAGACGAGGAAGCTGTTGTGCGTGATGCTGAAGATCGCGGGGATCGAGTCGATCGCGAACATCAAGTCCGTCACGCCGATCGCCACGAAGACGATGAGCATCGGCGTCCACGCCTTCTTGCCGTCGACGACGGTGCGCAGCTTGTTGTCGTCGTAGTCGTCGCTGATGTCGATGCGACGGCGCAGGAGACGCACGATGAAGTTCTCGCGCTGCACCTCGTCGTCGTGCGATCCGTCCGGCATCGCCTGGCGGATCGCGGTCCAGATGAGGAACGCGCCGAAGATGTAGAACACCGGCGAGAAGTTCTCGATGATCGCGACGCCCAGCAGGATGAAGAGTCCTCGCAGCACCAGGGCGATGATGATGCCCACCATGAGCACCTGCTGCTGCAGTCTGCGCGGCACGGAGAACTGCGCCATGATCAGCACGAAGACGAACAGGTTGTCGATCGACAGGCTGTACTCGAGAGCCCAGCCGGTGAGGAACTCGCCGGCGAACTGACCGCCCGCGAAGAAGTACAGCAGTCCGGCGAACACCAGCGCGAGCGCGACGTAGAAGACGACCCAGAGCGTCGACTCCTTGGTCGACGGGATGTGCGGACGGAGTCGGATCAGCAGCAGATCGCCGATCAGGATGAGGACGAGGACGACCAGGGAGCCGATCTCGAACCAGATGGGGATGTTCACGCGCGCACGGCACCTTTCGAAGGGGTCGGAGGAATCCGAAAGTCTCTCCCCCGCACCGGAGTGCGTCGCGCGCCCGGAGCAACGATGACGGTGCTCGTGATGACGATGCGCGCGGAAATGGGATACTCCCCTTCGCGGAATTGATTCTACCGGAGCGGAAGCCCCGTGGTGAAATGGTCGACGTGACCTCGCAGAATTCTGGAACTACGCCCCTCGACGCCACCGTCCGCAACCCCTGGGCCCGCTCCATCGGCTCGCTCATCTTCGTCAGCCGCTGGCTGCAGGCCCCGCTCTACATCGGCCTGATCGTCGCGCAGCTCGTCTACGTCGTCGTCTTCATGATCGAGCTCTGGCACCTGATCACCGAGGTGGTGCTCCACCCCGGTGACCTCAAGGAGTCCGTGATCATGCTCTCCGTGCTCGGCCTCATCGACGTGGTCATGATCGCGAACCTGCTGATCATGGTGATCATCGGGGGCTACGAGACCTTCGTCTCCCGCATCAACGTCAACGGCCACCCCGACCAGCCCGAGTGGCTCTCCCACGTCAACGCGAACGTGCTCAAGGTCAAGCTCGCGATGGCCATCATCGGCATCTCCTCGATCCATCTGCTCAAGACCTTCATCGAGGTCGGCGGCATGAGCGAGACGGGCATCAGCCACGGCCCCGAGAAGTACACCCCGACCGGTGTGCTCTGGCAGGTCGTCATCCACGTCGTGTTCATCTTCTCCGCACTCGCCCTCGCCTGGATCGACAAGATGTCCCAGAGCGCGGCGCGTGCCGCGCATCACGAGGTGCAGCGCGACGCCCGGCACGAGGAGAAGCGCGCCCGTCACGAGGCGGAGCACGCCGAGCACCACAGCGAGCACTGACTCCGGGACAGCGAGCACTGACTCTGAGACGATGAGGCTCGATCCGACACTTCCCGGATGAGAGACATCGAACGGAACAGGATTCCCGTGCAGACGAGCGATCAGAAGTGGGCGGCTCAGGCCGCGGCGGGTGACGAGAGCGCCTTCCGCGAGCTGTACCGCGCCTACGTCCGTCCGGTCTACTGGATCGCCCACGGCATCCTCGGCTCCGCCGTCGACGCCGAGGACGTGACCCAGGAGACCTTCGTGACCGCGTGGCGCAAGCTCACCGGTTTCGAACTGCAGGGCGAGTCGATCCTGCCGTGGCTGGCGACGATCTGCCGCTTCCAGGCGGCGAATCGCCTGCGGCAGCGGCGACGGGACCAGGCGCACACCGCCGACGCCCTCGACGAGACGCTCCCCGGCACGGTGAGCGTCGAAGACCAGGTGATCACCTCGGCGCTGGCCGAGCGGATCGCCCGCGAGGTGGGGACCCTGAGCGAGCTGGACCGGGAGATCTTCCGGCTCTGCGCCGCGGAGGGGTACGCCTATCAGGCGGCTGCCGAGGAGCTCGGCGTGACCCACGCGGTGGTCCGGAACCGTCTCTCGCGAGTGCGCACGCAATTGCGCGGTGCCGTCAAGGAAGCGAGCGACGCATGAACGACCAGACCCCCACCCCCGACGAGCTGCCCGAACTGCCCGAGCTGTCCCCCGCCGCGATCGCGCGCATCGAGAACGCCGTGTTCGCGGAGATCGAGAGCGACCGTCCGGCGACGGGGCGCTCCACCGCGCGGTCCCGCGCCCGCAGACGCCGCTGGCTCACCGGAGCCGGAGTCGCCGCGGCCTTCGCCGTCGGCGTGCTCGTGACGCCGCCCATCCTCGGTGCGGTCGGCGGTGGCGGTGGCGGTGTGATGAGCACCGCAGGCGGCGGTGGCGTCGTGTACGACGGCGGAGGCGTCGCCGACACGAGCAAGGGCGGTCCGCCGGCGGGCACGACCGAGATCGCCCCGGGAGCCCTGAGCGACGGAGCGGTGCAGTCCGCGCCCGAGAGCGGCAGGGAGATCGTGTCCACCGCGAACGCCACGCTCGAGGTGAAGGATGTCGCCAAAGCCGCGGATGCCATCACGGCGCTGGCCGCGGAGCACGGCGGCTACGTGGAGAGCACGGAGGTCGGCAAGGCGCTCGCCGTGGACGGCACGACGATGCCGGCGCCGGCCGACCCCGGATACGGATGGATCAGCATCCGCGTGCCGTCGGCCGACCTGACCGCCGTCATGGATGCGCTCGCCGACTCCGGAGAGGTGCTCTCGTCGTCCGTGTCGAAGCAGGACGTCACCTCGACCGCGGTCGACCTCCGCGCCCGTGTCGACGCGACCAAGACGTCCGTGCAGCGGCTCACCGAGCTGGTCGCGCAGTCGGCGAGCGTCTCGGACCTCATCGAGGCCGAGGTCGCTCTCACCGACAGGCAGGCACAGTTGGAGTCGTACGAGCAGCAGCTCGCCTCCCTCGAGGACCAGGTGGCCATGTCGACGCTGCAGGTGCAGCTCACCCGCCCCGCTCCGCAGGCGTCCGCCGATCCCGCGGGTTTCGGCGACGGGATCGCCGCCGGATGGAACGGCCTGATCGTCTCGCTGAACGCCCTCGTCGTCGCGGTCGGTTTCATCCTCCCCTGGCTCGGCGTCGCCACGGCCGTCGTGCTCGTGATCTGGCTGGTCCATCGCGCGCGGCGCGGAGCACGGGCATCCCGCACCTCCTCGGACACGTCGGTTCCCGCGCCCTCCGAGGACTGAACCCGTCGACGCGGAAGAGCCGCCCCACGCACATCGGGGCGGCTCTTCCGTTGATTTTCCGGGGTATACAAGAACTCTTGTGCGATCTGCGCCGCGGCCATAGCGTTGCTGCTCGTGGAAGACATCTCCGTGATCACCGCCGTGCACCACCCCCTGCGCCGGCGCATCCATGACTACCTCCTGCTGTACGGCACCTCGCAGGTCACGGCGCTCGCGCGGTCGCTGGACAGCCAGGTGGGCAGCATCAGCCACCACCTGCGGATGCTGGAGCGCGCGGGCGTCGTCGAACGTGCCGAGGACCCGCACGGAGACCGACGCACGAGCTGGTGGCGGCTTGCGCGGCGGGGCATGACGTGGTCGGCCGAGGACTACGCCGACTCGCCCGCCGACGCCTTGCTCGCCAGGGAGGCACAGCGTCAGGGCATCAGGATGCAGATCGAACGGCTGCAGCGGTGGCACCGACGGCACGGGGATCCGGCGGTCGCAGCGTACGACGCCTCCAACACGGAGACGACCGCGTGGGCGTCGCCCGACGAGCTGCGCGATCTCTCGGCCCGGCTCCTCGCCACGCTCCGCGAGTGGCAGGACTCGATCGATCTCGACGACGGCCAGGAGCGCACCCCGATCTTCTTCTTCGCCCACGCCTTCCCCATGGAGCCGTGATGGCCGCCGCCGAACCCGTGCTGCTCCACGACCCTCCCGCCTTCCGCCGTGACCGTCTCGTGCACGCGTGGATCACCGTCAAGGCGCTGTCGGATGCCGGGGATGCGCTGTGGAGCATCGCCCTCGCATGGACGGCTGTGCAGGTCGCGACGCCCGCGGTCGCCGGACTGGTCGTCGCCGCGGGAACCGTCCCCCGCGCCGCCGTGCTGCTCTTCGGCGGCGTACTGGCCGATCGCGCCGAGCCGCGTCGGGTCATGCTGCTCTTCAACGCCGTCCGCGTCGGGGTCCTGGTCTCCGTCGCGCTCTGGACGCTCGCCGCGACGCCCTCGATCTCAGTGCTGCTCGTCGCGGCCGTCGCCTTCGGCGTCTGCGACGCCTTCTACGAGCCGTCGGCGGGCACGATCGCGCGCCAACTCGTGCGGGCCTCGGATCTGCCGTCGTACGGCGCCGTCGCGCAGACGGCGTCGCGACTCGGCGCGATGGCCGGGTCCGCGGCGGGAGGGGTGCTCGTGGCGTACGCCGGGCTGGGCGGCGCCGCCACCGCCAACGCCCTCACCTTCGCGCTGGTGATCGCCTTCATCGCGATCTGGCTGCGGCCGCGCTTCCGGCTCGACCGCGCCCCGAAGGAGTCCGCGCTGCGCGGCATCCGCAGCGGCTTCGCCCACCTCCGCGACACGCCGACGACCCGCACGCTGGTGATCGCCCTCTCCGGCCTCAATCTGGCAGTCGGCCCTGCGGTGGGCATCGGGCTCGCGCTCCGTGCACACTCCGAGGGCTGGGGCGCGCAATCGGTCGGGCTCTTCGAGGCGCTGCTCGGCCTCGGCGCCGCCCTGGGCGCCCTGTCGGTCGTGCGATGGCGACCACGACGTGAGGCTCTGGCCGGATTCTGGGCGCTCGTCGCGCAGGGCGCAGCCATCGTCGCTCTGGGACTCGGCCCGATCTGGTCGGTGGCGACCGCGGCGTTCGTCATCGGCTGTTCCGCGGGGTACGCCTCCGTGCTGCTCAGCGCGACCTTCTCGGCCACCGTTGACACGGCATACCTCGGTCGCATGGGCGCGCTCACCCGGCTCGGCGACGACTGCCTCATGCCGCTCGCGATGGCGGCGTTCGGCGCACTGGCGTCGGCGACCGCGATCTGGGCGCCGTTCGCGCTGTTCGGCGGCGCCATGATGGTGCTCATGATCGCGCCTCTGCGCAACCCGATGTTCCGTGCGATGTCGTTGCGTGCACCGGAGGACCGGTCCCCCGCATCCGGCGGCGACGGTACCGGGGAGCCGCCGCGCCGCGGATAGAGTCATCGGCATGAGCAGCGCCGCCATCGACTCCCCTGCCCGCGCGGTCCCCGCCGGGCGCGACCTGACGCTCGACCTCGCGAGGGTCGCCTGCGTGGTGCTCGTCGTCTTCGTGCACATCCTGTTCACCGGAGTCGGGATGGCCGCGGACGGCAGCCTGCTCATCGAACGGACCGTCGAGGCGCAGCCCTGGTTCATCGGCGCGTCGTGGATCGCGAACATCATGCCGCTGTTCTTCGTCGTGGGCGGGTACGCGGCGTGCGCCGGATGGCGGTCCGCCGTCGCGCGCGGCGACTCCGCCGATGCCTTCGTGCGGGTGCGGCTCGTCAGGCTCGCGCGCCCCGCCCTCCCCCTGTTCGTGTTCTTCACGGTCGCACTCGGTGTCGCGCGCCTGCTCCCCCTCGATCCGGCGCTCGTCGACACCATCGCGATCGGCGTCGGTTCGCCGCTCTGGTTCCTCGCCGCGTACATGATCGTGCAGGCGGCGGCGCCCGCGATGATGCGCCTGCATGCCCGATTCGGCGGATGGGTGCTCCTCGGGCTGCTGGCTGCGGGCCTCCTCGTCGACGCCTTCCGATTCGTCGTGGTCGGCGGGTTCTGGGGCGTCCCCTCGGTGCCGCCCACCGGATACGGACTCGGCCAGCAGCTCTTCGGCATCCCCAACATCGTGGTCATCTGGCTGTTCGCCCAGCAGGTGGGGTTCGCCCTCTTCGACGGATGGTTCGCCCGACGCTCGTGGTGGCAGCTCACCGGCATCGTCGCCGGGGGCTACCTGGCGCTCTGGGCGCTGGTCTCGACGGGTGGCTACTCGTGGAACATGCTCTCGAACCAGTGGCCGCCGACCGCGACGATGGCCGTGCTCGCGGTGATCCAGGCTGCGGCGCTCACGCTGCTCCACCGCCCGCTGACCGCGCTGATGAGCACGAGAGTCGCCCAGGGTGCGGTGTTCCTCATCGGGTCCCGGCTGATGACGATCTATCTCTGGCACCTGCCGATGATCATGGTGCTCATCGGGGTCGAGTTGCTGCTCCCGCTGCCCATGCCGGCGCCAGGCAGCGCCGTGTGGTGGTGGACACGACCCGTGTTCCTGGTGGTCGTGCTCGGAGCCGTGTGGCTGCTGTCGTTGTGGCTGGTGAGATTCGAACGAGCGCCTGCTCCCGGCCTCCCCCGCTTCCCCGCCGGCGGCGCGACCACCGCGGCCGTGCTGCTCTTCATCGCGCCGGTGATCGCGATCACCGCCTACGGCCTCGACTTCCCGCTCGCGGCGCTCGCCCTGGTCTGCACGGCCCTCGCGCTCTGGCTGACCGGCTCCCGCAGCTGACGCGAAGGCAGCGCCACCCGGGAACGACGAAAGCCCCCGGAAGACCGGGGGCTTTCGTGTGTTGTGTGACCCCAGCGGGATTCGAACCCGCGTTACCGCCGTGAGAGGGCGGCGTACTAGGCCGCTATACGATGGGGCCGTCTTGCAGAACCTTGTCCGTTCCGCGACAACTGTTCAAGTATGCCATGGCGATTCTCGTGCAGCCAAATCGAGCCCGTTCCCCCGAGGATCCCGGGCGTGGCGCATGTCGACGCACAGGGTTTGCCTCCGTGCGGATTCAGGAGTTGACTCGACCCATGCGCGTCACCAAGTTCGAACATGCCAGCCTCCGCATCGATCAGGGCGGAGAGACGCTGTTGATCGATCCGGGCTCGTTCACCCGCCCGCTCGATGATCTGCAGGACGTCGTCGCCGTCGTGCTCACCCACGAGCATCCCGACCACTGGACACCGGAGCATCTCGACCGGATCCTCCGCGCCGTGCCCGGCACTCCGATCTTCGCGCCGTCCGCCGTCGCCCGCGCCGCGGAGGGCTACGAGATCACCGTGGTCGCCCCAGGCGACACCGTGCAGGCCGGAGGCTTCCGGTTGCGGTTCTTCGGCGGCGTCCACGAGATCATCCACTCCTCGATCCCCGTCGTGGAGAACGTCGGCGTGCTCGTCGACGACGAGCTCTACTATCCCGGAGACTCCTACGCCGTGCCGGAGGGCATCACGGTCGACACCCTCGCCGCGCCGTTGGGCGCCCCGTGGCTCAAGATCGGCGAGGCGATCGACTTCGTGCTCGCGGTCGCGCCGCGTCGCGCCTTCGGCACGCACGACATGACGCTCTCCGTGGCCGGCAAGACGATGCATCGCCAGCGCCTGCAGTGGGCGACGGAGCAGGGCGGAGGCGAGTTCTTCGCCCTGGAGCCCGGCGACGCCATCGACCTCTGATCATGGCGGACTCCCCCGCCGCCGAGCACGCGCTCGATGAGCTCGGCATCCGCGATCTCCTGAGACTGGCGTCGCCGGAACTCGCCGACCTCCCGCTGCGTCGCGTCGCCGACGGCTGGGACAACGCGATCTGGCGGCTCGGCGATGCCCTCGTCGTGCGGGTGCCGCGCCGTGAGCTCGCCGTGCCGTTGATCGCTCACGAGCAGAGGGCTCTGCCCCACATCGGCCCCCGGCTCGCCCGTCACGGCGTGCGGAGCCCCGTGCCCGTCGTCGCGGGGAGGCCGAGCGATCGATTCCCCTGGCCGTGGTCGGTGGTCCCCTGGATCGACGGGACGACGGCGCTCGGACTGCCGCGGGCGGACAACTCCCGGTGGGCGTCGAGGCTGGCCCGCGCCCTGGGCGCCTTGCACGTGCCGGCGCCCGCGGACGCGCCGCTCAACCCGTTCCGCGGCGGTCCGCTCTCGCTGCGGGAGGACGCGATGCGTCCCCGGCTCGCACGCGTGTCCGAGCACCCCGCCCTGCGCACCGTCTGGGACGCGGGGCTGGCCGCGCCGACGAGCACGGAGCGGGTCTGGATACACGGCGACCTGCATCCCGGCAACGTGGTCGTCGACGATGACGGTCTCGTGGCGCTCATCGACTTCGGCGACGTCACCGCGGGCGATCCCGCCTACGATCTCGCCGCCGCGTGGATGCTGTTCGACAGCGACGGCCGCGCGGCGTTCCGCACCTCGACCGACGATCGCTACGACGACGCGACCTGGACCAGGGCGCGGGCCTGGGCGGCGTACATCGCACTCGTTCTGCTCACCCAGAGCGATGACCGCCCCGACTACCTCCTGGCCGGCCGGAGCACGGCCGACGAGCTCGCCCTCGGCTGAGTCGCCTGGCGGATGCTAGGACTGCGCCGCACGCACCCGCAGGTCGCGGGCGAGGTGGTCGCGCTGCTCCACCACGATCCGCCGCAGCGCCGCCGCTGCGTCGTCGTTGTCGGCCAGCCAGCCGTCGACGAGATCGACCGAGTCCGCCGCCGGGAACAGCCCGACGACCAGCCTCTGCGCGAGCTCGATGCTGCGTGTGCGCCAGACGTCGCGGATGCGCTCGAAGTACTCCCCATCGAACGGGGCGACGAGGTCTCTGCGACCGCCCGCGCGGAAGCCGCCGATCTCCGCGTCGAGGTGGTCGTTGCTGAGCGAGAGGTCGTTCCACGCCGAATCCCACGCCGCCGCCCTGACCGACGGCTCCGGCCGGGACGCCAGTGCACGTCGCGCGGCCGTGCGTCCGCTGCCCGTGTCGTCGCGCTGCAGTTCTGACGCGATCTCCTCGGTCGTGGCATGCCCGGTGGCCGACAGCGCGGTCAGCAGCTGCCACCGCAGATCGGGATCGACGATCAGCCCGTCCGGCGCATCGCCGTCGAGGAGCGACCGCACCCCCTCATGGTGCACATCGTCGAAGGACGACGCCGTGGCCAGCGCCCGCGCCCAGGAGAGCTGAGCATCGCTCCCGGACTCTGCGTCGTGCAGCGCCGACCAGGTCGCTTCGGTCCAGGCCCTCTGCTCCCGTTCGCGTGCCCTGTCGGCGACGTAGTGGCGCAGCGCGAACATGGCGTTGGGCAGGATCCCCGCGAGCAGTCCGATGTTGGACTCCGACGGCGCGTGCGCACGGACGATGCCCACGTACCGCGCGGCATCCATCTCCCCGTCGCGCGTCGCGTTCCACAGCGCAGACCACACCAGCGCACGGGCGAGGGGATCGTCGATCGACGACAGCGACTCCTCCACCGTGGTGAGAGAGCGCTCGTCGAGCCGCACCTTCGCATAGGTGAGGTCGTCATCGTTCAGCAGCACGAGGTCGGCCTCGGGCAGCTCGATCGGAGTCCGCTCCTCGGCGATGTCGACGGATACCTGGCCCCCGCGGACGAGACGGCCCTCATCCCAGCGGTACAGCCCGATGCGGAGCCTGTGCGGACGGGGATCGTCCTGCACGAGCACCGTCCCACCCTCGCCATCGGTCGACAGCGAGAGGGTGGACATGCCCGTCGTCTGCAGCCACGCCTGGGACCACCCGCTCATGTCCCGGCCGGAGACCTCGCTCAACTGCACCAGGAAGTCGTCGAGGGTGGTGTTGCCGTAGGCGTTGGCCGCGAAGTAGCGTCGCGCGCCCTCGAAGAACGCCTCATCTCCGACGAAGGCGACCAACTGCTTGAGCACCGCAGCGCCCTTGGCGTAGGTGATCCCGTCGAAGTTCAGCTTCGCGGCCTCGAGGTCGACGATGTCGGCGACGATCGGATGCGTCGTCGGCAGCTGGTCCTGCTGATAGGCCCAGGCCTTGCGGCTGGCCGCGAACTTGACCCAGGCGTCACGGAACCGCGTGGCGGCGGCCGAGGCGTGCGCGCCCATGTAGTCCGCGAAGGACTCCTTCAACCAGAGGTCGTCCCACCACTTCATGGTCACGAGGTCGCCGAACCACATGTGCGCCATCTCGTGCAGGATCGTGTTGGCCCGCGCCGCGCGCTGGGCGTCGGTCGCCGCGCCGCGCGAGAGGTAGGCCTCGGTGAACGTCACGAGACCCGGGTTCTCCATCGCGCCGAGGTTGTACTCCGGAACGAAGATCTGGTCGTACTTGCCCCACGGGTAGTCGTAACCGAACGCCTCGGTGAAGAAGTCGAGCCCCTGTCGCGTGATCTCCAGGATCTCCTCGGACTCGAGGTGCTCCGCGAGCGAGCGTCGGGCCAGCACACCGAGCGCGACATGCTGCTCGCCACGACTCCACTCGCCGTCGACGCGCGTGTACGGTCCCGCGGCGACGGCGGTGATGTAACTGGAGATCGGCAGCGTGGGCGCGAACTCCACGCGCTGCACCCCGAGACCCACGTCGGTCTTCGCCGCCGCCTGGTTCGAGAGCACTTCCCACCCCGTCGGCGCATCGACGACGAAGGTGTAGGACGCCTTGATGTCCGGCTGCTCGAAGCAGGCCATCACGCGGCGCGAGTCGGCAGGCTCGTACTGCGTGTACAGATAGGTCTCGTCGTCGGCGGGATCGTGGAAGCGGTGCAGTCCCTCCCCCGAGCGGCTGTACGCACCGACGGCCTCGACGACGACCGTGTTGGTCGCCGCGAGGCCGGTCAACAGGATGCGCGCGCCGTCGTAGTCGACGGACGCCTCCTCACCGTTCACCGTCACCCTCTGGACGGACTCGCCGATGAAGTCGAGCCACGTCTCCGAGGTCGTCGCGTCGAACTCGAGGGTGGTCGTCGTGGGGAACCCGGAACGCGCACGCTCGGGCGCGCCGGTCAGATCGAGCTCGACGCGGATGCTGCGAGCGGTGATCGCAGCGGATCGCGCCGCGGTCTCCTCCCGGGTGAGGTTGGCTGTGTCCATACCTCCATCCTGTCATCTGCCACCTGTCATCTGGCGCCGTAGACCACCCCGCCCACGATGGCCAGGCCGGCGATGATCGCCAGGATGATGTACCCCGCGAGGGCGATGTAGCCGAGGATGAGTCCCGCGATCGCGAGCCCGTGGCCGCCGTCACCGCGCTCGCGGATCTGCTTGAGGGCGATGTGACCCATGATCACCGGGATGATCGCGAATCCGCAGATGCCCAGCACGAGGGTGGCGATCGCGAGTCCGTTGGTCGGCCTGGGGGCGGGCGGAGTCCACTGCTGTTGCGAGGACGGGCTGTAGTTCGTCATACGACCAGCCTAGAAGGACGACGAGAGGCGGTGGTCGCCGGCCTGTCGCAGTGCTGTCGCCGTTCTGCGACATTGATGTTGTGGAATGCAACACGCGGGCATAGTGTTGCAGTATGCAACAGAAGGAGCCACCGATGAGCAGCACGCGGGACGCGGACAGCAGGACGGTGCTCCGCGCACTCGTCGCGATCTCCCGCCGCGGACTCGTCGATGCCCGCTCGGGCGATGCACCGCTCTCGCTGACGGATCAGTCGATCGTGATGGCGATCGCCGAGCAGCCCGGCATCCGCTCCATCGACATCGCGAAGATGTTCCGCCTGAACAGGTCCACCGTCTCACGGCAACTCGTCGGCCTCACAAGGATGGGCATCGTCTGCGAGGCGACGACGGAGGCCGGACGAGGCCGCCCCCTCACGCTCACCGCACACGGGGAGGCCGCGTACCAGGGCACCCTCGATGCGCTGCAGGCCGTCATCACCGACCATCTGTCCCCCTGGTCTGACGACGAGGTCACCCGCTTCGCCCACGATCTCGACCGCTTCGACCGAGGCGCCACCGCGCCCTGATCGCCCCAGACCCCCGCAACCGACGACCCACGAGGTCATGGCAGAAGGAAGAGAAGAGAAATGAACAGCATCACCGTGCTCGGCACCGGCGTCCTCGGATCGCAGATCGCGTTCCAGACGGCGTTCCACGGCTTCGAGGTCGTCGCGTACGACATCGATCAGCCGGCGCTCGAGCGAGCGGCCGAGAGATTCCGCGGCCTCGCGGCGCGCTACGTCGCCGAGGGCGTCGAAGGAGCAGCAGAGGGCGCCGCCGCCGCGATCACCCGCATCCGCCTGTCGTCCGACCTCGCCGACGCGGTGTCGGCGGCCGACCTCGTCATCGAGGCCGTTCCCGAGAACCTGGAGCTGAAGCAGGGCATCTACCGGACGATGGCCGATGCAGCCCCCGCGACGACGATCTTCGCGACCAATTCGTCGACCCTGCTGCCGAGCGACCTCGCCGAGTCCACCGGGCGCCCCGATCGCTTCCTCGCCCTGCACTTCGCGAACGAGATCTGGTCGCACAACACGGCCGAGATCATGGGCACGCCCGCGACCGACCCGGCCGTGTACGCCGCGGTCGTCGACTTCGCCCGCCGCATCGGGATGGTCCCGATCGAGATCAAGAAGGAAAAGGCAGGTTACCTGCTCAACTCCCTCCTCGTCCCGTTCCTGCAGGCCGGTGCCGAGTTGCTCGTCGACGGCATCGCCGAGCCCGAGGCGATCGACGCGACGTGGCGGATCGGGACCGGTGCCCCCAAGGGCCCGTTCGAGATCTACGACATCGTCGGACTCACGACGGCGTACAACATCTCCCGCATGGGCGGCGAGAAGCAGCAGCGCTTCGCCGAGATCCTGAAGGAGCGGTACATCGACAAGGGCAAGCTCGGCGTCGCCACCGGCGAGGGCTTCTACACCTATCCGCGCGAGGACTGAGCGACTCCCCGCACAGCGCCGACGGCCGGTCCCCGCGAGAGGACCGGCCGTTCACGTCTTCTCAACCCGCGCGCCGCCGGCACGTCGACCTCGCTCCCGGCCGGGGTCGCCACCGGCCAGGAGGCGCCTGATCGCCGTCTCCGAGGCGAGCTGGCGGTCGAGAGTCCGGCCCCTGGAGTACTGGCGGAACACCCGCGGGTCGATGTAGCTCCCCCGCGCCACGGCGATGGTGTTGCCCAGAGCGGAGGCCGTCGCCTGCACGGCGAGCCGCTCGGCCCGCCGACGGTCGGCGGCATCCTCGAAAGGGCCGATCCGGGCGAGGGCGTCGGCGGCGATGATGGTGCCGTGCAGGGTGCGGAAGTCCTTGGCCGAGAAGTCACCGCCGGTGACGTCGCGCAGGTAGAGGTTCACCTCCGACGGCGTGATGCGCACGCGTCGGCGTCCACGGCGGTAGGCCAGGAGCGGCGCGCGCGGGTCTCCGACGGCGAGTTCCTCGAGGGCGCGGGCGAGCACCGCGTCGGTGATCTCGATCTCGGCGCGCTGCCCGCTCTTCGCCGGGAACGACAGGGCCATCGCATCGCCGTCGATCTGCACGTCCCGCCGGCGGAGAGTCGTCAGCCCTCGGCTGCCGTGCCGCACGAGGTACCGCTCGGAGCCGACGCGCAACGCCGCGTCGTCGAGCAGGCGGAACGCAGCGGCGAGCACGCGTTCCCGGCTCGCGTCCTCCGCCCCCAGCCCGCGCGTCACACGCGCCCGCGCCCGAGGAAGAGCCGCGGCGAGGTCGAGCGCCCGCGCGAACTTGCGACGATCCCTCCTCGCCCGCCACAGCGGGTGGTAGAGGTACTGCTTGCGGCCGGCCTCGTCGACGCCGACCGCCTGGATGTGGGCGAGCGGATCGGCCGCGATCCACACGTCCTCCCATGCCGGTGGGATGACCAGATCGTCGATACGCTCCCGGTCGGCCTCGGGCACCGGGTCGCCCTCGGTGTCCACGTAACGGAACCCTGATCCTGCCCGCACACGTCGGTACCCTCGGTCGACGTCGGGCACCACCCGCACCAGAGCCGCCATCGCCACTCCCTCATCCGGCGTCCGCCATCGCGTTCGACGGCTCGACGAGCGTGCACGCTCTCGTGCTCGCAGAGGAAGGGAGTGGCGTCGGCACCTCTGGCGTGCTATCCGTCGGCTCTCGGGACGGCGCGGAACACGGAGCGCATGTGGTCGCTGGTGAGGAAGTCGGCGATGCCGATCATGATCAAGCTGAACACGATCTGCTCCGTCACCATCCAGAGCGGATAGAGCCCGGGGATGGCCGCCATCACGAGCGTGATCACGGGGAAGATCTGCGCGAAGAGACGCAGGCGCAGATAAGCCCAGCGCCAGCCGAGCGAGGCGCGCCAGGCGAAGTAGAACAGGGTCGCGGTCATGGCGAGCACGATCACCGTCCTCAGCCAGACCGCGAAAGCGACCGGCTCCCCACCAGCGGCCAGCGCGAGGGCCACGATGACGGCTCCGAGGCCGATCACGAGCTCCCCCACGAGGAGCCACAGAATCCACACGAACGCGCGACGGGTCTTCGGATGTCGAAGTTCTGCGTCGTCCACGGCATAGCCGGCCTGTCGTCCTCCCGCGATGCGGTCGAGACGGAGGAAGAGGGATTCGAAGGGCATGGTCGCAGCCTATTGCGAAGAGCGGACCGCCCACCTCCACCGTTCGACGGAGCTCGGACCGGCCGCATCCCCCGCCCGGCCACCGCTGTCACCGAGCGGGATCGCCTCACCACCGGCTGATAACACCCCGCCGAGCAGGCCGCGAGCGGTCATCTGTCTCCGCCGATCGCCGGGACAGGCGTCAGCCCGTTCGCCACGGCCGGCACGACACGTTCGAGCACGAGGGCGAGCACGCACACCAGGATCGCCCCCGCAACCATCGTCGCGATGAACCAGCCGTCGAGCCCCTCGCCGAGCATCACACCGGCCACGAGCGGTCCGGTGATGGCCCCTCCCTGGAAGGCGGCGGAGTTGATGGCGTTGTAGCGTCCGCGGGTGCGGTCGGTCGCCAGGTCGTTGTAGATGGCCGGCACGGTCGGCTGGAGCATGGTCTCGCCGAACGCGAAGACGCCCATGAACGCGAGCACGCCGATGGCCGCGGCGAGAGAGTCGGGGAGGAAGCCCGTAGCTCCGAGCACGAGCCAGGAGATCGCCCAGATCAGGGCCATCACCTGCATGACCCGCGTGCGTCGGCGACCGCTGATCATCCGGAGCACCGCGAACTGCAACAGCACGATGACCGCGGTGTTCACGGCGAACGCGATGCCGACGACCTGCGTCGACACGCCGGACACCTGTCGCGCGAACGCGGGGAAGCCCGCTTCCATCTGCCCGTAGCCGATGAACACGGAGAGGAACGTCAGCAGGGTGAGCCAGAGCACGGCCGGCCTGCGGAGGATGGCCCGGTATCCGCCGCTGCGATCATCGGCATCCCCGTCATTCGCGTGGGTGCGCACGTGGCGGAGCGGCCCGAGCAGGAGGGCGAGAGGAACGATGCTGGTGGCGGCATCGATGAGGAAGATCGCGGTGAAGGTGCCAGGATCGTCGACGTCGACGAAGAAACCGCCGATCACTCCGCCCACGCCGATGCCGAGGTTGACGAGGGCGAAGTTCACGCCGAAGTACTGCTGGCGCACCTCGCCGTCGACCACGCTGGCGATGAGCGCGTTGAAGCCCGGCCACGACACGCCGAAGTTGATGCCGATGAGGATCACCGCGACGGTGGCCACGGCGGGATGGGTCGCGAAAGCCAACAGCGAACAGCCGGCGATCATCGACAGGATGCCGACGACCAGCACCTTCTTGGCGCCGACACGGTCGATGAGCGCGCCGCCCGGCCCTGTGACCACCAGCCCGGTGATGGCGATGAGGCTCATCAGGGCGCCGGAGAGACCGAGATCGAAGCCGCGCACCTCGTGGAGGTAGATGATCGTGAACGGAAGGGTCATGCCGCGGCCGAGGGTCTGCACGGCGACGGTCGACAGCAGCCAGCGCCCCTCGGCGGGCAGCGCGGTCCAGAAGGTCTTCATACCGGTCACCGGATCATTCTTCCGGAGGCCTCGGACATCGGCGGAATCCTCCGCACCGGGCGTGCGAGACGCACGCCGTTCTGACATCATCCTGACTATGGCGATGAGTTTCGAGGAGTTCTGCGCGTCCTTCTGGAGGGCCGACACTCGCGCGGCGCTGGGCATCAGCTTGACGGATGCCGAAGCACAGCAGGTGCTGGCCGACCCGGCGTCCGCCCGGAACTGGTATGCGTACTGGCTGTCATCGCACCCCGAGCCGCCCCTGTCGCCCTCCTCGGTCATCGCACCCGCCGCACCGCTCGCCGAGACCGCGCCGTTCCCCGAGACCGCGCCGTTCCCTCAGATGCCGTTCGCCGAGACCGCACCGCTCGCCGAGACCGCGCCGTTCCCCGAGACCGCGCCGTACCCGTCCGCCGCACCGCAGTTCGCGGCCTACCCCGGATCCACGGCACCCGTCGCAGCGGGCGGTCTCGTTCCCCCGCCGCCGCGCCGGCGCACCGGTCTCTGGGTCTCGCTGTCGATCGTCGGGGCTCTGCTCCTGGTGCTGGTGATCGTCGCCGTCGCGGCATTCGCGACGGCGCGGCACTGGACCAAGACCGACGTGCCGGAGCAACCCGAGACGTTCCACAGCGAGGAGTACAAGACCGGACGGTACGACGTCTCGATGGATCCGACGAGCCCCTGCTGGGTGGATCAGGACTGGACCGACTGCGTCAACCTCATGGTGTCGCAGTACAACGCGGCCTGCGCCGACATCACCCTCACCGAGGACGCGGCGGCCGTGTGCGACGACTACCTCGCCGAGATCGATCGGATGAAGTCCGAGGACACCGGCGACTACATCGTGGTCTCGCTCGGCGGCTACGGAAGCCTGCACCGCACCGAGGAGACGGCGACGCGACAGGTGTCGAACAACGATCACCGTGACGCTGTGACCCACGAGGCCGTCTGCTACCTCGGGTTCATCGGCGAGTGCTCCTGAAAGCCCGGCCCCGTCCGGTGTCTACGCGCCCGTGACCGCCTGACGCACGTCGAGCGCGCGATTCGTCCGGAGCCGGTACACCTCGCGCTCACGCGTCGTGATGCGCACACCGGGTCCTCTGTCGAACGGCGGGGCGAACGTGCGCGCCCTCCCGTCCCGTGAACCGGTCCACCCGTCCGACAGCGCCACCGCCGGCAGGTCCTCGACCGACACGATCTCGTCGATCGGGATCTGGCGGCTGCTGAACGGCGACAGCTGCACCCGGAGCTGCCCGTCGTCGACGTCGCTGGTGACGCGGGCCGAGGCGAGGAAGAACCCGAAGACGAACGGGACGAGCAGCGGGATCCAGGCGAGCGCGATCAGCGGTGCCCCCGCCTCCACACCGTGGCGGATCGCGAAGAACGCGGCCACCGCGGCCGCGATCACGAGCACCAGACCCGCATCGCGCACGGTCCGTCTGACCGGGATCACCTCACGGAACATGTTCTCCCCCTCGTCCGTCCGAATAGACCATCACCATCTTGCCGAACTTCGTGCGCTCGTTGAAGGTGCCGTCGACGAAGGCGATCCCGTCGTCGATGGCGAACACGCCGTCGACGGGCACGCTGGGTCGTGCGGGGTCGTAGGTCTCCAGCGCCGACGCCAGGTCGTGTTCGAGGCCGATGCAGTTGCCAATGATCGACAGGTTGTTCACCACGACCTGGAGCAACGCCGCCTCGATCTCCGCCCCCTGGGGCCTCGTCGCGGACGCGAACAGCGGATGCTGCCGCTGCATCCCGCAGGTGACGTATCGACCCCACATCCGAAGCAGAGGCACGGTTCGTGCGAGATTCAGGTCGAAGAACGGGTCCATCACCACGTCGAAGTCCCCGGCGCCGCGGGGGACCCGATGGTCGGCGTCCTCCCCCGTCCCCACGACGAGGGCCGGGGCCACGAACCGCGTCTCGTCCGGCGACCACGAGGACGTCGACGACGCCACCACCTCCGCGCCGAGCTGGTTGAGGGCGGTGATGAGGAAGATCGACGTGGTGGATCGAGCGCTCGCGACGAGCACGCGGTCCCCCTCACGCACGGCGGCACGGCGGATCATGCTCGCAGCCGTCTGCGCCCCGAGGGAGAACGCTGCCGCGACCTCCGTCGACATCCGATCCGGGATGCGCGCCAGCCGGTGCTCGTGCGCGACGACCCATCCGCTGGATGCATGATTCGTGACGATCCCCGATGGAACCCCCTGGACGTCGGCACCGGGGTACGCGGCATCCGCCATGACACGATCGCCGACCTTCCATCGGCGCACGGAATCGCCGCAGGCCACGACGGTGCCGGCGAACTCCGAACCGAAGTGATCCCGGACGGGCCAGTCGTTCGCGCTCATGCGGGACGCCGAGTCGACGATCAGGCTCTTGTCCCTGTAGTTGCAGGAGAACGCGTCCACCTGGACGAGCACCTGATCCGTCTGCGAGAGACGCCGTGCGTCGAATCTCGGCGGCTCCGTGGTCGTGATCCCCAGGGACACGGTGGTGCCTTCGAGATCGACCGTGCCCAGCATTCTCGCATCCTGGTCCCCGGGGATGACGATCGACAAGGAGTCCATTCGCGCCTCCTCAGTACCCGCGGATCGCGCGGCGCTCTTGCAGGGCGAGCATCCGCGCACCGGACTGTCGTCGCGAGAGCACGGCGACGGCGCGAGGGACGAGGACGAGCGCGACGATCGCCCAGAGAGCGGGAACGCCGATCATGAGCGCCATGTCGAGCGGCTCGGGCGCCACCGGGGCGGCGCCGAACACCTGGCGAGAGAGCTCCCCCAGCCAGTACATGGGGAAGACCCGCGCGACGGGTCCCAACCAGGCCGGACCGTTCTCGATCGGGATGAACACGCCGGAGCAGGCGATGAGCGTCACCGCGACCAGCGAGATCGGCAGCGACGCCAGCGGGCCGCGCGCGAGAGAACCGGCGATCGCGCCGATCGGAGCGGTCGATGCGACGGCCAGCACGGCGAGCACGAGGAAGAGGCCCCACCGCCCCGGGAACTGCGGCAGCACGCCGCCGAAGGACAGCTCCCCCGCCACGAGCAGGAGGAGCAACCCGACCAGACTCGTCGCCGTGAGCAGGATCACCTTTCCCGTGAAGTAGCCCGAAAGACCGAACGGAAGCGTCTTCGCCCGGAGGAGCACCCCCTCGTCCTGATCGGCGACGATCGTTGACGACAACGTCACGATCCCCGTCATCGCGAGCCAGGCCGCGGCGGTGGAGACGAGGATGAAGCGGATCGCGTCCTCGCGTTCGACGAAGAAGTCCGGGAAGAGGCGGGAGGCGCCGAAGAGGACGACGGGAAGAATGAGGTAGCCGAGCGACATCCAGCTCGTGAGCTTCTGCCGCAGTTCGATCCGGGCCTGGAACAGCCCCAGGACCAGCCCTCCCATCGGATGCGCACGGTGTGCGTTCATCGCACCGCTCCTTCCCGTGTGTCGTCGATCTCGGCCTCCGCGTCACTCACGATCGCCAGGTACGCCTCTTCGAGACTGCCTCGACGCACCTCGAGGTCGAAGACCCCGTCGTCCTGCGCCAACCGGGCGACGAGCGCGCCGGCGTCCTTCACCCGTCTCTCCTGGGCTCCCTCCTGCGGTGTGCGCCAGGTCACCGTGGTGAGATCGGTGAACGACCGACGCAGATCATCCGGCGAACCGTCCGCGATGATCGCTCCTCCCTTGACGAGGATGATCCGGTCGCACACGGCCTCGGCCTCCTCCAGATCGTGCGTCGCCAACAGCAACGTCGTCGACGGTGCGATCGCTCCGATCTCGGTGTGGAAGACCCGTCGCATGGAGGGGTCGAAGCCCGCCGTCGGCTCGTCCAGGAACAGGACCTCCGGCTCTCCGAGGAGCGCGGCGGCGACATCCACCCGTCGTCGCTGACCGCCCGAGAGATCCTTCAGCCGCTTCGTCAGGATCTCGGTGAGGTCCCACGCGGCGCACACGGCCTGAAGCCCCCCTGTCGAGCCGCGCCCGGCGAGTCGATGCGCCGTCTCGACGTACTCCAGCAGGTCTCTGACCCGCCAGCCGCGGTGGTCGTTCACCGTTTGGAACACGATGCCGATCCGTGATCGCCATGCATCGTCGCCCAGCCACGGCGTTCGTCCGAGGACGCTGACCGACCCCGCCGAGGGAAGCCGGAACCCCTCGAGGGATTCCATGAGCGTGGTCTTGCCCGCCCCGTTGGGTCCGAGAACCGCGACCCGTTGCCCGCGAGACACCCGCAGATCGATCCCTCCGAGCACGGTCTTCGTGCCGTATGCCATCGTCAGACCGCTGACCTCGACGGCGAGGCCCTCATCGTTCTGCATCGTCGTCCTCCATCATCCGAGCGCGCTCGATCAGCCATTCCAGGAACCCGATGTCCGCCTGCCCGATCGGTATGGTCGGCATCGTCTCCGAGAAATCGAAGTAGTGCAGGCAGACCCTGACCGCGACGACCCGCGCGAGGCGCGCGAGGTCGAGCTCCGGACCACCCGCGTCGCGATAGGAGTCGAGGAGGGTCCGCGCGTACAGAGGGATGTGGGAGCTGGGCATGCCGCGCTGGGAGAACGAGTACTCCAGCTCGGTGAGTTCGCCGAGCAGCCACCCGACGTCGTACTCCGGATGGGCGGTGCAGGCCTCCGGCCCGTACGTCAGCTCCACCTGTCCCGACTCGTCGAGGAAGATCGAGTTCATGGTGGCGTTGCCCAGCGAGGGGACTCCGCCGGCCGGACTCGCCAGTTCTTCGAGCCAGTCCTCGATGCTGTCGAGCAGCGCCCCCGCCAGCTTCGCCCTCAGCCGCGACGAGGGGGAGCCGGATGCCGCGAGTGAGAGCTCGTCCTGGAAGCGAACCACGTGGAACACCTGACGGGGGCCCGGGGCGTCGCTGCCGTGCCGCGACGCCAACAGCGCGCCGACGGCGCGGAAGCACTCGGTCGTGGCCGGATCGGAGGCGGCACCGTCCAGGACGAGGAGAGCGAGCTGACGATCGCTCCGGAGCTCGTACAGATCGACGCCGGGCCACCGCGGGTCCCGCTCAGCATCGATCAGTGTCGCGCCCGCCGTCGTCCGCACCGGCGATGAGCGCGCGGCACCGCTCACCGCGGCGGGATCGCGGACGTACTCCCGGCGGAGCAGATACGTGCCCGCCGCCGTCCTGCTCACCTGCTGGAACCAGACCGACGTCTCGTTCTGCCAGATCAGGGACTCATCGGTGTCCATCGTCGTCCTCTCTGAACAGTGCGTCGAGATGCTCCATGACCGCGGGGAAGGGTCGGGGAGGCGATCCCGTGCGCATCTGGTCCTTGGCGCTCACGCCGTCTTCGGGCGCAAGGAGGTGGATGTTCGGTCGCGCGTTCAACTCGGACTCGTACCGGCGCCAGACCGGACCGTCCGTGAACCCGGGGGGTGCGGACGCGGCGACCACCACCGGCGACCTCGTGCCCTGGATGGCCAGCATCGTCGGGCTGTCGCAGAGACCGGCGCTCATGCGGGAGACGAAGCTCATCGTCGCGGGGTGCACGACGTAGGCGTCGACGTCGTCATCGATGTCGAGGTGCTTCGGCGACCGGGGCGATCCTCCCCAGTCGTCGATCTCCGGCGGAACGCTGGAGAACGCGGTGAGCGCGTCGAGCCCGACGAAACCCAACGCGCTCTTCGTGACGATCGTCCTCGTGTGCACGGTCGGCGCCGCGGCACGCAGCCAGTGCAGCCACGCGGGCAGGTACATCGCGCCGAGCGCCCCCGTCGCGACGACCGCGATGCGCCGTCCGGACAGTCCGGACAGGTAGGCGGATGCGGCATCCGCGTCCTTGCGGGGCGAGGAGTACTCAGGAAAGATCACGTGCCGTACCCCTCACCAACCGAAGATCTCTCGCGCCCGGAGCGCGCGGGCCGATGCGACGAACTCGGATGCCTCCGTCATCGCACGTTCCAGCACGAGGAGCTCGCGAGCGGGGTCGACCTCTCCGTGCGCCTCCTCCACGCCGATCACGAACTCCTGCTCGTCCACACGGTCGAGAGTCGCCTGCCCGATCCCGAGGGGGACGGACAGCTGCTGCAGGCACTCCCCCACCCCGCTCTCGTACGTCGCACGCCCTCCCGCGGAGCGTCGGGCTCGAGGGACGTCGAAGAACAGGAAGTCCGCGTGCGCGACCCCGTCGGGCACGGCTGCATCCGAGAGGTGCACATCATCCGGGAGGTAGCGGGAGGTGAAGGAGAGGGACGCGTCGGCATCGGACGTCGCCGGGCGAGACGGACTGAGCGCGGCGACGGCGACGACGGGGCTCGTGCCGTCGCTCAGTGCTTCCGCTCGGAACTCCTCGAGGTCCGGAGACCGGTCCGTCGCCCAGGCCAGAACCACCCGCTGGCCTGCGAGACGGGCGAGGTCCCCCGCCAGTCGCGCGACCTCCCGACCGCGCGCCCGATCGGGGACCACGATCCCCAGAGGCAGCGGGAAGCCGTTGCCGAGGAGCGACGCCCCCAGGAGGATCGACCGCGTCACCGACGGCGAGGTGAGCCAGAAGCGACCGCCTCCGCCGTGTGCGACGAGTGCATACTGCAGCGCCTGTTCCACGCTCGACACATGGGCGGGACATCGGAGTCCGATCTTCATCGTCCGGACCACCCGTCGGGCTCGGTGAGCGGTGACACCACGAGCCTCAGGAGCTCGTCCAGGCCATAGGTCACGCGGATCTCCTCCTCGATCGCCTCCTGCGGGACGGCGAGAGCATCGGCCGGGGTCGCGTCCGACAGCGCCCAGGGGTCCGACCCGTCGAAGGGCGCCAGCGCGGCGACGTTGGCGAGCTGAGGCGACTCCGAGACGACCCGCTTCTGGGTGAACATGAACCGCACGGCCTCCTCGATCTCGGCCCGCCGGGGCGGTGCGTCGCACGCCTCGGCGAACAGGGATCGGAGTTCCTCCTCCACGAGCACCTCGGAGCCGCTCGCGGTCGCGACATCGAGCACCATCCATTGCCGACCGTTCACCTGGCGGAGGTAGATGGAGGGGTTGTACGAGTATCGACGCTGTTCGCTGAGCAGACGGAACATCCTGGAGGACGGCGTCCCGCCGATGCACGCGTTCCCGATCGAGCGGGCGAGGGCCGCTTCCGTGTCACGCGGCGACGGAAGCTCGCGGTACCAACGCACCAGGCTGGACGTCTGATGCGGCAGGTGGATCCATCTCGCCGTGGGACCCGCCGTCGACGACGACTCGACGACGAGCGGACCGGGGGGTGCGCTGCCCTCCCCCAGCGCCGCCTGGCATCGGTCGCGGATCTCCGTGGCGTACGCGGTCGGATCGGCCTGGGCGGACCGTCCGGTCGTGACGGCGACGAGCACGGGAGCCGAGCCGAGCGGAGATCCTTCGAGGACGGGGATGGTCGCCGCGCCGAACACGATCGAGTCCAGCAGCTCCGCCGGGGAGCGAGGCGGCGGCACCGGGGTCCCGTTCGCGCCACCGGAGTACGCGCGCAGATCGCGCAGCCCCGCGCACACTTGCGCGATCTGCTCCTCGCGCTCCACGACGAAGTCGACGGCGATGCCTGCGGGAGTCACCCGCGGGGTCACGGCGACGCCGAAGTCGATCCCCCCGAGGGCGTCGACGACGTCGAGCCACAGCCACTGCATGCGATCGTGGCCCAGAGCGCCGATGCGCCAGACGACCGAGACGTAGGCGTCGGTGCCGCGCCCGACGACGCGGACAGGAACGTCCACCACAGCTTCCTCCTCTTCCCTGCAATCCGACAGGCTCATGCCCGCGCGATCGCGACTCGGATCATTCATCGGGCGGGAGCCAGGCGAGATGCCCGGTCCTTCCTCCGCCCATCGCCGCCAGCATCTCCACGACATGTCGGTCCGTGACGTCCTCGATCGCGCGCGCGATCCTCTCCGGGGATGTGCCGAACAGCGCGCCCATCGTCCGTTGCCGCGCTCGCACCGACGGAGCGGAGCGCATCGCCCTCAGCTCGGAGAGGGCGTCGGCCCGCGCCCGGTCGACGGCTGCGCCGTCCACGGACACGGGCACCTCCACACGATCGAACGGCGAACGTCCGGAGTAGATGAGGATGCCGCTGTCCGGCCCGGCGAAGGGACCGAACGCTCCCGCCTGCCAGCGCCCGTCGGCGACGACCCTGTTCAGCGTCCCCGCGGTCACCGCGGCGACCGCCTGAGCTGCGGACGGATCCGGCATCCGCGCACCGATCGGGTACGCGGCCGCGTGGACGGCGTTCCTGATGCCGTGGACCCTCCTGACGACCGTTCTCGAGGCCGCGAATCGGACGTCGTCGGAGGGTGCGGACGGAAGAGGGACGGCGGCGATCATCGAGAACCCCGTCTCCCGGAGCTCGTGGACGATGCGCTCGACGGGTACCGGACCCACGATCGAGATCATGGTCGACAGGGATCGAGCCCGATCATCGAACGCGCTGAGAGCCTGGACCGCGGCGTCGACGTCGGCAGGCCCGTCGAGGAGGAGGTTGTCTGCCTCGCGCCGCTCGGGGGCGAGGGTGTTGAAGATCTCGGTCCAGGGGAAGAGCGCGGACATGCCGCGCAGCAGACGCTCGTCGAGCTCCCGGTCGATCGACGACATCTCGGCCTCGACCTCGCCGGCCCCGAAGCGCTGCCGGCCCGCCGCCGACCAGTACCGGACCAGCTCTGCCACCGCCGCTGCGACGTCGCCCTCCACGTCCGCGGGGAGCACCACCTGGTACTCGGTGTGGAAGGGATGGGTCGATGCCTGGATCACGCCCCCCATCGCCGCGAGTGCGCGCCTGATCGGCACGCCACGGAACGTCCCATGGCGGGCGACGAGATGCTCGCGGAGATGAGGCACGCCCTGTTCGCCGGCGCGTACGTCGACCATTCCGCCTTGCGTCGCCACGGAGACGGCGATGACGCTGACAGTGGGGTCGTGCTCCAGCGATACGAACACCCGATCATCCATGCCCATCACGAGCATGTCCGCGTGCTCGAGTGCTGCCGGCGCCGGTGCCGTCGTGCTATCCGCCACTGCCGCCCCGCTCCCGGCTCCCCCTACGAAGCCCTGTCAGCGACGTGGGGGAATCGATGTTCCTGTGCGTGCGGAGCGGGTCGACGCCCGAACCGATCATGCTGCTGCGGACGGCATCGCGTACATCGAAACCGAGGTGTACGGCATCCGCGAAGCCTCGCGCGACCGACTGGCTGCGATGCTCGCCGAAGCTCCGCCGCTGAGGGGAGCTCGTCTGGAGCGGCGGCTCCCAGGACGCGGCGACGCCGTCGGCGAGCGGAAGCGTGAACACGGACCGGAGATCGGTCGTGCTCCAGGCCGACAGGACGTCGCAGATCTCGCCGATCCAGCCCCACGACTCCGACGGGAGGTAGACGACGATCGCGTCGCTGCGCGGGTACTCGAACGACCGGGAGAGGATCTTGGCACGGAAGGCGACCCGCTCGCCGTCCGCGAAGTCCAGCAGGCTCGCCCACGCGTCGACTGCGGCGCTCGGCGAGTCGGATGCGTAGTAGATGCGCAGCAGGTTCTTCGGATTGCCCGCCCCCGCCTGGCCTGTGTAGTGGAAATACCCCATCGACATGTACGGAAGCACCGTCTGCACCGTGGCGAGCACCGAACTCGTCCCGACCTCCAGACACCGCTCCGACGGGAAGAACGCTTGCAGACCGAAGTACCGGGCGAAGACGCCCGAGGGATCGGAGATCGTTTCGAGCAGCGGCAAGCGCTCGTACGTCATCGTCCTCGGCGTCGCCCGGACGATGCGGTTCTCCATGTCGGGATCGCTTCGAACCCGGCCCGGTTCGGGAGAGGCCGCCTCGGACCGCGAATGGAACTTCCCGTAGATGTATGCGGAGAGCGCCGGGTCCACATCGACGGAGGAGGAGGACTGGAGCGTCTCGTCGCCGACGACCACGGTCCCCCGCTGCGCGTCGACGTGGACGTCGTCGAAGATCTCGTCGAGCGACTGATCCAGCAGGACCCGCCGCCGCGCGATGGCCGGTGCCGTCATGCCGCGTCCTCCTCGAGTCCGATCACCCGCAGGAATGAGGACCCGTTCAGGACCAGGTTCCGCCCGATTCCGGCGATCGCGCGGTCGAAGGCGGATATCCGTCCCAGGAAGCTGCCTGCGGCGAGAGCCCGATCGAACAGCTGCCACCCGATGAAGTTCGCGACCCGGGACGGCAACCCTTCATCCGCGACGCCGACGGCGGCCGCGTAAGAACTCCAGAGGAGCGCGATGTCCTGGCGCGCCAACTCGATCAGTTCGGCGCCCTTGCGCATGATCTGCGACTCGGTGAGCGGGGCGTCGCCGTCATCGTCCCTGCCCATCAGGTGACGCATGCGGGAGTAGAGCAGTTCTCCGCCCAGGGAGCCGATGTCGCGAGCGGGATCGCCGAGGCGGAACTCCTCCCAGTCGATGAGCCACAGCTGATCGTCCTTGGCGAGGATCTGGTCCACGCGGAGGTCACCGTGAACGGGGCGCGCCTCGTACGGGCTGGCCACGAGGGCGTGCAGGGCCATCCGCAGTTCCGGATCGCCCTGGATAATGCGCCAGACGTCCAGGTAGCCGCTCGTCGCGCCCTCCAGCAGTTCGATGTGCACGGCGTTGCGTCCCCAGGGCGGCAGCAGGGGCGGAGGCCATTGAGCCAGTTCCGGTCGAGCGGGCGTGGAGGAGTGCAGCCCGGCGAGAAGCGTCGCGATCTCCGCGATCCGTTCGGCCGACAGACCGTCCGAGAGGAAGGACGTGCTCAGGCCGTCAGCATCCGCCACGAACTCGTAGACGAGGAGGAGCGTCTCGCGGTCTGCGTGCAGGAGATCCGGCGTCCGCACCGCACCGCGAGGGGCGAGCCCGCAGTCGTGGAGGGCACGGCTCCGATCGAATCGGCCCACTCCGTCCATCCCTCGGATGCGCTTGACGAAGAGGGACTCCCCGTCGAGGTGGACGACGCCGCTGATGTTGCGGCCCATCGTGCCGCGGAAGGTGGTGTCGTCGGTCACGTCATATCCGAGTCGGGCGAGGTCGGCACCCACCGTCTCCCGCAGGATCCGGTCGTCGACGGTGGCGGCGGTCACACGGGGCTCCGACGGTAGAGCGAGATGCACCTCGGTGATGTGGGCGTGTAACGGGCACCCGTCCAATCGGCGATGCGACGGTCCAGACTCAGCCCTGCGCCCGCGGCCACGGCATCCATCTCGTTCGGGAACATGTAGCGCACCGTCTGCTCGAAGGAGAACGCCCCCGCCTCGTCCAGCACCGTGTTGAAGGCGTGGAGCGTCTGACCCACCGGATCGACGCTGAACTGTTCCAACAGGGTCTTCTCCCTGGACAGCCGACGCATCTGGAAGGACGTGTGGGTCGGTGTCAGGTACAGCAGCGGATTGAAGGTCTCGAGCACGAAGGCGCCGCCGTCGGCGAGACTCTGCTCCGCGTTCGCGAAGATGCTCGCCTGCTCGCGCAGATTCTGCGCGACGAAGAGCGTGTTGCACATCAGCAGGACGAGGTCGAACGACTCGGCGGACGGCCCGTCGGCGATCATGTCCCCCTGGCTGACGTGGAGCCTGCGGTCCTCGTCCTTCTCGGTGAGGATGTCGAGCATCTCGGTCGAGGTGTCGATCCCCGTGACGTCGAACCCGCCGTACGAGAGCGGGAATGCCAGGCGCCCCGTGCCGATGGCGAACTCGAGGATCCGGTCGCCGTCGGTCACCCCTCTGAGGTACTCCACCATGAGCTCGCTGTCACCGCTGAGATCGGCGTAGATCAGATCGTAGATCGCGGCCAACTTGCCGACGTATGCGTTCGCTGTCATGGCGTCACCCCTTCGAGGTGCCCTCGGAAGAGGAGGCCCGGTGCCGATCTCCGCGATGAGGATCTCTTCACCGGACCGCCTCTCGTTCTCCGTGGACAGATTCGTCGCGGTCAGCAGCCGGCGGCGAGCGTCGTGGTGACGGACGTCGCCGTCGCGCCGACCGAGAAGGACGCGCAGTATCCGGACGAGGCGATGATGAACGGGGTGAACGGGGTCACCGGGGTGACCGCGGGAGCGGTCTGGGTGCCGCTCTCGGCGAGCTCCGCCGTCGAGCAGTAGGCGGAGTATCCGGCGATGAGGCTTTCGGCAGTCTGCATGATTTCTCTCTTCTTTCTTCCGACGGCTCAGCAGCCGGCGACGAGGGTTCCGATGGCGGAGCCCGCGATCGTGCTGACGGCACCTCCGCAGGCAAGGCTGGAGGCGATGATCCAGGGAGTCGCCGGCGTGACCGCCGGTGCTCCTCCGGGTGCATCGGCGGTGAGATCCGCGGTGCTGACATACGACGCGTAGCCGGCGATCAACGACTCCGCATCACGGCTGATTTCCAGTGTGGGCACTTCGCTCTCCTTCTCTCGTGATCCGACAGCGGGATGCTGGGGGATCGACCACGCTGAGGCGGGAGGCGATCACGTTCGCGATTGCCGCGCTCTCATCTGTGACAGAAGACCATCGCGCGACCGATGTATCAAGCTCCGGAGGGAAGGCCTAGCCCTGAGGCTAGGAGTGACGATCGTCGGACCGATTCAGAGGCTGATGATCCCGATCTCCGTGGCGCGCAGGACGATCTGCAGCCGGTTCTCGACGCCCCACAGCTGATTGATGTGGCGGATGTCGGCCTTCACCGTGCCTTCGGCGTAATGGAGCTGCTGGGCGATCTCGGCGTTGGAGTGCCCCCGCGCGACGAGTTCGATGATCTGGCGCTCGCGGTCGCTCAGCGCCGGGACATCGCTGGGCGGCTGGTCCCCCGCCTCGATCGCGGCGCGCACGAAGCGCTGCTGGATCTCGGGAGACACGACCCGGTCGCCCGCGTGGGCGGCGACGACCGCGTCCACGATCTGATCAGGGGTCGAGTTCTTGACGAGGTACCCGCACGCTCCCGCCCTGAGGGCTTCGAGGGCCCGCCACTCGGTCGTGAGGGTCGTCAAGACGACCACTCGACAGCGCGGATTCCACTCCAGCACCCGTCTGGTCGCCTCCACGCCGTTGATCTCCGGCATCTTGATGTCCATGAGCACGACGTCGGGGTCGGTCCGCCGACACGCCTCGACCGCAACGGAGCCGTCCGGCGCCTCGCCGACGAGGACGACGCGGTCATCGGCGGTGAGGAAGGCGCGAAGCGCATGCCTGACGAGGGCGTCGTCGTCGACGACGAGCACACGAACGGGCGTAGTCACTCCGAAACGATATCGCGGGCGCTCCGATCGATTTCTAGCCCCAGGGTCATGCTTCTCCCCCGTCGGGAAGTGCGCCGCATAGGCTGATGGGAGGAAGAACGACGCGAAAGCGGCGCTGCTCCCCGCGGACGGCGTCGACTCGCTCTCAACGTGAGGAGATCAGCGTGGGACTGATGGGTATGTACAACCTGGGAACGCCGATGAGTCTGGTCGCAGGGCTGAACGCCGACTTCGGCGAGTGGCTCTGCAAGATGATGGGTATCTGTGCCTGAAGCCGCTGCGCTCCCTGCCGATGACCGGCAGGGAGTTCTCGCCGAGGGGGCCCGGCTGCCCCTGGCACGGATGCTCCGCTCCCGAGCCTTCTGGGAGCAACGTCCGCTCCACTCGATAGGCCGCATCCTCCTGCTCGCCGTCGTCGCGGTGCTGCTCTGCATCGCCATCGGATTCATCGTCGCAGGGGGCGGCGAGTTCACACGCTTCGACCTCCTCGCCCTGGCGTTCTACGCAGGCCTCGCCACGTTCGCCTGGCACCCCATGACCGGCGCCTTCGTCGTCATGGTGATCTGCAGCGTCGGCGTCCTGTTCACCAGGAGCGGCGGCGACCTCCTCGAGCTCGCGATCGCACTCGGCCTGGTCGCCATCACCTGCGCCCCCTGGGTGATGGCGATCCATGTCGTGCTCCTCGGGCTGCTGACGGCCGACCTGGCCGTGAACGCGTCCGCCCTGACCGGTGGCGGCGTCTACGGGATTCTCGGGATCGCCTCTGTCTCCTTCCTCGGCGGCATCGCGTTCCGCCTGGTCGCCGCACGGGAATCGCTCCTCGTCGCCGAGCGTGCCCGCGTGGTGCGAGACCTCGAGATCATCGGCCGCATGGCGCAGGATCGGATCGCCGACGAGCTGCACGACGGCATCGCCCATGACCTCACCCTCATCCTCTTCCATGCCCGCGCGCTGCCGAAACAGCCCGATGACGCCGCCCGTCAGGTGTCGTTGACGACGATCGAGGAGTCCGCCGAGCAGGCTCTGCTGAGCATCCAGTCGCTCCTCTCGTCCATGAAGGACACCCACGCGGAGCCGTCGGCAACGCGCACGGTGAGGTACGACGGCCACGTCGTGGACGCGGTCATCGCCCTCGAGACACTGCTTCGGGAGGCGGGCATTCCGACCACGGTCCGCGCAGCGGAACTCCCCCTGGCCATCTCGCCCGAGGAGGAGCGAGTGCTCACGGAGACCGCGATCGAAGCCATCACGAACATCCTCAAGCATTCGCCGAACTCGCAGTCGGCTCGCATCACCCTGCACGAGCACTCCGACGAGGTGGAGCTCACGGTGAGCAACGTCGTGTCCCTCGATCCGGCGGTGAGGACGCCCGCGACCGGTGGACGAGGACTGATGCGAGCTCGACAGCGGCTGACGCGCTACAACGGCACCCTGGACGCCGGTGCGGTGGCCGACGGCTGGTCGGTCAGAGCGGCGATCCCCGCCTCCAGGCAGGGCGTGGGCTGAGAGAGCGCGACCCGCCTCTCGCCCACAACCAAGAAACCCCCGCCTGAGCGGGGGTTTTCTTATGGCTGGGGTACCTGGACTCGAACCAAGAACAACTGAACCAGAATCAGCCGTGTTGCCAATTACACCATACCCCAAGGGCGAAACCTGAGCCTCGCACCGAGATTCAAGCTTACCCGAGCGGGGGCGGAACGCCAAAACGGCCTCGCTCCGCCCCCGCCCGGGCGCGTCGTCAGGCCCGGAGGAACTCCGAGAGCGCACGCAGGCGGCGCAGCGACTCGTCCCTGCCGAGCAGCTCCATCGACTCGAAGAGCGGCGGGGACACGCGGCGTCCGGTGATCGCGACGCGCGGCGGGCCGTATGCCACGCGCGGCTTGAGCTCGAGATCCTCGACGAGCGCCTTCGCGAGAGCATCCTGCACGGACTGCGTCGTGAACTCGGCGACGGGCTCCAGCGCGGCGACGCAGGCTTCGAGCACCTCGGCGGCGTTCGCCGGGAGGCCCTTCAGCGCGTCGGCCTCGTACGACACCTCATCGGTGAAGAGGAAGCCGAGCATGCCGGGCGCCTCGCCCAGCAGCTGCACGCGCTCCTGGATCAGGGGCGCCGCGCGGAAAGCCAACACCAGCTGCTCGTGCGTGGGCTCGTCGAACAGCCCGGCGGCGGCCAGGTACGGCACGATCCGCTCGGCGAAGTCCTTCTCGTCGAGCATCCGGATGTGATCGCCGTTGATCGATTCCGCCTTCTTCTGGTCGAAGCGCGCCGGGTTCGGGTTCACGTTCACGATGTCGAAGGCGGCGGTGAACTCCTCGAGCGAGAAGACGTCGCGGTCGGGGCCGATCGACCAGCCCAGCAGGGCGAGGTAGTTCAGCAGACCCTCGTGGATGAAGCCCCGCTCGCGGTGCAGGAACAGATCGGCCTGCGGGTCGCGCTTGGAGAGCTTCTTGGTGCCGGTCTCCCCCAGCACGAGCGGCATGTGGGCGAACCGCGGCACGAAGGTGGTCACGCCGGCGTCGATCAGCGCCGCGTAGAGCGCGAGCTGACGTGCCGTCGACGGCATGAGGTCCTCGCCGCGGAGCACGTGGGTGATGCCCATGAGCGCGTCGTCGACCGGATTCACGAACGTGTACAGCGGCACGCCGTTCGGACGCACGACGACGAAGTCCGGGAACGACCCGGCGGGGAACGTCACCTCGCCGCGGATGAGGTCGACGTAGGTGACGTCGTCGTCCGGCACCCGCAGGCGCAGCGCGGGCTGACGGCCCTCGGCGCGGAACCCGGCCTTCTGCTCCTCGGTGAGTTCGCGGTCGAAGTTGTCGTAGCCGAGCTGCTTCGCCCGGCCCGCAGCCTCGTTCCTGGCGTCGATCTCCTCCGCCGTCGAGTAGCTCTCGTAGAGGGCGCCCGTGGCGACGAGCTTGTCGATGACCTCGCGGTAGATGTCGTGGCGCTGAGACTGCCGGTACGGAGCGTGCGGGCCGCCGACCTCGACGCCCTCGTCCCAGTCGATCTTCAGCCAGGTGAGCGCGTCGACGAGCTGTCGGAAGCTCTCCTCGCTGTCGCGGGCGGCGTCGGTGTCCTCGATGCGGAACACCATCTTGCCGCCGTTGTGCCGGGCGTACGCCCAGTTGTAGAGCGCGGTGCGGACCATGCCGACGTGCGGCAGGCCGGTGGGCGACGGGCAGAAGCGGACGCGGACGTCGGCGCCGCTGGCGGTCGTGGTGAGGGGGTGCGGAGTAGCCATAGCCCTTCAATCCTAGGGCTCGACGGATGCCGTCACCGTTCTCGTCTAAGCCCCGTCGATGCGGCCGTCGGGCGTCGCGGAACGGCGGCTCCTCCCGAGCGGCGAGAGGACGACGATCGCGATGACCACGACCGAGGCCGCGATCCCCAGACCTGCGTACTGGAAGTTCGAGAGGATCACTCCCGCCAACACCGCTCCGGCCGCCGCGCAGAGGCTCATCAGCGAATCGCTGCGGCCCTGTCTGCGCGTGCGCAGCTCTGGCGCGCTCGCCTCGGTCAGCAGCGCCGCACCGGCGACGGTCGCCGCGCTCCACCCCAGACCGAGCAGGATGAGGGCCACCATGACGCCCCACGCCTGCGTGTTCGCGAACACGGCGAACGCGAGCGCGCCGCCGAGGAGCACCTGCCCGAGGAGCACCACGCGCATCCTGCCCCAGCGGTCCGCGAGGATCCCGAACAGCGGCGAGAGCGCGTACATGCCGCCGACGTGGAGCGCGATCGTCACGCCCACCAACGTCGAGACGTCGGCGGGGGTCGTATCCGTGCCGTGCATGCTGTGCGCCATGTGCGAGAGGTGCACGGGGGTCATCGCCATGACCGAGGCCATCACCACGTGCGAGCCGGCGATCGCGAAGATCGCATACCGCGCCACGAGGGGATCGTCGGCTCTGACCACGCCGGCGACAGCGGAGGCCGCCTTCGCCAGACGCTGCGCGGAGAGCAGCGGGTCGGGGCGCAGCGCCACCAGGTACAGGATCAGCGCGGCGCACTGCGCAACGAAGGAGAACGCGTACGAGCCGGTCTGCGGCGGCATCCCGAGCGCGTGGCCGACGACCTCACCCGGCCCCAGCAGGAGCGGCCCTGCGACTCCGCCGATGGTCGTGGACCACACGACGATCGAGAGGTCGCGGCCTCGATGGGCCGGAGCGGCGAGATCGGTCGCGGCGAACCGGGACTGGAGGTTGCCCGCGTTGCCCGCGCCGATGGTCAGGGTGCCCAGGAGCAGCAGCGGGAAGATGCGCAGCGCGACGGCGAGCACGACGATCGCTATCCCCACGAGGGCGAACACGTTGCCCAGGGTCAGCGCGCGCCTCCGGCCGAACCGGGCGGCCATGCGGGCGAGCGGGATGGAGCAGAGCGCGGGGCCGAGGGTGACCGACGCCGTCGCGAGGCCGGAAAGCCCGTCGTTGCCGGAGATGTCGGCGGCCAGCAGCGCGCCCAGCGAGACGGTGGCACCGAAGGCGATGCCGCCGAGTACCTGGCCGGCGGACAGCACCAGCACGGTGCGCCGCTGGACGTCGACCTGCTGCTGAGCGGTGAGCGCGGTCACTGCGCGTCGCGAGCGGTGTTGCGCAGGATGCCGAGGCCGGAGATCTCGACCTCGACCACGTCACCGGCGTCGAAGGTCCCGACCCCGGCGGGCGTGCCGGTGAGGATGACGTCGCCGGGCAGCAGCGTGAAGACGGCGGAGGCGTACTCGATGATGGCGCCGACCGAGTGGATCATGTCGGTGAGGGGTGCGTGCTGGCGTACCTCGCCGTTCACCCGCGTCTCGATCGTCGCGGTCGACGGGTCGAAGTCGGTCTCGATGACCGGCCCGAGCGGGCAGAAGGTGTCGAAGCCCTTGGCGCGCGACCACTGACCGTCCTTGCGCTGCAGGTCGCGCGCGGTGACGTCGTTGCCGATCGTGTAGCCGAGGACGTACGCTGCTGCATCGGCGGCCTTGACGTTCTTGGCGATCTTGCCGATCACGACGGCGAGCTCGCCCTCGTACTCCGTGCGCTCCGACAGGGCCGGCCGCACGATCGCGTCGCCCGGTCCGATCACCGCCGTGTTGGGCTTGAGGAAGAGCAGCGGCTCCTCCGGCGCCACTCCCCCCATCTCGGCGGCGTGATCGTGGTAGTTCTTGCCGACGCACACCACCTTCGACCTGGGGATCACCGGAGCGAGCAGCGCGGCATCCGCCAGCGGCACGCGCGCGCCTGTCGTCTCGTATCCCGCGAACATCGGGTCGCCGGCGAGCACGACCAGGTCGCTCTCGTCGACGATCCCGTACATGATGGCGTCGTCGTGGCTGAATCGGGCGATCTTCACCCCCTCAGCCTAGCCAGCCCGACGCCGCGCCGAGACCTGCAGGTGCATCTGCAGGTCTCGGTGGCAGGTGCAGGTCTCGGCGACGGCGCGGCGCTCAGCCGTCGAGACGCACGAGCCAGCCGTGCTTGTCCTCTCGACGGCCGTACTGGATGTCGGTGAGCTCCTCGCGCAGCGAGAGCGCGAGCTCGCCGAGGGGCTGCGGCTCGTCGAAGCCCTCGCCGACCAGCGCGCCGATCGGTGTGACGACGGCGGCCGTGCCGCACGCGAACACCTCGACGATGTCGCCGGACGCGACGCCCTCGCGCCACTCGTCGATGGAGATCTTGCGCTTCTCCACCGTGTAGCCGCGGTCGGCCGCGAGCTGCAGCAGCGAGTCCCGGGTGATGCCCTCGAGGATGCTGTCGGACTCGGGGGTGACCACGCGACCGTCCTTGAACACGAACACGACATTCATGCCGCCGAGCTCCTCGACGTCGCGGTGCTCGTTGAGGAACACCACCTGGTCGCAGCCCTTGGCATAGGCCTCGGACTGCGGGAGCAGGCTGGAGGCGTAGTTGCCGCCGGTCTTCGCCTTGCCGGTGCCGCCTCGGCCGGCGCGGGCGTAGTCCTCGGAGAGCCAGATGCGCACGGGCTTCACTCCACCGGTGAAGTACGCGCCTGCGGGGCTGGCGATCACGTAGTACGCGACCTTCTGCGCCGCGCGCACACCGAGGAAAGCCTCCTTGGCGAACATGAACGGGCGCAGGTACAGGCTCTGGTCGGCGCCGGACGGCACCCATCGCGCGTCGACGGCGACGAGTTCGCGCAGCGACTGGATGAAGTACTCGGTGGGCAGCTCGGGGAGCGCGAGGCGACGCGCGCTGGCCTGGAGGCGGGCGGCGTTGCGGTCGGGACGGAAGGTGTGGATCGAGCCGTCGGCGTGACGATAGGCCTTGATGCCCTCGAAGATCTCCTGCGCGTAGTGCAGGACGGATGCGGCGGGGTCCAGCGGGATCGGACCGTAGGGCTGCACACGCGGACGGTGCCACCCGCCGTTCACGGACCAGCAGATGTCGACCATGTGGTCGGTGAAGACCACGCCGAAACCCGGGTTCTCCAGGACCTCGGCGACCCGTGAGGGCGTGGCCGCGTTCAGGTTCTTCGTCACCGCGAACTCCAGCGGAGCCACGGTCGCCTCAGCGTCGATCGTCGTCATATCGTCATCCGTTCCTCGTGGGTGGGCGCATCCTCGCGCCGTCTCAGCCTACGCCTGTCGTTCAGAGGCGTGCAGCGATCGCGGAGCCGATCTCCGCGGTGCTCCGGGCGCCGCTCCGGGCGGCGATGTCCGCCTCGACGGCGGCGCTCACGCGCGCCGACTCGGCCGCGAGCCCGAGGTGGTCGAGGAGCAGCGCGATCGAGAGGATCGCCGCGGTCGGATCGGCCTTCTGCTGGCCGGCGATGTCGGGCGCCGAGCCGTGCACCGGCTCGAACATCGACGGGAAGGCGCCATCGGGGTTGATGTTGCCGGACGCCGCGAGGCCGATGCCGCCCGTGACGGCGCCCGCGAGGTCGGTGAGGATGTCGCCGAACAGGTTGTCGGTGACGATCACGTCGAAGCGGGCGGGGTCGGTGACGAGGAAGATCGTCGCGGCGTCGACATGCAGGTAGTCCACGGTCACGTCGGGGTGAGCGGCCGCGGCCTCGTCGACGACGCGCTTCCAGATCGCGCCCGCGTGCACGAGCACATTGGTCTTGTGCACGAGCGTGAGCTTCTTGCGGCGGCGCTCGGCGAGCTCGAACGCGTAGCGGACCACGCGCTCCACGCCGAAGGCCGTGTTCACGCTCGTCTCGTTGGCGATCTCGTGCGGGGTGCCGACGCGGATAGCTCCCCCGTTGCCCACGTACGGCCCCTCCGTGCCCTCGCGGACGACGACGAAGTCGATGTCGCCGGGATTCGCGAGCGGCCCGGGCGCTCCCGTGAACAGCTTCGACGGGCGGAGATTCACGTAGTGGTCGAGGGTGAACCGCAGCTTCAGCAGGAGGCCGCGCTCGATGTTCGCGTCCTTGAGGCGCGGATCCCCCGGCTGACCGCCGACGGCGCCCAGCAGGATCGCGTCGTGCGCGGCGATGGCCGCGAGGTCGTCGTCGGTGAGGGTGTCGCCGGTCTCGAGGTAATGTGCGGCGCCCAGCGAGAAGCGGGTCCTGTCGAAGGTGACGTCGCTGCCCGCGGTGACGGCGTCGAGCACCTTCTCGGCTTCGGCGATGACCTCGGGACCGATGCCGTCACCGGGGATGACGGCCAGCTTCACGACACGCGACATGAGACTCCTTGCATCGGGGAACCGGCATCCTTCGAGGCGGATGCCGGTTCCCCCAGCGTAGTGCTCAGTGGGTCGGTGTCGTGCGCAGTGTGACGGCGGCGATGGCGCCGGCGACGACGACCAGCCCCGCACCGATGAGCGAGGTCACGAGGACGCCCGAGCCGAAGGCGGTGGCCGCCGCATCCCAGAGGGCGTCGCCCAGCTGCCCGGGGAGCTTCGCCGCCGCCGTGTACGCGCCGGCGAGGGTCTCGCGTGCCGCGTCGGCGGCGTCCTCGGGGAGCCCGGCCGGCAGCACGAGCGCACCCCGGTAGAACGCGGTGATGATGCCGCCGAGGATCGCCGTGCCCAGCACGGCGCCCAGCTCGTACGCGGTCTCCGAGACCGCGCTGGCCGCGCCCGCCTTCTCGGCCGGGGCGCTGGAGAGGATCAGCTCGTTGGAGATCGTCTCCGCCGCGCCGATGCCGATGCCGAGCACGACGAAGGCGATCACGAGCGGCGCGACGCCGTGGTCGGACGTCGTGAAGGCCACGAGCAGGTAGCCCGCCACCGAGAACACGAGCGACGCGGGGATGAGCACGCGCGGACGCACGCGGCGCGACACCGGCACGACCAGCAGACCGGCGACGATCATCGCGGCCATGCCGGGCACCAGCGCGAAGCCGGCCTGCATCGGCGAGAGCCCGAGCACGAGCTGCACGTGCTGGGAGACGAAGTAGAGGAAGCCGACGAGGGCGACCACGCTCAGCAGGTTGACGAGGATCGCACCGGAGAACGACCCCCGGCGGAACAGCGCCATGTCGAGCATCGGGATGTCCGCCCGCAACTGCCTGCGCACGAACAGGAAGCCCATCAGGAGGCCGAACACGGCCCATCCCCCTGCGGTCCAGGTGGGGCCGTCGACGGCGAGCGACTTGATCGCGTAGACGACCGGGATCATCGCGGCCATCGACAACAGGATGCTGATCGGGTCGATGCGGCCCGGGTTCGGGTCTCGGCTCTCCGGCACCAGCAGCGGCGCGAAGACGAGCAGCGGGATCAGCACGGGCACGGCGACGAGGAACACGGACCCCCACGCGAAGTGCTCGAGGAGGAACCCGCCGACGATCGGGCCGAGTGCGGAGCCGGCGGAGAACGCCGACGCCCACACGGCGATCGCCATACGGCGCTGGTCGCGGTTCTGGAAGATCGAGCGCAGCAGCGACAGCGTCGACGGCATCAGCATGGCGCCGAAGAAGCCGAGGAGCGCACGGGCGGCGATGAGGAGTCCGGCGGTGGGCACGAAGGCGGCCAACGCGGACACGGCGGCGAAGCCGGTCGCTCCGATCAGCAGCATCTTCCGACGCCCGAAGCGGTCGCCGAGGGTGCCCATCGTGACGAGGAGCCCCGCGAGCACGAGGGGGTACACGTCGATGATCCACAGCTGCTCCGCACCCGACGGCGAGAGCGCCATCGAGATCTCGGGCAGCGCGAAGCTCAGCACCGTGTTGTCCACCGACACCAGCAGCACGGGCAGCATGAGGACGACGAGCGCCGCCCAGCCTCGTGCGCCGACGCGGGGAGCATCCGTCTCTACCGTGGGAATCGACGCCGTACGCGTCATGGAACACCTCTCAGATCATGCGACGGTCTGATAACTGAACCGTCCAGATGGTATAGTAACAGATATGCCGCGCCCCCCTCTCGCCCGCGAACGCGTTCTCGACGCCTTCGAGTCGATCCTCATCGACGACGGAGAGCGGGCGGCGACCCTCGATGCGACCGCGAAGGCGGCGGGGGTGTCGAAGGGCGGGCTGCTCTACCACTTCGGCTCGAAGGAGGAGCTCGCCGCGGGACTCCTCGAACGGCTCGACGCCCTCACCACGGCGGACCTGGAAAGGATGACGGCGGCACCGGAGGGCCCGGTGGCCTACTACGTGCGCACCTCGGTCATGGAGGACGACGCGCTCGATCGCGCGCTCATCGCCGCCACCCGGCTGGCGCAGGCCGGGTCGACGGCAGCGGCCGACATGCTGCGCCACACCCGTCGCCGGTGGGAGGACACCATCCGGCCGCACGTGCGCGACCGGGCGAGCCTCGACCTCGTCATGCTGCTCAGCGACGGCCTCTACTTCAACAACTCCCTCGACGTGCACGGCCCCGAACGCCTGGTGCCGCGCAGCGAGGAGCTGTCCGAGTTGATCGCGCTCGTCCTGCGGGCGACGGCTCCCTAGTCCCCCAGGGACGCGATCCGCTTCTCGAGGTGCCGCCGCACCGCGGGATCGGCTGTCCGGGCCGCCGCCGCGCGCAGATCCTCGAGCGCCGATCGGGTGTCGTCCATCAGGATGCCGAGCTCCGCCCGCACCGCGAAGGACTGGGCTGCGGTCGCACCGGCGAACAGCTCGTCGTCGGCGTCGAGCTCGAGTCGGGCGCTCGCCGGCCCGACGTCCGAGGAGTACCCGCGGGCGACGATCCGCGCCAGCCGCGCGGGGGGTGCCGGCCACAGGTCGACGAGCCCCTCGTAGAGCCGGGCGATGCCGTCCCAGTCGGTGTCCTCCCACGTCGGCGCGAGCGCATGCAGTCCCGCGATCCCCGCCAGCAGGGCGAAGCGCCCGGTCCCCGCCGTCAGCGCGGAGGTCGCCAGCGCCTCCCCGTCGTCGAGCATGCCGCGATCCCAGCGGGTGCGGTCGGCCGCGGCGAGTTCGACCAGCTCGCCGGCGGCGTCCACACGAGACGCGCTGCGCGCCTCCGTGAGCAGCAGCAGGGCCAGGAGGCCCGCCGCCTCCGAGCCGCCGAGACTCACCCGATGCGCGTCACGGGCGAGCGCGATGGCATCGGCGCGCAACAGGGCGGCGCCCTCCTGCGTCGGCGCCGCGTAGCCCACGGTATACATCAGCGCGATGACCGAGAGCGCGTCCGGCATCCTCTCCGACACCTGCCGCACGTCGGCCATCGCGAACCGGATGGATGAGTCGTGCAGGTGCTTCTTGGCACGGGTGAGCCGCGCTGCCATCGTCGACTCGGTGACAAGGAGCATGGTGGCGACGTCCCGTGTCGGCACACCGCAAGCGAAGCGGAGGGCGAGCGCCAGACGCGTCTCCTCTGCCAGCTCCGGATGGCAGACCGTGAGGATCAGCTCGAGCCGCTCGTCGCCGTTGAACGCGAACCCGTCGACGTCGTCGACGACCTCGGACGCATCGGCGGCGAGGAGGGGCAGCGCCCTCGCCGCCGTGCGCGCCCGACGGATCGCGTCGACTGCGAGGCGCCGGGCGGCCGTCGTGATCCAGGCGGCCGGATTCTCGATCCGGATGCCGTCGGCCTCCTGGGCGAGTGCCCGGAGGAATGCCTCCTGCACCATGTCCTCGGCCAGCTGCAGATCGCCGGAGTAGGCCGTCACCGCACCGAGGATGCGGCCGGCATCCGTACGGAACGCATCCTCGATGCGGGTGACCATCCGGTGGGCGTCCGTCACGCCTCGGCGGAACGCATGCTCGCGAGGTCGAGGACCGGATGCAGGTCGAGCCAGCCTCCGGTCGGGACCAGCGCGGCGAGCTCGCGGGCCTGATCGATCGAATCGGCCGTGAACACGTAGAAGCCCGTGACCACTTCACGGATCTCGCCGAACGGCCCGTCGGTGAAGACGGGTCCGTCTGCGGACGGACGGATGCGGATGGCCTCCGCCTGCGGGCGGAGCGCATCGCCGGCGGTGACGCGCTGTCCTGCGGCCTCCACGGCGGCTTGGAATGCCTTGTGACCGGCCAGGTCGGCCTCGATCTGGGCCGCGGGCAGCACCGCAGGGTCCCACTCGGGCTCGTTGATGATGATCATGTACTCAGCGGACATCAGGTGTCTCCTTCGTCAGTCGGGCGGGTGCCCGTGGGTGTCGAACACTGATACGACGTCGAGCGCCCTGCGAAATCGACAGCCGCTCGCAGATTCTTCCCGAATTCCGTCCCGCGAGGAAGAAGCCGATCTCCGCACACGCGAGGGGCGGGGGACGCGCTGCGCCTCCCCCGCCCCTCGGTGCGGTCGATCAGACCTCGGTGATCTCGATCTGACGGAACAGGTCGGCCTCGATCGCCGTGCGCACGTCGTCGAGCAGCTCGTCGGAGACCGGCGAGTCGAGGGTCAGCACACTCAGTGCCTGATCCCCGGCGGCGAGGCGGCCGATCTGCATGCCGGCGATGTTGATGCCGGCCTCTCCGAACTTCTGACCGTAGACGGCCACGATGCCGGGGCGGTCGGTGTAGAGCATCACGACGTGGTGCTTCTCGATCGGCAGCTCGAGCGCGTGGTCGTTGATGCCGACCAGCTTCTCGGTCTGCTTGGGGCCGGTCAGCGTGCCCGACACGGACAGCTGCGTGCCGTCGGACAGCGCCCCGCTCAGCGTGATCACGTTGCGGTACTCGTCGCTCACGTCGTCCTTGAGCAGGCGCACCGCGATGCCGCGCTGCTCGGCGAGGAGCGGAGCGTTCACGTACGACACCGTCTCGCTGACGATGTTCGTGAACACGCCTTTGAGCGCCGCGAGCTTCAGCACGCTCACGTCGTAGTCGTTCAGCTCTCCGTGCACCTCGACGTCGAGGCTGGTCAGCGGGGACGTCGCGAGAGCGGAGAAGATCTGACCGAGCTTCTCGACCAGCGAGATGCCGGGCCGCACGTAGGGGTCGATGACGCCGCCCGCGACGTTCACGGCATCGGGCACGAGATCGCCGCCGAGCGCGAGGCGCACCGAGCGGGCGACCGAGACTCCCGCCTTCTCCTGCGCCTCCTCGGTGCTCGCGCCCAGGTGCGGCGTGACGACGACGTTCGGCAGCCCGAGCAGCGCCTGTGCCGTTCCGCCTTCCACCGGCGGCTCGGAGGTGAACACGTCCAGACCCGCACCGGCGATCTCGCCCGCGACCAGAGCCTCGTGCAGGGCCTCCTCATCGATGAGGCCGCCGCGCGCGACGTTCACGACGAACGCGGTGGGCTTCATCGCGGCGAACTGCGCGGCCCCGAGCATGCCGGTGGTCTCGGGGGTCTTCGGCATGTGGATGGTGATGAAGTCGGACTCGGCGATGAGCTCGTCCAGGGACAGCAGCTGCACGCCGAGCTGCTGCGCCCGCGCGGAGGTGACGTAGGGGTCGTAGGCGACGACGCGCATGTCGAAGGCGGCGAGACGCGCGGCCACGAGGGCGCCGATACGTCCGAGGCCGATGATGCCGACGGTCTTCTCGAACAGCTCGGCGCCGGTGAAGGAGCTGCGCTTCCAGGCACCGCCCGAGAGCGAGGCGTGGGCGGTCGGGATGCGCCGGGCCAGGCTGAGGATGTGGCCGACGGTGAGCTCCGCGGCCGAGACGATGTTGGAGGTCGGGGCGTTCACGACCATCACGCCGGCCGCGGTCGCCGCCTTGATGTCGACGTTGTCGAGTCCGACGCCGGCACGGGCGACGACCTTGAGCTTCGGCGCGTGCGTCAGCGCCTCCTCGTCGATCCTCGTCGCCGAGCGGATGAGCACCGCGTCGGCGTCTGCCAGCGCCGAGAACAGCGCCTCGCGGTCGGTGCCGTCGACGTCGCGGACGTCGAAGTCGGGGCCCAGGGCCTCGATCGTGGCGGGAGAGAGTACTTCGGCGATGAGCACGACGGGCTTCGGCACAGTGGATCCTTCGGGGCAGCGCGACAGGGCGGGAGGGGCCGATGCGCCGCACACCGTCGGGGGCGCGATCGGTACCACCCTACCGGAGCGCCCTCGGTGCTCCGTGCCGTGTGACGGCCGGGGTCGGACGCGGTGGGCGCCGGAGTCAGGCGCCGGTGAGCGCTGACATGTTCAGGATGCTGTACCCGAGGAGGCTCAGCCAGAACACGGCCACGATCCCGAGTCCGGTGAGCATCACGAGCGCCAGCTCGCCGACTCTCCGGCGACGGCCGATCCCGAACGCGAAGAGGAACACGATCGCGGGGAACACCGCCCCGAAGAGCAACGTCGCCCAGCCGGCGCCGGTGAGACCGTGCGGGGCGGCCATCGAGACGAGGTGCGCGATCGCGTTCCAGATCGCATACGCGTAGAACAACCCGGCGACGCCGAGCACGAGTCCGACCAGCCAGCGCGGCGACCCCGCCGACACCGTCGTCTGCTCCGTGGACGCGCTCATGATCCGATCACCCCCACGGTCACGAAGGGCCAGGGCACCAGCAGCACCACGCCCAGCAGCAGCAACGCCACGCGGATCCACGCGGCCCGCCCGCGCGTGAGCACCCAGACGGCGAGGAACCACAGCGCGGGAGCGGCGATGGCGAGCACGAACCACGGCAGGAACATCGCATCGGCGACGATGAGGTTCGCCAGCGGCTTGAGCCGCAACCCGCCGACCACCCAGCCGACGCTGTACAGGAGGTAGACGCCGCCGACGATCCCGGCGGTGAGGAGCATCGCCGTGCTGAGGCCGGCGGGCTCGTCGCCGTCATCCCCGCCATGCACGGTCAGGGGCGCGGCGGCATCCGTCTCGCCCTCCGCCTCCGCGGGGGTCTCGACACGCTCGCTCCCCCGCCCGACGGCCTTCCAGCCCGTCGGCAGCGGGGGCGTCGTCGACGGCGCTGACTCGTCGCCCTCCCAGCTCAGGGCGTCATCGGAATCGGAGGTCATGTCTCCAGCGTAGGACACCCCGTCCACTAGGCTCGGGGATGCATTCAGGGGAAGGGGTCACGACCGTGACGGAAAGCAGCAGCAAGAAGGTCGAACCGACCGCATCCGGCGACGTCCGCGAGCCCGCGGCAGGCTGGAAGCCGACCGCCGCGGCCAAGTCCAAGGCCACGACCTTCCGCTGGATCGCGGCCGTGCTGTGGCTCGTCGCCATCGCCGCCGAGGCCGTGGCCATCTTCTGGGTGCTCCGTCAGCGTGTCGTCGTCGGCGGCGACGGCCTGGTGCGCGACGCCTCCACCGGCCTCCTCGAGCAGAAGGGCGCGACGGTCACGTTCCCGCAGTGGGCGTTCATCACGCTGCTCGTCATGCTCGTCGTGATCGCCGCGCTCTCGATCATCGGCTCGATCCTCTGGAAGAAGGCGAACCGGCTCGACCCGGCGCGCAAGTCCGAGACCCTCCGCTTCTTCGTGCAGAACCAGCTGGGTGCGATCATCGCGATCCTCGCGTTCCTCCCGCTGATCATCCTCATCTTCCTGAACAAGGACATGGACAAGGGGCAGAAGGCCACCGCCGGCATCGTCGGCATCGTGCTCGCCGCCGTCGCCGTGTTCGTCGGCATCGACTTCAAGCCGGCGTCCGTCGAGCAGTACACCGCCGACCAGTCGGCCGTGATCCAGCTGCTCGGCAAGGACGAGGTCGTGTGGGTCGACGGCGGAGCGGTCTACCACGTGTGCGATCAGGTCTCCGACATCCAGACGGGCAGCGAGAAGCGCACGGGGACGACCGCGGAGGCCGTGGAGGCAGGCAAGATCCGTCTCACGCTCAAGTTCGCCTCCGAGCTCAAGACCTGCGGCCTCGCCGTGCCGTCGAACGCCGACGAGATCGCCGACGCCCTGCGCGCGATCCAGGGCGGCAACGTCGACACGCCCCTCCCCTCACCGCAGTGGGCCGACCCGAGCGACGCGCCGATCCAGATCCCGGACGCACCCGCCGAGTGATCGCCGCCGGCTGATCCGAGGTCAATCCGCGCCGAGCGCCTCGACCAGCCTCTCCTCCGCCGAGGCGAGGTGGGCGTCGAGGAGTTCGGCCGCGCGCTGCCCGTCGCCCGCAGCCACGGCATCGAGGATGTCGGCGTGCTGCGCGGCGATCACGGCGGCGTCGAGCAGACGCCTTCCCTGCACCTGGGCCATGCACAGACGCACCTCGTCGAGCACGCTGCGGTACATGCGGCCGGTGCGCTCGCTGTCCAGGGCGTCGATGAGAGCGGTGTGGAAGCGCAGATCGGGATCGACCGTCGCGGGGTCGGGGCCGGCCGGCATCGCGAGGATCTCGGCGTTCGCCGCCGTCGCGGCAGCGGGTACCGTCGCGGTCCGCGCGAGCTCGCGCAAGGCCGCACTCTCCAGGCGTGCGCGCGTACGGTAGACGTCGCGAACCGTTCCCGGGTCGATCCCGACCACGCGGGCGCTGCGATGCGCCGTGCGCACGAGCAGCCCGTTCGCCACCAGCTGCTCGATCGCAGCCTTCGCGCTGGGGCGGGCGACGCCGTATGTCTGGGAGACGGCCGCCTCCGTGAGCGCGGCCCCCGAACGGATGTCCCCGGAGAGGATGCGGGCGCGCAGCTGCGCGGTGACGGCGTCGACGACGCCGACCACGCCCAGCACGGCATCCACGGTGTTCGTCATCCCGTCATCCTATCGTCGGGCACTCCATTCGGTACACTTGTCTGACAATCCGCCGAACCCCCGAGGAGCACCGTGGCCCCCGCACTCGCCGCCCCCCTCGACGCCGATCTTCTCGGACCGTCGACCCAGCTGCACGCCCGTTCCATCGACCGCTTCGCCCGCGCCCACGACGCCTCGCACTACCTCCTCGTCCCCGACGCCGTGCTCTCCCCCGCCGACGCAGAGGGTGTCGCACGCGCCTTCGCCGCCGTGCGAGCGGCCGGCCGCACCCTCACCTTCCGCTCCGGGGGCACGAGCCTGTCGGGTCAGGGCGTGAGCGGTGACATCCTCGTGGACACCCGGAGCGCCTTTCGCGACATCGCCGTCGAGGGAGACGGAGCCTCGGTGCGCGTCGGCCCCGGCGCCACGGTGCGTCAGGTCAACACCCGGCTCGCCCGCCACGGACGCAAGCTGGGGCCCGATCCGGCGAGCGAGATCGCGTGCACGATCGGGGGTGTCGTCGCCAACAACTCCAGCGGCATGGCCTGCGGCATCGTCGAGAACTCCTACCGCACCATCGAGTCGCTGCTGCTGGTGCTGCCCAGCGGCACGATCCTGGACACCGGAGCGCCCGACGCGGGCGAGCGTCTGCGTGTGGCCGAGCCTGACATCGCCGACGGACTCCTCGCCCTCCGCGAGAGACTGCTCGGCTCCCCCGAGCACGTGGCCTTCGTCCGACAGCAGTTCTCGATGAAGAACACGATGGGCTACGGCATCAACGCGCTCCTCGACTTCGACGACCCGGTGCGCATCCTGGAGCACCTCGTCATCGGCTCGGAGGGCACCCTCGCCTTCGTCGCCGAGGCGCGGTTCCGCACCGTCGAGATCCGCCCTGCCGTCGCCACCGGGCTGCTCGTCTTCGAGGACCTGTCCGATGCGATGGCGGCGCTGCCCGCGCTCACCCGTCTCGGGCTCGCGACGATCGAGCTGATGGACGCCGCCTCGCTGCGCGTCGCGCAGGGGCTCAGCGACGTGCCGGCCGCCATCTCCGACATCGCCGTCGATCGGCACGCCGCACTCCTCGTGGAGATCCACGCCGCGGACGCGGAGGCGCTGACCGAGAGCTCCGCGATCGCCATGGAGCACTTCCGTTCGCTCCCTCTCGCCGTGGCACCGTCGCTCACCACGCACGCCGCGGAGCGCGCGGCTCTGTGGCACGTGCGCAAGGGGCTCTACACGGCCGTGGCCGGAGCTCGCCCCTCCGGCACGACCGCCCTGCTCGAGGACATCGTCGTGCCCGTCGACCGGCTGCTCGCCACGTGCGAGCGCCTGATCGAGCTCTTCGCGGAGCACGGGTACGAGGGATCGGTGATCTTCGGGCACGCCAAGGACGGCAACGTGCACTTCCTCCTCAACGAGCGCTTCGACGATCCCGCGAGCATCGCGCGGTACCGGCGCTTCACCGACGACCTCGTCGAGCTGGTGCTGTCCCAGCGGGGTTCACTCAAGGCCGAGCACGGCACCGGGCGGATCATGGCGCCGTTCGTGCGCCGCCAGTACGGCGACGAGCTCACCGACCTGATGTGGGACGTCAAGCGCCTCATCGACCCCGACGGCATCCTCAACCCCGGCGTCGTGCTCTCCGACGACCCCGACTCCTATCTGCACGACCTCAAGCGCGTGCCCACCGTCGAGTCCGAGGTCGACCGCTGCGTGGAGTGCGGCTACTGCGAGCCGACGTGCCCCAGCAAGAGCATCACGCTGACGCCGCGGCAACGGATCGTGCTGCGTCGGGACATGGCCGTGGCCGAGGAACAGGGCGACACGGAGCTGCTGCGCGAGCTGCGCGAGGACTACGACTACGAGGGCGTGCAGACCTGCGCGGTCGACGGCATGTGCGCGGTCGCGTGCCCCGTGGACATCAACACCGGCGATCTCGTCCGGCGCCTGCGCGCCGAGCAGGCCTCGGCGATCGAGGACGGGCTGTGGGACGTCGCTGCGAAGGGCTGGGGTGCGGTGACCCGCATGGGCGGCGTGGCTCTCACCGTCGCCGACGCGATGCCGGCTCCGCTCGTCACCGGCGTCACGAAGCTCGGCCGCGCCGTGCTCGGCGCCGACACCGTCCCCCTCTACGACGCGGGGCTCCCCCGCGGCGGCACCCGCCCACCACGGCCCGATGCTCCGGCGGACGCCCGGGCGGTGTTCTTCGGCGCCTGCATCGGCACCATGTTCGGAGCGGAGGGCCACGGCGCGGGGTCACGCGACGCGCTGCGCATCCTGCTCGACAGGGCCGGCATCCCCGTCGTCGTCCCGGATGACGCCGGGGGCCTGTGCTGCGGCACGCCGTGGAAGTCGAAGGGGCATCTCTCCGGCTACGACCGGATGACGGACCGCGTCCTCGCCTCGCTGTGGGAGGCCAGCGGGCACGGCGACCTCCCCGTCGTGTGCGACGCCGCGTCCTGCACCGAGGGGCTGCACGTCATGCTCTCGAAGGCGGCCTCCGCGCATCCGGAGTACGCCGGGCTCGTGATCGAGGATGCCACGACGTTCGTGGCCAGGGAGGTGCTCCCCCGTCTGAGGGTGACCTCGAGGCTCGACCGCATCGCCGTGCACCCCACCTGCTCGACCACCGCGCTGGGAGCCACCGGCGCCCTCACCGCCCTCGCCGAGGCCGTCGCCGACGACGTCTACGTGCCCGACGGATGGGGGTGCTGCGCGTTCGCCGGAGACCGCGGGATGCTGCACCCGGAGCTCACCGCATCGGCGACGGCGACCGAGGCCGCGGAGATCCGCGCGGCCGAGTCCTCGCGAGGGTTCGACGCGTACGTGTCGGCCAACCGCACGTGCGAGATCGGGATGACCAGGGCGACGGGCCGCGGGTACCGGCACGTCGTGGAAATGCTGGAGGAGCTCACCCGTCCGTGAGCGCGCCGTCAGCGGCCGCGGAGAGCGGTCGCTGCGGCTGCGACGATGACGCCGTCCGTCACCTCGAAGCCCGCATCGCCTCCTCCGCCGGGACCCCCCGACGCCGTGTCGGCGGCCGGGCGCTTGGCGGAGAGGTGTACGGCGTCGACGCCGGTGGCGAGGAGCGCGGGGATGTCCTCGACGCGCACGCCGCCGCCGGCCATGATCTGAAGCCGCCCTGCGGCCTCCTGGACCAGCCCCGCCAGCACGGCGGAGCCGTCGATGCTCCGCGGTGCACCCCCGCTGGTGAGGACGCGGTCCACTCCGCCGTCGATCAGGTCGCCGATGAGCGAGCGAGGATCGGCCACCGTGTCGATCGCGCGGTGGAACACGAACTCCGCGTCGCCCGCCGCGCGCTTCCATGCCTCGAGAGCACGCCTGTCGACACGGTCGGATGAGTCCAGGGCGCCGACGACCACGGCACCCGCGCCGCGGCGCACCGTCTCTGCCACGTCCGCCGCCACCAGGGCGATCTCCTCCTCGTCGTAGACGAAGCCGCCGGCGCGCGGGCGCACGAGCACCGCGAGACGCTCCGGGGCGCCCGCTGCGGCCAGCACCGCGTCGATCGTCGCCGCCGAGGGGGTCAACCCGCCGGTCGCGCTCAGAGCCTGGCAGAGCTCCACCCGGTCGGCGCCGGACGCAAGGGCCGTGCGGGCTCCCGCGGCGTCCTGCACCGCGATCTCGAGGGCGGGAGCGTCGATCACGGCGCGACGGTGAGGGTCGCCACCGGAGCCGAGCGCAGCGCGTCCGGGATCCGCACGGACGTCGTCCCGCCGTCGACGGCGTCGAACTCCGCGGACGAGCCGTCGGACCAGCGGACGTCCCCGTGCGAGAGCTCCGCGGGCAGCGCGACCGCGCCGACGGCCGGATCCAGTGCGTGCACGTGCACGCCGTCCGCGGAGGTCGTGTAGCGACGCGGGGCGCCGGTCTCCTCACCGAAGCGGATCCACGGACGCGTGCCGTACACGGCGGATCCGTTGTGACGCAGCCAGTCCCCCAGCTCGCGCATGGTCTCGCGCTGCAGCTCGGGGATGCGTCCCTGGGCGTCCGGTCCCACGTTGATGAGGAGGTTGCCGTTCTTCGACACCACGTCGACGAGCATCCGGATGAGGTCCGGTCCGGAGAGCGTGTGTCGGGTGTCCTCGGCGCTGTTGTAGCCGAAGGAGTACCCCAGGCCGCGCGTCGACTCCCAGGGCTGCGGGATGATCTCGTCGATGTGCGTGTACTCCCGGGTGAGGAAGCCGTGGTACGGCACGCCCCACCGGTCGTTGACGACGCCGTCGGGCACGGCGTCGAAGTAGCGCGACAGGAGGCCGGCGACACCGTACGCCTCCGGGCCCTTGCCGCCGTCCGGCCACTCGATGTCGTTCCACAGCAGATCCGGGGAGAAGCGCTCGACGAGCTCCTCCAGCTGCGCGGCGGCGTACCGCGAGAAGTGCTCGTCGTTGCGGCGGTAGCGGAACAGATCCGTGTCGGACTCGATCGCCGGGAAGTCGCTGACGTGCCAGTCGAGGGCTCCCGAGTAGTAGACGCCGAACCTCGCGCCGGCGCGGCGCGTGGCGTCGTGGAACTCCGCGATGAGGTCGCGGCGCGGGCCGCGGGCGACGGCGTTGAATCCGGTCGTGCCGGTGCCCCAGAGGCAGAACCCCTCGTGGTGCTTCGTGGTGGGCACGACGTACTTCGCACCGGCGGCCACGAGCTCGCCGACGAACGCGTCGGCGTCGAAGGCCTCTGCGTCCCACAGATCGGCGAGGTCCTCGTAGGAGGTGCCTGGACCGTACAGCTCCTGGTGCCGCTCCCACGTCGGGCTGCCCGCGATGCGCACGGTGTTGCCGTACCACTCGGCGTACTGGTGCCAAGCGTAGGCGTCCTCGGTGGGGATGTTCACACCAGGACCGTGCTGCACTGCCCACGCCGGCACGGAGTAGAGGCCCCAGTGCACGAAGAAGCCGAGCTTGGCGTCGCGGTACCACTCCGGCACGGCGTTGGACGGGTACTCGGGAGCGGCGGCGCCGAGATCCGGGCCGGTGCGCTTCTCGAAGTTCATCATGCGGTGGTCTCCTCCTCGCCGCGTCGGACGACGACGGCGGTCAGCTCGGGGGCTCCGGTGGTGTCGAAGGGGTATACCCCGGGGGACAGACGGTGGTGCCCGAGACGCAGCAGATCCTGGTCGACGCCGCCCGGGGTGAGAGCGAGCGTCCAGTCTGCGGCGAGGTCGTACAGCTCGGGCTCGAGGTAGCCGATCTTCACGACGACGACGTCGGCCGTCGTCGGCTCGAGGCCGAGCATACGGAAGTCCTCGAGGTGGTGGAACGGCTTGCGACGCGCGGTCACGATCGCGTGCAGCCCGCCCACGGCGATGACGACCTGCGTGCCTGCATCGACGTCGCCCTCGGTGATCGAGAAGACGGTGCCTGCGATCTCCACCGGACCATGCGGTCCGTCGTCGACCCTGGCGCCCGCGGTCAGCGTCACCTCGGCGCCCACACCCGCCTCGACGGCGGCGGCGACCGCCTCAGCGTCGAAGACCGACGCGACCAGGGTGGTGCGCGATCCGTCGGTGAGCTCGGGACGGGCGAGCAGCTGGGCGAGTGTCCAGGTGACGTCGCCCGCTCCCCCGGCCGTCGGGTTGTCGCCGGAGTCGGAGATGAGGTACGGATGCCGCGCACCGGGTGCGAGCGCCCTGTCGAGCGCCTCGTCAAGACTGCCGGTCTCCGCCACGAAGACGAAGTCCTCCCTGGCATCCCAGAACAGTCGCGCGACGCGCTCCGACTCACGGACGATGACCTCGCGGTCGTCTCCGGTCACGACGACATAGGCCTGGCACCGCGGCTCATCGGCCCACGCGTAGCCGATCCACACCGAGGCGTCGACGACGCCGGGCAGCGCCTCGATGCCCGGCAGCTCCGCGTAGATGCCCCGGGCGGGCTCGAGACGCGTGCTGGTCTTCTCACCGGGCAGCAGCACGGGAACGGGCACCCAGGCCGTGAACGGACGACGTCCGAGCGGGTCAGAGCCGTGCTCGCCGCGCAGGCGCGCGAGCAGGTTCCACACCGCACGCTCCTTGGTGTTCATCCAGTCCTCGTGCGGAGCCATCCGGTAGCAGGTGAGCAGATCGACCGCGTCGCGCAGCACCGGCGACACGTTGCCGTGCAGGTCCATCGACGTGGACACGAGCGTGTCGGGCCCGAGCGCATCGCGCACGGCGGTCGCGAGGTCCCCCTCGGCGTCGTCCATGCCGACCACGCTCATCGCACCGTGGATGTCGAAGAAGAACCCGTCGAAAGGACCCTGCTCGCGGATGCCGTCGACGATGGCGTCCTTCATGCGACGGTAGGTCTCGGGGTCGACGGCCCCGCCGGGGAGTGAACGCCCGTGCGTGAGCGGCACCCAGACGGCGGCCTCGGCGAGCTCGCGCCCGTCGTCAAGGAAGGGGTAGTACGCCCGCAACCCCGATCCGGTGCGGATCGTGAACGCCTCGTCGCCCGAGACGTGCGGGGAGAACGTGCTCGACTCGATCGAGATACCCCCGATACCGATGCGGGGTGCGGCGAGCCCGCCCTCCGACACGGGCGGGAGGGCGCCCATCCAGATCTCGCTGGCTTCCGGACGTCCGGTCACTTCCTGCTCCTCGTTCTGCATCATCATGGTCAGTGGGCGCCCGCGGGCACCAGGGCGCGGCGTGCGGCCTCGATGGCCCCGAGGGCCACGGCATCGGCGCCCAGGGTCGCCGGGGTGATGCTCAGCGGCATCCCCGACACGGGAGCGTCGGTGCGCAGGGTGTCCTCGATGGCGGGCGTGAGCAGGTCCCATGCCTCGGCTACTCCCCCGCCGACGATCGCACGGGGCAGGTCGAGGAGTGTCGCGGCACTGGCGCATGCCAGGGCGAGCGCACGGCCAGCGGCGTGGAAGACGGCCACGGCATCCGCATCGCCGGCACGTGCGAGATCGGCGACCTCGCGGGCCCCGAGGGCGGCGGCTCCGGTGCGCTCGGCGTAGCGGAGTCCGATCGATGTGCCGGAGGCGAGCGTCTCCAGGTGCCCGACCTGACCGCAGGTGCAGACGAGGTCGCTGTACCCGGGCGTGTGGCCGATCTCCCCCGCCGCGCCGTTCGGACCGTGCCGCAGTTCGCCGTCGATGATGACGGCGCCGCCGACACCCGTTCCCAACATGACGCCGAGCACGTCGCCCTCGCCGGCAGCGGCGTGGGCAGCCTCCCCGAGGAGGAAGGCGTTCACGTCGTTCTCCACCCTTACGGGCACGGAGAGTCGGGCCCCGAGCTCGTCGGCGAGCGGGAACCCCGCCCAGTCGGCGAAGGTCGCCGACGCGGCCACCACGGTGCCGGTCTCGTTGTCGATGACCCCCGCAGCGCCGACACCGACGGCGGCGACGACGGCCCCGGCACGACCGGCGAGGTCGCGCACGAGCTCCGCGGCGGCATCCGCCATCGCGCTCCCGCCCACGCTCGCCGGGGCCGGCACGCTGCCCCGGGCGAGCACAGCGCCGTCGTCGTCCACGACGAGGCCGGCGATCTTGGTCCCGCCGATGTCGATGCCGACGATCCGTGCGACGGGCACGGTCGTCCCCTGGTCCTGAGCGAGCACGATCATCGACCGCCGAGTCCGGCCATCGCGATGCCCTTGACCAGGTGCTTCTGCAGCACGATCACGAGCACCGTCGTCGGGATCATCGAGATGATCGCGGCGGCCATCTGCAGATCCCAGCGGGTGCCGGTGAGGCCGGAGAACGTGGCGAGGCCGATGGGCAGCGTGCCGTGCGCGTTGTAGTCCACGGTCACGATGAGCGGCCACAGGTAGCTGTTCCAGAACGACAGGAACGTGAAGACGGCGAGCACGGCCACGGCGGACTTCGCGAGGGGCAGGATGATCTGCGCGAAGGAGCGGACCGGGCCCGCTCCGTCCACGCGGGCGGCCTCCTCCAGCTCGTACGGGATGCCGCGGAAGAACTGCCGCATGAGGAAGGTGCCGAACGCGGTGAACGCGAACGGGAAGATGAGCGCCTGGTACGTGTCCACCCAGTTGAACCACTGCATCACCTGGAACATCGGGATGACGAGCACCTCGGCCGGCACCATCAGGGTGGCGAGGAACAGCACGAACACGGCGTCCCGACCCTTCCAGCGCAGGCGGCCGAAGGCGTAGCCGGCCGTCGTGGAGACGAAGAGCACGACGAGCGTGCCGGCGATCGCGACGAAGAAGGAGTTGCCGATGTAGGTGAGGAACGGACCGTAGGCGAACACGTCGAGGAAGTTGCTCCAGCGCACCTCGGACGCGAACAGCGACGGAGGCATCGTGAACATCTCGGAGTTCGGCTTGAGGGCCGAGAAGAAGGCGTAGACCAGAGGAGACACGAAGACCGCCGCGGCGAGGTACACCAGCACGTGGGCGATGATCAGCCGCACGCGCTCGGCGCCGGTGAGCGGGGCGCGGGTGCGTCCCGTGCGCTCGGTCTCGACGTGTTCCTCGTCGAGCACGACGGATGCCGTCGACATGTCAGTGCTCATAGTGCACCCACTTCTTCTGCGCCCCGAACTGCAGGGCCGTGATGACGATGATGAGGGCGAAGAGGATCCAGGCGCCCGCCGCGGCGAGCCCCAGTTCCTGGAACTTGAAGCCCTGGTTGTAGATGAACTGCACGAGCGGCTGGGTCGCGTTGCCCGGACCGCCGCCCGTGAGCAGCTGCGGCTGCACGAACACCTGCAGCGCGGTGATCATCGTCATGATCGTCGCGAAGAAGATGGAGGGAGAGATCATCGGCACGACGATGCCGAGCTGCATGCGCAGTCCCGTCGCACCGTCGATGCGCGCCGCCTCGATGACGGACTCGGGCAACTGCTCCAGTGCCGCAGAGAAGATCAGCATGTTGTAGCCGACGCCCTGCCAGACGCTCATCACGACGACCATGATCATCGCCCACTGCGGGTCGGCGAGGAAGTTCGGCAGGGTCACGCCGAACCAGCTCTGCGAGGCGCCGTTGAAGAGGCCCTGCGGCTGGAGCAGCATCTTCCACACCAGCACGTTGGCGACCATCGGGGTCACCACGGGGATGAAGAAGAGCACGCGGAGGGCGCCGCGTCCGCGGATGCGCGGTCCGAGCGCCATCGCGAGCACGAGCGAGAGCACCACGTTCAACGGCACGTAGAGGATCGTGAACACCGCGGTGTTCCGCAGCGCCGGCCAGAAGTCCGGGCTGGAGGTGAACAGTCGGATGTAGTTGTCGATTCCGATGAAGGTCTTCTCGCCGAACGTCGGCCAGTCGAAGAAGCTCATCACGATGGAGAGCACGACGGGCACGACGGTGAACACGGCGAGGCCCGCCAGGGCCGGGGTTGCGAACCCCAGCGCCTGACGGCCCTCAGCCTTGGCGAGAGACCCCCGACGTCGCGCGTTGGTGGTCATCACTCGTCTTCCTGATGCTGCTTACTTGCCGAACTGCTGCTGAGCGGAGTCGAGGACGTTGGCCATCGTCTCCTGCCCGTTGTAGACGCTCACGAGCTGCGGCTGCACGTAGGTGCCGACCTTGGCCCAGTTGTCGCTCACGTACTGGCCCTGGACGTTCTCGAATGCGGCCGTGAAGACCTCCTTGACCTGATCGCGGTACTTCTCGTCGATCGAGTCGAAGTAGAGCGGCTGGCTCTCGGCGCGGGCCGGGTAGCTGCGGCCGGAGGAGGCGATGTAGTCCTGCGCGTCGGTGCTGAGCAGGGAGCCGAGCACCTTGAGTGCAGCCTCCTTGTTCTCGCAGGTCTTCGAGATGCCGAAGCCCGAACCGAGGATGAGGCTCAGCGAGTCGCCGTTCTCGGAGGGCAGCGGCGCCATGCCGGCGGTGAACCCGGTCTCGTTGTTGAGGTAGCTCACGGCGTTCCACGTGCCGTCGACGGCCATGGCCGCGTTGCCGCTGGAGTACTGGTTCTCGCCCCAGCCGCCGTCGGATGCCGAGGCGACGGGCAGTGCGACCTTCTGGTCGGTGACGAGGCCCGCGTACCAGGTCGCGGCGTCGACGAACTTCTTGTCGGTGAGCTGCAGCGTGCCGTCCTCGGTCACCGGCTGCTGGTCGGCCTTGGCGATCGGGAGCGCCTGCCACTGGAAGTCGCCCATGCCGACCGCGAAGCCGGACTTGCCGTCGCGGGTGGCGGCCTTCGCCGTCTTCTCGAAGTCGTCGAAGGTCCAGCCCACGGACGGGTTCTCGGCGCCCGCGGCCGCCAGCTGGTCGGCGTTGTAGTAGACGAGCATGGTCGCGACGTCGAAGGGAAGGCCGTAGAGGGTGCCCTTGTTCTTGAGGATCTCGGTGGCTCCCGGGGCGAAGTCGCTCTCCGACAGTCCGGCCGTCTTGAGGTCGGATGCGGTGAGCTCGGCGAAGCCGTCGGTGTAGCTCGACAGCATGCCACTGTTCATGCCCGTGACGCAGGCCATGTTGCCGGAGGCCATGTTGGTGGTGAGCTTCGTGAAGAAGTCGCCCCACGGAGCCGTGCGCAGCTCGATCTTGAGGTCGGGGTTCTGCTCCTGGGCGATCTTGATCTGGGCGTCGAGGGCCTTGGTGTCGTCGGCCGACCCCGCCCACATGTCGACGACGATGGTGTCGTCGGAGGCGGCATCGCCGCCGGAGGCGGCACATCCCGTCATGGCGACGGCGACACCGGCTACGGCGACGACGGCACCCACACGCATCTTCTTCATTGAATGACTCCTCGCGGATCGGGTAAGTTATTTCGCGGGTCGAAATAACCTAATAGCATTTCGTATGAAGTTACGCTGTCATACTTCTCAGAACGCCGCAAGCCGAACATCCGATGTCTATACGATCGTGATGATCAGCGACGATCCGGCTGAACCCGACGGCGACGATCGCCGACTGCTCGACCGAAGGACTCCCATGGCCGACACGCCCGACCGCACCACCGATGACGGACACTCCCGCCGCATCCTCGATCTGGTCGCCAGGGGCGAGGCGCGCTCCCGCAGCGAACTGGCCTCGGTGCTCGGCATCGCCGCGTCCACCGTCGGCATCAGGGTCCAGGCCCTGCTCGACGCCGGAATCCTGCAGGAGGCCGGCACCGGAACGTCACGCGGCGGGCGTCGTCCCCGTGTCCTGCAGCTCGCCGCAGACGGCATCGTCCTGTCCGTCGATCTCGGCGGCGGTCACGCGCGCATCGGCAGGCACGCGCTCAGCGGAGCGCTCCTCGACACCAGATCCATCGCGATAGACCTCGCCGACGGGCCGTTGCCCACCCTCGACCGCGTATCCTCCGTGTTCGACGAGCTGTCAGTGGATGCCCGCATCCACGCGATCGGCGTGAGCCTCCCCGGACCTGTGGACATCGCCACCGGTTCGGTCGACCAGCCGTCCCGGATGCCGGGATGGCCGGGGTTCCGCGTGGGCGAGCACATGGCCGCGCGCCACGGCACGACCGTCGTCGTCGACAACGACGCCAACCTCGCGGCCCTCGGCGAGCATCGCGAGCAGTTCGGGCACGCGCACCACAGCATCACCGTCAAGGCGGGGACCGCGATCGGGAGCGGCATCATCGTCGACGGCCTCGTGCATCGCGGCGCCACCGGAGCCGCGGGGGACATCACCCACACGCGCATCGACGGCAGCGGCGACATCCCCTGCTCGTGCGGCAACACGGGATGCCTCGAGACCGTCGCCAGCGGCGCGAGCCTCGTACGCCAGATGCGCGAGCGCGGCGATGAACGGGCGCGCACGACCGCCGACGTGCTGACCCTCGCGCGCGATGCGGATCCCCTCGCCACGACGCTCGTGCGCACGGCGGGGACGCATCTGGGCCAGGCGCTCTCCGGCGTCGTGAACTTCTTCAACCCGCACGCGGTGTTCCTGACCGGCAGCATGAGCGCCTCGGAGCCCTTCATCGCCGCGGTGCGCAGCCGCGTCTACGAGGCGTGCCACCCGCTCGCCACACAGCACCTCCGGATCGAATCCGCCGTCACCGGCGCCGACGCCATCCTGCACGGCGCCGCCCGCCTCGCGTTGGAGGAGGGGACGGCGGCTGCGATCTGAGTCGCGGCCGCCCCGCCATCACTCCCCCGTCAGAGTCAGCTCGACAACGGGAATCAGCACGTCGGGACGCCGCACGGGAAGATGCACCGTCAGGGTTCCCTCCGCCTCCCCCGCCGGCGTCATGAGCTCGGCCTGCTGCTCGGGGTCCGACACACTCGTGCGCAGCCAGGAGCCGTCGTTCAGCAGCCGCGCGTAGGACACTCTGCCTGCGAGCCCGGGAAGATGCACGTACCCCAGGGGCCAGGAGAACAGGCTCAGGTACAGCCGGTCGCCGCAGAGCGTGTACACGCCCTCCCGCGGCGGTGCGAAGGACGCATGGCCCGCGCCGACGACGGCGTCCCGGTGCAGGCGCATCCACTCTCCGATCTCAGCCAACGTCGCGGCGTCGCGCTGCGCGATCGCTCCGCGCCCGTCCGGACCGACGTTGAGCAGCATGTTGCCGCCCATCGACACCGAGTCCACGAGCATCTGGGCGAGAAGGGCGGCGGACTTCTGGTCCGTGTTGTCGCGGTGGTACCCCCACGAGCCGTTCAGCGTCTGGCACGCCTCCCAGACGAGCGGCTCCCCGTCCCTGACGAGCGGCGAGGTGGGCTGGTACTGCTCGGGCGTGACGAAGTCGGCGGGGATGCCCAGACGGTCGTTCACGAGCATCTCCGGCTGGAGCTCGCGGCAGAGGGCGAGCAGCGCCTCGGAGTCCCAGGCATCCGCGCCCTTGCCGGCCCATCCCTCCTTCTCCTCGGGGTAGGTGAAGTCGAAGAAGAGGTAGTCGATGTCGCCGTAGGCGGTGAGCAGCTCGCGCACCTGCCCGTGCAGGTATTCGCGGTAGACCGCCATGTCACGGCCCTCGTTGAGCGCATGAGCGTCGACGTCGTCGCGTCGCGGGTGGTTCCAGTCCACGGTGAAGTGCGGGTGGTGCCAGTCGATGAGCGAGTGATAGAGCCCGACCTTGAGCCCTTCGGCGTGCAGCGCATCGACGAACTCGCGCACGAGGTCACGGCCGCACGCGGCCACGGACGTGAAGTCGGTGAGCGCCGAGTCCCACAGGCAGAAGCCGTCGTGGTGCTTCGTCGTCAGCACGACGTAGCCCATGCCGGTCTCCTTCGCGGTGCGTGCGAGGGCCGTGGCGTCGAAGAGATCGGGATCGAAGTGGTCGAAGTACGGCCGATACTCCGTGTCGGTGAGGCGCTCGTAGTTCTGCACCCATTCGTGCCGCGCGGCGGCGCTGTAGAGGCCGAAGTGCACGAACATCCCGAACCGGGAGAGCTCAAACCATTCCTGTCGCATGCCTTCATCCTCGCATAGACATCGGATGTCTGATGCGCGAGATGGGCAAAGAAGAACGGGCGCCCCCACAGGGACGCCCGTTCGCGATTCACAGAGGGATCAGCGCGCAGCGCTGCCGTCCACGTAGTCCTCGTCCTGCTGCTTCCAGGCGAAGAGGGCGCGCAGCTCCTTGCCGGTCTGCTCGATCGGGTGCGTCTCCTCCTTGGCGCGGAGCGCGAGGAACTCCTGGCCGCCGTTGTCCTGGTCGTCGATGAAGCGCTTCGCGAAGGCACCCGACTGGATGTCCGCGAGGACGGCCTTCATCGACTCCTTCACCTCGGGGGTCACGATGCGCGGGCCGGACACGTAGTCGCCGTACTCGGCCGTGTCGGAGATCGACCAGCGCTGCTTGGCGATGCCGCCCTCCCACATGAGGTCGACGATGAGCTTGAGCTCGTGCAGCACCTCGAAGTACGCGATCTGGGGCTGGTAGCCCGCCTCGACGAGGGTCTCGAAGCCGGCCTGCACGAGGTGGCTCATGCCACCGCAGAGCACGGCCTGCTCGCCGAACAGGTCGGTCTCGGTCTCCTCGGTGAACGTCGTCTTGATGACGCCGGCACGGGTGCCGCCGATGGCCTTCGCGTACGAGAGGGCCGTGGCCCAGGCGGTGCCGGACGCGTCGCGCTCGACGGCGATGATGTCCGGGATGCCGCGACCGGCGACGAACTCACGGCGCACCGTGTGGCCGGGGGCCTTCGGGGCGATGAGGATGACGTCGACGCCCTCGGGCGCGTCGATGTAGCCGAAGCGGATGTTGAAGCCGTGCGCGAAGGCGAGGGTCTTGCCCGCGGTCAGGTTCGGGGCGATCGACTCGCTGTAGATGATGCGCTGGTGCTGGTCCGGCGCGAGGATCATGATGAGGTCGGCCCAGGCGGTGGCGTCGGCGACGGTCTTCACCGGGAAGCCGGCCTCCTCCGCCTTGGCTGCCGACTTCGAGCCGTCCTTGAGGGCGATCGCGACCTCGACGCCCGAGTCGCGAAGGTTCTGCGCGTGGGCGTGACCCTGCGAGCCGTAGCCGACGATGGCGACCTTCTTGCCCTGGATGATGGACAGATCGGCGTCTGCGTCGTAGAAGATCTCGGTGCTCACTGTGTGTTTCTCCTTGGTTGTGGTGTGTGTAAGTTCGTTCAGCCGCGCAGGACGCGCTCGGTGATGCTCTTGCCGCCGCGGCCGATGGCCAGCAGGCCCGACTGCGCGATCTCCTTGATGCCGAAGGGCTCGAGAGCGCGCAGCAGCGCCTCCACCTTGCCCTTGTCGCCCGTGACCTCGATCACGAGGGCGTCGGCCGCATAGTCGACGACCGAGGCGCGGAACAGGTTCACGACCTCGATCACGTTCGAACGCGTGGAGTTGTCGGTGCGCACCTTCACGAGCATGTGCTCGCGCTGTACGGAGGCCGACGGGTCCAGCTCGACGATCTTGATCACGTTGATCAGCTTGTTGAGCTGCTTCGTGACCTGTTCGAGAGGCAGGTCGTCGACGTCGACCACCGCGGTGATGCGCGAGATGCCCGGCACCTCGGTGACGCCGACCGCGAGCGAGTCGATGTTGAATCCACGACGGGCGAAGAGGCCGGCGACGCGGGTCAGGAGGCCGGGGGTGTTCTCCACCAGCAGGCTCAGCACGTGTGTCGACATCTCAGATCTCCTCGTCGAAGGAAGGCGCGTGGTCGCGGGCGTACTGGACGTAGCTGTTGCTCACGCCCTGCGGGACCATCGGCCACACCATGGCGTCGGCCGAGACGACGAAGTCGATCACCACGGGGCGGTCGTTCGTGTCGAGGGCGAGCTGGATGGCGGCATCCACGTCCTCCTCCTTCTCCACGCGGATCGCCAGGCAGCCGTAGGCCTCGCCGAGCTTGACGAAGTCGGGGATGCGCACGGTTCCGTGCCCGGTGTTGAGGTCGGTGTTGGAGTGGCGGCCGTCGTAGAACAGCGTCTGCCACTGGCGCACCATGCCGAGCGAGGAGTTGTTGATGATCGCGACCTTGATCGGGATGTTGTTGATCGCGCAGGTGGCGAGCTCCTGGTTGGTCATCTGGAAGCACCCGTCGCCGTCGATCGACCACACGACGCGGTCGGGCTCGGCGACCTTGGCGCCCATGGCGGCGGGCACGGAGTACCCCATGGTGCCGGCGCCTCCGGAGTTCAGCCAGGAGTTGGGCCGCTCGTACTTGATGAACTGCGCCGCCCACATCTGGTGCTGTCCGACGCCGGCGGCGTAGACGCCCTCGGGGCCGGTCAGCTCGCCGATGCGCTGGATCACGTACTGCGGGGACAGATGTCCGTCGCTCGTAGGCTGATAGCCGAGCGGGAACTCCTTGCGGAGCCCGTCGAGGTACGACCACCACTCCTCGATGTCGGGCTTGGCCTCGCCGATCGTGCTGCGGAACGCGGTCTCCAGGTCCACGAGCACCTCGCGCACATCGCCCACGATCGGCACGTCGGCCGTGCGGATCTTCGAGATCTCCGCGGGGTCGATGTCCACGTGCACGACCTTGGCGTTCGGGGCGAACAGCGCGGCCTTGCCGGTCACGCGGTCGTCGAAGCGCGCGCCGAGAGCGACGATCAGGTCGGACTCCTGCAGCGCCAGCACGGCGGGCACCGTGCCGTGCATGCCGGGCATGCCCAGGTGCTGCGGGTGGGAGTCGGGGAACGCACCGCGCGCCATCAGCGTGGTCACGACGGGTGCGCCGGTCGCCTCGGCGAGGCTCTTGAGCTCCTCCGACGCGTTGCCCCGGATGACACCGCCGCCGACGTACAGCACCGGCTTGCGCGACTCGGCGAGCAGGGCGGCAGCCGCCTGGATCTGCTTGCCGTGCGCCTTGGTCACCGGGCGGTAGCCGGGCAGGTCGACCTTGGGCGGCCAGATGAACGGAGCCTTCGCCTGCTGCGCGTCCTTGGTGATGTCGACGAGCACGGGACCGGGCCGGCCGGTCCTCGCGATCTCGAACGCGGCCGCCACGGCGCCGGGGATCTCGGTCACGTCCTTCACGAGGATGGAGTGCTTGGTCACCGGCATCGTGATGCCGACGATGTCGGCCTCCTGGAACGCGTCGGTGCCCATGAGGGTGGAGAAGACCTGTCCGGTGATCGCCACGATCGGGATCGAGTCCATGTAGGCGTCGGCGATGGCGGTGACGAGGTTGGTCGCCCCGGGGCCGGAGGTGGCGATCGTCACGCCGACCTTGCCGGATGCCGTGGCATACCCCTCGGCGGCGTGGCCGCCGCCCTGCTCGTGACGCACGAGGATGTGACGCAGCTCGGTCGAGTCGAGCAGCGGGTCGTAGACCTCCATGATCGCGCCGCCGGGGATGCCGAAGACGTCGGTCACGCCGATCAACTCGAGCGAGCGGACGAGAGCCTGGGCTCCGGTCAGCACGGGGGCGGCGGCGGATGCGGCGGGTGGCCTCGGCACGGCCGAGACGGAGTCAGCAGTCATAGGACTTCCTTCATGATGTTCTGAGGGCGACGTCGGATGCCGGAGCATCCGAGGCCGGGTTCTGAGCGAGCCAGCGGATCAGCCTGTCGTCGCGCCTTCCGCGGCGGACCGCACGAGACGCGAGTACTTGGCAAGGACGCCACGGGTATAGCGCGGGGGAAGCGGCTCCCAGCCAGAGCGGCGGGAGGCGAGCTCTGCCTCATCGACGAGTAGATCGAGAGAGCGAGCTGCGATATCGACCCGTATCAGATCACCATCGCGCACGAAGGCGATAGGACCTGCGTCCACCGCTTCGGGTGCTATGTGGCCGATGCACAGGCCGGTTGTGCCGCCTGAGAATCGTCCGTCCGTCAAGAGTAGTACATCTTTTCCGAGCCCCGCGCCCTTGATGGCCGCGGTGATGGCGAGCATCTCGCGCATGCCGGGCCCTCCCTTAGGACCCTCGTAACGGATAACGATGACGGTGCCGGGGTCGATGGTGCCCTCGGCGACGGCGTCCATCGCCGCGCGCTCGCGCTCGAACACGCGCGCCGGACCCTCGAACACGGCGGCGTCGAAGCCCGCCGTCTTCACGACGGCGCCCTCGGGGGCGAGCGAGCCGTGCAGGATCGTGAGGCCGCCCGTGGCGTGGATCGGGTTGTCGAAGGTGTGGATGACCGTGCCGTCGATGGGCTGGGGGTCGAGCTCGGCGAGGTTCTCGGCGAGCGTCTTGCCCGTGACGGTCAGCGCGTCGCCGTGCAGCAGACCCTCGTCGAGCATCGCCTTCATGATCACGGGGATGCCGCCGTGCCGGTCGACGTCGTTCATGACGTACTTTCCGAAGGGCTTCATGTCGGCCACGTGCGGCACCCGGTCGCCGATGCGGTTGAAGTCGTGCAGGCTCAGCTCGACCTCGGCCTCGCGGGCGATCGCGAGCAGGTGGAGCACGACGTTGGTGGAGCCGCCGAGGGCCATCGCCAGAGCGATCGCGTTCTCGAACGCCTCCTTGGTGAGGATGTCGCGCGTGGTGATGCCCTGACGCAGCAGTTCGACGACGGCCTCGCCGGAGCGGTGCGCGAAGTAGTCGCGGCGGCGGTCGGCGGCGGGCGGGGCTGCCGAGCCCGGCAGGCTGAGCCCCAGGGCCTCGGCGACCGACGCCATCGTGTTGGCGGTGTACATGCCGCCGCACGCGCCCTCGCCGGGTGCGATCGCGCACTCGATGCGCTTGAGGTCCTCTTCGCTCATGAGGCCGGCGCGGCACGCGCCGACGGCCTCGAACGAGTCGATGATCGTCACGTCCTTCTCGGTGCCGTCGGAGAGCTTGACCCAACCGGGCGCGATCGACCCCGCATACAGGAACACGCTGGACAGGTCGAGCCGGGCGCTCGCCATGAGCATGCCGGGGATCGACTTGTCACAGCCGGCGAGCAGCACGGAGCCGTCGAGGCGCTCGGCCATCATCACGGTCTCGACCGAGTCGGCGATCACCTCGCGGGAGACGAGGGAGAAGTGCATGCCCTCGTGGCCCATCGAGATGCCGTCCGACACGGAGATCGTGCCGAACTGCAGCGGGTAGCCACCGCCGGCGTGCACGCCCTCCTTCGCACCCTGGGCGAGTCGATCGAGGCTCAGGTTGCAGGGGGTGATCTCGTTCCAGCTCGAGGCGATGCCGATCTGGGGCTTGTCCCAGTCGGCGTCGCCCATGCCGACGGCGCGGAGCATGCCGCGGGACGTGGTCGCCTCGATGCCGTCCGTGACGACGCGGCTGCGCGGCTTGATGTCGATGGAGGGGTGGTTCTCGGATGCGTTCGAGGACATGACGGAAGTCTATTCCCGTCCGCTCTCGCGATCGTCCGCCAGCGCCTCCAGCAGCAGCGCGACCTCTTGCGGGTTCTGCACACGCAGCGTGGCCGCCGTGTCCCCCTGTCCGACCCGCACGCCGAGGTCGTCGTCCGTGAGCACACGCATCGCGTCCTCGTCGGTCACGTCGTCGCCGGCGAACAGCACTCCCGTCGCCCCGAAGTGCTCGCGCAGCGCATCCATCGCCGCGTCCTTCCCCTCGGTGCGGGAGGAGAACTCGAGCACCCGGTGTCCCTGCCTGCGCCGCCAGTGCGGGAATCGCTCGGCCACGAGATCGTCGATCTCCGCGAACACCGCCTCCTCCACCTCGGCCGTCGCGGCGCGGGTGTGCACGCCCATGCCGAAGGTCTTCGGCTCCAGCTCCGCGCCCTCGTAGCGGTCGATGATGGGGCGCGCCGCGGCCCACAGCTCCTCGCGCGTGCCGTCCTGCGCGGCATCCGTGTGGGCGTCGTCCTCCCCGCTCCCGGGGAACCAGTACTGCGCACCGTGGGATCCCGCGAGAGCCACTGCCGAGTCGTCGTCGTGCTCGGTGATGATCCGCAGGTCGTCCATGCTGCGCCCGGACACGTAGGCGACGAAGGTGTCGGGGAGCGCAGCGAGCCGCTCGATCTGGGCGGCGATCTCGGGGATCGCCCTGGCGGCCATCGGGTCGAGGACGAACGGCGCGGCCGTGCCGTCGAAGTCCAGGGCGACGACCAGTCGTCGGGTCCTGGCGATGGCGCTGAGCGCGGCATCCGTGGTTCCTGGCGTCCAGGTGCGGGTCACGGGGTCTCCTCTCGGGGCGTCCCTCCAGTATGGCCGCCGCTGATCAGTGCGGATGCACCTCGTCGAGAGCGCGGAGGAACGACGACGACCACGCGCTCACGTCGTTGTCGAGCACGCGGCGTCGCAGAGCGCGCATGCGTCGCGTCTGCTCCTTGACAGGCATCTCGACCGCGGTCATGATCGCGTCCTTGAGGCCCTCGATGTCGTGCGGGTTCACGAGCACGGCCTGCCTCAGCTCGTCGGCGGCCCCCGTGAACTCGCTGAGCACCAGCACTCCCCTGCCGTCGGCGCGTGTGGCGATGTACTCCTTGGCGACCAGGTTCATCCCGTCCCTGAGCGCGGTCACCAGCATCACGTCCGCCGCGAGGAAGAGCGCGACCATCTCCTCGCGCGGGTACCCCTGATGGAGGTAGCGGATGGCGGTGTGCCCCATCGTGTCGTTGTCGCCGTTGATCCGCCCGACGGCGAGCTCGATCTCGTCACGCAGGTGCACATAGGCGTCCACGTGCTCCCGGCTGGGACTCGCGACCTGCACGAGCGTGACGTCCTCGACGCCCAGCCGCCCCTCGGCCAGCAGCTCGCCGTACGCCTTGATGCGGTGCCGGATCCCCTTGGTGTAGTCCAGCCGATCGACGCCGAGGAGGATCCGCGACGGGTTGCCGAGGCTGGCCCTGATCTCGGCGGCGCGGGCGCGCACGTCGGGCCGGGCGGCCAGCTCGAGGTAGGGACTCGTGTCGATCGAGATCGGGAAGGCCCTGGCCACCGCCGTACGGGTCGACCCGTCGTCGAGCGGCACCGCCACGGCGGAGCCCTTGACCTCGTAGCGGAGTCGGCGGCGGACCGCGGTGAGGAAGTACGTCGCGTCCTGGGCGCGCTGGAAGCCGATGACGTCGGCGCCCAGGAGTCCGCGCAGCACCTGATCGCGCCACGGCAGCTGCGCATACAGGCCGTGAGCCGGGAAGGGGATGTGGTGGAAGTACCCGATCGTCACGTCCGGGCGCAGCTCCCTGATCATCTGCGGCACGAGCTGGAGCTGATAGTCGTGCACCCAGACGGTGCCATCATCAGCGACCGCCGCGACGGCCGCCTCCGCGAAGCGCCTGTTCACGGAGACGTACGCCTCCCACCACTCGCGGTGGTACTGCGGCGGCGCGATGACGTCGTGGTACAGCGGCCAGATGGTGTCATTGGAGAAGCCCTCGTAGTACTCCGTCACCTCCTGGGCGCTGAGAGGCACCGGCACGAGATCGATGCCGCCGATCTCGAAGGGCTCCAGGTGCAGGTCGGCCTGACCGGGCCAGCCCACCCACGCGCCGTGCGCACTGCGCATCATCGGCTCGAGGGCCGCCACGAGGCCGCCGGGAGACGTACGCCACTCCTCCTGCCCGTCGGCGCCGACGATGCGGTCGACGGGGAGCCTGTTGGCGACCACGACGAAGTCTGAGACGGACATGGTGGGGGCTCCTCACGCCTGCGGGTTCGGTGTCCCCAGGCTACCCATCACACTTCACACCGTGGCCACGCGAGGCCGAGGCGCGCTCAACCGCCAGTTCACGAGAGCGGCGGCGAAGGCCACGCACGCCGCCACGATGGGCAGGACAAGAGCGGCGGAGGTCCCGACCGACTCGGCGATCTCGCCCGCCACCGCGGCGCCGATGGACTGGCCGACGACCACCCCGGAGCCGAGCATGGTCATCACCGTCGCCGAACGGCCCAGCGGGCTGCGCGCCGCGCCGAAGCTGTACTGCGTGACCAGCATGGGGCCGATGCCCACCCCCATGATCGCCAGCGCGATCATCATCGTCCCGACGGAGTCGACGACGAGCAGCAGGAGCGTGCCGCAGAGCAGGATGCCGGCGAACACGAGCAGGCGCGCGCGCATCGAGAACCGCGCGGGGAGCCAGGCGACGCCGAGGGCGAGCACCGCGGAGCCGACGCCCATGACGCCGTACAGGAGTCCCGCCTGCTCCGGCGCCCCTCGATCGGCCATGAAGGACGTCAGTCCCGTGAGCATGGTGCCGAAGAACATGCCGACGCCGAGGACGCCGACGACCACGATGAGCAGGCGCGGGGCGAAGAGCTCGGAGACGGCGGACGGCGCCCTCCCCTCGCTGTCGCGGTGGCGGGAGATCACGCGCGCGCTCGGGTGCAGGGCGAAAGCGCCGACGAAGACCACGGTCAGCGCGGCGGCCCCGACGAGCGGAGCCCACGGGGCGATCGCCGAGGCGAGCACGCCCACCAGGAAGGGACCGAACACGAACACGGTCTCGTCGGCGGCCGACTCGTAGGCCATGGTGCCCGAGATGGTGCGGGTGCGTCGTGCCTCCGGCATCCGCTCGGTGATCATCGTGACGAGCCGGGATCGGGACATCGGGGCGACCTGCGGCGCCGTCGACCCGATCCCGAAGGCCGCGAGCAGCACGAACGCATCCGCCGCGGCGCCGTAGACGACCACCGTGAAGAGCACGAGCATCCCGCCGTTGGCCAGCGCGAGGACGGCGAGCACGACGCGCTGTCCGAAGCGGTCGGCCGCGGCGCCCAGGAGCGGGCCGAAGCAGGCGGTGCCGAGACCGACCGCGGCTGAGGTCAGCCCGCCCAGCGAGATGGAGCCGCGCGCCGAGACGACGACGGTGAGGACGCCGACGACCATCATCGCGAACGGCAGGCGTGCGATGAACGCGATCAGGAAGTACGGGAGGCCTGCGATGCGAAACAGGCTGGAATCGGGGATGTGCGTCTGTGTCATGGCTCTCGCGCGCGATCGGCCGCGATGGTCGGGTGCCGCCGCGTCCGTCGGGGAGCCGACGGCCGGTAGATACACGGTTGCGGCCGCGGACGAGCCGCGACGCTCTCAGTCTAGCCGGAGCGGCCCGTCATGGGGCGGGGACCCGGTCCCGGCCGGCAGTAGGGTTGTCGCACCCGCCGAACGAAGAGGAGGCCCCGTGTCGACGCCTGCGTCCACCGCCCCAGCTCCCCTGCCGCCGCGCTCGCACCGCGCCGGCGCCGCGAAGACCTCGCCGGTGCGCGACCTCCTCGCCCTCACCGAGCGACCGGAGGTCATCTCGTTCGCGGGCGGACTGCCCGCTCCCGAGCTGTTCGACCTCGAGGGCATCCGCGCCGCCTACGACGAGGTGCTCCGCAGCCCAGGGGTGCTCCAGTACTCGACGTCGGAGGGCGATCCCGGCCTCCGCGAGGTCGTGGCGCAGCGGTACGCGGCCGACGGTCTCCCCACGCCGGCGTCCGACCTCATCATCACCACGGGCTCCCAGCAGGGGCTCGGACTGCTCGCCACAGCGCTCCTCGACCCCGGGGACACGATCCTGGTCGAGGAACCCTGCTATCTCGCCGCGCTGCAGACCTTCGCGCTCGCCGGTGCCCGCGTCATCGGGGTGCCCTGCTCGGGCGACGAACTCGACCTCGACGCGCTGGACCGGCTCGCGGCCGAGCATTCGCCGAAGTTCTTCTACACGGTCCCGACCTTCCAGAATCCGACGGGCCGCACGCACGACATCGACGCACGCCGCGGGATCGCCGACGCCGCCCGGCGACACGGGTTCCGCATCATCGAGGACGAGCCCTACCGTCAGCTCCGCTACTCCGGAGACCCGCTCCCGTCGATCGCATCCTTCGCCCCCGAGCACGTGCTCAGTCTCGGGAGCTTCTCCAAAGTCATCGCCCCCGGACTGCGGATCGGATGGGTCCGCACGACCCCCGACATCCGCCCGACGGTCACCATCGCCAAGCAGGCCGCCGATCTCCACACCTCGACCATCGACCAGGCGGCGGCTGCGACCTACCTCCGCTCCGGTCGAGGCGATGCCGCGCTCGACCGGATCCGCTCCGAGTACGCGGCCAGACGCGACGCGATGCTCGCGGCGCTGCCTGGCGCCCTGCCCGACGGCAGCACCTGGAACCGTCCCGACGGCGGGATGTTCGTCTGGGCGCGGCTGCCGGAGGGGAGGGATGCGACGTCCGCGCTCGCCCGCGTCCTCGCCCACGACGTCGCCTTCGTGCCGGGGGCGCCCTTCTACGCCGGGGAGCCGGACGGACGAACGCTGCGGCTGTCGTTCACCACCTATGCGCCGGATCGCATCCGCACCGGCATGTCAAGGCTCCGAGCCGCATTCGACGAGGCCGGGTAGCGTAGGCGTATGCGCTACCTCTTCAGCACCGGCCTGTTCGCCGCGATCACCGCGGGTGTCTCGTTGCTGCGGGGCACGCGCGAGACGCCGATCACCTGGCGCGCCGTGCTCGCCTGGGTCAGCTGGGGCATCACGCTCGCCCTGGCGATCGGGGCCGTCGTCGACACGCGGCGCGACGAGCGCGGCGAGCCCGTGTCGGCGGACTCCCCCCTCGCCCCCGTGCAGGCCAAGCGGGCGCGCAAGATCGAGAAGGCGGCGGCGAAGGCCGCGCGGCGCTGACCGCTCCCCGGCACGCCCGCCCCGCTGGTCACCGTGTGAGGATGAGCGCCTCGCCCTGACCTCCGCCGCCGCACAGGCCGACAGCCGCGGTGCCTCCACCCCGACGGGCCAGTTCATGAGCGACGTGCACGACGAGCCGGGTGCCGGATGCTCCGATAGGGTGCCCGATCGCGATGCCGCCGCCGTGGATGTTCACGATCGCGCTGTCCAGTCCGAGCTCGGTCTGCGACCTGGCGACCACGGCGCCGAAGGCCTCGTTGATCTCCACGAGGTCGAGGTCGGCCGGCGTGATGCCCTGCTTCGCGCAGGCGCGCTCGATCGCGCGCGCCGGCTGCGCCTGCAGGGAGTTGTCGGGGCCGGCCGTCTGCCCGCTGGCCCCGACGGCGACGAGCACCGGCCACCCCTTGGCCTCGGCGGTGGCGCGCCGGGTGACGACGACCGCGGAGGCGCCGTCGGAGATCTGCGAGGAGTTCCCCGCCGTGATCGACCCGCCCTCCGCGAATGCGGGGCGGAGGCCCGCGAGGGTCTCGACGGTCGTCTCCGGGCGGATGCCCTCGTCCGCGGTCACCCGCAGCGGCTCCCCTCGACGCTGCGGCACCTCGACGACCACGATCTCGTCATCGAAGACGCCTGCCTCCTGCGCGGCCGCCGCGCGCTGGTGCGAGAGCGCCGCGACGGCGTCCTGCGCCTCCCGGGTCAGCTCGTACCGGGCGTTGTGCCGCTCGGTCGATGCGCCCATGCTCTCCCGGTCATACGCATCGGTGAGGCCGTCGTACGCCATGTGGTCCAGCACCTCGACGCTGCCGTAGGTCCAGCCGTCGCGTGACCCCATGAGGAGGTGCGGAGCCCTCGTCATCGACTCCATGCCGGCCGCGACGACGACCTCCGCGTCGCCGGTACGGATCATCCGGGCCGCGTCGATGATGGCCGTGAGACCGGAGAGGCAGACCTTGTTCACGGAGTGCGATGGCACGTCCCAGCCGATACCGGCGCCGATCGCCGCCTGACGTGCCGCGTTCTGTCCCGAGCCCGCGGCCAGCACCTGGCCGACGATCACGGCGTCGATGTCCGTCGGGGCGACGCCACCCTGCTCCAGCGCCCCGCGGATGGCCGACGCTCCCAGCTGCGGCGCGGTGAAGGAGGCGAGCTGCCCCTTGAGCCGCCCCTGGGGAGTGCGGGCGGCGGCCACGATGACGATGTCGTTCTCGGTCATGTTCCTCGGTCCTCTGTTCTTCAGCTCTGCAGGTCGTCCGGCACGATGAGCGGCGGTTCGGTGGCCGCTACCACCTCGTCGGCTGTGACGCCGGGCGCCGTCTCGACGAGCACCAGGCCCTCCGGCGTGACGTCGATGACGGCCAGGTCCGTGATGATCCGGTCCACGACGCCGCGACCGGTGAGCGGCAGCGAGCAGTCGCCGACGATCTTGGCCGAGCCGTCCTTCGCGACGTGTTCCATCAGCACGATCACGCGTGCGGCGCCGTGCACCAGGTCCATGGCACCGCCGGGCCCCTTGACCATCTTGCCGGGGATCATCCAGTTCGCCAGGTCCCCGCGGGCGGAGACCTGCATGGCCCCGAGGATCGCGGCGTCGATCTTGCCGCCGCGGATCATCCCGAAGCTCGTCGCCGAGTCGAAGAACGCGGCTCCGGGAAGCGTGGTCACGGTCTCCTTACCGGCGTTGATGAGATCAGGGTCGACCGCGTCCTCACGCGGGTAGGGTCCGACGCCGAGGATGCCGTTCTCGGACTGCAGCACGACCGTGACCCCTGCCGGCACGAAGTTGGGCACCAGGGTCGGAAGGCCGATGCCGAGGTTGACGTAGGCGCCGTCCGGCAGTTCGGCCGCGGCACGGGCGGCCATCTGGTCACGGGTGAGCGCCATGTCAGGCTCCTTCCGCGGCGACGGTGCGCCGTTCGATGCGCTTGGGGATGTCGGTGCCGACCTCGATGATGCGGTGCACGTACACGCCGGGGAGGTGGATGCGATCGGGGTCGAGCTCGCCAGGTTCGACGAGGCGCTCGACCTGCGCGATGCAGATCCGGCCGGCCATGGCGGCGAGCGGGTTGAAGTTGCGCGCAGCCTTGTTGAAGATCAGGTTCCCGTGGCGATCGCCGTACGCGGCGTGCACGAGCGAGAAGTCTGTCGTGATCGCCTCCTCGAGCACGAACTCCCGCGGCTCGCCGGCCACGTCGAAGGTGCGCACGTCCTTGGCGGGAGAGGCGACGGCGATCGAGCCGTCGGGATGGTACCGGCGCGGCAACCCTCCCTCGGCGACCTGCGTACCCACGCCGGTCTGCGTATAGAAGGCCGCGATCCCCGCCCCGCCGGCGCGCAGCTTCTCGGCGAGGGTGCCCTGCGGGGTGAGCTCGAGCTCCAACTCGCCGGAGAGGAACTGACGCTCGAACTCCTTGTTCTCCCCGACATACGAGGACGTCATCTTGCGGATGCGCTGCGCGCCCAGCAGAACGCCGAGCCCCCAGTCGTCGACCCCGCAGTTGTTGCTCACCACGCTGAGATCCTTCGTGCCCTGCGCGAGCAGCGCCTCGATCAGGGCGATCGGGTTGCCGGACAGACCGAAACCTCCGACCGCGAGCGAGGATCCGTCGGAGATGTCGGCGACGGCGTCCGCCGCCGTGTCCCAGTGGTTGTCGATCACGCGTGCTCCTTCGAAACGAGTGCTCTCCCCAGCATCCGCCCTCCGCTGTGCCGAGCGGAAGCGGGTTCTTGCGATGTGGGCGATCCGCGGACTACCGTCCACATTATGGAACAACGAGCACGTGTCGTCCCCGGAGCACAGGCGATCGCCCGTGCAGCGCACCTGCTGCGCTTGGTCACGGCATCGGGAGCCGAGGGTGGGGCGCTGCACGACCTCGCACGCGATGCCGATCTCTCCCGATCAACCGCGCACCGGCTGCTCTCCGCCCTGCGCGCCGAAGGTCTCGTCGACCGCGACGCCGAGAGCACGCGCTGGCTCCCCGGACCCGAGCTGTTCCTCATGGGCTCCGTGGCGGCCGCGCGCTACGACGTGACCGCACTCGCGAAGGACATCGTGCGATCCCTCGCGGTGAAGACGGAGGAGAGCGCGTTCTTCTCCGTGCGTCGCGCCGACGAGACGGTCTGCCTGCTCCGCGAGGAGGGATCCTTCCCGATCCGGTCGTTCGTGCTGAGCGAGGGCGTGCGATTCCCGCTCGGCGTCGCGAGCGCAGGTCTCGCCATCCTCGCCTTCCTGCCCGACCACGATGTGGATGCCTATCTCGACCGCCATCCGGAGCTCGAAGGATCATGGGGGCGCCAGCACGGCGACCGCGCGCTGCGCACCCGCCTCGCCGAGACCAAGGAGCGCGGCTATGCGGTGAACCCCGGCCTCATCGTCGAAGGCAGCTGGGGCCTCGGAGCGGCCGTGTTCGACCGCGCTGGGCGGCCGGAATGGGCGCTGAGCCTCACCGGAGTGGAGTTCCGGTTCGGCCCTGATCGGATCTCCGAGCTGGGCCGCACGCTGATGGCGCACGCGCACCAGCTTTCTGCGCGGATCGCCGCCGCCCGACACTGAGGACCTCAATACATACCATCGGGTATATACTCATTGGTATGAATCGCGTGGATGTGATCCCCTCCCTTGTGCTGTCGGGGTATGCGCTCGGCCGCATCGCCGCACAGGATGCGGGCAACGAGGCGCCGGCCGCACAGTGGCGCGTGCTTAGCCTGCTCGATCAGTCCGGCGCGAAGCGCGTCGGCGAGCTGGCCGCTGCGGCGCGCACCACCCAGCCGGGGATGACCCGACTCGTCGGCGGGCTCGAGCGGGACGGACTCGTCCTCCGCTCCCCCGACCCGGAGGACTCCCGAGCGATCACGGTCGACATCACGCCGGCCGGCTCCGCCGCCCTGGCCGCCTGGCGCACGGAGTTCCGCGACACCCTCGCGCCCCGTTTCGCCGAGCTCGGCGACGACGACTGGGCCGCCCTCACCCGCGCCGCGGAGATCCTCGCCGCGCACACCGCCATCGATCCGACAGGAGCAGCACGTTGAACACCACCGCACCGTCCGTGTGGAAGCAGCCCGCCCAGGTATGGGCCGTCGCCTTCGCCTGTGTCGTCGCCTTCATGGGCATCGGACTGGTCGACCCCATCCTCCCCGCCATCGCCGAATCGCTCCGAGCGACGCCGGTGGAGACGGAGCTCCTGTTCACCAGCTATCTCGCGGTCACCGGACTCGCGATGCTCGTCACGAGCTGGATCTCCAGCCGCATCGGGGCGAAGAAGACCCTGTTGATCGGCCTGGCGTTCATCGTCGTCTTCGCCCTCCTCTGCGCGCTCAGCGGCAGCGTCGACGCGGTGATCGGATTCCGTGCCGGCTGGGGCCTCGGCAACGCCCTCTTCATCTCCACAGCGCTCGCGACGATCGTGGGCGCGGCGTCCGGCGGCAGCGCCGCGGCGATCGTGCTCTACGAAGCGGCGCTCGGACTGGGCATCGCCATCGGCCCGCTTCTGGGCGGCATCCTCGGCGAGCAGAGCTGGCGCGCCCCGTTCTTCGGCGTGGTCGCGCTCATGGCGATCGCCTTCCTCGCTGTATTGGTGCTGCTGCGCGGTGCGGAGGAGAAGCGCGAGCCCGTGCCGTTCTCCGCTCCCTTCCGCGCACTCGGTCGCCCTGCCCTCGCGATTCTCGCGGTCGCAGCACTCTTCTACAACATCGGCTTCTTCATCCTCCTGGCGTTCTCGCCCTTCCCGCTCGGGTTCGGCGCGATGGGGATCGGCCTCACGTTCTTCGGCTGGGGCGTCGCTCTGGCGCTGACCAGCGTCTGGGTCGCCCCCGCCCTGATGCGCCGCATGTCGCGCACGGCGATCATCCTCACGGTCCTCCCGCTGCTCGCCGTCGACCTCGTGGTCGCAGGGCTGCTCGTCGCCTCCGCGTCCGCTCTCGTCGTGTGCATCATCGTCGGCGGCCTCCTCCTCGGCGTCATGAACACGGTTCTGACAGAAGCGGTCATGGAGGCGACCGACCTGCCCCGCTCTGTGGCGTCCTCGGCGTACTCCTCCGTGCGCTTCCTCGGTGGCGCCATGGCGCCGCCCCTGGCCGCAGCGCTGTGGCACGCGTTCGACGCGACCGTGCCGTATCTGTTCGCGGCCGTCGCCGTGCTGCTCGCCGCGCTGACCGTGTTCCTCGGCAGGAAGGCACTCGCACACATCGACGACCACGCGGAGGACGCGACCGCGGAGGACGCCGAGGCGATCCTGCTCGGCGACGCCGCCTGAGGCCGCATCCACCCACGGGCGTGCGGCGTTCGATACGGTGGTGCGATGACCGCACTACCCGAACGCAGCAGGCTCGTGCGACAGCACCTCGACGCGGCAGGTGTCGAGGCGGAGATCCGGGTGCTGCCCGACTCGGCGAGGACGGCCGGCGAAGCGGCCTCGGCCATCGGCTGCGACGTCGCCGCCATCGCCAACAGCCTGGTCTTCGTCGCCGACGGAGAACCGGTCCTGGTCATGACGAGCGGCGGGCACCGGGCGGATACCGAGGTCCTCGCGCGCAGCATCGGCGCCGATGAGATCGCCATGGCTCCCCCACCGGTCGTCCGGGAATCGACAGGACAGGCGATCGGAGGCGTCGCCCCCGTCGGACATCCCGCTCCGCTGCGGACCTACATCGACGAGTCGCTCGCCGAGCACGAGGTGATCTGGGCGGCAGCCGGTCACCCGCACACCGTCATGCCGCTGACCTTCGCGACGCTGCGCACTCTCACGGACGGCACGATCATCTCCGTCGTCTGATCTTCCGCGTGCTGGTCTATCGTGAACATGACAGCCCGCTCCCCGCCTGGAAGTGGATGGGGAGGAAGGGGAACGGGCTGCACGCCCTCAGCGACGTCGACGGAGCACTGCTGCCCTGGTCGTCATCGCGAGTCCGAGGAGCACGACCGCAGCGCCCGCGTACAACAGCGGGAGAGGTGCGGTCGACCCCGTAGATGCAAGGCCACCCGTGAGGGGCAGCTCCGGAGGTGCCGTCGGCGGGACCGAGGGAGTCGGCGGCGGCGAGGCCGAGGCGGCGTTCGTGAGCGTGACGGAGACCGACGCCCCCGCACCGACGGTGAGCTGCGCCCGCCCTCCGTCGAGCACGCGCACTCCGTCACCGGAGAACATCGGCGTCCCCCATTCCACGCCGTCGATCGCCGGGATGGCGACCTCCTCGAGGGTCACGACCGTGCCTGCCGGCAACGGAATGCTCACGACCGGCTGCCCCGCCGTGAAGGTCATCGTCCCTGTCATCGCAGGGTCGCCGTAGGAGTAGGTCGCGGTGTACACGGTGTCCGCCGGAACCGCGGAGGCCGCTGCCCCGGAGACCTCCTTGGAGATGGCGAACGTGCCCGTCTCGCTCCCGGTTCCGGTGCCGCCGCCCGCGGACGACCATACCTGGGTGTCGGTCACGGTCGCCCCGTTGACGGTGGCGGTGTTGGCGTACGTCGCACCGTCCACGGGCGCCGTCGGAACCGTGTAGTACCTCACCAGGTAGTGCCGCGAGGCGTCGATCGGGCCGGGGATCTCCAGGTGGAACGCCGTGCCATCGGCATTCCACTCCCCCGTCCAACCGGGCACCTGGGCCTGCACGGTGTTGGTGGAGTCGGTCGCCCACACCTGGAGGTCGCCGTCGACGTTCCGGTGTTCCGCCACCCCGTCTCCGGGTGCGGTGATCTGATCGTCGATGACGATGGAGTCCATGTCCGCGAAGGCCGAGCCGGGCACCGCGACGACCCAGGAGATGCGCCCGTCCTCCGTCAACGACGACCACTTCAGCGGCTCGCCGGGCATCGGCTTGCCGGGGGTGATCCCTCCACCCGGCACCTCGACGGGGGTGGTCTTGCCGTCGACCACGAAGTCGACGGTCGACGACTCGGTGGCCCGCACCGTCCTCACCATGAACCAGAGGTTCCCCGACACCCCGTCCCGCCCGTCGACGTAGTCGGTCAGCGTGCAGGTCACCACCGGAGCCTCATCGGTGGAGATCGTGCACTCGGCCACAGGAACGCTCGGGTCGTCGGACGCCGGGATCACGAGGGTCGACGCGGCGCCGGCGAACTCCGGAGGGAGAGTGAAGCCGAAGGTGTCACCGGCCTTCGCCCCCTGTGGCACCGACCACGCCGCATCGATCCTGACCTGCTTGTTGACGGACGTCGACGTCGACCCGTCGGTGGTCGAGATGGCGATCGATCCCGGATCGATCGCGGCCGGATAGTCGAACTCGGCCGCCGATGCGGCCGTCCCCCCGACCCCGATGACCGCGGCCGCGACGGCGAGTGCGCCGGCCGCCGATCCCGCGATGATGTCCCTGATCCTGAGCATGGTGTTGTCCTCCAGTCACCGTGTACTCCTCCGCGTCCCCACGCGAAGGCCCCACATACAAGACATCACAGCGACCGATCCGTTACGTGGAATACCGGCATCTGATGAGGTCACGCAGAGGCTCGCGCGGAGAAGGATGACGCCTGGCGACAGCGCGGCGCGGCCGTCGGGATGATCGTCAGGACTGGACGACGAACGGTGCTACCGCGCGACCCTCGACCGACGGCACCGTCGACGAGCAGGCCCTCCGTCGGTCAGCAGATCACTCCCCGGCGGCGAGACGAAGGTGGAGCAGCGGATACGGACGCCCTGCCTCGTCCGTCTCGCTGCGGCCGACCACGTCGAAGCCGCAGTGCAGATAGAACCCCGTCGCCGAGATGTTCTGCTCGTTCACATCGACCCTCGTGACCCCGAGATCGCCGATCGCATGCGCGAGCAGCGCCGCCCCGACGCCGCGACCGCGCTGCGACGCATCGACGAAGAGCATCTCGAGGTTCCCTTCGAGCACGCCCGAGAAGCCCACCGGGCGTCCGTCGTGCTCCGCGACGGTGAGCACGACCGCGGGAAAGTAGCTCGTCTGCAGGGCGGCCTCGATCTCGTCCCGATCGGCGACGGCGAGGAAGTCGTGGGTGGCGTCGACCGCGCTGCGCCAGACGGCCGCGAGTGCCGGGAACTCATCGGCTCCGCGGGAGGGACGGATCATCGGAGCAGTCATGCGGGGCGTCCTTCAGGTAGAACCCCATCCTGCCACGCGGACGCCGGGACGACCCGACTCGGGTCAGGCGAAGGTCTTCTCGTAGGTCACGGCGGGGAAGGTGTCGATGAGATCCGGGATGCAGAAAAGCCTCGGATTCTGGCGAGAGAATCCGAGGCTTGTCCGTGCACCCCCAGGGACTTGAACCCTGAACCCACTGATTAAGAGTCAGTTGCTCTGCCGATTGAGCTAGAGGTGCGTGGCCGGTGAAACCCCCGACCGAGGAATTACATTACCAGCCGATCCGCGCCAAGTGAAATCGAGGCGGATCCCCCGTTCCGCCGCGCGTGTCGTCGCGAGTCGACGCCGACGGCGCCCCTCCGACGCGCCGACTATCCTGGGGTACGTGACCGCCTCCCCCCTCACAGACGACCTCTCCCGCGACCTCGAACTGGCGCTCCGGCTCGCCGACGCCGCAGACGCGCAATCGCTGCCACGGTTCGACAGCGCCGATCTCGAGGTCTCCACCAAGGCGGACAACTCACACGTCACCGATGCCGACCTCGCGACGGAGCGAGCCATCCGTGCGGTCCTCGAGGCCGAACGTCCGGAGGACGGCATCTTCGGCGAGGAGTTCGGCGCGCAGGGCGACACCCACCGTCAGTGGATCATCGACCCGATCGACGGTACGGCGAACTTCCTGCGCGGCGTCCCGCTGTGGGGGACGATGATCGCGCTCGCGATCGATGGAGTCCCGCGCGTCGGCGTCGTCAGCATGCCCGCGCTGGGCCGGAGATGGTGGGCGTCCGAGGGCGCCGGAGCCTGGACCGCAGCCGATGGCGCCACGCGGCGCCTCCGCACGTCGTCGGTGGCGTCGCTGGACGACGCCAGCGTGAGCTTCCAGAGCATCGCGCAATGGGCGGATTCCGGACATCTGCCGCAGCTCTTGAAGCTCGCCGACCGGGTCTGGCGCGATCGGGCCTACGGCGACGTCTACGCGTACATGCTGCTGGCCGAGGGTCGCATCGACATGGTGGCGGAGTTCGACGTCAAGGAGTACGACATCGCCGCGGCCGTGCCGATCGTCCGCGAGGCCGGAGGCAGGATGACCGGGTTCGACGGCACGGAGACGATCTCCGACCTCTCGACACTCGCAAGCAACGGCATCCTGCATGATGCGTTCCTCGAGCTCCTGCACGACTGACATCCCCGACGAGGCCAGCGATGACTTCCCGAACCTTCTCCGCCGCGATCGCCGCGCTGCTGCTGACCGCGGCGCTCGCCGGCTGCTCCGGCACCCCGGAGGGTGAGGGGACGCCGACGCCCTCAGAGACCACTCCGGTGGTCGAGCCTTCCGTGGCCCCGGTCGACACCCCTGCGCCGGCGGCGACATCGGGCACACCCACGTGCGAGACGATCATCTCCGTCGGCACGGTCAAGGCGCTCACCGATGCGGGATGGACGGCGGAGAAGCGCGATTTCACGATCGGAGACATCACCCTCAACGAGGGCCTGCTGTGCCTGTGGGCGGACTACACGGTCGTATCGGATCACGGCCAGCTGTACGGATGGTCGCCGATCACGGCCGACGAAGCGAGCAAGGCCCAGACCTGGCTCCTCGCTCAGGGGTGGATCCGCGAGGACGGCGACGACGGATCGTACTTCACGGAGGATCCGCAGTTCTCTCTCGGCACCGACGAAGAGGGCTACGGCATGACCTACTTCTTCGGCGACGGATGGGTGAAGCTCTCCGACACGAAGCAGGGATTGATCCTCATCGACTGGGCCGGTTGAGCACGTCCGGCTAGGCTCTGTCGCAGACGAGGTCCGCTCACCGGCGACGGACGGCCACATCCGTCTCCGCTGTTCGCGACGCTCGTCCGGCATCACGCAGGGAGGGGCGGTCATGTCGATGCAGCACGATCAGGAGTCACCACCGGAACCGACTCCGTCGGTCCGCCCGCCGGAGACGACGCGCTCGGGGCGTCCGCTGCTCATCGGCCTCTCGGCCCTCTGCGCGGTGCTGTTGCTGGCGACCGTCGGCCTCGCCATCACGAGCTTCCGTCTGCTCAGCGCCCCGGTGACGGCGTCCGAGCCATCGCCGTCCCCGTCGGCGACCGCGCCCGAGCGGAACGGCGACCAGTCCGTGCTGGGTGTCGACATCACCATCCATTCCGAGCTCGAGTTCGGGGAGGTAGCCGTGAGCGCGCGCTATCACGACCGCTTCACAGCGGTCTTCGCTCCGATGACCTGGGCGGATGACACGGAGGCGGCGACCGTCGCGTTCGACCTCACCGCCTACGACGCAGACGGCCGCATCATCGAGCGGGAGCTGAACCTCTCCTACGTCCTTCCCGGGCAGGAGGCCATGTTCTACGCGACCTTCGACGCGGACATCTCCGATGCCACGACGATCGCGATCGAGCAGACCAGACTGGAGAGGTCGTCTCCCGCGAACGCCGGGGGCGTCACGCTGAGCGATGTCGACGCGGAGATCTGGCCGTGGCTGACGGTGTCGGCGACGTCGACGCTGACGTCCGCGGTCGAGTATCCCGACCTGTACGTCGTCGGCTATGTCGACGGCGACGTCTTCGGCGTCTGCACCGCGCTCGCCACGGTCCCCGCCGGCGGGGACTTCGAGGCGAACTGCGATGTCGTCGCAGCGTCCTCCTCGGAGGAGATCATCGAGGTGGACGAGCTTCCCGAGGATGCCGAGTTCGCCGTCTTCATCACGCTCGATACGCCCTGACCCACCGGAAGGAGTTCCGATGTCGATCCCACCCCTGTCCGCTCCCGTTCGTCGGCTCCCGTCGAGCACTGCGTTGCTGGTCCTCGGCATCGCGAGCATCGTGCTGCTGTTGACGACCATCGCGTTGGGCGGTCTGACCGCCTGGCTTCTGCTGACACGGGGCGCGGCGGGGCCGCCCGTGGCCTCGCCGAGTCCGGAGGCGTCGCAGACGGCGCCCGGCGAGCCGCAGTTCGTGCAGGGCATCGAGATCACGACATCCGTCGATCCCGCACTCGACCTCGGCGGCTTCGCCATGAGCGCTCCCGACGAGGGCGGGTTCGTGGCCATCGTGGCCCCCGTCACCTGGACGAACACGACGGACGCCGTCTCCGCCTACTTCGACGTCACCGCATACGACGCGGCGGGCGACATCATCAACCGCAATCCGTCGAGCTTCTATGCGCTCCCCGGGCAGGAGACCTTCTTCGTCGGGATCTTCAGCGAGGACCTGTCCGACGCCGTCCGCATCACGGTCGAGCAGACGAAGGCCGACGTCGAACCGCCGATCATGACCGGCGGGATCACGGTCGAGGCGACCGAATCCGGCGAGAGCAGCTTCCTCGGCGCGCGGATGGCGACCGGGCTCAGCGCCGTGCCCGAGTACCCCAAGGTCTATCTCGTCGGATACGTCGACGGCGAGATGTTCGGCTACTGCTACGACTACGCCGACATCCCCGCGTCCGGGACGTTCATCTCGACCTGCAAGGTGATCGCCGTGTCGGCAGACGGGGATCCCTGGTTCGACGGGGAGTTCCCGGAGGATGCCGAGTACCGGGTGTTCCTGGAACTGAGCATCCCGAACTGAGGCGGGCATCGGCCGCATACGAGGAAGACCGCCCCGGAAGGCGGTCTTCTTCGTATGCACTGGTGCGACAGCGACCTGGTGGAGCTGGGGGGAATCGAACCCCCGTCCAACGCTGAGTCTCCACGCCTTCTCCGGGCGCAGTCTGTGCAGACGTTCTGCTCGGCTCCGACCTTTGTCACAGACACCTAAGTCGACAAGCCCAGCCTGGGAAGAGTCCCACGTGACGTCCAGACGCCGTCACGCAGCAAGATTCCTAGATGACGCCAGGATCCGTATCGGAATCACATACGGTCTGACGGACTATCGGGCTCGCTTAGGCAGCGAGGGCGAAGTCAGTGCGCTTGGATTCGGCACTTATTGTTTTGCAGGGGGCGTTCACGAGATAACCCTGCATCCTCGGCCCGCTTCTCGTGGATTCACAGGCGCTGTCGAAACCGATCAGCCCCGTGGTCCTTCTCTCGAAGGAGCCGCTGTCGCACTGTGGATTTACCAGACCGGATGCCGAAGCACCCGAGCATCTCAGACTACAACCATTCCGACCTGTTCGCCATTCCAGGACGCTGGCGTAGAGTCGCCCCATGAGCGAAGTCACCGTCACCGTCCGCGGCGAGCACGAGGCGCGCCTGGCGCCGGAGCGCGCCACCATCCGCGTCACGGTGCGGGCCGAAGGGCCGGAGCGCACCGTCGTCGTCGACGGCGCCCTGCGGCTCGCCGAGCCCGTGCGCGCGAGCATCACCGGCCGCAAGGACGCCGGCTCCGTCGTGGAGTGGACCAGCAAGAACCTCTCCGTGCGCGCGGAACGCCCGTGGAACAACGAGGGCCGACGACTGGATCCCGTGTACTACGCCAGCGTCGACCTCACCGCGACATTCGCCGACGCCGCGGAGCTCTCGGTGTGGGTGTCTGAGGTCTCCGCCTGGGACGGCGTGGAGGTCGGCTGGGTCGACTGGCACCTCACCCCCGAGACCACCGCCCGGATCGAGCGTGAGGTCGCCGCCGCCGCCGTCGGCGCGGCCGTCGCCCGCGCCGAGGCGTACGCGACCGCCCTCGGGCTCGCCTCCATCACTCCTCTGGAGATCGCCGACGTCGGCCTCATCTCCTCCGGACAGCCTTCGCCCGTCGCACCGATGATGAAGGCGCGCGGCGGTGTCGCCTTCGCTGCGGACTCCGCCCCGTCGATGCAGTACGAACCGGAGGAGATCGTGATCACCGCGACCGTCGAGGCGAGGTTCCTCGCCCGCTGACACCCGGCGGGCGCGGACGCTCGGTTCAGGCGGCCGTGATGAACGGCGCGAGGTCGGCGGCGAGCCGCTCGGACACCCGGGCGTGCACGGCCGTGCCGTCCTCCCGGTGCTCCACCGACAGCAGCATCCCCGTCTCATGGATCGCCGCGACCAGGTCACCGCGATCGTAGGGGACGACCGCGCGCACCTCCACCGCGGGCTTCGGCAGCGCCTCCTCGATCGCGGCGCGGAGTTCGGCGATGCCCTCCCCCGAGCGCGACGACACGAAGTGCGCCTTCGGCTCGAGACCGCGCAGCACAAGTCGTTCGTCGTCGTCGATGAGGTCGGCCTTGTTGAAGACGACGAGCTCCGGCATGTCGCGCACCCCGACATCACCCATCACATCGCGCACCGTCTGCAGCTGCCCCGCCGGATCGGGGTGCGAACCGTCGACGACATGCAGCACGACGTCAGCGTCTCCGACTTCCTCCAGCGTCGATCGGAACGCCTCGACGAGCTGGTGCGGAAGATTGCGCACGAACCCCACGGTGTCGGTCAGGGTGAACACGCGGCCGTCCGATGTCTCGGATCGGCGCACCGTCGCGTCCAGGGTGGCAAACAGCGCGTTCTCGACGAGCACCCCCGCGCTGGTCAGCGCATTGAGCAGGCTCGACTTGCCGGCGTTGGTGTAGCCGGCGATCGCGACCGAGGGGATCGTGTTGCGCTTGCGCTCCGCCCTCTTGGCCTCGCGCGCAGGACCGAAGTCCCTGATCTGGCGACGCAGCAACGCCATCTTCGTGCGGATGCGACGACGGTCGAGCTCGATCTTCGTCTCGCCCGGACCACGCGAGCCCATGCCCGCGCCGCCGGCGCCCACCTGGCCGCCGGCCTGACGGCTCATCGACTCACCCCATCCGCGCAGGCGGGGAAGCAGGTACTCGAGCTGGGCGAGCTCGACCTGGGCCTTGCCCTCGCGGCTCTTCGCGTGCTGGCTGAAGATGTCGAGGATCACGGTGGTGCGGTCGATGACCTTGACCTTGACGACGTCCTCCAATGCACGACGCTGGCTCGGCGCGAGTTCCGTGTCGGCGATGACCGTGTCGGCACCGGTGGCTGCGACGATGTCCTTGAGCTCCTGCGCCTTGCCACGGCCGATGTAGGTCGCAGCATCCGGGTGCGGGCGACGCTGAAGCACGCCGTCGAGCACGACGGCGCCGGCGGTCTCGGCGAGGGCGGCGAGCTCGCGGAGGGAGTTCTCCGCGTCCTCCTGGGCGCCCTGCGGATACACGCCGACGAGGACGACGTTCTCCAGCCGCAGCTGACGGTATTCGACCTCTGTGACGTCTTCGAGTTCCGTGGAGAGCCCGGCGACGCGACGCAGTGCGTGACGGTCCTCGAGGTCCCACTGCTCGCCGTCCGAAGAGCCGTGTGCAGCCGTCGACACGTCCTGCAGAGCCTGCGCGGCCCCGAACACGCGGACGTCTGTGCGCTTCTCCGCATTCGCGAGCACGCGGTCGACCGTCTCGTCATCGGTGGAGGGTGTGGTATCCGTCATCCGTTCCTGATCTCTTGGTTTTGTTTCGAGCCTTAACCTTAGCCCGCGCTGTCCGGTACGCTCACGGTATGGGGTCCGACCATTACTTCACTGCGGCCCCGGCAAGCCCCGAGAACCTGCGCACGATCCGTGTGTCGCTCGCAGGCCGTGAGCTCGACGTCACCACCGCCGGCGGCGTCTTCAGCCCGGATCGTCTGGATGCCGGTACTGCAGTCCTTCTCGCCAGCATGCCGCCCGTTCCGCCCGGCGGCAACCTTCTCGATCTCGGCAGCGGCTGGGGTCCCATCACGCTGACGATGGCACTCGCCGCCCCGCACGCGACCGTGTGGGCCGTGGACGTGAACGAACGCGCCCTCGACCTCGTGCGCCGCAATGCGGCTGCCCTCGGCCTCACCAATGTCAACGCCTCGCTGCCCGACGATGTTCCCGCTGACGTGACCTTCCGGACGATCCGTTCGAATCCCCCGATCCGCGTGGGCAAGAACGAGCTCCATGGGCTTCTGGAACGGTGGATCCCGCGACTCGACGAGCGCAGCGACGCGTGGCTCGTGGTGCAGCGCAACCTCGGCGCGGACAGCCTGCAGCGATGGATCGGCTCGACGTTCCACCCGGGATACAGCGTGTTCCGCACCACGACGGGCAAGGGCTACCGCGTGCTCAAGGTACGCAAGCACGGGACACCGCCTACCGAGCCCATCCAGATCGGCTGATCCGCCGCCGACCATCGAGCGTGATCGGGAATCCCGCGCGGTCACGCACTCGGAGCCGCGACCTCACGTCATGCGAGCTCCGTCTCAGGGGGCGGCCGACCAGTCGGCTGAGGTCCACGCGTCGGCCGAGGTCCACGCGTCAGGCGAGGTCCACCCGTCAGGCGAGGTTCCTTCGGCCGAGGCTACGCGTCAGGCGAGATCGACGTCGCCGTGGAAAACCAACTGCGCCGGACCTGAGAGGGCGACGTGCTCCCCGTCTTCGGCGGGGAACATCCGCACGCCCAGGGTGCCTCCGGGAACCTCGACCCGCCAGTTGCTCGGCGCGCGCTCCCCCGCCCAGTGGCGCACAGCGAGCGCGGTCGCAGCGACGCCCGTGCCGCAACTCAGGGTCTCGCCCACACCGCGCTCCGAGACGCGCATGCTCACGTGGCCCACGCCGTCGCGCACGAGCGGCTCACCGGGCACGACGAACTCGACGTTGGCGCCAGCGGGGAGCACCGGGTCGAGCTCGGGAGCGCGATGCAGCTCGAGCGAGCCGAGCTCTGCCTCGGAGGCGAGGGCGACGACGACGTGCGGGTTGCCCACGTCGATGCCGAGCCCCGGCCTGGTCACGGGCAGGCCGTCGGCCGTCACCAACGGGTCGTCACCGGAGAGGCGCCACCGCCCGAGGTCGACCTGATAGCCGCTCTCGCTCCTCGTGACGTCGCGCACCCCCGCCCTGGTGCCGATCGGGAGCGTCGAGCCCGGCTCGATGCTCGCAAGACCGGACCGTACCAGGTAGTGCGCGAAGACCCGGATGCCGTTGCCGCACATCTCCGCGATCGATCCATCGGCGTTGCGGTAATCCATGAACCACTCCGCATCGGGCTCCTCGGCCAGCGCAGCCGCTCCCTCGACGAGTGCCGAGGACCGCACGACGCGCAGCACGCCGTCGGCTCCGATCCCGAAGTGCCTGTCGCACAGCGCGACGACCTGCTCCGAGCTCAGATCGAGAGCACCCTCGGGGTCGGCGATGATGACGAAGTCGTTGCCCGTGCCGTGTCCCTTGGTGAATGCGACCATGGGCCCAGTCTATTCAGCGTGCGACGCGGTAACGACCGCACAGGAAGTCACCGTTGCGGGCGACATCGACGAGCTGGAGATCGAGCTCCCGCGGAAGCAGGGGCGCCCCCTCGCCCAGCGTCACGGGTGCGTACTGCACCCACACCTCGTCGAGCAGACCGGCATCCGCGAACTGACCGGCCAGGTCTCCTCCGCCGACGACCCACAGGTCGCGCCCTCCCGCTGCCCGCGTCATCGCCGCATGAACCGCTGACACGTCACCCTGGGCGAATCGGACGTCGGCCCCTTCCGGCACGGGGAGCTCACGGTGGGTGACCACCCAGGTGGGCTGCTCATACCCCCACGCCCCGTGCTCGTGCCGCAACACCCACTCGTACGTGGATGCCCCCATGACCAGAGCGCCGATGTTCTCGACGAACGCCTGATACCCCATGGGGCCCGCCGGATCGACGGCCTGTCTCAGCAGCCAGTCGAGTGAATGGTCGGGGGTGGCGATGAAGCCGTCGAGACTGGATGCGGTGAAGTAGTGGGTGGCCATGCCGACATCGTGCCATCGACCTCCGACATCGGTTCAGCGGCCGAGGAGTCCGTGCACGTCGACCGGGTGTTCGAGCCAGGTGAGTCTGGGATACCGTTTGAACCACGACACCTGGCGCCGCGCGTAGCGTCGGGTGAGGGCCTGCGTCTCGGCGATGGCCTCCTCCTCGGTCATCGCCCCCTCCAGTTGTGCGAGGGCCTGGGAGTAGCCGATGGCCCGTCTGGCCGTGACCCCTGACTCCAGTCCGGCGTCCTTCAGCCGTGCGACCTCGTCGAGCAGCCCGGTCTCCCACATCCTGAGCACGCGCGCGTCGAGACGCTCCACGAGGGATGCCCGATCGACGTGCAGCCCGAGCAGACGGGTATCGGCGCGCCAAGGGCGGGGCTCCGCCGGAAGGGACGCTCCGTGCGTCGTTCCCCCCTGCTCGATCACCTCGAGGGCGCGCACGATACGGCGATGGTTCTGCGGGTCGATCCGCTCCGCCGTCGCGGCATCGACGAGGCGCAGACGTGCCATCAGCGCATCCGGCCCGTTCTCCTCGAGTTCCCGCTCCAGTCGGTCGCGGATGGCCGGGTCGCGCGGGGGGAAGTCGAAGTCGAAGACCACGCTCGACACGTAGAGTCCCGAACCGCCGACGAGGATGGCATCCCCTCCCGCCCGGTGGATCCGCTCGACCGCTGCTCGTGCGAGAGGCTGGTACCAGGCCACCGCCGCCTCGTCCACCACCTCGCGCACATCGAGGAGGTGGTGCGGGATACCCCTCCGTTCGGCGACGGACAGCTTCGCGGTGCCGATGTCCATGCCCCGGTAGAGCTGCATGGCGTCGGCGTTGACGATCTCCGCCGGATTGCCGACGGATCGCAACGCCTCGGCAAGATCCAGCGCGAGGTCGCTCTTGCCTGTGCCGGTCGCCCCGACGATCGCCCAGAGGCGCTGTCGTGCGGTCACACTCCGACGCGCAGGCTCGGCAGGCCCAGGGACACGGCACGGGGGGCGCCGTCGGACGCCGGAGCCGGCACCGCGCAGGACTCCGCCTGCGCACGGTCCCAGGCGTCTCCGCCGCGTGTGCGCCTGATGCGCAGCGGTCGACCGCTCGGATCGTCCGCCAGGAGGTGGAAGGGAGCGGCGTGCGTGATCGTCACCGTGACGGCGTCTCCCGGTCGAGGGAGTTCGGAGCCGGGGGTGACCTCGAAGTGCACCAGTCGGTTGTCCTGCGCCCGTCCGGTCAGCCGGTGCGTCTCAGCGTCCTTCTTACCCTCGCCGATGGACACGAGGACTTCCACCTCGCGTCCGACCTGCTTCTGGTTCTCCTCCAGGGAGATGCGCTCCTGAAGCGCGATGAGCCTGTCGTACCTCTCCTGAACGACCGCCTTCGGCACCTGGTCCTCCATGGTGGCCGCGGGGGTGCCCTCGCGGATGGAGTACTGGAAGGTGAAGGCACCGGAGAACCGCGCCTGCTCGACCACACGCATCGTGTCTTCGAAGTCCTCGTCGGTCTCGCCGGGGAAGCCGACGATGATGTCCGTGGTGATCGCGGCGTGCGGGATGCGCTCACGGACACGGTCGAGGATGCCGAGGAATCGTTCGCTGCGGTACGACCGCCGCATCGCCTTGAGGATGCGGTCGCTGCCCGACTGCAGCGGCATGTGCAGCTGCGGCATGACACTGGTGGTCTCGGCCATCGCGTCGATGACGTCGTCGGTGAAAGCCGCCGGGTGCGGACTCGTGAAACGGATCCGTTCGAGCCCCTCGATCTCCCCCGCGGCTCGCAGCAGCTTGCCGAAGGCCTGCCGGTCGCCGAACTCGACGCCGTAGGAGTTGACGTTCTGTCCGAGCAGAGTGACCTCGATCGCACCGTCGTCGACGAGCAGCCGGATCTCGTTGAGGATGTCGCCGGGACGGCGGTCCTTCTCCTTGCCGCGCAGACTCGGGACGATGCAGAAGGTGCAGGTGTTGTTGCAGCCGACCGAGATGGAGACCCAGCCGCTGTGCGCCGAATCGCGCTTGGTGGGCAACGTCGACGGGAAGACCTCGAGGGCCTCGAGGATCTCGAGCTCCGCCTCGCCGTTGTGACGTGCCCGCTCCAGGAGTCCGGGGAGGGAGCCCATGTTGTGCGTGCCGAACACCACGTCGACCCACGGGGCCTTGTCGAGCACCGCCTGCTTGTCCATCTGGGCGAGGCAGCCGCCGACGGCGATCTGCATGCCGTCCTTGCGACGCTTGACCGCCGCCAGGTGACCGAGGGTGCCGTACAGCTTGCCCGCCGCGTTGTCGCGCACGGCGCACGTGTTGATGATGACGACGTCTGCCTCATCGCCCTCCGCCGCCCGTACATAGCCGGCGCTCTCGAGCGATCCGGAGAGCCGCTCCGAGTCGTGCACGTTCATCTGGCACCCGAAGGTGCGCACCTCGTACGATCGCTGCCGGCCGTCGACGTCGACGGACGCCGACGAGGAGCTGATGATCGTCGGTTCACTGCGCGGAATAGTCATGATCCTCCCATTCTACGAGCGCCGACGCCGCGTGCTCCCCCTCTCGAGCGCGGGTGCCCGGGTCCTTCACCACGGAGAGCGATGTTTCCTTCGGCACCGTCATCGCGTCCTCGATGGCTTCTCCGCCACGGAAGGAACGCACGTGGACGAACGGGCGCGCGCTCAGTCGGAGTCGACGAATCGCACTCCGGACGCCGGGCGCCCGGAGGCCGCCTCTCTGAGCGCCGTCTTCGCTGCGGTCATCGCCACGGAGCCGTTGTATCCGCGGCGGGCCAGTTGGCCGACGAGGCGGCGCAGCGCCGTGTCGGGATCGAGACCCGACATCGCGCGCGCCTTGGACCGTGCGAACTCCACCGCACGCTCCGCATCGTCGTCGGGAAGCTCCGCGAGAGCCTCGTCGATCACTTCCCTGGGGATCCCCCGCTGAGCGAGAGCACGCGACAGGGCGATACGGCCCTGTCCCTTGCGCTCCACGCCGGAGGTCACCAGATGCCAGGCGAGAGTCGCATCGTCGAGATAGCCGCGCCGACCGTAGTCATCGAGGATGTCATCGACCTGTCCAGCGTCGAGCCGCTGTCCCCGGTCCTCGAACCCTCGGAGCACCGAGCGCGCCTCCGACACGGACAGCGACTTCGACCGCAGCTTACGGACCAGAAGATCTTCCGCGGCCGACCGGAGCTCTTCGGGATCCGCCGGCGCTGGATCGTCCACGCCACCCTCATCGCCCGAACGCAGCGCTCGGAGACGAGACACGTCCCGCTCACTCGAACCTCGCGCGGGGTGGGAGCCCTTCTCTCGCCCTGAGGCGCCTTCTCGCCCTGAAGTACCGGCGTTCAGGCCGTCCAACCCTCCGCGACGCCCGGAGCGAGCCTCTATGGGCGCGCCGACGCTCTGCGGCGACACAGGCTCGTCAGCGTCGAGGTCATCCCATGTCGATCGCCACAGCCCGGCGTCGCCCGTCCGCCGCGGGACCACGCTCTCCGGATCGGCGCGCTCACCGGAGCCGCCCTCGCCGGTTCGGTTCTCCTCGGACGACGAACCGGTCGACCGCCGCCCTGTGACCCCGCCGAAGAGCGGGATCACAGGGGCGAGGCGGTCGCTGTCGTCGTCACCCACGACGTGCTCCGACCCGATGCAGGTGCTGCGGCAAGGTCAGCGGATGACGCCGGGGCATCAGGCCGGGCGCCTCTCAGCGAGCTCGTCCCCGGGCTCGGCGACGGCTGCAGCGACGCCGATCCCGAGCTTCTGCTTGATCTGGGTCTCGATCGTGAGGGCCACATCGGGATTGGCGAGGAGGAACGCGCGGGCGTTCTCCTTGCCCTGACCGAGCTGGTCGCCATCGTAGGTGTACCAGGAACCGGACTTCTTGACGATGCCGTGCTCGACGCCGAAGTCGATCAGGCTTCCCTCGCGGGAGATACCGGTGCCGTAGATGATGTCGAACTCCGCCTGCTTGAACGGCGGAGCCATCTTGTTCTTGACGACCTTGACCCTGGTGCGGTTGCCGACGGCGTCGGCACCGTCCTTCAGAGTCTCGATGCGACGGATGTCGAGGCGGACCGAGGCGTAGAACTTGAGCGCCTTACCACCGGCGGTGGTCTCCGGGGAGCCGAAGAAGACGCCGATCTTCTCACGCAGCTGGTTGATGAAGATCGCCGTGGTCTTGGTCTGGTTCAGCCCACCCGTGAGCTTACGCAGCGCCTGCGACATGAGTCGCGCCTGCAGACCGACGTGGGAGTCGCCCATCTCCCCCTTGATCTCCGCCTCCGGCACGAGCGCGGCGACCGAGTCGATGACGACGAGGTCGATCGCGCCGGAGCGGATCAGCATGTCGGCGATCTCGAGTGCCTGCTCACCCGTGTCGGGCTGGGACACCAGGAGCTGGTCGATGTCGACGCCGAGCTTGGCCGCGTAGTCGGGGTCGAGCGCGTGCTCCGCATCGACGAAGGCGGCGATGCCTCCGGCGCGCTGCGCGTTGGCGATGGCGTGCAGGGTCAGCGTCGTCTTACCGGAGGACTCCGGGCCGTAGATCTCGATGATGCGCCCGCGAGGCAGACCGCCGATCCCGAGGGCTGCGTCGAGAGCGATCGAGCCGGTCGGGATCACCTCGACAGGAGCGCGCTCGTCGCTGCCCAGACGCATGATGGACCCCTTGCCGAACTGACGTTCGATCTGGGCGAGGGCGGAATCCAGGGCCTTGTCGCGGTCGTCTGGAGATGGCATGTCGTGCTCCTTCGAGATGTGGGTTCTGCCGCCTGTAGGCTGTCGCGGCCCGCCCGGGTGGGCGGAACTCTCCGACAAGGCGTATGGCTCTTCGGCCTGTTCTTCACCGTACGGGGAGCCTCGGACATTGCATCCTCGACCCCGGCGAATGTGGAGAACCGGTTCTCTGAACCACTTGTGCAGAAGACTACGTCACGTTCGAACGAATCTTCGACAGGCATGTCGACTCGGCGTGTCGTGCGAGCCACCGAGCCGAGGGCGAGCGGTCAGCGCCTCGGAGGCTCGAGACGCCCTGCCCCATGTCGACGCGACACCGGCACGTCGGTCTCGTCGCACAGCGCGAGCCAGATGTCCCTCGGCGGCACGCCGGCATCCAACGCCTCCGCGGCGGTACGTCCGGACAGCGCTGTGAGCACGAGGTCGTTCACGAGCGAGGACGCGCGCCCTTGGAACTCGACGTCTACGGCGCGGAGGAACTCGCTACGACGCATGGGCGAACAGCAGGCCCGTCAGTGCAGCGAGAGCTGCGGTTCGATCGACGCGACCAGATCGTCGGGCACCACATCGGGGAAGACCTGCAGGCCCTCGAGGACGGAGATGCGATCCCCGACCTCACGCATGATCGTGGAGATGGGCACGTCGAGCGCGTCGGCGACCGATGCGAGGATCTCGCTCGAGGCCTCCTTCTGGCCACGCTCGACCTCGCTGAGATACCCGAGGGCGACAGACGCCTTGCTCGCGACCTGACGGAGCGTACGGCCCTTCTGCAGACGGAAGTCCCTCAGCACATCGCCGATTTCCTGTCGTACGAGAATCATCGGAACCTCCTCCCAGTTCGTTCACCCGGGGTGTCCCCCGATGAGATCGCCAGTCTAGTACGGCCAGCCTTCACAAAATCTACCTTTGCACTCTGTGCTTTGGATGTGAGCACGTTCATCACAACGGTGAGTCGACGTCGGCTATTCCCGTGCCTCGTCGAGCAGCATCGACAACGCCGCCTCGACGGTCTGCCTGCGGATCGACGCCCGATCCCCGGAGAAGAGCCACGCCCGCGACACGGATCGCGACGGCGTGGCGACGCCGATGTGCACGGTGCCGACCGGCTGACCGTCGGGTGAATCGGGGCCGGCGATCCCCGTGGTGCTGACGCCGACGTCGGCGGGCAGTGCGTGCACGGCCACGGCTTTCCGTACGCCTTCGGCCATCTGCACCGCGACCTCGGGGTGAACCGGTCCGTGTGCGGCGAGCAGCCGGTCGTCGACACCGAGGAGAGTGTGCTTGACCGGGGTCGCATAGGCGACGACCGCGCCCAACAGGACGGCCGACGCCCCGGGGACCGACACCACCTCCGACGACAGGGCACCGCCGGTGAGCGACTCGGCCACGCCGAGAGTCCACCCTCGCGCTCGCAGCGCGGCGACGACGTCGGAAGCCGTGCTCACCGACCGGCCCTGGCTCCGCGCACCTGGGCGATCACATAGTCGACGCCGCTGGCCAGGGTCAGCACCAGCACCACGATCATCAGCACCGCGGTCACCACCGTCCACGGACCGATACCGATCAGCACGTGCAGCGGCAACAGCGCCCAGCCGAGCGCCACCCCCTGCACGGCGGTCTTGAGCTTGCCCATCCACGCGGCGGCGACCACGTGCTCGCTTGAGATGATCAGCCGGTGGATCGTGATGCCCCACTCGCGCACGAGGATGACGGCGACGATCCACCAGTTCACCTCGCCGAGGATGGCGAGGCCGATGAAGCCCGCCCCGGTCAGGAGCTTGTCGGCGATCGGATCCCACAGCTTGCCGAAATCGCTGACGATGTCGTACTTGCGGGCGAGGTACCCGTCGACCCAGTCGGTCGAGATCGCCACGACGAAGAGGATCGCGGCCGTCCACCGCAGGCCCGGCTCGGGCAGGCCGTACATCCCGCCGAGCAGGAGCAGGACGAAGAAGACGACCGCGAGCGGGATGCGGGCGACCGTGATCGCGTTGGGCAGCTGCCGCGGGATCGCCATCAGTCGCGCCCCGTGAGGCCCCAGGCGTCTTCATCGCCCTCGTCCTCGACGACCGGGAGGCCCTGGAACTGCGCCTCGATCGGATCGTGCGCCGGTGCGGGAGCCGCGGCGGAGGACGCCGCCGGGGAAGCCGCCGGCACGTCCTCGCCGCGCAGGCGGGCCATCACCTGGGGAAGCTGCTCGACGGTGGCCAGCACGTCGCGGGCCTTCGATCCCTCGGACGGGCCGACGACCTCCCGCGACTCCAGCAGATCCATGAGGCGTCCGGCCTTGGCGAACCCGACGCGCAGCTTGCGCTGCAGCATCGACGTCGACCCGAACTGCGAGGAGATGATGAGCTCGGCGGCGGCGAGGAGAAGCTCGAGGTCATCACCGATGTCCTCATCGACCTCCTTCTTCTTGCTCGGCTCCATGGCCTCCTGCACATCGGACCGATACTCGGGCCGGGCCTGACGCGTCACGTGCTTGACGACCGCGTCGATCTCCTTTTCGTCGACCCAGGCGCCCTGAAGGCGGAACGGCTTCGAGGAGCCCATCGGGGAGAACAGGGCGTCACCCTGGCCGATGAGTTTGTCGGCACCAGGGCTATCGAGGATCACCCGGCTGTCGGTGACGCTGGTCACCGCGAACGCGAGCCGCGACGGCACGTTGGCCTTGATCAGACCCGTGACGACGTCGACGCTCGGACGCTGCGTCGCGAGCACGAGGTGGATACCGGATGCGCGGGCGAGCTGGGTGATGCGGACGATCGAGTCCTCCACATCGCGCGGGGCGACCATCATGAGGTCGGCGAGCTCGTCAACGACCACCAGGAGGTACGGGTAGGGCTTGAGCACCCGCTCGCTGCCGACGGGCACCTCGACCTCGCCGGCGCGCACCGCGCGGTTGAAATCGTCGATGTGCCGGAAGCCGAACGACGCGAGGTCGTCGTACCTCATGTCCATCTCCTTCACGACCCACTGCAGCGCCTCGGCAGCCTTCTTGGGGTTCGTGATGATGGGAGTGATCAGGTGCGGCACGCCGGCGTAGCTCGTGAGCTCCACGCGCTTCGGGTCGATGAGCACCATCCGCACGTCGGACGGACGCGCCCGCATGAGGAGGCTCGTGATCATCGAGTTCACGAAGCTGGACTTACCGGAACCCGTCGAACCGGCGACGAGGAGGTGCGGCATCTTGGCGAGGTTCGCCGTGACGAAGTTGCCGCCGACGTCCTTGCCGACGCCGATCGTCAGAGGGTGCGTGCTCTTGAGCGCGGCCTGGGAGCGCAGCACGTCGCCCAGGGCCACCGTCTCGCGATCCGTGTTCGGGATCTCGATGCCGATGGCGCTCTTGCCGGGGATCGGCGAGAGGATGCGCACGTCGTTGGACGCCACCGCGTAGGCGAAGTTGTTGCTCAGCTGCAGGATCTTCTCGACCTTGACGCCGTGACCGACCTCGACCTCGTACTGGGTCACCGTCGGGCCGCGGGAGAAGCCCGTGACCTTGGCGTCGACGTTGAACTGCGACAGCACGCTGGTGATCTGCTCGACGATGCGATCGTTGGCCTCGGACCGCGCGACGGACGGCGGGCCGTCGGCGAGGATGCCCGGCGACGGGAGGATGTACGGCGCGACCGGCGCCTGCGGCCCGCGCTCCCCCGGCCCCTCCGTGCCGAAACCGTCGAGTCCCGGGAGGTCGGGCAGCTCCCCGGTGTCTGAGCCGTCGTCGAGGAGCGCGGTCGTCTGCTGCTCCGCGAGAGCGTCGGTGACGGCGCGCACATCGGAGAGCACCTCGGTGGCGGCATCGTAGGGATCGTCGACGACGACGGCCTGATCGTAGGCGGGGGTGGGGTCGTTCGTGGAGAGCAGGGCCGTGATGTCGTCGGGGCCGAGGGTGCCCTCGTCGGGATCCTCCTCGCGACCGGTCTTGTTGCGCCGCCACCACGGCAGCACGTCGGGGTCGTCGACCTTGTCGGCCTCGTCGACCGCAGCGGCCGTCTCCTTCGGAGCGCGCTCGGGTCGCTCGGCGTCGAACATCCACGCGTACAGATCGCCGAGACGCTGGCCGATCCGGTTCGGCGGGGTCTTGGTGAGGATGAGGATGCTCAGCGCGGCGAGCAGGCTGAGCACGATGTAGGCGCCGACCGGTGTCAGATATGACAGGGGCTCGCCGATCATCCAGCCGAAGAGTCCTCCGGCGTCGCTGAGGGCGAGCATGCCCTCCTTCGGCTGTGCGCGCACGAGGTTGCCGAGCTTGTCGGTGTGTCCGGCGGCGATGTGGCAGAACCCGGCGAGCGTGAGCACGAAGAGGCCGAAACCGATACCGATTCGCCCGTTGTCGTGCACGGAGGAGGGATGCCGGAAGAGCCACCCGGCGAGCAGGAGCAGCAGCACCGGCATCACGAACGCGACTCGACCGACCAGGGCTCCGACCGTGAAGGCGCTGATGTTGGTCGCAACCTCGTTGCCTATGAAGAACCACTCGTTGACCGCGCCGAGGATCGCGAGGATGACCAGCAGGAAAGGGAAGCCGTCTCGGCGGTCGTCCTTCTCGAGGGTCTCGGGCCCGAAGGCACGGAAGAGACCGCCCACGCCGTGGGCGAGACCGCTCCAGGCGCGCACGATCACCGGCGGCTTGTCAGCCTCGTCGATGTACTTCTTCGGCGCAGCCTGAGTCTTCGCAGCTGCCTGCCTCTTCGGGCGTGGCGTGGCGCTCTCGGACGCGCGCGCGGACTTGGTGGTGCTCCTGGCCATGCTCTCACGTTACGACCAGCATCCGACATCCCCCCGCAATGACGCGGCTTTCCGCGGTTATCGGGACGGACGCCGGTCCGGTCAGGCCTCGATGACGAGCGGCACGATCATCGGACGGCGACGCAGCTTCTGGTTGACCCATCGGCCGATCGTGCGCCGCACGACCTGAGAGAGCGCGTGCGTGTCGCGCACGCCGTTGCCCGACGCCTCTTTGAGCGCAGCGACGATCTTCGGACGCACGTCGTCGAACACCGCGTCGTCCTCGGCGATGCCGCGGGCGTGGATCTCCGGACCGGAGATGATGCGGCCGGTCGCCGCATCCACGACCACGATCACCGACACGAAGCCCTCCTCACCGAGGATCCTGCGGTCCTTGAGGTCGGCATCCGTGATCTCGCCGACCGTCGAGCCGTCGACGTACACGAAACCGAGGTCGAGCTGCCCGGCGACGCGTGCATCGCCGTCCTTGAGGTCGATGACCGTGCCGTTCGAGGCGATGATCGTGCGCTCGGGCGCGATCCCGGTGTCCTGGGCGAGCTTGGCGTTCGCCATCAGGTGGCGGTACTCGCCGTGCACCGGGAGGACGTTCTTCGGCTTCAGGATGTTGTAGCAGTACAGCAGCTCTCCTGCGGCGGCGTGGCCGGAGACGTGCACGCGGGCGTTCGCCTTGTGCACGACGTTCGCGCCGAGCTTGGTGAGGCCGTCGATCACGCGGTAGACCGCATTCTCGTTGCCGGGGATGAGGCTCGAGGCGAGGATGACGGTGTCGCCCTCGCTGATCTCGATCGCATGATCCATGTTGGCCATGCGACTGAGGACGGCCATCGGCTCCCCCTGGGATCCCGTGGACATGTAGACGATCTGCTCGTCGGGGAGGTCCCTGGCCTTCTTGAAGTCGATCAGCACGTTGTCGGGCACCTTGAGGTATCCGAGCTGCTCGGCGATCGTCATGTTGCGCACCATGGAGCGGCCGAGGAAGGCCACGCGACGGCCATGCGCGTGCGCCGCGTCGATGACCTGCTGCACGCGGTGGACATGGCTGGAGAAGCTCGCGACGATGACCCGTCGCGGCGCCTTGCCGATCACCTGGTCGAGCACCGGTCCGATCGAACGCTCCGTCGGTGTGAAGCCCGGGACATCGGCGTTCGTGGAGTCGACGAGGAACAGGTCGACGCCCTCCTCCCCCAGTCGGGAGAACGCGCGGAGGTCGGTGATCCTGCCGTCCAGCGGCAGCTGGTCCATCTTGAAGTCGCCCGTGGCGAGCACCATGCCGGCGGGGGTCCGGATCGCGACCGCGAGCGCGTCGGGGATCGAGTGGTTGACCGCGACGAACTCGAGGTCGAACGGGCCGACCTGCTCGCGCTGCCCCTCCTTGACGGTGAGGGTGAACGCCTTGATGCGGTGCTCCTTGAGCTTCGCCTCGACGAGCGCGAGCGTGAGTCCGGATCCGATCAGAGGGATGTCACTCTTCAGACGGAGCAGGTAGGGCACGGCGCCGATGTGGTCCTCGTGGCCGTGCGTGAGCACCACGCCGACGATATCGTCGAGGCGGTCCTTGATCGGCTCGAAGTCGGGCAGGATCAGGTCGACGCCCGGCTGGTGCTCCTCGGGGAACAGCACGCCGCAGTCGACGATGAGGATCTTGCCCTCGTACTCGAAGATGGTCATGTTGCGGCCGACCTCCCCGAGGCCGCCGAGCGGTGTGACTCGCAGGGCTCCGGCTTCGAGGGCAGCGGGTTCGGCGATGGGGATCGACATGATGTCTCCTCAGTCGGACACTCCACGCGTCCGTTCGTTCATGGTGACGCGGATCAAGCGCCTCTGTCTCAGCGCGTCGTGCCGTGCACCTTCGGCAGCGCACCGCCGGCGGCCGCGTTGCGGTCGGGGCGGAAGTTGGAGAAGTCGGCACCGGGGACGTCTTTCACGAGAGCGAGCTCGTCCTCGATGAGTGCGGCCTCCCACTCCTCCGGGCCGACCAGCGGCAGCCGGACACGCGGGCTCGAGATGCGTCCGAGTCCGTGCAGGATGTACTTGGCCGCCACCGTGCCGGGCACGTGCGTCATCGCCGCGCGCACCAGCGGCTCGAGGCGCTTGTGCTCTGCGGTGGCCGTGGCGAGATCGCCGCGGTTCACGGCGTCGACGATGGTGCGGTACGGCGTGGCCGTGATGTTCGCGGTGACGCCGATGAGACCAGTCGCGCCGATCGCGAGGTGCGGCAGCACGTTCGCGTCGTCGCCGGAGAAGTACATCAGGTCGGTCTGGTTCAGCACCCGGCTGACCTCGCTGAAGTCTCCCTTGGCGTCCTTCACCGCGAGGATGTTCGGGTGCTTCGCCAGGCGCAGGATGGTCTCGTACTTGATCGGCACGCCGGTGCGGCCGGGGATGTCGTAGAGGATGACCGGCAGATCCGTGGCGTCGGCGACGAGCCGGAAGTGCGTGAGGATGCCGGCCTGCGTGGGCTTGTTGTAGTACGGCGTGACGATCATGATGCCGTCTGCGCCGAGCTTCTCGCTGGCCTTGTACAGCTCGATCGCGTGCGCGGTCTCGTTCGAGCCGCCGCCGGTGATGATCTTGGCGCGTCCGGCCGAGACGGACTTGCCCACCTCGACGAGCTTGAGCTTCTCGGGGTCCGTCAGGGTCGAGGTCTCGCCGGTCGTTCCCGTCACGACGACGCCGTCAGCACCCGCGGTGATGACGTCGTCGATGTGCTTCTCGACGGCGGGCCAGTCGACTTCGCCGTCGGCTGTCATCGGAGTGATCAGCGCGACGAGAACCTGTCCGAAAGGATTGCCCGAGTGCGTCATGCTCCCAGCGTATCGGTTCGGATGCCGCTCACGCTGACGAGCCGGTCCTGATGACGTCGCCCCTGGCGATCTCCAGCCTGCCCCGCAGGAGCAGTCCCGCCATCGATCCGGCTGTCGCCTCGGCGGCCTTCTTGCGGAACATCTCGATGCCGGTGACCTCGCTGGTGCCGACTTCCGTCGCCCCGCGCAGCACGACCACCCGGTCTCCGACCCGCACCGTGCCGGACGACACCGTCCCGGTCGCGACCTGTCCGCGCCCCGTGATCGTGAACACGTCCTCGACCGCGAACTCCGCAGAGGCGCCGGTCGTCACCGTCGCGTGGGGAGCCGCCGCGTCCGTCGACGCACCCGTCATCCCCGCGAGCCGTGCGCTCTCGGCCTCGTTGTACCGCCGCAGCATCTCGTTCGCGTCCTGCGGATCGCGCTTCCTCCCGAACCAACCCATACATCGATACTACGGAGCGCCGGCGCTTAGGCTCGTCGCATGGCCTGGATCACGCGGGAGTCTGCGATCGTCTACTCGAACCCCTGGATCTCGGTGCGGGAGGACGCCGTCACCGGACCGGGCGGTGACGGCATCTACGGTGTCGTCACGATGCGCAACCCGGCGGTGTTCGTGGTCGCCGTCGACGAGGACCAGCGGGTCTGCCTCGTGACGATCGACCGCTACACCGTCGGCACCTCTGTGGAGGTTCCCGCCGGCGGGAGCGACGGTGAGGACCCGCTCGTCGCCGCCCGCAGGGAGTTGCGCGAGGAGACGGGGTTCGAGGCGGACGAGTGGATGCCGATCGGACAGATGACCGCGCTGAACGGCATCGCGGATGCGCCCGAGCACGTGTTCCTCGCCCGCGGGCTCCGCCGCGCCGACCAGACGGATCAGGCGTCCGCGACCCAGGCGGAGGAGGGCATCGCCGCCATGTCGTGGGTTCCCTTCGACGAGGTGCTCGCGATGATCTCCGACGGCCGCATCACCGACGGCGAGACCGTCGCGGCGATCGCCTACGCCGGGATCGCACTCGGGCGCTTCCGCTGAGCTGATCGATCAGACCCGGCCGCGCCGGGCGACGCCCGCGGTGACCGACCGCGGAAGGACGCCGATCAGCGCCACGACCGCCTTGTAGCGCAGCGACGGGATCGACACGGCCTTGCCCCGAGCCGCGTCGCGCAGACCGAGGCGCACCACATCGGGGGCGTTCAGCCAGAGCAGCGACGGCACGCCCTCCTCCCCGCTCGCGAGCCCCATCCGGGCGTGGAAGGTCGTGTGCACGAACCCAGGGCACAGCGCCGTCACCGTGACGCGATCGCGCGAGTACTCTGCGTTCGCCCAGCGGCTGAAACCGATGAGCCAGCTCTTGCACGCCGAGTACGTCGAGCGCGAGATGAAGCCGGCGACCGATGCGACGTTGATGATGCGCCCGCCCCGACCGCGCATGGTCTGCAGCGCCGCGTGCATCAGGCGCATCGACGCCTCGACGTGTACACGGAGGTGACGCACCTCGTCGTCGATGTCGTTGTCGGCGAAATGCAGGGGCAGGCCGAACCCGGCGTTGTTCACGAGCAGACCCACGGGGTCGGACGCGTCCCGGAGACGGGAGGCGACCCGCTCCACCTCCGTATCGACGGCGAGGTCGGCCACGAGCACCTCGACCGCGACGCCGAAGGCGCTACGCAGCTCTGCGGCGAGCTCCTCGAGGGCGTCCGTCGAGCGGGCGACGAGCACGAGGTCGGTACGACGACGGGCCAGCTGGCGGGCGAACTCCGCGCCGAGCCCTGCGCTCGCTCCGGTGATGAGGGCGGTGGGCATGTCAGCGCTCGTATCCGAGGAAGCGGAACCGGATGCCGGTGCGAGAGGTCTGCCACTCCCCCTCGTCGACGAGCCGCCAACCGGCCTTCGACGGGGCGAAGGCATCACCGGCGACATCGAGATCGATCTCCGTGATCTCCAGGCGGTCGGCATCCGCGATGACCTGCGCGTAGATCTCGGCACCGCCCATGACCCACACGCGATCGCGTCCGCGCACCGCCTCCGAGATGTTCGACGCCCGCCGAGCGCCATCGGCGCTCCAGTCCTGCTGTCTGGTGATGACGACGTTCTCGCGCCCGGGGAGCGGGCGGAACCGTTCGGGCAGGGAATCCCAGGTCTTGCGCCCCATGATCACCGGGGCGCCGAGCGTGACCTCCTTGAAGTGGGCCATGTCCTCCGGCACGTGCCAGGGAATGGTCCCCGACGCGCCGATGACGCCGCCCTTGGCCTCCGCCCAGATCAGACCGACCCAGGTCATACCGCCACCGCCGCCCGGATCGGGGCGTGGTGCTGATAGCCCTCGACGATGAAGTCCTCGTAGCGGTAGTCGAAGACCGACTCCGGCTTCCGCGCGAAGCGGAGTGTGGGGTACGGGTAGGCATCGCGGGTCAGCTGCTCGGTGACCTGCGCGACGTGGTTGTCGTAGATGTGGCAGTCGCCGCCGGTCCAGACGAAGTCGCCCGGCTCGAGCCCGACCTGCTGGGCGATCATGAGGGTGAGCAGCGCGTACGACGCGATGTTGAACGGCACGCCGAGGAAGAGGTCGGCGCTGCGCTGGTAGAGCTGGCACGACAGCTTGCCGTCGGCCACGTAGAACTGGAACAGCGCGTGGCACGGAGCGAGGGCCATGTCGGGGATGTCGGCGGGGTTCCACGCCGACACGATCAGCCGACGGGAGTCGGGAGTCGCCCTGATCTGCTCGATCACCTCGGACAGCTGATCGATGCTGGCCCCGTCCGGCGTCGGCCAGGAGCGCCATTGCACGCCGTAGACGGGCCCGAGGTCGCCGTCGGCATCCGCCCATTCGTCCCAGATGGTGACGCCGTTGTCCTGCAGCCAGCGCACGTTGGAGTCACCGCGGAGGAACCACAGCAGCTCGTACGCGATCGACTTGAAGTGCACCCGCTTCGTCGTGATGAGCGGGAACCCCTTCGAGAGGTCGAATCGGATCTGCCGGCCGAAGACGCTCGTGGTTCCCGTGCCGGTGCGATCGGACTTGTGCGTGCCGGTCTCCAGCACGTCTCGCAGGAGATCTTCGTACGGAGTCGGCACGGCTTCGCTCATGTCTGCCAGACTACCCGCCGACCACGGACATCGGGTCGGCCGTCATGATCGGAAACAACGGCCCCGGCCGCGTCCGGGCGGACGTACGCTCGACGCATGTCGCCCGCAACCGCGCTCCTGATCGCCGGCGCGCTCCTCGTGATCGCGGTGATCGCCGGCGCGCTGCTGCGCGCCCTCGACGGGCGACGGCGAGGCGGCGGGCACCTGCTGTTCGACGCCGCGCACGCCTCGGGCGACCTCGGCTCCCGCGCCACCCTCGTGCAGTTCAGCACCGAGATGTGCGCACGGTGCCCGCAGGTGCGGCGGATGCTGGGCGCCGTCGCGGCCGACCACGACGGCCTCGCCCACGTGGAGGTCGATCTCACGCACCGCCCCGACCTCTCCGCGCGGTACCACGTGCTGCAGACGCCGACCACGTTCGTCGTCGACGGCTCCGGTGCCGTGCGCGCCCGATTCAACGGCGTGCCGCACCGGCACGCCCTCGCCGAAGCCATCGCCGCCGTCTGAGCGCGCAGACTGGAGCCGTCATGTCCACTCCCGCAGGCATCGACCCGCGCGGCCCGCGATTCGCCGCGACCATCACCTCCGTGCTGCTGCTCGTCGCGACGTTCCTCGGACTCGTGGGGATCTCGACGGCGCAGGGCGCCAGCGCGACCTTCGGCTGGTTCGCCTACCAGCCCCTGGCGGACGCCGGGTTCTCCCCCACCGGATGGCTGATCTCGACGGCATCCATCGGAGCACGCGCTCTCGATCCCGCGTTCCTGCTGACCGTGGTCATCGCCGCTCTCTTCCTCTGGAGCGTGCTCTCCCCGGCGACGGCCCCCTGGGGTGCGCTCTTCCGCCGCGTCATCCGCCCGCGACTCACGCCGCCCGCGGAGCTGGAGGATCCCCGCCCGCCGCGCTTCGCCCAGGGCGTCGGCCTGTTCGTGGTGACCGTCGGGCTGGTGCTGCACCTCGCCGGCGTGCCCTGGGCCCTGCCGATCGCGACCGCAGCGGCGTTCATCGCCGCGTTCCTCAACGCGGTGTTCGGCCTCTGCCTCGGCTGCCAGCTCTACCTCCTGCTGCAGCGCGCCGGACTGCTGGGCAGGGCCGCCTCCGCCTCCTGAGAACGGTTCCTTCGCCGCTCCCCGGCGGATAGGCTGGCCCCGACGCGACGCTGCCGCCCGGCAGCGCGAGAACCGGAGGAATCATGCCCGTCACCAGCGAAGCCACCGCCACCTGGACCGGATCGCTCACGGAGGGCTCGGGCACGGTCGCATTCGCGTCGTCGAACCTGGGCACCTTCCCGATCGACTGGAAGTCCCGCAGCGAGGGCAGTGACACCACCACCACACCCGAGGAGCTCATCGCCGCCGCGCACTCCTCGTGCTTCAGCATGGCCCTCTCGCACGCCCTCGCCGAGAACGGCACCCCGCCCGAGCGCGTCAACACGAGCGCCTCGGTGACCTTCAAGCCGGGTGTCGGCATCACCGGCAGCCACCTCAACGTGAACGCCGTGGTCCCCGGCCTCACCCCCGAGAAGTTCCAGGAGATCGCCGAGGGCGCCAAGACCGGCTGCCCGGTGTCGCAGGCGCTCGCCGGCATCGAGATCACCCTCGAGGCCACGCTCGCCTGAGCTGGGCTCGGCGTCTCGCCGAGACCCCCTTGTCGCACCGAGACCCCCTCCTGTTCGCGCGGGCAGGTGGGGGTCTCGACGGTGAGAGGGGGTCTCGACGGTTGTCACGCTCTCGACAGTCGGATCGCCTCCCGGATGCTCGCCCTCGCGTCCTTCCTGCGCCCCGCCGCGTCCTGCACCACTCCCAGGCGATACCGCGCCCGCCAGTCCTCGGGCGCCGCGTCCGCCTCGGCACTGTAGCGCGCGATCAGCGGATCGGCGTCGGCTCTCGCGATCCGTCCGCTGGGCGTGAGTTCGGTCTCGGCTTCCGGCATGCCGCCCTCCGCGTCGAGCTCACGGCCCAGCCGATCCGCCGAGAATCCGAACTGCATCTCGCGCACCAGGGCCCATCCGCCGAGCGGCGCGAGCACGACCAGGGCGATACCCATGCCGACCGACACCCCGGTGCCGACGGCGAAGAACATCACGGCGAGCCACACCGCCACGGCGAGATAGACGAAGAGCGCCGCGGCCATCAGGGCGACGCCGATACGCGACATCACGAGCGGATGCCGATGTCGATCATGTTCTCGAGTCCGACCACGACCCCGGTGGCGCGATGCGCGTACGGGACGGCGAGGCGGATGCCCGGCGCATAGGCCAGGGCCGAGTCCGTCGTGTCGTGGGTGAACGTCAACGATTCGCCCGGGCCGGAGAGGATGACCTCCTGCTTGGCGATCACGCCGGGGCGCCGCAGCGAGTGGATGGGGACGCTGCCGACCTGCTGACCACGAGCGCGCTGATCGGCGTGCGGGGCGCTGACCGGCCCCTGTTCGGCCCGAGCCGCGGCGATGAGCTCGGCCGTGCGCACGGCGGTACCGCTGGGCGAGTCGATCTTGGTCTCGCGGTGGGCCTCGATGATCTCAGCCGACCCGAAGAACGGGGCGGCGGCGGCGGCGAGGGCCGATCCCAGCACCGAGCCGAGCGAGAAGTTGGGGATGAACACGACCCCGGTGCCCGCGGCATCGACGAGCGGCCGGACCAGGGCGATGCGCTCCGCCGACCATCCGGAGGTCGCCACGAGCACGTTGACACCTCGCTCGACGGCAGCGCGCACCACGTCGACGCTGACCTGCGGAGTGGAGGCGTCGACCACGAGACCCGCGCCGTCGATCTCGGAGAGATCGCTCTTCGAGGTGAGCACGCGGCTCACCTCGAACCCCTCGAGCTCGTCGATCACCGCGTGGATGATCGTGCCGAGCTTCCCGGTTCCGCCGACGAGTGCTACCTGCGTGGTCATGGGTCCAGTCTATTTCGCCGGGCGCGCGCCGGACGCCGGACCGCGCTCAGACGGGCAGCGCGTCGGGGACGCCGGTACGGAGCTCGACGGGCAGATGACCTGTGTCGTTGTGCGTCAGGAGCGTCCACGGCCGCCCCTGCTTCTGCGCGATCACGGTCAGTCCGCAGTGCGCCTGGTTGAGCGTCATCCACCGCCACTCCGGGGCGCCGAGCACCTCGCGCACGAACCAGGAGATGACGAAGTTGTGTGTGATCAGCACCTCGTGCACGTCGCCCGGCTTGCGCACCAGGAACTCGTTCACGGCATCGGCCATCTGCGCCCTGCCGGCCTCGATCTCCGCCTCCGTGACCGAGCCGAAGAACGGCTCGAACGCGGCCGGAGTCTCCTCGGTCATCCCCGTCGGGACGCAGTCGAACAGGAGGGCGGTGGGCTCGGGGTCGACCGACGGGAGGCGCGCGGCGATCGCGCGCGCCGTCTCGTTGGCGCGCAGGAGCGGCGAGTGCCACACGGCGTCGAGCGGGAGTCCGGAGAGCCGGTCGGCGATCAGTTCGGCCTGACGCTGTCCCCGCGGCGAGAGGGGTCCGTCAGCGAGGCCGTGCTCTGCATCCTGATGTTCACCGTGTCTGACCAGATATATGTAGTGCGTCACAACTCGCTCGCTTCATCGCCAGCATCTGCCGGGCTCCCCTCCAGCCTATACAGAACTGCGCGGAAGGGTCACGGAGTCAGTTGCCCGCCCTGGTCAGGTCGGCGATCTGCGTGCGAGACAGCGTGACGCCCGCACCCTGCATGAGCTCGTCGACGTGGTCGGCCGCGAAGGCGTTCACGATCGGCGCCGCGATCGTGCGCTGGGCGAGGAGCCAGGCGATGGACACGGCGGCGACCGGGACGGCGAGCTCGGTGGCGACCTGATCGAGGGCGCGCAGGATCTTGGTGCCGCGACGGTTCAGATGCGTGCGCAGCTGTTCGCCGCGCACCCCCTGGAGGATCAGCGCCTTGCTGCGGTGGCGTCCGGACAGGAAGCCGTGCTCCAGCGCGTGCGACGGCGTCACGGCCAGGTTCTGCGCACCGGCCACGAGGCGCAGGTCCCCCTCGAACGGAAGGCGGCGCACCAGGTTGTACGGCGCGTCGATGACCTCGATGCGCGGGTATCCGGCCGACGCGAGGATGCGGGCCTCGACCAGCCGCTCGGGCGCGAAGCCGAACGCGCCGACGGTGCGGATCTTGCCCGCCTCCACCAGCCACTCGACCGTGGCCAGGGTGTCCTCGAGGTTGGTGGTCGCGTCGAGCGTCGCGTCGAGATAGAGAACGTCGATGCGCTCGACCCCGAGCCGGGTGAGCGATCCCTCGACCGCACGGACCAGGTTGACGGATCCGAGGCCCGGGTTGTCGGCGTGAGCGCCGATGCGCACGCTGAGCAGGGTGCGATCGCGCTGCCCGCGAGAGCGCAGCCACTGCCCGATGATGTGCTCGCTGCGACCGCCGGAGAAGCCGTCTGCGGTGTGGATCGCGTTGCCGCCGAACTCCACATAGCGGTCGAGGATGCCGTGGCTGGTCTCGAGGTCGACGTTCCAGCCGAACTCGGCGGCGCCGAGCATGAGGGGGAAGGTGTCGAATCCCGTCTCTCCGAGCGGGACCCGGATCGTCTCGCCGACGCCGGGGCCGACGATCGGGATCGGAGCCGACGGGTGCTCCGCCGTGTCGTTCTGCGCACGTTCGGCCGACGCTCCTGCGCCTACGCTGAACAACCGCATACTCTCCCACCCCCGCGTCGATCGGTGCGTACCGACCTGCGTCACTGCCTTCTCATGCACCCCCCGGTGCGTACTTCGAGGGTATGCGACTTCCGCGAACGCTCCGTCCAATCCGCCGAACAGCGCGGAAACTTCCCATAACGGTTTGATCACATCAGATACGACGGGAGCCCGGGCCCCTGCGAGCAGGGACCCGGGCTCCGTACGATACGCGGTGCTTACTCCGCTGCGGCCTCGTCGGCCGGAGCGGCGTCGGCCGCGGGGGCCTCGTCGATCACGGGCTCGAGGGAGAGCTTGCCGCGGTCGTCGATCTTCGTGATCTTCACGAGGATCTTCTGGCCGACGGACAGCACGTCCTCGACGTTCTCGACGCGCTTGCCACCGGCGAGCTTGCGCACCTCGGTGACGTGCAGCAGGCCGTCCTTGCCGGGCAGCAGCGAGATGAAGGCGCCGAAGGTGGCGATCTTCACGACGGTGCCGAGGAACTGCTCGCCGACCTCCGGGTTGGTGGGGTTGGCGATCGCGTTGACCTGGGCACGGGCGGCCTCGGCCGAGGGGCCGTCGGTCGCGCCGATGTAGACGGTGCCGTCCTCCTCGATGGAGATCTGCGCGCCGGTCTCGTCCTGGATCGCGTTGATCGTCTTGCCCTTCGGGCCGATCAGCTCGCCGATCTTGTCGACCGGGATCTGCACGCTGATGACGCGGGGCGCGGTCGGCGCCATCTCGTCGGGAGCGTCGATCGCGGCGTTCAGCACGTTGAGGATCGTGAGACGGGCCTCACGGGCCTGGGTCAGCGCGCCGGCGAGCACCGACGACGGGATGCCGTCGAGCTTCGTGTCGAGCTGGATAGCCGTGACGAACTCGCTCGTGCCGGCGACCTTGAAGTCCATGTCGCCGAGGGCGTCCTCGGCGCCGAGGATGTCGGTCAGCGCCGCGTAGCGGGTCTCGCCGTCGACCTCGTCGGACACGAGGCCCATCGCGATGCCGGCGACGGGGGCGCGCAGCGGCACACCCGCGTTCAGCAGCGACAGGGTGGAGGCGCAGACCGATCCCATGGAGGTCGAGCCGTTGGAGCCGAGGGCCTCGGACACCTGACGGATCGCGTAGGGGAACTCCTCGCGGCTGGGCAGCACCGGCACGAGGGCGCGCTCGGCGAGGAAGCCGTGCCCGATCTCGCGACGCTTCGGCGAACCCACGCGGCCGGTCTCACCGGTCGAGTAGGGCGGGAAGTTGTAGTGGTGCATGTAGCGCTTGCTGGTGACGGGCGACAGCGAGTCGATCTGCTGCTCCATCTTGAGCATGTTCAGCGTGGTGACGCCCAGGATCTGGGTCTCGCCGCGCTGGAAGATCGCCGAGCCGTGGACGCGCGGGATGACCTGCACCTCGGCGTCGAGCGGGCGGATGTCGGCCAGACCGCGACCGTCGATGCGGACGTTCTCGGTGAGGATCCGGCCGCGGACGATCTTCTTGGTGACCGACTTGTACGCCGCGGAGAACTCGCCCAGGGCGGTCTCGGGCAGCGTGCCCGCCTCGACGGCGGCGGCGAGCTCGGCCTTGACGCGGTCCTTGATCGCGTCGTCGGCGTTCTGGCGCTCCTGCTTGTCGGCGATCTGGTAGACGTCGCTGAGCTCCGCGAAGGCGCGCTCCGACACGAAGTCGAAGGTCTCCGGCGCGTAGGGCAGGAAGACCGGGTACACGCCAGGCTCCTTCGACGCGGTGGCGGCGAGCTCGGCCTGAGCTTTGACCAGCTGGGCGATGAAGGGCTTGGAGGCCTCGAGGCCCTGCGCGACGATCTCCTCGTTCGGCTTGGTGGCGCCGGCCTTGATGAGGTTCCAGCTGCCCTCGGTCGCCTCGGCCTCGACCATCATGATCGCGACGTCCTCGGTGCCGTCCGCCTTGGTGACCACGCGGCCGGCGACCACGAGGTCGAAGACGGCCTGCTCGACCTGCTCCGCATTCGGGAACGCGACCCACTGGTCGGCGTGCTCGCCGTGGCCGGGGATGAACGCCAGGCGGACGCCGGCGATCGGACCCGAGAACGGCAGGCCGGAGATCTGGGTGGAGGCGGAGGCCGCGTTGATCGCGAGCGCGTCGTAGAACTCGCCGGGCGCGATCGACAGCACGGTGATGACGATCTGGACCTCGTTGCGCAGGCCGTCGACGAACGACGGACGCAGCGGGCGGTCGATCAGACGGCAGACGAGGATCGCCTCGGTCGACGGGCGGCCCTCACGGCGGAAGAACGAGCCGGGGATCTTGCCGGCGGCGTAGGAGCGCTCCTCGACGTCGACGGTCAGCGGGAAGAAGTCGAAGCCTTCACGCGGGCTCTTGCTGGCGCTGGTGGCCGAGAGGAGCATGGTCTCGCCGTCGAGGTACGCGGCGACGGCGCCCTGAGCCTGCTGCGCGAGGCGGCCGGTCTCGAAGCGGATGGTGCGGGTGCCGAAGCGGCCGTTGTCGAGAACGGCCTCGGTGGCGGTGATTTCAGGACCTTCCAAGAGGTCTCTCCTTCTTTGTTTAGGCTCGCTCGTCCGTGTGACGCGCGAGCGTGTTCATGAAGGAGCGCAGGACGGGGTTCGGGCGCGCGGGAGACCCGCGGGAAATCGCCTGCGCTGGCCACCAGTAGAAAGCCACCCGGCACGCGCCGAGGAACCCACCACAGGGGACCAGCTTCTCCGCCGATCGCTCCATGAATCGATGTGAACTTGTGCATCGGCAGACGCCGACTCGTCCACACTACCAGCGGCACCCTCGAATCCCGCGTGACCCGGGCGAAGGGGCATCCGTCATTCGCCGGACATGAGACGTTCAGGCGACGGATGCCGTCCCGTGGGCGGCATCCGCTGTCGTGGAGTCATGCGCATGTCAGTGATCGGCTGCGGTTACCTGGGAGCCGTGCACGCCGCGGCGATGGCCTCGATCGGGCACGACGTGATCGGCATCGACGTCGACGAGTCGAAGGTCGCGGCCCTCGCGAGCGGCACCGCCCCGTTCTTCGAGCCCCGCCTGGCGGAGTTGCTGCAGGAGGGGATCGCGGCCGGCCGCCTGAGATTCAGCACCCGGACGGCGGATGCCGCAGGCTCCGCGGTGCACTTCCTCGCCGTCGGCACGCCCCAACTGCCCGGAGCCCACGCCGCCGACCTCCGGTTCGTCGACGCGGCGGTGGAGGCGCTGCTCCCCCACCTGCGCCCCGGCGACGTGCTCGCGGGCAAGTCGACCGTCCCCGTCGGGACCGCTTCCCGCCTCGCCGAGACGATCGCGCCGACCGGAACCACCCTCCTCTGGAACCCCGAGTTCCTGCGTGAGGGGTGGGCGGTGCACGACACGATCTCCCCCGACCGGATCGTCGTCGGCGCCCAGGAAGGAGAGCACGCGGACCGTGCCGTCGAGACGCTGCGCGACGTCTACCGCCCGGCGGTCGACGCCGGCACGCCCTTCCTCGTGACCGACCTCGCCACGGCCGAGCTGGTCAAGGGCGCGGCCAACGCCTTCCTCGCGACGAAGATCTCCTTCATCAACGCCATGGCGGAGATCGCCGAGGCCGCCGGCGCCGACGTGACGCTCCTCGCCGACGCCATCGGACACGACACGCGCATCGGACGCCGGTACCTCGGCTCGGGCATCGGCTTCGGCGGCGGATGCCTGCCCAAGGACATCAGGGCGTTCGCGGCGAGGGCCGAGGAACTGGGACGGGGCGAGGCCGTCGGCTTCCTGCACGAGGTGGACGCGATCAACCTCCGTCGCCGCGACCGGGCGGTGCAGCTCGTCATCGACGCCCTCGGCGGACGCGTGTTCGGGCGGCGGGTCGCCGTGCTCGGCGCCGCGTTCAAGCCGTTCAGCGACGACATCCGCGACTCCCCCGCTCTGGACGTGGCGGTGCGACTGCGCGGTCTCGGCGCCGACGTGGTGGTGACCGACCCCGCGGCGATCGACAACGCGACCGCGGCACATCCGCAGCTCGGTTACACCCGTGATCGCGACGATGCCCTGCGCGACGCAGACGCCGTCGTGATCGTCACGGAGTGGGATGAGTACCGGCGCGAACTGACGCCCGAGCACGCCGGTTCTCTCGTGCGGGGCCGCGTCGTGATCGACGGGCGCAACTGCCTGGACGCCGCCGCCTGGCGTGCCGCCGGCTGGTCGTACCACGGCATGGGCCGACGCTGACCCCCGGCCCGGCCGGGACGACGCTCAGCCGACGGTCACGCCGCGTTCCGCCGCCGACCGGCCGAGGTAGACATAGTCCTCGTGCTTGGCGACGCGGCCGTCGCCCGCCGCACGCCCGTGCAGGCGGCGCCACATCCAGGGCAGCGCGTGCCTGCGCCACCACAGACCGGCTCCGATCGGCTCGTTCTCATGAAGCGCCGCGTCGAGCAGGCCGAGCGCGTCGGCGTGCGGGACGCCGAGCACCTCTCCGACGCGGTAGGCGAGGAAACGGTGCCCCCTGCTCCCGAGGTGCACGAGGTCCTCCCCCCAGTTCTCGCGCGCGCCGAGCGTCGGATGCAGGTCGGTGTCGATGAGGATCGATCCGGTGCGTGCGGCGACACCGGTCAGCGCCGTCGCGAACGCCGCGAAGCGCCGGGCGTACATCCCGGCCGCCCGGTTGCCGGGGAGGAACGGCGTCACCAGCACGACGTCCGCCCCCTGTGCACGCAGGGACGCGACCGCGCCCTCCACGCGTCGGGCGAGCGCGGGGACGTCGACGCGGGGCTTCACCAGATCGTTCGCGCCCACGAGGATCGACACCAGGTCGGGTCGCAGCCTCAGCGCGGTCTCGAGCTGCGGACCGCACACGTCCGACACCCGCTTCGAGCGGATCGCGAGGTTCGCGTAGTGCAGCCCGCCGCGCGCCGCCAGCAACAGCGCGAGACGATCCGCCCACCCGCGCAGCGCGCCGTCCGGCGCCGGGTCGCAGAGCCCCTCCGTCAGCGAGTCGCCCAGAGCCACGTAGCGTCGCCAGCGCGTGCCCGGTGCGGAGACGGACGGCTCGGGGCGCACGAGCCTGCGGGCGCGCAGCCCGCGATCGACCGCACCGAGCCGCACCGCCTCGTCGAGGTGCGCGAGAAGCTGGTCGCATACGACCGCCCAGCTGCGTCCCTGCACCGCCTCCCTTCCCGCCTCGCCGAACGCGCGACGCTTGCGCGCGTCACCGGCGAGGTCGGTCACCCGCATCCGCATGTCATCGAGGTCGCCAGGGCGGTAGAGCCAGCCGTCGATGCCCATCCGTACGAGGTCGAGGGGCCCGCCCCTCCCCGTGGCGATCACGGGGACCCCGCTCGCGTGAGCCTCCTGGAGCGTCTGGCCGAAGGTCTCGCTCTCCCCGGGATGCACGAAGAGGTCGAAGGAGGCGGCGGCTGCGGCGAGCGCGTCGCCGTCGAGGTGCCCGAGGAACAGCGCCTCGGGCAGGAGGGCCTGGAGCCTCGCCCTGCTCGGGCCGTCGCCGACGATCACGAGCCGCGTCCCCGGGATCCCGCTCAGGGCGACGAGGTCTTCGACCTGCTTCTCGGGGGCGAGGCGGCCGACGTAGCCGATGACGACCTCGGCCCCCCAGGTGGCGCGCAGTCCCCCGTCGCGCCGCGACGGGTGGAAGCGCTCCGCATCCACCCCTCGTCCCCACCGGCGCACGCGGTCGACGCCGAGCTCGGCCAGTTGCTGCGCCGACTCCGCCGAGGGCGCCAGGGTGAGCGTGGCGCGCCGGTGCAGTCGCGCGATGTGCGTCTGGGCGATGCCCGTGGTGGCGGCGACGCGATACCGCTCCGTGTAGGCGGCGACGTCCGTCTGGTACGCCGCGACCGAGGACACTCCGAGCCGCTCGGCCGCGAGCACACCCCGCCACCCGAGCGCGAAGGGCGACGCCAGGTGCACGACGTCGGGACGGAACGCCCGCAGCGACGCGGCCACGCGATGCGCGGGCGAGGTGCCCACACGCACGTTGCGGTAGCCGGGCAGCGGCAGGCTGGGGATGGCGTCGATGTGCGCGCCGTGCACCAGGGCGGGGATGCCTGCGGCGTCCGGGGCGACGACGTGCGCCTCATGCCCCGTCCGCTCCAGGTGCCTCAGGATCTGCAACACGGATCCGGTAACGCCGTTCATGTGCGGAAGGAAGGACTCTGTCACGATCGCGACTCTCACACCCTCAGGATGCCGCCGTCGGAAGGGCTCAGATCGCCGGACGGCGCTCGGGCACCAGATGTTCACCCGATGCTGGAGCGCCGGTCACCGGCTATCCGCTCGTCGGTTCCCGTTCATCTCGACCGCGCACCCTGGGGACGTGCCGACGGACCTGCTGACCACGCCATGGGCGCTCCTGGCGATGAGCGTTCTCGTGCTGGGCGACGCCTTCCTCGTCGTGATCCCCGGGGAGGTCGCCGTCACCGCGCTGGGGGCGATAGCCGTCACCGCCGGATCTCCCCCGTTGTGGGCCGTGATCGTCTGCGCGGGCGTCGCTGCCGCGCTGGGGGACGCCGCCTGCTACCTCGTCGGCCGCACGGTCGGCACGGAGAGATGGCGGTGGATGAGGGGACCCCGGGTGCGGCAGGCGCTCGACTGGGCACGTGTCCGTCTGGACAGGGGTACCGCGACCGTTCTCTTCACCGCGAGGTTCGTGCCGTTCGCTCGGCTGGCGATCAACCTGGTCGCCGGAGCGTCACGCATACACCCTCCGCGCTACCTCGGTCTCGTCGTGCTCGCCGCGTTCGGGTGGGCGGCGTACCAGGCGGCGGTCGGCGCCGTGGTGGCGACCGTCGTCCCCGGCGGTCCCTTCGTGGCGGTGATCGTGTCGATCGTGGTGGCCGTCGGTCTCGGGATCGCGATCGACGTGATCACGACGAGGGTGCGGCGCTGACCTGGTCCGCCGATCGCGCCGTGCCCTAGGCTGGCGGACATGAGCACCGAAGAAGGCGCCTCCTCGGCCGAGGAGATGAAGCGCAAGTTCAAGGAAGCGCTCGAGAAGAAGAACGCGCAGCACCGGCAGGGCGAGGCCCACCTCGACGGCGATTCGGCCGTCCACGGCGCGCACGCCCCGCAGACGCGGCGCGAGTTCCGACGCAAGAGCGGTTGACCGCGCGGATGCGGGAGCCCGGTCGGACCCGGCTCCCGCATCCCTCACCGCTCGCGCATCGTCACCGCCCCGTGCGCTCGCTCGCCCTGCGCTCCTTCGCCGACATCTCGGTGACGGCGGCGTCGCGGAGCTCGTGCAGGTCGCCCGCGGTGCCCTCGGACGTCGCGGCGTGACCGTCCACCCCGTCGAGCACCGATTCGTCGAAGGGCAGCTGCCCGTTGAGCACCTGCCGCACCCGCTCCCGGTCGATCTGGCGGGTCCAGGTGCCGATGAGCAGCGTCGCAACCGCGTTGCCCGTGAAGTTCGTCAGCGCACGCCCCTCCGACATGAACCTGTCGATGCCGACGATGACGCCCACGCCGTCGACGAGGTCGGGCCGGTACGCCTGGAGACCGCCGGCGAGGGTCGCGAGACCGGCGCCGGTGACTCCCGCCGCGCCCTTGCTCGCGATGATCATGAAGACCAGCAGGCCGATCTGCTCGCCGAGGGACATCGGCTGCCCCATCCCGGTGGCGATGAACAGCGATGCCATCGTGAGGTAGATCGCCGTGCCGTCGAGGTTGAACGAGTAGCCGGTGGGCACGGTGATCCCGACGACAGGCTTGGAGACGCCGACGTGCTCCATCTTGGCGATGAGGCGGGGAAGGGCCGACTCCGACGAGGACGTACCGACGATGAGCAGGTACTCACGGCCCAGGTACCTCATCAGGCTGAGGATGTTGACGCGGGTCACCACCCACAGCAGAGTGCCGAGGACCACCACGATGAACAGGATGCACGTGATGTAGAACGCCACCATGAGGATGCCGAGGCTCCAGATCGCCGCGGCCCCGGTCTTGCCGACGACGGCGGCGATGGCGCCGAACGCTCCGAGCGGGGCGAGCCACAGGATCATCCCGAGGATGCGGAACACGAGCTTCTGCAGCTGCCTGACCGCCTCCATGATCCCGGCCCCGCGCTCGCCGAGCCCCTGGAGTGCGAATCCGGACAGCAGAGCGACGAACAGCACCTGCAGCACGCTCTCCCCCGTGAACGCCGCGAAGAACGTGGGCGGGATGATCCCCAGCACGAACTCCTGGGTGCTCGTGGCTTCCGCGGTTCCGGCGTCGTAGCTGGCGCCCGACATGTTCAACCCCTCACCGGGATGGATGACGTTGCCGACCACGAGCCCGATGGCGAGGGCGAACGTGGACATCACCAGGAAGTAGATCAACGCGAGCCCGCCGATCCGACCGACCGTCGCGGCCTTGGCGATGGAGCCGACCCCGATGACGATCGTGCAGAAGATGATCGGGGCGATCATCATCTTGATCAGCGCCACGAACGCCTTGCCGAGCGGTTCGAGGCCCTGTCCGACCTCGGGCCAGATGAGTCCGACCAGCGCACCCAGCACGACGGCGATGATCACCGACACGTACAGCCAGGTGTGCCGGTCCCAGGACTGCTTGCCGCGTCGCCAGTGGAATCCCGGCAGTGAGAATCCGGTCGTGATGGCCATGGTGTCCTCCTCGATCATGAACGTCGTCGTCGCATGTCCGGCCGCGTCGTCGCGACCGGTGCACCTACGGTCTCCGACTACGCACACCGGGACCATTTGTGGTCGTATTGGTCACTGACAGGTCCGACGACGACGCGGAGGTGCGCTGATGGCCCGTCCCCGCACGGCACGGAGCACGGCATCCCGCGTGTTCCTGGTGCTCATCGCGGCCGCCGCCGTCGTCGGCGCCCTCGTCGCCGGGTTCCTCGTGGTCGAGACCCAGCGCGCCGTGCAGGCCGAGGCCGAGCGCGTCACCGCGGCGACGGCCTCGACCGTGGCCGTCGCGGCCCCCGTGATCACGGCGCTGGAGGTCGGCGATGCACAAGCGGCCACCGGTGCGCTCGAGCCGTTCGCCCTCGCCGTCGTCGACGACGCCGGACTCGACTTCGTGACGATCATGACCCCCGACGGCATCCGGGTCACACACCCCGACATCGGCGAGATCGGCGGCCGGTATCTCGGCACCATCCCCGAGGACCCCCATCCCCTGACCGAGACCTTCACCGGCACGCTCGGGCCGTCGGTGCGCACGATCGTGCCCGTGCGCGGAGCGGACGGGTCCCTCGTCGGATGGGTGTCCGCCGGGGTGACGACGGAGAGCATCTCCGACACCCTGGTGCGCCGGCTGCCGCTGTCGCTCGCCATCACGGTCGTGCTCGTCGCCCTCGGGGCTCTCGGTGCATGGTTCGCCCGCCGCGTCACCCGGCGCATCGCCGGGGACCTGCCTCCGGGCACCGTCCGCGACGCCGTGTCGTCATATGAGTCGATCCGCACGCTCGGCGAGGCGCTGCGAGCGCAGACCCACGAGCACGGCAATCGGATGCACACGGCCGTCGCCCTGCTGGAGCTCGGGCGTACGGGCGAGGCGCTCGACATCCTCACCGAGACGTCACGACAGAGCCAGTCGCTCGTCGATCAGGTGACGGCGCGCCGCCACGGCGACCCCGCCATCGGCGCGCTCCTCCTCGGGAAGGCCTCACAGGCGAAGGAGCGCGGAATCGACTGGAGGGTCCGGATCGAACCGGACACGCCCCGCTCGGCGCTGTCCACCGTCGACAGCGTGTCGGTGCTCGGCAATCTCATCGACAACGCGATGGACGCCGCGGCGGGATCCGCCGAACGGTGGATAGCGGTGACGTTGCGTCCGTCCGCGTCCGGCGAGGTCGTCGTGGAGGTGTCCGACAGCGGGGCAGGCGTTCCGGCTGATCTACGCGAGCGGATCTTCGAGCACGGGTTCTCCACCAAGCCCGCAGACGCGCAGGGTCGCGGCGTCGGACTCGCGCTCGTCCGATCCGTCGTCGGCGAGGCGGGCGGCACCGTCGAGCTCACCGACGCCCCGACGACCTTCCGCGTCCTCCTCCCCCCGTCGCGAGGGAGACGGTCGTGATCCGTACGCTCCTCGTCGACGACGACGCCCTCACGCTCGAACTCCACCGCTCGTATCTGGAGCGTCTCGACGGATTCGAGGTCGGCGGCGAGTGCACGGGAGCGCGGGCGGCGGTCGCCGCAGTGCTCGCCCCTTCGGGCGGGCGGCCGTTCGACCTGGTGCTGCTCGACATCACGATGCCGGACGGCACGGGGCTCGATGTGCTGCGCACGCTGCGGGCCAGAGCCTCCGACGTCGACGTGATCGCGATCACCGGCGTCCGCGACGCCGACACGGTGCGGCAGATGGCCGCGCTCGGCGTCTACCAGTACCTGGTCAAGCCCTTCGGCTTCGCTCTCTTCCACGACCGGCTCACGGCCTATCGCGAGCATCGAGCGCAGGTGCGATCGACCGATGGGGAGACCACTCAGGCCGAGATCGACGCACTGCTCGTCCGACCGGCCGGACGGACGCCGCTCCCGAAAGGTCTGTCGGCGGAGACCCTCGAACGCGTGGTCTCCCTTGTGCGATCCGACGGCCCCGTCTCCGCGCGGGAGGCCGCGGACGGCCTCGGGATGTCGCGCGTCGCGATCCGCCGCTACCTGGAGCACCTGGTCGCCGACGGGGTCATCGAACGGGCGGCGAGATACGGCACGCCGGGGCGCCCGGAGACCGAGTACACCTGGCTCCGCGGGGACAGGCGCTGAGCGGAATCGCGGGCCGATGCGGTTCAGCGGCTCCGCGGCCCGGCGAGTCGGTGGTTACGAGGCTCGCGAGCCGGTCGTCAGCCGCGCGGCTGTGCGCGGAGCCAGTCCTCGAAGGAGACGGTGCCGAGGTCCGCATCGTCGCCGGGAAGGATGCTGCCGTCGCGCAGCGCCCTTCCGAAGGCCCCCGGCAGTCCCATCTCCGGCATCCATCCGCGGCGCCCGGTGTGCGCGGCCCAGGCGCGCATCATCTCGGACATCTGCTCCTCCCTCGGCCCCGCGATGTCCCTGGCCCTTCCGGTCGGCCCCGCCTCGGCGAGGTCCACGAGGCGGGTCGCGACCTCGACCACGGCGATCGGCCGGGTGCGCATGCGCACGGCGAGATGCAGCGGGCCCAGCGATGCGTTGCGATACAGCTGCGACGCGAAATCGTGGAACTGCGTCGCCCGCTGCACGGTCCACGGGACCTGACCGGACTGGACGGCCTGCTCCTGGGCCAGCTTGCCCGCGTAGTAGCCATGCGGCGCCCTGTCCACTCCGACGATCGAGAGGGCGACGTGGTGCCGCACCCCGGCCCGCAATCCGGCGGCGAGCAGGTGCGAGGTGGTGCCGGTGAAGAACTCGGTGGACGCCCTGGCGCTCTGCGTCGAGGTGCTGAGCGCGTCGACGACCACCTCGACCCCGTCGAGCAGGGTGTCGAGACCCTCGCCGGAGCGCACGTCCACGCCGTTGCCGCGGGTGAGCACGCGCACCCGGTGACCGCGTTGCTGAGCGATCCTGACGACCTCGGAACCGGCGATCCCGGTTCCGCCTGCGACTGCGATCTCCATGGCTCTCCCTCTGCGGTCCCTCTGCGGTCTGTGCGGTTCGGCCGCGACCCGGGCTCTCGGACGGCCTCGTGTGACCGGATCCGGCGGGCCGGTCCGGCGGATCCGGCATCGGCGGGTTGTCGGCAGCGGAGCCGCCACCCTCGACGCTATCGCGCCGGGAACCGTCTCAGCGGCTCAGTCGGCCTTCGTGCAGGATTCCCTCAGGATCTGCGGCGTCGCGCAGGGCGCGCAGACGTCGCAGATCGTCGATCGAGCCGCACAGGTCGAGCCCCTGCCCCGGCGTGAGGAAGGTCGTGATGGTCTGCGGGGCCCGCACCGGCGCGAGCAGCGCTCGCAGGCCGTCGAGGCTCGCCACGCCCGGCTCGGCGGGGACTCCGGGGATCACCGGCACGAGGGCGTGCACCAACCAGTCGGCAGCCGCGAGAGACGCGAGACCGGGGCGCCGCGGAGTGCGCAGCGCTCCCCCGAGCATCCGGATGTCGATGCCCATGATCGGCCATTGCTCGGGGAGCTCGCGGAAGTCGAGCAGGGCGGAGATCATCTCGTCGTCGAGCCCCGCGAGCGCGAACGATGCGCCCGCACCCGGGGTGGGGTCGGTCGGCTCAGCAGAGGCCGCTGCCAGCGCGGCCGGTGACGTGGCGCCGACGGTCTCGCGCTGCACGGCACCGGCGCGACGAATCCCGTCGATCAGCGCCTCGGCCGCGCCGTCGACCGAGAGGGCCTGCACGGAGAGGAAACTGCGTCCGCGGATCTCCGCTGGCAGCTGCGGCGCATCGGGCATACGCATCGAGTTCACGAACACGTTCAGCGTCGACGGGGCGTCGACGGCCAGATCGCGGACCGCACGCAACACCGCCGCGGCATCGGCGACGTCGAAGGTGAGGCCGGCACCCCAGAGCGCCGGGGTGCGCACGAGATCGATCTCGAGCTCGGTCACGACCCCCATCGTGCCGCCGGCACCGCGCAGCGCCCACATCGCGTCGGGATCGCTGCCGTCGTCGATGCGCTCGTGCGTGCCGTCCGGGCGCAGGACCTCCACGGCACGGAGGGCGTCGGAGCCGAGGCCCGCCGTACGGCTGAACCAGGAGTGTCCGCCGCCGAGCGTGTAGCCGGCGACGCTGATCACGGGACTGGTACCGGCCGGCGCCGCCCAGCCCGTGCCCTCGAGCGCCTCGACGACCGCGCCCCAGCGCACGCCGCTGCCGATGCGGGCGACGCCGGCGGCGAGATCGATGTCGAGCCGGTCGAAGGAGCGCATGCGTACGACGATCGCCCCGGCGAGGTCCCCGGAGGCGCCGTGACCGCTGGGTTGCACCGCCAGCGGGGCGCCGGAGCCGCGGGCGACGTCGAGGAGCGCGCGCAGGTCGTCGACGTCGGTCGGTGACACGACGGCGGCCGGGCGCTGCTCGATCGCGAGGTTCCAGGGCGAACGTGCGGCGTCGAAGCCGTCGTCACCGGGGAGGAGGACGGGGCCGCGAAGGGCCGTGCGGAGGGCGGTGAGTTCTGTGGAAGAGGGCACGTCGCCACCGTACGATGCCCCACGGACATTGTCGATGACGGCGTGCCCTCTCAGCGGGCGCGCCCGATCACTCGCCGGCGAGACCTCCGAGCAGGTGGCCGAAGGACTTGCCCTTGCCGAGGTAGGTGTCGGGGTCGAACGGATCGGCGTCGGACACCGGCTCACGGCGCGCGACCGCATCGGCGAGCTCCCTGGCGCCTCGCTCCACGCGCGAGCTCAGCGGAGCCACGTCGTCGGCGTTCGAGCCCCAGTCGCTGGACGCCGCGAACACGCCGGTGGACACCGGCTCGGCGTGCAGATAGGTGAACAGCGGACGGATCGCGTAGTCGATCGCCAGCGAGTGCCGCGCCGTGCCGGCGTTCGCACCGATAAGCACGGGCTTGCCGGTGAGTGCGTCGGGGTCGAGCACGTCGATGAACGACTTGAACAGACCGGAGTAGCTCGTCGAGAAGATGGGCGTGACGGCGATGATCGCGTCGGCGGACACGACCCTGTTGATCGCCTCCTCCAGCGGCGCCGGGGCGAAGCCGGTGAGCAGGTTGTTCGTGATGTCGTGCGCCAGGTCGCGCAGCTCGATCACGTCGGCCTGCACGCGGATGCCGCGCTCCAGGAGGGCCTTCGCCGTCTCGGCGACCAGGCGGTCCGCCAGCATCCGCGTGGACGACGGGTTGGACAACCCGGAGGAGATCACCGCGATGCGACGCTCGCTCATCTCACGCCTCCTTCCGGCCGATGCCGAACGCGGCGCCGGCCGGGGCGGGCACGTCCTGGTACGGGGAGCCGGCGGTGAGGTTGTCGCCGCGGTTCGCACCCGGGCGGGCGTCCCTCGCGGGACCGTCGCCGTAGACCGCCTTCACCCGTGCGGCGTGCGTGGGCCCGTCCGGCACGTTCGCCGGGCGGTCCTTCGCGAGCTCCTCGCGCAGCACGGGGACGACCTCGCCGCCGAGGATGTCGAGCTGCTCCAGCACCGTCTTCAGCGGCAGACCCGCGTGGTCGATGAGGAACAGCTGGCGCTGGAAGTCGCCGAAGGTGTCGCGCATCGACGCGTAGCGGTCGATCACCTGCTGCGGCGAGCCGACGGTGAGCGGGGTCATCTCGGCGAAGTCCTCCATGCTCGGCCCGTGCCCGTAGACCGGCGCGTTGTCGAAGTACGGGCGGAACTGCGCGACGGCGTCCTGCGACTTCGCGGCCATGAACACCTGGCCGCCGATGCCGACGATCGCCTCCTCCGGCGTGCCGTGACCGTAGTGCGCGTAGCGCTGGCGGTACAGCTCGATGAGCCGCTGATAGTGCTCCTTGGGCCAGAAGATGTTGTTCGCGAAGAAGCCGTCGCCGTAGTAGGCGGCCTGCTCGGCGATCTCGGGCGTGCGGATCGAGCCGTGCCACACGAACGGCGCGATGCCGTCGAGCGGACGCGGGGTGGCGGTGAAGCCCTGCAACGGGGTGCGGAACTTGCCCTCCCAGTCGACGACGTCCTCGGTCCAGAGCTTGTGCAGCAGGGCGTAGTTCTCGATGGCGAGCGGGAGGCCCTGGCGGATGTCCTGGCCGAACCAGGGGTACACAGGGCCGGTGTTGCCGCGGCCGAGCATGAGGTCCATACGCCCGCCGGAGACGTGCTGCAGCATCGAGTACTCCTCCGCGATGCGCACCGGATCGTTGGTGGTGATCAGCGTGGTGGAGGTGGAGACGATGAGCCGCTCGGTCTGGGCCGCGACGTGCGCGAGGAACGTGGTGGGGCTCGACGACCAGAACGGAGGGTTGTGGTGCTCGCCGATGGCGAAGACGTCGAGACCGACCTCTTCGGCGTGCCTGGCGATCTCGGCCGTGGCCTGGATGCGCTCGCGCTCGCTGGGGGTGATGCCCGTCGTCGGGTCCTGCGTGATGTCGCTGACCGACATGATCCCGAACTGGATGGCCGGGGCGGCCGACTGCTCGCTCATGATTCTCCGTGCTCTCCGAAGCGGATGGATCGGCATCCGTTTCTATTCATTTGAATGTATCTGAGTCAACACGACCGCACCAACTTTATTCCCCGGCGGTAGCCTCGAAGGATGAGCAGTGCCGCCGCGGACCCGACCGGCCCCTCGACGGGAGCCGTCGCCAGGCCTCGGAGACGGGTGCCGTTCTGGGACAACGCCCGCTACGCCTGCATCGTGCTCGTGGTGCTCGGGCATGCGATCCAGCGCCTCATCTACGACTCCGACATCGCGATGGCGGGCTATCTGGCGCTCTACGCGTTCCACATGCCGGCGTTCGCGATCATCTCCGGGTACTTCTCCAAGTCCGGATCCCCCACCCGCGTGCAGATGGCCCGCGTCATCACCGACATCCTGCTCCCCTACGTCATCTTCGAGACGCTGTGGACGCTGACGAAGTGGCTCGTCGAGGGGCAGGCCAACCCGAACCCGACCCGGCCGTCGTGGACGCTGTGGTTCCTCCTCGCGCTGGGCATCTTCCGCCTCATCCTCCCCTACCTCGCCCTGCTGCGCTGGCCGCTGCTGTGGACGGTCCTCGTCTCCATCGGCGTCGGCTACCTGCCGAACATCGACAGTACGTTCTCCCTGTCGCGCACGCTGGGGCTGCTGCCGTTCTTCACGCTCGGGTGGTGGCTGCGCGAGCACGACGTCGTGAACCGGCTGCGGCTGCTGGAGCGCCGTCCGTGGTGGCTGCGCGCCGCAGCGATCGCCGTTCTCGCCGCCGCCGGCTTCGCCGCGTGGCGCTGGATCGACGTGTGGCAGACCATAGACCTGCGCCACTGGCTGTTCTACGAGGACTCCTACGCCGACCTCGGCGGCGAGCAGTGGTGGGCGGGAGGGATGCGCATCGTGCTCATGGTGCTCGCCGTCGTGCTCAGCGCCGCGTTCTTCACACTCGTGCCCCGGGGCACGTACTGGTGGACGACGTTCGGCCAGTACACGATGTACGTGTTCCTGCTGCACTCCTTCGTGCTGTACCCCTTCCGCGAGACCGGCGTGCTGCGCGACCTGGAACCGACGTGGCTCTGGCTGCCGCTCGTGACCGTCGCCTCCGTGCTGCTGGCGCTGGCCCTCGCGACGGCGCCGGTGCGGCGGGTCTTCCGCCCGCTCGTGGAACCGCGTCCGACCTGGCTGTTCGCCGATCCGGGCCTCGCATCGCGCGAAGGACACCGCAGCGACCCGACGGGATCCCGACGACCCCGCTGACCTGCGCGCCTCAGGCGAAGAGCTCGGCGCCGACGTACGAGCCGGGCTTCGCTCCGCCGGGGATCGCCCAGATCCCCGATCCGACGTGCCTGATGTACTCGTTCATGAGATCGGTCGACAGGGCGCGCTGCAGTGTGATGAACTGCGCGGGGTCGCGCTGGTACGACAGGAAGAAGAGCCCGGCGTCGAGGCGGCCCAGGGAGTTGTTGCCGTCGACGTAGTTGAAGCCGCGGCGAAGGATGCGGATGCCGTCGTTCAGCTCCGGGTGCGCGAGGCGTACGTGCGAACGCGCGTCGATGGCCTTCGTGCCGAAATCGGGGGCGGTGAACTCGTCGCCGCCGGACAGCGGAGCGCCCGAGCCCTTCTCGCGACCGATGATCGTGTCCTGCTCGGCGAGCCGGACGCGGTCCCAGGTCTCGATCAGCATCGCGATCTTGCGGGCGACGAGGTAGGACCCTCCCGCCATCCAGGAGGGATGGTCGGAGTCCGCGACCCAGACGTGCTCGCCCAGCGCCTTCGCGTCATCGGCGAGGATGTTCGCCGTGCCGTCCTTGAACCCGAAGAGGTTGCGCGGGGTCGCCTGGGCCGAGGTCGTGCGGGACGTCTTGCCGAAGCCGAGCTGCGACCAGCGCAGCTTCGCCCGGCCGAAGGCGATGCGGCTGAGGTTGCGGATGGCGTGCACGGCGACCTGCGGGTCGTCGGCGCAGGCCTGGATGCAGAGGTCGCCCTGGGAGTGCTCCGGGTCGAGGTCGTCGCCGAGGAACGCGGGGAGGCGCTCCAGACCGGCCGGCCGCAGCGACGCGATGCCGTAGCGGTCGCCGTCCTCGTTCTCGAACAGCGTGGGGCCGAACCCGATCGTGATCGTGAGCCCCGCGGCGGGGAGCCCGAGCGCCTCGCCGGTGTCGTCCGGCGGCTGCTGCGCGTCGCCGCCGACCGCCCCCGTCGCGCTGACGTCGAGCCCCTGCGTGATGCGCGAGGCCGCATAGGACCAGTCCTGCAGCAGCGAGATCAGGTCGTCGCGATCCGTGCGCGGCATCATGTCGAAGGACGCGAAGTGCAGGTGCTCCTGCACCGGCGTGGTGATGCCGGCCTGGTGCTCGCCGAAGAAGTCGTACACGGCGGCCGCGTCGTCCGCGGCGCGGGCGCGCCCGATGGCCACGCCTCCGGCGAGGCCGGCTCCGGCGCCCGCCGCGAGTCCGGCGACCCCTCCCCCCAGGGCGAGGCCCAGGAGACCGCGCCTGCTCAGTCCCCGGGGAGGCTGCGGGGACGACGAGGCCCCCGCCTCCTCGTCGGTGGCGGGGGTCACGTCGTCTGCGGAGATCTCGGTCACCTCGGGATAGTACCTGTCGCGCTGATCAGTCGAGGACCGTGCCGGTCAGCTGGGAGACCGGCTCGGCGAGGGCGTTGATCAGATCGGTGAACTCGCGCTTGTCGGCATCGGTGATCTGCGTGTAGCTCACGAAGCCCGAGGTCAGCGAGCCGTGCTTCGCGAGCGCGGCGTCGAGAGCGGCATAGCCGTCCTCGATCTCGGACACGAGCTTCTCGCCGTCGGCGCCCTTCGCCGCGGCGAAGTCCTGCACGAGCGAGAACGCCATCTTCGAGCCCTCGACGTTCGCGGCGAAGTCGTAGAGGTCGGTGTGCGACCACCAATCCTCCTCACCGGAGATCTTGCCGGTCGCCACCTCGTCGAGCAGCGCGATCGCGCCGTTCGAGATGCCGGCGATGCCCTGGTCGTCGAGCGCCTTCGTGAAGTCGTCGGAGTGCACGTAGTCGTAGAGCTCCTGCACGTCGGCGATCAACTGGTCGCCGTAGCCTGCGCGCTCCTCCGGCGTCGACGGCGCCCAGTCCTTCCACGCCGGTGTCTCGCCGTCGGAGTTCAACGCGTCCTGGGCGGGGACCCAGAGGTCCTTCTCGATGCGGTGGAAGCCGGTCCAGTCGAGGCCTTCCGCTACCGCGTCGACCTCGCGGTAGTCGATGCGCGGGTCGAGGTCGCCGAGCTTGTCGGCGACCGGCTCGATGCGCTCGTAGAAGGCGCGCGTCTGCGGGAACAGAGCGCGGGCCGTCTCATCGTGCCCGGACTCGTAGGCGGACACCAGCTTGTCCACGGCGGGGACGAGCTGGCCGACCTGGTCCTTCACGAACGCGGCGTAGAGGTCGACGGCCTTCTGCTTCTGCTCGGCGTCCTCCCCGGTCACGGCGACGCGATCGCCCGTGACGGTGAACTCCGCCTTTCCGACGCCGTCTCCGATCATCCCGGGCTTGCACAGCGTGTAATACGTGCCGGGCTGCGCCGTGACGGTGAGGGTGCGCGACGCGGACGGCGCGATGTTCTCCACCTCGCCGACGATGCGCAGGCCGTCTTCCGCCAGCAGGTAGAACTCGCTGGTCTGCCCGCTCTCGTTCTTCACGTCGAAGGTGAGCGTGCCGCTCTTCGCCGTCGCCGCGGACACGGCGCAGTCGGACGCGGTCGACGACACCTGGAAGGACCCGCCGGCGGCGACGTCGCTCTTGGCGACGCAGCCGCTGAGGACGAGCGCTGCCGCGCCTGCGGCCGCGAGAGCACCGAGAATCCGGCGGGACGTGGTCATGCTGCTCCTTGCTGGGTGAGGGTGGAGGCCGCGACGTCTGCCGCCGGGGCGGCGGCGGGACGCGGGGTTCGGCGCGAGCGGATGCCGCGCAGGAAGAAGAATCCGACGACGAGGATGTAGACGACCCACACGACGACCTGGAGCCAGCTCATCTGCGGACGGAAGCCGACCGTCGCCTGGAGCAGGGTCGCCAGGGTGCTGCCAGGCGCGATCGCCGAGCTGACGTCGAACGCCCACCCGAACGGGAACGCCGCCCAGCCGATGGCGACGGCGCCGGTGGCCGGATCGAGGGGAGCAGCCGTGCTGAACGGACCGGGCAGGGCGCCGGCCTCCTGCAGATCCATGACCGCGTAGGCGAGAACGCCGGCAGCCACGATCACGAGGAAGCCGCCGGTCCAGGCGAAGAAGCGCCGGGTGTCGAGTCTCACGGCGCCGCGCGCGATCAACCAGCCGACGACGACGGCGACGGCGAGCCCGAGGAGAGCACCCGTGAGCGCGAGTGGCGCGTCGCCGAAGGACTGCAGCATCGACCACAGCAGCAGCGTCGTCTCGATGCCCTCGCGGGCCACCGACACGAAGCCGATCGCGACGAGTGCCCAGAGTCCGCCGATGGTGAGGGCGCGATCGAGTCCGCCTTCGAGGGTGGCCTTCATGGCCCGCCCGGCCTTCTGCATCCAGAAGATCATCCAGGTGACCATCGCGACGGCGAGCAGCGACATGAGCCCGCCGATCAGCTCCTGCGCCCCGGGAGCCAACGCGTAGGAGCCGAAGGTGAGCACCGCGCCGAAGACCACGGCCAGCACGACCGCGAGGACGATGCCGACCCAGAGCCTGGGCAGCGCGTCACGACGATCGAGGCGGCGGAGGTAGGCGACGAGGATGCCGACGACGAGCGCGGCTTCGAGGCCCTCGCGGAGGCCGATCAGGAAACTGGCGAGCACGGGGTGAGGCTTTCTCGGGAGGTGCTTGCGGTAAGGGATGCCTTACCTGACCAACTGTAACACCTGCGCTTTCCGCGTGAGAACGTCCGCACCGGAGGTAATGCTCCGCAACACTCGGCCTGCCCGCCCCAGGATCGACCTACCCTCGGGACATGGCTGAACTCTCGCTCCCGATCCTCGACCTGTCCCAGCTCGACGCCGGCCCCGACGCGGCCGCGCGCTTCCGCGACGAGCTGCGCGCCGCGACCCACGACGTCGGCTTCTTCTACCTCACCGGCACGGGCATCTCCCCCGAGCTCGAGGCCCGACTGCACCGCGCCGCCCGGGACTTCTTCGCGCTTCCCGAGGCCGACAAGCTCGCGATCGAGAACGTGAACAGCCCGCACTTCCGCGGCTACACCCGCATCGGCGGAGAACGCACGCAGGGACAGGTCGACTGGCGCGAGCAGATCGACATCGGCCCCGAACGCGATGCCGTCGACGGCGGCCCGGCGTTCAACCGGCTGATCGGGCCGAACCTGTGGCCGACCGCCCAGCCCGAGCTGCAGGAGGTCGTCTCCGAGTGGCACGCGACCCTGTCGGACGTCGCCCGTCGCCTGTTGCGCGCCTGGGCGGAGACCCTCGGCGCCGACCGCACCTACTTCGACGAGCACTTCGGTGAGCCGTCGACCCTCATCAAGATCGTGCGCTACCCCGGCACGCACGAGCCGGAGCCGCAGCAGGGCGTCGGCGCGCACAAGGACTCCGGCGTCCTCACGCTGCTCTGGGTCGAGCCGGGCAAGGGCGGGCTCCAGGTGGAGCGCGACGGCGCGTGGGTCGACGCCCCGCCGGTACCCGGCGCGTTCGTCGTGAACATCGGGGAGCTGCTCGAGTACGCGACGGGCGGCTACCTCAAGGCCACGAACCACCGCGTGGTCTCCCCTCGTGCCCCCGAGGAGCGCATCTCGATCCCCTTCTTCTTCAACCCCGCCCTGGATGCCCGCCTCCCGCTGATCGATCTCCCCGCGGAGCTCGCCGAGGAGGCGACCGGGGTAACCGAGGATCCGAGCAACCCGATCCACGCCCTCTACGGAGAGAACGCGCTCAAGTCCCGGCTGCGGGCCCACCCCGACGTCGCCGCGATCCATCATGCGGATCTCGTCGCCGCGTCGTGACCGCCTCCTCAGGTTTGGTACACCAAATTTCGTTTTAGTATTCCAAATGGTACTCTGAGCGGGACCGGACGAGCGTCCGGTCCCGAAGGAGTGCCATGCTGATCCGCAACGCCCGCCCCTGGGGCGCATCCGCGTCCGACATCCTCATCGAGGACGGTCGCATCGCCGACATCCGCCCCCACTCGGCGAACGGCGAGGTCGGGGACGGCGAGGTCGACGGGCGCGGACGCCTGCTGCTCCCCTCCTTCAGCGACGTGCACGTGCACCTCGACTCCTCGCGCATCGGGCTCCCCTTCCGTCCGCACACCGGCTCCCCCGGGGTGTGGGGCATGATGCTGAACGATCGACGCCACTGGCGGGATACCGAGGTCCCGCACGCCGAGATCGTGGCCGAGACACTCGAGCGCATGATCGCCAGGGGAACGACGCGCGTGCGCTCGTACGCGCAGGTCGACGCCGATTGCCGACTCGAGAAGTTCGACTCCGTGATGGCCGCGAAGCAGAGGTTCTCGGAGCACGCCGACATCCAGGTGATGGCCTTCCCCCAGGCGGGCATCCTGCGCGAGGAGGGCACGGTGGAGCTCCTCGAGGAGTCCCTCGCCCAGGGAGCCGACGTCATGGGAGGGATCGACCCGTGTCAGCTCGACCGGGATCCGGTGCGTCACCTCGACATCGTGTTCGCCCTCGCCGAGAAGTACCGGGTCGAGGTCGACATCCACCTTCACGAGCCGGGGGCGCTCGGCGTCTTCAGCACCGATCTCGTCATCGAGCGCACGCGCGCGCTGGGCATGCAGGGCAAGGTCACCATGTCGCACGCGTACGATCTCGGCTCCCTGGGAGAGGCGACGAGTCGGCGCCTCATCGACGAGTTCGCCGATCTCGACATCGCCATGGCGACCGTCGCCCCCGCCGCCCCGAACCAGCTGCCGCTCCTGAGCCTCGTCGATGCCGGAGTGCGCATCGGCCTCGGCGAGGACGGGCAGCGCGACTACTGGAGCCCCTACGGCAACTGCGACATGCTCGACCGCACCTGGCAGCTCGCGTTCACCAACGGATTCCGTCACGATGCGCACATCGAGACGGCGCTCGCGGTCGCCACGATGGGCGGGGCGAGCATCATGTCGCACGGCTCCCCGCGCCTCACGGGGATCGCCGACCGCCCCGGTGTCGCCGTCGGGGACAGAGCCGACCTCCTGCTCGTCGACGGCGAGACGCCGACCAGCGCGGTGATGGACCGCGGTGTGGATCGCACGGTGATCCACGACGGACGGATCGTCGCCGACGGACTCCATGTCGTCGGCGCCTGAGCCGGCGGGCGGGGCCGCACGGGCGTTCGCCCTCGGCGCCGCGCTCCTGATCGGCGTGAATCTGAGGCCGGCGATCACCTCCGTCTCCGCACTTCTGGACCAGGCCACCTCCGCGTTCGCCCTCGACGACGTGCAGCGCAGCCTCCTCGCGACCCTCCCGGTCATCGCGTTCGGGGTCACCGCACCGCTCGGCCCGGCTCTGGCCCGGCGGATCGGCACGGCGCGTGCTCTCGTCGTCGCGATGTCGGCCCTCGCCACGACCCTCGTGCTGCGCGTGCTCGCCGACTGGATGCTGTTGCCGGGGACGTTCCTCGCGGGCGCGGCGATCATGATCGCCGCGACGCTCCTCCCTCCGTACCTGAAGTCGCTCAACGCCGGCGGGCTCTGGGTGGGGCTGAGCACGATGTCGTTCGGACTCGGGGCCGCGCTCGGCGCAAGCCTCGCCGTCCCGTCCGATGCGATGCTCGGCGGCGTCACCCCCGCGCTCGGCGCGTGGGCCGTCCCCGCGGCGCTGGCGGCCGTGGCCGTCGGGGCTGCGGGGCGCCGCACGCCCGTCGGCGTGATCGGCCGTCCGCGTCTCGCGATCGGCCCGGCGGTGCGTCCGACGGTGCTGCTGATGACCGCCGTGTTCTCGCTGCAGGCGCTGCTCTACTTCGCGGTGACCTCCTGGTTGCCGCTCATGCTCGCGTCACGGGGCGAGGACAGGGGTACCGCGGGATGGCTGCTCGGCTGGTTCAGCCTGGTGGGACTCCTCCCGTCCCTTCTGGCTCCGGTCATCGCCCGCCGACGGCGCGCTCTCACGTGGTTCGGTCCCGGTCTCGGGATCGTCATGGCCGCGGGCTTCGCGTGGTTCGCCCTCGACGGATCGGATGCCGCCGTCGTGACGATCCTCGGCATCTCCCAGAGCGCGGGGTTCGGGCTCTCGATGGGACTGCTGGTCAGCCTCTCCGCAGACGAGGCGTCGGCGGGGATCCTTTCCGCGATCTCCCAGGGTGTGGGCTACGCGGTCGCCGGCGCCGGCAGCATCCTGCTGGGCGCGATCCGCGACACCACCGGCACCTGGACCGTGAGCCTGCTGGCGATGGCCGTCATCGCGCTGCTCTTCAGTGCCGCGGTCGCACTGGTCATCCGACGGCGCCCCGTGACCCTCATCTCGGCCTGACGGCGGAGCGCCCCACCCGGCGCGGCTCAGAGCGCGGCGGCGCCTCCGAGCTCCACGATCTCCCGGAGTGCCTGCAGGTGCCCCGCGAACGCGGCCCGCCCGGCGGACGTCGAGCGCACCCACGTGCGGGGACGGTTGCCGACCGCCCCCTTGCGCGCGCGCACGTAGCCTGTGGCGTGAAGATGGGCGATCGCCTTGCTGAGCGCGGAGTCGTTGGCCTCGAGCATGTCGGCCAGGGTGGCGAAGTCGAGCTCGACGCCGTCTCCGAGCGTCGCCATGAGGGAGAACCTGAGGGGGCTGGCGAAGTTGTCGTCGAGACGGGTGCGCGGGTGAGATCGTCGGCGCTCTGCCTGATCGGCGCTCACGGGGCGAGCCTGACTGGCGCCCGACCGGGCAGGAAGGACACCAGGACGTAGGCGATCAGGGTGGCCGCACCACCGGCGACTGCCGTCCACGGTCCCACGGCGTCGGTGTAGGCGGCGGCCACGCCGAGCCCGCCGACGAGCACCGCACTGCCGAGGAGCACGGCGTGCTGGGCCGACCCCCACCACAGGCCCATCGTCGCCGGTCCGCCCTCGGTGCGCCAGGCGAAGAGCCAGGCCGCGAAGATCAGCACGATGACGACCGAGAGGAACGCGGTGGGGCCGCTCTCCGGCATCCCCACCGCCACGGCGGTGAAGCCCAGCTGGAGGCCGAGGCACATGGTCGCCACCCGGGTGGCGGTCGGGAGGGTCGCCCTGGTCGGCTCCGCGGCCCCCGGCCGCTTCGGCGCTCGCAGGAGCCCTCGAGCGGCCGGCACGGCGAGCCCCACGATGAGGATGAGCCCGGGGATCGCGTACACGCCGATCGGGACCGCACGCGGGGCCACCAGCAGCAGCACGATGGCGCCCAGCATGGCGGCGCCGAAGAGAATGAGCGCGACGACGCGCATCGGGCGGTCGCGGGGATCCTTCCACCGCATGCCTCCGCGCTCACCGGCGCCCGTGGCGATCTGCCCCGCCACCAGCACGAAGAACACCAGGGGCTGGATAGCGGCCGCGCCCTTCTCCCTTGCCACCAGGAGGTAGGCGGTGACGAGCACGGCGAGGGTGACCTGGGCGACGATGTCCTGCAGGAGCACGCCCCGACGATCGATGCGGTCCGCGCTCCGCTCGCCCGCGGTGCGCGCCTCGTCGAGATAGAGACGCGCGATCTCGGGTGTCGGGGCCTCCAGCGACTCCCGCCCTCTGATCGGCTTCTGGTCCATGGCGCCCCCATCCGCTTTCCATCAGGAAAGCTCTCGTGACTTTCCTATCGGAAAGTGAGCGAGGTCGCAAGGGGAACGACGAAGGCCGCCCCACACCGTGGGGCGGCCTTCTCAAGAATGTTCTGCGCGATTGAACGCTGGCGTTGATGCCTTAGCGACGCAGGCCGAGACGCTCGATGAGCGAGCGGTAGCGGTTGATGTCGATGTCCTGCAGGTAACCCAGCAGGCGACGGCGCTGACCGACCAGAAGGAACAGGCCACGACGCGAGTGGTGGTCGTGCTTGTGCTCCTTGAGGTGCTCGGTGAGGTCCTTGATGCGCTGCGTCAGCATCGCGACCTGCACCTCGGGGGATCCGGTGTCACCGGGGTGCGTCGCGTACTCTTCGATGATCGCCTTCTTGACGTCTGCTTCCAGTGCCATAGATTCGATCCCCTCTCTGCTTGTTGCGCGGTGCCCGGCACCTGATGTGCGAGCTCTCTTTATCCGCGGCCGATCGAACGGCAACCTGACGAGTCTACCAGCCTTCGACACCCCGGGACGACCGCGGCCGGTCGGCGCTCCGATACGCTCGAAGGATGCAGGACCGAGCTGAACAGTGAGCGCCGCCCGAGGGCATCTCATCGATCTGACGCCGCTGACGGAGAGCCCGGCCTTCGCGAGGATGTGGACCGGCTCCGCGCTCTCCGGCATCGGCGGTCAGCTGACCATCGTCACCGTCATGCTCCACGTGTTCGCCCTCACCGGGAGCACGTTCGCCGTCTCCATGATCGCGGTCGCCGGGCTCGTGCCCATGATCCTCGCTGGACTCTACGGAGGGATGCTCGCCGATGCGTTCGACCGGCGCCGGGTCGCGCTGATCGCCGCGACGGTCACCTTCGTCTCCACGGCCCTGCTCGCCGCGCTCACCTGGACGGGCACGGAGACGATCTGGTGGTTGTACGCGCTCAGCATGATCAACTCGGCGGCGAACTCGGTGGGGATGGCGACCCGCACCGCGATCGTGCCCCGGCTCATCCCCCGCGACAAGCTCGCCGCGGCGTCCGCCCTGAACGGCGTCGCCTTCGGGCTCACCGTGATGGCCGGTCCCGCCCTCGCCGGCGTCCTCGTCGCCCTGACCGGGTACGGCTGGACGTACACGATCGACGTCGTCCTCATGCTGTCGATGTTCCTCGGACTGTGGACGCTGCCCGCCCTCCGCCCCGAGGGCGAGATCGTCCGACCAGGGCTGGAGTCGCTCAAGGACGGCTGGCGGTTCCTGCGGCGTGCCGGCAACATCCGCATGCAGTACATCGTCGACGTCATCGCCATGACGTTCGGCCAGCCGCTCGCCCTGTTCCCCGCGCTGGGAACGGTGATCCTCGGCGGGGGCGCCGTGACGACCGGCCTGCTCACCGCCGCGGTGGCCGTGGGCACGTTCGCGTCCAGCCTGCTGTCCGGCCGCGTGGTGCAGTACCGCTGGCACGGCCGCGGCATCGCGACGTCGGTGCAGGCCTACGGAGCGTCGATCGCGCTGTTCGGGGTCGTCCTTCTGATCGGATTCCTCACGAGCTCGGCGACCGAGACCTCGCCGGACGTCGGCCTCATCGTCGCCGCATGCGTGGCGCTCGCCCTCTCCGGGGCGGCCGACAACGTGAGCTCGATCTACCGCAACACCATGATGCAGGCCGCCGTGCCCGACACGATGCGAGGCCGCCTGCAGGGCGTCTTCATCATCGTCGTCGCCGGAGGCCCCCGCATCGGGGCCCTCTACGCCGGCACGCTCGCGACGCTCACCGCCCTGTGGTTCCCCCCGTTGCTCGGCGGATTCCTCGTGATCGCCCTGGTCGCCGTGCTCGCGTCACGCAATCCGCGCTTCCGCGCCTACGACGCCGAGAACCCCGAGCCCTGAGCCTGCCGCAGACGATGTCGGATGCCGGAGGCATAGTATCTGCATGAGCACCGCCATCCGGACGACCACGCTGCCCCTCGTCGGGCCCTACGACCTCCGCGAGGTCGCACTCATGGGTTTCGGCCATCGAGACGAGTCGGCCTTCGACGGCGTCATGCGGCTCGCCTTCTGCACCGATCGGCTCGACGGCCAGGTCGGAGTGGAGGTGCGCCAGCGGCACGACGCCCTCGACCTGACCGTCCACGGCGACGGCGACATCGACGAGATCGCCGCCCAGGTCGCACGGGTCGTCTCCGCCGATCACGACGGGAACGCGTGGGCCGCGGTCTGCGCAGCCGATCCCGTGCTCGCCCGGGTGCATGCGGCGGCGCCGGGATTCCGCCCGTCGAACTTCTACAGTCCGTACGAGGCCGCCGTCTGGGCCACGCTGTCGGCGCGGCGCTCCCGCAGACAGGGCATCGGACTGCGCCAGCGCCTTTCCCTCGCGCACGGAGCGGCCTTCGAGCTCGCCGGCCGCACCGAGGCTGCGCTGCCGACACCCGATCAACTCCTCGCGCTCGACGCCGTGCCGGGGCTGCCCGCCGATCGCGTCCCGCGCCTGCACGCGATCGCACGCGCCGCGCTGGACGGCCTGCTCGACCCGTCACGGCTCGCCGCGATGCCCCCGGAGCAGGCGATGACCGAGGTGCAGCGCCTGCCGGGGATCGGGCCGTTCTACAGCGCCCTCATCGTGATCAGGGCCTGCGGGCTGGCCGATGTGCTCTCGACCCAGGAGGACCACTCGCGGGCAGCCGTGCAGGCCCTCTACGGTCTGGATCATGCACCCGACGACGCCGAATTGGCGCGCATCTCCGACGGCTGGCGGCCGTTCCGGACATGGGCGGCCGTGTCGTTGCGCGCCGTGGGATCACGCCTCGATCCCCCTTCCGCGGCCTGAGCCCCCGCGCCCGCGCCGCGAGTCCTCCTCCACGACGTGCGCGCCCGCGCCGCAGACACGCCGATGGCGGGCGCCCGAAGATCGGCGCCCGCCACCGGCGTACGTGGAAGTGGGATCAGTCCTGCTGCAGAGCGCCCTGCAGATCGAGGTTGATCGTGATGTCCTTGCCGACCAGCACGCCGCCGGTCTCGAGCGCGGCGTTCCAGGTGAGGCCGAACTCCTCGCGGTTGATGACGGTGGTCGCCGAGGCGCCGGCCTTGTAGTTGCCGTAGGGGTCCTGACCGAAGCCGCCGAAGTCGAACTCGAAGCTGACGGGCTTGGTGATGCCGCGGATGGTGAGGTCGCCGTCGACGAAGAAGTCACCGCCGTCGACGCGGGCGCCGGTCGACACGAACTCCATGCTCGGGAAGTTCTCGGTGTCGAAGAAGTCGGCGGAGCGCAGGTGCGCGTCGCGGTTCTCGTCGTTGGTGTCGATGGACGCGACGTCCACCGAGGCGGTCACCGTCGCGTCGAGCGGGTTCTCCGGGGCGACGAGCGTCGCGTTCTTGATCCCGAAGGTGCCACGGACCTTGGAGATCATCATGTGGCGGACGCTGAAGGTGACCTCGCTGTGCGAGGGGTCGAGAACCCAGGTGCCGGGACGGTAGCCGGGGATGTCGATGCTGGTCATGGTTTCTCCTCTGGAACAGCGGGCCGCACATGCGGCAAGTCGTCGCCGCGGGTGCGGCATCACGTGATCCAACTTGCATTCAGGCGCATGTATTCCTGATCTTCCGGAATTCTTCGGAAAAAGTCGAAGGCGCCCCGCTCCGAGGAGCGGGGCGCCTTCGCGCAGACGCGCGTGTCAGCCGACGGCGACCAGATCGATGATGAAGATCAGGGTCTTGCCGGAGAGGAAGTGCCCTCCGCCGACAGGTCCGTACGCCAGGTGCGGCGGGATCACGAGCTCGCGGCGTCCGCCGACCTTCATGCCGGGGATCCCGTCCTGCCAGCCCTGGATCAGCCCGCGCAGCGGGAACTGGATGGTCTCACCGCGACCCCAGGAGGAGTCGAACTCCTCGCCGGACTCGAACTCGACGCCGGCGTAGTGCACGGTGACGGTGTCGCCGGGCTTCGCCTCTGCGCCGTCGCCGACGATGATGTCGCGGATGACGAGCTCGGTGGGAGCAGGCCCCGTGGGGGCATCGAATTCAGGCTTGGTGCGATCAGTCATGACTCCATCCAAGCGGAGCCCCGCACCACGGTCAACGCGACCGCACCTGCTCACAGCGAACACCCCGGGTGCGCGACACCCCAAGAAAGCCTTGACACTCGGAGGAGCCGGGTGCACCCTGAGTACAGATCAACTCAGCGCCCGGGAGACATGCAGGCATCGCCGCAGCACCGGGCGCTGAGTCTGTCCGCCGCCGCGTTCAGGTCGTCTCGCGACGCACGGTCGCCGCCTCGTCGGCATAGCGCTGGAGCAGCGCCGCCAGGTCGTCCGGATGACTGAGCGGCATGCAGTGCCCTCCGGGGACCTCGTCGGCCACGACACCCAGCCTCGCGAGCGCGAGGGAGCGGAGGAACTCCGGCGGGAAGAACCTGTCCTCCGTGCAGACCACGACCTTCGTCGGCAGGCGGGGCCACTCGCGCATCGGCCAGGGCGCGGACATCGCGGCGGCGGACGGATGGTCCCGCTCCTTGCCCATGGCTGTCGCCGCGAGATCCGGGGGAACGCCGTTGTAGAAGCTCACGAGCGGGTCGGCGCTGCCCGTCAGACCGCCGTCGCGTTCGGACTGCGCCGCGACCGCGACGCCGCACCCGGTGTTCTCCCACCACTGCTCCGGAGCCTCGCCGGGGGCGGGGATCATGCCGGCGAGCAGCACGAGGACATCGGCGGCCAGCCGGTCGGCGACGAGCGGAGCGGTGTATGCGCCCATCGAGTGGCCGAGCACGATGAGGTCGTCGCGGTCGCCGACCGCGGCGACGACCGCCTCGGCATAGTCCTCGAAGGTGAGCGAGGCGTCGTCACCGGGGAGATCGGGGGCGATCACCTCATGACCCCGTCGTTCCAGCTCCCCGGCGACGAGGTGCCACGACCAGCCGACGTCGCCGGCGCCGTGGATCAGGAGGAAGACCGCCATGGCCTCAGTAGGCCAACAGGGCGGCCCGCGTCGCCCGCGTGCGCACGAGCAGGGCCTGCTCCTCGGCCGGAGCCAACGGATCCCGTCCGGTGATGGCGCGCTGCCTCACCGCGGCGAGCTTCGTCGCGTCCTTGATGAACTCGCGCATCAGCGGACGGCGATCGCCGCGGAGCTGGGCCGCCCACCCGAGTCCGACCTTGCGTCCGGCCGGAGTGGCGAGCATGGTCACCTCCTCGGGGGTGAACCATCCGGCCGCGGCGTACTCGCCGAGGCGCACCCTCGTCAATCGCGCTTCCTCTCGCCTCAGCGCGAGGACGCCGAAGATGAAGCCGACGAAGAGCGGGACCTGCAGCACGAAGTACAGCAGGAAGAAGTTCACGAACGACGAGCCGTTCCACAATCCATGCAGGAGCATCGCGCCGAGCAGACCGACGAGCCCGTAGCCGATCGCCGATCCTGCGGAGGCGTTGCGGCGGGCCGCCAGGCCGATGGCCAGGCCTGTGAGCGAGGTGAACATCGCGTGCGCGAACGGCGACATGACGCCGCGGAGGATGAAGGTGATGGTGAGCTGCCCCTCCCCTCCCTCGATGAAACTGATCGCGAAGTATTGGATGTTCTCGGTGAAGGCGAAGCCCGCACCCACGAGGGCGCCGTAGACGACACCGTCGACCGGGCCGTCGAAGGAGCGGCGTGCGATGAGGAAGACGAGGAAGACGCCGACGCCCTTCCAGAACTCCTCGACGATCGGCGCCTGGATCACGGCTCCGGCGAACTCGCCGCGCTGGCCGAAGAGCTCCGTCAGGCCGATGTCGACGAGGAGCGTGAGCCCGACGGCCGCGATCGCCCCCCAGGCGATCGCGAAGAACACGATGAGCCGAGGCTCCGGTTCCCATCGATCGATCATCCACACCACCAGGAACACGATCGAGAGCGGGACGAGCGCGAGCACGAGGCCGATCACCGAGGCGCCCGGCCCCAGGAAGAAGCCGAAGTAGGTGATGAGCGCCAACAGCAGGAGCCCGAGGAATCCGAAGAGCACGGACAGCGCGATCCGGCCGGTGCGGCGCGGCGCGGGCAGCGCGGGCAGACCCTGGGCAGGGCCGGGCGCGACCGGGGCCGGCGGGGAGTACGGGGTGGGCTGGGCCAGCACCGAGGCGTACACGGGCTGCTGGGTGAATTGCGCAGGCGTGTAGCTCGACCTGGCGTACTGCTGCGACGAGTACTGCTGCGGAGGACGTTGCTGCTGTGGAGACGGGTACGGCGGCTGCTGCGGAGGCTGCGCCGGCGGTGCGTCGTACCTCGGAGGTTGCGCCGCGGCACCCGGCTGCGGCTGCCCCTGCGCATACCCGGGCTGCGGCTGCCCCTGCGGATACCCGGGCTGCGGATACCCGGGCTGCGGATACCCGGGCGGCTGGGGCGCCGTGTACGGCGGCGGGCTCGGCTGCGGCGGGGCCGCCCCCTGCGGCACCGGCGGCGGGGGCGCCTGCGGTGCACCGCCGGGCGGCGGCGTGTAGGGCGCGGGTTGTGACGGTCCTCCGGAACTCATAGCCAAAGCATATGCGCGTCCCCGCCGACTCGCGGAGGCGGCCTGCCGCCCCGGCCGACGTCCTCAACGGCTACCGTAGATGCATGCGGTTCGCTCATCTGCGTCGTGCCGACTCCCCCACGGTGAAGCTCGCCGTGGTGGACGGCGCCGACGCCATCCTCGTCTCCGACCTTCTGGCCGATGCTCCGGCCACCCTGCAGCAGCTCATCGAGAGAGGGGACGAGGCGCTCGCGGCACTCCGCTCCGCCCTCGCCGGCACCGACGCCGCTCGGCATCCGCTCGAGGGCTGGGAGTACGCGTCCGCCGTGATCGCTCCCCCCGCCGTGCTCGCCGTCGGGCTCAACTACGCCGCGCACTCCAGCGAGCTGGGACTGAAGACCGACGCCGCGCCCACCGTCTTCACCCTGTGGCCCAACTCCCTCACCGGCCACCGCCAGACGACGTCCTGGCCGCGCACGCTCAGCGAGGCGGTCGACTACGAAGCCGAGCTCGGCGTGCTCATCGGGACCCCCGCCAAGGACGTCGCCGAGTCCGACGCCCTCGACCACGTCTGGGGCTACACCGTCGTCAACGACATCACGGCGCGCAACGTGCAGTTCGCCGAGGCGCAGTGGTCGCGGTGCAAGTCCTTCGACGGCTTCACCCCGACCGGCCCCGTCGCGGTCACCGCCGACGAGATCCCTGACCCGCAGGACCTGCACATCTGGACCGTCGTCGACGGGCACACGGTGCAGGACTCCACGACGGGCCAGATGGTGCGCTCGGTCGCGAAGCTCATCGCGCATCTGTCCCAGTCGCTCACGCTTCTCCCGGGCACCCTGATCTCGACCGGAAGCCCCGGCGGGGCCGGCTACTCCCGTGACCCGCAGATCTTCCTCCGCGACCGCTCGACCGTCACCGTCGGCATCGACGGGATCGGCGAGCTGACGACGCACTGCCGCATGCTCGACTGATCCGCCCCCCGCCCCTCGGGCCGGCCGATCGCGCGCGTGGTCGGCGTCACGCTCCGCACCCGCAGCTCTCCCCTCGCTGCAAGCCCACGCCCAGTCGTACCGTGCGGGCCGGCATCGAACCGTCACCGGGGTCCGTCAACAGCAGATGCGCGGCGATCCGGCCCATCAGCTCCATGGGCTGTCGGACGGTGGTGAGCGTCGGCGTCGACGTGCGCGACGCGAGGATGCCGTCGAACCCGACCACCAGGACGTCTCGGGGCGCTTCGACTCCTTCGCCCCGCAGCACGTCCATCATCGCGATCGCGACCTGATCGCTCGCACACACCAGCGCATCGGGCAGGGTCCCCTCGCGAGCGCGCTCGACCACGGTGTGGAAATCCGGAGCCGTGTCGAGGTCGACCTCGTCGAGCATCTCGGCCGTCACCCCGTCCCGCCGCTCGCCGACGATCCTGAAGAAGGCGTCCATCCGCTCGGCGTAGTCGTGCGAGAGGTGCGCACCCACCCAGCCGAGGGAGCGCGCCGTGTGATGCTCGACGAGGTGCTCGACGAGCATCCTCTCCCCGCCGACGTTGTCGACGAGCACGCGGTGGCCTTCGCCGTCGACGCTGCTGAGCACGACGACGGGGAGATTGGCCGCGACCGAGGCGAGCGAGGCCATCGCGGACTTGCCCGGGAGAACCGCGAGACCATCGACCCGCCCCGCGGTGTCGGCGATGTCGGAGAGGTCGGTCCCGCCGGTGCTCAACAGCACGGCTCTGCCGTTGCGCTTGCACTCCAGCACGAATCCGCGCTGCACCTCGTCGACGTAGAGCGGGAAGGTCTGCGGTTCGCTCGATCGCGCATCCTCCACGGCATCCCAGGGCACCGGATCGGCGTCGAGGTCGAGCGCACCGGGGTGGACGCCGTCGCGGTGGGCTGCCGGATCCCGAGGGAGGGCTCCGTCCTGCGGACGATCGAGCAGGAGGTCGAACAGGTGCAGGCCCAGCACTCCCGTGCGCCCCCTGGCGAGGTTGCGTGCGGAGCCGCTGGGGACGTATCCGATCTCCCGGGCCGCACGCAGGACCGCGTCCCTCGTCTCCGGTCGCACCTTCTCCGGGCGACGGAAGGCGAACGACACGGTGGCGATCGACACTCCGGCACGCTCCGCGACGTCGTACACAGTGGGGCGGCTGGACGCCATGGGCACCTCGCTCTCTGGGCGATTCTACTGACGACGCTCGTCGACCTCCCGCGTCACGGAAGGGCGAGTCCGCTGCGCAGCGGGTAGACCGGGTCTGCGGTGTCGCCCGGCACATCGGCCCGAGCCCGCCGTACCTCCTCCATCGACCGCGGGATCTCCACCGGCAGCGTACCCCGCGGGGGGATCCGGCCCGAGAGCGCTGCCAGGACGGCCTCATCCGAGCTCCCGAAGTCGGCGACCATCGCCGAGACGAACGGGACGAAGGGCGTGAGGATGCCAGGACGATCGAGATTGACGACGAGGACCAGCGGGCAGTGGTCCGCGATCCGCCGGAGCCGAACAGGCAGGCCGGGCGGGAACTCGAGCGACCCTTGGTGGAACCACTTCTCGAGGAAGAGATCGTCGCGTGGCTCGAACGGAGCCCCGATGCGGACGATCGCGACATCCGCGTCCTCCGGGCGCACGACGGGATCGCCGAACTCGCTGAGCACCTCCGGGCGCACGCCCTCGGCGTAGACGCGCTGTCGTCGCGCCCCGGCGAACAGCGGAAGGGTCTCCGCCCTGTTCTCCAGCACCGTCAACGACTCGGCCTGGGCGCGGAACCCCTGTTCCCGGAACTCCGCGGAGCCGACGATGCGTTCCGCCTCGTCCTCGTCGACGTACGGGTCGTCGAAGAGTCCGAGGCGGAACTTCACGAGGAGGATCCGGCGCACGGACTCGTCGATTCTGGACTCGGGCACCTCTCCCGCCGCGACGAGATCCCGCAGCAGCTCGACGCACTCCTCTCCGCCGAACTGGTCGACACCGGCCTCGATGAGCAGACGCATCCGTTCGACCGGCGTCAGCTCCTCCACGCCCCATGCGCGCGCGGGGAGCACCTGCTCGCCGACGTGGTTGTCGTTGACGAGCTCCCAGTCGGTCACGACGACGCCGTCGTAACCGAGCTCGTCGCGCAGGAGGTCGGTCACGATCTGCCGGTTGTAGCCGAATCCCACCTCGGCCACCGGCACCCCGTTGCGTTCGAGGCCGACCGGCATGCCGTAATAGGGCATCATCCCGGCCGTTCCCCGCCGGATCGCCTCGACGAAGGGGGCGAGATGCTCCTCGAAGCGTCCGCCCGGATAGACCTGCTCGCGGCCGTACGGGAAATGCGCGTCCTCTCCGTCCAGCTGCGGCCCGCCCCCGGGGAAGTGCTTGGTCGTGCACGCCACGCTCCCCGCTCCGAGCCGGTCGCCCTGGAAGCCCTCCAGGTAGGCCGCGGTGATCTCCGCGACCCGCCGGGCGTCGTACCCGAACGTCTGCGCCTGGCGTCCCCAGCGCGCCTCCGTGGGCAGATCGATCTGCGGGTGCAGCGCCGCTCGGATGCCGACGGCCACGTACTCGCGTCGCGCGGTGTCGGCGAAACTGCGGATCACGTCGAGATCGTCGATGGCGGCGAGTCCCATCGCCTCGGGCCATTGCGAGAACGGCCCTGCGGAGAAGGCCACGCCGGTGTTCTCCACGAAGGCGTGACGGGGGTCGGTGCTGATCGTCACCGGGATGCCGTGCGGCGTCCGCTCGGCGAGCCTCTGGAGGTTGTTGTTCCATCGCGCACCCTCCCGGGCTGTGCGCATGGCGTGCACGTTGAAATGACTGAGCTGCTTGTGCAGCACCACCTCGGACGTCGGTGACTTCGAGATGGCCCCCGGGGCCTCGAGGAGCGCGCCGTCCGGACCGATCTCGATGACGGTCTGGAACATCAGTCCCGCCTTCTCCTCGATCGACAGGCGCCCCAGGAGATCCTCGGTGCGCTCCTCCGGGGTGCGACGCGGGTCCTCGTACGGGTCCATGACCCCGTTCCCGTTGAGATCGCGGAACAGGGTTCCGTCGGGGGACGTGCGCAGATGGAGTGTCATGTGCTCTCTTTCGTGTGGGACGGGGTCGCTGCCGCTACTTCAGGCCCGTGGTCGCGACGCCGCGGATGAACCAGCGCTGGAAGAAGACGAACAGCAGCAGGATCGGCGCGATCACGAGCACGGAACCCGCGAGGAGCAGTCCGTAATCGGTGGCGTTCTGCCCGGTCGAGTACAGCGACAGCGCGACGGGCAGCGTGTACATCTCCTGCGTCTGCGCGGCGACGAGCGGCCACAGGAAGTTGTTCCAGGACGAGAGGAAGGTGAGGATGCCGAGGGTCGCGAGCGGCGGGCCGCACAACGGCATGACGATACGCGCGAAGATGCGCCACTCCCCCGCGCCGTCCAGGCGCGCAGCCTCGAGCAGCGCGTCAGGGATCCCGAGCATGAATTGCCGCATGAGGAACACGCCGATCGGGGCGGTGAGGAAGGGCAGGATGAGTCCGGGGAAGGTGTTCACGAGCCCGAGCGAGGACACCATGACGAACAGCGGCACGAACGTGACCACTCCCGGCACCATGAGGGTGACCATGACGAGGGCGAACAGCGCCCGCTTGCCGGGGAAGTCCATCTTCGCCAGCGCGTATCCGACCATGGAGCAGAACACCATGTTGCCCAGCACCGTGACGACCGCCACGACGAGGCTGTTGACGAAGAAGTGGCCGAAGTCGAGGGGCCCGAACCACGCGGCGAAGTTCTCGCCGGTCGGATTCTCCGGCCACCAGGTGGGTGGCCGTCGCAGGATCTCCCCCTGCGTCTTGATCGACCCCAGCATCATCCATGCGAACGGGATGAGCCAGAGCACGAGGCCGACGGCGAGCACGACGTAGGTGAGCGTGCGTCCGCGGGGTCGGGTGCGCCGCCGCCGTGCGGGAGCGGTCACGCCGGCCTCAGGCGGGGCGATGATCGTGGTCATCGGTGTCTAGTCCTTCGAACGGAGCAGCCGGAACTGGAGCAGGCTCAGCAGGGCGATCGCGAGGAACAGCACGTAGCTCGCGGCCGACGCCAGCCCGTACTCGCCGAAGCCGAACTGCTGGTAGGTGTAGAACGCGACGGACAGCGTCGAGTCGAGCGGCCCGCCCTTGGTCATCACGAAGGCCTCCTCGAAGAACTGCAGGTAGCCGACCGAGATGAGCACGGCACCCAGCAGCAGCGTCGGACGCAGCAGCGGGAGGGTCACGGAGACGAGCCGGCGCCATGCGGACGCGCCGTCCATGGTCGCGGCCTCGTTCACTTCCTCCGGCACCGCTTGCAACCCGGCGAGGAAGATCACCATCAGCGTGCCGACGTTGCGCCAGACGGCCATCATGATCAGCGACGGCAGTGCGAACCGCGGGTCGTTGAGCCAGTTCGGACCGTCGATGCCCACCGCTGCCAGTGCCGAGTTGAGCAGGCCGTCCGGTTGCAGGATGTACCGCCACACGACGGAGATCGCGACGATGCTCGTCACGACGGGGGCGTAGAAGCCCACGCGGAAGAGGGCGACGATCTTTCCCCGACCGCTGTTGAGCGCGAGCGCCAGGGCGAGGGCCACGACCATCGTGACGGGGATGCCGACGAGGACGAAGATCCCGGTCACGCCGAGGGAGGTGAGGAACCGGGAGTCGGAGAAGAGCGCGACGAACTGCTGGATGCCGACGAAGTTCACCGCGAAGGGCGAACGGATGTCGCGGGCCGTGAAGTCGGTGAACGACATGGCGAAGGACCCGACGATCGGGATCAGCATGAACACCGCGAAGACGAGGACGAACGGGAGGGCGAACCCCCACGCGACCAGCGCCTGCCTGCGTCGGCGCTCGGCGCCGAGACCCTGGGCCCGAGGGGTGCGGGGACCGGAGACGGTCCCCGCACCGGCGACGGCGGAGGTGGCCGACATCAGTCGAGCCCGATGGAGTCCGCTTCGCGCTGGAGCGATGTCAGCGCATCGTCCACCTCGGCGGTGCCGCGCCTGATCGCCTCGAGCGCCTGGTCGCCCTTGGCCGCGACCTTCACCCAGCTCGTCGTCACCGGCGGTGCCTTGGCGGTCTCCAGCTGCGTACCGAACGTGACGAGGCTGGCGTCATCCGCGACGGCGGGCTGATCCCATGCCGCGGTCGCGGCGGGCAGGTCGCCGGTGGCCTCGAAGAACGCGGCCTGGGTCTCGGGGGTGGTGAGCCAGTCGATGAGCTTCCACGCGGATGCGGCGTTGTCGCTGCCCTGGAACACGACCAGGTTCGCTCCGCCGCTGAATGACACCGACCCGTCGAGCGCGGGGAGCACAGCGGTCGTGTATTTCTCGGAGAAGCCCTCACCTCCCACCTCATCGAGCTGTCCGCGGAGGAACGGCCCCTCGACCACCATCGGCGCGGTGCCGGCCACGAACTCCGCCTCGGTTGCTCCGGGCGACGTGTCGACGTCGGGGTCGGCGATGCCCTGGGTGAAGAAGCTCTGGTAATACTCCAAGCCCTTCTTCATCTCGGGGGTGTCGAGCGTCCAGGCGTCGCCGTCGGTGAGCTCGGCTCCCGCCGACCACGGCATCCACATGGCGCCCTGGAAGGAGTCGTTGCCCGCCGGCAGGCGCATGCCCCACGTCGCGCCGCCCTTGCTCTGCATGTCCGCCGCCATCTGCGCGAGCTCGTCCCAGGTGGTGGGCGCCGTCGTCCATCCCGCCTTCTCCGCGATGTCCGTCCGGTAATACAGCACACGCGTGTCCACGTACCACGGCACGCCGGCCGTGCGGTCGCCGACCCGAGTCGTGCTCAGCGCCCCGTCGAAGAAGCCGTCCGTGGGGATCTCCTCGGGCACCGTGGCGAACGCGTCGGCGAAGTCGGCCATCCACGTCGAGCCCATCATGGCGATGTCCGGCGTGTTGCCCCCGGCGATCGCGGTCTGGATCTTGTTGTGCGCCGCATCCCAGGGGATCGGCGTGACGTCGATCTTCACATCGGGGTTCTGCTTCTCGAACTCCTCGACGAAATCGGGGAGGGCCTCCCCCTCCGCTCCCATCGCCCAGATGGAGATGGTGCCGGTGGCGGGTCCGTCGTCGACCTTCGTGACCTCGTCCGCTCCGCCCGTCGTGTCGTCGGTACGGCCGCATCCGCTCAACAGCAGCGAGGCCGCCGCGACGGCGCCCACTCCGGCCAGGATTCTCGTGCTTCTCACGTCTTCCTCCTTGAATCGCATCCACGAAATCTATGCGCATAAACGCATCAGTGCCCTATTTAAGCGCATAGATCGCATGGGTTCAAGCCCCTTGCTCCCGACGCACGAAAGAGGGCGGATGCCGCAGCATCCGCCCTCTTTCGTGCGTCTGGTCCTCGACCGTTCAGATCTCGATGAGATCCTCCGGCGAGATGACGGGGATCGCCGCCGTGACCGCCTCCAGTCCGGAGAGCCGGGCGGGCGACAGCTGCTTGGTGACCTCCTCGCGCGACATCAGCCCGGCCTCGACGACGAGGTCGGCGACATTGCGGTTGGTCAGCAGCGCCGTCTTGGCGAGGGCGGCCGCGGCCGCGTAGCCGATGAACGGGGTCAGCGCGGTGATCACGCCGACCGAGGCGCCGACCATGGCGCCGAGGCGGTCGCGGTTGGCCGTGATGCCGTCGACGCAGTTGACCCGCAGGGTCCACATCGCCTGGCGCATCCAGGTGATCGACTGGAAGATCGAGTGCGCGATCACGGGCTCGAACGCGTTGAGCTGGAGCTGCCCGCCCTCGACCGCCATCGTGACCGTGGCGTCGGCGCCGACGACCGAGAAGGCGACCTGGTTCACGACCTCTGGGATGACCGGGTTGACCTTTCCGGGCATGATGCTGGAGCCCGCCTGCATCGCCGGGAGGTTGATCTCGCCGAGACCCGCCTGCGGACCCGAGGAGAGCAGCCGCAGGTCGTTGCAGATCTTGGAGAGCTTGATCGCGTTGCGCTTCAGCGACGAGGAGAACGACATGAACGAGCCGGTGTCGCTCGTGGCCTCGACGAGGTCCGACGCGGTGGCGAGATCGAGTCCGGTGATCTGGCGGAGGTGCTTGAGCACCGCAGGCGCGTAGTCGGAGTGGGTCGTGATGCCGGTGCCGATGGCCGTCGCACCCATGTTGACCTCGAACATCAGAGCCGCGTTCTCGCTGAGGCGCTGGTGGTCGTAGCCGAGGGTCGTGGCGAAGCCGTGGAACTCCTGGCCGAGGGTCATCGGCACCGCGTCCTGCAGCTGCGTGCGGCCGACCTTGAGCACGTCGTGGAACTCCGAGGCCTTGGCCAGGAACGACTGGCGCAGCAGGTCGAGCTCCTCGAGCATCGAGTGCAGGGTGAGCGACAGCCCGATCTTCACCGCCGTCGGGTAGACGTCGTTGGTGGACTGGCTGCGGTTGGTGTGGTCGATCGGCGAGAGGTAGGCGTAGTCGCCCTTCTCGCGGCCGGCCAGCTCGAGCGCGATGTTGGTGATGACCTCGTTCGCGTTCATGTTGGTCGACGTGCCGGCACCGCCCTGGATGACGCCGACGGTGAACTGCTCGTGGAACTCGCCGTCGATCACCCGCTGCGCTGCACGGTCGATGAGGTCTGCGCGCTCCGCGTCGAGGACGCCGATCTCCCTGTTGGCCCGAGCGCTGGCCTGCTTGACCATCGCGAGGGCGATGACGAGATCGGGGTAGACCGAGATGGGACGCTTGGTGATCGGGAAGTTCGCGTCGGCGCGGGCGGTGTGGATGCCCCAGTACGCGTCGGCGGGGATCTCCATGCTCCCGAGCGAATCGGTCTCTGTACGGGTGAGGGCGGGCGCGGCAGAAGCCATGTCACATCCTTGTGGGTCGTGGCGAGTGAGTGTGTGGGGGATGCTCCCAGTCTACGCCCGACGCACGACCGGATCCGGGCTCAACGCCCAGGTTTGCGCGAGAAGGCGTCGAGCCGTCCCTCTTCTGTGAGCAGCGACATCCGCTCGAGCCACTCCCGGGAGAAGTACGTGCCCGTGTCGGCGTCGGTCACCGGCACGACGGTGTGCGTGATCGTGTCCGGGTGCACGTGCACCAGCTGGAAGGCCTGCGCCGCGTCCATGCCGTTGACCTCGGCGGCGGGCAGTGCGACGTTCATGGTGTAACAGGTCGCCGAGGCCACGCTGACGGGCACGCCCGCGAAGGTCCCGTGCGAGGAGTAGTGCAGGTGGCCGGCGAGGATGCCGCGCACATCGCTGCCGCGCACGATCTCGGCGAGCTCGTCCTGGTGTCGCAGCTCGAGGATGTCGAAGAGCGGGAGGTGGCTGGGGAGCGGCGGGTGGTGCATGGCGAGGAGAGTGCCGTGCGGCGCGGGCTCGGCGAGCACTCCGGCCAGCCAGTCGAGCTGCGCCCGGTCCAGGTCGCCGTGATGCCACCCCGGCACGCTCGTGTCGAGGGCGACCACACGCAGCCCGTCGAGGTCCCAGACACCCGTCACCGGGTCTTCGGTGGGCGCCAGATCGAGCAGCCCTTGACGCAGCGCGGGGCGCTCGTCGTGATTGCCCGCCACCCAGACGACGACGGTGCCGAGCTCGGCGGCGACCGGTTCGACGGCTTCGCGCAGTCGCCGGTAGGCGTCCGGCTCGCCGAGGTCGGCGAGGTCTCCGGTGACGACGATGGCCGAGGGATGCGGATGGACCGCGGCGATCGCCTTCAGCGTGCGGGCGAAGTTGGCCTCGACGTCGTACCGCCCGCCGAGCCGGGCTCCGCCGGCGAGGAAGTGCGGATCGCTGACATGGACGATGACGTGCGATGCCGGTCGATGCCGACCGAACACGAACTCCGACTCCTGGGGCTCCGGCATGTGCCCAGCCTAGGCCGCGGGCCGGAATCCCGCGGCCTGGCTCGTCAGCGCCGGGCCGGCACGTACTCCGAGAGCACGACTCCGGATCCGAACGCCGTCGTGCCGACCTCGGCGAACCGGCGCGGACGATAGGCACGGCGGCCGAACAGCGGGATGCCGTCTCCGAAGAGCAACGGGTTGCGCTTGAGCACGAGCCGATCGATCTCGTCGGCCAGCGCGGCGGCGAGCTCACCCCCTCCGCAGAGCCAGATCGCCCCGCCCTCCTCCGCTTTGAGCGCGCGCACGGTCTCGACGGGGTCGGCATCCGTGACCTCCAGGTTCTCCCCCGCCGCCTCGTGGGAGCGGGAGAAGACGATCTGGCGCAGGTGCCGATACGGGCTCGTGACGCCGAAGGGCAGCCCGACGGCGTAGGTGTTCCATCCCATGAGGACCGTGTCGAACATGCCGCCGTCGCGGGACACGCCCAGAGCGTCGGCGATGTCGGTCGGCACGGTGTCGCCGAAGCGCTCGTTGATCGCCGCCATGTGATCGCCCTCGCCGAGCAGTGCGTCGAACTGCCCCTCGGGTCCGGCGATGTACCCGTCGAGACTCACGGCGACGTAGTAGACCAGTTCTCGCATCATTCTCCATTCACAACATCTGTCGTGAATGGAGACTACATCACCTGTAGTGGTCGCGCTAGAGTGTGCTCATGGCCAAGAACGACTCCCGCCGCCGCGCCCTCGCCGACGCCGGGCTGACCGTGCTCGCCAGGGACGGCTCCCGCGGACTCACGCACCGTGCCGTCGACCTCACGGCCGGCGTACCCACCGGCACCACGTCGAACTACTTCCGCAGCCGTGATGCGCTGATCGCGGGACTGGTGGAGCGCATCGGCGAGCGACTCGCCCCCACCGCGGAGGATCTCGCGCGGCGCGCGGCCGACGCACCGAGCTCGGCACTGTTCGCCGACTACCTGCGCGACATCGTGCGCCGTCTCACCGATGACCGCGACGTGACCATCGCGCTGTTCGAGCTGCGGCTGGAGAGCAGCCGACGCCCCGAGGTCGCCGCGGTGATCGGCGCGTGGCAGCGCGCGGGGTTCGACGGCGACGTCGCGTTCAACGCCGGCGCGGGACTGCCAGGGGGGCGACACGAGATCGCGCTCTTCCACTACGCCATCGACGGGCTGCTGCTGGACCGCCTGACCACTCCGATCGAGCCGGAGCGCTCCACCGACGAGATCATCGACGACCTCGTGCGCGGCCTCCTGGGCTGACGCCACGTGTCCAGGTCACGGACGCCGGGCGCGAACGGCGCCACCCCGTCGCCGACGGGATCCGCCGTCGGCGCCACAGCTCAGTGACCGACGACGATGAGCGTGATGCCGCCGAGGACGGCGAGGCCGCAGACCGCGAAGCACGCGTAAGCCGCCACGAGGGCGAGGCCCTTCTGCCCGTCGGTGAGCGGGCTCTTCTTGGCCGCCTTCGCCGCCTGCTTGGCCGCCCGCTTGAGCTCCTTCTCGCTGATCACGGTGATCGCGTCGGTGAACTCCGCGGGGGTGACCAGCGGGATGCGTCCCGCCCTGACCAGCATCCGCAGGCCGAGCGCGTAGAACGTGACGATCGCCACTGCACCGAGGAGCGCCGCGGCGAACACCTGCACGAAGGCGAGCCAGTTGATCTCGATGCCCATCAGCGACCCTCCTCCGGGGACACGCCGTTGGCGGCCTCCCACTCGGCCAACTCGGCTCGTGCCCTGCGGCTCGCGACGAGGACCTCCCACTCCTGGGCGGCCTGCTCCGCCTCGGCGAGCTTGCGCTCCGCGTGCTCGGCGGCCTTGCGCGCCGCCTTGACCTCGGGGCCCTTGCCGACCTGCTTCTCGAGCTTGCGTGCGCGGCGCACCGCCCGCTCGGCCTCAGCGGCCTTGCGCTCTGCCTTCGCCTGGGCGCGCTCGAACTCGATGCGGGTGCGCCGGCGCGTGGGCCCGGGCTCGTCCGGCAGGTCGACCGCGTGGCCGGAGACGGCCACGTCGCTCATCGCGTTCGCGTGGTTGACCTCGTTGCGGCGGGAACGCAGGAAGAGGCCGACGATGATCGCCACCGCGAGGATCGCATCGATCACGACTCCCGTCATGCCGAGCCACACGACCAGCACGGCGGCGAGAGCGCCCACTGCTGCGGCCGCGGGGAGCGTGAGCAGCCAGCCGAGGGCGATGCGGCCGGCGGTGCGCCAGCGCACGACGGAGCCGCGGCGGCCGAGGCCGGAGCCGATGACCGAGCCGGAGGCCACCTGGGTGGTCGACAGCGCGAAGCCGAGGGCGCTGGAGGCGAGGATCGTGGCTGCGGTGGAGCTCTCGGCCGCGAAGCCCTGCGCCGGCTTGACCTCGGTGAGGCCCTTGCCCAGTGTGCGGATGATGCGCCAGCCGCCGAGGTAGGTGCCGAGGGCGATGGTCACGGCACAGGCCACCTTGACCTCCCACAGCGGCTCGTCCGTGTCCTGCCAGCCGACGGTGATCAGGGCGAGCGTGATGACGCCCATCGTCTTCTGCGCGTCGTTGGTGCCGTGCGCCAACGCGACCATCGACGACGTGAAGATCTGCCCCCAGCGGAAGCCGGAGCGGCCGTCGGGCTTGCCGTCGTAGCGACGGGTGATGCCGTAGGCGATCTTCGTCGCCGCGAACGCGATGAGCGCCGCGGTGAGCGGAGCGATCAGCGCGGGGAGCACGACCTTCGACATCACGACGCCGAAGTTGATGCCGGCCGCACCCACGCCCACGAGCGTGGCGCCGATCAGGCCGCCGAACAGCGCGTGAGAGGAGCTTGACGGCAGTCCGAGCAGCCAGGTCAGCATGTTCCAGGTGATGGCGCCGATCAGACCGGCGAAGATGAGCGCCGGGAGCAGCGAGTGCGAGATGTCGGCCTCGTTCACGATGCCGCCGGACACGGTCTTGGCGACCTCGGTCGACAGGAACGCGCCGACGAGGTTCAGCCCCGCGGCCAGGATCACCGCCGTCTTGGGCTTGAGCGCTCCGGTGGCGATGGGTGTCGCCATGGCGTTCGCCGTGTCGTGGAACCCGTTGGTGAAGTCGAAGAAGAGTGCCAGTGCGATCACCAGCACGACGATGAGGGCTGCGGTTTCCACCGTTCGCTTTCGGTCGTTGGGAAGAAGATGCGTGTCGACGGGATCGACGTGACGAACGAAGAGTTCACCGTGGGTTTGACTTCCGTTAACCGGCCCCGATAAATCCTCCCACCCTCCTCGATGCCGGTCAACTCGACCTCGACTAGCGTGTAACGGTGACTGATGCTCCCATCGCAGCCCGCCGCCCGACCGTCCGCACGCACCACGGAGACGTCTTCGAGGATCCCTACGAGTGGATGCGCGACAAGGAATCCGCCGAGGTCATCACGCACCTCGAGGCGGAGAACGCGTACACGGACGCGCGCACGGCGCACCTCGCCCCGCTGCGCGAGACGCTGTTCGGCGAGATCAAGGACCGCGTGCAGGAGACCGACCTCTCGGTGCCGACGCGCCGCGGCGACTGGTGGTACTTCAGCCGCACGGAGGAGGGGTCCCAGTACGCGATCCACTGCCGCACCGCGGCCTCGCCCGGGGAGTGGACGCCGCCCGTGTTGACGCCCGGGACGCCCGTGCCCGGCGAGGTCGTGCTCCTCGACGGCAACATCGAGGCCGAGGGGCACGAGTTCTTCTCCCTCGGAGCGTTCGACACCACCGACGACGCCACGAAGCTGCTGTGGTCCACCGATTTCGAAGGTGACGAGCTCTACACCGTACGCGTGCGCGACCTCGTCACCGGAGAGACGCTCCCCGACGAGATCCCGAACACCGGCGGCGCGTTCTTCACCCCCGACGGCACCGGCGTGCTCTACACGACCCGCGACGAGGCCTGGCGCCCGGACACCCTGTGGCTGCATCGCATCGGCACCCCGGTCGCCGACGATGTGAGGCTGTTCCATGAGCCCGACGAGAAGTTCTGGCTCGGCGCCGGCATCACCCGCAGCCGCCGCTATCTCGTGATCGGCGTGGGCTCCAGCATCACCAGCGAGGAGTACCTCGTCGACCTGGAGGGCGACGTCACCGCCGAGCCGCTGCTCGTCTGGCCCCGCACGGAGGGCGTCGAGTACTCGATCGAGCACGCGGTCGTCGACGGCGCCGACCGGCTGTACGTGCTCCACAACCAGGACGCCCTCGACTTCGAGCTCGTCTCCGTGCCTGCATCCGACCCGCAAGGAGAGCGCACGGTGGTGCTCCCGCACACGCCGGGGCGCCGACTGCTCGGCATCGACACCTTCCGCGACTTCGCGACGGTGGAGTACCGCAGCGAGGGCCTCGAGCGCGTCGCTCTTCTGGACTACGCGACGGGGACGACCGAGGACATCGCGTTCGACGAGCCGTTGTACTCGGCCGGGGTGAGCGGGAACCCCGAGTGGCACTCGCCCTTCCTGCGCCTCGGCTACACCTCGTTCGTGACACCCGGCACGGTGTACGAGCTCGAGTTGGCGACGCGCGAGTTGGTGATGCGCAAGCAGGTCGCCGTCCTCGGAGGCTACTCCCCCGAGGACTACGGTCAGCGACGTGACTGGGCCACGGCATCCGACGGCACGCGCGTGCCCATCTCGCTGGTGTGGAAGCGCTCGTTCGGCGAACCCGGCGCCGAGGCTCGTCCCGTGCACCTGTACGGCTACGGCTCGTACGAGCACTCCATCGATCCCGGCTTCTCGGTCGCCAGGCTCTCGGAGCTCGACAGGGGCGTCGTCTTCGCCGTCGCTCATGTGCGCGGCGGCGGCGAGATGGGCAGGCAGTGGTACGAGGAGGGGAAGCTCCTGCACAAGCGGAACACCTTCACGGACTTCGTGGCCTGCGCCGAGCACCTGATCTCGACCGGGGTCACTGCCGCGGATCGGCTGGTCGCGGAGGGCGGGAGCGCCGGCGGGCTGCTCATGGGCGCCGTCGCGAACCTCGCCCCCTCATCGTTCGCCGGGATCCTCGCCGCCGTGCCGTTCGTCGACGCCCTCACGACGATCCTCGATCCGTCGCTGCCGCTCACCGTCATCGAGTGGGACGAGTGGGGCGATCCGCTGCACGACGCCGAGGTGTACGCCTACATGAAGTCGTACACGCCCTACGAGAACGTGCGCGACGGGGAGCGCTATCCCCGCATCCTCGCGGTGACCTCGCTGAACGACTCGCGCGTGATGTACGTCGAGCCGGCGAAGTGGATCGCACGACTGCGCGAGGCGGGAGCATCCGATGTCCTGTTGAAGTGCGAGATGGTCGCGGGCCACGGCGGTGTCAGCGGCCGGTACAACTCCTGGAAGGAGCGGGCGTTCGAGCTCGCGTGGATGCTCGACGTGCTGGGCCTCGCCGACTGATCCTCGGCGCCGCGCCGCCCGAGAACAGGAAGACCGCCCGAGATCAGGACGGATGTCGCACGGCATCCTGTTCTCGAGCGATCTTCCTGGTTTCACGCGCTGGCGGCCCCTCCTCCACGTCGGCCGATAAGCAGTATTCCGCCCACAACGGCGCCTATCCGGCCCGTCGCCGGTACCCGAACGGCAAGGTGGGCGGATGCTCATCGACGAATGGCTGCGCCGACACGACGGCATCGCGCACACCTCCGATCTCTACGCCCTGGGATTCAGCACGCACGCGGTGGCGAAAGCCGTCACGAGCGGACGGATGATGCGCGTCCGGCGCTCCTGGATCGCGCTGCGCGACTGTGACCCCTCCGTGCTTGCCGCCGTCGCCGCCGGCGGTCGTGTGACGTGCATCAGCGCAGCGGAGCGGATGGGACTGTGGGCTCCACGCGGCCCGGACGTGCACGTGTGGGTGCCGCGCAGCGCCAGTCGACTGCCGTCCGCCGGCCTGCAACCGCACTGGTCGCGCGGGCCTGCCCCCGCGGCGCGTAGGTCGCCCGTGGATCCGCTGCTCAACATCCTCCATCACGTCGCGCGATGCCAGGAGACGGCCGCGGCACTGGCGATCTGGGAGTCCGCGCTCAACAAGAAGCTCGTACATCCCGACATCCTGCATCGGGTCGTGTGGCGGAGCAGGCGTGCGCAGCGCCTCGCCGACATCGCGTCACACCTTTCAGACTCCGGCTTGGAGACCGAGTTCGTGATCCTCATGCGGGCGATCGGGATCGTGGTCCGACAGCAGGCGGCGGTCGACGGACGGCGTGTCGACGCCCTGATCGGTGATCGTCTCGTCATCCAACTTGACGGATTCGCCTTCCACAGCGACCCGGCCAGCCGGCGCCGTGACCTGGCGGCCGACGCGCGGCTGCGCGTGCGCGGTTACACGGTGCTCCGGTTCGACCATCACCAAGTGTTCTTCCAGCCTCAGTTCGTGCAGGAGATCGTACGGACGGCCATCGCGCAGGGTCTCCATCATGCATGAGAGCAGGCCGACAACAGGAAGACCGCCCGAGATCAGGAGGGATGCCGTACGGCATCCTGTTCTCGCGCGGTCTTCCTGATTCCGGTGAGACGGCGAATCCGCCGCGCGCTCAGCCGAAGAGCGCCGCGGCCTCGTCGTAGCGCTCGCGAGGGACGGTGTTGAGCTCGCCGAGCGCCTCGGCGAACGGCACCTTGACGATGTCGGTGCCGCGCAGGGCGACCATCTTGCCCCAGGAACGGGTGATCAGCGCATCTGCCGCGTGCAGGCCCAGGCGCGTGGCGAGCACCCGGTCGAAGGCGGACGGCGAGCCTCCGCGCTGGATGTGGCCGAGCACGGTCGAGCGGGTCTCGATGCCCGTGATGCGCTCGATCTCCGGGGCGAGGACCTCGCTGATACCGCCCAGACGGGGGCGGTTGAACGCATCCAGCCCCTTGTCGCTGTACGCCTCCTCCATGCCCGTGAGGGTGAATCCCTCCGACACCACGACGAGGGGCGCGCGCCCGCGGTCGAACGCGCTCGTCACCAGGGCGCAGATGTCGTCGAGCGACATCGGGACCTCGGGGATGCACACCACGTGCGCGCCGGCGGCCATGCCTGCGTGCAGGGCGATCCATCCGACGTGGCGGCCCATGACCTCGGCGACCATGCAACGCTGGTGCGAGTCGCCGGTGGTGCGCAGGCGGTCCATCGCGTCGGTGGCGATGTTGACCGCGGTGTCGAAGCCGAACGAGTAGTCGGTCGCGCGCAGATCGTTGTCGATCGTCTTCGGGACGCCGATGACATTGATGCCGTCGTTCGCCAGGCGGTTGGCCGCGGCGAGCGTCCCCTCGCCGCCGATCGCGACGATGCCGTCGATGTTGTGCTTCGCGAGCGTCTTGGCGATGTTCTCCGCCCCGCCGCGCGGCCCCTCGTAGGGGTTCGTGCGGCTGGTGCCGAGGATCGTGCCGCCGACCTTGGACAGGCCCTTCACCTCGTGGCGGGTGAGCGGGAAGAAGTCGCCGTCGACGACCCCGCGCCATCCGTCGCGGATGCCGACGAACTCCAGGTCGTACGTGGTGGTGCCCTTGAGCACGATGCCGCGGATGACCGCGTTGAGTCCGGGGCAGTCGCCGCCGCTCGTCAGGATGCCGATCTTCATGCTGCTGCCTTCAGACGTTCGGGAAAGGGGGATGTGAGGCGACGCTGCCTGCGATCGACACTAGCGGCACCGAGCATCCTGCCGCCATTCCGAACGTCGAAAACGAGGAATCTTGACGCCGAACAGAGACGATCCGTGAGAAATTCGAAATCCGTCCCCGAAAAATGAGAAAAGGGCGTCAAGAACAACGGTTCTTAACGCCCCTTTTCTCAGGCTGCGCCGAGCGCTTCCCGCAGCAGGTGCATGAGTGCGGCGAGCTGCACGGGCTCGCCTGCGACCTCGTCGACGGCCTCCCCGTCGAGGGCGCGAGCCGCGAGACCCTGCTTCTGATCGATCAGCTCGGCGATCTTCGTGTCGATCGTGTGCGCGGCGATGATCCGCCACGCCGTGACCGGCTCGTCCTGACCGATGCGGTGCACGCGGTCGATCGCCTGGGTCTGCTCGGCGGCCGTCCACGACAGCTCGGCGAGCACGACGTTCGACGCCGCCTGCATGTTGAGTCCGACGCCGGCCGCGGTGAGCGAGCAGACCGCGATGCCGACGCCGGGGTCGCCGTTGAAGTCGTCGATCGCCTGCTGGCGCGCCGTTGACGTCTGGTCGCCGCGGATCGAGACCGCACGGATGCCGGCGGCCGCGAAGTGCGCCTCCGCCTGGTCCATGACATCGATGTGCTTGGCGAAGAACACGACCTTGCCGACCGAGCGCTGCAGCTGCGCGGCGTAGTCGGCCGCGAGCTGGGCCTTGGCCTGGCCGATGCGGCGCACCATCGTGAAGACGTTGTCGCCCCCGGTCCCCGCGGCCTTCGACTCCTCCAGCTCGTTCTGCGCGACCAGGCGCACGATGTCCTCGTCGATCTCGCCCGGCGCGAGGCCGCGATCGCCGCGGGCCTCGATGATGCGACGGTAGCGGGCCGCCAGACGCTCGCCCAGCTCGCGCTCCGCCTGACGGATGCTGCGGCCGAACTCGTCATCGAGCTGCACCGGCAGGTCGGCGATGAGTTTGTCCGGCAGATCGGCGGCGACGTCCTTCTTCTTGCGTCTCACGATCCCCATCGAGATCACCGCATCGCGGGCCTCGGGGTAGAACGCCTTGTCCGCGGGAGTAAAGCCGGTGGCGTCGAGCTTCTCCATGAGCTCGGGCCCCGGCTTCTCCCCCGTCGTCCAGCCGAGGAAACGCCAGATCGCGTCGAAGTCCTCGACGTCGTTGATGAGCGGCGTACCCGTGAGCGCGAGCATCAGCGGCTTGCCGCCGGGGGTCCGCTCGCGCACGCGCGATGCCAGCGACAGCACGTTCTGCGACCGCTGCGACGAGAGGTTCTTGATGAAGTGGGCCTCGTCGACGACCATGCCGCGCAGTCCGATCGAGGCGAGCCACGAGAGATGCCGGTCGAGGATCTCGTAGTTGACGATGAAGACGTCGGCGAAGGCGTCGATGTCGTCGCCGTCCCCCTGGATCACCGTTGCACGTCGCTGCGGCGTCCACCGCTCGACCTCGCGAGCCCAGTTCATCTTGACGACGTTCGGCACCACGGCGAGCAGCGGGTAGGCGCCGGCGACGGATGCCGCGAGCACCGACTGCGCGGTCTTGCCGAGGCCGGGCTCGTCGGCGAGCAGGAAGCTGCGGTGCCCTCCGCGCACGGCCTCGAGGAAGCGCGACTGATGCACCATCACGTCGAGGCCCTTAGGCGACACGTGGTCGAACTCGGGCGCGGGCGGCAGCTCCATGGTCGCCGCCGCACCACCGGCCCCGGTCTCGAAGGCCTTGTAGAGCGGCCCCATCAGCTCCCACCCGTCGAGTCGACGGCGCGGGGTGGTGGTGACCCGCGGCGTGAGGTCGGGGGCGAGGAAGGGGTTGGCGAGCTGCCTCGACTCGACCGACGGCGGCGTCACCTGGCGCTCGGCGATCGCGGCGGGCACGACAGGGGCCTGCACCGGAGCGGCGTCGGCGATGATGAGCTCCTCCGGTGCGAGCTCAGCGCCGGATTCGAGCAGCCAGTCGCGCCGCATCCGCTTGGCGACCGGAGACGTCGCCTGATCCGCCTCGAGCAGCTGGATGAGGGAGGTGTCGCGGGCCGCGGTCTTGGCGAGGATCGTCGCGACCCCGTCCAGCCGCTTGAGCAGCTCGGCGCGCGCGGCGTCGCCGATCACGGCATCCGCCTTCACCCTGGCGCGCTCCTCGCGCACCAGGAAGGCGATCACCTGGAACTTGACCCGGTTCGTCGGGCCCAGCTTGCCCCGCTGCGACTTGGCCTCGATCTCGCGCACCTTGCGGGCGAGGATCGGGATGAGGGGTGCCTCGTCGTCGCGACGGGACGTCTTCTTGCGCCGCGTGGCGGCGGTTGCCGTGGTCGGCATGCTCCTCCTGAGCGTGAAGGCCGGACGCTCGGATGCGTCAGCGGCGTTCGGTGTGTCCGCGTGTGGGTGAACCAGGACCGTACGAACAGCAGAACTGATCTCCGACGATGCGCGAAGGACGCGCGAGGATCGTCGGCGATCGTGCGCCAGTCTACGCCATCGAGGTCACGGCTGCGCAGACAGGACACGCGAGGCATCCTCGACATCCTGCGCCATCTGGCGCATGAGCTTCTCGATGCCCTCGAAGGCCACCATGCCGCGGAGGCGCTCCACGAACTCGACCGTGACGTCGTGGCCGTAGAGGTCCAGGTCGGTCTCCCCGATCACGTGGGCCTCGACCTGGCGCACCAGCACGTCGTCGAACGTGGGGTTGGTGCCGACGGAGATCGCGGAGGGATGGCGGATGCCGGTGTCGTGATCGACCAGCCACCCCGCGTAGACGCCGTCGGCGGGGACGAAGGAGTCGACGGCCGCCGACAGGTTGGCGGTCGGGAAGCCGAGCTCCCTGCCCCGCTTGAGGCCGTGCACGACCTCGCCGCGCACGTCGACGCTGCGACCGAGGGCCTCGGCCGCCGTCGTGACGTCGCCCTCGATGAGGAGCTCGCGGATCCACGTCGACGACACCCTGCGCCCGGACCCCGCGAGGTAGACCTCGTCGACCACCTCGACCGTGAACCCGTGCTCCGGGCCCATCCGGCGGAGCAGCTCGGGCGTGCCGGCGCCGCCGTGACCGAAGCGGAAGTCCTCCCCCACGAGCACGGCCGAGACCCCGAGCGCCGCCACCAGGATGTCGGTCACGAAGTCCTCGGCGCTCCGCGCAGCGAGCTGCTCGTCGAAGGTCAGCACGAGGGCCGCGTCGAGCTGCAGCTCTCCCAGGAGCTCGAGCTTGCGATCCACGGTCACGACGTTCTCCGGGCAGCGGTCGGGGCGCAGCACCGCGAGCGGGTTGCGGTCGAAGGTCACGGCCACCGATCGGGCGCCCGACGCCTCCGCCTTCTCCTTGAGCCGCCCGATCACGGCTCGATGACCCGCGTGGACCCCGTCGAACTTGCCGATCGCCACCACAGACGGCCCGAATCCGGTCGGCACCTCCGCGGGATCGCGGAAGACGATCATGCGGTCACCTCGGCATCGACCAGGGCCGCAGCGGCGGCGGGACGGTGGGTGCGCAGCCACCAGATGCCGAAGACCGGGAGCACGAGCGGGATGAACAGGTACCCGCGCCCGAACAGCGACCACACCGTCTCGTGCTGGAAGAGCTCGGGCAGGAGGAGGCTGAGCAGGCCGACCACCAGGACCCCGGTGAGCTCGAACACGATGGAGACCCACGCGACCGTATACCAGCCTCGGCGGCGCGCGAGCACCAGCGCGAGGGTGGCGAGGATGTACACCACGGCGGCGAGTGCGGACAGCGAGTACGCCAGCGGCGCCTCGTCGAAGCGACGCACGATCTGCACGAAGCTCCGGCCGGTCGCGGCCAAGGCCATCACCGCGTAGACGACGACGAGGACTCGACCGATTCCGGTCATGCGGGAGGAGGGGACGGTGCTCATAGCTGCATCCATCCTAGTTGCGGCGACGCAGGGGCAGCCGCGCTCAGGCGACCTGGACGGTCCAGATGACCTGCATGCGCCACAGCATGACGGCGATGGCGAGGCCGGCGACGCCGAGGATCACCGTGCTCCACCTGCTGCGCTCCATCAACGCCCACAGCACGGCGCCGACCGGGAGCAGCACGGCGGAGACGAGGTACACCCAGTACTCGAGCAGATCGCCGGTCGGCGGGTTCCCGGCGAGCGGGGAGACGATCGCGACGACCACCTGGACGACGAGCAGCACCTCCACCAGGGCCAGCGCCCCGACGGAGTAGTCGCTCGGACGACGACCCGCGAGTCCGAGGGTGACGCAGAAGACGCCGGCGGCGACCGCCACTGCGATCTGCAGGATCGTGAGCCACAGGATCATCGGGTCGCCTCCGGCATGTTCATCGCGCTCTTGAGGTCGGCCCCGCGCTTCTCCACCACGCCCACGAGAACGCCGTCCTGGTCGATGGCCGCGGCCAGGGCGCCGTCCAGACGCGAGGCCTGCCCCGCCAGCCTCTTGCCGTGGCGGAGGTCGCGCGCCTCGTCGGCCGACACGGGGAGCTCCTGCAGCACCCGCACGGCCGCCGCGGCGGGCGAGAGCAACACGGCGCCGTCCAGCGACTCGATCGCCGCGGCGTCCGCGACGTCGAAGTCGCCCACGCGGGTGCGACGGAGGGCGGTCAGATGCCCGCCGACGCCCAGGTCGTCCCCGAGGTCACGGGCGAGCGAGCGGATGTACGTTCCGGACGAGCAGTCGACGATCACGTCGAGGTCGACGCCCTCAGCCCCGTCGCGGCGGGCGAGGACGTCGAAGCGCGACACGACGACGTCGCGCGCTGCGAGGACGACCTCCTCTCCCGCGCGCACGCGGTCGTAGGCGCGACGACCGTCGACCTTGATGGCGGAGACGGAGCTCGGAACCTGGGATATCGCTCCGGTCAGCGCACGGACGCCCGCGTCGATGCGCTCGCCCGTGATCCCGGCGACGGCCTCCGCAGACGCGGTCGCGACGATCTCGCCCTCGGCGTCGTCGGTGGTCGTGGACCGGCCGAGACGGATCGTCGCGGTGTAGGTCTTGTCCGCCCCCACGATGTAGGTGAGCAGTCTCGTCGCCCCCTCGATCCCGATGACCAGCAGCCCGGTCGCCATGGGATCGAGTGTCCCCGCGTGCCCGACCTTGCGGGTCCCGAAGGCCCGTCGGGTCCGGGCGACCACGTCATGGCTGGTGAGTCCAGCCGGTTTGTCTACGAGGAGGATGCCTGGCAGGACCATCCCTCCAGCCTACGGGGCCGGTGGGCATCAGCCGCACACCTCGTAGGACGGCTCCGCGCCGGTCGTGACGACGACGTCCGACGCGGCGTCGAGTCCCTCGCGGTACTCGAAGAACACGTGCGCCTCCCCCGTGCCGGCGAGCCTGATCCAGGAGCCTCCGCCGATCTGCGCCGTCCCCTGCTGCGCATCGGGGTAGGCCGCGAGCACCTCGGCCTTGGTGGCACCGATGCCGAGCCCTTCGGCGGTGCGGGGGCCGTCGACGGCCACAGGGGCCTCCGACGCGGTGTACACGGAGACCTCGCGGATCGGTGCACTGTCGCTTTCCGTACCGCGGACCATGTAGATCCCGTAGGCGTCGTCGGCGGAACTCCACCACGCGGTCCACGCGCAGTTCGCGGTGTCGTTCGTCCAGCCGTCGGCCAACGCTCCCAGCGTCGTCGCCAGGTCGCCTCCGATCCCGATCGGCCCGACGCCCTCGTCGGTGATCGTCCACGTGGCGGGATCGGCGGGGTCGGCGGTCGGCGACGACGTCGGAGTCGGCGACGGCGCCTGTGTCGTCGTGTCCGTCGGATCCGCCGACGGCGTGGGCTGAGGCGTCGTGGGCGCGCACCCCACCAGCATCCCCGCCGCGATGAGGATCGCGACCGTGGTCGTGAACGACGTGGTTCTCATAGCTTCATCCTCCGGTTCCGGACGAGTCGCCTAGGCTGTCGAGGTGCTCCCGATCACGCCCGCTGCCCCCGCAGTGGCCACGTCCCTGCCTGAATGGTACAGAAACGCCGCCCGCGACCTGCCCTGGCGACGGAGCGTGTTCCATGACGAGTTCGGCGCGTGGGGAACGCTCGTCAGCGAGTTCATGCTGCAGCAGACGCCCGTCAACCGTGTGATACCGCACCTCGAGGCCTGGCTCGAACGTTGGCCGACGCCCGCAGCCCTCGCATCGGCGACCCCCGCCGAGGTGGTGCACCAGTGGGCGAACCTCGGCTATCCGCGCCGTGCCCTCTGGCTGCATCGCGCGGCGGTCGAGATCACGGAGAGGCACGGCGGCGCCGTGCCTCGGGACGTGCAGGCCCTCCTCGCCCTCTCCGGCATCGGCGACTACACCGCGCGGGCCGTCGCCGTGTTCGCGTACGGGGACAGGCATCCCGTCGTCGACACCAACACACGGCGCGTGCTTGCCCGTGCCGTCGAAGGGCTCGCCCACCCGGGGCCGCCGTCGCGACGCGACCTGACTCTCATGGAGTCCCTGCTCCCCGCGTCCGCCGCCGATGCGGCCGTGGTCAACGCCGCCGCGATGGAACTCGGTGCGACCGTCTGCACCGCCCGAGCCCCCCGCTGCCCTGAGTGCCCCCTCGAGTCGTCGTGCGCCTGGGTCGTGGCCGGGCGTCCGGATACCGGAGACACCCGCAGGCGCCAGGCCTCCTTCGAGGGTTCCGACCGCCAGGCACGCGGCGCGGTGCTCCGGATGCTGCGCGAGGCCGCGCCGGAGCCCGTGCCCCTGGACGCCGTGCTGCCCGACTGGCCGGATCCTCGCCAGCGCGACCGTGCCATCGACTCCCTGATCGTCGACGGTCTCGCCGAGGCCGACGGCGACGGCCTCTCGCTCCCGCGATGATCTAGCGACGCCGTGCCGTGCGGTGTGCGAGCACGGTGAGCTCAACCCGGGTGCGCACGTCGAGTTTGGCGAACGCCCGCCCCAGGTGCACCTCGACGGTGCGCACCGAGACCCGGAGCGCACCGCCGATGTCGCGATTCGACGCCCCGCCCGCGGCGAGCATCGCGACGTCCAGCTCCCTCGCCGTCAGGATCGGTGCCCACAGCGTCCTGCAGACCGCCAAGGGATCCCGCACGGCGCCGGCATCCGTGTCGGAGGTCAGCCGGTCGATCCTGGAGGCCACCGCGGCGGCGCAGGCGCGGGCACCGGACTCCTCGAACAGACGCTCGGCCGTGCGCAGATGCGCGACCGCCTCCGCCGGACGATCACGGATCGCGAACCTCGCGCCGATCATCGCCTCCGCCCGTGCGCGGGCGAAGGGGGAGGCGATCGAGAGCGCGGACTCCGCGATGGCCCCCGAGTCCGTGCGCCACCCGGCATCCGTCGTGGCGGCGATCCGTGATCTCAGTCGGCGGGCGAGCACGACCTCTGGAGGTTCTGCACCATGCGCCGGAGCGTCCCCCTCCTCCGGCGCGGCGATCTCCTCGAGTCCGGAGCCGGCGAGCGGATTCCCCCTGCTCCCCCGCTCCCTCCAGAGCCGCAGGCATGACGCCGCCTCGTCGAGATCCCCGGAGAGATAGGCCTGAATCCCCCGGTCGACGTGACGATCGATGTCGGACGGTCGTGGAAGGGAGGCGGTGAGCGCTGACGCGAGGGGTGTCACCCTCCCGCACACGACGAGGTCGAGCCGTCGGGCCAGCACCACCCCGAGCCCCGCGAACGGGAGTGCGACGGGGAGTGCGAGGCTCGCCGCGCGCAACCTGTCCCTGGCGGCCCAGACGTCGCCGCGCCAGCACAGCAGGAGCGTCTCCGTCACCGCACGATAGGCGTGCGCGAGAGGGCTGTGCTCGAATCCGGCGACGAAGGGATCGCTGCGCTCGCCCAGACCAGCGGCGCCGGCGTGGAGCAGCCGAAGCCCGCGGTCGATGTCCCCGTCGGCAGCCGCGCTCAGTGCCCCCAGCACCTCTCCCGTGAGCGGACCGGTTCCGCGCACGTCGTCGACGTCCCTGTCGCCGATCACGAGGCACGCGAGAGCGATGACCGGGTCGCGCAGCTCCCGCTCCGCACCCACCTCGGCGGTGGCCGCGCGCAGCGCATCCGCCCAGGACCTCATGGCATGCCGGTCGCCCCGCTCCGCGCAGAGCACCGCCGCGAAGGCGGCCGCACGCGCCCACGAGTACCAGTCGTCGGGATCGCGTGTCCGCGGTCGGAACGACATCGGATCCACGTCGGGAACCGCACCCCTGAGGTGCGCCTGAGCGACGACGAGGCCGCTGAGACCCTGCAGCCGGTATCGCTCCAGGCCGTCGGAGAACAGCCCGCCGAGCCACTCGGCCGCTTCCTCCGCATATCCCGACGCGATCGCCGATACTCCCGCGAGGAGCCGCGCGTCGTCCCTCTCGGCCCCTGTCGCGTGCGCCGCGGCCTCTCCGGCGATCAGCAGGGCGCGATCGGAGTGCCCGGCCTCGGATAGCGTCCTCGCGATGCGGATCAGCTCCGGGGCGGCATCCGGTCTCTGCCGCAGCGCCGCCCTGGCCGTGTGCCAGTCGGCGCTGACGTGGTCGCCCCTCCCCCGGAACACGGCCGAGAGCCGCTCATGGACGGCGGCCTCGGCGGCGACGCCCGCCTGCGCACGGATCCACACGGCGAGCCGCGGGTCGCTGAAGGCCACCCGCCCGGCGTGCAGCTCGAGATGCGCACCGACCTCGCCGGAGGAGATCTGCTCGGGAGAACGTCCGTCGAACTCGACGAGCGGATCGATGACGCCCTGAAGACACAGCACCGCGGCCAGGAGCAGCTCGAGATCGCGCGGCGTCAGCGTCAGGCCGGCGTAGCGGGTCGAGATCGACGGCGCCAGCGGGAGGGCTGCGGGGAGCGGTCGCATCCCGCGCCTCTCGGCGATGCCCAGGGCGGCGACGGTCTCGCAGATGGCCACGGCATCGCCGCCGAGCTCGGCCGAGAGACGCGCCAGCACGTGCGGGGCGCAGCTCAGCTCTCGAGCGAGCAGCGACCCCAACACCTCATCCGCGAAACGGTCCGCGATCGAGGCTTTCCCGTGCGCGTCCGACCCGTCGATGCCGACCCCCCAGCCTCGCGAGATCCTCCTCGCTCAGCAGACAGTAGCAAAAGACGGATCAGCGATCCTCGTCGGAGTCCTCCGTGCGCAGATAAGGGTCCGCATCGCCAGCGTGGGATGCGGAAGACGCCAGTCGAGCGACCTCCGCGTCGTGCTCCTGCGCCTGTCGCAGAAGCGCCGAGATGTGGTCGGCGTTCTCCGGCAGTGCGTCGGGGATGAACTCGAGCGTGGGCACGAGGCGGGTGCTCAGCTGACGTCCGACCTCGCTGCGGAGCATGCCCGTCGCCGAGGTCAGCGCCGCGCCGCTGGACACGCGCTCCTCCTCCGTGCCGAGGACGGTGTAGAAGACGGATGCGTGCTGGAGGTCTCCGCTGACACGGACGTCGGTGATCGTGACGAATCCCAGACGCGGGTCGCGCAGTCCCTTCTCGAGCCGTTCTGCGAGGATCACGCGGATCCGGTCCGCGAGTCGGGCCTGTCGTTCACCAGCCATTGTTCTCTCCCTCTGAGATGCCTTCGGGCGCCCTCCCCTCGGTCCCCTGAGGAACCGGCGGGAGGACGCCCAAGGCTATCGGACCCGATCAGCCGCGAGGCTTCTCGACCATTTCGGTGGTCTCGATCTCGTCGCCGACCTGGATGTCGTTGTACTTGCCGAGGCCGATTCCGGCCTCGAAGTCGGTACGCACCTCGGTGACGTCGTCCTTGAAGCGGCGCAGCGACTCGATGGCCAGGCCATCGGCGATGACGACGCCGTCGCGGATGACGCGTGCCTTCGCGTTGCGGGTGATGGTTCCCGAGCGCACGATGACACCGGCGATGTTGCCGAACTTCGAGGAGCGGAACACCTCGCGGATCTCGGCGACGCCCGACTGGACCTCTTCGAACTCCGGCTTGAGCATGCCCTTGAGGGAGTTCTCGATCTCGTCGATCGCGTTGTAGATGACCGAGTAGAAGCGGATGTCGACGCCTTCGCGCGACGCCGCCTCTCGGGCCTTGGCGTCGGGACGCACATTGAAGCCGATCACGATCGCGTTGTCGATCGTGGCCAGGTTGACGTCGGACTCGGTGATCGCGCCGACACCGCGGTGGATGATGCGCAACTGCACCGAGTCGTCGACCTCGATCTTGAGCAGCGACTCCTCGAGCGCCTCCACGGCACCCGAGACGTCGCCCTTGATGATGAGGTTGAGCGTCTCGACCTTGCCCTCTTCGAGCGCACGGGTGAAGTCCTCGAGCGAGATGCGCTTGCGGGCCTTGGCCAGCTGGGCGTTGCGCTCGACGGCCTCACGCTTCTCGGCGATCTGGCGCGCCATGCGGTCCTCGTCGGTGACGATGAACACATCGCCGGCTCGCGGCACCGAGTTCAGACCCTGCACCTGCACCGGACGCGACGGGTACGCCTCGAGCACGGCCTCGCCGTTCTCGTCGGCCATCGCACGCACACGCCCGTAGGCGGTGCCCGCGACGATCGCATCGCCGACCCGCAGCGTTCCCGACTGGATCAGTACCGTGGCGACGGCACCGCGACCCTTGTCGAGCTTCGCCTCGATGGCGACACCGCGAGCGGCCTTGTTCGGGTTGGCCGTCAGGTCGAGACCGGCGTCCGCGGTGAGCAGCACGGCGTCGAGGAGTTCCTGGATGCCGGTGCCCGCACGAGCGGACACGTCGACGAACATCACGTCGCCGCCGTACTCCTCGGCCACGAGGCCGTACTCCGTGAGCTGCTGGCGCACCTTGGCCGGGTTGGCCTCGGGCTTGTCGACCTTGTTCACCGCGACCACGATCGGCACGTTCGCCGCCTGGGCGTGGTTCAGCGCCTCCACCGTCTGCGGCATGATGCCGTCGTCGGCCGCGACCACGAGGATCGCGAGGTCGGTGACCTGCGCACCACGGGCACGCATGGCGGTGAACGCCTCGTGACCGGGGGTGTCGATGAAGGTGATAGCGCGTTCGATGCCCTCGTGCTCGGTCCACACCTGGTACGCACCGATGTGCTGGGTGATGCCGCCGGCCTCGCCCTCGATGACGTTGGTCTGACGGATGGCGTCGAGCAGTCGCGTCTTACCGTGGTCGACGTGACCCATGACGGTCACGACCGGCGGGCGGATCTCCAGGTCGTCGTCATCCTCATCGGCGAGCTCGGCGTCCAGGTCGAGACCGAAGCCCTCGAGGAGCTCCTTGTCCTCGTCCTCGGGCGAGACCATCTGGATCTTGTAGCCGAGCTCCTCGCCGAGGATCTCGAAGGTCGCCTCGTCGAGCGACTCGGTGGCCGTGGCCATCTCGCCCAGGTTGAAGAGGATCGTGACGAGCGTTCCGGGCTGGACGGTGTACCCGTTCAGAGCCTCGAGCTTGTCCGCGAAGTCCGCGATGGACGCGCCGCGGCGAAGGCGGATGATCTCGCCGTTGCCCTTCGAGACGTTGACGCCGCCGACGACCGGCGCCGACCGCATCTCGAACTCCTGCCGCTTCGCCCGCCGCGACTTGCGCTGCTTGCTCTTGCCGCCGCCCTTGCCGAACGCACCTGCGGTACCGCCGCCGGGACCACGGCCACGGCCGCCTCCACCGCCGGGACGACCGGCGAAGCCGCCGCCCGGACGAGCGCCGGGACCGGCACCGGGCGCACCGGCGCCACCGGGACGACCGGGACCACCCGGACGCTGCTGGAACGGTGCGCCGGGACGACCGCCCTGTCCGCCGCGCGGAGCGCCGGGACGGGGGGAGCCGGGGCGCGGAGCACCCGGGCGCGGAGCGCCGGGACGCGGCGCCTGCGGACGCGGGATGTTGCCGGGGGTCGGGCGCTGGCCCATCCCCTGCGCCGACGCGAACGGGTTGTTGCCCGGGCGCGGACCCGTCGGACGCTGACCCATCCCCTGGGCGGAGGAGAAGGGGTTGTTGCCCGGACGCGGAGCACCGGGCTTCGGCGCAGAGCCGTCACCCGGCTTGGGCGCCGCAGGAGCTGCGGGCGCGGCAGGAGCCGGCGTCGCCGCTGCGGGCGCGGCAGGAGCCGGCGCGGATGCGGCCGGAGCCGCGGCGGGCGCCTCGGGCGCGGGCTTCGGGCCGGGCTTGGGCCCGGGGGTCGGGGCCGGCTTGGCTGCGGGCTTCGCCGCGGGCTTGGCGGCGGGCGCCGGCTCGGCGGAGGCCTTCAGCGAGGCATCCGACTCGATCGCGGCGCGCAGCTTGCGCGCCACCGGCGGCTCGATCGTGGACGAGGGGCTCTTGACGAACTCCCCGAGTTCCTTGAGCTTCGCAAGAGCGACCTTGCTGTCGACGCCGAGTTCAGCGGCGATCTCATGTACGCGTGGTTTACCAGCCACAATTCTCCTGTCTGGGGTCGATCTGCCCAGACAGGGCAGACCATTAGTCGCGGACGGGTCTCATCTCGAGCCGTTCACTTTGTTTCCATAGCCGTTCAGCCGTTTCTCGATGGTCTGCATGTCCAGTTCGCCGGACACGCGGAGAGCACGCACGAATGCACGACGCCGCAGAGCGGCCTCCATGCAGTCCCGCGTCGGATGGACCCACGCGCCTCTCCCCGGCAGCACAGCATGCTCATCGATGATGAGGACGTTGTTCTGGGACACCACCCTGAGGAGGGCGGAGCGGGAAGCACGCGTGCGACAACCGACGCACGTTCGTACGGGTTCCATCTTACACCTGCGTTTCACCCCGACTCGCCCGCGCGGGGCGCGAGTCGGGGAAGCGGGGGCCTGTCAGTCGAGGACGCTGTCCGGCTGGATGTCGATCTTGGCGCCGGTGAGCTTGGCGGCGAGTCGGGCGTTCTGCCCCTCCTTGCCGATGGCCAGCGACAGCTGGTAGTCGGGCACCAGCGCACGGACGGCCTTGGTGCCGGCGTCGAGGATGAACGAGCTCGTGACCTTGGCCGGCGACAGCGCGTTGGCGACGAAGGCGGCGAGCTCGGGGTTGTAGTCGACGATGTCGATCTTCTCCCCCGCCAGCTCCTCGGTCACGGCGCGGACGCGGCGCCCGAGCTCGCCGATGCACGCGCCCTTGGCGTTGATTGACGGGTCGTTGGCCTTCACCGCGATCTTCGTGCGGTGTCCGGCCTCGCGGGCGAGCGAGACGATCTCCACGAGGCCGCCGGCGATCTCGGGCACCTCGAGCGCGAACAGCTTGCGGACCAGACCGGGGTGGGTGCGCGACACTGTGATCTGCGGACCCTTGAGCCCCTTGGCGACGCTGGTGACGTAGACGCGCAGGCGCGAGCCGTGGGTGTACTCCTCGCCGGGCACCTGCTCCTCGGGCGGGAGGATCGCCTCGACTGAGCCGAGGTCGACATGGATCATCCGCGGGTTCGGCCCCTGCTGGATCACCCCGGCGACGATGTCGCCCTCCTTGCCGCGGAACTCGCCGAGCACGGCGTCGTCGGCGATGTCGCGGAGGCGCTGGCTGATGACCTGCTTCGCGGCGAAGGCGGCGATACGACCGAAGTCGTCGGGAGTCGCGTCCTCCTCGCCGATGACGGCGCCCTCCTCGTCGGTGACGGCCTGCAGCACGGCGACGTGACCGGTCTTGCGGTCGAGGTCGACGCGCACGCCATCGGGCGCTGGCCCGTCGCCGGCGACGTGCTTGTTGTAGGCGGTCAGGATGGCCTGCTCGATGATCGCGACGAGCTCGTCGAAGGGGATCGCCTTCTCCTTCTCGATCCCACGCAGCAGACTCAGTTCGATGTCCATGACGGCCTCCCTATTCAGCTCTCGCCTCGCGCAGACGGCGCGGGCATCAGTCCAGGATACCGGAAGCGGCCGCTCTGCCTCCGCTGCTCAGCCCGCGTCGAGCACCGGACGCAGCCAGGTCAGGATGACGTGGACCGCCTCGGGGTCGAGCCGCGTCCCCTCCTCGTTGTACCCGCTCCCCGGTGCGGCCGCGCGCTCGGCGTCGGAGCGCACGTCCTCCTTCAGCACATGGTTCGCGTGCACAGGGTAGGCGAACGTGATGTCCGCGCGTCCCGCGGCCGCCTGTTCCAGCGGTCCGCCGTCGAGCACGGCATCCACCTGCACGTCCCTCTTCCCGATCAGCACCAGCACGGGGATGGCGGCCTCGGGCAGCAGCGCCGCGGCATCCGCCGACCACAACTCCCGTGCGAAGGGGAGGTTCGCCGGGGCGTCGAAGCTCGCGAGCACGGTCCGCACGCCTTCCGGGAGGGCGGCGTCGGGCGCCATCGGCTCCCCGTTCGCGTACCGCTCGGCAGCCTGCTCCACGAGCGCGAGCTGCTCCGCCGCCCCCGGCACGCCACCGAGCTGGCTCTCCAGCTGGGCGGTCAGCACCCGGCGGATGCTGCGACCGGGCGGCGCGGCGAGCACGGCCCCGACGAAGGGGATCTCCTGCGCCGAGGCCGCGTAGTTCAGCACGTGCAGGCACCCCTCGCTGTTGCCGAGACCGACCACCCTGGCGACGTCGATGTCGTCGTCGGCGACGAGCGCCGTGACGGCGGCGACGAGCTCGTCGAGGTGCGAGGCCATGCTCAGACGCCCGATGAGGCCGGGGAGGTTCTCTGCGACGTGCGGCCCCGATGCTCGCTTGTCGTATCGGAGCGAGGCGATGCCGGCCTCGGCGAGCGCGGCGGCGAGGAGCGAGGCGCTGCCGTTGGCGCCGGGGAGGAGCGGGGAGGTCCAGTCGCGGTCCGTGGGACCGCTGCCGGCGACCATCACGACGGCCGGATGCGGGCCGGGGCCGTCGGGTCTCGTCAGGGTTCCGAACATGTCGATGCCGTCGAGCTGCCAGGAGAGTTCCGCCGAGGTGGTCACGGATTCATCGTGCCACCGCGATACCCTGAGCGCACCGTCGGATGGCGACGGACCGCGATGCCGCGGCGACGATCAGGGGGACCTCATGACCGGCTTCGACACCATCGTGATCGGCGCCGGCATGTCCGGCGTCACCTGCGCGCGGATGCTCGCCGACGCCGGCCACCGGGTGCTCGTGCTGGAGGCCCGCGACCGCGTGGGCGGGAGGATGAACACCGACCGCGATGCCGGGTTCGCCGTCGACCTCGGCGCCTCGTGGATCCACGGCATCGACGGCTCGCCGCTGTGGGACCTCGTGCAGGCCCTCGGCATCCCCACCCTCGAGTACACGGTGGGGAGCTTCCAGGTCGGCGGCCGCCCCATCGAGAACTTCGACGGGGCCGGCCGGCCCATGGACGCCACAGCCTCGGCGCGCTGGGTCGCGGACGTCGAGGAGGCCGACCGTCTGCTTCTCGAGGAGATCGCCGCATCGACGTCCGGGGACACCTATCTCGACGTGACGGAGCGCGCCCTCGACCGGTCGGGGCTCGACGCCGAGCGCATCGACGAGATCCGAGAGTTCTTCCGGCATCGGGTCGAGGAGCAGTGCGGCGCCTGGATCGGCGATCTCGACGCCCACGGCCTCGACGAGGACGCGATCGAGGGAGACGAGGTGATCTTCCCCCGCGGATACGACGAGCTGCCGCGGCGCATCTCCGCGGGACTCGACATCCGTCTCGGACACGTCGTCTCCGCCGTGAACCGCACCGCCGACGGTGTGGCTGTCGCGACCGACCGCGGCGGCTTCACGGCGGCCCGGGTCGTGGTCACCGTCCCGCTCGGCGTCCTGAAGACGGACGCGATCCGCTTCTCCCCCGCCCTGCCCGAGGACGTCGCCGGACCGATCGCACGACTCGGCATGGGCGTGTTCAACAAGGTGTTCATCCAGTTCCCCGAACGGTTCTGGAGGGAGGACAGCTATGTGCTGCGGGCCCTCGGGGAGACCGGCGAGCACTGGCACTCCTGGTACGACGTGTCTGCGATCAGCGGCCGACCGACCCTGCTCACCTTCGCGGCCGGCCCGTTCGGACGTCGGATGCAGGAGCTGAGCGACGAGGAGATCGTCGCCAGCGCCCTGGCCCCGCTGCACGCCATGTACCCCGGAGCCGTCGGAGCACCGGCGGCGCACTGGATCACCCGCTGGGGCCACGACCCGTTCTCCGTCGGCTCGTACTCCCACCTCGCCCTCGGGTCGACGCACCACGACCACGATGCGCTCGCGGGCCCGGTCGACGGCGTGCTGCATTTCGCCGGGGAGGCGACCTGGGGTGACGAGCCTGCGACCGTCGGCGCCGCCTTCTACTCGGGGCACCGAGCGGCCGAGCGCATCCTCGGCGCACCCGTCGACCTGGCCGCCTTCGCGGCGGGGGTCACGACGCGGGAGCGGACCCCAGGGCGTTGATCGCGTCGATGAGCCGGAACAGCTCGCCCACCCTGCGCTGATCCAGGTGCAGGGCGAGTCTCGGCAGATCGAGCAGATCGCGGTCGGCGACCTCGGGCTGGCGCGGTGCGGTGCGGTCGATCCGTCCCGAGGCCAGCAGCGAGCCGAACCGCCGGTTCAGATCGTCGAGCTCGGCATCCGTCGGCGCGGCACGCAGGCGCAGCACCAGCGTGTCCCCCACCCACCGCAGCGAGTCGTAGTTGCGCCAGAAACCCGTGATCCTCGCCGTCGCCTCATCGACCGAGTCCGTGATGATCACCCGGTCGAAGTCGCCGTCGGAGATCACACCGGTCGGGGCCAGGTCCTCGTCGATGAATCGCTTGAGCCCGTTCCAGAACGTGCCGCCCTGCTCGTCGAGCAGCACGATCGGCATCGGCTCCGCCTTCCCCGTCTGCTGGAGGGTGAGCAGCTCGAACATCTCGTCGAGGGTGCCGAAGCCCCCGGGTAGGCAGATGAAGCCGCGCGACTCCTTCATGAGCATCAGCTTGCGCGTGAAGAAGTACTTCATCGCCACGACGTGGTCGGCGGCCTCGACGACCACGTTCGACTTCTCCTCGAACGGGAGCCGGATGGACACGCCGAGCGAGAGCGCGGGGCCCGCTCCCTCGGCGGCGGCCTGCATGATGCCGGGCCCCGCCCCGGTGACCACCATCCAGCCCTCCGCGGCGAGCGCCGCCGCGACGTCCCTGGCCTGGAGGTAGAGCGGATCGTCCTGCCTGGTGCGGGCCGACCCGAAGACGGTGACCTTGGGGACCCCCGAGTACGGGGCGAACAGACGGAAGGCGTCACGCATCTCGGCGAGCGCCGCCGATGCGATCTTGAGGTCGAGCCGTTCGGTGCCGTCCTCCCCCAGCAGGATCGCGGTGCGCAGCATCCTCATCACCAGCCGGCGGTCGGTCTGCACCCCCGCGTCATCGAGCACGGTGTTGATCTCGGCGCTCAGGGCCTCGGACAGCGGTTCGTCGGTCATGACTCCAGCGTGGCACGCGTTCAGCGCGAGGGCGCGGTCGCAACGCGGGCGACGGCGGCGCGGATCTCGTCGTGCGGCAGGGCGTGGCTCACATGCCCGTCCCGGCCCGTCATGTCCTCGGCGGCGACCAGTGCGTTCCAGACGGCCTCGTCCACGGCCTGCACGACCGCGGTGAGGAAGGGATCGATCCTCCCCCAGGGGATGAGGCGCATCGTCTCGTACTCGGCGGCGTCGGTCGACGGGAACGACGACGTGAGCGCACCGGCGTTCGCGGTGGAGAACGCGAGCATGATGTCACCCGAGAAGTGACCGCCGGCCGTGCCGCTGCGGCCGAGACCCATCGCGCCGCGTCGCGCCAGCGCCGCGCACTGCCCAGGAAGGAGGGGGGCGTCGGTCGCGATCACGACGATCGCCGATCCGGCGCCGCCGGGCGAGCGCAGGCTCTCCCGCTCGCGGTGGAGCCAGTCGTCCTGCTCCATCGGGTTTGCCGTGGGCGACGTCGCGCCGAGGGGCACCCCGTCGAGGCGCAGCTCCTCACGGGACCCGAAGTTCGCCTGGATGAGCACCCCCACGGTGTAGCTGTCGTCCCCGTAGCCGACGACCCGCGACGCGGTTCCGGTCCCGCCCTTGAAGCCGTAGCAGTTCATGCCGGTCCCGCCGCCGACGTTGCCCTCGGCGAGCGGGCCGGAGACGGCGAAGTCCAGCGCCTCCCCGGCGTGTTCCGCGGTGACGTGGCCGCCGTTGATGTCGTTCAGGTATCCGTCCCACGTCTCGCCGACCACGGGCAGCATCCACTGCGCGGCGACGTGCGGGGCGACCTGCGACACCCAGGCGTCGATCCCGCCGTGCACGGCGCCGACGGAGTGCGAGCTGGTGATCCCGATCGGCAGCGCGAGCGAACCCGACTCGTCGATCCACGAACGCCCCGTGAGCTCTCCGTTTCCGTTGAACGAGTGCACGGCCGCGGCGCACGGCACCCCTACCCCGGCCCGCCCCCTCGGCAGGACGGCGGTGACCCCGGTTCGCACGGCGTGTGGGCCTTCCCCCTGGATGAGCGTCCGGTAACCGACCTCGACCCCCGGCACGTCCGTCAGCGCGCCGAATGCGCCGCTGATCCCCTGGAAGCTGATTCCGAGATCGCGCGCCCGCACCGCGTCCCGCCCCGCCTTTGCCGTCATCCCTGCTCCGATCCACTATGAACGAGTGTTCAGATTCTATCCATGAACTTACCTCGATTGCTTGACTTTTCGGGGTTAACGGTTTTGACTCACTGTTCAAACACAGCTTCGGGGCGCCCGCCCCGCACGCCCTCCCCGATTCCGGAGCCGCAGATGTCTCAGCAGAATCCCGTGTCCGTATCCGTGCCCACGACCACCACGACGACACTCGCCCAGCGTCGTCTGGGGGTGTGGGCGATCGTCTTCTTCGTCGTCTCCGCCGCGGCGCCTCTGACCGTCGTGGCCAGCGCCGCCGCGACGGATTTCCGTCTCGCCGGCATCGGCGGCCCCGGTGCCATGCTCGCGAGCGGCGTCGTGCTGATCCTCTTCGCCTTCGGGTTCACGGCGATGTCGCGCTATGTGCGCAACACCGGAGCCTTCTACGTGTACGGCGCGCGGGGACTGGGCAAGCCCATCGGCATCGGCATCGTGTTCGTCACGATCTTCTCCTACGCGGCGCTGTGCATCTGCTTCTACGGGTTCGTCGGCTTCTTCGGCGAGATGACGTTCGCGGCCCTGTTCGGCATCGAGCTCCCCTGGACCGTCTACGCGATCCTCGCGCTCCTCGTCGTCGGCATCCTCGGCTACCGCAAGATCGACGTCGGCGCCAAGGTCCTCGCCGTGCTGCTGACCGCGGAGGTCGCCATCCTGCTGATCCTCGCGATCGCCGTGCTCGCGCAGGGCGGCCCCGAGCCGATCTCCTTCGCCTCGTTCGCCCCCGAGAACGTCTTCTTCGCCGCGGGCAGCGGAGCCCTGTTCGTCTTCGGCTTCGGCGCCTACCTCGGCTTCGAGAGCACGGCCATCTACACCGAGGAGGCGAAGGACCCGGCGCGCACCGTGCCCGCGGCGACCTACATCTCCATCGCATTCCTCGCGGTGTTCTACGCCTTCACGTTCTGGATCCTCACCGTCGCGTTCGGCGTCGACGGAGTGCTGAAGCTGGCCCTGCAGGACGACTTCCAGGACATGGTGTTCCACGCCGGCGACCAGTACCTCGGCGCCTGGGCGGGCATCACGATGCGGATCCTCATCGTGACGAGCTTCTTCGCCTGCCTCCTCGCCTTCCACAACGCGAGCTCGCGCTACCTGTTCTCCCTCGGGCGCGAGCGGCTGCTGCCCTCCTGGCTCGCACAGACCCAGCCGACGACGCAGGCGCCGCACCACGCGAGCCTGGTGATGTCGATCGTCTCGCTCATCGCGGTGCTGATCACGCTCGTCAGCGGAGCGGACCCCTTCCTCGGCTTCGCCCTGCCCGTCTACTCGATCGGCGTCGCCGGCCTCGTCTTCGCGCAGGCCGTGGCGGCGATCGCCGTCGTCGGGTTCTTCCTCCGCGACCGCAGGGGGCACAGCCCGTGGCGGGTCATCGTCGCGCCGGCTCTCGGCGCCCTGGGGCTCATCGTCGGCTGGGTGCTGATCGCCATGAACTTCGACCTGGTCACGGGCCTCACCGGCCCCGTGAACCTCGCTCTCCTCGCCCCCACGCCGCTGCTGTTCATCGCCGGGATCATCGCGGGGTTCGTCCTCAGGAGCGGCCGGCCCCAGCACTATGCTGAACTGACCACGCTCGTCCCCGACGAGGACTGAGCGTCATGCACGAGGGAGGGCACGTGGCCGAGCAGCGAGGGCGCGCCGCCCGTCGCGCGGAGCTGATCTCCGCGACCAGGCGCGTCGCCAGGCGCAGCGGCATCGGGGGCACCAACGTACGGGCCGTCGCCGCGGAGGCCTCGGTGAGCACCGGCAGCGTGCTGTACTACTTCCCCAGCTTCGATGAGCTGATGTACGCGACCGTCGAAGGCGTGCTCGAGGAGATGTACGAGCACCGGCGGATGATCGCCGAGGGCGAGCCCGACCCGGCGAAGAGATTGGTCGCCCTCGTGGTGGCCGGCGTGCCGGACGAGATCAGCGATCACCTGCGCATGGCGTACGAGAGCATCCCGCTGTTGCGCGAGCGTCCTGAGTACCGTCCGCTGCACCGCTCCATCGTGGAGCGGCAGGTGGCCCTCTACCGCTCCACGATCGAGATCGGAGCCGCGACCGGAGCGTTCCGGCCCACGGCCGACCTCACTACGATCGCCCGCAACATCGTCGCGCTGGAGGACGCCTACGACCTCTACCCGCTGATCGGGCTGGAGCACGGCGCGGAGACCTACCGGGAGAACATCCTCTCGTACGCGCGGATCGCCCTGGACTGCGAGCTGCCGAGGTAGACGACGAGAGGCGCGTGCGCCCCGTGGGGACGTACGCGCCTCTCGGATGTTCTCGTCAGCGCGACAGGCGTGCGATCGCGTCCGCGACCGACACGGTCTCCCGGTCGCCGGTGGCGCGGTCCCACAGCTCGACCTGACCGTCGGCGGCACCTCGGCCGACGATGACGATCTTCGGCACGCCGACGAGCTCGGCGTCGCCGAACTTGACGCCGGGCGAGACCTTGGGGCGGTCGTCGTAGAGCACGTCGAGACCGGCCGAGTCGAGCTGGGCCGAGATGGCCTCCGCCACGTCGAAGGCCACCTGGTCACGGCCGGCGGCCACCACCTGCACGTCGAACGGGGCGACGGACGCCGGCCAGATGAGACCCTTGTCGTCGTTGTTCAGCTCGGCGATGATCGCGAGGATGCGGGTCACGCCGATGCCGTAGGAGCCCATCGTGACCGTCACGAGCTTGCCGTTCTCGTCGAGCACCTTCAGGCCCAGGGCCTCCGCGTACTTGCGTCCGAGCTGGAACACGTGGCCGATCTCCATGCCGCGGGCGAGCTCGACGGGACCGGAGCCGTCGGGGGCGGGGTCGCCGGCGCGGACGTTCGCGATCTCGACGATGCCGTCGGCCTCGAAGTCGCGACCGGCGACGACCGAGTGCGCGTGCTTCTCGTCGATGTTGGCGCCGGTGATCCAGCTCGTGCCCTCGCTCACGCGCGGGTCGACCAGGTAGCGGATGCCGGTGGCCGACTCCTCGCCGAGCACGGCGCCGGTCGGCGACCACGGCCCGATGTAGCCCTTGACGAGCAGCGGGTTCTTCTCGAAGTCCTCAGCCGTGGCCGTCTCGACCTCGGCGGGAGCGAAGGCCACCTCCGCGCGCTTCTCGTCGACCTCGCGGTCGCCGGGGATGCCGACGATGACGAGCTCACGGGTGCCGTCGAGGTGGGTGAGCGCGAGAACGACGTTCTTCAGCGTGTCGGCGGCGGTGTACTCGCCGTCCAGCGTCGCGTTGCAGTGCGCGACGAGCGTCTCGATCGTCGGGGTGTCCGGGGAGTCGAAGATCACGGGAGCGGCGCCGGCGTCGAACGCGACGGGTTCGGGCACGGCCGTGGTGAACGCCTCGACGTTCGCCGCGTATCCCCCGGCGGAGCGCACGAAGGTGTCCTCGCCGACCGGGGTCGGGTGCAGGAACTCCTCGCTGCGCGAACCGCCCATCGCGCCGGCGTCCGCCTGCACGATCGCGTACTCGAGGCCGAGGCGCTGGAAGATGCGCTCGTAGGCGTCGCGCTGCGCCTGGTAGCTGGCGTCCAGCCCGGCATCCGAGGAGTCGAAGGAGTAGGCGTCCTTCATCGTGAACTCGCGGCCGCGCAGGAGACCTGCGCGCGGGCGTGCCTCGTCACGGTACTTGTCCTGGATCTGGTAGATCGTCAGCGGCAGGTCCTTGTACGAGGAGTACAGGTCCTTCACGAGCAGCGTGAACGCCTCCTCGTGCGTGGGGGCGAGCAGATAGTCGCCGCCCTTGCGGTCCTGCAGGCGGAAGAGCAGGTCGCCGTACTCCTCCCAGCGGCCGGTCGCCTCGTAGGCCTCGCGCGGCATGAGGGCCGGGAAGTGCACTTCCTGTGCACCGGCGGCGGCCATCTCCTCGCGGACGACGGCTTCGATCTTCGCCTTGACGCGCAGGCCCAGTGGCAGCCACGCGAAGATGCCTGCGGCCTGCGGTCGGATGTACCCGGCGCGGATCAGCAGCTTGTGGCTGACGACCTCGGCGCCAGCCGGGTCTTCACGGAGCGTACGGAGGAAGAAGTTCGAGAGACGAGTGACCACGGCTCGATTCTAGTGACCGCGGTCACCCGTCTCTCGCCGCATCAGTTCAGCGCGGGGAGACCGGACGGGATGACGCCGCCCGCATACAGGCTCGCGGCCAGCTCCTGCGTCGCCGTGAGCGCCACCCGCTGCGGCAGCGGGCCGTAGGAGATGCGCGCGACTCCGAGGGACTCGTACTCCGCGGCGGTCAGCGCTCCGGGCAGGCCGATCACGCTGACCTTGCGCTCCCCGATTCCTTCGACGAGCTGCCGGGTGACGGCGGCATCGAGGATGCCGGGGACGAAGACGGCGGTCGCGCCGGCGTCCAGGAACGCGCGGCCACGCTGGATCGCGTCGGCGACGCTCTCCTCGACCGGGCGACCCCCGCCGCGCACGAAGGCGTCGGTGCGGGCGTTGAGCGCGAAGGGCACGCCCTCGGCCTCGGCGGCTTTCACGATCGCCTCCACGGCGGCGACCGACTCGGCGAGGGGCTTCAGGCGGTCCTCGACGTTCGCGCCGACGACGCCGACTCCGATCGCGAGGCGGGTGGTCTCCCCCGCGTCGCCGTAGCCGTCGTCGAGATCGGCCGACACGGGCACCTCGACGGATGCCGCGATCCGGCCGACCATGTCGATCATCACGTCGCGGGGCGTGGCGCCGTCGTCGTAGCCGAACGAGGCGGCGATGCCGTGCCCCGCGGTGGCGATCGCCTTCGTCTCGGGGAGTGCGGCGACGGCGCGAGCGGAGACGACGTCCCACACGTTCACGACGCGGAGGATCTCAGGGGCTTCATAGAGTCCGACGAGGGTCTGGGCCTTGGCTGAAGTGGTCATGACACCACGCTAATGCGCTCCCGATCCCCGCGGGTCGATCGACTTAGTGTGGTGTCATGCCCCAGCGCCGACCGCACGTCGCCCCGTCCGCCGCACAGACCGAACTGGCCGCCGCACTCGCCGCCCTGCGGGAGTCGTTGGACGCACCGGTCGGGTTCCCCGCGGAGGCGATCGCCGAGGCGGAGGCGGCCGCGGCGGCGGCGCCCGACCTCGACCTGCGCGACCTTCCGTTCGCGACCCTCGATCCGGCAGGGTCCATGGATCTCGACCAGGCGTTCCACCTCGCACGCGGCGGCTCCGGATACACGGTGCGGTACGCGATCGCCGACGTGCCGTCGTTCATCGTCCCCGGCGGAGCGCTCGACGCGGAGGCCCGCCGGCGAGGGCAGTCGCTGTACGCGGCCGACGGCACGATCCCGCTGCATCCGACGGCGCTGAGCGAGGGCAGCGCCTCCCTCCTTCCCGACGTGGACCGCCCGGCCCTGGTGTGGACGTTCTCCCTGGATGCCACGGGCGCGGTCTCCGACTTCCGGCTGGAGCGGGCGCTGATCCGCTCGCGTGCCAAGCTCGACTACGAGAGCGTGCAGGCGGCGATCGATCGCGGCGAGGACGGCCCCGCAGCACTCCTGCCGGAGATCGGCGCCCTGCGCATCGAGCAGGAGCGGCTGCGCGGCGGGGCCAGCCTGAACCTCCCCGACGAGGAGGTCGTCCGGGACGCCGAGGGCGACTACGCGATCGTGCGCCGCACCCCGCTTCCCGTCGAGGACTGGAATGCGCAACTGTCGCTGATGACGGGGATGGCCGCCGCGTCGCTCATGCTCGATGCGGGGGTCGGCGTGCTGCGGGTCATGCCCCAGCCGGACGAGGCGTCGTTCGAGGCGTTCCGCCACCAGACGGAGGCACTCGGCCGTCCGTGGACGACCGGCCGCTACGGCGACTATCTGCGCGGGCTCGACCGCGCCGACCCGCTCACCCTCCCGGTGCTGGAGGCCGCGGCGTCGCTGTTCCGCGGAGCCGGCTATGTGACGTTCGACGGCGCGGCCCCCGCCGATGCCACTCAGGCCGCGATCGGAGCCCCCTACGCGCACGCGACCGCTCCCCTGCGCCGCCTCGTCGATCGCTGGTCACTGGCGATCTGCCTGGCGATCTCCCGGGGACAGGAGGCGCCGTCATGGGCGCGGGAGTCTCTGGGTGTGCTCCCCGATCTCATGCAGCAGTCGGGGCAGCGAGCGTCGCGGCTCGACTCCGAGACCATCAACCGCGTCGAGGCTGCGCTGCTCACCCCCCTCGTGGGGACCGTCATCGAGGCGACGGTGATCGCCGTGCGCGGTGAGCGGGCCACGATCCAGCTCGCCGACCCCGCCGTCACGGCGACGGCCCCCGTCCCCCCGAGGACGGTGCCCGGAGCATCCGTGCGCCTGCGGGTCGTGCGTGCCGACATCGCACGCGGAGAGTCCGAGTTCGCCCTGGCCGGTGCCTGATCGAGTCGTCGGGCTACGATGCGGGGATGCAGCAGCACCTCGACACCGCCGAACGCTTCGTCGCGGCCCGCTATCCGGAGACGACGATCGCCGTCGTCGCCGGCAGCACCGCCCGCGGCGAGCGCACCGCTACCAGCGACATCGACCTGCTGCTGATCGGCGACGGACTGTTCGGCGGTGCGAAGAGCGCGGAGGCGTCGACCCACGCGTTCGAGGATGAGACGATCGAAGTGTTCGCGTACACGCACGAGGGGTTCCAGGAGTGGGCAGACCGGGGTCTCGCCCGGTTCCGACCCGTCATCGTGCACATGCTCATCGACGGCGTCGCCATCCGGGACGACGGTCGTCTCGACGCGGCGCGGGAGCGCTGGTCCGCCGTCCTGGCCGCCGGACCCCGCATCGATCCCGCAGAGTCCGACGCCCGGCGTTACATGATCACGGATGCCCTCGACGACCTCAGGGACGCTGTGGATCCCCTGGAGCGCCTCGTCGTCGCCTCCGTGCTCTTCGAGCGGACCGCCGAACTCATGCTCCTCGACGCCGGGCGATGGATCGGGGCCGGCAAATGGCTGCCGCGCCGGCTGCGCGAGCTCGACGCCCCTCGCGCCGGACGACTCGCAGCCCCGCTCCTCACCGGGGACTACGCTGCTTTCGCGGATCGCGTCCAGGAGGAGCTCGATCGGCTGGGAGGACGGGTCGGGGACGGCTTCGTTCGCTGACGTCTTCCCGCTCTCGCCGTGCTCGGTGCCTTCTCGTTCGCCGCCGATCTCAGCGCGTGGGCGCTCGTCGCGCTGACCGCGGTACCGCGGCGTCGGCGCGTGACCACGGGGTGGCATGATCGTCACCATCACCCCGGCCGCCAACTCGAGTCCGACGGCCTCGCCGTGACGCGCATCGGCTCCGGCACCACCGTGAGCCACGCCGCCGCCTCGGTGTCGCCGCACGTCTCCTCAGCGGCGCGCAGCTTCGTCGCCGCCGCCCGCCGCGCAGGGCTCACACCGGCGAATGCCGAGCAGATCCTTCGCGCGATGTGGTGATCAGGCCGCGACGGCGGTCGTCGTCATCACCAGCAGCTGAGGATCGGCGAGGTCGAGCGACACCGTGATAGAGGCGAACTCGGACAGGGAGCGGGCGTGGGTGCCGCCGCACAGGATCTCCGCGGTGCCCTCCGGAAGCTCGCAGTGCCAGCTTCGCCTGTCGACGATGGTCGGGCCTTCGGCCACGATGCGGCTCGGAGCGGCCGACGCCACCCAGGCCGCGAGGCGCTCGTTGATCGCGGCCTCGCGCTCGGCCAGCGTCGCGGAGAAGGTCTCGGTGTCGAATCCCGCCTTGCGCAGGCTCTTGCCCAGACGGTACTCGTCCACGGCGCCGTCTTCGTGGATGCGGCTGCTCTGATTGGCTCGGCCCTCGAAGTCCGGGGTGCCGAGAGCATCCGCACCGGGATCCTTGCGCCAGAGGTCGGCGACGGCGAGATCGAGCGCGAGCGACGCCAGATGGCAGGCCGTGTGCCCGCGGCTGAGGCCTGCGCGCAACGCCTCGTCGACGAGGAGCTCCACCGTGGCGCCGGGGATGAGCCAGTCCGGCGCCGCGCCGTCCAGCCGATGCCCCACCAGCCACGTCCACCTCGGGGTTCCGCGCTTGACCGGGATCTCCCGGCCCACCGCGAAGGAGCCGTCGTCGGACGATGCCGCCATGACCGCCTCCGACACCCGCACCTCGGACGCGCCCGAACGGATCGCCCCCGCATCGCCGGGCTGGTCCGGCCACGTGTGATCCACCGGGTGGAAGGGCGTCGAGTCGACCACGACGATCGCGCCGTCGTCGGAGGAGTCGACCCGGAGCACGACCCCGGTGCCTCGGACTTCCCCTCGGGGAAAGGTGACGAGGGACGAGGAGGAGAGTGCCGGCATGCCTCCACTGTCGCACACCGGGCGCGGCGTGCGCGGCCTCAGCTCAGAGCGGTGACGATCGCCGCGATGACGTCGAGGTCCTTCTGGGGCGTCTCACCGCTGTAATCCACACGATCGAGCTCGACGAGATTCGGTCCGACGGCGCCGAGGAGCACCCCGGACGCGCCGTCGATCGGATACTGTTCGGGGGCGACGGCGAACACGCGCCCGTCAACCTCACGGCGCCATTCCGGGGTGGTCGCGATCACGGAATCGACCGCGCCTGCGGCCCCTGATCGCAGGTGCACCAGCGTCTTGTACGGGGTTCCGTCGAAGGTCGCCGAGATGACGCAGGCCCGGGCAAGAGGCTCGTTCGCGAACAACGGAGGCCTGTCCGTCGGCGCGGCCACGTCCGCCGCCGTGATCCCGGTGGCCTCGAGCGCTACTGAGACGTCCTCGCACGTGGGCACCGGTCCCCACCAGCCCGCACGAGACTCCGGGACGGGGCGCGGTAGCGCCGTGGCCCTTGCCCCGATCTCGTCCACCACGGAGCGAAGGCGTTCTCGTATCTCGGACGCTTCGGCCACGCGCTCCGTACGCACCGACGCCCCCACCCAGACGTCGCGATAGACACCCGAGGCTATGCACGAACCGTCCGACGCGCACTGATTGGCGGCATCGCTCTCGATGAAGTCCGCATTCAGGACTTCGACGGGGAACGCCTGAATCGTCACGTAGGTGCGGGTGTACACCTCGGAGTACCAGCTGCACGACGCACCGCCCATACCCTCGTATTCACCGGAATCCCAGAGAGGGGGCCACGCTTTCATCTGCTCGCCGATAGCGTCGGACAGAGCCGTCTCGGACAGCATCTCCGCGCAGTCGCCGTCGAACGCCGCGCGCGGTTCTTCCGGAGTCGAGGTCGGCGACGGTTCGGTCGTCGGAGTCCTGGTCGGCTCTGGCTCCGGGGATGACGTGCACCCCGCGAGGGCGATGGTCAGCGCGGCGATCGTGGCGAGCGAAGCGGCGAGAGCTCGCCGGCGAGGTGCGGTCATGGGGCGAGCATATTGCCCACCGAATGGATGAACTCGGCGCCCCCGATCACGAAATCGCAACGAGTGTCGGACGGGCCTGCGGTCAGTGCGCGGGCGGGATGGTGAAGCTCGCGAGCCTGTCGCCTTCGACGACGAAGATGCCGTCGGATTCGCCGTTGAAGACGCGGCTCGACCAGCCGAAGCGGATCCGGGTCGTGTCCCCGTCGGACGAGGCCGTGAGCACCGTCATCCGTGCACCGGCGCCGATCGCGTCGGTCTGCGCCCAGGACCGCACGCCGTCGGGCCCGGCCTTGACCGTGCCCCAGTCGCTGACGAAACCGTCCGGGGTGAAGGCGGCGACGAACGCCTCGGTGTCTGCGGCGTTGATCGCGTCGACCATCGCCTGGGCGGGTGCGGGAAGTGCGGGTGCGGACATCATCGTCTCCTCGTGTCGGTCTCGGTCAGAAAATGGGTCGGAGGTCAGGCGGTCACGACCTGCGCCGTGCCGAGCGGCGCGTCCGGCCCCATCTCGGCGGCGATGCGGTTCGCCTCCTCGATGAGGGTCGCGACGATGTCGGCCTCCGGCACGGTCTTGATGACCTCGCCCTTCACGAAGATCTGCCCCTTGCCGTTGCCGGAGGCGACGCCGAGGTCGGCCTCGCGGGCCTCGCCGGGACCGTTCACGACGCAGCCCATCACGGCCACGCGCAGCGGCACCGTCATGTCCTTGAGGCCCTCGGTGACGTCCTCCGCGAGGGTGTAGACGTCGACCTGTGCGCGTCCGCACGACGGGCACGACACGATCTCCAGCTTGCGCTCGCGCAGGTTCAGCGACTGCAGGATCTGGTGGCCGACCTTGACCTCCTCGGCGGGAGGCGCCGACAGGGAGACGCGGATCGTGTCGCCGATGCCCTCGCCCAACAGGATGCCGAAGGCCGTCGCGCTCTTGATCGTGCCCTGGAACGCGGGACCGGCCTCGGTGACGCCGAGGTGGAGGGGCCAGTCCCCCCGCTCGGCGAGCTGACGGTAGGCCTTGACCATCACGATCGGGTCGTTGTGCTTGACGGAGATCTTGAAGTCGTGGAAGTCGTGCTCCTCGAACAGGGACGCCTCCCACACCGCGCTCTCGACGAGGGCCTCGGGGGTGGCCTTGCCGTACTTCTGCAGGAGCCGCGCGTCGAGGGACCCGGCGTTCACGCCGATCCGCAGGGACACGCCCGCATCCTTCGCCGCCTTCGCGATCGCGCCGACCTGGTCGTCGAATTTGCGGATGTTGCCCGGGTTCACGCGCACCGCGGCACAACCGGCGTCGATCGCCTGGAAGACGTACTTCGGCTGGAAGTGGATGTCGGCGATCACCGGGATCTGACTCTTCTTGGCGATGATGTGCAGCACGTCGGCGTCGTCCTGCGACGGCACCGCGACGCGCACGATCTCGCACCCGGATGCGGTGAGCTCGGCGATCTGCTGGAGCGTCCCGTTGATGTCCGTGGTCTTCGTCGTCGTCATCGACTGCACGCTGACGGGGGCGTCGCCCCCGACGAGCACCTTGCCCACCTTGATCTGGCGGGACTTGCGGCGGGGGGCGAGGACATCGGGGATCTTCGGCATCCCAAGATTCACTGCTGGCACTCCCCCAGCCTACGCCGCCGGGATGCACGCGGGCTGGATGCCGCCACCGTCATGAGGACGTCCGGGGCTGGCGGGGTGTGGTAGTTTCGGCCCATGCTCGCGAACCGCACCTGGTGGCCCGCCTCTTAGGCGGTGTGTTCGCGTTCCCACGAATCCAGACCGCCTTCAGGGGCGGTCTTTTCGTTTGAGCCGCGCCTGATCCCCGCACAGGAGACATCGATGACCCTCTCACGCCTCGCCGAGCTCAGCGCAGACCCGGCGTCGTCGTTCGTCCTGATCGCCCGCGACGGTTCCGACACCGTCGAGCTGCTCACCGGCGGCGTCGTCGACGTCGACCTGCTCGCCGACATCCCGCTCGACATCGACGGAGTCCCTCGGGAGGTGTTCGCGCTCGTCCCCTACCGACAGGTGCGCGAACGCGGTTTCGTGGCCCAGGACGACGGAGCGCCGCTGCGGTGCATCGTGGTCGAGGAGCACCTGAACCTGCCGACATCCGATGTGCTCGACGCACTCCCCTCCGCACCGGTGCCGCTGCGCGACGAGGGGTTCGACATCCCCGACGAGGAGTACGCCGCGATCGTCGAACGCGTGATCGCCGAGGAGATCGGCCGCGGCGAAGGCGCCAACTTCGTCATCCGCCGTGATTTCACCGCCGACATCGACGTCGACGACCGCACGGCGGCGCTGACCTGGTTCCGTGCCCTGCTCACCCAGGAACGGGGGGCCTACTGGACGTTCGCCGTCGTCACCCCCGAGCGCATCGCCGTGGGCGCGAGTCCCGAAGCGCACGTGGTCGCCCGCGACGGGATCGTCACGATGAACCCGATCTCGGGCACGTTCCGTCATCCCGCCGGCGGGTCGACGAAGGAGGCCCTCGTGGACTTCCTCTCCTCCACGAAGGAGACCGAGGAGCTGTTCATGGTGGTCGACGAGGAGCTCAAGATGATGAGCGCCGTCTGCTCCGACGGCGGACGCATCACCGGGCCGCATCTCAAGGAGATGTCCCGGCTCACCCACACCGAGTACATGCTCCGCGGACGCAGCAGGCTGGACCCGCGCGACATCCTGCGCGAGACGATGTTCGCGCCGACGGTCACCGGATCGCCGATGCAGAACGCCTGCGCCGTCATCCGCCGACACGAGCGCAAACCGCGCGGCTACTACTCCGGAGTGGCGGCACTGTTCACCCCCAACGCAGAGGGAGGGCACGATCTCGACGCGCCCATCCTGATCCGCACCGTGTATCTGCACGACGGGACGCTGAGCGTGCCGGTCGGCGCGACCCTGGTGCGCCATTCCGATCCCTACGGCGAGGTCAGCGAGACGCACGGCAAGGCCGCGGGCGTGCTGGGCGCGATCGGCGCCATCCCCCGCGACAGCGTCGCCGAGGCGCGCAGCGACGCCGACGCGCCGGGGACGCCGCGCAGCCTCGCCGACGATCCGACGGTCGCCGAGCTGCTCGCCTCCCGCAACGCCCGTCTCGCCGATTTCTGGCTCAACCCCCAGGGCGAGGAGTTCACCGGACCCTTCACAGGCCGCACCGCTCTGGTCGTCGACGCCGAGGACCGCTTCACGACGATGCTCGCCCACCAGCTGCGCCACCTCGGACTCGAGGTAGCGATCGCCCCGTGGAGCGAAGTGCGCGACGAGGACGTGGATTCCGCCGACCTCGTCGTCGCGGGACCCGGCCCCGGCGATCCGCGCGACACCGGGAACGACCGCATCGCCAGGATGCGTCACGTCGTCGCCCGGCGGCTGGACGCCGGCTCACCGCTCCTCGCCGTGTGCCTGAGCCATCAGATCCTCGCCGACCGCCTCGGCATCGGGCTCGCCCCCCTCGACGCTCCCCACCAGGGGCTGCAGAAGTCCGTCCCGGTGTTCGGAGAGGACGCCTCGATCGGCTTCTACAACACGTTCACCGCGCGCGTGGCGCCCGGCACGACGTCGATCGACGGAGCGGAGGTGTCGGCCGACGCCCGCACCGGTGACGTGTACGCGCTCCGGGGCGATGGGTTCGCCTCCGTGCAGGGGCATCTCGAGTCGATCCTCTCCCGCGACGGCATCCGCACCCTAGAGCGTCTCGCCGCGCACGCCCTCGCCTGACGCGCGACGTCACGGACCGCAGCGCCTCGCGGCGTCCGGTCAGCCGAGGAGCTTGACCGGGTTGAACAGATCCGCGAGGAGCAGCAGCGCGCCCATCGCGATCAGCAGCACCGCGACGACGACGGTCAGCGGCACGAGCTTCGTGGCGTCGACCGGCGCGGGCGGAGGGCGACGGAAGATCTTCGCCCACGCGCGCCGCACGCCGTCCCACAGCGCGACGACGATGTGCCCTCCGTCGAGCGGGAGCAACGGGACGAGGTTGAACACGAACAGCGCGATGTTGAGGGACCCGAGCAGACCGAGGAGCACGGAGAAGCGGTTGAGGATCGGGGCGTCGGTCGCCGCGACCTCTCCGGCGAGGCGTCCGACGCCGACGACGCTCAGCGGACCGTTCGGATCGCGCTCGCCCCCGGTGACCAGCGACACCCCGACGTCCCACAGGCGCACGGGCAGGGTGACGATGAGCGAGGCCACCCTCGCCACGCTGTCGGCCGCCATCTCGGGTCCCGCCGTGAGGGGCTGCTGCACGAAGCCCATCTGGGCGCCCATGCCCACGTAGCCGACCTTCTTGACGACCTGATCGCCCTCGGCGTTGCGCACGGGCTGCCCCGAGGCGTCGGTGATGCTGCGCTCTGCGGCGATCGGCGTGATCGTGAGCGTCTGCTCCGCCCCGTCGCGCAGCACGACGAGGTCGAGGGTCTTGCCGGGGGACGCCTGCACGATCGCGGTGGCCTCGGCGAAGGTGGAGACCGTCTTCCCGCCGATGGACACCAGCACGTCACCGGGACGGATCCCGGCATCGGCGGCCGGGGAAGCGGGGTCGTCCGGCGCGCACTCGGTCGCCGTGGATCCTGCCGGGAGCACGCACTGGCTCACGGAGGCGATCGTCGTCGTGCCCTGTTGCACGCCGATGCCGGACACCAGCACCGTGAAGATCACGACGGCGAGGACGAGGTTCATCAGCGGTCCGCCGAGCATGACGATGATGCGCTTCCACACCGGGAGGCGGTAGAACACGCGCTCCTCCGCACCCTCGGCGATGGTCTCGTCGTTCGCGGAGCGTGCGTCCTGGATCAGCGTGCGGAACACGCCCCTGGCGGGACCGGAGTTCTTCGACGCCGGGTACATGCCCGACATCGAGATGAACCCGCCGAGCGGGAGCAGCTTGAATCCGTACTCCGTCTCACCGATCCGCTTCGACCACACACGGGGCCCGAAGCCGATCATGTACTGGCCGACGCGCACGCCGAAGAGCTTCGCTGGCAGGAGGTGACCGACCTCGTGCAGGCCGATCGACAGGCCGAGACCGATCAGCATGAACACGATGCCGCCCACGTAGAGCAGGATTTCCACACGCCAACGCTACTGGTCGCAGCCTAGGAATAGCCCGACACCGAATAGGGTGGGTGCGTGACCTCCCGCCAGCTGCGACTCCTGCGCGCGGCATCGGCATCCTCGTCGGCCACGCTCTTGGCCGCCCTGTCGCACACCTTCGCGGGCGGAGCCGCCCCGTATCCGCTCCTCGTCGTCGCGGTCGCGGCTCTTCTGGTCGGGCCGGCATCGGTGCTGATCGGAGCGAGGGTCTCGCGCTTCCGGGTGGCCGCGACGGTGCTCGTGAGCCAGGCGGCGTTCCACCTCGTCTTCCAGGCGCTGGGCGCGCCCACCGGCAGCGGGGTCATCGCCGCCGCGGGGCACGATCACCGTCTCCCGCCCCTCGGCCCGCTCACCGTCGCCGCCCTCCCCGACACCGGGATGGTGCTCGGCCACGTCGCCGCCGCGATCGTCACCACCCTGCTCGTCTGGCACGGCGAATCGTCGGTCCGCACGATCGCCGGATGGGTTCGCGCCGTGTTCCGCGACGAGGTCACGACGCTCCCCGGCGATCACGAGCGCCCCGCCGCGCTGTCCCTCGACCTGCACCCGCTCGTGGACACGGTGGTCGTGACCGCCGTCTCCCGGCGCGGACCTCCTGTCCTCGCCTGATCCCTGCATCGCCTCGCACGAGGCATCATCCCGCGGTCCGTCGCGCTCTCGCGCGCCCGCATCAGGCAACACATCCACAGGAGTACCCATCATGCGTTCCACCACCACCCTCGCCCTCGGCCTCGTCGCCGGCACCGCACTCATCATCACGGCGCCGCTCACCGCGAGCGCCCACGTGGGCGTGAGCCCCGACGAGCTCGTCGTCGGAGACCACAGCGTGCTCACGTTCTCGTTCTCCCACGGCTGCGACAGCTCGCCGACCACGTCGCTGCGGATCACCATGCCCGAAGGGCTCACCTCCGTCGCCCCCACCATGGACGGCGACTGGACCGTCGCCGTCGAGCGCGGCGACGACGGACTGGTCAGCGCCGTGACCTACACCGCCGCCACCCCCGTGCCGATCGATCTGCGTGGAGCGGTCAGCATGGCGGTCGGCATCGATGAGGAGACGCCCGACACCCTCGCCTTCCCCGTGCTCCAGACCTGCGTCGACGGCAGCACCGACTGGTCCCAGCTCGCCGAGAAGGGCGAGGACCCGCACAGCCTCGAGGCGCCGGCTCCCGTGGTCTCCGTGTCTCCGGCGACCGAGGCCGGCCACGGAGGCGCGGAGCAGCCGGATGCCGAGGAGAAGCCGACCGCGGACGAGAAGTCCGCACCGGGCGCCGACCCCACCGGCACGCTGCTTGGTGCCGGCGGTCTCGTCGCCGGTCTCGCCGCGCTCGTCGTGTCGGTGCTCGCGTACCGCCGTCGCGCCTGACGTCCCCGATCCATCCCGCTCCCGTCACGCGGATGGCCGGTGTCGTGCATCGGCACCGACGTCCGCGCGACCGGAGGGGCTCCGCACGTCCGGAGGGGCTCCGCGCGACCGGACGGCATCGTGAGATCATGGACGGGACATGTCGATTGAACAACAACCGAGCCTGCCTCCCGTGCTCCGCCCCGCGAACCCGCCCAGGCGCGAGCTGTCCGAACTCGCCACCCGATTCGCGCGCGAGGTGCGCGGCGATGTCGACGGGATCGCCCTGTCCGGCATCACGCTGGCCACCGCCGATCTCCGCGCCGGCGAGGCCTTCGTCGCGATCCAGGGCGTGAACCGCCACGGTGCGGAGTTCGCGACCACCGCCGCCGAGAAGGGAGCGGTCGCGATCATCACCGACGCCGCGGGCGCGGAGATCGCGGCCCCGTCCGGCCTCCCGATCGTGGTGGTCGACGACCCCCGCGGGGTCCTCGGCGCCCTCAGCGCGTGGGTGTACGGCACGGGTGCCGACGACCCGCTGCCCCTGCTCTTCGCGACCACCGGCACCAACGGCAAGACCAGCGTCTCGCACCTGCTCGAGGGGATCCTCGACCAGATCGGCGTGGTGACCGGGCTCTCCTCCACCGCCGAGCGCCACATCGCAGGAGAGGTCATCGTCTCCCGCCTCACCACGCCCGAGGCATCCGAGATGCACGCGCTGCTCGCCCTCATGCGCGAACGCGACGTCGAGGCCGTGGCCGTCGAGGTCAGCGCCCAGGCGCTCTCCCGGCACCGCGTCGACGGCATCCTGTTCGACGTCGCCGGCTTCACCAATCTCAGCCACGACCACCTCGACGACTACGCCGACATGGAGGAGTACTTCGAGGCCAAGCTGCCGCTCTTCCGGCCCGATCGGGCGCGCCGCGGCGTGATCTGCCTCGACTCGCCCTCGGGCGCGACCGTGGTCGAGCGCGCCGAGATCCCCGTCGTCACGGTGGCGACCCCGTCGATCGCCGCCGACGCCGAGGCCGCACAGCGCGCCGACTGGGTCGTCACGATCGACGAGGAGCGCGCCGTCGGCACCACGTTCACGATGACCGGCCCGGTCGGGTCGCTGACCACGACCGTGCCCGTGATCGGACCGCACATGGCTGCCAACGCGGCGCTCGCCATCGTGATGCTGCTCGAGGGCGGCTACGCGTGGGACCGCATCGTGTCGGCGCTCGACCGCGACGGCGGCATCCGCGCCTACCTCCCCGGCCGCACGCAGCTCGTCTCGGGCGAGACCGGCCCCGCCGTGTTCGTCGACTTCGGGCACTCCCCGGACGCCTTCGAGAAGACCCTCGCCGCGGTGCGCCGCGTGACCCCGGGCCGCGTGCTGATGCTCTTCGGCGCGGATGGCGACCGCGACGCCAGCAAGCGTTTCGACATGGCCCGCACGGCCGTCGAGGGCAGCGACATCCTCGTCATCACCGACCACCACCCCCGCTTCGAAGACCCCGACTCGATCAGGGCCACCCTCGTCGAGGGTGCGCGCACGGCCAGGCCGGATGCCGAGATCCACGAGTTCTCGCCGCCGGAGAAGGCCATCGTCGCCGCCGTCGGTCTCGTCGGCGACGGGGACGCGATCCTCTGGGCAGGACCGGGGCACCAGGACTATCGCGACATCCGCGGGGTCCGCACGCCGTACTCGGCCAGAGAGCTCGCCCGTCGTGCGCTCAAGGCCGCGGGCTGGCCGGTCCCCGACTCGCACTGGCCGGTCCCCTACCCCGACGAGGACTGACCCCCGGCGAGCGAGGCCGCCCGCAGGCGCCCGCCCGCCGTCGTGGCTGCGCGCCCGCCGTCGTGACTGCGCGTCCGCCGTGGCTGCGCGCCCGCCGTCGTGGCTGCGTGCCCGCCGTCGTGACTGCGCGTCCGCCGTCACGGCTGCGCGTCCGCCGTGGCTGCGCGTCCGCCGTCGTGGCTGGGCGTGAAGTCGGAGAATCCGCGCGACACACCGCGGACGGATGCCTCGGCACGGCGTGTCACGACGCAACTCCGACTTTTCGCACGGTCTCGGGCGAGGCTCGCACGACCGTGGGCGGGGCTGCCACGGCCGCCCGGGGCCCCAACGGCGGGCGCGGGATTACGACGGCGGGCGCGCTGGCGCGGGCGGCCCGGGCTCAGCCCTGCGCGGCGATGATCCGGTCGGCCGTGGCACGCGCCCAGGCCTCGGCGTGCGAGAGCGTCTCCACGGTCAGCGCCGCCGGGGGCTCGTGCGCGTCGACGACTCGCGCGATGGTGTCGACGATGCCGAGGAACGAGAGCCGACCCTCGTGGAAGGCGTCGACGGCCTGCTCGTTCGCGGCGTTGTAGACCGCGGGGAACGTCGCCCCTGCGCGTCCGACGTGCTTGGCGAGCGCCACGGATGGGAAGGCGACGTCGTCGAGAGGCTCGAAGGTCCAGGATGTTGCGGTCGTCCAGTCGAGCGGACGCCCGACGCCGCCGACGCGGTGCGGCCAGTCCAGCCCGAGCGAGATCGGGAGTCGCATGTCCGGCGGCGACGCCTGAACGATGGTGGAGCCGTCGACGAACTCGACCATCGAGTGCACGATCGACTGCGGATGCACCACCACGTCGATGTCGTCGTAGCCGATGTCGAAGAGCAGGTGCGCCTCGATCACCTCGAGGCCCTTGTTCACCAGGGTCGCGGAATTCGTGGTGACCATGCGCCCCATGTCCCAGGTCGGGTGGGCGAGCGCCTGCTGCGGCGTGACAGCGGACATCTCCTCGCGGGTGCGTCCGCGGAACGGGCCGCCGGATGCGGTGACGACGAGTCGCCTCACCTCGTCGTGCGTACCGCTGCGCAGGGCCTGGGCGATCGCGGAGTGCTCGGAATCGACGGGAACGATCTGTCCCGGCGCGGCCGCACCGCGGACCAGCTCCCCGCCGACGATGAGGGATTCCTTGTTGGCGAGGGCGAGGGTCCGTCCCGCCTTCAGCGCGGCGAGCGTGGAGCCCAGGCCGATCGAGCCGGTGATCGCGTTGAGGACCACGTCGGCGTCGACGTCGCGGACGAGCTGCTCAGCCTCCTCGGCGCCGAGCGCCGTGTCCTCGACCTGGAACCGCTCTGCCTGCTCCGCGAGCATCTCGGAGTTCGTGCCGGCCGCGAGCCCGACGAGTTCGAAGCGCCGCGGGTTGGCACGGATGACGTCGAGCGCCTGCGTGCCGATGGAACCGGTGGAGCCGAGGACGATGATGCGACGCATGCCGCCAGCCTATGGCACGCCCTCGGCTCCTCCGCGACTACTGCGCGGCCTGCTCGATCGGCGTGGTGGCGAGGATGTCGACGACGAAGACGAGCGTCTCGTCCTTCAGTTCGCTGGTCTCCGACGCGCCATAGCCGTCCTTCGGAGGCATGACGACGACGACCTGGGAGCCGACCTTCTGTCCCTCCAGCGCCATCTTGAAGCCGGTGACGACCTGGGTCGTCTGGAACTGGGCGGGCGTCGCACCACGCGACCAGCTGGAGTCGAACTCGGTACCGTCGGACCACTTGACACCGCGGTACTGCACGGTGACGAGGTCTCCCGACTGTACGACGGGGCCGTCTCCCTCCTTCAGCAGCGCGACCTTCGTCTCGGCCGGAGCCTCTCCGCCGGGGATCGTGATGGTCGGGGCTCCGGCGTCGTCGAGCTTCACTTCGGGCATGCCCTCGGTCGGATCGACGGATGTGCCGGATGCCGTGGTCGGCAGCTCCTCGATGGTCTCCACGTACAGCACGCTGGGGTGGGCGCCCTCCTGCGACGGCGGAAGGGTCAGCACGACGCTCGAGCCGATGGGCAGGCACTCCGCGGCGACGGTGAAGACCGTCGACTGTGTCGGGTCGGAGATCTGCTGCGGCTGCTGCGCGGCGAGCAGGGCGGCGAGGACCCCGTCCTGGCCGCGCGCGGAGGTGCTGAGCACCTCGTTGGTCGTCGCGTCGATGAGCTGGTAGCGCAGCGACACGAGATCGCCCGGCTCGACATCGTCTCCCGATCCCTTCGACACGACCGTGCGCTCCGCCGCGGTGATGTCGGTCCCCTCGGGGACGGTGATCTTGGCGTCGGCACCGGTGCCGTCGACCGTCACGGCGTCGGATCCGGCGCCCGACTTCAGGTCGGCGAGACACGCGGACTCGGGAGCAGCCGACGACGACGAGGTCGGCTGGGGCGACGCGCTGCCCGAGCAACCGGCGAGGAGCAGGGTCGCGGCGGCGACGGTGGACAGGACGATGAGCGGACGCTTGCGCACAGGAAACCTCGAAGATCGCGGGCGGGACACCCCATCCTCTCGCATCCGGCTTGATTCGCGCTGGGAGGCGCGGCGCGGCGCGTGCATTCCCACCACGGCATGCGCACGGGAGTAGCCTTCTCTGATGACCTCTGAGCAGTCCGCGGAGCCCGAATCGTCACCCTCGGACTCTGCGACTCCCCGCCATGCCGGCTTCACGTACTCGCTGGGGCGCAGCCTGATCAGTCCTCTCGCTCGGGTCGTCTACCGCCCCCGCATCGAGGGTCGCGAGAACGTGCCGATGGACGGCGCCGTCATCTTCGCGAGCAACCACCTCTCGTTCATCGACTCGATCGCGATCCCCGTCGCGGCTCCCCGCCCGGTGCACTTCCTCGCCAAGTCGAGCTACTTCGAGGGGACCGGACTGAAGGGCTGGGCGAGCAAGACCTTCTTCGAGTCGATCGGTGCCATCCCCGTGCGCCGCGGTGCGGGTCAGGCGGCGTTGGATGCGCTCGACCTGCAGCGTCAGCTCCTCGACGAGGGGCTCGCAGTGGCCCTGTACCCCGAGGGGACGCGCTCCACCGACGGACGCCTGTACAAGGGGCGCACCGGCGTCGCGTTCCTCGCCCTGCAGACCGGCGCCCCGGTGGTGCCCGTCGGGCTGATCGGCACAGACAAGGTCATGCCCGTCGGCGCCAAAGTGCCGACGCTGAAGGAACGCATCACCGTGAGGTTCGGCGAGCCGCTCGACCTCTCCCCGCACGGCCCCGCGACGAGCGGTCGCGCGCGACGCCTCGCGACCGACGAGATCATGGCGGCGATCCACTCCCTCTCCGGTCAGGAGCTGGCCGGAGCGTACAACGAGGCGCCGGCGAACACCACGATCGAGAAGATCAAGCAGGCGCTCCCCCACGAGCGCCGCTGACCGGCGCTCGCTCTCCGGCGAGACCTCTCCCGCCTGAGCGACCTCTCACGCCTGAGCGACGACGGTCGCCTCGTGGCGCACGGGGAAGTTCATCGAGTTGGCGATGAAGCACCACTCGTTCGCCTGCGCGTGGGCCCGCTCGGCCGCCTCGACCATCGACTCCTCGGCGACGACCACGTGCGGGCGGAGCACGACCTCCGCGAACGACCCACCGCCCCTGCCGTCTTCGCGCATGAGGCCGGAGGCCGTGTCGCGGTAGGACACCACGACGACGCCTGCGGTGACGCACGCGTGCAGATACGACAGGAGATGGCACTCCGACAGAGAGGCGAGAAGGAGGTCCTCCGGATTCCACCTGGTCGGATCACCGCGGAAGGGCTTGTCGGACGAGGCCAGGATGTCGGGCTTGCCCTCGACCTCGAGCAGGACGTCTCGGCGGTAGTCCCGATAACCGCTGGTGCCCGTGCCGGTGTTGCCCGTCCAGGTGGAGATGAGCGCGTAGCGGTGCTCTCCGAGGATCTTCTCTGCCATGCCGACAGTCTGCCAGGCGCCTCCGACAGCGCGGGGCACGAGCGGGCGGGACGGCGGGGCGACGGTAGTCTGGGGAGGTGCCGGAGACTCTCACTGTTCAGGATGCTGTCGAACTCGCCGTCGTCGAGCGGAGCGGATTCGTCGAGTCCCGCCATGCGGGCGCGGCCGTCGTGCTCTCTCCCGACGGTGAAGTGATCGCCACGCACGGCAACGCGGATGCGCTGATCCTCCCCCGGTCGAGTCTCAAGCCGCTGCAGGCCGTGGCGTGCATCACCGCCGGCGCCCCGCTCGAGGGCGAGCAGCTGGCCCTCTCGACCGCGAGCCACGTAGGCACCGATCGTCACGCCGCCGTTGTGCGCGACGTGCTCACGGGCGGAGGCCTCACCGAGGACGACCTCGGCTGCCCGCCCGCCTGGCCCAGCGACTCCGCCACCCGCGACGAGATGGTGCGCGAGCACGGCTCGCCCACCCGCATCCGCATGAACTGCTCGGGCAAGCACGCGGCCATGCTGAGGGCCTGTGTCGCGACCGGCTGGTCCACCGAGGGCTATCTCGACCCCGCCCATCCCCTGCAGGCTCACATCCGCGAGGTGATCGAGCGCCTGACCGGCGAGAAGGTCGCGCACACCGCGGTCGACGGATGCGGCGCCCCCGTGTACGCCATGAGCCTCACCGGCCTCGCGCGGTCGATCCATCGCATCGGCAGCGCCTCCGACAGGTCGCCCTTCGCGCTCCACCGCGTCGCCGGCTCGCTCGTGCGCGCCGTGCGTGAGAACCCGTGGACCATCGAGGGCCCTGGTCGTCCCGACACCGTCGCCATCGAGAAGCTCGGCGTCTTCACGAAGGGCGGCGCCGAAGGGGTCATGGTGATGGTCGCCCCGAACGGCACGACGACCGCCCTCAAGATGCTCGACGGTTCGGCGCGTGCATCCACGATCGTCGCCGCCACCCTGCTGGAGCGGGCCGGCGCTCTCGCTCAGGCCGATGTCTCCGCGCTCGGCGACGCGCTGTCGCTGTCCGTGCTCGGCGGTGGCCGGGACGTGGGCGTCATCCGCCCCAGCAGCACCATCTGAGGCCGTCGCCCCGGACTCATCTCGTCTCCCACGCGGTCAGGGCCACTCTCCGCGGCGGCTCCGCCCCGCCCAGCACCCACGCCCTCCCTGCGTGCGGACGTGCGTACGGCGGCAGGTCGCGGACCCCCGCGAGCTGTCGGAGATCCCCCGGGTTCTCGGCGCGGATGAGCACCTCCCCCTCTGACCGAGCGTGCTGCCAGAGACTCCAGTTACGCTGCCAGGTCTCGGCGTCGGCCACCAGCAGAACGGGGCGGGTGGGCTCGTCGGGCGCGTTCGGCGCAAGCGCGACGCTGCATCCGGGAAAGGCCTCGGCGAGACGGCGCGCCACGCTGTGCGGCCCCGGCGTCACGATCGCAGTGACGCCGGACGCCGGCGTCCACTGCGGGGTCTCCGACGGTCTGGCCGTGCGCCCCTCGTGTGCGGGGACCCAGGCGAACTGCACCTCGTGATCGCCGATCGTCGCCCGCCCGGCCGGTCGCTCGCGGTCGTATCCCCCGGACTCCCCGCCTGCCGCCAGATGCTCGACTCGACTGGGCATCCTCAGCAGCGCCCTGCGCGGCAACGCGTCGAGGAGGCGTCCGACGGCGCCGCCCGCCCTCGTCGCCGTCAGCACGAACGTGGTGCGCGTCGCACCCCTCAGCAACCTCTCCCAGGCCTGGATCAGATACTGACCGTACTCCCCGGGCAGCTCGCCCACCTGCGCGTCGATCTCATCGCACAGCACGAGCGGAGGACACTCCCGGCGCCCATCGGCGAGCCCCGTCACGACATCCCATGCGCCCTCCGGATCCTCGGGCACGTGAAGCGCGCCGGGCACCTGCGAGGCGAGAGCCCTGAGCACCGCCGTTCTCCCCGTCCCGGGGGCGCCGAGCACCGCGAGACCGCGGTCCGCTCCGATCCGCAGGAGCTCCGGCGGCTGCTCCTGCCGCCCGGGGAGGTCGGCTCGACCGATCACGACGTCCCCGCCGCTCACCGCATCACCGCCGCTCAGGAGGTCCCCGCCGCCCGTCGGCGTCCGCTGGGGATTGTGATGCCCCAAGAAGAGCGCAAGGCCTACGACGAAGCGGTGTACTCGACTGCAACTAGCCCGCAGGTCAGCGTATCCGCAGCACGTCGATACGCGGCCATTGACGAGCTGGTGGAGCGTCGGGTCACGCTGACAATTGAGGAAGAGCAGTAGCATCTCTTCCGTCACCTAAGGCTTGTCGATCCGCGTGTGCTTGCTCCCGGAGAGCGAATCAGGCGCTAGCGTGTCCTTTCGGAGGTCGGGGTGCTCCTGCAGGAGCGCGGCGAACTCGTCGACGACGATCACCAGACGCGGCATGTCCACCTCGGCGATGTCGCGCGCTCCGGCCACGGCCAGTACGCCCTCCCGGCGACGCAGTTCCGCCGTGAGACTGGAGACACCGCGCCTGGCACCCGCCTCGTCGAGATCCGTGATCACCGCGGCGACCTGAGGGAGGGCGCTCAGTGCCTCGAAGGCCGTCCCGCCCTTGAAGTCGGCGAGGACGAAACCCACCCGGGACGGCGGGTGCTGCGCCGCGATCGCCGCGACCCACGACACCAGCAACTCGCTCTTTCCCGAACCCGTCATGCCCGTGACGATCGCGTGCGGTCCGTCCTCGACGATGTCGACCTCGAGATCGTCGGCGGTGCCGCGACCGATCGTCGCGGGCAGGCCAGTCGAGGACGCCCGCTGGGCGACATCCGACAGGGCGACGGATGCGGGCACCGCACCGACCGGCGCGGCGCCGTCGGCCAGGCTCGCCCCGGCCGCCTGCGCCTGCTCGCGCGACAGGGCCTCCACCGAGACGACGCCCACGCCGTCCGGGGTGCGCAGCTCGGCGCGGCGCGGCTCCACGACGTCGAGGACCGTGGTGATCCCCTCGGGCACCTCACCACCCGGCTCCACCAGCCGTATCAGGGCATCCGCGTCACCCGCCGGATGCGCCTCGTCGGTGAGCGCGAGCCGGAACGCCCCGCGTCCCGCGGCGCGCGCGTGGGGCAGCCCGGCGAGACCGTGCGCCTGCACGCCGTCTCCCGTCAGCGCGAGCTGCCCCGCACCGAACCGAAGACAGAGCTGAACCACCAGGGCTCTGCCGACGGCCGCCGAGATCGGCGTCGCTCCGCGCACGCACACGCCCCCTCCGAGGGGAATCGCCACCGGCGCGCCGTCGAGCACCCCGCACCGTTCCTGGAAGTCGCGCGCGCGGTCGTCCGTGCAGCCGCCCGTGGTTCGGATCCCGCTCGGCCGCGTTCCGGCTCCCACCACGAGGAGCGTCGCCGCGTCGACCGTCTCCCCGCTCCGGAGCGGGGGTTCCGCCAGACACGTCGCGGCATCCGGATGTCGTGATCGGCGGCGTGCCCTCTCCTGATCCTGCCGACGTGCGAGCTCTCCTTCCGCGTCCTGCCACGCCTGCTCGTGCTCGATCCCCGCCTTCCGCCGCTCCCTCCGACGGGACCTGGCCCCGTCGAGCACCGAGGCCACGAGCATCAACGGGCCGAGGGCGGCGACGCAGAGCGCTATGACCGATCCGGAGAACAGCCACATGAGGATCCCCCCGGCGAGGGGGACGACTGCCGCGAGTACGCGGATCGGCGGCCTCCGCGGATCGGAGGGCCGGGCGGGGATGACGATCGGCGAGGTATCCATGCCGGCCATTCGACCGCGTTCGTCGACGCGCCAGGCCGCCGAACCGCGCGTCGCCCCGGAGACCGGGGATTACTCGCTCGGAGCGGCTTCCGTGGAGGAGGGGTCGTCGACCTGGACGACGATGAGCGTCACGTTGTCCCTCCCGCCGTTCTCCAGGGCCGCGGCGAGCATCGCGGCGACCGCCTCTGCGGGATCGGCGTGCTCGCGCAGGAAGTGCTGGATGCCGTAGTCGGTGAGCTCTTTGGTGAGGCCGTCGGAGCAGATCACGAACCGGTCATCGGGGCGCAGATCGAGGGCGACGTAATCGGGAGCCGTGAGCTCGCTCGCGCCGACGGCGCGCGTGATCACGTTGCTGTACGGATGCCCCTCCGCCTCCTCCGGACTGATCTTCCCCGCCGCGATGAGCTCCTGCACGACGGAGTGGTCGGTGGTCACCTGGACCAGGCGCTCGTCTCTGAGGAGGTAGACGCGGGAGTCGCCGATGTTGAGAGAGACCCAGTGCGGCTCTCCCTCGTCGAACTCGAGGAAGATCCCGGTGAGGGTCGTCCCCGTCCCCTCATCCGTGGTGTCGGGGTGGGAGGCGATGTCGCCGACCGCGAGTTCGAGAGCGCCTTCGATGGCGTCCCGCTCGACCGCGCCCGAGGCGACGACGGCTTCCAGCCTCTTGACCGTGCTCTGGCTCGCGATCTCGCCGCCCGCGTGTCCGCCCATCCCGTCGGCGACGATGAAGAGCGGGTACTCGGCGAAGTAGTCGTCCTGGTTGGTCTCCCGACGGTGCCCGACGTCGGTGGTGCCCGCCCAGGACAGCACCAGCTGCCGCCCACCGGCGGTGACGCTGTGCGTCTTCGTCGTCGTCTCAGCCACGTGCTGCCTCCGAGTTGCCTGCGGCGAGTCGGGGGGCCTCAGGATACACACACATCGTAGTGGACTCCGTCGCCATCAGACGCGCGCACCGGGGTCTTCCGGCAGCGAGAAGAGCGCGTCGATCGCGGCGAGATCCTCGGCATCGGGTCGCCACGCCTCCCCCGCCTCCGCGTTCGCCTCCACCTGCGCCGACGAGGTGGCTCCGGCGATCACGCTCGACACGGAGGGATTCGACAGCAGCCAGCCGAACGCCGCCTGCAGCATCGAGATGCCTCGGTCGGCGCAGAAGACGCGGAACTCGTCGATGGCGTCCCACGGCGCGTTCTCCCAGACGTGACGGCGCGTCGACATGATCCTGCTGGACGCGGGACCGCCCTCGCGGGAGAACTTGCCGGTCAGCAGCCCGTTGTGCAGCGGGAAGTACGGGAGGAACCCGATGCCGTACCGGTGAGCGGCCGGGAGGACCTCCCGCTCCGCTGCGCGCGCCAGCAGCGAGTAGTGGTTCTGCGCGGAGACGAACCGGCCGGTCGATCGCAGCCGTGAGGTGAGCTCGGCTTCCGCGATCTGCCAGCCGGAGAAGTTGGAATGGCCGTAGTACCTGATCTTGCCCTCGCGCACGAGATCGTCCAGCGCGTCGATGGTCTCCTCGACCGGCGTCGACGGGTCGGGGAAATGAAGCTGATACAGATCGATCCAGTCGGTCCGCAAGCGCTGGAGGGATCCTTCGACGGCCCGTCGGATGTAGCGCCGGGAGCCGCCGGCCCCGGCCATGCCGTAGCCCATGTCCCGTTCATGACCGAACTTCGTCGCGAGGACCACGCGATCGCGTCGGCCCTGGAGCGCCTCGCCCATGAGCGACTCGCTGAGCCCGGCCGACGCCCCGTACATGTCGGCGGTGTCGAGCAGGGTGACGCCGTTGGCGATGGCCGCATCGATCACCTCACGGGTTCCCACGAGGCTCTCGGTGGCCGTGCCCGCCCGTCCGAAGTTGTTGCAGCCGAGTCCCGTGGGAGAGACCAGCAGACCGGACGCGCCGACTCGACGCTGCGACGTGAGCATGACCTCCACGTTAGCGAACGCGCGCGTTCCACCGCGAAACGCGGGAAGGGCCCCCGGCGACGCCGGAGGCCCTTCGTGAGCTGCGCTTACTTGACCCAGTTGGGGGCGAGGTAGAACTTGCCCTCCTGGCCGGCAGCGAGCTGGTTCGGCACGTTGATGGCGTGCAGGATGCCGATGATGAGCTGCGCGATGGGCAGCAGTGCGTACAGGATCGCGCCGATGCCGAAGGTGACGACGCTGATCACGCCGACCGCCGCGTAGGCGATGACGACGATGATCTGGTAGTTCAGGTTGGCGGCGTTGGCGCGCTGGTAGTTCGGGGCGACCTTGTCCTTCTCGATGAGGAAGAAGATCAGCGCGGGCACCCAGCTGAAGAACACCGAGAGCCAGAGGTTGAGCGTGATGTTGCTCTGCACCGGCGCGCCGTACCCGGGCTGACCGTAGGGAGCACCGGCGGCGGGTGCGCCGTAACCGGGCTGACCGTAGGCGCCGCCCTGCGGGGGCTGCTGACCGTAGCCGGGAGCCGGCTGGCCGTAGGCCGGGGCGCCCTGCGGGGGCTGCTGACCGTAGCCGGGAGCCGGCTGGCCGTAAGCGGGAGCACCCTGGCCGGGGGCGGCCTGGGGCGGGAGAGGAGCGTCAGCCGGGGGCTGGGACGCAGCGGGCGGTGCAGGCGGTGCCGGCGGCACATTCGCCGCGCCGGTCAGATCACCGTTGTTCGGGTCTGCGGGACCGGTTGCATCGTTCGACATGGAATGTCCTTCCTGGTGTGGCCCGTCGTGGGCCTGAGCATGCACTACTCTCCCACACCACCAGAATGCTGGCAACGACCGACGCGGGGAGAACTACCCATGCGTCATGCGGCGTCATTCCGCGACGACGAGCTCCAGGATGCCGCGCTCCGCCGTGTCCCGCAGCACGATGCCGAGACGGTCCGCCCAGGACCGCAAGGACCGGAGCGTGCCCACCCGGGGCCGGTCTTCCGCCAGGGCGCGCACGAGCAGGCCCTTCGACTTCTTGTTGAAGTGGTTGAGCGCCCGCCCCTCCTCGGTCACGACGCGCACATATGCGGACGGCACGGACGCCGGGATCGGGCCCAGAGCGGCATACGCCTCGCTGCGCAGGTCCAGGACGAAGGAGGGCTGGTCCTCGGCGATCGCCGTCGATGTGGCATCCGACCAGTGGCGTCGGAGGGCGCTCACCCCGGGGAGCGAGGTTCCGGCGGCGAGCCGGTACGCGGGGATCGGATCGAGGGCACCGACCGGTCCGAACGGGGCGGAGTGGATCCAGACATGGCGACCGAGCCAGCGACGAGAGGCGGTGCTCAGCGTACGGGCGTCGAGGGCGTCGAAGAGCACGCCGGTGTAGCGATCGACGGCGGGCATGGTCGGCGACGTGCGCAGCATCCGGTTGTAGGCGACGTCGCCCGCCTGACGTGCGCTGAGCTTGAGCACGGAGAGCGAGGCCTGCTCATCGGCGGCGAGATCGACCAGCGCATCGACGACCGCCCGCCGCTGCGGCTCCAGCTCGGGAAGAGCGAGGGAGGCGAGGTCGAGGGGCGCCCCCGAGCCTCCCTCGTGCTTCGTCTCGGACGGCGGCAGCAGGATCTTCATGGAACCTCGGGGGGATACGCCGAAGCGCAAGGCCCGTGGAGGGCCTTGCGCTTCGGAACGAGACGGATCAGGCGATGAGGGCGGCGTTGCCGGCCACGATCGTCAGGACATCGCCCTCCATGGAGAGGAATCCGTCCTGCGCGTTCGCCAGCACCTTGGTGCCGTCGGCCTGGGTGATCCGGACCTGACCCTCGGCGAGGATGGCCAGGACCGGCTCGTGGCCGGCCATGAAGCCGATCTCACCCTCGACGGTCTTGGCGACCACGAGGCTCGCCTCTCCCGTCCAGACCTCCGCCTCGGCGGAGACGAGGCTGACATGCAGCGCCATGGTCAGGCGTTCTCCTTCTGGATCTTCGCCCAGGCCTCTTCGACGTCGGAGATGCCACCGACGTTGAAGAACGCCTGCTCGGCGACGTGGTCGAAGTCACCGCGGCAGATGGCATCGAACGACTCGATGGTCTCCTTGAGCGGAACGGTCGAGCCCTCGACACCGGTGAACTTCTTCGCCATGTAGGTGTTCTGCGAGAGGAACTGCTGGATGCGACGGGCACGGGCCACGACGATCTTGTCTTCCTCGGAGAGCTCGTCGACACCGAGGATGGCGATGATCTCCTGCAGTTCCTTGTTCTTCTGGAGGATCTGCTTGACCGTGGTGGCGACCCGGTAGTGGTCCTCGCCCAGGTAGCGGGGGTCCATGATGCGCGACGTCGAGGTCAGCGGGTCGATGGCCGGGTACAGGCCCTTCGACGCGATCTCACGCGAGAGCTCCGTGGTGGCGTCGAGGTGGGCGAACGTGGTCGCCGGAGCCGGGTCGGTGTAGTCGTCGGCCGGCACGTAGATCGCCTGCAGCGAGGTGATCGAGTGACCGCGCGTCGAGGTGATGCGCTCCTGGAGGAGGCCCATCTCGTCGGCGAGGTTCGGCTGGTAACCCACGGCGGAGGGCATGCGGCCCAGCAGCGTGGAGACCTCGGAACCGGCCTGCGTGAAGCGGAAGATGTTGTCGATGAAGAGCAGCACGTCCTGCTTCTGCACGTCACGGAAGTACTCCGCCATCGTCAGAGCCGAGAGGGCGACGCGCAGACGGGTCCCCGGCGGCTCGTCCATCTGGCCGAACACGAGCGCGGTCTTGTCGAAGACGCCCGCCTCCTCCATCTCGTGGATGAGGTCGTTGCCCTCACGGGTGCGCTCGCCGACGCCGGCGAACACCGACACACCACCGTGGTCCTGCGCGACGCGCTGGATCATCTCCTGGATGAGGACGGTCTTGCCGACACCGGCGCCACCGAACAGACCGATCTTTCCACCCTGCACGTACGGGGTGAGGAGGTCGATCGACTTGATGCCGGTCTCGAACATCGTGGTCTTCGACTCGAGCTGGTCGAAGTTCGGGGCCTTGCGGTGGATCGGCCAGCGCTCCGTGATCTCGACGGTCTCACCGGGCTCGCCGTTGAGGACCTCGCCGATCACGTTGAAGACCTTGCCCTTGGTCACGTCGCCGACGGGGACCGAGATGGCCTCACCGGTGTCGCGAACCTCCTGGCCGCGGACGATGCCGTCGGTCGGCTTCAGTGCGATGGCGCGGACCAGGTCGTCGCCGAGGTGCTGAGCGACCTCGAGGGTGATCTCGGTCGACTCCTCGCCGATCGTGATCGTGGTCTTCAGCGCGTTGTAGATGTCGGGGATCGAGTCGTGCGGGAACTCGATGTCGACAACCGGACCGTTGACGCGTGCGACGCGTCCGACGACGGCGGTCGCCGTTGCGGTGTTGGTCATTTTCGTCTCTTTCCTGATGGTCTATTTGCTCGACGCGAGGGCGTCGGCGCCGCCGACGATCTCCGCGATCTGCTGCGTGATCTCCGCCTGACGCGCGTTGTTGCGCAGGCGGGTGTAGTCGGTGATGAGCTTGTCGGCGTTGTCGCTGGCCGACTTCATCGCCTTCTGCGTCGCGGCCTGCTTGGCGGCGGACGACTGCAGAAGGGCGTTGAAGACGCGGCTCTGGATGTACACCGGCAGGATCGCGTCCAGCACGGTCTCGGCGTCGGGCTCGAACTCGTACAGCGGGTAGACGGTGTTGCCCGCCTCCGAGTCGTCGGCCTCCGCGATCTCCAGCGGAAGCAGGCGGACCGATTCCGGCTCCTGCGTCATCATGCTGACGAAGCGGTTGAAGACGAGGTGGATCTCGTCGACGCCACCGGCCTCTCCCCCGCGGGTGAAGGCCTCGAGCAGCGTGGCCGAGATCTCCTCCGCGGTGTGGAACGACGGGGTGTCGGTGTCACCGGTCCACTCCGCGGCCGCGGTCAGACCACGGAACTGGAAGTAGCCGACGGCCTTGCGGCCGATCAAGTAGAACACCGGCTCCTTGCCCTGTTCGCGCAGCAGCTCCGCCACCTCGAGACCCTCACGGAGGATCTGCGAGTTGAACGCACCGGCCAGACCGCGGTCGGACGTGAAGATCACGACCGCGGAACGGCGGATGTTCTCGGGCTCGCGGGTGAGCGGGTGGTCGACGTTCGAGTGCGTCGCGACGGCCGACACGGCCCTCGTCACGGCCCGCGCGAAGGGCGTGGACGCCTTGACGCGTGCCATCGCCTTCTGGATGCGCGAAGCCGCGATGAGTTCCATCGCCTTCGTGATCTTCTTGGTCGTCTGAGCAGAAGAGATCTTCTGCTTGTAGACCCTGAGTTGAGCGCCCATGAATCAATACCTCGCGCGATTACGCGCGACGACCCTTGACGATCTTCTCCTGGTTGACGTCCTCGGCCTCGGCCGCAGCGTGCTCCTCGTGGCCGACCGCGCCGATGGCGTGGCCCTTGCCGCCCTGGAACTCCAGGATGAAGGCATCCGTCTGCTTGTCCAGCTCGGCGACCGTGTCGTCGTCGAGGACGTTGGTCTCGCGCAGAGTGTCGAGCACCGTGGTGTTGCGACGCAGGTAGTCCAGGAGCTCACGCTCGAACCGCAGCACGTCCTCGACCTCGATGGTGTCGAGCTTGCCGTTGGTGCCGGCCCAGATCGAGACGACCTGCTCCTCGACGGGGTACGGCGAGTACTGCGGCTGCTTGAGCAGCTCGGTCAGACGCGCACCGCGGGAGAGCTGACGACGCGAGGCCTGGTCGAGGTCGGAGGCGAACATCGCGAAGGCCTCGAGCGAGCGGTACTGCGCCAGCTCGAGCTTCAACGTTCCGGAGACCTTCTTGATCGACTTGACCTGGGCGTCACCGCCGACTCGCGAGACCGAGATACCCACGTCGACCGCCGGACGCTGGTTGGCGTTGAAGAGGTCGGACTGGAGGAAGATCTGGCCGTCGGTGATCGAGATCACGTTGGTCGGGATGTAGGCCGAGACGTCGTTCGCCTTGGTCTCGATGATCGGGAGACCCGTCATCGAACCGGCGCCGAGCTCGTCGGACAGCTTCGCGCAACGCTCCAGCAGGCGGGAGTGCAGGTAGAAGACGTCACCCGGGTAGGCCTCGCGCCCCGGCGGACGGCGGAGCAGCAGCGACACGGCGCGGTAGGCCTCGGCCTGCTTCGACAGGTCGTCGAAGATGATCAGGACGTGCTTGCCGCCGTACATCCAGTGCTGGCCGATGGCCGAGCCGGTGTAGGGGGCGAGGTACTTGAAGCCGGCGGGGTCGGATGCCGGAGCGGCCACGATCGTGGTGTACTCCAGGGCGCCGGCCTCTTCGAGCGCGCCCTTCACCGAGGCGATGGTCGAGCCCTTCTGGCCGATGGCGACGTAGATGCAGCGGACCTGCTTGTTGACGTCGCCCGACTCCCAGTTGGCCTTCTGGTTGATGATCGTGTCGATCGCGATGGCCGTCTTGCCGGTCTGGCGGTCGCCGATGATCAGCTGACGCTGACCGCGGCCGACGGGGATCATGGCGTCGATGGCCTTGATACCGGTCTGCATCGGCTCGTGCACCGACTTGCGCTGCATGACGCCGGGCGCCTGCAGCTCGAGCTCGCGAACGCCCTCGGTCGCGATCGCGCCGAGGCCGTCGATCGGGTTGCCGAGCGGGTCGACGACGCGGCCGAGGTAGCCGTCACCGACGGGGACCGAGAGGACCTCACCGGTACGGGTGACCTCCTGGCCGGCCTCGATGCCGGTGAAGTCGCCGAGCACGACGACACCGATCTCGTGCTCGTCGAGGTTCAGGGCCAGGCCCTTGGTGCCGTCGGCGAAGGTCACGAGCTCGTTCGCCATGACGCCCGGCAGTCCCTCGACGTGCGCGATGCCATCGGCGGCGTCGATGACGGTGCCGACCTCGGTGGCCGCGGCCCCGGTGGGCTCGTAGGCGGCGGCGAAGTCCTTCAGCGCGTCACGGATGACGTCGGGGCTGATCGATAGTTCTGCCATTGTCTTCCCTTTGTATCTGGGTGCGCGGTTCCCCGCGCGAAGTTCGAGTTAGCCCGCGAGCTTCTGGCGAAGGTCGGCGAGACGGGCGGAGATGCTGCCGTCGATGACGTCATCGGCGATCTGCACGCGCAGGCCTCCGACGACGGCGGGGTCGATGACGACGTTGAGCGAGACCTGGCCGTCGTAGCGACGCGAGAGCGAGTCGCTGAGACGGGTCCGCTGGGCGTCGTTCAGCTCGGAGGCGCTGTGCACCGTCGCCACCAGGCGGCCGCGCTGGCTGGACACGATGCGCATGGCACGGTTCAGCAGCTGGCGCACCCGGCGCTCCCGGGGCTGACGCACGAGGGAGGCCACGATCAGCGTGGTCGCCGCACCGGCGCCGCCGGCGAGCAGACGCTCGACGAGAGCGCCCTTGGCGTCGTCCGCGCCGAGACGGCTGCCCAGGGCGAGCTCCAGCTCCGAGTTCGCGGCGACGACCCGGGAGAAGCCGAACAGCTCCCCCTCGATGTCGGCGCCGGGCTCGGCGATGGCCGCGGCACGGACCGCGAGCTCCTCGATGCCGTCGACGAGGTCGTCGGCCGAGGACCAGCGCTCGGCGACGACCGTCTTGAGCACGTCCTGCGTGCTCGGGGCGAACCCGCCGAACACCGCGGAGACGACCTTCTGACGCGCCGCGACCGAAGCCGCGGGGTCGGCGAGCGCGCCGCTCAGCTGGGACGACTCGCCCACGGCGCGCGCGGCGGCGAAGAGCTCCCGCGCGGAGTCGAGGCTGACGCCCGACGCCGCGGCAAGCGCCTGAGCGGATGCCGCGAGTGCCTGAGTGGTCGCGCTGCCCATTACTTGGCCGCCTTCTCGGATGCCTCGAGGTCCGCGAGGAAGCGGTCGACGACGGCCGTCGCACGCGCGTCGTCGGAGAGCGTCTCGCCGACCACGCCACCGGCGAGGTCGAGGGCGAGCGAGCCGACCTCGGAGCGCAGGGAGACGAGAGCGGCCTGGCGCTCGGCCTCGATCTGCGTGTGCGCGGTCGCGGTCAGGCGAGCGGCCTCCGCGGATGCGGCGTCCTTGGCCTCGGCGACGATCTTCTTGCCGTCCTCACGGGCGGCCTCGCGGATCTCACCGGCCTCGGTGCGCGCCTCGGCGAGCTGACGGGTGTACTCCTCGAGCGCGGCCTCTGCCTGCTTCTGAGCCTCGTCGGCCTTGGCGATGTTGCCCTCGATCGCGGCGGAGCGCTCGTCGAGCATCTTCGTGAACCGCGGAAGGGCGACCTTCCACACGACGATGAGGATGACGACGAACCACAGGCCCGACCAGATGATGTCGTACCACTCGGGGATCAGCGGGTTGTGAACCGGCTTGTCCTCTGCCGCGAGGTTCGTGACAAGAGCGTTCAGCATCCTGTCTCCTTCAGAAGTCGGTACGGATTACGGGAAGGGGATGAATCCGACGGCGATGCCGACGAACGCAAGCGCCTCGGTGAAGGCGATACCGATCCACATGAGGACCTGGAGGCGGCCGGCCAGCTCGGGCTGACGGGCGACGCCCTCGATGGTCTTGCCGACGACGATGCCCACACCGATGGCCGGGCCGATTGCAGCGAGGCCGTAGCCGACCGATGCGAGGTGACCGTTGATGTCTGCGAGAACCGTAGTAGCGTCCACGGGGTTTTTCCTTTCGTTGGGTGGGTGGCTTTCGCCGACCCGCTCAGTGCTCTTCTGCGACCGCGAGCTGGATGTAGACCGCGGTGAGGACGGTGAAGACGTATGCCTGCAGGACTGCCACCAGCACCTCGAAGAGGGTGAAGGCGCCGCCGAAGGCGAGGGTTCCGACACCGAGGGCGGCCCAGCCGCCGCCTGCGGTGAAGAAGAAGAACTGGGTGGCCGAGAAGCACAGCACCAGGAGCATGTGACCGACGACCATGTTCATCAGGAGTCGGAGCATGAGGGTGACCGGACGCAGGATGAAGGTCGAGACGAGCTCGATCACCGCGACGATCGGGAGGGCGAAGCCGGGCACGCCCTGCGGCATCAGCGCGTTCTTGAAGAAACGGAAGCCGTGGCGGCGGATGCCGGCGTAGATGAAGGTGACGTAGCTGACCACGGCGAGCAGCAGCGGCACGGCCGCGATGCTCGTACCTGCGATGTTCAGGAACGGGATGATGCCCGTGATGTTCATGAACAGCACCATGAAGAAGATCGTGGTGAGGATCGGGAGGAACCGGTCGCCGTCCTTGCGCCCGAGCAGGTCGTGGGCGATACCGCCCCGGACGAAGCCGAGGCCCATCTCCACGACGCTCTGGAAGCGTCCGGGGACGACCCGCATCCGGCGGGTGCCCAGGACCAGGATCAGAACGATCGCGACGACCGAGAGGAACTGGACGAGGTGGATCCGGTGGACGGGGATACCCGCGATATTGAAGAGGATCTCCGGAAAGAACTCGTCGATCGAAGGTCCGTGGAACTCGCCATCACTGGCGAGTCGTGGCATCAGGGTCGCAGCAAGATTAAACAGCGCGGGCTCCAGCTTCGGGGCACCGGTCAGAACCGGGGCGACGATGGTCGGTGTGCTTCACAGCGCAAGCGCTCGCGGACGAGCGGCGGGCACGGTTCAACCCTATCAGAATCTGAGGGTCTCCTAAGACGCGTCACCGGCCTCCGACGGCCGTTCGGGGGTACGATTCTCCGCCCCCGGAGCCCGGTCCTCGGGAACCTCGGTCGGCAGCGTCGTGTCGCTGACGTTCGGCAGGCGCATCCTGGTGAGGACCAGCACGTCGATCACGAGCGACATCGCCACGCCGGCGACGATGGAGAGGAAGAACACCATCGGGTGGATCCACGGCGCACCGCTGAGCACGATCATCACGACGACGAACACGCCGAGCTTGAGCAGCCATCCGCCCAGCACGATCGCGAAGAACAGCTGCACGTACAGGGGATCGCCGTACCAGCGGTTCGCGATCAGGATGCTGAGCCCGGTGATCGCGAGGAAGAGGGCGGCGAGGAGCACGCCCAGCAGGCCGCTGACGAGCCCCTCCCCCTGCGCGACGGCAAAGCCGACGCCCCCGGCGACCACCGCGAGCACGGCCGTGGCGACCGCCGACCAGATCAAAGTCCGCCGCAGGATCGGCGTGCTGGAAACGGGGCTCGGGCTCATCATGACTCCACGGGTGTCTGGTCGGGTGCTGCTCCCGCGGCCGGCTTACGGCGGCGGGAGGGGTTGAGGGTGATCACCAGGCACGCGGCGATGCCGACCACGCCGAAGCCGACTCCGGGCAGGTACTGACCGGGCCAGTCCTCGCGCGCGCCGACGTACATCAGCAGCACGGCGAGGGAGATCACGGCGGTCCACGCGTAGAAGATCAGGACGGCGTCACGGTCGCGATGTCCGAGATCGAGCATCCGATGGTGCAGGTGCTTGCGGTCGGGCGAGAACGGGGACTTGCCCGCGCTCATGCGGCGAAGGACCGCGAGGCCGAAGTCGAGCAGCGGGAGCAGCACGACCAGCAGCGGCAGGAGGATCGGGATGAACGCACCCAGCAGTCCGGACCGCCCGATGCGCTCGGGGTCGATCACCGACGGATCGAGCTGCCCGGTGAGCGAGATCGCCGACGTCGCCATGAGCAGCCCCATGACCAGGGCGCCGGAGTCGCCCATGAAGATCTTGGCCGGGCTCCAGTTCAGCGGCAGGAAGCCCAGGCACGCCCCGATCAGGACGGCGGCGAGGAACGTCGAGAGGTTGAAGAAGTTCGAGGCGCCGCTGTCGCGGGTGATGATGTAGGAGTAGGCGAAGAACACGCCGTTGGAGATCAGGCAGACGCCGGCGACGAGGCCGTCGAGCCCGTCGATGAAGTTCACGGCGTTCATGACGATCACGATGGCGAACATCGTCATGGTGATGCTCAGCCAGCTGGAGAAGATGAGCATGTCACCGAAGGGCAGCGAGAGGATCTGCAGCCCTCCCCCGATGGTGATGATGCCCGCGGCGAGGAACTGCGCGCCGAGCTTGATCATCCAGTCGAGGTCCCACAGGTCGTCGACGACCCCGATGATCGCGATCAGCAGGGCGGCGGCGAGGATCGACCACATCGCCTGCGGAGGGGTCCAGATCGTGGCGAAGAACGGGTTCGCCGCGGATACCCCGAACGCCGCGAGGATGCCGAGGAAGATGGCGACGCCGCCGAGCCGCGGCGTCGGCGTGGTGTGCACGTCGCGTTCGCGGATGCCGGGGTAGAGCTTGAAGCGCAGGCTGAGTCGCCAGACCGCCCACGTCAGGGCGAGGGTGATCGCCGCGGTGAGGATGATCGTGAAGAGGTACTGCTTCACGAATCCCCGTCCTCTGACCCGTCCTCCGGTTCGAGGAGGTCGCCGAGCACCTCGCTCAGCTGCGCGCGGGACACGGCGCCGTCGCGGAGGACGCGCACGAGTCCCGGTTCCGACCCGTCGCGGCGCACGAGGGACGTGGCGTCGATGATCGTCGAGGCGATGCCGTCACGGCTCATCCCGTCGGCGAGGTACACGGCGACGCTGTCGCCCAGCATCCGCTCGGCGTCGTAGGCCGACACCGCCGACGCCTTGCCCGTGAGGTTGGCGCTGGACACCGCGAGGGGTCCGGTCTCGGCGAGCAGCTCGAGGGCGACCCGCCCCTCGGGCATCCGCACGGCGACCGTGCCCTGGGTCTCGCCGAGATCCCAGACGAGGGAGGGCTGCGACGGGAGGACGATGGTCAGCCCACCGGGCCAGAACGCCTCGACGAGGCGCTCGACGGGCTCGGGCACGCTCTCGGCGAGCGCCGCGAGCGTCTCCTTCGTGCCGATCAGCACGGGCGGGGGCTGGTCGCGCCCGCGCCCCTTCGCATCGAGCAGCCGCTGCACCGCAGTCGGGGAGAAGGCGTCGGCCGCGACGCCGTAGACGGTGTCGGTGGGCATGACGATGAGTTCGCCGCGGCTGATCGCCTGGCGGGCGTGACGCATGCCGGCGAGCAGCTGAGCCTCGTCGCCGCAATCGAAGATGGAGGACATGACGGATCGATTCTATCTGTGGCGCGCCTGAGCGGTTCGTAAGGCGCTGGTCAGGGACGGACGGCGGTCGTGGCGCGGTCGCGCTGGGTGAGGTCGCGATGCGTGGCCGCCGCACGCCAGCCGTCCTCGGCGAGGATGCTGCGGATCTGCGCGCCCTGCAGCTCGCCGTGCTCCAGCACCAGGAGGCCGCCCGGCCGGAGCAGCCGCAGCGCCCTGACGCTGAGCACGCGCACCACGTCGAGTCCGTCGTCTCCGCCGTAGAGCGCCATCGCCGGATCGAAGAGGCGCACCTCCGGGTCGCGCGGCGTCGCGGCATCCGGCACGTACGGAGGGTTGGAGATGACCACCGATGCCGTGCCCTCCAGCTCGGCGAACGCCGTGGCGAGGTCCTCGTTGACCAGCGTGAGGTTGTCGACCCCCTCGACGTTGCGCGCCGCCCACGGGTAGGCGTCGGCGGAGAGCTCTGCGGCGAAGACCCGGGCGTGGGGCACCTCGGTGGCCATGGCGATGGCGATGGCTCCGCTCCCCGTGCCGAGGTCGATCCCGATCGGCTCGGGCTCCGCCGCGTTCAGGAGCGCATCGATGGCGTACTGCACGACCGTCTCGGTCTCGGGCCTCGGCACGAAGACCCCGGGCCCGACGGCGAGCTCCAGGTGCCGGAAGGGCGCGGTGCCGGTGATGTGCTGCAGGGGCTCGCGACCGGCCCGACGCGAGACCAGCGCATCGAGCGCCTCGGCATCCGCCGGGGACGCCGCGTCCCCGCGCACCAGCGCGGCCTGCACCTCGCCGCGGCCACGGCCGAGCACGTGCCCGACCAGGAGCTCCGCGTCGACGACGGGATCGGGCACGCCCGCATCGGCGAGGCGCTGCACGGCCGCGCGGACGAGGGCGGCGAGGGAATGATCCGGCATGGGTTCCAGCGTAGAGTGCAACCGGGTGTCACATAGCCGCTCGGCCGCTGCTGCTCGCCTAGGCTGGTCCCCGCAGTCACCCGCTCAGGAAAGGCTCTTCCATGCCCGGCATCCACTCCGACATCACGACCGCCTTCGGGAACACCCCGCTGGTCCGCCTGAACCACCTCACCGAGGGCTTGGACGCCACCGTCCTGGTCAAGCTCGAGTCCTACAACCCCGCGTCCAGCGTGAAGGACCGCATCGGCATCGCGATCGTGAACGCCGCGGAGGCGTCGGGCGAGCTGAAGCCGGGCGGCACCATCGTCGAGGCGACGAGCGGCAACACCGGTATCGCGCTCGCGATGGTCGGAGCGGCTCGCGGCTACAAGGTGATCCTCACCATGCCCGCGTCGATGTCGAAGGAGCGCCGCGTGCTCCTCAAGGCGTTCGGCGCCGAGCTCGTCCTCACCGACCCGACCCTGGGCATGAAGGGCGCCATCGAAGAGCTGCAGAAGATCATCGAGAGCACTCCCGGCGCCGTCTGGGCGCGTCAGTTCGAGAACGCCGCCAACCCGCAGATCCACCGTGAGACCACGGCCAAGGAGATCCTCCGCGACACCGACGGCGACGTCGACTTCTTCGTCGCCGGCATCGGCACCGGCGGCACCATCACGGGCACCGGGCAGGAGCTGAAGGCCGCGAACCCCGAGCTCAAGGTCATCGCCGTCGAGCCGAAGGACTCCCCCCTCCTCTCCGAGGGCCACCCCGGCCCCGCGAAGATCCAGGGCATCGGACCCAACTTCGTGCCCGCCATCCTCGACCGCGACGTGATCGACGAGATCATCACCGCCGAGTTCGACGAGTCCCTGTCCACCGCCCGCGACCTGGCCGCGAAGGAGGGCCTGCTGGTCGGCATCTCGAGCGGCGCCGCCGTCGCGCAGGCTCTGAAGGTCGCCGCCCGGCCGGAGAACGCGGGCAAGACGATCGTCGTGATCGCCCCCGACACGGGCGAGCGGTACCTGTCCACCGCCCTGTTCGAGGATCTGCGCGAGGACTGATCAGCGACGTGGGCATGATCGGGCGGATGCGCGAGGACATCGCGGCGGCACGGTTGCGCGACCCCGCGGCCCGCACCGCCGCGGAGGTGGCGCTGCTCTACCCGGGACTCCATGCGATCTGGGCGCACCGCGTCTGGCATGCCCTGTGGAACCGCCGGCTGCGGCTGCTCGCGCGTGCGGGGTCGCAGGTCACGCGCTGGTTCACGGGCATCGAGATCCACCCCGGCGCCCGGATCGGCCGACGCTTCTTCATCGACCACGGCATGGGCGTGGTCATCGGTGAGACCGCCGAGGTGGGTGACGACGTGATGCTCTATCACGGCGTCACCCTCGGCGGCCGCACGCGGGACTCCGGCAAGCGGCATCCGACCCTCGGCGACGGCGTGGCCGTGGGCGCGGGCGCCAAGATCCTCGGCCCGGTGACCGTCGGTGCGGGGTCCGTCGTCGGCGCGAACGCCGTCGTCACCCGAGACGCCCCTGCCGACAGCGTGCTCGTCGGCGTGCCGGCGAAGCCTCGGACACGCAGTGCGGGCGAGGACACCCGGGCGCTGCTCACCGCCCCCGACTACTCGATCTGAGCGGGCCGGGCGCTCGGCGTCAGCGGCGCTTCCTCTCGCGCACTTCCTTCTTGAGGAAGATCAGCGGCAGCACGACGCTGCCGATCGCGGTGATCAGCCACACGATGACCGCGCCGAGCAGCCAGCCCGTGAGATCGACGATGCGCAGGCCGCCGATGGGCAGCAGCACGACGACGATCAGCGAGATGAGAGTCGAGAAGATGCCGATCCCGCCCATCAGCACCGGGGCGTAACGATCGGCGATCTTGCCGACCCAGGGCGCGAGCACGCTCTGCAGGATCGCGAAGATCACGATGCAGATCACGAAGCCCCACCAGCGGTCCCACTGGATCTGGAAGCCGTCGAGCAGGAGGTCGGCGACGATGAGGCCGATGCCCGCGGACACCAGGTACATGAGCGAGCGGAAGAGGAGCGTGATCACGGCCCGAGCCTATCGCTCCCCGGTGCTCAGGAGTCGGAGCCGACGGCGGCGAGGCGCGCCTCCTCGTCGGCCTGGATGGCGCTCTCGATGATCGGCTCGAGCGCTCCGTCCATGACCTGATCGAGGTTGTAGGCCTTGAACCCGGTGCGGTGATCCGCGATCCGGTTCTCCGGGAAGTTGTAGGTGCGGATGCGCTCGGAGCGGTCCATGCCGCGGATCTGGCTCTTGCGGGCATCGGATGCCGCGGCGTCCAACTCCTCCTGCTGCTTCGCCAACAGCCTCGCCCTGAGCACGCGCATGGCGGCCTCGCGGTTCTGCAGCTGCGACTTCTCGTTCTGCATCGAGACGACGATGCCGGTCGGCACGTGGGTGATGCGCACGGCGGAGTCCGTCGTGTTGACGGACTGGCCGCCGGGACCGGACGAACGGAACACGTCGATCTTCAGATCGTTCTGGTCGATCTGGATCTCCTCGGGTTCGTCGACCTCGGGGAACACGAGCACGCCGGTGGTCGAGGTGTGGATGCGCCCCTGGGACTCCGTGGCCGGCACGCGCTGCACGCGGTGCACGCCGCCCTCGTACTTCAGGTGCGCCCAGACGCCCTGAGCGGGGTCGCTCGAGGAGCCCTTGATCGCGACCTGCACGTCCTTGTAGCCGCCGAGGTCGGACTCGTTGCGCTCGAGCAGCTCGGTCTTCCAGCCCTTCGACGCCGCGTACTGGATGTACATGCGCAGCAGGTCGGCGGCGAACAGCGCGCTCTCGGCGCCGCCCTCCCCCGCCTTGATCTCCATGATCACGTCGCGGGCGTCATCGGGGTCGCGCGGGATGAGCAGCCGGCGCAGCTTCTCCTGCGCGACCTGCAGCCCCTCCTCCAGAGCGGGGATCTCGTCGGCGAACGCCTCGTCCTCGCGGGCGAGCTCGCGCGCCGCGTCCAGATCCTCGGCCGCCGCCACCCACGCGCTGTGCGCGGCGACGATCTTCGACAGCTCGGCGTAGCGACGGTTGACGCGCTTCGCACGGGCAGCGTCGGCGTGCACCGCCGGGTCGGAGAGTTCCTCCTGCACCCGGCGGTGCTCGTCGATCAGAGTCTGGACGGACTCGAACACGGCGTCCTCAGCGGATGTTGCTGTCGTGCCCGTGCGCGCCAGAGGGGAGCGTCGGGATCGACTTCTGCATCTGCACGAGGAACTCCACGTTGGAGTGGGTCTCCTTGAGCTTGCCCAGCACGACCTCGAGAGCCTGCTGCTGGTCGAGTCCGGCCAGCGCGCGGCGGAGCTTCCAGGTGATCTTGACCTCGTCGGCGGAGAGCAGCATCTCTTCGCGGCGGGTGCTCGACGCGTTCACGTCGACCGCCGGGAAGATCCGCTTGTCGGCGAGGGCGCGCGACAGGCGCAGCTCGCTGTTGCCGGTTCCCTTGAACTCCTCGAAGATGACCTCGTCCATCTTGGAGCCGGTCTCGACGAGCGCGGTGGCGAGGATCGTGAGCGATCCGCCGTTCTCGATGTTGCGCGCGGCGCCGAAGAAGCGCTTGGGCGGGTACAGCGCCGAGGCGTCGACGCCGCCGGTGAGCACGCGTCCGGAGGCCGGGGCCGCCAGGTTGTACGCACGGCCGAGGCGAGTGATCGAGTCGAGGAGCACGACGACGTCTCGGCCGAGCTCGACGAGGCGCTTGGCGCGCTCGATGGCCAGCTCGGCGACCGTGGTGTGGTCCTCGGCGGGGCGGTCGAAGGTCGAGGCGATGACCTCGCCCTTCACGGAGCGCTCCATGTCGGTGACCTCTTCGGGGCGCTCGTCGACGAGCACGACCATGAGGTGCACCTCGGGGTTGTTCTGCGCGATCGCGTTGGCGATCTGCTGCAGCACGATGGTCTTGCCCGCCTTCGGGGGCGCGACGATGAGGCCGCGCTGGCCCTTGCCGATCGGGGCGACCAGGTCGATGATGCGCTGGGTCAGCTTCTCGGGCGCCGTCTCCAGACGCAGGCGCTCCTGCGGGTACAGCGGGGTGAGCTTGCCGAACTCCACGCGGTTCGCGGCGTCGTCGACGGACAGGCCGTTGATCGAGTCGACCTTGACCAGGGCGTTGTACTTCTGGCGGCCCTGCTGCTCGCCCTCGCGGGGCTGCTTGATGGAGCCGACGATCGCGTCGCCCTTGCGGAGGTTGTACTTCTTCACCTGGCCGAGCGAGACGTAGACGTCGCTGGGTCCGGCGAGGTAGCCGGTGGTGCGCACGAAGGCGTAGTTGTCGAGGACATCGAGGATGCCTGCGATCGGGATGAGGACGTCGTCCTCGCCGATCTCGGTCTCGAACTCGTCGGTCGGGGTGCCGCCGCGGCGCTTGTTGCGCTGACGGTTGCGGCTGTTGCCCGCGCCCTGGTCGTCGTCGGCCTGAGCGTTCTGCTGCGGCGACTGCTGCTGCTCGCCGGAGCCCTGCGCGTTGCCGTTCTGACCGCGTCCGCGGTTGCGGCTGCGGTTGCGGCTGCGGCTGCGGCCGCCCTGCTCGTCGCCGCCCTCGGTGCCGTCGCCGGAATCGGGCGACTCGGTCTTCTCGGCCGGGGCGCTCTCCGCCTTCTCGGCGGCCGGAGCGGCCTCGGTCTTCGCCTCGGCAGCGGGAGCCTCGGCGGCGGGCGCGGTCTTGGTCGATGCACGGCGACCGCGACCGGTGGTCTTCGGCGCAGCCTCGGCCGGAGCCTCCTCCTGCGCCGGAGCGTCGGCCTTCGCCGCTGCGGCCTTCGGCGCGGCCTCGGCGGGCGCGGCCTCGGAGGCGGGAGCCTCGGTCGGAGCCTCGGCATCCGCTTTCTTGGCCCGCGAGCGACGCGGAGCCGCCTTGGCCTTGGGGGCCTCCCCGGCCTCCGCGGCCGGCGCGTCGGCGGCGGGAGCCTCGACAGCGGCCTTCTCCGCCGCGGCCTTGGCCGTGGCGGTGGTCGCCCGGCGCGGCGCGCGCTTGCGTGCGGGCGCCGCCTCTGCGGTCGCCTCGGTGCTCGCGGCGGTTGCCGGAGCCTCGGCGACGGGTGCCGCCTGGTCGTTCTGGGTCTCGGAGAAGTTCTCCACGAGTACTCCCTCTTTGGTCTCGGAGACATGAGCGTCACGCGCGCAACGGGTGCTGCGCGCGATCGCACGGGCTGGCGCTCAGCGACAGCCTGCCTTGGCACTTGTGCCAGATGGGTTCACGTGCGGGTCTTGCAGATTTGCAATGGGGCCAGATTCACGAAGCTACGTGGAGCCCTCCGCTCGATCCCCCACTGTACCACCCCGCACGTCGACGGCGAGCAGCAAGGACTCCCACGGGGTGTCGGCGGCCGCATTCGCGACCTCCACGGCATCCTGTCGGCGACCGGGGCCGTCGGCGAGGACCAGCACGCTCGGGCCCGCGCCGGACACGACCGCGGCGAAGCCCGCGCGACGCAGCGCCTGCACCAGCCGCTGCGTCTCCGGCATCGCCTCCGCGCGATAGTCCTGGTGGAGGCGGTCGGCGGTCGCGTCGAGCAGCAGCTCGGGGCTCTGGGTGAGCGCGGCGATGAGCAGCGCCGAGCGGGACACGTTGAACACGGCATCTGCCGTGGACACCTGCGGCGGCTGCAGGGAGCGCGCCTTCGACGTCGACATCGTGTACGTGGGGACGAGCACGAGCGGGGACACGCCGCGGTGCACGAGCAGCTTCTTGTGCTGGGGACCGTTCTCGCCCGTCCAGGCGATCGTGAGGCCGCCGAAGAGAGCGGGCGCCACGTTGTCGGGATGCCCCTCCAGCTCGGTCGCGAGACGGAGCAGATCGGCGTCGTCGAACTCGACGTCGCCCGCGAGCAGCCCCTTGGCGGTGAGGATGCCGGCCGTCACCGCCGCTCCGGAGGAGCCGAGCCCTCGCCCGTGCGGCACGCCGTTCTCCGCGACGATCCGCAGCCCCGGCATCGGGCGGTCGACGTCGGCGTAGACGTGCGCGATCGATCGCACCACGAGGTTCGAGGCGTCGCGCGGGATCTCCTCCGCACCGGAGCCGGCGACCTCGATCTCCAGTTCTCCGGCGGGGAGCTCGGTGACCACGAGCGAGTCGTAGATGCTCAGTGCGAGGCCGAGCGTGTCGAATCCGGGGCCGAGGTTGGCGCTGGTCGCCGGGACCGTGACCTCGACGGTGCGTCCGACGCCCATGCTCACTCGCCTTCGACGCGCAGCACGGAGACCACGCGCTCGACGACGGAGCTGTCAGCGAGGGCGACGACCGTGGCGCTGAGTGCCTCCTCGGTCGCGCGGTGTGTGCCGATGATGAGCCGTGCCGTCGGCTCGGCCTCGCCCTCGACGGTCTGCACGACGGTGGCCACCGACACCCCGCCGTCGGCGAGGATGCCCGCGACCGTCGCCAGCACGCCGGGGGCGTCCGACACCTCGAGGGTGATCTGGTAGCGGGTCGTGACGTGGCCGATGGGGACGACGGGGAGGTTCGCCCTGGTCGACTCCCCCACGCCCACGCCGCCGGCGATGTGGCGGCGCGCCGCCGATACGACGTCGCCGAGCACCGCGGAGGCGGTCTGCACGCCGCCGGCGCCCGCGCCGTAGAACATCAGCGAGCCGGCGGCCTCGGCCTCGACGAACACGGCGTTGTTCGCGCCGTGCACGTTCGCCAGAGGGTGCGACTGGGGCACGAGCGCCGGGTACACCCGCACCGAGATCGACTCGGCTCCGTCCGCCTCGATGCGCTCGCAGACGGCGAGCAGCTTGATCACGAAGCCGGCGGCGCGCGCCTCGGTGATCATCGCCGCCGTGATCGAGGTGATCCCCTCGCGGTGCACGGCGTCGAGCGGCACGGCGGTGTGGAAGGCGAGCGAGGCGAGGATCGCGGCCTTCTGCGCGGCGTCGTATCCCTCGATGTCGGCCGTCGGGTCGGCCTCGGCGTATCCGAGGCGCTGCGCATCGGCGAGCACGTCGGCGAAGTCGGCGCCTTCGGTGTCCATGCGGTCGAGGATGTAGTTGGTGGTGCCGTTCACGATGCCCATGATCCGCACGACGCGGTCGCCGGCGAGCGAGTCGCGCAGCGGGCGGATGATCGGGATGGCGCCGGCGGCGGCGGCCTCGTAGTAGACGGAGGCGCCCACCCGGTCGGCCGCCTCGAACAGCTCGGGGCCGTGGGTGGCGAGCAGCGCCTTGTTGGCGGTGACGACATCTGCTCCGGACCCGATGGCCTGGAGGATGTTCGTGCGCGCCGGCTCGATGCCGCCGATGAGCTCGATCACGATGTCGGAGCCCAGGATGAGCGACTCCGCGTCGGTCGTGAAAAGCTCCTTCGGCAGCTCGACGTCGCGACGCGCGTCGAGGTCGCGGACCGCGATCCCCGCCAGCTCAAGGGAGGCTCCGGCGCGGTCGGCGAGCTCGTCGCCGTGGCGGAGCAGGAGGGCTGCGACCTGGGAGCCGACGGCCCCCGCGCCCAGCAGCGCCACTCGAAGTCGTCGGTACTCGCTCATCTCGCCGCTCCTGCGTCGCTGGTGGTCATGGGTGCTCCTTCGAAGATGTGTCGGTCGTGCGCGTGCGCCGGTCGACGGCGCATCCGGCGTCTGGTCAGCGCTCGTCGGCGGATGCCGTGACGAGTCCGGCATCCCTGGTCAGCAGGTCGGCGATGCTCTCGCCGCGCACGATGACCTGGGACCTCCCGCCGCGGACGGCGACGATGGGCGGACGGGGGACGTGGTTGTAGTTGCTCGAGAGCGAGGCGCAGTAGGCCCCGGTGACGGGAACGGCGAGCAGGTCGCCGGGCGCGAGGTCCGCGGGGAGGTACTCGTGGTCGACGACGATGTCGCCGGACTCGCAGTGCTTGCCGACCACCCTGCTCAGCTGGGGGTCGCCGACGCCGAGGCGCGATGCGATCCGTGCCGAGAACTGCGCTCCGTACAGTGCGGGGCGAGCGTTGTCGCTCATGCCGCCGTCGACGCTGACGTAGCGCCGCACCCGGCCCTCGTCGAGGATCACGTCCTTGGTGGTGCCGACCTCGTAGAGCGTGACGCCGGCCGTGCCGACGATCGCCCGACCGGGCTCGAACGACAGCGCCGGCACGTCGATGCCCCTGGCCGCGCATCCCTCCGCGACCGCCGAGACGATCTCGGCGGCGAGGGTCTCGATGGGGGTCGGGTCGTCTACACGCGTGTACGCGATGCCGAATCCGCCGCCCAGGTTCAGCTGCGGCACGGGACCGTCGGCGAGGAGCGCGGCGTGCAGCTCGAGCACTCGCTCCGCCGACTCCCGGAACCCGGCGACCCCGAAGATCTGCGAGCCGATGTGGCAGTGCAACCCGGCGAACTCCAGGCCCGGGATCTCCCGGATACGGGCGACCGCCGCCTCGGCGTCGGCCAGCGGGAAGCCGAACTTCTGGTCCTCGTGCGCGGTCGCGAGGAAGTCGTGGGTCTCGGCGTGCACGCCGCTGATCACCCTGACCAGCACGCGCTGCGTCGCGTCGGTGCGCGCCGTGATCGCGGCGAGACGCTCGATCTCGATGGCGCTGTCGACGATGATCGTGCCGACGCCGACCTCGACGGCGCGTTCGAGCTCCGCGACGGACTTGTTGTTGCCGTGGAACCCGATCGAGCCGGGAGCGACGCCCGCGGCGAGCGCGACCTCCAGTTCGCCGCCGGTGCACACATCGACGCGCAGCCCCTCATCGACGACCCAGCGCGCCACGGTGGTGCAGAGGAACGCCTTGCCCGCGTAGTACACCTGGGCGGTGGTGCCGTTGTCGGAGGCCGCGGCGTCGAACGCCGACCGGAACGCGCGGGCGCGGGCGCGCACCTCCTCCTCGTCGATGACGAGGAGCGGAGTGCCGTAGGACTGGGCGAGGGCGGTCGCACGCACCCCCGCGATCTCGAGCGTCCCGTCGGCGTCGCGGGTGGCGGATGCCGGCCACACCGAGGCGACGAGGTCGTTGGGGTCGTCGGGCACGACGAGCCATTCCGGGGCGAGCGATTCGACAGGGGAAAGCAAGGAGCACCAATCGTGGGTCTGTCTCGGGCGGGATCGCGCACAGCGAGGTTGACCCGATTCTAGGGCACCCGCACGTCCCGCCCGGTCACGGTGACGCGCCGCGTCAAGCCCCTGGGCCGCCGCCGTGGCTGCTCGTAGGGTGGGCGTGATGAGTACCAGAGCCCCCCGCCCCGACGCCGACCGTCCGAGTGCGATGCAGCGGGTCGTCGCCGCCGTCGTGCGATGGGCGCTGACCTTGCGGCCCGTGCGGGCGGCGCTGCTGTACACGGAGCGCCGCGGCCCCATGCTCGCCGACAGCATCACCTACCGGGCGCTGTTCAGCGTGTTCGCCGGAGTCCTGCTGGGATTCTCGCTCGCGGCGCTCTGGCTCACCGGAAACCCGGTGGCGTGGAAGGCGATCGTCGACGCCGTGCAGAACGCGGTGCCCGGTCTCATCGGCGAGCACGGCGTGATCGATCCGGATGCGCTCAGGCAGCCGGTGTCGCTGTCGATCGCCGGTGCCGTGTCGCTGATCGGACTCGTCGGCGCCGCGCTGGGAGCCATCGGATCGCTCCGCACCGCTGTGCGCCTCATCGCCGGCACTGCGCAGGACGACGTGCTGTGGATCTGGGTGATCCTGCGCAACCTCCTCCTCGCCGCGGCGATCGGCGCATCGTTCGTGCTCTCCGCATTCCTCACGATCGCCGGCCGGATCGGCATCGAGTGGTTGACGGGGCTGCTCGGGATCGCCTCGCAGTCGCCCTTCGCCGAGTGGAGCGTCCGCCTGTTGTCGCTCGCGGTGGTGTTCGTGTTGGACGCCGCGCTCATCGCCGTCGTCTTCCGGCTGCTGTCCGGAGTGCGAGTGTCGCGGCGTGCGCTGTGGGGCGGTTCCCTGCTCGGCGGGCTCGGCCTCCTCGTGCTGCAGGAGCTGTCCGGCCTCTTCGTCGGCGGCGCGACGAGCAACCCGCTGCTGGCGTCGTTCGCGACCCTCCTCGCCCTGCTGATCTGGCTGAACCTGTCGGCGCAGGTCATGCTCGTCTCCTGCGCCTACATCGTGACGGCGCACGAGGAGGCCGGCGATCGGGTCCGCGCCAGGTTCGGGGCGACGACGTTCGAGGCCAGGCGCGTGCAGCGGGCCGAGGTCGACCTGGCCATCGCGACCGCGGCGCTGCGAGCGGCGCAGGAGGCGGTCACCCCTCCGAGCTCGAGGCCCTGAGGCGCCAGGCTCCGCTCTCCTCCTGCTCGCGCCAGAACGCGGCGAAGCGTCCTTCCGCACGCAGGAGCTCGTCGACCGCACCCTGCTCGACGACGCGTCCGCCGTCGAGGAACAGCACACGGTCGCAGCCGGCGATGCTCGCGAAGCGGTGCGCCACGACCACCCGGGTGCGCTCGGACGCCGACTGCAGCGCGGCGACCACGGCCGCCTCGTTCTCGGTGTCCAGCGCGCTCGTCGCCTCGTCGACGAGCAGGATCGGCGCCCGCTTGACGAGCGCCCGCGCGATGCTCACGCGCTGCCTCTCGCCACCCGACAGCGCGGCGCCGCGCTCCCCCACCCCACCGGATCCGAGCCGCAGCGCCACCCCGTCGGCGCGCGCCGTGCGCAGTGCTCGGGCGACCGCCTCCTCGGTGGCGTCCTGATCGCCGACCCGCACGTTGTCGGCGATCGACCCGGCGAACAGGGCCGTCTCCTGGAACACCGCGGAGACGAGCCGGGAGCGGGTGCCGGCGTCGAGGGTCGACGCGTCGACGCCGTCGATGAGGATGCGTCCGGAGTCCGGCGCGTGCAGCCCCGCGATGAGGGCGAGCACCGTGCTCTTGCCGGCCCCGGACGGGCCGACGAGCGCGGTCGATGAGCCGGCGTCGATCACGAGGTCCAGGCCGTCGAGCACGCGCTCCTCCCCGTAGCCGAAGGAGACGCCGTCGAACACGATGCGCGGCGGCGAGTCCGGCGCGATCGTGTCCGCGCCGTGCTCGTCGACGGGAGCGTCGAGCACGGCGCGGATCCGCTCGACCACCGCCAGGGTCGACTCGAGCGCCGACGACAGCACGGCCAGCACCGTCATGGGTTCCAGGTATCGGACGATGACGACGACCAGCGCCACCGCCTGCGGTGCATCGATATCCCCGCGCAGCGTCAGGATGGCCGTCGTGCCGGCGAGCAGCACGAGCGCGATCTGGGTCGCGACGCTGAAGAGGATCTGACCGGGCACCTGCATGAGCACCAGGCGCAGCACCGAGGAGTGCTGGGTCTCGAGTGCGTCGCCGGCCAGGCTGCGCGCGGCATCCGACCGGCGTGCGGCACGGAGCGCCGGCTGCGTGCGAGCGAACTCCAGGATGCGCTCGGTGACCGCCGCGTTCGCATCGGAGGCTGCGCGATCGGCACGTCGGGATAGGCGGGCCGACAGCCACATCGCAGCCAGGAGGATCGGCGTGCCGGCGAGCGCGGCGAGGCCGAGCGGCCAGGCCACCGGCAGCAGCGCGACCCCGATCGCGAGGGGAAGGAGCAGAGCCGCCAGCAACGGCGTGAACAGGTAGATGAACAGCCCGACGAGGTCGGGACCCGTCGCGGCGATCGCCTGGCGCGCCGTCGCCGTGTTGTCGGCGGTAAACCAGGTGAGCCGGATCCTGGTGATCTTCTCGGCGATCGTGCGTTGGGCGTTGTCCAGCATGCCGAAGCCGAGGGCGAACCCGGTGCGGGCGGCGATCGCGTCGACCGCCCAGCCCAGCACGGTGACCGCCGTCAGCGCTCCCACCCAGATCAGCGCGTCGCCGGGCGCCGGGCCGAACAGCGCCGACAGCAGGGGAACGAACAGCACGGCGCCGACGGCGCGCAGCACGACCGAGAGCACCGACGCCGAGGCGTACAGGCCGAGCCTCGCCCGGTGCGCCTCGGGGAGCAGGGAGCGGACGGTGCGGATCATCGTGCGACCTCCGTGGCGTGCGTGGGCTCCGTGGCGTGCGTGAGCCGCGCGTCCCAGAGCCTGCGATAGACGCCGGACGCCGACAGCAGCTCCTCGTGCGTGCCCTGCTCGACGAGTCGCCCTCCGTCGAGCACGAGGATGCGGTCGACGCCCGTGATGGTGTGCAGGCGATGGGCGATGACGAGCACCGTCCGTCCGCGCGTGAGCTCGTCGAGCGCACGCTGCACGAGGTGCTCCGACTCCGGGTCGGCGAACGCCGTGGCCTCGTCGAGGACGAGGACCGGGGTGTCGGCGAGGAGAGCACGCGCGATGGTCAGCCGCTGGCGCTCGCCCCCGGACAGAGCCGCGTCCGGGCCGAGCAGGGTGTCGTACCCGTGCGGCATCGCCTCGATCCGATCGTGGAGCTGGGCCGCGGCCGCGGCGGCGCGGATGCCGGCCTCGTCGGCGTCCGGTCGGGCGAGGGCGATGTTCTCCCGCACCGTCCCCGTGACGAGCTGCGCGTCCTGGAACACGAACCCGACCCGCGCGTACAGCTCGTCGGCGGTGAGCGCGCGCACGTCGTCGCCCCCGATGCGCACGGCCCCCGCGTCCACGTCGTAGAACCGGGCGAGCAGCGCGGCGAGGGTGGACTTGCCCGAGCCGGAGGCGCCGACGAGAGCCGTCACCGTGCCCGGTTCGAGCGCCGCGGTGATGCCGTGGATCACCGGGACCCCGTGCCGGTAGGCGAACTCCACGCCCTCGAACTCGACGGCGCCGGCCGGGGCGTCGACGGCAGCGGCGGGTGTCTCCGCGAGCTCCGCCTCGTCCAGCACCACGCTGATCCGCCTGGCGGCGAGCATCCCGTCGCGGAGGCCGGACAGGCCGTACCCGACGCCCAGCAGCCTCGTGCCGAAGGTGGTCCCGAGGAAGAGGAACGGCAGCAGGTTCAGCGGTTCCATCGCTCCCCCGATCACGAGCAGGGAGCCGACGACGCCGATGAGCCACAGGAACGTGGTCGGGCGGGTCGCGAGATCCATCACCGTCTTCGCTCCGGTGAACGGACGCTGCCACTCGCCGAGGAATCGCACGTACTCGTCGAGACCGGCGCGGAACCGCGATCCGGCCGCGCCTCCGAAGACGCGCACGACGCGCTGTCCGTCGAGGAAGGCTCCGGCCTGGTCGCTCAGACGCTCCGTCCAGCGCTGTGCCAGGCCGATCTTCGCTCCGGAGCGCACCATCATCACCGACATGCTCACCCCGTAGACCAGCACGGGTACGAGGAGGAGCAGGGCGAGCCGCCAGTCGACGGCGAAGAGATAGGCGAGCACGGCGACGGGGGCGACGACGGCCGCGACCGCGTCGACGACGGCGTGGGTGACGAGGTAGTGGAGCGCGAGCGTGTCGTCCTGCACGAGCGTCTTGACCCGTCCGGACCCCCTGTCCACGAACCAGCCGAGAGGGAGCCTGGCCAGCTTGTCGAGCAACCGTCGGCGCAGGTCGCGCTCGAAGGCGGCGTCGACGGCGTGCAGCCAGAGCAGCAGACCCGTCTCGGCGAGGGCGCCCGCCGCCATCAGGGCGAGCGCCACGACGCCCAGCGTCCACAGCGCACCCGTCTCCGCTCCGATCAGCAGCAGCCGTGACAGCTCGACGAGCAGGACGAACGGGGCGAGCTGCAGCAGGGTGAGGATGCCCTGGATCACTCCCGCCGCGATCAGCCGGCCGCGCAGGGGCGCGAGGAGGTGACCGGCGGCCTGCGAGTCCCACGAGCCGCGGGCGGGGGTGCCAGGACGGTCGTCCATGTCGGCGGATGCGGGCGGGGCGACGACGGCCGCCTCCGGCTCCGAGGCGGCGGAGGGAGGGTCGTCGCGCTTCTCGTCGCGGAGCTTGCCCATCGCCCTCCCGTGGATCCAGTACGCCCTCGCCTCGATCTCGGCTTTGGGGAACCCGAACTCCTCGCGCAGCCGGTTCTTGGCGTGCCGGATGGTCGTCGACTCCGCGCACACCCAGGCGCGCCAGTTCGACCAGTCCCGGGGCTCGATGGCCGCCGCGAGGTCCCGCCCGTCTCCCCGCGGCACCCAGAGGGTGCTCAGCCGCGGGTGCTCCGCCAGCGGGATCGAGACGTCGTCGGGGTCGTGCTGTTCCAGGTAGAGCTCGATCGGGACGTGTGGGGGCACGACGGCGAGGATGCTGTTGATCGCGGGGATCGACGCGGCATCGCCGACGAGGAGGTACCCCTCCGGCGCCTCATCCGGCACATCGAAGCGGTACGAGCCGAGCGACATCACCGCCACGGTCACCCCGGGAGACGCCTGCAGCGCCCACACCGACGCCGGTCCCGCCGGCTCATGCAGCACGAAGTCCACCGCGAACTCCCCGGTCTCGGGGTCGGCCTCGGTGAGGGTGTACGCACGCTGATGCTCCGCGCTGGTCCCCTCGGGGTCCGGGAACCAGAACCGCAGCCACGCCGTGGGCTCCGGGGTGACCTCGTCGAAGAGGGTCTCGGAGCGGAGCCGCACCCGGAGGAAGTGAGGCGCGAGCCTCTCGGTGCCCGTCACCGTCGCGAGATGGTCGCGGGCGCCGAAGCCGCGCAGCACCGCCCCTTGGAAGCCCCTGGCCATGGCTCTCCCGATCGTTCGAGTTAGTTAGGTAAGGCTAACAATACTCGAACGCTCTGCTGGGGTCAGCCCCGCGGACAGACGCCCTTCTCCTGCAGGCTGCGATCCGACAGGATCGCCCCGTCGACGTCGACGTCGACGACCGCCTCCGTCCCGATGATGCTCAGACCGGTCAGCCGCACGCCCGCCGGCAGTCGATCGGCGATGCAGATCCGCTGGGTCGCGGTGAGCTTCTCGCCGAGGGCGCCGAGGGTCGCCCGCACCTGCTCGGCGTCGAGCTGCACTCCCCCGACGCTGAGGCTGCCCGGGGTGAGCTCAAGGTCGCCGTCGGCGATGCCCGGCGTCACCGTCACAGACACGGGCACGCTCATGCCCAGCACCGACACGGAGCCCGTGGCCGTCGCATCCGGCGCGTGGAGCGCGACCGAGTCGATCGGCAGCTCCGCGCCGTCGAGCAGCGCAGCGAACTGCGACTGGTCGATGCGGACGACGCCCGTCGCGCCGCCGAGGTCGCCCCCGCGCAACGGCACGCCGGTGGCGGTCACGTCGACGGCACCCGTGATCCCCTGCAGGGTCACCGAGTCGCTCGCGAGGTGCAGGCTGTCGAGCCGCCCCGAGATCAGCTGCGGGAGCAGCACGCCATCGGCCTCGACGTCCAGTTGCTGGTCGGACGGCAGGTCGAGCTGCTCCACCACGATCGAGCGCACGACGCCGGGCAGGATGCTGCGCGCGAGCAGCTCTCCGGCCACGGCGAGCAGGCCGAGCACCACGACGACGATCAGCACCACCCACGGCCAGCGCCTGCGCCTGCGGGGCGTCGCCGCAGGGGCATCCGCCTCACCCGGCAGGGCGAGCGTCGGATGCTCGGTGTCCGCGGCCGGATACGGCAGGGTGGGGTTGTCGTCGCTCATCCTGCAATCCTGCCGTACGGCAGGGCTACATCCGTTCGGGCGCCGACACTCCGAGCAGGTCGAGCCCGTTGCGGAACACCTGCCCTGCGGCGTCGTTCAGCCACAGGCGGGTGCGGTGCACGCTCTCGATCGGGTCGTCGCCCTGCGGGATCACCCGGCAGTTGTCGTACCACCGGTGATACAGGCCGGCGAGCTCCTCGAGATAGCGGGCGACCCGGTGGGGCTCGCGCACCTCGGCGGCGAACCCGACGATGCGCGGGAACTCCTGCAGGGCGCCCAGCAGGGCGCTCTCGGACTCGTGCGTGAGCGTCTCCGGAGCGAACTCCGAGCGGTCCACACCCGAGTCGGCGGCGTTGCGGGCGACGTTGTGCGTGCGCGCGTGGGCGTACTGCACGTAGAACACCGGGTTGTCGTTGGTGCGCTTCTGCAGCAGCTCGGGGTCGAGGTCGAGCGGGGAGTCGGCGGGCGACCGCTCCAGCGCGTACCGCAGCGCGTCGGTGCCGATCCAGGACTGCAGGTCGTCCATCTCGATGATGTTGCCTGCGCGCTTGCTCAGCCGCGCTCCGCGGATCGAGACCAGCTGGCCGATGAGCACCTGGATGTTCTTCTCCGGGTCCTCACCGGCCGCACCGGCGACGGCCTTCAGCCGGTGCACGTAGCCGTGGTGGTCGGCGCCGAGCAGGTAGATCTTGTTCTGGAAGCCGCGGTCGCCCTTGTTCAGGTAGTACGCGGCATCCGCGGCGAAGTAGGTGTACTCGCCGTTGGAGCGACGGATCACCCGGTCCTTGTCGTCGCCGAAGTCGGTCGTGCGCACCCACACCGCGCCGTCCTCGTCGAAGACGTGCCCCTGCTCGCGCAGGCGGTCGAGCGCCCGGTCGATGAGGCTGGTGCCGTCTTCGTCCTTCGCGTGCAGCGTGCGCTCGGAGAACCAGACGTCGAAGGGCACGTTGAAGCGCGCGAGGGATGCCTGGATCTCCGCCAGCTGGAAGGCGTAGGCCAGGTCGCGGGCGACCACGAGCTGCTCGTCCTCCGGCAGGCCGAGCAGGTCGGGGCGCGCCTCCAGCACGCGTCCGGCGAGCGTCGTGATGTACTCGCCGGGGTAGCCGCCCTCCGGGGTCGGCCGGCCGTTGGCGGCGGCGACGACCGACAGGGCGAAGCGCTCCATCTGGGCGCCCGCGTCGTTGATGTAGTACTCGCGCACGGCGTTGGCGCCGCTGGCGAGCAGCAGCCGCACGATCGAGTCCCCGAGGGCCGCCCAGCGCGTGTGCCCGATGTGCAGCGGTCCGGTCGGGTTCGCCGAGACGAACTCCACGTTCACGCTCACGCCCTGCTGGGAGTCGTTGTTCCCGTACACGTCGCCGGCCTCGACGATGACCTTCGCGAGAGCGCCTGCCGCGGCCGCGTCGAGACGCACGTTGATGAACCCGGGACCTGCGACCTCGGCGCTCGCGACGCCGTCGACCTGCGCGAGACCGTCGGCGATCCGCTGGGCCAGGTCGCGGGGGTTGGTGCCGAAGGGCTTGGCCAGCCGCATCGCGATGTTCGACGACCAGTCGCCGTGATCGCGGTTGCGGGGGCGGTCGAGCACGATGTCGGATGCCGTGAGCCCGAGCGGCTCGCCAGGACGTCGTTCCTCGGCGATCGGTGCGAGGACGGCGAGGAGTGCGTGGGCGAGCGTTTCAGGAGTCATAGACCACCCAGTTTACGGCGCGTCGAGGCCCGGGAATTTGCACGTGGCCGCGGGTGATCTACTCTCATGCCATGAAGGCCGCCGTCACCCGTCATCCGCTGCGTTCGGGCGCCGTCCTCGTGGCGCTGCTGCTGGTGCTCGCCGCCGCGATCGCCGGCGTGTGGCGACCGTGGTCGCCGCTGCCCTCGTCGGGGGCCGCGGCATCCGACGCGCAGCCAGCGATCGCTCCTGCGCCGCTCGCGCTGCCCGAGCATCCGACGATCCTCGTGTTCGGGGACTCCTGGACCTACGGATCGGCCGCGAGCGAACCGACGCTCGGCTACGCCTACCTGCTGGCCGATCTCCTGCACGGCCGCACGATCGTCGACGGCGTCCGCGGCAGCGGGTATCTCAAGCCCGGGTTGGACGGCCCCGACTACGGCGAGCGGATCGCCGCCCTCGACCCCGCGCTCTCCCCCGACCTCGTCATCATCCAGGGCTCGATCAACGACCGTACGCTGGGCGAGACGGGGTACCGTGAGGCGGTCTCATCCGCGTGGGACGCGATGGCGGCGACCTACCCTGAGGCTCGGATCGTCATCCTCGGCCCTGCGCCGCACGAGCTCCCGGTCGGAGCGGGCACCGCTCGCATCGACCGCGACCTCTCCGCACTCGCAGCCGCTCGGGGATGGTGGTACGTCTCCCCCGTCGCCGAGGACTGGATCACGACGGCCAACTACTCCGAGGTGATCGACGTCGACCTCGGCCGCCGCCACCCGTCCACGGTCGGCCACCGCTATCTCGCCGAACGCCTCGCCGCCGACCTCGAGGAACTGCGCGGCGCGCCCGTGACGGAGGCCGGTTCGAAGTCGGGTCCCGAGCAGTGATAGTGTCGATCGGTGCGCCTCCGTAGCTCAGGGGATAGAGCGCCGGTTTCCGGTACCGTAGGTCGGGGGTTCGAATCCCTCCGGGGGCACAGTCGAGAAGAGGTCCGTCCAGGAGGACGGGCCTTTTCACGTTCCGTCCAGGATGCTCTGGGATAGTCCGGATCGTGCCGCACAGGACCTCAGCCCTCGCCCGCCGCGCGACGACCGTCGCCGCTGTCGCCCTGCTCGCCGCCGGGCTCTCCGGGTGCCGCTCAGCGCCCTCCGAAGCCGAGATCGCCGGCGCCGAGTCCGCCCGCCCCTCGGCACAGGGGCTGATCGACCGGATGGAGATCGCCGCGCCCCCGGGTTACGCGCCGGCGGCCGAACGCACGATGGACGCCTGCGGATCCCAGACGAGCGATCGCGGCGGTCTCGACGACGCGCACCTCGAGGGGTACTCGTGCGTCATCGTGCGGCGCTCGGTGTTCGTGCCATCGGAGCCCCCGGAACACGCCGACGCCGCGGAGTGGACGGCCGTGGCCGAGATCCAGGAGGCGTTCGGCCTGACCCTGGGCGACACGGTCCCCTCCGCCATCGGGCATGTCGAGATCGACGGGCGCCCGGGGTCCGTCGACGTGATCGTGCGTCCGGCCGACGGCGTCGACCTCGATATGCTGCCCGTCTGGCACGCCAACCAGGTCGTGCACTCCGATGACGGCGAGCTCGAGACGCGGCTCGGCGAGGTCGCGACCCCCGCGACCCGCGTGCTGCAGGTCACCGTGACGATCCGCTACTTCGAGGTGCAGCGTCAGGACGGCTGACGGGGCCCTGCGCTGACGCCAGGCGGTCTGGCCCCTCCCGGGGTGGTGCCGCTACTCTCGACGTTCACACGGATCCGACGGCGAGGGGCGCAGGCGCCGGGTCCGCGACGGACGGGATGCGGCGGAGCGGAGGAGGAGACGATGCACACGACCAGCGGACCCTCCGATCGCGAGCGCTCCTCGAAGCGCCGTCTCGCGCTCCGGATGCAGCAGCCTCAGCCGCTGTCGACCCTCTTCGATCGCGTGGCGTTCCTCGTCGGCACCGCCTCAGCGGTCTGGCTCGCGGTGCTGATCGCGCTCCAGAGCTTCCGATACCCGTGGTCGGTGCTGCTGTTCGTGCCCGTGTGGGCGATCACGGCGTACCTCGTACTCCCCCGGCTCCACCGCATGCTCTCCGATCTGTACGTCCCCGACTACTTCTTCGGCCGCACCCGCACCACAGACGGGCTGCTCGGCGACCCCGTGAACCTGGCGGTCGACGGCACGGCCGCTCAACTCGACGATGCGATGACCGCCGCCGGCTGGCACCCCACCGACGAGATCACAGCCGCGTCCACCTGGCGCATCATCGTGTCGACCGTCACGCGGCGCAGCTACCCCACGGCACCCGTGTCCCCGCTGATGCTCTTCGGACGCCGCCACGACCTCGCGTATCAGCAGGAGGTCGAGGGCAGTCCCCTGCAGCGTCACCACGTGCGGTTCTGGCGCACCCCACCCGGCTGGCTGCTCCCCGGCGGAGCCCGCGTCGGCTGGCTCGGTGCGGCGACCTACGACACCGACGTCGGGCTCTCGCTGTTCACGCTGCAGGTGACCCATCGGATCGACGAGAACACCGACGAGGAGCGCGACTACCTCGTGTCCGGCGTGCGCGAGGCCACACCGGGCGTGCGCCTCCGGGTGCTCTCGGACTTCACCACGGGATACCACTCGCGCAACGGAGGCGGTGACCGTTTCATCACCGACGGAGACCTGCCGATCGTGGACGTCTCCGGCATCGAGACGCGCGAGGCCCCGACGTCGTCCGCGCGCACGGCTGCCGGGGCGGCAGCGGATCCGAGGGAGCTCGCCAGACGCGTGCCGCTGTCGGTGTTCGTCGCCGCCGTCTGCATCGTGCTCAGCGCGGTGCTCGAGCTGCTCGGAGTGCTGTTCGGTCCGGGGGTGCAGGACACACTCGCCGAGGGCGCCGAGGTCGCGCACGTCGTCTACGCGATCGTTGCCGGCATCTCCGGCACGCTCACGTTCGTGCAGGTGCTCCTCGCCTGGTTCGTGCTCCGAGGAGGTCGGCGCTCGCGGGCGGTGCTGATGGTCGTGCTCTTCCTCGGCATCGTGACGATCGCCTGGAACTACCTCGACGGCACGACCAGACTCGGCCTCAACGGCGCCCTGCTGTCCGCGTCCCTCATGTGCCTCGCCCTCCTCGCCCTGTCGTCGGACTCCGCGAGACTCTGGTCGCGGATCGCCCGCGGCGCCGGATCGGACGGGCACCCCGCGGGAACAGGAGTGCACGATGACTGAACCGGAGGCCGGCTCGCGCGTCGTCAGATCCTGCCGCGCACCGGGGTCCGCTCCGCCCCATCGCCGCCGTCCGGCATCGCCATCTCCGCCCGCACGCCGAGCAGGCGCACCTCGCGCGCGGCGTCCAGCGTCGCGCCCAGGGCCTCCGCGGCCGCGATCACGTCGTCTCTGCGCGATGTCGGCGCGGCCAGCTTGCGCCCGAAGGTCTTTGTCTCGAACGGGGCGTACCGCACCTTGAGGTGCACCCGCACCACGGGACGCCCTTCCGCGGCGCAGTCGTCGAAGGCGTGGCCGGCGAGGTCGCGCAGCGCGGCCCCGACCTCGCCGGGGGTCGTGAGGTTCTGCTGGAACGTGGTCTCACGGCTGTGGCTCCGAGCGACCCAGGGTGTGTCGTCCACGACGCGGGGCCCGAGACCCGAACCGAGGCCGTGATACCAGACGCCCATCTTGGGACCGAACTCCGCGACCAGAACGGCCTCATCCGCATCCGCGAGCTGGCGCACCGTCTCGATCCCGTGCGCGGCGAGCCGCCCGCTGACCTTCGGCCCCACTCCCCAGAGGTCGCGGGTGGGGCGGTCGCCCATCACCTCGAACCAGTTCTCCTCGACGAGACGGAACACCCCCTGCGGCTTGCCGAACTCCGTGGCGATCTTCGCACGGACCTTGTTGTCGCCGATCCCGACCGAGCAGTGCAGCCCGGTCGCCGCGAGCACGGCCGACTGCGCCGAGCGCGCGACACGCTCCGGGTCGTCCGCCGACACCCCCAGGAAGCACTCGTCCCATCCCACGACTTCGAGCACGACGCCGGGGAGCGCGCGCAGGGTGGACATCACCTCGTCGGATGCCTCCTCGTACGCCTCGTGGTCGACGGGGAGGAAGATCGCGTCGTCCGGAGCCTTTCGAGCGGCGATGCGCAGCGGCATCCCCGACCCGATGCCGTAGGCCCGCGCCTCGTAGGACGCCGTGGACACCACCGCGCGTTCGGTCGGATCCCCGCGCCCGCCGACGATCACCGGACGGCCGGCGAGCTCAGGTCTGCGGCGCACCTCGACGGCCGCGATGAACTGGTCCATGTCGACGTGCAGCACCCAGTCGGCCATGCAACGAGTGTGACGCGTCCGCGCCCGTTTTGTCACCCCGCCCGGGGGTCAGGAGAGGGCGACGCCGACCGCCGTGGCGACCACGGCGAGCAGGGGAAGCGTGCCCTGCATGGCCGCAGCCCTCGCCTTGGTGCGGTCGGAGAGCACGAGCACGAGCGCAGCCGCGAGCATCATCGCCGTCCCTGCGAACACCAGGGTGAGACCGATCGTGCTCTGCCCGGCGAGGACCAGCACGATCCCGAGCAGGGTCGTGAGGGCGAGGAACAGGTTGTAGAAGCCCTGGTTGAAGGCGAGCTGCTTCATGGTGAGGGCGTCCTGCTCGCTCGCCACGCCGAACACCTTGCGGGTGGACGGCTCGGTCCACTTCAGCGACTCGAGCGCGAAGATGAAGACGTGGAAGGCGGCCGCAGCGGCGGCGAGCACGAGTCCGGCGATGAGCATGGCTCGATTCTGCCCGATACGGCCCCGTCACACGAGGAAGATCGGAAGCAGTCCTGGGTTGTGCGCGTGCACGAGCACCCCGAAGACCACCGCGTCGAAGAGCAGATGCACGGTCACCACGTACGACAGGGAGTGCGTCCGCACGAAGATGACTCCCTGAAGCAGTGCGAACGGGATGGTCAGCAGCGGTCCCCACGACCGGTAGCCGAGCTCCCAGAGGAATGAGACGAAGACGATCGCCTGCAGCGCGTTGGCGACCGCGTCGGGGAAGTGCCGGCGCAGCAGCGCGAACACCGTGCAGATGAAGAACAGCTCGTCCCAGATGCCGACCGCTCCGACCCCGACGAACAGGCGCCCGATGAGCTCGGGGGTGTCGACGACCGGCCAGTTCTGGTAGACGCCGCTGGTGATGAAGTAGAACGGCAGGATCAGCCAGCCGAGCACGAGCACGGCGACCAGCCAGCCCCACTGCAGGGCGCCCCAGCGTCGGCGCGCACGCCAGGGGAACCCGATCGCACGGTCGCGGTAGACGAAGCGCGAGACGAGGTACGGCACCGCGACGGCGCCGCCCAGCGCCAGCGTGAACCGCAGCATGGCGAGGTCGTCGAGCTCCGCGGCCAGCGGGATGACGCTGACCACGAGGAGTCCCAGCGCGATCAGCGACAGATCCCTCGTCAGCGACGGCCTCCGGGTGCCGTCCCCGCGCGCCGCCGGGACGGCGACGGCCGTCCCCCCGCCCGCGCGGCTCCTCTCGAGCAGCCAGGCGGTGCCGATGCCCAGGGAGAGAAGGATCCATCCGAGCCACGCGACCCCGACGACGAAGAAGGCCGGGGCGGCGAGGCACACCAGCAGCGCGGGCGCGACCTCAGGCCACAGCCGGATGCGGGTCATGCCCTGTGCGCGCGCCGATAGACGAGATCGCGGATGTCGCGTCCCTTGGCGATCCCCTTGCGCTCGAAGGCGGTCATCACGCGACCGTCGAAGCGTGCCGCCCAGTCCCCGTCGAAGTCGCGCTCGAAGAGCGGGTCCGCATCGAGGACCTCGCGCATCTGCAGCGCGTAGTCCTCCCAGTCGGTGGCGAGGCGGAGCAGTCCGCCGTCGCGCAGCGCACGCGCCGCGGTGGCGCCGAACCCGTCGCGCACCAGGCGCCTCTTCGTGTGCTTCTTCTTGTGCCACGGGTCGGGGAAGAAGATCCACGCCTCCGCCGCCGAGCCCTCCGGCAGATACGAGGACAGCACCTCCGGCGCGTTCGCCTCGATGAGGCGCAGGTTGCGCACCCCCTCGCGGTCCGCGTCGAGCATCGTGCGCGCGAGGCCTGCGCGGAACACCTCGACCGCGAGGAAGTCGTCACCGGGGCGCGACTTCGCCGCCGACACGATCGCGTGTCCCTGGCCAGAGCCGATCTCGACGACGAGGTCGACCGCGCGCCCGTACTCGGAGGTCGGGTCGAGCCTCGCATCGGGATGCACCGAGGTCCATGCCACGTCTCGCGGCACATCGAGGAGGTAGTGCGGGGCGAGCTCGGCGAAGGCGCGCTCCTGCGCGTCGGACATCCGGCCGCTGCGGCGCACGAAGGACACCGGTTCGTCGCGGAAGGTACGGGGTTCGGGCATGCTTCCAGGGTAGTCGGCGGATGCCGCCGCATCCGGGTCGTCAGCCCGCGGCGGGCGCTGTGACGAAGTCGATGAGCTCCTCGACGCGGCCGAGGAGCGCGGGCTCGAGGTCGCGGTAGGTGTGCACCTTCGACAGGATGTGCTGCCAGGCCCTGGCCGTATCGGCCTGGGTCTCGTGCGGCCAGCCGAACGCCCTGCAGATGCCGGTCTTCCAGTCGGTGCCCCGCGGGATCTCCGGCCATCTCGCGATGCCGAGAGCACGCGGAGTGACGCACTGCCAGACATCGACGAACGGGTGCCCGACGATGCGGACGTGGCGTCCGTGGGGTCCGCGGGCGACGGCGTCGGCGATCCTCGACTCCTTCGACCCGGCGACCAGGTGGTCCACGAGCACGCCGTACCGCCGTGACGCGCTCGGCGGCTCCTCCGCGAGCAGGCCGTCGAGCAGGTCGACGCCCTGCAGGTACTCGACCACCACGCCCTCGACGCGCAGATCGGCGCCCCACACCTTCTCGACCAGCTCGGCGTCGTGCCGCCCCTCGACGAGGATGCGGCTGGGCAGCGCGATGCGTGCCCGCTGATCGGCCACGGCGAACGATCCGGATGCCGTGCGCCGCGGCCCTTGCTCCACCACCGCCGGGGGCACCAGCCGCACCGGCTTGCCGTCGATCAGGAATCCACCGCCGAGGGGGAAGAGCCGCTTGCGTCCCTTCCAGTCCTCGAGCTCCACCGTGCCGCCCTGGACCTTGGTCACCGCGCCGCAGTAGCCGTCCTCGGCGACCTCCACCACGAGGTCCAGTTCGGCCTGGACATCGGCGGACTTCTTCGCACCGCGTTCCCGCCAGCCGGCGGCGAGCACATCCGTCCCGTAGCGATCATCCATGTCGACCTCCTGAACCCGTCAGACTATGCGCCGCGACGGGCGACGCGACGGCGACGCGCCATCCATCCGCTCACGGCGAACTCATGGATGCCGATCCCGGTCGGTATGAATAGAGTTGGGCAGGAACCTGATCACATGCGGGGGTGGCGATGAAGGGTCTGCGTCGGAAGCTGGGGCTGCTTGCGCTCGTCGGAGTGCTGCTCGGCGGGCTCGGTGCGTCCGCTGCCCAGGCGGCCGACCCCGGCCCCCTCGACGGACGCATCACCGACCGCGACGGCGTGGTCTCGGCGGCAGATGTCTCCGCCGCCACCCAGAAGCTGGAGCAGCTGCAGTCCGAGGCGCGGATCGACCTGTTCTTCGTGATCGTCCCCGACTACACCAACCCCTCCGACATGTACGAGTGGACCACTCGCACGGCGACGGGCAACAGCTTCGGCGACGATCAGTACCTCATCTCGATCGCCACGTCCGGCTCCTACACGATGTACCGCCCCGACGCCGGCACGATGAGCACCTCGGACCGCGACAAGATCCTCGACTCGATGCTGCCCGACCTGCGCGACGGCGACTTCGGCGGTGCCGTCGTGACCGCCGCCGACACCGCGTACGACGTCTTCGTGCTGGCGCCGCAGCGCGCGGCCCAGGGCTGGGCGATCGCCGGCGGGATCGCCCTGATCGCGGTGATCGTGCTCGTCGTCGTCCTCATCGTGCGCAGTGCCCGCAAGCGCGCAGCCGCGCGCGCGAAGCAGGAGGCGGAGATCGCCGAGCTCGCGCAGCAGGCGAGCATCGCGCTCGTGCGCACCGACGACGTCGTGCGCTCCAGCGAACAGGAGATGGAGTACGCCCGCGCGCAGTTCGGCGACGACACGATCGGCGAGTTCGTCGCGGCGCTGGCAGCCGCCCGCGCGAACCTCGACGAGGCGTTCGGACTCAAGCAGAAGCTCGACGACGAGGTGCCGGACTCCCCCGCGCAGAAGGTCGAGTGGAATCAGCGCATCCTGCAGCTGTGCTCCGATTCGACGCAGGCGCTCGAGGCCCGCAAGGCCGACTTCGACGAACTCCGCAAGCTCGAGCAGAACGCCCCCGCCGCGCTGGAGAACGTGCGCGCGCTGCGAGCCGGCGCGGTGGCCGAGATCGACCGCGCCGACCGGATCCTCGCAGACCTCACCGCCACGTATGCGGCGTCGGCGCTCTCGGCGGTCGCCGACAACCCGGCGCAGGCACGCTCGCGCATCGCCTTCACCGACGAGCAGATCGCCCTCGCCGACCAGAAGCTCGCCGCCGGGGACTCCGGAGATGCGGCGGTCGCGATCCGCGCGGCCGAAGGCGCCGTGCAACAGGCGACCCAGCTCGAGGACGCGGTGGAGCAGCTCTCCAACGATCTCAAGGGCGCGGAGGAGCGCAGCGCGGCGCTGATCGCCGACCTGCAGCAGGACATCCAGACCGCGTCGGGATTGCCGGATGCCGATGGCTCGGTCGCCCAGGTTATCGATGCGACGCGGGGCCAGCTGGCTCAGGCCGGGGCTCTGCTCGGGTCGGCCGGCCGGAACTCCGTCGAGGCGCTCCGCGTGCTGGATGCGGCCAACACCGTGATCGACCAGGCCGTGCAGCGTGTGCGCGACCAGCAGGCGAAGATCGAGCACGCCAGGCGCCAGCTCGCGGGTGCGCTGCAACGCGCCGACACGCAGATCTCCACCGCGGAGAACTTCATCCAGAACCGGCGGGGAGCTGTCGGCTCCACCGCGCGCACGCGACTCGCCGAGGCCCAGACCTGCCGCGACTCGGCGAGAGCCACCGCGCAGACCGACCCGGTCCAGGGCCTCGCTCTCGCCCAGCGCGCCGACTCTCTCGCGACCGACGCCATCCGCCTCGCCCAGGACGACGTCGGATCCTGGGGCGGCGGCGGCTCCGGCGGTGGAGACAGCGATCTCGGTGCCCTGCTCGGCGGCATCCTCATCGGCAACGCCCTCGGCGGCAACGATCGTGGCGGCGGGGGCGGCTGGGGAGGCGGCGGCCTGTTCGGCGGCGGCGGCAGCTCCGGCGGCAGCAGCGGTGGCGGCGGATTCTTCGGCGGCGGCGGAGGCGGCGGCGGCTTCTCCGTCGGCGGCTTCGGCGGCGGAGGCGGCGGCTTCGGCGGCGGGGGCAGCCGCGGAAGCAGCGGAGGCGGAGGCCACTTCTGACCGGCACGACACTCGACACACTTCCCTCGTTCAATTGAAAGGAACACGCATGGCCAAGCAGTCCATCTTCGGACGAATCTCCACCCTCGTCCGCGCCAACATCAACGCTCTCCTCGACTCCGCCGAGGACCCGCAGAAGATGATCGACCAGCTCGTCCGCGATTACACCAACAACATCGCCGACGCCGAGTCCGCCATCGCCGAGACCATCGGCAACCTGCGCCTCCTCGAGCGCGACCACGAGGAAGACGTCCAGTCGGCCACCGAGTGGGGCAACAAGGCTCTCGCCGCCAGCCGCAAGGCCGACGAGATGCGCTCCGCAGGGAACGCCGCCGACGCCGACAAGTTCGACAGCCTCGCCAAGATCGCCCTGCAGCGTCAGATCAGCTCCGAGCGCGAGGCCTCCGCGGCCGAGCCGCAGATCGCCGCGCAGACGGAGATCGTCGACAAGCTCAAGACCGGGCTGAACGGCATGAAGGAGAAGCTGGGCGAGCTCAAGAACAAGCGCAGCGAGCTGCTCGCCCGCGCCAAGGTCGCCGAGGCGCAGACCAAGGTGCAGGACGCCGTCTCCTCGATCAACGTCCTGGACCCGACGAGCGAGCTCGGCCGGTTCGAGGACAAGGTCCGCCGCCAGGAGGCCCTGGCCCAGGGCAAGGCGGAGCTCGCGGCGTCCAGCCTGGACGCGCAGTTCGAGAGCCTCGAGGACCTCGGGGAGCTCACCGAGGTCGAGGCACGCCTCGCAGAGCTGAAGGCGGGCGGCTCCGCGGCCTCCCGTCCGGCCATCGAAGGCTCCTGATCCACCCCGCGGGTGCCCCGGCGCAGTCCGGGGCACCCGCTCACTCCTCCCCCGGAGGCATCCGATGAGATTCCTCGTCGTCCCGCAGTGGCAGGGTTCGCCCTCTGCCCGAGCGATGCTCCTCGTCGACGGAGCGACAGCGATCGCTGGCGACCTGCCCCGTGCATCCACGACCGTGCTCGACGTGCCGGTGGAGGCCGGGGAGTCGCTCGGCACCGGGGTGCGACGACTCAGCGCCCTCCTGCGCACTCGCGACTTCGTCGCCGGCGGCGTCGGCGACGACACCGTCGTGATCGGCGGCGACTGCAGCGTGACCGTCGCCGCGCTGCAGGCCCTCCCCGGCGGCACTGACGACCTCGCGGTCGTGTGGTGCGACGCCCACCCCGACATGCACACCCCCGATACGTCTCCGTCCGGCGCGTTCTCGGGCATGGCGCTGCGCGCCGTCCTCGGCGAGGGCGAGCCGCAACTCGTGCTCTCCCCTGCCATCCCGCGCGACCGCGTCGTCGCCGTCGGCATGCGGAACCTCGACGACTCCGAGGTGTCCGAGATCGACGGGCTCAGGCAGTTGTCGGTCGCCGACCTCGATCGCGTCGACGCCCTCGCCGAGGCCGTGCTGGCCACCGGTGCATCCCGTGTCTGGGTGCACATCGACGTCGACGTGCTCGACCCCGCCGAACTGGGCGGAGTCTCCTCTCCGGTGCCGTTCGGCCTCACGACGGCCGCCCTCAGCGCCGCGATCCGCGCCCTGCGCGAGCGCGTCCCGCTGGCGGGCGCCACCATCGCCGGCTTCGCCCCGCGCTCCCCCGCCGACGCCGTGGACGACCTGGGCGCGCTCCTGCGGCTCGTCGGCGCCGTCGCGTGAGCGAGGACTGGCGGCCGGCTGCCGCGAGGGCGCTCGAACGCGGTCGCCGGTTCGATCGCCGCATCCCTTCCTTCCTGCTCCGATCCCCGGTCAGCCGGATCGGGTACTGGTGGGGCACGTCCGTCGGATGGCTCTGGGGATCGCTGTGGAGCACCGGGCCCGTCGAGCGCAGGGGCGGACTGTGGATCTTCCGCGGTATGCCCGCGTGGACGTACAACCGCGGCGGGGTGTGCGTCGGCGGCTGCTTCCTCACGGGCGATGCCCGGCCGACGGACGCGGTGCTGCGTCACGAGGCCGTGCACAAGGCGCAGTGGCTCCGCTACGGATTCCTGATGCCGTTCCTCTACCTGCTGGCCGGTCGGGATCCGCTGCGCAACCGCTTCGAGATCGAAGCGGGACTCGAAGACGGCAACTACGTTCGTCGAGGACGCTGAGCGGCCCGCCCGCCGAGAACGGCCGTGCTCCGACGCGACGGGATCAGCGGTCGGAGGACAACAGCCCGAAACGCTCGGGCGTGTGGATGCGGTCGGACTCGATGCCCAGGCGCTCGGTGAGATGCTCGACGATGTCCGCGGTGCCGAGGAACCCGCCGAGGAGCGTGACGGTGGTCTCGACTTCGTCGTCGCACAGCATCTCGTCGGCCCACGCGCAGGTCGCCCGGGAGAGCGCCTGTCCGGGCGCGCAGGAACGACCGGTTCCCGGCGCGCCGGAGCGCGAGCCCCTGGCCAGCCAGGTGACGGTCATGCGCCCCGGCGCCTGGATGACGCCGACATCGGACGCGTCTGGCACCTCCACGAAGATCCGACCGGAGGCGCACAGGGGCAGCGTGGCCAGGAAGACCTCGAGCTCGGCGAGCGAGTTCTCGTCGGCCGTCACGAGGTGGTGCGCACGACGGCGCGCCTCACGGCGCTCTGCGCGCGTGCTGCGGACGTCGAGGGAGGTGCTCATGATTCCCCCATCGTATCACCCGAAGTAGGGTTGCCTAACCTTGCCCTTCGGGCTGCACCAGCGTCGTGCGCAGGGCGTCGAGCTCGGCATCCGTCATGCCGTTGGCCCGCAGGTAACCGGCCGCCGACCCCCAGCGCTCGTCGATGCGCTCCAGCAGAGCCCTCATCACGGGCGCCGGCGATTGCGTCGCCAGTGCGACAGCGTTGACGGCCTCCGGATGCTGCGACCGCAGGTAGGCGGCGATCATCCGGGAGCGCTCGGGCGGCAGCTGCGACTCGGTGAGCGCGTAGTCGTCGATGATCGCCTCGCGGTCGGCGTCGACGGCCGCCAGGGCCAATGCCACGGTGACCCCTGTGCGGTCCTTGCCCACGGTGCAGTGCACGAGCGTCGGCCCTCCCTCCGCGATGATGCGGACGGCAGCGACGAGGCGATCGCCGCTCTCCTCGAGCAGATGCAGGTAGAGCTCGTCCAGGCTCGTGTCGGTCTCGAAGAAGGACCTCACCGATCCGAGGAAGAGGGGCAGATGCGTCGTCTCCGGTCCAGGGATCTCGCTCGGTTCGGCCGCCACCTCCTCTCCGTCGCGGAGGTCGACGATCCGCCGCACCCGTGCGGCGATCTCCCCGGCGCCCGCCGGAGTCGCCCCGGAGAGCTGACCGGAGCGCAGCAGCACTCCCGGCCGGATCCGCCCGCCCCGAGCGGGGATGCCGCCGACGTCGCGGACGTTGGCGATCCCCTCGACATCGAGCAGGGTCATGCCTGTTCCTGAGGGGCACGCGGCGGCACCGGATAGCGCCCGGCGATGACGATGCGGTTGAAGGCGTTGATCGACACGCACGCCCAGCTCAGCGCCGCGTACTCCTTCTCCGTGAACACGCCGCCGACCCGGTCGTAGACCTCGTCGGAGATGCCTTCCTCGGAGATGAAGGTGAAGGCCTCGGCGAGCTCGAGCGCCGCGCGCTCGCGCTCGGTGAACACGCCGCTCTCGCGCCACGCGGCGATCTGCATCAGGGTGTCGGTGTCGAGTCCCGCCTTGAGCGCGCGATCGACGTGGATGCGGGTGCAGAAGGAGCATCCGTTCAACTGCGAGCAGTGGATCATGACGATCTCCTTGAGGCGATCGTCGATGCCGTTCGCGGCGCAGATCTCGCCGACGGTCTTGGAGAAGTCGTCCAGCGCGTGATACGCCGCGGGCTCGGTCTTGGAGAGGTGCACTCGCGTCTCGCTCATGGCTCCATGATATTCGCTGGGAGGAGCATCCCGGCTGGCGTGGAGCGCAGTGCGGAAATGCACATCGCCCAGCGCGCGGCAGGAATATTCAGCATAATTACCATTCATTACGCGAAGTTGCTTGTCACTACGCTCCCGAGTTTCTCCGAAGACCGCGGGCAGGAGCAGAATGTGGACGTGCCGACCGACATCAGCGAGTTCCACTATCTTCCCGCGCAGGCCGATGCCATCGGCGTGGCTCTGCCGTCCGCCCAGAGGGTCTCTCTCGATCTCCCCGACGGCCGCACGCTGAGCGCCCTGCGGATCGGCGATGGAGCACCGCGCGTCACCCTGCTGCACGGCGCCGGCCTCAACGCGCACACCTGGGACACGACCGCGCTCGCCCTGCAGCTTCCGCTCCTCGCCATCGACCTCGCAGGTCACGGCGACTCCTCCTGGCGCGACGACCTGGACTACTCCCCCCGCACCCTCGCGGCCGACGTCGCCATCGCACTGGATACCTGGACCGACGCTCCGCAGCTCGTCGTCGGACAGTCGCTGGGCGGACTCACCGGGGCCGCGCTCGCCGCCGCCCGGCCCGATCTCGTCGCCGCGCTGATCGTCGTCGACATCACCCCCGGCATCGACGTCACGGCGGGCCCCGCCGCCCTCCGCGAGTTCTACGCCGGTCCGACGGACTTCGCCACCAGGGACGAGCTCGTCGACAAGGCCATCTCCCTGGGCTTCGGTGGAACCCGCCCGGAGACCGAGCGCGGCGTCTTCCTCAACACACGGGTGCGCCCGGACGGACGCGTGGAGTGGAAGCACCACTTCGCCCACCTGGCGGCGCAGGCGCTCTCCTCGCACGATCCCGGCAGCGCGGCATCCCCGTCGGCCCTCCATGAGACCGGCTGGGCGGACCTCGCCGCCGTCACCGCCCCGCTCACCCTCGTGCGCGCGACGCGGGGCTTCGTGAGCGAGGCCGACGCCGAGGAGTTCGCCCGCCGCGTGCCCGGCGCGCGCGTCATCGCCGTCGAGGCCACGCACAACGTGCAGGAGACGGCCCCCCGCGAGCTCGCAGCCCTCATCTCCGACGCTTTGTGACGTTTCGTTCCGCACCCGACCCGCACCCGATCCCGACTCCCTAGGCTCGACCCACCGGCACACAGCATCTGCCGCACCGAGAGGAAAACCATGTTCCGTCGCACCCGACGTATCGCGCTGATCTCCGCGATCGCGGCCACCGCCGTGATCCTCAGCGCCTGCTCCGGCTCTCCCGAGCCCGTGGCAACATCCACCGGCACGCCCGATCCCGACGCCACGCTCGAGGTCGGCCTCGTCCTGGAGCCCACCAACCTCGACATCCGCCACACGAGCGGCGCGGCGCTGGAGCAGATCCTCGTCGACAACATCTACGAGGGCCTCGTCACACGCACGCAGGACAACAAGATCGAGCCGCGTCTCGCCTCCGACTACGAGGTGTCCGCCGACGGACTCACCTACACCTTCACCCTGAACGAGGGCGTCACGTTCCACAACGGCACCGCCCTCACCTCCGCCGACGTCGTCGCCTCCTACGAGGCGGTGCGCACCGACAGCACCCTGCAGGGCAACTCCGACTTCGCGCCCGTCGCCTCGATCACCGCGACGGATCCCACGACCGTCGTGATCGTGCTCTCCGAGCCGAACCAGAACTTCCTCTTCGCGCTCACCGGTCCGGCCGGCCTCGTGTTCCAGAACGGCGACGCCACCGACCTGAAGACCGCCGAGAACGGCACCGGCCCCTTCACGCTCAGCCGCTGGAACAAGGGCAGCAGCATCACCTTCGCCCGGTACGAGGACTACTGGGGGACGAAGGCCGGCGTGGCCACGGTGGAGTTCCAGTACATCCCCGACTTCACCGCCGGGGTGAACACCGCGCTCGACGGCGGCGTCCAGGTCCTCACGGCCGTGGATCCCAACCTCGTCCCCCAGTTCGAGGGCACCGACTTCACGCTGACGACGGGCCGCACGACCGACAAGGCCACGCTCGCGTTCAACAACAAGAAGGCGCCGCTCGACGACGTGCGCGTGCGTGAGGCGCTGCGCCTGGCGATCGACCACGAGGCGCTCGTCGAGGCGGTCGGCGCCGGCACCACCCTCTACGGCCCCATCCCCGAGCTCGACCCGGGCTACGAGGACCTGTCCGACGTCATCTCCTACGACCCCGAGAAGGCCAAGGAGCTGCTCAAGGAGGCCGGCCAGGAGAAGCTCGAGCTGACCCTGACGATCCCGTCGTTCTACGGCACCACCGTGCCCAAGGTCCTCATCTCCGACTTCGCGAAGGTGGGCGTCACCCTCGACGTCGACTCGGTGGAGTTCCCGGCCTGGCTCGAGGACGTCTACACCAACCACGACTACGACCTCAGCTTCGTGCTGCACGTCGAGCCGCGCGACTTCGGCAACTTCGCCAACCCCGACTACTACTTCGGCTACGACAACGCGCAGGTGCAGGACCTGTACGCGCAGGCCCTCGCCGAGGTCGACGAGAAGAAGTCGGCCGAGCTCCTGGCGCAGGCGGCGCGCATCGTGTCGGAGGACCACGCGGCCGACTGGCTGTACAACGGCGAGACGATCACCGCGGTGAGCCCGCTCGTCTCGGGGTTCCCGAAGGACTCGATCAACTCCCGCATCAACCTGGCCGGCGTCACCGTCGCCAGCGAGAAGTGACGGCGGCCACCACCCCGTGATCCGCTATGCGCTCGTCCGAGGAGCCCTGCTCATCGCAGGGCTCCTCGTGGCGAGTGTGCTCATCTTCCTCACCCTCCGCGTATTCCCCGGCGACGTGGCGCAGCTCATCGCGGGCACGCAGGCCTCTCCCGCCGAGGTCGAGGCCCTGCGCGAGTCACTGGGCCTGAACCGTCCGCTGCCGGCGCAGTACGCCGAGTGGATCGGCGGCATCTTCCGCGGCGACCTGGGCACCTCGCTGCTCTCCGGCGCCTCGGTCGGTGAGGAGCTGTACCTCAAGGCGCAGGTGACCGTGCCCCTCGGCATCATGTCGCTGCTGATCGCCGTGCTCATCGCCGTGCCCTTCGGCATCCTCGCCGCCCTCCGTCGCGGACGCCCTGGCGGCACGGTCCTGAGCGTCGGCGCGCAGGCGCTGGCCGCCGTGCCGGTCGTCTGGGCCGGCATGATGCTCATCGTCGTGTTCTCCGTGTGGCTCGGCTGGCTCCCCCCGCAGGGGTTCCCGCGCACCGGATGGGCGACCCCCGGCAAGGCGATCGAATCGCTGCTGCTGCCCGCCCTCACCATCGGGATCGTCGAGGGAGCGATGCTGATGCGCTTCGTGCGCAGCGCGACCCTGCAGGCTGCCGGGCAGGACTTCGTGCGGACGGCGGCGGCCAAGGGCCTCACCCGCACGCGCGCACTCATCCAGCACGGCATCCCGGCGGTCGGTCTCTCGATCGTCACCGTGCTGGGTCTCCAGGTCGCCGGGATCATCGTCGGATCGGTGGTCATCGAGCAGCTCTTCACGCTGCCGGGCATCGGCCGGATGCTCGTCGCCGACGTCGGCACACGCGACCTGGTCAAGGTGCAGAGCGAACTGCTCGTGCTCACCGGCTTCGTACTCGTCGTCGGCTTCCTCGTCGACCTCCTGCACAGGGCGATCGACCCGAGGCAGAGAGAGGCCTCGTGATGCCGCAGTGGCTGAGCCGACTCTGGCGCACGGCGACCGGCCGGTTCGGACTGATCGTCGTGGCGGTGATCGCCGCGACCGCGCTGGTCTCGCTCTTCTGGACGCCGTTCGATCCGCAGGCCGCTGAGATCAGGGACCGGTGGATGCCTCCGGGCTGGCCGCACCTGTTGGGCACCGACGACACCGGCAGGGACATCCTCAGCCTGATCATGTCGGGAGCGCGAACGACCGTGTTCGTCAGCATCGGGGCGGGGATCGTCGCGACCCTCGTCGGCATCGCGCTGGCGGCGCTCGGCGCGCTCACCGCCCGATGGCTGCGGGAGACGGTCGCGGTGCTCGTCGACATCCTCATCGCCTTCCCCGTCCTGCTCATCGCCATGATGATCTCCTCGGTCTGGGGCGGCTCGCTGTGGGTGGTCATCTGGTCGGTCGGCATCGGGTTCGGCGTGAACATCGCGCGCGTCACCCGGCCGGAGCTGCGCCGCGTGCAGCAGAGCGACTTCGTGCTCGCCGCCCGCGCCTCCGGCCTCACCACGGGGCAGAATCTCGTGCGGCACCTGCTGCCGAACGTGGCCCCCGTGTTCATCGTGCAGCTGTCGTGGTCGATGGCCGTCGCCGTGCTCGCCGAGGCCGGGTTGTCCTACCTCGGTTTCGGCGCCTCGGTGGTCGAGCCCAGTTGGGGCATCCTGCTCGCCGACCTGCAGCGCTACATCGGCGTGCACCCGCTCTCGGTGATCTGGCCCGGTCTCGCCATCACGATCACGGTGCTCGCGCTCAACCTGCTGGGCGACGGCCTCCGCGAGGCGACCGACCCGACCCTGCGGCACCGTTCCGCCGAGGTCCACACTCCGGCGGTGGTCGCATGAGCCTCTCCGTGCGCGACCTCGCGATCGAGATCGACGGCCGCCGCGTCGTCGACGGCGTCTCGTTCGACGTCGCCGACGGCGCGCGCCTCGGCCTGATCGGCGAGTCGGGGTCGGGGAAGTCGCTGACCGCCCTCGCGATCCTCGGCCTGCTCCCGGACGGCGCGACGGCGACCGGCAGCATCCGCTGGAGGGGCACGGAGCTGATCGGCATGCCGGACCGGGAGCTCGCCCGGCTCCGCGGCGACGAGATCGGCATCGTCTTCCAGGAGCCGCGCACCGCACTCAACCCGATCCGCACCGTGGGCAGGCAGATCGCGGAGGCGATCCGCATCCACGAGCGGATCGACCGCAGGGAGGCGCGTCGCCGGGCCGTCGAGGAGGTCGCGCGCGTGCACCTCCCCGACCCCGAGTCCCTCGTCGACCGCTACCCCCACCAGCTCTCCGGCGGCCAGCGCCAGCGCGTGGCGATCGCGATGGCGCTCGCCTGCCGACCGCAGCTGCTGATCGCCGACGAGCCGACGACGGCCCTGGACGTGACGATCCAGGCCGAGATCCTGTCGCTGCTGCTTTCCCTCGTCGAGGAGCAGGGCATGTCGCTGGTCTTCATCACACACGATCTCGCGGTGCTCTCGCAGGTCGCCGTCGACGGCGTCGTGCTCGAACACGGTCGCGTCGTCGAGGCGGCGCCCGTCTCGGCGCTGCTGTCGGCGCCGACCTCGCCGATCACGCAGGGACTCCTGCGCGACGCCACGGCCACCCTCTGGCGACCGGACGGAGACACGCCATGAGCCTGATCGAGGCCAGGGGCCTGCGCCGCGACTTCGTCGTGCCCAAGAGGTCGGCCTTCGAGCGCACCCGCCGCCAGACCGCGCTGGCCCCGACCGATCTCGACGTCGTCGACGGCTCCTCCGTCGGCATCATCGGCGAGTCCGGATCGGGCAAGTCGACACTGGTCAAGCTCCTGCTCGGACTGGACCGCCCGACCGCAGGCACCGTGTCCGTCGACGGGCGCGCCGTGGACGCCGCCGCGTCGCCGCGCTCGCTGCACCGGCTGCGCCGCGAGACGGGACTCGTCTTCCAGGACCCCTACGCATCCCTGGATCCGCGGATGACCGCCGGTCGGATCATCGCCGAGCCGCTCTGGGCGCTCGGCATCGAGGGCGACCGTCGGGCACGCGTGCGGGAGGTCCTCACGCAGGTCGGGCTCGACGCGGACATGGCCGACCGCTACCCGCACGAGTTCTCCGGCGGGCAACGGCAGCGCATCGCGATCGCCCGCGCGATCGTGCACCGTCCGCGCATCCTCGTCGGCGACGAGCCGCTCTCGGCTCTGGACGTCACGGTCAGGGCGCAGATCCTGGACCTGCTGATCGAACTCCGCGACACGTCCGACCTCACGCTGCTGCTGGTGTCGCACGACATCGGCGTCGTGCAGAACCTGTGCGACACCGTGATCGTGATGAAGGACGGCGAGATCGTCGAGCGGGGGTCGACGACGGACGTCCTGCACCGCCCGCAGCATCCCTATACGCGGACCCTGTTGGCCGCGATCCCGGTGATCCCCCGCTCAGCGCCCTGACCCGAAGAGACGTCTCCCCTTGGCCCCGCGCAGACGTCTCTTCATGTACACGGTGCCGATGTCTCGCCCGAACCGATGGGCCACCCGGCCCGTGCGCCCCGCCTCGACGAACCCGAGTCTGGCGTGCAGCCGCACCGACGCATCCGCCTGACTGTCGCTGATCACGGCCACCATCTCGCGGATGCCGAGCTGCTCGCACGCGTCGATCAGCGCCTCCAGCAACGCCGTTCCCAGGCCCTTGCCGCCGGCGCCCGGCCCGAGGTAGATCGAGTCCTCCACCGTGTAACGGTAGGCGTTGCCCCCGGCCCAGGGCTGGGCGAGGGCGAACCCCAGCACCGAGCCGCTCGGGGAGACGGCGACGAGGAAGGGCAGACGGAGACGGCTCAGCAGCGCGAACTTGTCGCGCCAGTGCGGGATGCCGCGGGTGTGCGCGTCGAGGGTGACGACCGAGTTGCGCACGAAGTGGTCGTAGATCTCCCTGATGTGCGGCAGATCAGCCGACTCGGCCGGGCGGATGTCGAACGAGAAGGTGTCGGGAGCCGCGGTCGGCCGCAGATGACGGGGCAGCACCCGTCGGCGATCCCCCGGCTCGAACTGCACGTCAGTCCCCGTCATGCTCTCCGTCGACGCGCCAGTCGACGGGGTCGGCGCCCAGGCCCTCCAGCAGGGCGTTGGAGCGGGAGAACGGACGTGATCCGAAGAACCCCCTGCTCGCCGAGAGCGGCGAAGGGTGCGCTGACGCGATCACGGGGGTCGAGCCCAGCATCGGCTGCAGGTTGGCGGCATCCCGTCCCCACAGGATCGCCACCAGCGGCTGCTCCCGGGCGACGAGGGCGCGGATGGCGAGTTCGGTGACCTTCTCCCATCCCCATCCCCGGTGGGAGGCGGCCTCACCGGGTCGCACGGTGAGCACCCTGTTCAGCAGGAGCACACCCTGGTCGCTCCAGGCGGTGAGATCGCCGTGCGGGGCGGGCGGGATGCCGAGGTCGTCGTGGCGCTCCTTGTAGATGTTGGCGAGGCTGCGTGGGACGGGACGCACATGGCGGTCCACGGCGAAGGACAGCCCGATCGGGTGGCCGGGGGTGGGGTACGGGTCCTGGCCGGTGATGAGCACGCGCACGTCGGAGAGCGGACGCTGGAAGGCGCGCAGCACGTGCGCCCCGGCGGGGAGGTACCCCCGCCCCGCGGACTGCTCCGCGCGCAGCCGGTCGCCCATGTCGGTGATGACGTCCTGCACGGGCGCGAGCGCCTCCGCCCACCCCCCGTCGATCTGTCCGTCGGCGGCCAGCTCCGCCAGGGTGCGACCGGGCATCAGTCGTCCGCGAGCACGCGCAGCGGTCCCCGCGCGAGCAGGTGGTTCGCCGACTGGGCCACGGGGCGCATCGTGACGAGGTCGAGGTTGACGTGACCCGGCGCCTCCAGGGCGTAGGCGATGACGTCGGCGACGTCGCCGGCGACGAGCGGCGCCTCGACGCCCGAGTACACCGCCTCCGCCGCCACGCTGTCGCCGCCGAGACGGTTCAGCGCGAACTCCTCGGTGTGCACCATTCCCGGCGCGATCTCCGACACGCGGATCGGCTCGCCGTTGAGCTCGAGGCGCAGCGCGTGCACCACCATCGACTCCGCGGCCTTGGCCGCGTTGTACCCGCCTCCGCCCGCGTAGGCGACCTGCGCGGCGGTGGAGGTGACGAACACGGTGTCCGCGTGGCCGTCGGCCGACGCCGCGCGGCGCAACAGCGGGAGCAGGCCGGCGACGAGGCGCTGGGTCGAGAGCACGTTGGCGTCGAACATCCACTGCCAGTCCTCGGCGGAGGCGTCCTCGACGCGATCGGTTCCGCGGGCTCCCCCCGCCACCTGCACGAGGGCGTGCACGGGGCCGGCGGCGGCGATCCTCGCGATCATCGCCGCCACGGCGTCGGCGTCCGTGAGGTCGCACGCCTCGACCTCCGCGCCCGTCTCCGCGGCGAGCGCGGCGAGACGCTCGGCCCGTCTGGCGACTCCGACGACGTCCCATCCGCGCGCACGCAGGGCCCGCACGGTCGCCTCCCCGATGCCCGAACTCGCACCCGTCACCACTGCACGTCTGTTCACCATGCCTCCACCGTACGACGTTCCCGCCGTCTTGCCGCGAGCACAGGCGGCCGACTCTGTTACGTCACATTTCCCGCCCGTTGTTGACAGACGCCGATATTCCGTACTGTCGCCTCAACGGCATCCGCCACCCGACCTCTTCACAAGTTCCAGGGGGAACACATGTCCGCACCCGAGACCTGGCGTTTCGAGACCAAGCAGATCCACTCCGGCGCCGCTCCCGACCCCGTCACCAAGGCACGCGCCACGCCGATCTACCAGACCACCTCGTACGTGTTCGACAGTGCGGACCACGCGGCCAACCTCTTCGCCCTGGCGGAGTTCGGCAACATCTACACCCGCATCCAGAACCCCACCCAGGACGTGCTCGAGCAGCGCCTCGCCGCGCTCGAGGGCGGCACCGGCGCGCTCGTGCTCTCCAGCGGCCAGGCGGCGTCGACCTTCGCCATCCTGAACATCGCCGAGGCCGGCGACCACTTCGTCGCCTCCAGCTCGATCTACGGCGGCACCTACAACCTCTTCAAGTACACGCTCGCGAAGCTGGGCATCGAGGTCACCTTCGTCGAGAACCAGGACGACCCCGAGGAGTGGCGTCGCGCGGTCCGCCCGAACACGAAGCTCTTCTTCGCCGAGACCATCGGCAACCCGCAGATCAACGTCCTCGACATCCGGACGATCGCCGACATCGCCCACGAGAACGGTGTGCCGCTCATCGTCGACAACACGATCGCGACCCCGTACCTGATCCGTCCGTTCGAGCACGGCGCCGACATCGTCGTGCACTCGGTCACCAAGTTCCTCGGCGGCCACGGCACCACCATCGGCGGCGTCGTGATCGACGGCGGCTCGTTCGAGTGGTCCAAGAACGTCGACAAGTTCCCCGGCCTCACGGTGCCGGACCCCTCGTACCACGGCGCGTCCTACACGGCCGCCGTCGGCGACGCTCTCGCCTACATCATCAAGGCCCGGGTGCAGCTGCTCCGCGACCTCGGCTCGGCCATCGCGCCGCAGAGCGCCTGGAACCTCATCCAGGGAGTCGAGACGCTGTCGCTGCGCGTCGAGCGTCACGTGCAGAACGCACAGGAGATCGCCGAGTGGCTCGACGGCCGCGACGACGTCGCCACCGTCAACTACTCGGGACTGCCGTCGTCGCCGTGGTACGCGACGGCCAACAAGTACGCCCCCAAGGGCGTCGGCGCCGTGCTGTCCTTCGAGCTGAAGGGCGGCGTCGAGGCCGGCCGCGAGTTCGTGAACAACCTCTCGCTGTTCAGCCACCTGGCCAACATCGGCGACGTGCGCTCGCTGGTCATCCACCCGGCGTCGACCACGCACGCCCAGCTCACCCCCGAGCAGCAGCTCACCGCCGGTGTGACGCCTGGCCTGGTGCGTCTCTCGGTCGGACTGGAGAACATCGACGACCTCAAGGCCGACCTGGAGCAGGCTCTCGCCGCGGCCCGACGCGTGTCGGAGGCGGCTCGCGCCTGAGACCCCCGCAAACCGGACGCATTCCTCCGGTAGACACGACGACGCCCCGGGCCACCGCCCGGGGCGTCGTCGTGTCCGCGTCCCGGGCGGCTCGGCCGACGCACAGCCTCGGACCGGGACAATGGAACCCCGCCCAGAGGAGCCGACGATCTACACCTCACCGACGCAGACCCGAGCCCGCCGCACCCGTCGACGCGCGGCGAGGCCGCTCGCCGCCGTCGGGGTCGTGCTGCTGGTCGCGACCGTGTGCACATGGATCCCCGGACCGATCGGCACGGCGGGGGCTGCGGCGCTGCCGTGGGTCGGAGTGCCGCTGGTCGCGGTCGTGCTGCTCGCCCTCTTCATCGCCCGCCGCGTGCTGCTCGTCCTGCTCGTGCCGGTCCTGGTGTGGGCGCTCGCGATGGCCCCGGCGCTTCCCGGCCCCGGCGCACCCGGCACACCCTCCCTCGTCGTGATGAGCCAGAACGTCCGTGCCCAGTCCGGCGGTGCGGCGGCCTCGGCGCAGGAGCTCGCAGACTCCGGCGCCGATGTGATCGCCCTGGTCGAGCTCGACGGAGCCAGCCTGGCCGCGGCCGGGGACGCGCTCGCCGCCGCGTACCCGCACTCCTACGCGGTCGGGACGGTGGCCGTATGGAGCCGCTTCCCGCTCGCCCACCGGGAGCCGCTGTCCCTGGGGCTTCCGTGGAACCGCGCACTGAGGGTCAGCGTGCAGGCGCCGGATGCCGACGTGGAGGTGTACGTGGTGCACGCGGCGTCCGTGCGCCCAGGCCACCAGGACGGCCGCGATCGGATGCTCGCCGACCTGGCGCAGACGGTCGCCGACGACCCGTCGTCATCGCTCGTCGTGGTCGGGGACTTCAACGCCTCCTCGACCGATCCCTCCCTCGCCCCCTTGCGGTCCGAACTCGACTGGGCCCGCCCCACCGACGGATCGCTGGGGTTCACCTGGCCCGCGTCGCTCCCGCTCACCCGCATCGATCAGGTCTTCACCCGCGGCGTGACGGTGCAGTCCGCCACCACGGAGCGGGCGGGCAACAGCGATCACCTCGCCACCCGGACCGCGCTCACCCGCTGAGCAGGCCCCGTAGCATGGAGCCGATGAACGATCGGCGTGCGCACAGGCAGTTCTCCCGGGCCTACGACGACGGCTTCCGCAGCGCGGTGTCCAGCGTCGCGGGGCTCGTCCCGCCCGCCGCGGCCGTCGCGATCCTCCATGCCGTCGATCCGGATGCCGCCGCGCGGCTGTTCCGCGACGCCTCCGTCCTCCTCCCGTTGTTCTGCGGCTACTGGGTGGCCTTCTCCGCGGTCTACCTCATCTGGACGCATCTGCTCTTCGCCCGTACGGCTCCCGTGGAGATGCGGAGGATCGCAGACATCCAGCACCACCGTCGCGCCTCCCCCGTGGAGGTCGCGCTCGGACTGCGCGGCGCGACAGGGGTGGGCGCCGTCAGCGTCGCCCTGGTCGCGATGGCCGCGGCGGTCGGCACGGCGATGGTGGGTGTGGACCGTGCGGAGACGTGGCGCGTCGCCCTGGTCCTGCTCACCGTCGCGGCCTCCTGGATCGGTCTGGTCTACACCTTCGCCCTGCGCTACCTGAGGCTCGATGCCGCCCAGGAACGCATCTCCTTCGACATCGAGGAAGCCCCCGAGTTCGGCGATTTCGTGTCGATGTCCGTCCTGGTCTCGGCGGTCGGCGCGCTCTCCTGTGGTACGCCGCGCACGAGGGCAGGTCTCGCAGCGACGCGCACGCACACCGTCTTCGCCTTCGTCTTCAACACCGTCATCGTGGCGATGACCGTCTCCCTCGCCGTCGGGCTGGTGTCGGCGTAACCTGCGGGCGAACCCCTCCGTCTCAGGCGAGAATGGATCCATGGACTGGCAGACGACCTCGGAGGACACGGTGCCGTCGGCACCCGTGACGGAGGCCGATGTCCGCCTGCTGCGTGCGCGCCCTCCGGCGACGGGGGCCTGGCGCGACGGCGACCCCGCAGGAGGCCGGAGCTTCGCCTCGTCCGGGCCGTTCCGCACCGAGAGCGGCGCCGAGCTCCCCGGCATCCGCCTCGCCTTCGAGACCTGGGGCGAGCTGAACGCGGCGCGTGACAACGCCGTGCTCGTGTTGCACGCCCTCACCGGCGACAGCCATCTGCGCGGCGATGCCGGTGCGGGGCACCCCACGGCGGGGTGGTGGGAGGAGGTCGTCGGCCCCGGCGCCCCGATCGACACCGACCGCTGGTTCGTCATCGCGCCGAACATGCTCGGCGGATGCCAGGGCTCCACCGGACCGGCGAGCATCGCGCCCAACGGCTACGAGTGGGCCTCGCGCTTCCCTTACCTCACGGTGCGCGACCAGGTCGCCGCCCAGGTGCGCCTCGCCGACGCCTTCGGGATCGACGTCTGGGCGGCCGTCATCGGCGGGTCGATGGGCGGCATGCACGCGCTGGAATGGGCCGTCACGCATCCCGAGCGCGTGGAGCGGCTGGCCGTGCTCTCCTCTCCCCCGGTCACCACGGCGGATCAGATCGCGCTGAACACCGTGCAGCTCGAGACCATCCGCATGGACCCGCGCTTCCAGGGCGGCGAGTACTACGACCTCGCCGACGGCGACGGCCCGCACCGCGGCCTCGCCCTCGCCCGGCGCATGGCGCTGCTGAACTACCGCAGCCCGATCGAGCTGAACCAGCGGTTCCAGCGCTCCTGGCAGTCCGGCGTCTCCCCGCTCGGCCACGGCGGCCGCTTCGCGGTGGAGTCGTACCTCGACTTCCACGGCAACAAGTTCACGCGCCGCTTCGACGCCAACAGCTACATCACGCTCGTCGAGGCGATGAACTCGCACGACGTCGGCCGGGACCGCGGAGGCGTCGAAGAGGCGCTGCGCGCCGTGACCGCGCGCACCCTGGTACTGGGGATCGACAGCGACCGGCTCTTCCCCGTCGACGGCCAGCACCGCATCGCGCGCAGCATCCCGAACACGCTCGACGGGAATGAGGCCGTCGTGCTCACCAGCGACTTCGGACACGACGGCTTCCTCATCGAGACCGAGGCCGTCGGACGCCACCTCAGCCGGCTGCTGGCGAGCTGACCGGGGCGAACGTCCAGGGCAGGCTCGCCGTCTCCAGTACGCCCGCATCCCAGTGGAACCTCGTGCCGTCGATGCGCGTGCGGAACGCCGTCGCGCCAGTCTCCGAACCGAGCGCCGATGCGGCGTCGTCGAACGCCGTGAGCCGGTGCAACGTCATCCAGGTCGGCGGGAACAACGTCCACTCCCCCGCACCGTGACGCGCCAACGCCTCAACGGGAGCGACCCATTCGGCGGCCGCCACCTCGTCCTCCGAGAGGCTCAGCCGCTGATCGGGGGCGCCCGTGAGGAAGAACCACGTGCGGATGCGGGTCGGGATCTCGACCGGGGGCTCCCACTCCGAGAGCGTCACGAGGCCGTCCACGGCCAGGCCGACCTCCTCGCGGGTCTCGCGGATCGCCGCCCGTCTGGCATCGTCCTCCTCCGACGCCCCTGGCAGCCGGTCGGCGGCCTCCACCTTGCCGCCGGGGAACACCCAGGCTCCCGGGAACGAACCGCGGTCCGGACGGCGCATCAGCAGCACCTCCAGGCCGTTCTCGGTGGTGCGCACCACGACGACGGTGCCGGCGACGGGGAGGTCGGAGCGGGTCATCCCCTCACTCTACGACCGGCTCCGCCCGGCGGGCCGGCGCGATCCGATAGGAGATCAGCGCGATGGCGAGCCCCGCGACGGCCAGCACCGCACCCGTCCAGGACGGAGCGGTGAAGCCCCACCCTGCGGCGATGACGACCCCGCCGAGGAAGGCGCCGAGGCTGTTGCCCACGTTCAGGGCCGAGTGGTTCAGCGCCGCCGCGATCGACTGGTTGTCCTCGGCGACGTCCATCAGCCGCGTCTGGATGGTCGGACTGAGCACGGAGGACACGAAGCCGACGACGAACACGAGGACGGCGAGGGAGACGATCCAGAACGAGAGCAGCGCGAGGAGGGCGAACACCGCTCCCATCGCCGCGAGACCGTACAGCAGCGTGCGGCGGAGGTCGATGTCCGCCAGGTGACCGCCCACGAGGTTGCCGGCGGTCATGCCCAGCCCCATGAGCACCAGCACGACCGGCACGGCCCACTCCGGGGAGCCTGCGACCTCGGTCACGAGCGGCGCGATGTAGCTGTAGACGGCGAAGAACCCGCCGAAGCCGATGGCGCCGACGCCCAGGGCCAGCCAGACCTGCGGGATGCGGAACACGCGCAGCTCGGCGCGCATCGTGCGCCCCGGCTCACCGGCGTGCTCGGGGACGAAGAACGAGATGCACAGCGTCGCCGCGGCGAAGACGAGGGCGACCACGCCGAAGGCGACCCGCCATCCCCACTGCTGGCCGAGGAAGGTGCCCAGCGGCACGCCGACCACATTGGCCACCGTGAGCCCGGTCAGGATGAAGGCGACGCCCTTGGCTCGCTTGCCCGGCCCCATGACATCGGCGGCGACGAGCGCGCCGATGCCGAAGTAGGCGCCGTGCGGCAGCCCGGCGAGGAATCGCGAGGCCCCCACCAGCTCGAAGGTGGGGAGCACCACGGTCAGCGCATTGAAGAGCGTGAGCGCCAGGGCCAGAGCGATCATCACCCGGTGCCGCGGGAACCGGGCGACGAAACCGGCGATCGTCGGGGCACCCACCACCACGCCGAGCGCGTAGAGGGAGATGAGCCAGCCGGCCTGGCTCAACGCGTCCTCACGGCTGGAGGCCCAGAGCCCCGGCAGCAGGTCGGCGGCGATGTCGGGCAGCAGGCCCATGACGACGAACTCGGTCATGCCGATGCCGAAACTGCCTATGGCGAGGGAGAGGAGCGCCCTCTTCGCCGCACCCCCCGTGGTGTTCGAGGGAGTCACCCGTCAAGCCTAGCGGTCATCCACGCTGTCGCTCGGCGCAGCACGACTGGCCCGCCGACGACCGCACTCCGATAATGGCCCGGTGCTCTTCTTCCTCGGAATCGTCCTCTTGAACGTCTATGCGGTGCTCCTCGTCGTGCTCCGCGCGCCGGTGTACCGCACACCGCTGTACCGGCCGATGCTGTGGAACGTCCTCCTGTCCGTGCTGCCCGTGGTGATCCTGTTCGTCGGGGGTCTCCTCGGGATCGTGCTGCTCCTCGTCGCTCGACCGGTCGGCGTCACGGTCCTCGTGATCACCGCCGTCGTCTGGCTGCTGATGCTCCCCAATGCCAGCTACCTGATCACCGAGCTCAACCAGTCCCACCGCAGGGAAGACGACCCGGTGCCGCTCTGGTACGACATCATCCTCGTGATCACCCTCGCGATGTCCGGCGTGATGAACACGGTGGCCAACGTGTTCATCGCTCATTTCATCTTTGTGATCCTGCGATACGGAGACATCAGGGCCCCCTTCTTCGGGCGCCCCGGTTCGATCGTGTTCGTCGGTACCGTTCTGTTGCTCCTCGGTGTGGGCATGTACCTCGGCCGGTACCCGCGGTTCAACAGCTGGGATCTGCGGCATCCCCTGGGGTTCGTGAAGAAGCTCGTGACGCACTTCCGCGTCAGGGGGAACATGCTGGCATGCGCAGGTTTCACCCTCACCTACGCGGTGTTCCTCGCGCTCATCTACCTGATCGCCGCAGGGCCGGTCATCGAGTTCCTCGACTCTGTCGAGGGCCTTCGCCGCACACTCACCTGAGATGCGTCAGGCCTCCTCCGGGGCGCCCTCGTCGATGGCCGCCTCGAGACGGTCGATCTTGGCGTCGAGCTCGCCGGAGTAGCCGGGACGGATGTCGGCCTTCAACACGAGCGACACCCGCGAGCCGAAGGGCATGACCGCCTCCGTCGCACGCTTGACCACGTCCATCACCGAGTCCCAGTCGGGTCCCTCGATCTCGGTGAACATGCTGGTGGTACGGTGCGGCAGGCCCGATTCGCGCACCACGCGCACGGCGGCGGCGACGGCGTCGTGCACCGACGCGTCATCGCGGGTGGAGCCGTCTGAGGGGGCGCCGCTCGGGGCGACGGAGAAGGCGATGAGCATGGTGGATCACTCCTTGGTTTTCGTTGGACGGCGGGCGGGAACCTTGACCAGGGCACGGATGCCGACGGCGAGGAGCACCACGAGAAGGACGTTTCGCGACGACAGGACGAGCACGGGCAACAGTTCCGCCCTGAGCAGCGCGTCATAGCTGAGGGGATAGATCAGGCAGGTCAGCGCGCACAGGATCAGCACGAGGGCGGCGGGCGTCCTCGCCCTGGCCCGGTCGAGCACCAGCCACAGGATCGCCGGGGCGATCAGCCAGGTCTGGAACTGCGGCGAGCCGACCTTGTTGCAGGCGATGAGCGCGACGACGATCGAGAGCGCGAGCGGCGGGAACAGTCGCGGGAACTCGGCCCCGCGTACGGCCTTGGTCGCGCCGATCGCGGCGACGACGAGCACGACGCCCAGCATCAGGGGCGTGAGCACGGCGCCGACGGCGTCGGCTCCCGGGGCGGAGATCTGGAAGGTGAGGATGTCGAAGCTGTACTCGATGCGCGCAGCCCCCGCGACCGCGAGCCAGAGGAAGGGGGTCGCCGCGACCGCTTCGATCTGCAGGCCGCGTCCGGTCTGCTCGGTCAGGAAGCCGAAGATCTCGGTGCGTGCCCCGAGCAGGAGCAGCGTTCCGACGACCACGACGCTGACGGCTGCCGCTGCCAGGAGCATCCTGATCCTGGCACGGAAGGCGACGACCGCCGCCAGCAGCAACGCCCCCGGCCAGATCTTGATCCATGCACCGACGGTCAGCAGCGCGGCGGCGACGACGGGACGCCGCGCGACCCAGATCCCCCCGAGAACGGCGAGCGGCACGGTCACCGCGTCGATGCGGTAGAGGGCGATCGGACCGAGCAGGAGGATCGCCGCGCACCAGAACCACGCGGCACCACGACGAGTCTGGGAGGGTCGCCTCCCCACGAGCACGCCGAAGGCGACCGCGTCGAGAGCGGCGACCATGACCGCCCAGGCGATCAGGTACGCGCCGGACGCCCCCATCGCCGCGATCAGCGGCAGGGAGAGCACCTTGGCGACGAGCATCGGCACCAGGGCGAGCTGCGGGTAGACCCAGGTCTCGGTGACGCCGACGATCGGTCCGCCGGACAGGGCGGACGACGACCACGGCTCGTACACGAGCACGACATCGCCCATCGGCTGGCTCGGGTAGATCCATCCGACCGCCGCAGTGATAGCGTGCACGACGGAGAACGCGGTCCACAGCGCGAGTGTCCGCGCTCCGCTCCCCCTGTTCACGAGAGCAGGTCCGCGACCGCGCGCGGCAATGCCTCGGCCACGTCGAGAGCCACGATCGGATGCCCCTCGCGGGCGCCGTCCCGCAGGGAGGCACCGGCGGCGAGACGACCGGCCGCGCCGTGCAGCCAGGCTCCGGACGCCGCGGCCTCGCGCAGCGGGACACGGGGATTCGCCGCGATCACCGTTCCGATCACGCCGGCCAGCACGTCTCCCGTCCCCGCGGTCGCGAGCCATCCGACCCCGGCGCGGACGCTGAGCACCTCGCCGCCTCCGTCGCCGATCAGTGTGCGGGCGCCCTTGAGCAGCACGGTCGCGCCGAGTGCCAGCGCGACGCTCGTCACCGCCTCCTCCGGGGCGCCATCGTGCGACCGGATGCCCAGCTGCTCCTGCAGCCGGGAGAACTCGCCCGCGTGCGGCGTGACGACGACCGGTGCCGTGGCGCCGACGACGAGGTCGATGGCCCCCGCGTCGACGACGACGGGCACGCGGCCGGAGAGGATCTCGCGCAGGGCATCCCGCTCGACGGCATCGCGCTCGGCGGCGTCGGTGCCTGACCCGATCACCCAGGCGCCGATCCTGGTGCGCCCTGCGTCGGCGCCGACGACGGTCTCCGGTCGCCGTGCGAGCACCGCGTCTCCTGCACGGCGTCCGCCGACGTACCGTACGAATCCGGCGCCGGTGCGCCACGCGGCCTCCACGCCGAGCACGGCCGCGCCAGGGTACGTGTCCGATCCGGTGCGCAGCGCGACGACGCCGCGCGAGTACTTGTCGTCCTCGGCCGTTGGCACGCGCAGGAGCCGTGCGGTGTCGCTGCGCGACCATTCTCGGACGTCGACCATGACTCCACGTTAGTGCGACGGCCCTCGATGCACTCGCGGCGCAGTAGCGTCGAACGGTGAGCATTCTCTTCTCCCCGCTGACCGTCCGTTCCGTCACGTTCCGCAACAGGCTCTGGGTGTCGCCCATGTGCATGTACAGCGCGGTCGACGGACTCGTGCAGGAGTGGCATCACACCCACCTCGCCCAGTTCGCCTCAGGAGGGGCGGGTCTCGTCATCGCCGAGGCGACGGCCGTCGCGCCGGAGGGACGGATCTCCCCGCGTGACGCGGGGATCTGGAACGACGAGCAGCGCGACGCGTGGGCGCCGATCGTCGCGGCCCTGCACGCGCGGGGCGCTCTCGCCGGCATCCAGCTCGCGCACGCGGGCCGCAAGGCGTCGACCTGGTGGCCCTGGGCCGACGAGCGGGGCTCCGTGCCGCCCGCCGACGGCGGGTGGACGACGACAGCTCCGTCAGCACTCGCGTTCGATGGCTTCGCGGAGCCCGTCGCCCTCGACGCCGACGGCATCGACGCTGTGGTGTCCGCGTTCGCCGCCGGAGCGCGCCGCGCGCTCGACGCCGGGTTCGACGTGCTGGAGATCCACGGGGCGCACGGCTACCTGCTGCACCAGTTCCTCTCCCCGCTCGCCAACCGGCGCGAGGACGAGTACGGCGGTTCGCTGGAGAACCGCGCCCGTCTGCTGCTGCGCGTGGTCGACGCGGTACGGGCCGAGGCGGGGGACGACGTGCCGATGTTCGTGCGCATCTCGGCCACCGACCACGCCGACGGCGGCTTCACGCCGGAGGAAGCCGCGGTCGTCGGCGGGTGGGCCGTCGCGCACGGCGCCGACCTCATCGACGTCTCCAGCGGCGGCCTGGTCGCCCACCAGCGCATCAGCGTGTCCCCCGGCTACCAGGTGCCGCTCGCCGAGACCGTGCGCCAGGGCGGTCGCATCCCGGTCTCGGCCGTCGGCCTCATCACCGCCGCCGAACAGGCTGAGCAGGTCCTCGTCGACGGTGCGGCCGATGCGATCTTCGCCGGCCGCGAGTGGCTCCGCGATCCGCACTTCGCGCTGCGCGCCGCCCACGAGCTGGGCGCAGAGGTGACCTGGCCGCCGCAGTACGACAGGGCGCGCTGGCGCTGAGACACGACGACGCCCCCGCCGACGGACCGGCGGGGGCGACGTGTCTCAGGGGTCAGTGCCCGCGCACCCGGCGGGTGGCGTCCTGCACCTCGCCGACCAGTTCCTCGAGGATGTCCTCGAGGAACAGCACGGCGGTCGTGCGCCCCTCCGCGTCGCGCACCTTCGCCAGGTGGCGACCGGCGCGACGCATCACGGCGAGCGCATCCTCCAGATCGGTGTCCTCCTGCACGGGCACCATGTGGTGGATCCGCTTGGCGGGAAGGGGCACCGCGATCTTCGCCTCGGCATCCGGTCCCTCCGATGCGCGCAGGATGTCCTTGAGGTGCACGTACCCGACCGGCACGTCCTCCCCGTCGACGATCACGTAGCGCGAGAACCCGTAGCGCGCGACGGCCTTCTCGATGTCGTCGGGCGTGGTCGTCTGCGGCAGCGTCACGAGGTCGCGCAGCGGCACCGCGACGTCACGCGCCTTCTTGTCGGTGAACTCGACCGCGGCCGCGACGGCGCCCGCGGCGTCGTCGAGCACGCCCTCACGACGGGACTGGTCGACGATCGTCGCCACCTCGCCGAGGGTGAAGGTCGATGCCGCCTCGTTCTTCGGCTCCACCCGGAACAGGCGCAGCACGCCGTTGGCGCTGGCGTTGAGGAGCCAGATCACCGGCATGAACACCTTGGAGACCCACACCAGCGGCGTGGCCAGCAGCAGCACGGCACGGTCCGGCACCGAGAACGCGAGGTTCTTCGGCACCATCTCGCCGAACACCACGTGCAGGAACGACACGAGCAGCAGCGTGATCGTGAACGACACCGTGTCCACCACCGCATCCGTCCAGCCGATCGCGTGCATGGGTGCGGCGAGCAGGTGGTGGATCGCGGGTTCGGAGACGTTCAGGATCAGCAGCGAGCAGATCGTGATGCCGAGCTGCGAGGTCGCGAGCATGAGTGTCGCGTGCTCCATCGCATAGAGCGCGGTCTTCGCGGGCCGCGACCCCTGTTCGGCGCGGGGCTCGATCTGCGAGCGCCGTGCCGAGATCACCGCGAACTCGGCGCCGACGAAGAAGGCGTTGGCGATGAGCAGCACCACCAGCCAGACGATTCCCGCCCAGTCGCTCATCGGGTCACCTCCTCGTCGTGGTCGGCCGCTCTCGGGACGTAGCGGATGCGGTCGATGCGGCGGCCGTCCATGCGGACGACCTCCAGCGTGCCGGTGTCGACGTCGACCTGATCGCCGACGACGGGCACGCGTTCGAGCACGCTCATCACGTAGCCGGCGACGGTGTCGTAGACGTCGCCCTCCGGCACCTCCACGCCGGCGCGGCTGCGGAGCTCGTCGGGCCGCAGCTCACCGGGGAAGGTCACGCCGTCGCGACCGGCGATGATGCCCGCCCGTGTGCGGTCGTGTTCGTCCGACACCTCGCCGACGAGCTCCTCGATGAGATCCTCCAGCGTCACGAGACCCGCGGTGCCGCCGTATTCGTCGACGACGACCGCGAGCTGGTAGCCCCTGGCACGGAGCTCGGCGATCAGTCCGTCGACGTGTGCGGTCTCCGGCACCCGGAGCGGTTCGGTCGACAGGGCGCCGACCGGCACCTCGGCCCGGCGGTCGCGCGGGACGGAGACGGCCGCCTTGAGGTGCACGACGCCCGTGATGTCGTCGAGGTCGTCGTCGTACACCGGGAAGCGGCTGTGCCCCGTGCGGCGGGCGAGCTGGATCACGTCGTCCGCGGAGTCGCCCGCGGCGATCGCGTGCATGCTCGGACGCGCCGTCATGACATCGGCCGCGGTGAGACGGGAGAAGGTGAGGGTGCGATCGAGCAGCGTCGCGGTGTCCTCCTCCAGCACACCTGCGCTGGCCGAGCGGCGCACGAGCGACGAGAGCTCCTCGGCGGTCCGCGCGCCGGACAGCTCTTCCTTGGGCTCGACGCCCATGCCGCGCAGCACTCCGTTGGCGCTGCCGTTCAGCACGATCACGGCCGGCTTGAACACCGTGGTGAAGGCGACCTGGAAGGGGATGACGAGCTTGGCGGTCTGCCGCGGCAGGGCGAGCGCGAAGTTCTTCGGCACGAGCTCACCGAGGATCATCGACAGCACGGTGGCGACGGTCATGGCGACGACCGTCGCGATCGGAGAGATCGCCGCATCGGGGATGTGCCAGGCGGAGAGGGTCGGGCGCAGCAGGTTCGACAGCGCCGGTTCCATCGTGTATCCGGTCAGCAGCGTGGTCAGCGTGATGCCGAGCTGCGCCGCCGACAGGTGGGTCGAGGTGTGCCGGAGCGCGCTGATCGTGAGCGACAGCCGCGATTCCCCGCGGGCCTGACGAGCCTCGAGGTCGGCCCGGTCGAGGTTGACCAGGGCGAACTCGCTCGCGACGAACAGTCCGGTCCCGACGGTGAGCAGGAGCCCCACGCCCAGGAGGATGTAATCCATCAGAGTTCCCTCTCACTGACGAGAGGCGGGCGGTGGGGCGATGTACTGCAACTGGGAGGGTCGTCCATAGTGACGACGATTGTACAGATGTCCGCTGTGGAACGGATGGGGCGCGATCACCAGCTGACGGGGAGCGCCTTGCCCTCCTCGTAGCCGGCGGCGGACTGCAGGCCCACCAGTGCCCGGTCGTGGAACTCGGGGACCGAGGATGCTCCGGCATAGGTGAACGAGGAGCGGACGCCCGAGGTGATCATGTCGAGCAGATCCTCCAGGCCGGGGCGCAGGGGGTCGAGGTAGATCTTCGACGAGGAGATCCCCTCGGCGAACAGTTCCTTGCGGGCGCGCTCGTAGGCGTCGAGCCGTCCGAACCTCGCCTGCACCGCCTTGGTCGACGCCATGCCCCAGGACTCCTTGAAGAGTCGTCCGTCGGAGTCGCGCTGCAGCTCGCCCGGAGCCTCGATCGTGCCGGCGAACCAGGAGCCGACCATCACCGACGCCGCACCGGCGGCGAGGGCGAGGGCGACGTCGCGCGGATACCGCACTCCCCCGTCGGCCCAGACGTGCGCTCCGAGTTCGCGCGCCGCCTCGGCCGTCTCCAACACGGCGGAGAACTGCGGACGACCGACGGCCGTCATCATGCGCGTCGTGCACATGGCGCCGGGGCCGACGCCCACCTTGAGGATCGACGCCCCCGCGTCGACGAGGTCGCGGACCCCGTCCGCGGTCACGATGTTCCCCGCGACGATCGGCAGGTCGAGTCCCAACGAGGCGATCTCGCGCAGCGCGCGCAGCATCCCCTCCTGGTGTCCGTGCGCCGTGTCGACCACGAGCACGTCGACTCCGGCGGCGGCGAGCGCCCTGGCCTTGGCCGCCACATCGCCGTTGATGCCGACCGCGGCGGCGACCGCGAGACGGCCCGCCGCGTCGACCGCCGGGCGGTAGAGCGTGGAGCGCAGGGCGCTGCGCGCGCTGAGGGTGCCGACGAGGTGTCCGTGGTGGGTGATCGGGGCCATGTCGACGCCGGCATCGGTGATCACGTCGAAGGCATGCCGTTCGGAGCCGATGTCCTCGGCGTCGAGCGATGGGGTGCCGGTGTGCACGAGATCGCCCAGCTGCGCGTCGGGCAGCGCCGTGGCCAGGCGCGTGGCCGGGAGGGTGCCCAGGATGCGCTCCGCCGCGTAGGGCGCGGCTCCGCGGGCGACCACGATGCCGTGGCCGGCGGTGGGTGGGAGCAGCCGCAGGGCGTCGGCCACCGTGGCGGACGGGGGCAGGACGACGGGCGTATCCCACAGCACCGGCTGGGCCTTGACGTCGCGGATAGCGGCGTCGAGGTCCTGCAGCGGCATGTCCTGGGGAAGCACGCCGAGACCTCCGCGCCTGGCCAGCACCGCGGCGAGACGCGGACCGGTCACCGAGTTCATGTTCGAGGCCACCAGCGGCAGCGTCGCCGGGGTGCCGTCGTGCGGGGCGAGGTCGACCTGGAGACGGCTGGTGACACCCGATCGGCGCGGCACCAGGAAGACGTCGGAATAGGTCAGATCGACGGTGGGCTGCTTGCCTGCGAACTCCATGCCTCCACGGTACCGACATCGGGCTGCCACCGGCGCGCCGCGACGACGATTACGACGGGGAAACACGTTAGGCTTGTTGGTCGAGAGTGTGCAGACCCGGGCGCATCCTGCGCCCCTGCGAGCACACGTTGAGATTCAGCGATGAAAGAGGGCGATCGAGCGTGTCGAACCAGGTGACCGGCGTCGGCGGCGACGGGGGGTTCGGAGCCAATTCCTGGCTCGTCGAAGAGCTCTACGAGCAGTTCAAGGTGAACCGCGACTCCGTCGACAAGGAGTGGTGGCCGATCCTGGAGAAGTACGAGTCGGATGCCGCAGCCGGCCCCGCCGTCTCCTCGCCCACCGCCCCGGCGCAGAACGCCCACCCCGTGACCGCCCCGATCCCCGTGATCGGCGCCCAGCCCGTCGCGCGCACGACGGCCAAGCCCGCGGCCGCCGCCCCCATCCCCGCGCAGGCACCCAAGCCCGAGGCGAAGGAGGCCGTGGAGGCGACCGAGGAAGACAGGGTCACGCCGCTGCGCGGACTGCCCAAGACCCTCGCGGCGAACATGGACGAGTCGCTCACCGTCCCCACCGCCACCAGCGTCCGCACGGTGCCCGCCAAGCTGATGATCGACAACCGCATCGTCATCAACAACCACATGGCCCGCACCCGCGGCGGCAAGGTCAGCTTCACCCACCTCATCGGCTGGGCGCTGATCCGAACCCTCGACGAGTTCCGCAGCCAGAACGTGTTCTACGCCGAGATCGACGGCAAGCCCTCGGTCGTCGCCCCCGCGCACGTCAACCTCGGCATCGCGATCGACCTGCCCAAGCCCGACGGTACTCGCGCCCTCATGGTCCCCAGCATCAAGCGGGCCGACACCATGACCTTCACCGAGTACCTCGCCGCCTACGAGGACCTCGTCACCCGCGCCCGTGCCAACAAGCTCACCGCCGGCGACTTCCAGGGCACGACGGTCTCCCTGACCAACCCCGGCGGCATCGGCACCGTGCACTCCGTGCCGCGTCTGATGAAGGGCCAGGGCTGCATCATCGGCGCCGGTGCGCTGGAGTACCCGGCCGAGTTCCAGGGCGCGAGCGACAAGACGCTGAACGAGCTCGCCATCGGCAAGACCATCACGCTCACCAGCACCTACGACCACCGCGTCATCCAGGGTGCCGGATCCGGCGAGTTCCTCAAGAAGGTGCACGAGCTGCTCATCGGCCAGCGCGGCTTCTACGACGACATCTTCGCGGCGCTCCGCATCCCCTACGCGCCGATCCGCTGGAACCCCGACATCGCCGTCGACCTCGCCGAGCGCGTCGACAAGCAGTCCCGCGTGCAGGAGCTCATCAACTCGTTCCGCGTGCGCGGTCACCTGATGGCCGACATCGACCCCCTGGAGTACGTGCAGCGCTCGCACCCCGACCTCGAGATCGAGAACCACGGACTCACCTTCTGGGACCTCGACCGCGAGTTCGTCACCGGCGGCTTCGGCGGCCGGCGCGTCGCGAAGCTGCGCGACATCCTCGGCGTTCTCCGCGACTCGTACTGCCGCACGCTCGGCATCGAGTACATGCACATCCAGGACCCGGAGCAGCGCCGCTGGTTCCAGGAGAAGGTCGAGGTCAAGTACCAGAAGCCCGGCCACGACGAGCAGTTGCGCGTGCTCCGCAAGCTGAACGAGGCCGAGGCCTTCGAGACCTTCCTTCAGACGAAGTTCGTCGGCCAGAAGCGCTTCTCGCTCGAGGGCGGCGAGTCGCTCGTGCCGCTGCTCGACGAGATCCTCCAGGGCGCGGCCAACGCCGGGCTCGAGGGCGCCGCGATCGGCATGGCCCACCGCGGCCGTCTGAACGTGCTCACCAACATCGCAGGCAAGACCTACGGCCAGGTGTTCCAGGAGTTCGAGGGCACGCAGACCCCCGGCAACCAGCGCGGCTCCGGCGACGTGAAGTACCACCTCGGCACCGAGGGCACCTTCGTGGCGGAGGACGGCGCGACCCTGCCCGTCTACCTCGCCGCGAACCCCTCGCACCTCGAGACCGTCGACGGCGTGCTCGAGGGCATCGTGCGCGCCAAGCAGGACCGCAAGCCCATCGGCACCTTCACGTGGCTGCCGATCCTCGTGCACGGCGACGCGGCTTTCGCCGGCCAGGGCGTCGTCGTCGAGACGCTGCAGATGTCGCAGTTGCGCGGCTACCGCACGGGCGGCACGATCCACGTCGTCGTCAACAACCAGGTCGGGTTCACCACCACCCCCAACGACGGCCGCACCTCGGTGTACTCGACCGACGTCGCGAAGACCATCCAGGCGCCGGTGTTCCACGTGAACGGCGACGACCCCGAGGCCGTCATCCACGTCGCCCAGCTCGCCTTCGAGTACCGTGAGCGCTTCCACCGCGACGTCGTGATCGACCTCGTCTGCTACCGCCGCCGCGGGCACAACGAGGGCGACGACCCCTCGATGACGCAGCCGCTGATGACCGACCTGATCCAGGCCAAGCGCTCGGTGCGCAAGCTCTACACCGAGTCGCTCGTCGGGCGGGGCGACATCACCGAGGAGGAGTACGACCAGGCGAAGGCCGACTTCCAGAACCGTCTGGAGATCGCGTTCGCCGAGACGCACGCCGCCGAGACCGGCGCCACCCCGATCGCCCCCGATCTGCTCCCGGTCGACGAGCAGATCGGTGCGCCCGAGGTCACGGGTGTGCCGAAGGAGGTCATCCAGCTCATCGGCGACGCCTTCGTGAACAAGCCCGAGGGCTTCACGGTGCACCCGAAGATCCAGCAGCTGCTCGACAAGCGCCTCGACATGAGCCGCAACGGCGGCATCGACTGGGGCTTCGGCGAGCTGCTGGCGTTCGGCTCGCTGCTCGTCGAGGGCACCCCGGTGCGCCTGGCGGGCCAGGACTCGCGCCGCGGCACCTTCGTGCAGCGTCACGCCACCCTGCACGACCGCGCCAACGGCCAGGAATGGCTGCCGCTGTCGAACCTCTCCGACGCGCAGGGACGCTTCTTCGTCTACGACTCGCTGCTCAGCGAGTACGCCGCGCTCGGCTTCGAGTACGGCTACTCGGTCGAGGCGCCCGAGGCGCTGGTGCTCTGGGAGGCGCAGTTCGGCGACTTCGTCAACGGCGCCCAGTCGGTCATCGACGAGTACATCTCGGCCGCCGAGCAGAAGTGGGGCCAGCAGTCCAGTGTGACGCTGCTGCTCCCCCACGGCTACGAGGGCCAGGGACCCGACCACTCCTCGGCGCGCATCGAGCGCTTCCTGCAGCTGTGCGCCCAGGACAACATGGTCGTCGCCCGCCCGTCGACGCCGGCCTCGCACTTCCACCTGCTGCGTCGCCAGGCGTACGCCCGTCCGCGCAAGCCGCTGATCGTCTTCACGCCGAAGGCGATGCTGCGTCTGCGCGGCGCGACGAGCCCCGTCGAGGCGTTCACGACCGGCCGCTTCGAGCCGGTGATCGACGACGACCGCGGTCTCGACCGCTCCGCCGTCAAGCGCGTGCTCGTGCACTCCGGCAAGGTGCACTGGGACCTCCGCGCCGAGCTCGAGAAGAACCCGAACCCGGAGATCGCCCTCGTGCGCCTGGAGCAGCTGTACCCGACGCCGATCGCCGAGCTCAAGGCGATCACCGACTCGTACCCGAACGCCGAACTGGTGTGGGTGCAGGAGGAGCCGGAGAACCAGGGAGCCTGGCCGTTCCTCGCCCTGGCGTTCGCCGACGTCCCCGGAGACCGCACCTTCCGTCCCGTGTCGCGCCCGGCCTCGGCATCGCCCGCGACCGGCTCGTCGAAGGTGCACGCCGCCGAGCAGGCGAAGCTCCTGCACGACGCTCTGACGCTCTGACGCGCCTCAGCACGGCAGAAGGGCGCCTCGACCTCGGTCGGGGCGCCCTTCTCGTTCCCCGGCACCGGGGAGTCGGATGACGTCAGTGTGCGCCCAACGGCATCCGCTGCGCGAATCTCGAATCCGTGCGCAGCGACGCCGCCGCCCTGTCCAGCGCCGCCCGGTCCGCCCCCGCGTCGGCGAGCGACAGCAGAGCGGCTCCCAGCACGGGCGGCGCATCGACGACGGCGAGGTGCGCGCGCGGCGTCCTCGCCTCGAGCCCCGTGCGGATCCCGGACAGGAGCAGCGGATCGCGGGACCGCGCGACTCCGCCGCCGAACACGACGGGGACGTCGACATCGGCGAGCCCGAGCCGCCCGATGCACGCCTCCACATAGGCCACGACCTCTTCGGCCTGACGGTGGACGACCGCGCGTGCCACGGCATCGCCCGCGTGGGCGGCCTCGAACACCAGCGGCGCGAGCGCGGCGAATCCGGCATCCGGGCGGCGGCCGAGATGCACGTCCTCGATCAGCGCGTTGACCGTGGGCGCGTCGACGGCGTCGAGCAGGAGCCCCCGCAACAGGGTCGCCGGTCCCCGTCCGTCCTCCGCCCTCGCGGCGTGCCACACGACGGCGTCCCCCAGTTCGGCGCCGCCGCCCCAATCGCCGGAAAGCGGTCCGAGGGCCGGGAACCTCACCGTCTCCCCGTCCCCGCGCACTCCGATGCCGTTCATGCCGGTGCCGCAGATCACGGCCACGGCGTCGGCGGCGTCGGTTCCGGCGCGCAGCAGCGCGTGCAGATCGTTCTCCGCGACGAGGCGGCCCGTCGCCCACCCGTGCACTGCGACCGCCCGACGGAAGTCGGCGATCTCCTCGGCGAGGTCGAGCCCCGAGAGATACAGGCCGACGTGCGCGAGCGCCTCGGCTGGGCGGTCGTCGAGCGCTCGCACGACGAGGTCGTCGATGATCCGCACCGACTCCCCGAGGCCCTCGAGCTGCGGGCTCGATCCCCGCCCGCGCTCCCACGCGTGCACCGTCCCGCTCGTGTCGAGCAGGACGACATCGGTCTTCGAACCTCCCCCGTCGACGGCGAGCACGAACCGGGCCGACGCGGTCACGCCCACTCCAGATGACGGGCGTTGGCGGCGAGCAGCAGATCGGTGAGCCTCTCGGCGCGGTCGTGCTGCAGTACCAGCGGATGTGCGCGCATGGCGCGCAGCACCCGATCGCGTCCGCCGTGCAGGGCGGCGTCCAGGGCCAGACGTTCGTAGCCGGCGACGGCGCCGATCAGTCCGGTGATGTCGTCGGGTAGGGCGGCGACGGGCTCGGCGACGAAGCGCCCGTCGACGTGCCTCGCCGGCACCTCGATCACGTGGTCGTCGGGCAGGAACGGGAGCACGCCGTCGTTGCGCAGGTTCACGACGCGGGGCACCTCGGAGCCGCCGCGGATCGCGATGAGCAGTTCGATGGCGGCCTCCGAGTAGAACGCTCCGCCGCGGCGCTCCAGGATCTCCGGCTTGGTGTCGACGGAGGCGTCGGCGTAGATCGCGAGCAGCTCCTGCTCGATCGCCCTGACCTCCCCGGCGCGTGTGGAGGCGTGCCGCTGCTCGTGCAGCACCTCGTCGTGCGCGTAGTAGTACCTCAGGTAGTACGACGGGATCACTCCGAGCTGCGCGAGCAGGGCTGGCGCCAGTTCGACGTCGTCCGCGAGCTCCCCCAGCCGTGTGTCGAGGGCACCGGGGAGGATGTCGACGCCGTCGATGAGGACTCCGCGTTCCCAGGTCAGGTGATTGAGACCGACATGCGCGAGCGAGACCCGGTCGGCGGGAACCCCGGCTTCTGCGGCGAAGCGGCGCTGGAACCCGATGGCGACGTTGCAGAGCCCGACGGCGCGGTGCCCCGCCTGCAGAAGCGCACGGGTGACGATGCCCACCGGGTTGGTGAAGTCGACGATCCATGCATCCGGCTTGGCGTGTGCACGGATCACCTCCGCGATCCGCAGGACGACGGGAACGGTGCGCAGCGCCTTGGCGAGTCCACCGGGACCGGTCGTCTCCTGTCCGATGCAGTCGACCTCGTGCGGCCAGGTCTCGTCCTGCTCCCTCGCGTCCTGCCCGCCGACCCTCAGCTGGATCAGCACCGCGTCCGCGTCGCTGACTCCCGCGACGAGGTCGGTCGTGGTGACGAGCCGCGCCGGGTGCCCGCCACGGGCGAGCATGCGGCGCGAGATGCCGCCGACGAGGTCGAGACGCGTGCGGTCCGTGTCCACGAGCACCAGTTCCTCGATCGGAAGCTCGCGCTGGAGCCGGATGAAGCCGTCGATCAGTTCCGGGGTGTAGGTCGAGCCGCCGCCGACGATAGCCAGTCTCATCTGTGTCTCTCTCCTTGTAGGGGTACGGTCTTCGTCCCCACCCGATGGATCACCGGGTGGGGATGTGGTCTTCGAGCCGGTCTCGGATCTTGTCCACGAGCAGGCGGCGTGCACCGGCGAGCACCGCACTGTCCCCGGTGGTGCTGAGACGCACTTCGGGGGTCGGGCGGTCCGCGCGTCGGACCCGCTCCGCGACCAGGCGGGCGAGCCGTTCGCCCCCGGCCAGCGAGGTGGGACCGCCGAGCACGACGAGGGCGGGATCGAGCACGGCCAGCACGGGTTCGACGGTCAGCGCGATGCGCGCGGCGACCGTGCGCAGCGCCGACTCGTCCGCGGCGAGGCCCGCCATTCCCGACGATCGGTCGTCGCCGAGGAGGGCGCGGATGCCCTCCGCACCGAGCAGCTCGGTCGTGACGGCACCGGGCTCGCCGGATGCCGCGGCGACCGGGAGATAGCCGATCTCCCCCGCGCCGCCGTGGGCGCCGCTGTGGATGACGCCGCCGAGATCGACGCCGACACCGAGCCCGACGCCGATCCACAGCAGGGCGAAGCTCTCGGCATCCTGCGCCACGCCCAAGGCGCGCTCGGCGAGGGTGGCGAGGTTCACGTCGTTCTCCAGTGTGACGCCGACGCCGAGGTCCTGCTCGATGAGCGCTCGAGCGCCGAACGCGGGCCACCCGGGGAGCGAGTCGGTGAGGGCGAGACTGTCGTGCTCGCTGCTCACGGCCGCTTGGACCCCCACCGCGACGGCCTCGACGGTGCGGCGTTCCACGCCCGAGGCCGCGCATGCTGCATCGATGGCCGCGTCCACATCACGGGACGGCGCCCGCCCCTCCCTCCGGAGGGTCAGCTCGACGAGGGGATGCTCGGTGCCGATCGCGTCGACCATCACGGCCTGCAACCCGTCGTCGAGCATGCTCACCGCGACGCCGGTGACGAGGTCGTTGCGCACTCCCCAGCTCACGGCGCTCGGTCCTCTGCTGCCCGCGACCTCTCCGACGGGCTCGACCAGGTCGGCGCGTTCGAGGCGCGCGATCATCTGGGTCGCGGTCGGCTTGGACATGCCCGTCAGCTCCCCGAGGCGCGTCCGGGTGAGTGCTCCGTGCTCGAGGAACAGCCGCAGTGCTTCTCGATCGTTCCTGCTGCGCAGCCAGGACGTGGTCCCCGGGTCGATCTGTGACATGGTGCTCCTTTCCGAAGCGAGGCGAGACGGCTTTCGAGTCGCATGACTGACCCTCCCGGAGGCCGGATGACGGTCAGTCGTGCGATTCGAATCGCTCAGGTGAGTTCGGCGCGGACCTGGTCGCGGAGCCGGCCGAGGTTGTCGGGGTCGGGGGCGGCGGCGAGGAGGGTCTTCGTGTAGTCGTGCCGGGGATGCAGGATGACGTCGTCGGCAGGGCCGCGTTCGACGACGTCGCCCTTGTAGAGCACCATGATCTCGTCGGAGAAGTGGCGGGCGGTCGCGAGGTCGTGGGTGATGTACAGCACCCCGAGGTCGTCCTCGCGTTGCAGGTCGGCGAGCAGGTTCAACACCCCGAGTCGGATCGAGACGTCCAGCATCGACACGGGTTCGTCCGCGACGATGAACCGGGCCCCCGGGGCGAGCGCCCGCGCGATCGCGACGCGCTGGCGTTGTCCGCCCGACAACTCGTGCGGCTTCCGGTCGACGAACCCCTCCGCCGGAGACAACCGCACCCGCTCCAACAACTCCAGGGCGCGTTCCCGCACCTGGGCCGCAGACAGCCCCGGGTGATGGATGCGCAGCGGGCGCTCCAGATGATGCGCGATCGAGTGGAACGGGTTCAACGACGCGAAGGGGTCCTGGAACACCATCTGCACCTCCGACCGGTACGCGGCCAACGCCCGCCCCCGCGACCCCGACGACACCCCGTCCAGAAGGATCTCCCCGCTCGTGGGGGTCTCCAGCTTCATCAGCATCCGCGCGATCGTGGACTTCCCGCTGCCGGACTCCCCCACCAGAGCGATCGTCTTGCCCGCCTCCAGCGTGAACGACACGTCCTTCACCGCATGCAACACACTCGTGCGCACCCCGGAGCGGAGGTGGAAGTCCTTCACCAGGTTCCGCGCTTCCAGCGTGTTCGCGCTCATCGGGTCGCCCCCTGATCCTGCGTCGTCCCGGTGCGCACGAAGTCTCCCCGCTCCCCCGTCAACGACGGGAAACTCGACAACAGCCGTTTCGTGTACTCGTGCTGCGGGGACCGGTAGATCTCCTCCGCCGTGCCCTGCTCCACGATCTCCCCCTGCAACATCACCGCGATCCGGTCGCTGATCTCGATCAGCATCGGCAGGTCATGCGTGATGAAGATCACCGCGAACCCCAGCTTCTCCCGCAGCCGCATGATCTCCCGGATGATCCCCCGCTGCACCACCACGTCCAACGCCGTCGTCGGCTCGTCCATGATCATCACCTGCGGATCCAACGCCAACGCCATCGCGATCATCATCCGCTGCCGCATCCCGCCCGACAGCTCATGCGGGAACGACGTCAGACGCTGCGGGTCCACCCCCACCAGGGTCAGCAGCTCCTCCGCCCTCGCCTGCTTCTCCCTCCGCGACATCCCCGGACGGTGCGTGTCGAAGATGTCGAAGATCTGCGCCCGCACATTGATCACCGGGTTCAACGAGTTCATCGCCCCCTGGAACACCATCGAGATCTTGTCCCACCGGAACGCCCTGAGGCCCTCCCCGTCGAGACCCACCACGTCGATGTCCGCACCCGACCGGTCATGGAGCGTGATCGACCCCGACGTCATCAACGCCGGCGCCTTGAGCAGACGGTTCATCCCGTACGCGAGAGTCGTCTTCCCACATCCCGACTCCCCGGCCAGGCCCAGGATCTCCCCACGGTTCAAGGTCAACGACACACCCCGCACCGCCTTCACCGGCGGATCGACCTCGTACTCGATCGACACGTCCACCGCGGTCAACACGGCCTCACTCATGCCGTCACTCCCTCTCCGCCGATGCCCCGACCTGACCTGCGCGCGCGACGCTGACGTCGCGCCGCCATCGGCGCGAGCCGCAACTTCGGGTTCACGACCTCGTCGATCGCGAAATTGATCAGGGACAACCCCGTGCCGATGAGGGCGATGATCGCTCCGGGCGGCACGAACCACCACCACGCCCCGCTGCCGACCGCCTGCCCCGTCTGCGCATCGTTCAGCACGGTGCCCAGGGTGATCGACCCCGTCGGCCCCAGACCGAGATAGGAGAGACCCGCCTCCCCGAGCACCGCGAAGATCACCCCGAAGATCAGTTGAGCGGCCAGCAACGGCACGAGGTTCGGCAGGATCTCCACGAAGATCACCCGCAGCGGCCGCTCCCCCGCGACCACGGCCGCCGCGACGTAGTCCCGCGTGCGCAAAGACCTCGCAGTGCCCCGGAGCACGACGGCCGATCCCGCCCACCCCGTGACCCCCAGCACGAGCGCGACGAGAAGCGAACTGCGGGCGAGCGCGCCCAGACCCTCGGTGTGCTGGACGTACGTCGCGATGACCATCACCAGCGGCAGACCGGGGATGACCAGCATGATGTTGGTCAGCAGCATGAGGGTCTCATCGAGCACCCCGCCGAAGTACCCGGCGAGAACGCCGAACGCCAGGGCGAGCACCAGGGCGACGAGACCCGCGACGGCGCCGACGAACAGCGACCCCTGCGTGCCCGTGGCGATCTGCGCCAGCACGTCGTAGCCCAGCTTGGTGGTGCCCAGCGGGTGCGCGAGGCTCGGCGGAAGGAGCGGCTCGAAGCCGGCATCCCTCGGGTCGCCGACCAGGAGCGGCCCGATGAGCCCGAACAGGACGATCACGACGAGGATGACGATGCCGCTGAGCAGCTTGCCGGACATGCGCGGGAACGCGCGACGCCACCGTCCCAGGCGCGTCACGGCGACGGCGTGGGTGGTGTCTGCGGCGGGAGCCGCGATCAGGTCAGCCATTTCTGCGCACCCTCGGGTCGATGAATCCGTAGAGGAGGTCGATCAGGAAGTTCGCCGCCAGCACCGTGAGGGTGATGACGAGGAACACACCCTGCATGAGGGCGTAGTCCAGCCCCTGGACCGCTTGGATCATCAGCTTCCCGATGCCGGGATAGCTGAACACCTGCTCCGTGACGATGGAGCCGGCCACCACGAAACCCAGGGCGATGCCGAACCCGGCCAGGCTCGGGATCGACGCGTTGCGTGCCGCGTACGCGCTGCGGATGCGGGAGGGGCGAAGCCCCTTGGCCTCGGCCGTGAGCACGTAGTCCTCCGACATCGTCTGCACCATCATGTTGCGCATGCCGAGCAGCCATCCGCCCACCGAGGAGATCACGATGGTGGCGGCAGGGAGGATCGCGTGCACCACCATGCTGCCGATGAACGCCGGACTCCACTCCGGCCCCATCGGGAAGTCGAACACGTCGTAGCCGCCGATGATCGGCAACAGTCCGAGTTGCACCGAGAACACCGCCACGAGCACCAGCGCCAGCCAGAAGTACGGGATCGACTGCAGGAACGTGGTGATCGGGACGAGCTGGTCGATCCAGGTGCCGCGCATCCACCCCACCCACGCGCCCGCGACGATGCCGATGACGAAGGAGATGATCGTGGCCGTGCCGACGAGCGCCACCGTCCACGGCAGGGCCGCGGAGATGAGCTCGCCTACCGGGGTCGGGTATCTGGTCGACGAGACGCCCAGATCACCGTGCAGCATCCGACCCCAGTAGGCGAGGTACTGGTCCCACAGACTCGATCCCTTCTCCGCGCCGAGGATGGAGGTGATCGCGGAGATCGTCTCCTCCGACAGCGGGCGGTTGCCGTTCGCCCGCCGGAGCTTGCCCAACATGATGGCCGCGGGGTCACCGGGGAGCATCCTGGGCAGCAGGAAGTTGAGGGAGACGGCCGCCCAGAGCGTGACGATGTAGAACACGACACGCCTGATCCAGAACTTCATGCCGTCCTCCCTTCGATGGATCGGTCCACGGGACGGGCTACTTCTTCGCCGGACGCAGGTGCGTCAGGATGACGGCGGACGCCGTGGACAGGTAGGGCAGGGGCGCCGCGTACATGTCACTCTCGCTCGGCCAGCCGGTGAAGTCGGCGGTGTTGAAGAAGGACTGCGAGGCGTTCAACACCACCGGGATGTAGGGCAGATCCCGCGCGATCTCGGTCTGGATGGTCGCGTAGGCGTCCTTCTTCGTCGTCTCATCGAGCGTGGCCCCGGCCTGGGCGACGGCCTGGTCGACGATCGGGTTGGAGTAGCGGGCGTAGTTCTGGCCCTTGCCGGGCATCTCGCCGACCTTGGCCGTGGCCGCCGTGGCGAAGTACTGGTCGTAGTTCGAGTACGGGTCGGCGACCAGCGACTGCGTGAGGCCGTAGAGGGCGAGCTGGAACTCGCCGTTCGACACGGGCGTCCAGTACTCGGCTTCGGAGACCGTGCGCGCGTTCACCCGGATGCCGGCCTCCGCAGCCTGCGCGCTGATGAGCTTGGCCGCGTCGTTGTAGTCGGTCCACCCGTCGGGCGAGAACAGATCCAGCTCGATCGCGACGCCGTCCTTGCCGTAGAAGCCGTCGCTGCCCTTCGTGTAGCCGGCCGCCTCGAGCGCGGCGCCCGCTGCCGCAGCATCGGGAGACTGGGGACTGGTCGCCAGCTCCGGATCGGACAACCACTTCTCGTCCCTCGGCAGCAGGGCGAAGCTCGGCGAGGATTCGCCGGCGAGTCCCGCGAACGCCTTGGTGCTGATGGCCGCACGATCGATCGCGAGGTTCAGCGCCTGTCGAACCGCGGGGTCCGTCTGGGCGCCCTCGCAGCCGAGCGCGGCATCCGCGCAGGTCATGATGACGGTGGGATCCTGCTGCTGGTTCATGGTCGCGATGCGCCCATTGGACGTGACGCCGTCGGGATTCGCGATGAACTGACCGACCCAGTCGAGCTTGCCGGTCTTCAGCAGGTCCTCGGAGGACTGGTTGGAGTCGATCCCGATGTCCTGGACCTCCTTGACGTCCGGGGCACCGTCGCGGAAGAGCGGGTTGGCCTCGAGCGTGTACGCCGCGTCGGTGAAGGCCTTGAGCGTGTAGGGCCCGGAGCCGACCGGATGCTGGTTCGTCTCGGTCATGTAGTCGTCGATCCCCTCCCAGATGTGCTGGGGCACGATCCAGGTGGAACCGAGGATCATCGACGTCGCCGTGAACTTCGGGGTGGAGTACGTCGCCACCACGGTGGTGTCGTCCGTGGCCTCGACCGACACCATGTCCGGGTCCTTGTTCGAGCCGTAGCCGAGGCTGAACGCGACGTCCTCTGCGGTGAGGTCCTCGTCGTCGCTCCATTTGAGGTCGGGCTTGATGGTGATCGTGAGCACCGTGCCGTCCTCGTTGAACTCGAAGGAGTCCCCGAGCATCCCCACGGGTTCATCGGCCGAGAGCTGGTTGAAGAAGAACAGCGGCTCGTAGATGGCGCCGAACGTCATGTGGGTCGCCGTGTCGACCGCGAACGGGTTGAAGTTGTACGTGATGGGCGTCATGGATCCGGACCAGACGCGCAGCGGGCGTTCCGCACCGGAACTCGAACCGCCGGGCGTGCATCCGCCCAGCGTCAGGGCGAGCGCGGCGGCGCCGGCGACGAGAGGAAGGGTCTTCCTCCAGCGGTTGTCGTGCATGGGAACCTCGTCTCAAGGGCTTCGTTGGCTTTTGTCGAGCGGAGCGGAACGGGTCCGCCTCGAAGCGAGGTTATAGTAAAGGTCCTTTCCGGTAAAGACCTTTCCGATTATTTTGTGAAGATTCTTTCCGATTGATCGAGGCGCGCCGATGCCATGCCCACGATCGGCGCGATCGTCAGCGCATGGGCGGTGCGCTCCGACTCAGTACCAGATGTCGAGGGTCGGGAGCGGGAACGAGACGAAGGCCCGATCCAATCGCTCGGCGACCTCCGCATCGGCGACGATCAGCCCCGCACCGTGCAGGGTCGACGCACGGACGCCGCCCGCATACAGGGCCGACAGGGCGGCGATGTCCATCGTGGCGTCCACTTCGGCGCCCGACGCGGACTCGACGGACGCCGAGCCCGCGCCGTCGACGCGGAGACGCCAGTCCCCCGCTGTGAATCCCTGTGCGTCGTGCACGCGCACCACGAGGTCGAGCGGTGCGGAGAAGCGACGCGCTTCGAGAGAGGCGGGAAGGTCGAGGATGCGAAGCCACCCGTGATCGTGCACGGTCTGCACCACGCCGCGGGGGTCGACGACCAACCAGGGCAGCGGGTCGTCGACGGGGCGCAGATCGGCCGTGACCTCGTCGACCAGATCGTGCTGCAGAGCGAACCGCCACAGTGCCGCGGTCGCCTCCGGCGTCTCTGCGACGAGCACCCGCACGTGCAGGGAGAAGCGGAATCCCCCGTCGCTCTCCGCGAGGGTGTAGACGAGGACGCCCCGGACCTCGCCGCTCTCATCGAGATAGCGCACGCCGCGCACCTTGTCGCGGTCGGAGTCCGACGGGGACACGCCTGCGAAGCCCTCCCAGCGCGTGCGCCAGCCGGACACCTGGCCCGGTCGTGAACGGCGGGATCGCTCGTGCACGAGCTCCAGATCGTCGGCGAGATCCTCGCGCTCCCGGTACTGGAAAGTGCCGGCGGGGGTTCCGCCCGCCCATCCGGCCCGGCGCGTGTCGACCACGAGGCGCTGCACCGGGACGGCGGAGCCGAATCCGTATCGCCCGTAGATGGTGGCCTCCGAGACCGTGAGCCCCGCCATCGGGGCACCGGCCGAGGCCGCGGCGCGCAGCTCCCCTTCGAGCAGCGCCCTGGCGATCCCTCGACGACGGTGGGTCGCCGCGACCGTCACGACGCTGATCGACCACATGTCGAGCTCGGCACCGCCGGGGATCGTGAGAGGGGCCACCCAGGAGTTCACCGTGGCGACCGGGAACCCCGGGTCCGGAGAGGCCGGGTGGTACACCGCGGTGTTGCGGCGCGACTCGAAAGGCGTCCGCCCGTAGGCGAGCGACTCCGCGGTGGGCTCCCCGCCGAGGAAGCCGCGCGACACGGCACGCTGGTAGTCGCGCGCTGCCGCATCGTCGGCGATGTCGATGACGCGGTAGTCGAGCCCCGTCGCGGCGAGGAGCTCTGCGGAGATCGGTTCGGTGGGGACGTCTCGGGCGTCGAGGGAGGTCATCCCCCTACCGTAGCCGGGGGCTCCGACCTTCGGCCCCGTTCCCGGTCGACCCGCGCCGCACCTCCGCTGCGCTCAGTGCGCGCTCGCCTGCGCCTCACGCAGCCGGGCGAACACCTGGTCGCGCAGTTCCTCGGGAGCCGTCTCCTTGCAGGCTCGGGCGACGACCTCGGTGAGGGTCTTCGCAACGAGAGCCTCGTCACGGCACGACGGGCAGTTCTCCAGATGCTCGCGGATCTCGGTGTGCTCGGTCTTGCACACCTCGTTGCGGAGGTACTCCTCCAGATCCTGACGGGCTTTGTCGCAGCCGCAGTCGGTCATTTCCTGCTCCTCGGGTCAGCCGCGGCGATGCCCCGCTCAGCGGCATAGTCGGCCAGCAGCTCCCGCAGCATCCGCCTGCCACGGTGCAGACGGCTCATCACGGTGCCGATGGGGGTCTTCATGATGTCGGCGATCTCCTGGTAGGCGAAGCCCTCGACGTCGGCGAGGTACACCGCCAACCGGAAGTCCTCCGGAACGGCCTGCAGCGCGTCCTTGACGACGGATGCCGGCATCCGGTCGATCGCCTCCGCTTCGGCCGAACGGCTGTGCGAGGCCGTCGTCGACTCCGCGCCGCCCAGCTGCCAGTCCTCGAGCTCGTCGATCGTGCCCTGGAACGGCTCCCGCTGCTTCTTGCGGTAGATGTTGATGTACGTGTTCGTGAGGATGCGGTAGAGCCACGCCTTGAGGTTCGTCCCCTGCGTGAACGTCGCCCACGACCCGTAGGCCTTGACGAACGTCTCCTGAACGAGGTCGGCGGCGTCTGCGGGGTTGCGGGTCATGCGCATGGCGGCCGCGTAGAGCTGATCCATGAACGGGATCGCCTGCTCCTCGAACTCGCGCCGGGGGTCGCTGACGGTGTCTGCGGTTGCGGTGTCATCCATCAGGGGCCAGTCTAGGCCGCTGAGGTCCACCGACTCGCGTTCCAGCGTGGCGATCATGCTCTCTCCTTCTCGGCGAATGCCCGGACCCGATCGCTCGGCTCCGCACTCGCGTTCACTAAGGTGGGAACCGATGAGCGCCAACAGGTATTCCCCTCCCCTCGTCCAGGGCCCCTATGCCGCGCCCACGATCCAGGGGTCCGTGCACTCCACCCTCACGATCCCCGGCTCGAAGTCACTGACCAACCGCGAGCTGATCATCGCCGCGATCGCCGACGGACCGGGCCGGCTGATCGCCCCGCTGCACTCCGACGACTCCCGGCGGATGGTCGACGCGCTGCGCACCCTCGGCGTCGGGATCGAGGAGGTCGAGTCGGACGGCGAGTTCGGTCCCGACCTCGTCGTCACCCCGGCGAAGCTCCTCGGCGGCGCCACAGTGGACTGCGGGCAGGCGGGGACGGTCATGCGGTTCATCGCCCCGCTCGCCGGCCTCGCCGAGCGCGACGTGCACCTCACCGCGCACGAGACCGCGCTGCACCGGCCGATGGGCGGCCTCATCAGCGCACTGCGCGACCTCGGCGTCGACATCGACGACGAGGGCACCTGGGCGCTGCCGTTCACGATCCGCGGTCACGGGCGGATCCGCGGCGGGCGGGTCGAGATCGACGCCTCCGCATCGAGCCAGTTCGTCTCCGGTCTGCTGCTCGCCGCGCCCCGCTTCGACGTGGGCCTGCATCTCGTGCACACCGGCGAGCACCTGCCGAGCCTTCCGCACATCGACATGACCATCGAGGCGCTCAGCCGCCGCGGCATCCGCATCGAACGGCCGGCCGCCGGCGAATGGCTGGTCGAGGCCGGCGTCCCCCGAGCCAAGGAGATCGCGATCGAGCCCGATCTCTCGAACGCGGCGCCGTTCCTCGCCGCCGCTCTCGTCACGGGAGGGTCGGTGTCGATCACCGGCTGGCCGGTGCACTCGACCCAGCCGGGCCACCTGCTCCCCGACATCCTGCAGGCTATGGGCGCCCACGTCGCCCGCCACAGCGGCACCCTGACGGTGCGGGCGGGCAACGGCATCCGCGGCCTCGACCTCGACCTGTCGGCGGCGAGCGAGCTGACGCCGACCCTCGTCGGCCTCGCCGTGTTCGCCGACTCCCCCACCACCATCCGCGGCATCGGCCACATCCGACTGCACGAGACCGATCGGATCGCGGCTCTCATCGGCGACGTGCGCGCCATCGGCGGTGAGGCCGAGGAGCTCTCCGACGGTCTGCGCATCATCCCCCGCGAGCTGCACGGCGGCACGTGGCGCGCGCATCACGACCACCGCATGGCGACCACGGGAGCCCTCATCGGCCTGCGGGTGCCCGGGGTGGAGATCGACGACATCGGCACCACCGCCAAGACCCTGCCCGAGTTCACCCTTCTCTGGGAGCGGATGCTGCGAGGCGACTCCGCGTGAGCTGGCTCGGCGACGACGACCTCGACGACGAGTTCGAGGAGTACGACGAGAGCAGCATCCGCACTCGGCCGAACCCGAAGGGGAACCGTCCGCGCACAAAGCGCCGGCCGGCGCACGAGGACGCCCGGATCGGACGGGTGCTCGGCGTGGACCGCGGCCGCTACTCCGTGCTGATCGACGAGGACACCCCCGAGGAGCGCACGATCACGGCTGCCAGGGCGCGCGAGCTGCGGCGGACGCCGATCGTCACGGGCGATCGGGCGCGCGTCGTCGGCGACGCGTCGGGTGACGAGGGGACCCTGGGCCGCATCGTGGGCATCGTCGAGCGCACCTCGTTGCTGCGACGGAGCGCCGACGACACCGATCAGGTCGAGCGGGTGATCGTGGCGAACGCCGACCAGATGCTCGTCGTGGTGGCGGCGGCCGATCCCGAGCCGCGGGCGCGACTCGTCGACCGCTACCTCGTGGCCGCGCTCGATGCCGGCATCCGCCCCCTCCTCGTCGTCACCAAGACCGATCTCGCCGACCCCTCGGAGTTCCTCTCCCATTTCGATGGTCTCGACGACCTCCGCGTGTTCCGCAGCGGCGTGGACGGTATGCCCGTCGAGGAGATCGGCGCCGCGCTGACGGGCCATTCGACGGTCTTCGTCGGGCACTCCGGCGTGGGCAAGTCCACTCTGGTCAACGCCCTGGTGCCGAGCGCCGGTCGCGCGACGGGACACGTGAACCAGGTCACCGGACGGGGCAGGCACACCTCGTCGTCGACCGTGTCCCTCCGCTACGAGGGTCCGACCGGCAGCGGCTGGGTCATCGACACCCCCGGCGTGCGCTCGTTCGGTCTCGGACATGTCGACCCCGCCAACATCCTCGCCGCCTTCACGGAGCTCGCCGAGATCGCCGAGGACTGTCCCCGCGGCTGCACCCACCTGGCCGACGCCCCCGACTGCGCCCTCATCGAGGCCGCGGAGCGTGGCGATCTGGGAGAGACCGGGCGCGCCCGTCTCGACTCGCTGCAGAGACTGCTGCAGACCTTCGCCGACAAGGCCGAGCAGAACCAGGGCCGGTAGGCTGGGGGCGTGACCGTACGCCTGGAACCCGGAACCGACGCCCCCGACTTCGCCCTGCTCGATCAGGACGGCACCACCGTCCGCCTCGCGGACCTCCGCGGCGAGAAGACCGTGCTGTACTTCTACCCCGCCGCGATGACCCCCGGGTGCACCACGCAGGCGTGCGACTTCCGCGACAGCATCTCGTCGCTGCAGGGCGCCGGATACCGTGTGGTCGGCGTCTCCCGGGACGAGCCGGCGAAGCTCGCCGAGTTCCGCGAGCGCGACGGCCTCACCTTCACGTTGCTCAGCGACCCCGACCACGCCGTGCACACCGCCTACGGCGTGTGGGGCGAGAAGATGAACTACGGCAAGGTGATCGAGGGCGTCATCCGCTCCACCTTCGTGCTCGACGAGAACGGCACGATCACGCTCGCCCTCTACAACGTCAAGGCCACAGGACACGTCGCCCGGCTGCGCAAGCTCCTCGGCGTCGACGCCTGACGCTCAGTCGCGCGCCGCGGCTCCGCCCTCGGCGCGCGCGCTCCCGATCAGGAGTGCGAATCCGAGCACGGCGGGCAGGCCCACGGCGAACACGAACAGCCACACGACGGGCTGCACGGTGAGGGATGCCAGCGCGATGGCGATCGCGAGCACCTGGAACACGATGCCGCCCGAGCGCGCCCATGACCGCCCCCCGCGCACCCCCGCGGCGAACGCGAAGAGCGCGGCCGCGCCGATCAGCGTGAGCACGATGAGCGCGATCGCCGTCGGCAGGGATGCCGCGTCCCCTGCACCGAGCCCGAACAGCTCGATGAGGGCGAACACGGTCAGCGCCGCCCCCTCCGCGGCCAGGACGGCTGCGGCGGCGAGAGCGAGGCGGGGTGCGTGCACGATGTCTCCTGGGAATCGAACGGGAAGGCGGAGAACCCTTGATTTCAAAGGACTCATGTAACAGAATAGAAAAAGTCATGTGCTCCCACAGCGGCGTGGGTCGGGCGGTCACGCCCGCATCACACAGTGAGCAACCGCTCGCACTTCAACAGGGTAGCTGAACCCGATCTGCCGCCCGAATCCGAGGCGTCGCACTGCGACATCTCATGAGATCCACACCGAGGAGCCCCCATGGACTGGCGCGACAAGGCCGCCTGCCTGACTGTCGACCCCGAGCTGTTCTTCCCCGTCGGGAACACGGGACCAGCCGTCGACCAGATCGAGAAGGCGAAGACCGTCTGCGCCACCTGCACGGTGACCGAGATCTGCCTGCAGTACGCCCTCGAGACCAGCCAGGACTCGGGTGTCTGGGGCGGCCTCTCCGAGGACGAGCGCCGGGCCCTCAAGCGCCGCGCCGCTCGCGCACGCCGCGCCTCCTGATTTCACGCGAAGCGGCCCGGGATGATCCGATCCCGGGCCGCTTCCGCGTCTGCCGACGCCTACTTCTTCAGCCAGCGCAGCGGCACGTCGATGACGACCTCCGTGCCCTCGCCCTCGCTGCCGTGCCACTCGATCGTGCCGCCCAGCTCCCCCTGGATGAGGGTCCGGATGATCTGCGTGCCGAGCCCCTGTCCGACGCGTCCCTCGGGAAGGCCGTGCCCGGTGTCCCGCACGGTCACCCGGAGGTTCTCCTCGGTGCGGCTCGCATCGATCGTGACGACGCCCTCCTGGCCGGCGAGCCCGTGCTCGACGGCGTTGGTGACGACCTCGGTGAGCGCGAGGGCGAGCGGCGTCGCATATTCGCTCGGCAGCACGCCGAACCGGCCCGTCGACTGGGTGCGCGCCCGGGTGTTCGGGGCCGCGGCCACCTCGGCCACCAGCTTGAGCACCCGGTGGAACACCTCGTCGAAGTCGACCTTCTGGGTGAGCCCCTGGGCGAGGGTGTCGTGCACGACCGCGATCGAGTCGACGCGTCGCATGGCCTGCGTCAGCGCGTCCCGCGCCTCGTCGGAGTGGGTGCGCCTGGCCTGGATGCGCAGCAGGGAGGCGACGGTCTGGAGATTGTTCTTCACCCGGTGGTGGATCTCGCGGATCGTCGCGTCCTTGGTGATGAGCTCCTGCTCCTGGTGGCGCAGCTCGGACACGTCACGGCAGAGCACGATGGCCCCGATCCGCGTGCCCCGGTCCTTGAGCGGGATCGCGCGCAGCGACACGGTGACCCCCCTCGCCTCGATGTCGGTGCGCCACGGAGCACGACCCGTCACGACCACGGGGAGGGACTCGTCGACCTGCCGCGACGGCGGGACCAGCCGCGTCGTGACCTCGGCCAGGGACTCCCCCTCGAGCTCGTCGTCGAAGCCCATGCGGTTGAACGCCGAGAGGGCGTTGGGGCTGGCGAAGGTGGTGATCCCGTCGACGTCGATGCGGATGAGGCCGTCGGAGGCGCGGGGCGCACCGCGTCGGGGCGAGGTCGGAGCGGCGAGGTCGGGGAAGCTGCCGTCGGCGATCATGCGGAACAGATCGTTCGCGCACTCGTCGAACGTGATCTGCTGACGCGAGGGGGTTCGCGCCTCGCCGAGGTTGGTGTGCCGCGTGACGACGCCGATGACGGATGCCGGGTGGTCCGAGCCCTTCCGCTCGTTGACGATCGGCACCGCGCGCACCCTGGTCGGCGTCTCCTCGAACCAGTCGGGAGACGAGGAGTCCACGATCTCCGCCGAGTCGAAGGCGCCCTGAACCTGGGTGCGCCACTGCGGCCGGACGCGCTCGCCGACGATGTCGCGGTAGAACAGCGTCGCCGCACCGCTCGGGCGGGCGTGCGCGACCGCGATGAACGAGCCCTCCTCCGCCTGGATCCACATGACGATGTCCGCGGATGCGAGGTCGGCGAGGAGCTGACCGTCACCGGCGAGACGATGGAGCCATTCGACGTCTCCGTCGTTCAGGCGGCCCTGGGCGTGGGCGAGATCACTGAGCGTTGACACCTGTCCAGCCTACTGGTGGAGGATCGCCGAGCCCGGTTCAGAGAACCGCGAACGAGGACGCGCGCCATCGCCGGTCGAGGCCCTCCAGCCGTACGGCGACGGCTCGGGTGCGCCCGGGACCGGCGACCACCACGACCGCCTCGACGACGCCGTCCACGGGTTCGGACGTGCGGATCGACCGGATCGAGAAGGTGGGTCGCGCAGGGGGAACGCCCCTCGCGCTCCTGGCACGGGCGGACAGGTTCGAACGGGCGACCAGACTGCGGTAGGCGTCTTCGTTGAACCACCGCGCGAGCTGCTCGACCTCGCGGACCCCGGCGAGCACCTCGAGCACTCCCTGGGTGAGACTGCGCAGCAGCGGGAGCGGATCCGGCAGCTCCGACCGGGGAGTCGGTTGCGGTGCGAAGTACTCGTGGAGCGTCATCCTGGCCCTCTCGATCGGGGAAGACTGCGGCCAGTAGAGCACGGCGATCCCACCCGATCCGGGGTCGGCGACGAGGAATGTGGATAACTCGTACACACCGCCGACCGGTGCCCTACGCTCGGTCGCGTGCACTGGGATCGACTGTTCGAAGACCTCGAGGGTCAGCTCGCATCGGAATGGGAGGCCGAGCGCGCGGCCAGGGACGCCGAGTCGGAACGGCTGCGGATCTCCCGCATCGGCCTCCGGGCGAGGCTGGGCCGGCTCTGCGCGGCCGACGCGGTCGCCACGATCGACCTCCCGGGCGGCGTCCGCGTCAGGGCGCGTCTTCTCACCCTCGGCGCCGACTGGCTGGCCGCGGCCGTCTCCGAGGACGGGGCGCGGCCCTCGGGACGGACGATCCGCATCATCCCGCTCGCCTCGCTCCGCGGGCTCGGGACCGATCACGGCTTGCTCCTGTCCAGCCTCGACGACGGCCCGGATGCCGCATCACCGCTGCGTGAGCGCATGACCCTGGGGTTCGTGCTGCGCGATCTCGCCCGGCGTCGGGCACCCGTGCGCGTCGAGACGCTCGGCGGCGACCATCACCACGGGACGATCGATCGCGCAGGGGCCGATCACCTGGACCTCGCCCTTCACGACGCCGGTGAGGCCCGTCGGGCGTCAGCGGTCCGCGGGTTCCGGATCGTCCCGTTCTCGGCCCTCGCCTGGATCGAAGCGGCGGCCGATCAGCTGCCGTGAACCGGCGCCCCTCCCCAGATCTCGGGGAAGCTCGCCTCGTTGGCCTCGCGCCAGAGGGCCATGCGCCTGGCCTCCTCCGCCTGCTCGGCCAGGTACTCCGACAGGCTCTCCTCCTCGATGCGCCAGCGGGCCGGCGAGCCGAGCTGCGCTCCGCGGAGCCTGCGCTCGAACACGAGGGCTATGACCTCGTCGACCTCGATGCTCAGCAGCTCCGCGACCTGCGCGGGCGCGAGGAAGCGCGGAGCGGATTCGCGGAGACGGGGCATGCCCCCATTCTCCCCCGGACTGGCATATCGGTCGAGTCCTCCGTAGACCTGTGGATAACTTCCGCGGAGACCGCACGGACTCTGTGACGATGGCGGCATGACATCCCCTACCCGACACCGACGCGCGTTCTGGGGCGACGTCCGGTTCCTGATCGGCCTCGCTCTGGTCGCCCTCTCGATCGGCGGCGTCTGGATCCTCGTGTCCTCGATCGGCCGCACGATGCCCGTGTTGCGCGCGGCGCACACGATCGTGCAGGGCGACCCCGTGGTCTCCGACGACTTCGAGGTGGTCGAGGTGAGCCTCGGCAGGCTCGCCGACGACTACCTCTCCCCCGGCGATCTGGAAGACGGCACGGTGGCGGCGCGCACGCTTCTCGACGGGGAGCTGGTGCCGCGGTCCGCGACGACCGATGCGTCGTCCGACCGCACGACGACCGTCGTGGTTGAGAGCAGCACCGGCATCCCGAGCGCCGTCCGTGCCGGATCCGTCGTAGACCTGTGGCAGGCGCCGCCCCTCGACGACGGGCGCACCCACGACACTCCGCGGATCCTCGCGGCCGACGTGATCGTCGCCACGGTGGTCGAACCCGAGGGGATGCTGGCGGGAGGCGGAGTCACCGTCGAGATCGTCGTCGATCGCGCCGACGTCGGAGACGTGCTGTCCGCGATCACCGGCGGCTCCCTGCTGTCGGTGGTCCCCGTGGGGACGACGCCTTGACTGCGGTCGTCATCGCCGTCCCCGGCCTGCGCGGCAGGGAGCTGGCCGCGGAGCTCGAGCTGGAGGGCGTCCGCGTGGTCGCCGTCGTCTCCCCCGATGGACCCTTTCCCCTCTCCCCCGACGTCGACGCCCTGGTGGTTCCGGCCACCCGCGCCGTGCTCACCCCCGAGCTGATCGCATCCTGCGATGCGGCGGGGGTCAGGATCGTGCCGATCGGAGACGGCGAGGAGCGCACGCTCGCACGGTACGGGCTGGTGTCCGCCCTACCCGCGGACTCCACGGGCTGGCAGGTCGCCGCGACGCTCGTGTCCGACGCTCCGCCGACGGCGGCTCCCGCTCCGAGGACGCCCCACAGGGTCATCGCGATCTGGGGCCCGCACGGCGCACCCGGTCGCTCCACCCTGGCCGTGCAGCTCGCGGTGGAGCTGACCCGGAGCGGGCGCCGCACCGCCCTCCTCGACGCCGATACGGTCGCGCCCTCCCTCGCACTGCTGCTCGGGCTGAGCGACGACGCGCCGGGGATCGCCGCCGCATGCAGGAGGGCCGAGCTCGGAGCGCTCGACGACGCGGAGCTCACCCGCCTGTCCACCACCGTCGAGACGAGCGCCGGCACCCTCGACGTGCTCGGCGGGATCAACCGGCCCGCGCGGTGGCCGGAGCTCTCGGCGACGCGATTGCAGGCGATGCTCGTCGCGTGCCGGGGATGGGCGCAGGAGACCGTGGTCGACGTGTCGGCGGCGATGGACGCCGATGAGGAGGCCACCTACGACATCGCGGGCCCGCGTCGTCACGCAGCGACCGTCGCCGCGCTCCGCGAGGCCGACGAGATCATCGCCGTAGGTTCAGCGGATCCGCTGGGGGTCAGCCGCCTGCTGCGCGACCATGCGGAGCTGCGCCGGATCGCCGCACCCACACCCGTCACCGTGGTCGTCAACCGCGTGCGCCCCGGACCGCTCGGCATCGACGCGCGCGGGCAGATCCGGCGCACGCTCGACCGTTTCGCGGGAATCACCGAGGTGCACTTCCTCCCCGACGATCAGCGCGCGGTCGACGCCGCGCTGCTGCACGCGCGGCCGATCGCCGATGTGTCGCCCCGCTCGGCGCTCGTCGCCGCGACGAGGCGCCTCGCGGCGACGATGACACCGGCCCCGGCTACTGGCGGTAGCTCGACAGGAAGTTCCCGAGGCGCTCGACGGCTTCTGCGAGCACACGGGGCTCGGGGAGGGTGACCAGCCGCAGATGGTCGGGGGTGGCCCAATTGAACCCCGTCCCCTGCACCAGGAGGATGTGCTCGGAGACGAGAAGGTCGTAGACCAGTTTCGCGTCGTCCCTGATCTCGTGCACCTCCGGGTCGAGTCGCGGGAAGGCGTAGAGGGCCCCCTCCGGCTTGACGCACGAGACGCCGGGGATCGATTCCAGCCCCTCCCACGCGACGTCCCGTTGCTCGTGGAGCCTTCCCGACGGAGCGATCAGGGAGTCGATCGACTGCACGCCGCCCAGCGCCGCCTGGAGGGCGTGCTGCGCGGGGACGTTGGGGCAGAGCCTGGTCGAGGCGAGAAGGTTGATCCCCTCGAGGAAGCCCTTGGCGTGCTCCTGCGGCCCCGTGATGACGAGCCAGCCGGACCGGTATCCGGCCACGCGGTAGGTCTTGGAGAGGCCGTTGAAGGTGAGGCAGAGGAGATCGGGGGCGAGCGTCGCGGTGGGGACGTGCACCGCGCCGTCGAACAGGATGCGGTCGTAGATCTCGTCCGAGAGCAGGAGCAGCTCGTTCTCCCTGGCGATCTGGACGATGCCCGCGACGATCTCCCGCGAGTAGACCACGCCGGTGGGGTTGTTCGGGTTGATGATCACGATCGCCTTGGTGCGCGGGGTGATCTTCGACCGGATGTCCTCGAGATCGGGCTGCCAGCCGTCGTTCTCGTCGCACAGGTAGTGCACGGGCGTGCCGCCGGCGAGGCTGGTCATCGCCGTCCAGAGCGGGTAGTCCGGAGCGGGGATCAGCACCTCGTCGCCCTCGTCGAGCAGCGCCTGCATGGTCATGGTGATGAGCTCGGAGACGCCGTTGCCCAGGAACACGTCCTCCGGGTCGAAACGAGGGAAGTCCTCGATCTGCTCGTAGCGGCTGACGACCGCGCGACGGGCGGAGACGATGCCCTTGCTGTCGCTGTAGCCGTGTGCGGTCGGGAGGGCGGCGAGCATGTCGTGCACGATCTGGTGCGGCGCCTCGAAGCCGAAGATCGCGGGGTTTCCGGTGTTGAGCTTGAGGACCTTGTGGCCTTCTGCCTCGAGTCGCGCCGCCTCGACGAGGGCGTTTCCGCGGATCTCGTACAGGACGTTCTTGAGCTTCGACGACTGGTCGAAATGGCGCGATGGTGTCATCGCCCAAGCCTAGCGCCGTCGCGGGAGTGCTCCTGTCACCGGCGCAGCGCCGCCGCGCGCAGGGCGATCTCGTGCTCCTCGCGCTGACGGCTGCTGCTGTCGATGTGCGCCAGGGCGAGGGCAGCCGCCCTCTCCTCGTCGCGGGAGCTGATCGCGTCGAACAGCTCCTCGTGCTCCGCGGTGACGTGCACGAGATCGTCATGCTGCGCGAGGCTCCAGCGGAGCTTGCTGCGCATGCTCTGCATCAGGTCCTTCAGCAGCCGGTTCTCGGACAGGTCGATGACGGCCTCGTGGAAGTCGGCCGCTGCCCGGCGCGAGGTGATCGCGTCCTCCGCCACGGCGGCAGCCTTCTCGATCTCCAGCACGCGGCGCAGCTCTCCCAGGCCCTCCCGTCGATGCCGGAGGGCGGCCAGCCGGAACGCGAGGGGCTCGAGCACCGCGCGCACCTCGTCGAGGTCGGTCAGGTCGGCCGAGGTGAACTCCCGCACGATCGCCCACGTGCGCGGGCGGAGGGTGACGAGCCCCTCGACCTCCAGGATCTTCAGAGCGTCTCGCACCGGGACCCGGCTCACACCGAACTCCGCCGCGAGGTCTCTCTCGATGAGTCGGCTGCCGGGCTCGCGGACGCCATCGAGGATCGCGTCGCGGAGCCAGTCGGCGACCCTGGTCGAGTCGAGCACGGTCGGTTCTGCAGTGGTCACCCCGTCATTCTCGCACCGACTCGGCGACCGATCCGCACACGCGCCCTCATGACGAAGGGCCGGTCCGCTCGGACCGGCCCTTCGTCATGACGGCGTCACTTCTTCTTCTTGCCCTGAGCCCTGCGCTGCTCGCGGTTGCCGGCGACGGGTGCCGCGGCGTCCGTACGCTGTCCGAATGCGCCACGCGGCGCCTCGGCCTCGGGCTCCTGCTGCTCAGCGGCCTGACGCGCGGCCGCAGCCTGGCGCAGGCGATCGGTGGCCGCCTGCTGCACCTGTCCGCGGTCGTTGCGCACCTCGACCTCGCCGTTGTCGCCCGGCGCCGAGTACTGGAGCTTCTGGTCTCCGGCGCCGTCGGCGAGGCCCTTGGCCTCGACCTCGGCGGTCTCGGCGTCACCGGCACGGCGCACCTCGACCTCGAGGTTGTAGAGATAGCCGACCGACTCCTCCTTGATCTGGCCCATCATCGACTGGAACATCGCATAGCCCTCGCGCTGATACTCGATCAGCGGATCGCGCTGCGCCATGGCCCGCAGTCCGATGCCGTCCTTGAGGTAGTCCATCTCGTAGAGGTGGTCGCGCCAGCGGCGGTCGAGCACCTGCAGCACCACGCGCCGCTCGAGCTCGCGGGTCGCCGCCTCGCCGAGAGACTCCTCGCGGTTCTCGTATGCGATCTTCGCGTCGGACAGCAGCTCGCGGGTCAGTCCGTCGGCCGTGATCCCGCCCTTGCGCCCCTGAGCCTCGGCGACGACCTCGTCGATCGTCACGCTGACCGGGTAGAGGGTCTTCAGCTCGGTCCACAGGGCGTCGAAGTCCCAGCTCTCGTTGTGGCCCTCGCCGGTGTGGTCGTTCACGACGCCCGTGATCGCGTCCTCGATGAAGTGCTGCACGCGGTCGGCGATGTCATCGCCCTGCAGGATGTGGCGACGGTCGGCGTAGATCGCCTCGCGCTGCCGGTTGAGGACGTCGTCGTACTTGAGCACGTTCTTGCGCATCTCGGCGTTGCGCGCCTCGACCTGCGACTGCGCGCTGCGGATCGCGCGGGAGACCAGGCCCGACTCGATCGGCACGTCGTCGGGGAAATTGGTGCGGTTGAGGATCGCCTCGGCCGCACCCGACTGGAACAGACGCATGAGGTCGTCGGTGAGGCTCAGGTAGAAGCGGCTCTCGCCGGGATCCCCCTGACGGCCGGAACGACCGCGCAGCTGGTTGTCGATGCGGCGGGACTCGTGGCGCTCGGTGCCGAGCACGTAGAGGCCTCCGGCCTCCGCGACCTTCGAGCCCTCCTCCGAGACCTTCTCCTTCATGGCCTCGAACACCTCGTCCCAGGCGGCCTCGTACTCCTCCGGAGTCTCGACAGGGTCAAGGCCCTTGGACTTGAGCTCCTGCACGGCGAGGAACTCGGCGTTGCCGCCGAGCATGATGTCGGTTCCACGTCCGGCCATGTTGGTGGCGACGGTGACCGCGCCGAGACGACCGGCGCGCGCGACGATCTCCGCCTCACGGGCGTGGTTCTTGGCGTTGAGGACCTCGTGCTTGACGCCCTTCTTGGCGAGCAGGCGCGAGAGGTACTCGCTCTTCTCGACGCTCACGGTGCCGACGAGCACCGGCTGGCCGCTCGCGTGGCGCTCGGCGATGTCCTCGACGACCTGGGCGAACTTCGCCGCCTCGTTCTTGTAGACCAGGTCGGGGTTGTCCTTGCGGATCATCGGACGGTTCGTCGGGATCGGGATGACGCCGAGCTTGTAGGTGGACATGAACTCGGCCGCCTCGGTCTCGGCGGTACCGGTCATGCCCGCGAGCTTGCCGTAGAGACGGAAGTAGTTCTGCAGCGTGACCGTGGCGAGGGTCTGGTTCTCGGCCTTGACCGGCACGCCCTCCTTCGCCTCGATGGCCTGGTGGATTCCCTCGTTGTAGCGGCGTCCGACGAGGATGCGGCCGGTGTGCTCGTCGACGATCATGACCTCGTCGTTCATGACGACGTAGTCGGTGTCCTTCTTGAACAGGGCGAGCGCTTTGATCGAGTTGTTCAGGAACGAGATCAACGGGGTGTTTGCCGACTCGTACAGGTTGTCGATGCCGAGGTAGTCCTCGACCTTCTCGATACCGGGCTCGAGCACGCCGACCGTGCGCTTCTTCTCGTCGACCTCGTAGTCCTCGCCGGGCTCGAGCGTGCGGGCGATCTTCGCGAACTCGGCGAACCAGCGGTTGGCCTCGCCCGACGACGGGCCGGAGATGATGAGCGGGGTGCGCGCCTCGTCGATGAGGATCGAGTCGACCTCGTCGACGATCGCGTAGAAGTGCTCGCGCTGCACCAGGTCTTCCTTGCGCCAGGCCATGTTGTCGCGCAGGTAGTCGAAGCCGAACTCGTTGTTGGTGCCGTAGGTGATGTCGGCCGCGTACTGCTCGCGGCGCACGGCGGGCGTCTGGCCCGACACGATGATGCCGGTGGTCATGCCGAGCGCGCGGTAGACACGGCCCATGAGCTCCGCCTGGTAGGAGGCGAGGAAGTCGTTGACCGTGATGACGTGGACGCCCTTGCCCGCGATCGCGTTGAGGTAGGCGGGGAAGGTGGCGACGAGGGTCTTACCCTCACCGGTCTTCATCTCGGCGATGTTGCCGAGGTGAAGGGCGGCGCCGCCCATGATCTGCACGTCGTAGGCGCGCATGCCGAGGGTGCGCTTGGCCGCCTCGCGCACGGCGGCGAACGCCTCCGGCATGAGCTGGTCGAGCGTCTCCCCCTTGTCGAAGCGAGCGCGCAGTTCGACGGTCTCGTTGCGCAGCTCCTCGTCGGTGAGCTTCGAGATGTCCTCTTCCAGGGCGTTCACTGCCTTGACCACCTGGTTCAGGCGACGGATGACTCGCCCTTCTCCGGCACGCAGCAGCTTCTCAAGAGGATTGGCCACAGATGTCATCTCCCTGTCGATGGGTAATCCGCCCGTCCTCCGAGCGGCGGACGGCGGGCATACCTGCTCATGTTACCGGGCTGTGACCTGCACGTCGCCTGCACACGGATCGATGCCGCGCGGCGCGACATCTTCCCTCGATTTCCCGGCATGCATATACTCGGTATTGCTTTCATCGATCGTCGACGGAGATCACCATGTCGGTTCGCCTCAGCCTTCTCGCCATCCTCGACCAGGGACCGTGCTACGGGTACCAGTTGCGCCATGAGTTCGACCGGCGCACGGGGTCGACCTGGCCTCTGAACGTGGGCCAGATCTACAACACCCTCGAGCGACTCGAGCGCGACGGGCTGGTCGAACGCGGCGACGCCGACGAGCAGGGCCACGTCTACTGGCAGATCACGCAAGCGGGCAGCGATGAGGTCGCCGAGTGGCTCTCGTCCCCCGTGGTGCGCACCCAGGCCACGCGCGACGAGCTCGCCATCAAGCTGGCCATGGCCGCGACGCTTCCCGGCGTCGACGTGACCGCCGTGATCCAGGCCCAGCGCACGTCCTCGCTGCGGCAGCTGCAGTCGCTGCAGCGGGCCAAGTACGCCGGAGGCGACGTCGACGGCCCCGAGGAGCTCGCCTGGGCCCTGGTGGTCGACTCGATGATCTTCGCCGCCGAGGCCGAGGTGCGCTGGCTCGACCACACCGAGCAGCGACTCGCCCTGCATCCGCAGCACACGATGGGTCTGGAGCTCACAGCAGACCGCCCCAAGCGGGGCCGTCCGGCGAAGGCGGAAGCGGCCGCGGTCGGCGGACCCGAGCAGCTCCGATGACCGAGGAGGTGCTCCGACTGGTCGGAGTCACCCAACAGTACGGCCACGGGGCGACGGCGGTGTCCGCTCTCTCCGGTGTCGATCTCGACGTCCGCCGCGGTGAGCTCGTCGCCGTGATGGGCGCCTCCGGCTCGGGGAAGTCGACGTTGCTGTCGATCGCCGGAGGCCTGGCGAAGCCGACGACCGGCGAGGTGATCATCGAGGGTGCGTACCTCAGCGAGCAGACGCCTGCCCGTCTGGCGCGACTGCGCCGCCGGTCGCTCGGCTTCGTCTTCCAGGACTTCAATCTCATCCCCACCCTCACCGCGATGGAGAACGTGACGCTCCCCCTCGAGCTCGACGGCTTCCGCAGCAGGGTCGCACGCCGTGCGGGGCGCGATGCCCTGGACTCCGTGGGCCTCGCGGACAAGCACGACTCCTACCCCGACGACCTGTCCGGGGGCCAGCAGCAGCGCGTCGCGATCGCGAGGGCGGTCGTCGGCGGACGCCGGCTGATCCTCGCCGACGAACCGACCGGAGCACTCGACTCGGCCACAGGCGAGCTCGTGCTCAAGATGCTGCGTGCGAGGGTGGACGCCGGAGCGGCCGGCATCCTGGTGACCCATGAGGCGCGTCATGCCGCGTTCGCCGATCGCATCGTCTTCCTCAGGGACGGACGCGTCGTCGACCAGACCGGACGCGACGACGCCGAGGTGCTGCTCACGGGCCCGGCCCGATGACGGGGACGCGCGAGGAATCGACGACGACACGTCGCGCGTCCCCGCCGAAGGGCGGCCTGCGCGCTCGCTGGCGTGTGGCCGCGCGCCTGGCCAGGCGACAGGTGCGCCGCACGGTGATGTCGAGCGCGCTGATCGGCACCATGATCCTGCTCCCCATCGCCGCGATGACCGGGTACGCCGTGATCGGTGCGAGCTCGATCCCCACGGCGCAGGAGCGGATCGCCACCGAGCTCGGCGGCGCGGAGTCCTGGATCACCGTGGCAGGCCTCCCCGGCAACGGGTTCTGGCAGGCCCCGACGCAGCCGGCGTGGAACGGCTACCCCTCCACCATGACGGACGTCCCGACGGGGACGGCGGTGACGGATCCGACCACGCTGCTCCCCGACGGGACGCGGGCGATCAGCGTGACGCAGGGAACGGTGCGCGTCACCACCCCCGACGGCATCACCGGGATGCAGGCCTCGGCGGGAACCACGTGGGACCCGAGCCTCGCCGGCCGCTTCGACCTCGTAGACGGCCGCACCCCGTCCGGACCGCACGAGGCCCTGGTCACCCCCGCGACGCTGGAGCGGCTCGGCATCCGCATCGGCGACGAGATCACACTCCCCGACGCCGGCACCCGGTACACCGTGACCGGGACGATGCGCTCGGCTCGCCTCGGCGACTCGGTACCGGCGCTCTTCCTCCCCGGTTCGGCCGAGCTCCGGGGCGAGAAGGGCTGGTACCTGCCGGATCTCGCCCTGGACTGGGACGCCGTGCAGGAGCTCAACGAGCAGGGCGTTGTGGCGCTCTCCCGCACGGTGCTCCTCGATCCGCCGGACGTCAGCGGCACGGATGCCGAGTACGCCTACGACGAGTACTGGGCCTCCCGGTGGTCGATCATCATGGTGCTCGCGATGGCCGCGCTGTTCGCCGCCTACGTCGTCGTGATGCTCGCCGGAGCGGCGTTCGCCGTGGCCGCACGACGTCAGCAGCGGTCGCTCGCCGTCGCCGCGAGCGTCGGGGCGTCCGCGAGCGACCTGAGACGGGTGATCCTGATGCAGGGCACCACGCTCGGCCTGCTCGGCGGCGTGTCGGGTGTCGCCCTGGGGATCGGCGCCGCCGCCGTGGTCATGCGCGTGGTCGGCGACGGCTCCGCCACCCGGTTCCCCGGGTTCCATCCGCCATGGGAGATCCTCGCCGCCATCCTCGTGTTCGCCGTGCTGGTCGGCACCGCGTCGGCGGCGATGCCGGCGCGCACCGTGGCCAGGTCCGACACGCTCGGCGCCCTGCGGGGTGCCCGGCGCCCCCAGCTGCCGCGGGCGTCGCGGCCGCTCTGGGGGTCGGTGCTGATGATCGTCGGGCTCGCACTCACTCTCGGATCCGCCGCGGCGGTCGTCGCCATCTCGGAGTCCGACGTCGCATGGGACTCGCCGATGCGCACGATCCCGCCGTTCGGGATCGTGATCGGACCGATCGTCGTGCAGCTGGGCATCCTCCTCTCCGGACGCTGGCTGCTGTGGATGACGGCGCGGCTGCTCTCGCCCATCGGGCTGTCCGCGCGGCTCGCGTCCCGCGACGCCGCGGCCAACTCCTCGCGCACCGTCCCCGCGTTCGCCGCCATCGCCGCGACGGTGTTCCTGGGCGTGTTCGCCATGAGCACGGCTGCCATGCAGAACGCGGAGAACGCCCGCGAGTGGTACTACCAGGCCCCGGTCGGGAGCATGGCGGTGAACTTCGCACCGACGGGAACCGGGTACGTCCCCGAGCTCGACGCGGAGCAGCGGCGGGATGCCGCGGACGCGGCTCTCGAGCTCGCAGACGCGGCCGGCGCCACCGGCACGGCCGTGGTGCGCAAGCAGCCGGCGCCGTGGACCTACGGCGCGGCCTCCTCGTCATCGGACGATCAGGTGCACGTCATCGCGATCCTGCCGGCGCAGTACCTGCTCGACACGGACGAGTCGTTCCGCTCGCACGGGCAGGATCCGGGAAACCCGCTGTCGGTGATCTCCGCCGACGAGATCGAGACGGCGCTGGGAACGACCCTCACGCCCGCGCAGCTGCAGGCGTACCGCGACGGCGCGGCGATCGTCGCGGATCCGCGGTACGTCACCGACGGATCGGTCGAACTGGCCGCATGGACGCCCGAGCAGGCGTCGCGGGGCGAGATTCCGTCCAACATCTGGCCCGAGCCCGCCGGCGGTCCGGCGTGGGCGACGCCGACCTGGGAGAAGCGCCTCGACGTCATCCTGCTCGACCTGCCGCTGCAGCCAACGACCGTGGCGATCTCGCCGGAGACGGCGGAAGAGCTCGGTGTCACCGCGGAGCCCGAGTTCGTCGTGTCGGGGTTCGACGCGCCCGCCGGAGTCGACGTGCGCGATCGGATCGCCGTGCTGTCGGAGACCCTGAGCACGGAGGAATGGACGATCTACTCGGCGTGGGAGAACGGCCCTCCCGACGACGCGCTCTGGATGGTCCCGATCATCGTCGCCGTGGCCACCCTCGTGCTGGGGGCGAGCGCGGTGGCGCTCAGCCTCGCACGGTTCGAGCGGCGCCCGGACGACGCCACGCTCTCCGCGATCGGCGGGACCGGCGGGATGCGCAGGCGGATCGGCTTCTGGCAGGGGCTCATCATCGCCGGCTTCGGCACGCTCGCCGGAGCCGCGGCGGGGATCCTGCCCCCGATCGGTCTCGCGATCCAGTCCGGTGGATCGATGCGGCTGGACGACGTCCCCTGGGCCGTGCTCATCGGTCTGGCCGTGGTGCTCCCTCTCGGCATCGCGGCGGTCAGCTGGCTCGTGCCTCCGCGACGGCCCGATCTCACCCGCCGCACCGCCATCGCCTGACGCTGAGAGCGAACCGGCCGTCTTCTCGGGCGGATGCACAGCCAGCGCATTCCCGGGGCTGTCTAGGATCGACTCATGGCAGGAATCTGGGGCAGACGCAAGCGCGAGCAGGAAGAGCTGGCGGCGCAGGATGCCGATCTCGCACGCCGTGCGGAGCAGGCTCTCGTCGCGACCGACGAGCGGATCCGCTCGACGTCGGACGAGCTGGCCTTCGCAGAGGCCGAACTGGGCGAGTCGCTGACCGCCGACCTCAGGGCGGCGCTCACGGCCGTGCGCACCCACCTGCGCGAGGCGTTCCAGCTGCACCAGCTCAACCACGACGAGATCCCGGACACCCCCGAGGAGCTGCGCACCCGCAACGCGCGCATCGCGCAGCTGTGCGACTGGGCGCAGGACCTGCTCGACGAGAAGACCTCGGTGCTCGCCGAATCCGTCGCCAAGGTGCGGCGCGCACCGCAGGTGGTCGCCCAGGTGCGGGCCGACGCCGCGGCGCTGACCTCGCGCATCCCGCAGACCACGGATGCCGTCGCACGCCTGTCCTCCCGGTACTCCGAATCGGCGATGAGCCAGATCGTGGCCAGCGCGGCCGAGGCCGAGCAGCTCATCGCCTTCGCCACCCACGGCGCCGACGTCTCGGAGCGACGTCGGGCGGCCAAGCAGAACGAGGAGGCGAACCTCGCCCTGGAGACGGCCACGGAGGCGACGAGGCGCGCCTCCGCGCTGCTCGACGCCGTCGAGGACTTCGAGATCGAGGCGCTGCGTGCCGAGTCGACGCTGGCGGAGGTCGTCGCCGACTCACGGGGCGATCTGATCGCGGCCCGCACCGCACCGCAGGTCCCCGCCGTCGCCGCCGCCGTCACCGCTCTGCAGGAGGCTCTCGCCTCACTGTCCCCCGCCGGCGCCCCCGGCGACCCCTTCTCCGAGCTGTCGCGGCTCCGCGAGGCCAACACGGCTCTCGACGACGCCATCGCCACCGCCCGTTACCGCGCCGAGAACCCGCTGCCCAGCATCGCGCAGGTGCAGCACGCGATCGACGACGCCGACAGGCAGCTCGGCGTCGCCCGCGGCCTGATCGCCGGCCACCGCGGCTGGATCGGCGCCGACGCGCGCACGCGCCTCGCCGAGGCCGAGCGGCTGCGCGTCGACCTCTCCGATCTGCTCCCGGCCGAGGAGACCCGCGAAGAGGCGCTGGCGAACGCCCGTCGCGTCGCGCACCTGGCCTCGGAGGCGCTGCAGCTCGCCCAGCGTGACATCGACTCGTCCCGTCCGCAGGATCAGGGCTGGGGCGGCGGAGGCGGCGGCTGGGGTGGCGGCTCCCGCGGAGGAGGGGGCGACATCGCGTCCGGCATCCTCGGCGGCCTCGTCATCGGCAGCATCCTCGACGGCATCTTCGACTGATCCCGGCCCGCACGGACCCCCGCCGCGCGCCGCGCCGCGTCGCCGATCATCCGACCGCTCGCGACACGGGAAAGGCCCGCCCCTCCTCGGGGCGGGCCTTTCCGTTCGGATCAGGACGCGAGGGCCTCCGACGGGGGCGCCTGGGTGCTCAGCGCGATGACGCCGTAGTCCCAGCCCTTGCGGCGATAGACGACGCTCGGGTGGTCGGTGCGAACGTCGACGAACAGGAAGAAGTCGTGTCCGACGAGCTCCATCCTGTCGACAGCCTCCTCGACGGTCATCCACTCCGCATCGAAGCTCTTGGTGCGGATGACGACGGGCGAGTAGACCTCGTCTTCGTCGTTCTGGACCGGAACGCTGCCGGTCGCGACCGCGTGCAGCACATCGGCGGACGCCGGCAGCACATCGATCCCCTCGAGGGCTCCGCTGCCCTTCTCGAAGTGGGCGCCGCGCGGATGATGCCGCCCGTCGACCCTCTTCTCCTTCGCCCGGCGCAGCTGCTCGGACATCTTGTCGACCGCGAGGTCGAGGGCGACGAACTTGTCGCCGTCGGTGGCCTCGGCTCTGACGACGGGCCCCTTCCCCACCAGCGTCAGCTCGACCGTCTCGTCAGGTACGTGCCCGTTCCGATACACACGGTGGGTGACCTTCACGTCCAGGCGCTGGGCTCGAGCCGCGAGCGTCTGGATCCTGGCGATCTTCTCTTCGACAACAGACCGAAAGCGATCGGTGATTCCCACCCCGACGCCGACGATGCTCGTTTCCATTGCTGCCTCCTTGTCCCGGTCCTCCCGGCCAAGGGCGGACCGTGGTCGCCTTGTTCTGCCCCACCGTAGTCCGGTCCTCCCCCGTTGTCACCACTCATTTTCTTCGTGTCTCCTCCGCGTCTCCGATGGATCGGCTCAGACTCCTCCGTGCCTCGGCGTGGCGGCCAGCGCGATGCCGCAGACGACCTCGTATCCGGCCTCGCTCAGAGCTCGGGCGCACTCGTCGAAGGTGGCCCCCGTCGTGATCACGTCGTCGACGATCACCGCCCGCGCCCCGTGGCCGGAGCGGCGCGCACGCACGCGTCCGCGCATGTTCTCGACCCGCTCGCCGGCGCCGAGACCGCGCTGGTCCGACCGTCTCCCCGTCTCTCCCAGCACCCGCAGCGGCGCCGCTCCCGCCCCGCGGATCAGCAGCTCGGGGACGCGATAGCCGCGCCGCCGGAACGCACCCCGCGTGGTCGGCGCCGGCACCGCCCGCGCGCCGTCCGCCAGCACGGGGTGCAGCATCGTGCTGAGCGCCGCCCCGAGCGGGCGGACGAGCATCGTGTCGCCTCCGCCCTTCATCCGACGGATGCACCGGGCCGCCACCCCCTCGAACGGGAGGGCGGCGAGCACCGTCAACCCGCCCGGCGTGCGGCGCTCGCGAGGGGCGGGTGCCAGCGCGGCACGGCATGAGCCGCACAGGAGCGTCCCGCGCAGATCGCACCCCGCGCAGTCGGCGGCGAGCAGGAACGCGGCGAGCTCGGCGCCGACGGCGCGCAGGTCGTGTTCGGCGTACATCCGCCGAGGCTCCCACCCCGGGGTCGTCCGGCGGGCGGGCGCCGCTCCGCGATCACGGATGGATGTGCACAACCCGGCACGCGGAGCGAGCCGTGCAGGATCAGTACCCGGCCCGCGTCGCCAGCACGGCGACCCCGGTGGTCGACTCCCGCCAGGCGGAGCCGCTCCGCGCGTACAGCGAGCCATCGAAGGACAGCACGTGCGCACCCGCGGCCGTCTTCGCGCCGGCGATCGAGGCGGCGCCTGCGGGAGCCGACACCGTGTCACCCGTCCCGCCGACGATCTGGGTGAGAACGCTCGGTCCGTCTCCATCTGTGAGCACTCCGAGCCGGTCGGAGCCGAGCCAGACGAGTCCGGTGGCGGTGCCGCTGAGCTCCGTCAACTGCTTGGGCGGCCCGAGCTGCGTGGGAACGCCGTCGGCGTCGCGGAGCACCGAGGACACGACGACCCACCGCTCGGCGCCGACCTCGACGACCGCGGCCACGCGCACGCCATCGGCGGACACGCGGATGCTCGACACCTCGGTCGCCCCCGGCCACGCATCGGCGATCTGATGCGAGGTGACGTCGCTCCCCCAGGCGAGCAGGGCGCCAGGGGCGTTGGACGGCACCGACCAGGTGTATCCGTAGGGATCCATCGTCGGCCTCACCAGGGACGCGCGTTCATCGAGCGTGTTGACGCTGCCGTCCCCGGCGATGTACACATGGCCGTCGCCGAGCTGCAGCGCGGCGTGCGCGCCGTCCGCAGCGACATCGATCGACAGAATCGGCTGGGAGATGCCGAGCACGTCAGGGGTGACCCCGGGGATCGGCGTGATCTGACGTCCGACCAGAGTGCCGAACGCGCCATCCTTGAGGACGATGGTCCCCGCATCCGCCGGTGGTTCGACGAGCTTCGCGACGCCGGCGTCGAGCGGGCGCCCGTCGATCGTGAAGCGCACCTGGCTGACGTGCACGCCGGACGCCTCCAACGTCGCCTGGAGCTGGGTGCGCATGCGCGACAGCGTGCGCTGGTCGAGGGCCTGCGCCGCGCGGTTCAGGGCGACGTCAGCCACCTGGTCGGGGTCGATGGGCACGGCATCCCTGGCGAGGCGGACGTCGGCGGGGAAGGCGCTCTGCACGGCCGATTCGAGCCACGGGCTCGGCCCCGTCCCGATCAGCGTCTGCGTGATCGTCGTGGCGATCGTCGCGGGGCGCCGCGGGAACCAGCGCACGTCCGGGACGAGTCGCTCCCAGGTCTGGTCGAAGTACTGGAGGGGGTAGTCGTCGTAGACCCGCAGGAATCGGGACTCGTCGATCACGACGCCGTCCGGCGCCTCCGAGATCCGCCACTGGCCGTCGGTCTTCACCACGACGAACGGGAGCGTCGACGCCCCGTGCGCCTCGGAGTACGCCCCGGTCTCGTCGATGCCGGCGAGCTGATCGACCTTGACCGTCACCTCTGCCTTGTCGCCGTCGGCGAGCTTCTCACCGTCGTCGACGGTCGAGGTCACCGTGCGCGACGACGCGCTCGAGTCGACCAGCACCCCGGCCGACGGCCGCCAGTCGTCGGCGAACGCCGGAGTGAGGAACTTCCTCGCCGTCGCCCAGTTGTCCGCCGGGGTGATGGCGGCCTCGATGAACCCCTCCACGATCTCGGCCGGACCCGCATCCTTCACGGGATCGGATGCGACGGGCAGGAAGTCCGGGTCATCGGGCGCCGCCCCCAGCGCGAGTCCGGGCTGCGCGTCCCCCGTGGTCGGCAACCCGGTGCACGCGGCGAGCGCGAGCATCAGGGTCGCGACGGCCAGGGAGCCGAGCACGCGTCCGTTCCGCCGCCTCATGTCATGCTCCCCTCGTCGAACAGCTCGGGAGGGATCTCGGCGAGCTGGATCGGCTGCGTGGCGTCGCCGAGCTCCGCCAGCGGCTCGACGGGCTCGAGCGGCACCGGGGACTCCCCTGCGAGCGCATCTCCCCTGCGGGGAAGGGTCAGCACGAAGTTGGAGCCGACGCCGAGCTCCGACCACACGGCCAGCGTCCCGCCGTGCAGGGTCGCGTCGCCGAGGGCGATGGAGAGGCCGAGGCCGGTGCCTCCGATGGTGCGCTGCCGGGACGGGTCCGCGCGCCAGAAGCGATCAAACACGCGCTCGGCGTCGGCCGGTTCCATTCCGAGGCCGGAGTCCCTGACGCCGACCGCGACGGCATGCTGGTTGCTGTCGACGGTCACGACCACCGGTCGACCCTCCCCGTGCTCGATCGCATTGCCGACCAGGTTGCGCAGCACGCGGCGCACGCGCCGCGGGTCCATGTCCACCGGGGAGTAGCCGCCCGGTGCGACGAGACGCAGTTCGGTGCCGCGCCCCTCCGCCAGCGGCCGCATCTGCTCGATGATGTCCTCGGCGAGGTGGGCGAGGCTCGTCGCCTCCAATTCCAGCTGCACCGAGCCCGCGTCGTACCGGCTGATCTCCAGCAGGTCGGACAACAGGGTCTCGAACCTCTGCACCTGGGTGTGCAGGAGCTCGGTCGTGCGCGAGGTGATCGGATCGAACTCCTCTCGCTGATCGTTGAGCATGTCGGCCGCGAGCCGGATCGTCGTCAGCGGCGTCCTGAGCTCGTGGGAGACGTCGGACACGAACCGCTGCTGTACGAGAGACAGCTCGCCGAGCTCCTTGATCTGCGCCTCGATGCTGTCGGCCATGGCGTTGAAGGAGCGCCCGAGGGTGGCCAGCTCGTCCTCGCCGTGCACCGTGATGCGCACGCCGAGGTCGCCGGACGCCAGACGCGCGCTGGTCTCGGCGGCTTCGACGATCGGCGTGGACACGGAGCGCAGGACGATGTAGGAGATGCCGGCGAGGATGGCGACGAGACCGAGTCCTGCGATCCACAGCGTGCGCTGCACGAAGCCGAGCGTCTGGTCGGCATCCGCGAAGTCATAGGAGAAGTACACGGCGAAGGGCCCCGCTTCGGGGACCACGAGCTGCTGGCCGACGATGATGCCGGGCACCTCCCTGCCGCCGACGTCGAGGGCGACCGACTGCCAGGACTGCCAGTCCTCGAACTGGACGACCCTGGTGCGCAGCGCGGACGAGATGAGGTTGGCGCTCAGGCCGGCGGTGAATCCGTTCAGGCGGACGGATCCGGCACCGGGGTCGATGCGCATGCCGGTGAGCCCCTCCGCCGTGGAGCTGCGCCCGAGGTCGAACTGCACGCTGTCCCACAGCTCCGAGAGCGCGGCGGGGTCGTCGCTGACCTCGGCGGAGTCCAACGTGCTCTGCGCCTGGTCGATCGCGCGCAGCGCATCCTCGAGCGCCGCGTTCTTTCGGGACTCGAAGAGGTCGTTCTGGATGACGAGCGCCATCGTCACGCAGGTGACGAAGATGGCGAGCGAGGTGAGCAGCAGGGTGACGGTGACCGTGCGGAACCGCAGCGAACGCCGCCACAGCGAGCCGAGGACGGTCGGCCATCCGCGCCAGTCGCGAAGGACGGCGACCGCCGTGCTGGTCGCCCCCTGTGCGGCCATGCGCCTAGCCGACGCTCCCTGCGCGATAGCCGACACCGCGCACAGTCATCACGATCTTGGGGTTGTCCGGGTCGAGCTCGACCTTCGCCCGCAGCCGCTGCACGTGCACATTGACGAGACGGGTGTCGGCCTTGTAGTGGTATCCCCACACCTGTTCGAGCAGCATCTCGCGGGAGAACACCTGCTGCGGCTTGGAGGCGAGCGCGACGAGCAGCTGGAACTCCAGCGGCGTCAGCGCGATCGGGGTCGTGCCGCGGCGCACCTCATGGGCGTCGACGTCGACCGTGAGGTCGCCGACCCGCAACTGCTCGCTGGTCGCCTGCGGCGTCGGCCGCAGGCGGGTGCGGATGCGGGCGACGAGCTCTTTCGGGTTGAAGGGCTTGACGATGTAGTCGTCGGCGCCGACCTCGAGGCCGCGCACGACGTCGGCCGTGTCGCTGCGGGCGGTGAGCATGATCACCGGCACGCCGGACTCGGCGCGAATGCGGGTGCAGATCTCGATGCCGTCCATCCCCGGCAGCATCAGGTCGAGCAGCACGAGGTCGGGGCGCTGGGTGCGCCATTCCTCCACCGCGCGCGCCCCGTCGGCGCAGAACACCGGCTCGAAACCCTCCGTGCGCAGCACGATGCCGATCATCTCGGCGAGCGCGGTGTCGTCGTCGACCACGAGAATGCGTGAGGTCATAACTGTTACCTTATGGCACTCGGTCCCACCGGTCCCATGTCCGTCGGTGTCTGCGCACGGGCGGGGTCTTGTGACACGATGGGAGCGCACGACGGAGGGAGTGCCTGTGAGTGGCCAGACCTGGACGCCTGCGCCGAAGAAGGGGATCATCCCCCTGCATCCGATGACGTTCGGGATGCTCCTGGGCAAGTCGTTCGCCGCGCTTCGGCACAACCCGAAGGTGCTCTTCGGCTTCGGCGTCGTGATCCAGCTCATCGTGGTGGTGGTGAGCTCCTCGGTGATGGTGTTCGTCTTCGCCACCTCGTTCGCCCGGCTCTCCACCGTCTCACCGTCGAACCCCGACTTCGAGGCCGTCTTCGCGGGGACCGTCGCGATGAACCTCGTGGCCGGGATGGTCGTCGGGCTCGCGTCCGTGGCCTTCACCGCGATGATGCAGGGCGTCGTCGCGGCCGAGGTGGGGCACGCGGCGATCGGCGTGAAGGCCTCGCTCGGCACCCTGTGGCGGCGCATGGCCCCGGCCTTCTGGCGGCTCGCGGCCTTCTCGGCGCTGTACGTCCTCTTCATCTTCGGCATCATCCTGATCGCCTTCGCGATCATCGCCGCGTTCGCCGCCGCGGGGAACGGCAGCGGTCAGCTGATCGGGGTCGCCGTGATCCTCGTCGTGCTGATCGTGATCGCCAGCATCCCGCTCACGGTGTGGCTCACGACCAAGCTGCTGCTGGTGCCCTCGATCCTCGTGCTCGAGCGCGCGACTCTCCGCGCCGCATTCGTGCGGTCGTGGCGCCTGACGCGCGGCCGCTTCTGGGTGGCCTTCGGCGTCACCTTCCTCATCAGCGTCATCATGGGCGCGGCGATGCAGGTGGTCGGCCTCCCCGTGTCGCTTCTCAGCGGCGTCCTGGGCGGCATCGTCGCCCCGACGGGCGGCTCCGCCTCGGACCCGGCCGCGTTCATCGGGTTCGGGTTCGCCCTGCTGGCTCCTCAGGTGCTGCTCCTCGTGATCCAGGCGATCTCGGTCGTCGTGCAGAGCACCGGCGGGGTCCTCGTCTACCTCGACAGCCGGATGCGGTACGAGGGGCTGGATCAGACGCTGATCACGCACGTGGAACGCCGTGACCTCGGCTGGACCGATGAGCAGCTCGGCGACCCCTACGCGATCGACCCGGCCCGCGCGGTCACGGCGGCACCGCCGCCGCAGGCGACCCCGTCCCCCTCGCCGCAGTACGGGGTCGCGCCCGGCTACCCCGTCTACCCGGCCGGTGCCCCGCAGTACCCCGCACCGGGCTACCCGGCGCACCAGCCGTACCCGGCACAGCCCTACCCGGCACAGCAGCCGTACCCCGCGCAGCAGCCGTACCCCGCGCAGCAGCCGTACCCGGCACAGCCCTACCCGGCACAGCCCTACCCGGCACAGCAGCCCTACCCCGGGCAGCAGCCGGCCCCCGTCGCGCAGCCGCCGGCGTCGCCGCCCTCCGCACCCCCTCCCTACACGGCCCCTCCGCCCGCCGAGGAGCAGGGCCCGACGTGGGCCGCCCCGGGTTCCGGACCAGAACGACCCGCATGATCCGTCCGTTCGACGACCTGTTCGTGCCCGACGGCGACGAGGCGCGGCGTTGGGCCGAGGAGGAGCTCTCCAATCCCCGTTACGCCGACGCGAAGCCGACCTGGTTCGATCTGCTGGCCAGGGACATCGGTCGGTTCATCGCCAGCCTGTTCAGCGGCGACAACACCGCCAACGTCGGACCGAGCGCTCTCATCATCGTCAGCGTCATCGTCGTCGGCGCCCTCGTCGCGGCGCTCATCATCTGGGGCCGCCCGCGCGCGGCCCGCTCGGTCCGGCGCCCTCGCGTCGACCTCCTCGGGGCCGACGACGACCGCACCGCGGCGCAACTGCGCGCGGACGCCGAACGCAGCGCGCGAGCCGGCGACTGGGACGACGCGACCATCCTGCGGTTCCGCGCCCTCGCCCGCGGCCTCCTCGAACGCGACCTCATCGACCCCGCCCCGGGAGCGACGGCGCAGGCGATCGCCCGCGAGGTGGGCGCGACCTTCGTCGACGAGGCCGCAGCCGTGCGCTCGGCCGCCGTTTCCTTCGACGACGTGCGCTACCTGCGGCATCCGTCCACCCCGGAGAAGTACGCGGAGCTCGCGGCCACCGACGACAGACTGGCCTCCCGGCGCCCGGCGGTGGTGCCCGCATGACCGCGGTCGACCTGGAGCCGATCGAGGGGACCACCGCAGAGCGCGTCCCCCGGCGTCGCCGCGCGCGCACTCTGGGCGGCTGGGCGATCGTCGTCGCGATCGTGCTCGTCGGGGTCTTCGTCGCCATCCAGGCGGGGGTGCGCATGCCCTCCGGACGGGGGACGCTCGACCCGGAGGGCGTCGGCGACACCGGAGCGATGGCGCTCGCCGAGCTGCTCCGCGACCAGGGCGTGGAGGTGACGGTCTTCCGCACCCGCACCCAGGCGCAGGCGGCGATCGACGACAGCACCACCCTCGTGATGTCCAACCCGTACACGCTCTCCGACGAGGCGCTGCAGGAGCTCGTCTCCCCCGCCGACCGCGTCGTCTTCCTCTCCTCCGGCACGCACCTGCTGAACCTGTTCGGCCTCGGCGACAACGGGGCGGCGACCACCTCTCCGGTGTCGGCCGACTGCTCGGTCGCGGAGTTCGCGAAGGTCGGGACCATCCGTCCCGATCGCATGTTCGTGCCCGCCGACGGCGTCGACGGCTGCTTCCGCTCCGGTGACTCCGCGGCGGTGCTCGTGGACGATGCCGACGGGGTCCGCCGCTCCGTGATCGAGGGGTCGCGGCTCCTCACCAACGCCTATCTCGCGGAGGACGGCAACGCCGCTCTGGGGCTCGCCCTCCTCGGACAGACCGACCGGGTGGTCTGGTACGTGCCCTCCTTCGACGACTCGGACATCGAGGGCGCGACCCCCGACACGCTCGGGTCGCTCACCCCGGGGTGGGTCACCCCGGCGATCCTGCTGTTGATGCTGGCCGGCGTCGCGGCGGCGCTCTGGCGGGGACAGCGGTTCGGCCCGCTCGTGTCCGAGACCCTCCCCGTGACGGTGCGCGCCTCCGAGACCATGCAGGGCCGCGCCAGGCTGACCGCCAAAGCGGCCGACGCCGGGCACGCCGCCGACGCCCTCCGCGACGGAAGCCGACGCCGTCTGGCGCGCCGTCTCGGGCTCGCGGTGCACGCGAGTCCCGACGAGATCGCGGATGCCGCATCGGATCGGCTGCGCATCCCCCGCGGCACGCTGCAGGCGCTGCTCACCGGTCCCCTCCCGACCGACGACCAAGGTCTCATCGACCTCGCCCGCCGGCTCGACGATCTGGAGGCTGCGGTCGACCGGTCGACCGAGACGCAGAAGAGAACAGAGTGAACCCCTACACACGGAAGCAGAGGACCGCACGTGACCGCTGAGAACTACGACGACGCCGCGCTGCGCCAGGCGATGCTGCGCGTGCGCACCGAGGTCGACAAGGCGGTGGTCGGCCAGGCCGGCACCGTGACGGGGCTTCTGGTCTCGCTGCTGGCCAAGGGGCACGTGCTGCTCGAGGGCGTCCCCGGGGTCGCCAAGACCCTCGTGGTGCGCTCCTTCGCCCGCGCCCTCGGCCTCGACACGAAGCGCGTGCAGTTCACGCCCGACCTGATGCCGGGCGACGTCACCGGCTCGCTCGTGTACGACGCCCGCACCGGCGAGTTCGACTTCCGTGCGGGGCCGGTGTTCACCAACATCCTGCTCGCCGACGAGATCAACCGCACGCCGCCGAAGACCCAGGCCGCTCTGCTCGAGGCGATGGAGGAGCGTCAGGTGTCGGCCGACGGAACCAGCCGCGCCCTCCCCGACCCGTTCCTCGTGGCCGCGACCCAGAACCCGATCGAGCACGAGGGGACGTACTCCCTCCCCGAGGCGCAGCTCGACCGCTTCCTCATGAAGCTCGTCGTCGGCATGCCCGAGCGCGATGCCGAGGTCTCGGTTCTCCGCCGGCACGCCTCCGGCTTCTCCCCGCGCGAGCTCACCGGCGTGGAGGCCGCCGTCAGCGCAGACGAGATCCGCGCGGCGCAGGCCGCCGCGGGGCGCGTGGAGGTCACGGACGACGTCCTCGGCTACGTGGTCGACCTGGCCAGGGCGACGCGCCAGTCGCCGTCCGTCGAGCTGGGCGCGAGCCCGCGCGCGTCCACGGGCCTGCTCGCCGCCGCGAAGGCGTGGGCGTGGCTGAACGCCTCGACCGCGGTCACGCCGGATCACGTGCAGACGATGCTCGTGCCGGTGTGGAGGCACCGCCTGCAGCTCCGTCCGGACGCGCAGATGGAGGGCGTGTCGGCCGATGCCGTGCTCACCTCCGTCGTGCAGCAGACCAGGGTGCCGATCTAGGTGTTCGTCACCGGCCGCCTCGCCATCGTCGTCGCCGTCGGCGTCGTCCCGCTCGTCCTCGCAGGACTGGCGGGCTTCCCGCCGTACGCGGTCCTGGGGATCTGGGTGGGGCTGTGCGCACTGCTCGTGGCGATCGACGTGACGCTGGCGGCGAGCCCGCAGCGCGTCATCGTGTCCCGCCGGGTGCCGAAGAAGACACGGATCGGCGAGCCGGTCCCGGTGAGCGTGGCCCTGCACAACCTGGGCGCGCGCACCCTGCACGCCGTCATCCGAGACGCCTGGCAGCCGACGGCGGGCGCGGGATCCGAGCGCCTGCGCCTCGTCGTGCCCTCCGGCGAGCGCCGCCGTGTCGACATCCCGCTGCTCCCCCGGCGTCGCGGCGAACTGGTGAGCGAGTTCGTGATGATCCGTTCTCGCGGCCCCCTCGGCCTCGCGGGCCGTCAGGCGCGGCACCGCGTGCGCGGCGCGGTGCGCGTGCTGCCGGCGTTCTCGTCGCGGAAGCACCTCCCCTCCCGCCTCGCCCGCCTGCGCGAGCTCGACGGCAACACGAGCATCCAGGTGCGCGGCCAGGGCACCGAGTTCGACTCCCTGCGCGAGTACGTCCGCGGCGACGACGTGCGCTCGATCGACTGGAGGGCGACGGCACGTGCCGGCACGACGATGCTGCGCACCTGGCGACCGGAGCGCGATCGCCACGTCGTCATCATCATCGACACCGGTCGCACCGCGGCCGCCAGGGTGGGAGACGGCACCAGGGTCGACGCGGCGCTGGAGGCGTCACTGCTCCTCGCCGCCCTCGCCTCGCGCGCCGGCGATCACGTGCATCTGCTGATGTACGACCGCGTCGTACGGGCCAGGGTGACCGGAGTGGATGGCGCAGCCCTGTTGCCCGCCCTGACCGACGCCATGGCGCCCGTGCACGCCCGCCTCGTCGACACCGACTGGCACGGAGCGTTCGCCGCGGTGCGCACGCTGACCACGCGGCCCTCGCTGATCGTGGTGCTCACGGCCCAGGACGCGGCCGAGTCCGCCCGCGGATTCCTCGGGGCCTTCCCCGACGCGAGTCGGGCGACGTCGATCCTCGTCGGATCGGTCACCGACGACGGCATCGCCACGGTGGCGAGGCAGCGCGGATCGCGGGAGGAGATCTACCTCGCCGCGGCGGCGGAGCGGACGATGCGCGATGCGGAGAACGTGGCGGACGCGATCCGGCGCGCGGGCGGGGAGGCCATCGCCGCCGACCCGGAGACCCTCCCGCCGCGCATAGCGGACCGGTACCTGGAGCTCAAGGCCGCCGGCCGGCTCTGATCCCGCTCCGGCCGCGCACCCGTCGAGGGAGCGAGGGGGACGGCGAGGTCAGCCGGCGACGAGGCGAGGGGTGCCCGCCTCGTACTCCACGAGATCGCCGGTCTCTCCGCGGCGGTACGCCCGCCCGCCGATCACCAGCATGTACACGAGGAACGCCGCGAGGGCGGCGGCTCCGATACCGATCTTGAGCGGCCAGGGCAATGCCCAGCCGGTGACGAATCCTTCGATGAGCCCCGCGAAGAAGAGGGAGATGATGAGGCCGAGGGCGACCGTCGCCAGGGCACGTCCCTCGGCGGCGAGCGCCTCACCCCGCGTGCGTCGACCGGGCGCCACCCACGACCAGAACAGGTGCAGACCGGCCGCGCCCGCCACGAAGATGCTCGTCATCTCGAGCATGCCGTGGGGAAGGATGTACAGCACCATCACGTCGACCTTGTCGTGGGCCGCCATGACCGCTCCCGACATGCCGAGACCCATCGCGTTCTGCACGAGCACGTACACCGGCCACACGCCCGTGATCCCGAAGAGGACGCACTGCAGCGCGATCCAGAAGTTGTTCCACCAGACCATGCCCATGAACTCCGCGGCGGGGTTCTCGGTGTAGTAACCGGTGAAGCTCTCGTCGGCGTACTGGGCGAGAGCGTCGGGCGGGCCGAGGGTGGCGAGCAGCGCCGGATCCGCGGAGATCCACGCGGCGGTGCCGACGGAGATCAACACGAAGACCACGGCGATCACGAGCGTCGTCCACCGCAGACGGTAGAGCGCGGCGGGCAGCTGCAGGGAGAAGAACCGGGCGGTGAGGGTGAGGATGTTGTCGGACGCCCCGGTCAGGCGCAGCCGCGCCCGCACGAGGATGGTCGACAGGTAGGCGCTCTGGGGAGAGTCGCCCACCGAGGTCTTCAGCTCGGCGAGGTCGGCGGAGGCCGCCCGATACCGCACGATGAGCTCGTCTACTCCCGTCCCATCGAGCCGGGCTCGGCTGAGATGCTCGAGTCGCTCCCACTCGGCGCGGCGTGCATCTGTCAGCGCATCGGCATCCACGTCATTCACTGTACGCGGTACGGCGGTCCTCCCGGAGATTCGGCGGAGCGCTCGGCCCCCACCTGCCTCGGAGCCGGTGGGGGCATCCTGCCTTCCGGGCGACTAGGCGAGTGCGACGGCCGTGGAACTCGCGTACGCACCGATCCACGCCGCGTCCAGGCCGCCGGCCTTGATCAGCACAGATCCACCGCTGCGCACTGCGATGCGGTTGCCGGAGAGCGCGAAGTCGTTGATTCCCGGGCCGGTGAGGTTGGTCCAACTCGACCACAGGTTGCCTTCCTTCGCCCAGGCGATCCCATCAGGATCGAGGACGACGACACGGGTGCCTTCGAGTCCGACCCGCGATCCATCTCGCATGACCACCCAAGCCGCGTAGAGGTCGCCCTCCTTGACATAGACCGTTCCTCCGAAGACGACGCCCACGCGGTTGCCGTCGAGCGCGAAGTCGCTCATGCCACCGCCCTGATCGACCCATGCGGCCTGGAGGTTCCCTTCCTTGACGTACACGTGACCGCCTTTCAGCACGCCGAGCCTGCCATCGGCGGCGGCGATCTTGTCCACCCCATCCGCCTGCGTGAGCCAGGTGGTCGAGTATAAGCCGTCTTTCGCGATCACCGTTCCGTTCGTCTGAAGCACAACGAATCGGTTTCCGTCGACTGCCACGGCTTTCGCTCCTCCGGCAAGACCGACCCAGCCGGTCGAGAAGCCGCCTTGCTGCACCCACACATTGCCCGATGTGTCGACTGCGGCGATAGTCGTGCCGTCCGCGTCCATCGAAACGATGCTGTTGCGGAGGTCGATGACTGGTTCGTACATTCCCGCCTTGGCCTGGAGCACCCCCGCGGTCGTGATGCTGAACGATCGATCGTGATCTGTGGCCACGGGAGACGAACCGCTTATCCGAGCCGTGAGGTACGGCACCGGGTCGATCTGCACCCCGCTCACGACGATCTCGAGATGGTGGTGCACCCCGGACACGTTTCCGCTGTGGCCCATGGTGCCCAGGACGTCACCGGCACTGACATGTTGTCCTGGAGTGACAGCCGTCGTTCCTGGCTCCAGGTGGAGCGAACGAGACTGGAAGCCGTCGTGCTGGATCCACACCTGAACACCGCCTGGCTCCCAGCCGCTCGGTGTCCCGACCACCTGCACGGTGCCATCGGCAACGGATCGGACGGCGGAGTACCCCACGAAGTCGGTTCCCCTGTGGAAATCCGACGCACCTTTGATGGGAGGAATGCGAGGTCCGAACGGGCTCGTGATGGAGGGGCGAGTCGTCGTCCCGTTCGGCCACAGGATCACGCCGGCGGCGGACGCGGGTGCGGACGACAGGAATTCACAACCGAGTGCTGCGATGCCGGTCACCATTCCGGCGCCGATGAGGAGGCCCCGGCGGGAGATATCAATGGAGGACAAGTCAGTTTTCGCTCTCATTTGCCCACTGTATTGATGAACTCATCGCGGCCGCTGTCCCCTCTTCTGCCTACAGACGCACGGGGGAACGGCCGATAGTTTGGAGAGTTGAGCGTTCGACGGCCTGCCGCATTCACGCCGCGAGATTCCGGACAGAACCGAACCGTTGTCAGGCCCGGCCGTGCCGCGATCGGTCTGATTTACTGTACTCATGTCCGCGCCGATCGATACGTCCGACGAGGTCCTCTCCGGGGAAGCCGTCGCGATCGACGTGCAGCCGATCGGGTTCCTCCTGCGAGCAGCCGGAGCGATCATCGATCTGCTGGTGGGCATCCTCGTCTTCGTGCTGTGGATCTTCCTCCGGCTGTGGCTGCTCGACCTCGGAGTGCTGAACCAGGCGACCGACACGATCGCCTCGATCATGGCGATCGTGGTGAGCTTCGTGGTGTTGCCGATCACCGTGGAGGTCGTCAGCAAGGGCCGCAGCCTCGGCAAGCTCGCCGTCGGCGGACGCATCGTGCGCGTCGACGGCGGGGCCGCCGGCTTCCGGCATGCCTTCATCCGGGCGCTCCTCGGCGTGCTCGAGATCTACATGACCCTCGGCGGGATCGCCGTGCTCGCCGGCGCCCTCAGCGCGCGGTCCCAGCGCCTCGGCGACATGGTCGCTGGTACCTACAGCCAGCGCGTGCGCACCCCCCGGCTCATACCGCTGGTGCCGATGATGCCCCCGGCGTTGCTCGGCTGGGCGCAGATCGCGGACGTGGCGCGCCTCCCCGACCGCCTGGCCCGCCGCATCTCGCAGTTCCTCCAGAGCGCGCCGCGCATGATGCCGGCGGCCAGGGCCAGGGTCGCGCACGATCTGCTCGCCGAGACCTCGGCGTTCGTGTCCCCGATGCCCGCCGCACCGCCGGAGCAGGTGCTCGTCGGGATCACCGTGCTGCGCCGCGAGAGGGAGCGCCGCGCACTCGAGATCGCCGATCAGCGGACCGAGCGGCTCACCGGGCGGCGCGTCGGCGTCTGACCACGCGCGACCGGACGCCGCTCAGTAGCGGTAGTGCTCGAGCTTGTACGGTCCGTCGACGGGCACGCCGATGTAGGCCGCCTGGTCGGCGGTGAGCTCGGTGAGTCGCACGCCGAGCGCGTCGAGGTGCAGCCGGGCGACCTTCTCGTCGAGGGCCTTGGGCAGCGTGTAGACGCCCGTGGGGTATGCCTCGATGTTCGTGAACAGCTCGAGCTGCGCGAGCACCTGGTTGGTGAACGAGGCGCTCATCACGAACGACGGATGCCCCGTGGCGTTGCCGAGGTTCATCAGACGGCCCTCGCTGAGCACCAGCACGCTGCGGCCGTTCGGGAGGCGCCACTCGTGCACCTGGGGCTTGATCTCGACCCGCTCGGCGCCGTCGAGGGCGGCGAGTCCCGCCATGTCGATCTCGTTGTCGAAATGGCCGACGTTCGCGACGATCGCCAGGTGCTTGAGCGCGAGGAGGTGCTCGGTGGTGACCACGTCGCGGTTGCCGGTGCCGGTCACGACGATGTCGACCTCGCTCGCGACGTCGATCAGCCGCGACACCTGGAAGCCGTCCATCGCGGCCTGCAGGGCGCAGATCGGGTCGACCTCGCTGACGATCACCCGCGCGCCCTGACCGCGCAGCGCCTCTGCCGCGCCCTTCCCCACGTCGCCGTAGCCGCAGACGAAGGCGACCTTGCCGCCCATCAGCACGTCGGTGGCGCGGTTCAGGCCGTCCGGCAGGGAATGGCGGATGCCGTACTTGTTGTCGAACTTGCTCTTGGTCACCGAGTCGTTGACGTTGATGGCGGGGAAGAGCAGCTCGCCGGATGCCGCGAGCTCGTAGAGGCGGTGCACGCCGGTGGTGGTCTCCTCGGTGACGCCGATGAGGCCCGCGGCGACCTTCGTCCAGCGGTCTCCGGAGGACGCCAGCGACCGCCGGAGCAGGTCGAGGATGATCGCGTACTCGTGGGAGTCGGCATCCGTCGTCGCGGGCACCGCGCCGGCCTTCTCGAACTCGGCGCCCTTGTGCACGAGCAGCGTGGCGTCTCCCCCGTCGTCGAGGATCAGGTTCGGGCCGTCGAAGCCGGTCGACGACCAGTCGAAGATGCGCTCGGTGCACGCCCAGTACTCCTCGAGCGTCTCGCCCTTCCAGGCGAAGACGGGAACTCCGGCGGGGGCCTCGACGGTGCCGTGCGGACCGACCACGACCGCGGCGGCCGCCTCGTCCTGCGTGGAGAAGATGTTGCAGCTCGCCCAGCGCACCTCGGCTCCGAGCGCCGTGAGGGTCTCGATGAGCACGGCCGTCTGCACCGTCATGTGCAGCGACCCCGCGATGCGCGCGCCCTTCAGCGGCTGCGCGGCGCCGAACTCCGCACGCAGCGCCATGAGTCCAGGCATCTCGTTCTCCGCGAGGCGGAGCTGGTGACGGCCGGCTTCGGCCAGGGACAGATCGGCGACGCGGTACTCGAGCTCAGGCATGCCCCCATTCTTCCATCCGGCGGCATCCGCATTTCGTTCAGAATCGGATCGCGTCGATCACCTTCACCCGCAGCGCCACCATCGCCGGGATGAATCCCGCGATGGCCCCGACGACGATCGAGGCGACGAGCCCGGTGAGCGCGGCGCGCATCGGGAACGGCGGGATGTCCTGGATGCCGGAGAACATCGTGGTCACGACCCACTCCGAGCGCAGCACGGCCACGACGATCGCGATGCCGATGACCCCCGCCACGGTGGTCGCCACCAGGCTCTCCAGCAGCACGGAGACGAACACGCGCCCGCCCGAGGCCCCGAACGCCCGCCGCACGCCGATCTCGCGCACCCGCTGGCGCATCGCGACGAGCTGGATGTTGATGAGGCTGAGGGCGCCGAGGGCGAGGATGAGGGCGGCGATGCCGCCGGTCACCATCTCGAAGGTCGCCATCGAGTCCATCGCCCCCGGCTGGGCGGCCCAGTCCGAGCGGCTGACCGAGACGTTCTGCCCCTGCGGGAGCCCCGCGCGCAGGTCCATCGCAAGCACCGGGGCGATCTCGTCGACCCTGTCGGGGCCGACCCAGATCTCGTACTGGGGGAAGGCGCCCTCCGGCAGCGCGTCGACACGTTGCCGGTAGGCGTCGAAGAGCATGTCGACGCGCAGCTCCTCATCGCCGTACCCGGCCTTCGGCACCACGCCGACGACCTGGTAGGTCCCTCCGGCGTCCCCCGACAGGGCCAGTGTCGGATGCTGCGACAGCGGCACCCGCCCGATCCGTTCCCACAGCGCTTCGGTGATGACCACCGGCGGCGCGAGGGCCTCGGCGTCGGACTCGCGGAACCATCGGCCGTCCAGGAGCTTCTCCCGGTGGATCTGCGAGTAGCTCGGGTCGACGATGCGCGCGTTGACCTGGACGATGCCGTCGGGGAGGCGCACCGGCAGCATGATGCCCTGCGCGATGCGGGCGGTGTGACTGAAGTCGAAGCGCTCGGCCGCCCTGGTGAACCTCGCGTCGAACTCGTCGACGTCGACCGGGCTCCCGTCTTCGGTGCCGATCGCGACGACCAGTGTGGCGGCGCGACCACCCCAGCGATCCGACTGCTCCGCCTGGAACTGCTTCTGGTACTCCGAGAACGCGACGACGGCGGTGAGCGCCGCCACGGAGACGGCGATGCCGATGAGGCTGAGCAGCACGCGCAGCTTGTGCACGCGGATCTCGGCCCAGGCGTCGGACAGCGCGCCGAGGATCCCGGTCACGGGGCCACCGCCTCTGCCGCGACGGGTTCCGAGGGGACGGACGCCGCGAGTGTGGAGGCCTCGAAGGCGCGGCTGAGGTCCGCCGTGGCCAGCAGCCCCGCGTCGAGCCGGTAGTGCCGACGCGCCCGTGCGGCGACGTGCAGGTCGTGCGTGATCGTCACGAGAGCGGCATCCGTCTCCGTGGCGACCTCGTCGAGGAGCGCCATGACGGCGGCCCCCGTGTCGATGTCGAGCGCTCCGGTCGGCTCGTCGGCCAGGATCAGCACGGGCTTGCGCACCAGCGCCCTGGCGATAGCCACGCGCTGCTGCTCGCCCCCGGACAGACGATCGGCGATCTGCTCGATGCGGTGCCCCAGTCCGACCCGCTCCAGCATGTCGGCCGCGAGACGGCGGCGGTTCCAGAACTGCGAGCCCGTGGCGTGGCCGAGGGGCATCATGACGTTGTCGAGCGCGGTGCGACCGGGGAGCAGGTTGAACTGCTGGAAGACGAAGCCGACGTTGTCCCCGCGCAGTCGGTCCAGCCGGCCGCTGCGCATGCGGCGCACCTCCCGCCCATCGAACGCGACGGTGCCGGTGGTGGGGGCGTCCAGCATCCCCAGGATGTTCAACAGCGTGGACTTGCCCGATCCCGAGCGCCCGACGATGGAGACGTGGTCCCCCGCCCCGACCTCGAGGCTGATGCCCTTGAGGATCTCCAGGCGCGAGTCGTCCGGCAGCAGGACGCTCTTGGTGACGTCCTGCAGCGTGACCAGGCTCACCAGCTCATCCCGCTGTCGCACTGCTCGACACCCGGGGAGACCTCGTAGCAGAACTGCTCGACCGGAGCGACGAAGCCGGGCACGAACTGCCGGATCGAGTCTCCCTCGTCGAGACCGGAGAGCACCTCGACCATGGTTCCGTCATTGATGCCGAGGGTGACCTCGCGCTCCTCCGGCTCCGAGCCGTCGCCGGCGTCGACCCAGACCGTGCCGGAGCCCGCCCCGCCCTGCACCGCGGTCATCGGGATCACGAGGGCGTCGTCGACCTTGCCCAGGGCGAGCTCGACCGACGCCGGAAGCCCGGCGAAGACGACCTGGTCGGCGGGGATCGCGCAGCGCACGCTCGCCGTGCCCTCCGCGGTCACCTGCACTCGCACGCCGGTGCACGTGAAGGGCGCGGGCCCTCCCGTGATGCTGACGGACGCCTCGGCCGGCGCGTTCACGAGGCGGTAGAGCTGCGCCGGCTCGACGGTCGCCAGGAGGTGGTACCTGGCCGGCGTGAGGGTGTAGATCTCCGTGCCGACGCTGGTCGGCTGTCCCTTCACGAGGGCGAGCTCCGACACGTCGCCGGCCTCGGGGGCGACCACGTCGATGTCCTTCTTCGGGTCGTCCTGACGGATGGTGAAGAGCTTCTGCCCCGCGCCCACCGTCGCCCCCTCGGCGACGTGCACGGCGATCACCGTGCCGGAGACCTCCGTGCGCACGGGGTAGGAATCGTCCCTGGCGATGTTGCCGTTCAAGGTGAGCGCGTTGACCACCTGCCCGCGCTCGACGGCGACGACCGGTTCGCTGATGGTCGCGTCGGGGGTGACGACCGCCTCTGAGCGATCAGGGAAGAACGCGATCTTGACGAGGGCAGCGGCGGAGGCGCCGATGACGAGCACGAGGAGAAGAGGGAAGATCCAGCGACGCCAGACGATCACGGCTGCCTTTCCGGGGCGCCGCCCTGGCGCGTCCGGAGTCAGCATACCGAGAAATAGTTTCCAGGTACATATGCGCGAGACGCGCGTCCTCCGTCAGGCGCGGAGGGCCTCGTGACGCACCACGAGCCAGCCCGCCGGCACGGACAACCGCTCGGCATGCGGGGCGCACAGGTCATGAGCGTGCGGATGCCGCGCCATGCCCAGCGGGCCGAGCGCGGCCATCTGATCGCCGTAGTCGTAGGTGAGCGTGGCGACCGCCTCGCGTGCGCAGCCGACCTTCGAGCAGAGTCTTCCGTCCATCTCCGCCAGGCTACGACGCCCTGCCCGCGCCGGTGCGGATGCCGCGCCGCAGCGCGGTGCACCCGCACCGCATAGACTCGGAGCATGCCCCGTCGACGCGCCGCTCGCAGCTCCGCAGAGCCCCGTCGCGGAGCGCGCCACGGCCGGCACGGCCGACTCGGGCGCAGCGAGGTCGTCCGCCCGCCGCTCGCTCCCCTCGACGGACGGATCGACCGGTTCGACCTCACCGTCGGCACCGCCGTCGAGTTCCTCCGCGGCACCTGGCCGGAACTCGAGGACGTGCGGTTCGAGATCGGGGCGATGCCCGCATTCGAGTCCGGCCCCGATGTGCCTCGCTGGCACCTCGACCGGGAACGGGCGAGGATCGTGCTGTTCCGCCTCCCGATCGAGCGGCTGCTCCCCCCGGGTCACGATGATGCGGCGCACAGGCGGATGGCGATCGAGAGCGCCGTCTTCCGCGCCGCCGCGGAGTACGTGGGCCGCGAGCCCTGGGACCTCGGCCACGAGCACTGACCCCTCCGCCGGGTCGTGGAACCTTCCGCGCCGTCGGAGCGCAGGCGGGCAGCTGGTCAGGGGTAGACGGTGATGCTCTTCTCCGCGGCGACGGGCGGCCACACCGGCCACACGGCGAGCGCACCCTCGGCCGACACCGCCACCGAGGCGTGCACGGGTCCCGTGGTGGCCAGCGAATAGGCGGTGCGCTCGGTCAGGGCCACGGAGGCCGAGGAGCCGGCGGGCACGATGACGTCCCTCGGGTGGCCGCCGTCGGCGTCGGCGACGGTCACCGTGGCGTCGACGTCCTCGTCGTTCACGAGGTACAGCGTCGGCGACGGCCCCGACGGCACGGCGACGAGGGCGCGGTCGTCGAGCTCCGGGGCGGGCATCGCCCAGGCGAAGTCCGAGCCGGGTCCCGAGCCGTCCTGCTCGCGGACGGCGGAGAGCACGGGCGCGTCGGAGTCGACGAACACGTCGTACATCCCCGGAGCCAGGTCGGACAGCGCCATCTCGGTCGGCTCGTCGGCGGCGAGTTCGGTCGTGAAGGTGCTCGCGGTCGCCGACTCGCCCGAGGCCCGCACCGTCACCGTGGCCTGCGCGTCGCGCCCCGGGGCGAACAGCCTGAGGACGGCGGACGACGAGCCGTCGCTGTCGACCTCCACGACCTTGACCCCCGGGATCACCGGATGCTGCTGCGGACCCGCCACGGAGTCCTGCAGGTCGATCCCGACGGGATCCAGCGTCTGGGTGAGAGAGGACTGCAGCACGGCGCGCACGGGCGAGCCGGTGGCCGTGACCCTCACGATCGGGGCCGTGGAGCCGGCGGCGATCGATGTCAACGGCATCGCGACCTGGCTGCTCGCCGGCACGATGGTGGTACTCGACCCTCGTACGCTCCCGAAGACCGTGAGCGTGACCGTCGCGGGGACGGCACCGGGGTTGGTCAGCACGATGATGTCCCTGGCCCCGGTCTGGACGCTGCCCCCGATCAGCCAGGACTCGATGCCCGCCTCGCGGCAGGGGGCCGCGGCGTAGCCGGACAGGTCGTCCGTGGCGAGCGCGATCGACTCGGCGGCGCCGAGAAGGGGCGCCGTGCGCCCCTCGGCCGCTCCGGTGATCCGCCGCACCTCGCCCGCGCCGGACAGGTCGCCGACCGAGAGCGGAGTGACCTCGGGGTCGCCGCCGCTGTCGCCGATGGTGAACCGCGGGGTGCCGGCCGACTCCATCTGCAGCGCGTTGGAGGCGTCGCGGCCGAGATCGCGCAGATCGCCGTTGCACACGAGCACCGTGTCTCCAGGCGACGGGGCCACCTCGGCCTGCGCAGGCGCATGCGCGATGGTCGGCCAGGGGGCGGCGATCGCGACGACGGTGCCCGCCACGCAGGCCGCAGCGACCACGGCTCCGGTGAGCACCCTGGCCCCGGTCGCCGCGACGCGCACCGCACGGTTGCCGCTCATCGCCTGTCCTCCGTCTCGTCCTGCGTCCCGGCGTCGACCGGGGCGTCGCTCTCGGTGTCGTCCGGGCCGGCGACCTCGGAGTCGGCAGTCTCCTCGGAAACGGCCTCCCCGGAGTCGGCCGCCTCGGAAGCAGCCTCGTCGGAAACAGCCTCGTCGGAAGCGACGGTCCCCCCGGACTCGACCTCCTCGGACCCGATCGCGTCGTCGGACACGGCCTGGTCCGGATCCTCCGGTGCCGCATCGGCGCGGTCGGCGTCCGACGCGTCGGCTGAATCCGCCCCCGCGGAATCGGTCGTCGTCCCGGCATCCGCACCGGCCTCGTCGTCGAACTCGTCCGCGTGCCGCGGCAGCACCAACGGCTCGTCGGGGGCCCGTCCGACGATGCGGGACTGCGCCCGCACGGCACGGCGAGACGCCCTCGTCGGGATGGACAGCAGGAGCGCGGCGAACACGAGCACGAGCTGGAGCGTGATGACGAGACGGGCCATCGTCTGCTGGCTGCTCGTGAGCGCCGGCCGCGGCTCGGCCTCGCCGTCGAGTCGCCACAGCACACCGCGATCGGTCTCGCCCGCCTGCACCAGACCGGCGCGCTGGTTCAGGGAGGTCACGGCCGAGGTGCGCAGCGTGCGGGCACGATCGGCCTCGTCCCCGTCGACCTTGGCGAGCAGGATGAAGCCGATCCCCGTCTCGCGAAGTTCGCCCGCGGCGTCGAAGTCGCGAGCGGAGAGCACGTCGACCGCCAGCGTCGTGATGTCCTCGCCCTGGACGCGGGTCGCGGTGGACAGCAGCGTGGACTGCGCGCCGAGCGTCTCGCTCGCTCCCCAGACCACGGCGGCGGAGACGCCGCCGTCGTTCTGGGGGGTCAGTACGAGGGTCGCGACCGGGCGGTCGCGACCGGCGTCCGCGGCGACGTATGCGGGAAGGGTCGACGCAGGCCCGTCGGTGAGCACCGAGCGGTGGGTGTGGAACGCCGCGAGAGCGGGGACCGCGCACACCGCGACCGCGAGCGCGGCTACGGTGCCGGAGAGCAGGCGCATCCGCGGCATCGTGAGCATGGTGTCGAGGGTCACGAGGGCGGCCCCGACGATGCCGATCCACGCCAGGCTGAGCCCGGCTCCCGGCCACACCGGCACCGGCACGCCCTGCGCGAACGACACCGTGACGCCCACGGCCATGAACGCGGTGGCGAGACCTGTGACGACGACCACCAGCAAGGTGATGCCTGCACGCCAGCGCGGCGCGAGTGCGGATGCGAGCGCCAGGAGGGCGAGCGGGGCGAGCAGCACTCCGGCCCAGGCGCCGAGGGGAGCTCCGAGAACGGTCATCCACCCGGCGAGATCCCCGGTCGGGAATCCCGTCGCGAGCGCCAGACGTCCGCCGGCGTCGGCCGCGGCCACGGGACCCGCCCAGATCGATCCGGGGTCGCCCAGCACCGACACGAGGGTTCCGTTCCTGAGCTGTCGGATCACCAGGGGCGCGAAGAGGGCGATCGCCGGGACCGACACCCACAGCAGACGGGCGGCGCCGCGGAACCGGGCACCGCCGAGCGTGATGCCGAGCGCGACGACCCAGAGCAGCAGGAGGGCGGGGATCAGCGACGGGGCGCACGCGGCGACCGCGGCGAACAGGAGGGATGCCGCGCCGGCGGCGCCCCAGGACCTGTGCGCGACGACGGCGGCGTGGAACAGCCACGGCAGGAAGAGGTGCACGAGCACCGCGGCGGGGCGCCCGTCGACGAGCGCGGTGAGGAAGGTCGGCGCGAGCGCCCAGACCACCCCGGCGAAGATGCGCAGCCCCGGCCTGTCGGTGACCCGCGTGGCGGCGAACCAGCCTCCGAGCACGGCGAGCGGGAGCGCGAGGATCCACAGCAGCACGAGGGAGAACGACGGTCCGGCCGGCCAGAGCGATCCCAGCACCGCGACGACGGCGGAGAACGGGTCGGCGGGACCAACCACGCCGATCCCGACGCCGCGCGTGCCCCAGGCGGCATCGGCCCAGAGCGCGGCCACGGTCGTACGCAGCGGGAGCAGTGCTCCCCCGCCGAGCACCGGCCAGGCCAGGAGCGAGGTGAACGCGCCGATGCTCACGACGAGCGCGGCGAGCACCGCCCACGCCCCTCCGCCAGAGAAGAAGTGCAGTTCGCTGGCCGCTCCCCCCTCGCTGCCGTGGCCGTCGTCGAGCCGGCGCCGCAGGTCGGAGCGGCTGACGCGGAGCGGGGCGATGCTCGCCCAGCTCATCGTGCGGAACGCGCGGATCCCTCTGCGCGACCGCGAGATCGCGCCGAACCGGAACATGGCGGTGAGCGCCGCCCCCCACTCGGGGATGACCGCCTCGGGGCGTTTGCCGATGAGATGGGTGATCGAGCGCCAGAGCGCGAGCGGGAGGATCGCGAGCCAGTGCAGGGGCAGCGCGATCGCCGGGGCGTAGGCGAGCCTGCGATGCAGCTGAGCCGTGCGGGTGGCGTAGGCGCGGCGGGACCCGCCGGTGGGGAGCGCCGCAGGGCCGTCGGGGGCCACGGAGACGCGCGCGCCGGGGGTCAGGACCACGCGGCCGCCGCCGAGGCGGGCGCGGACGCCGAGGTCGAGCCCCACGTCGGCTCCGGCCAGTGCGGGGTCGGGGCGCAGCGAATCGCGCACCTCCGACCTGATCAGGATGCCGCGGACGTCGGCGCCGAGCGCGTCGTCCCTGCCGTCGTGCTGACCCTGATCGAGTTCGCCGGCCGCGAGCTCGACCGACCGGCCGAGCCCCGTCATGCTCACACCCAGGGAGACGATCTCCCTGTCGTTGTCGGTCTGCACCAGCTTGGGGGCGATGATGGCGGCCGACGGGAAGCGCTCGAGACTCCCGACCAGACGCTCGAGCGCGCGCGGGTGCGGCGCGGTGTCGTGCGCCAGGAGCCAGATCGCGCTGCCCTCGGCGACGCGGGGCCTGGCGAGGTCGACCGCCTCGGCGAAGGACGTGCCGCTCCTCGCCTCGATGATGCCCTCGACGGAGCGCTGCACGGTCTCGCTCTCCCTCGCCGATGCGGCGTCGCCGCACATCACGAGGGTGATGGCGGCCGGAGGGGTCGTCTGAGAGCGGAGGGCGTCGAGAGTGCGGAGCAGCTGCGCGCGGGCGGAGGATCCTGGACGCGCGACGACGATGGCGTGAACTCGGGCTGGCATGACGTGGTCAGCCTATGCGCGCCGGAGCGGGCCGGTGAGCACCGGACGCGGCGTGGCCGCGAAGCTGTGCGGGATTCCGGATCAGCCGGCGCGGCGCTTGAGCTTGCGGCGCTCACGCTCGGACAGGCCGCCCCAGATGCCGAAGCGCTCATCGTTGTTGAGCGCGTACTCGAGGCACTCGCCGCGCACGTCGCACGAGGTGCAGATGCGCTTGGCGTCGCGGGTAGAGCCGCCCTTCTCGGGGAAGAACGCCTCAGGGTCGGTCTGCGCGCAGAGCGCGTCGCTCTGCCAGGCGAGGGCGTTGTCGTCACCGTCGTCGGTCCTGCGGACCCCGGGGACACCGAGGTTGATCGGGTCGACGAACCAGTTCTCCGGTACGTCGGAACGGTAACCCGTCATGTCGATCCCTCCAACCCTCTCTGCGCCCCCCCAATGGGCTGTGCTCACCTAATTACACCCGTGTGATTCCCATCGGTCAAGTCGCGGATAGTAAACCCTCAAGCATTTCTTGAAGGTTCTTGGCGGCATATCGGCGTGTCGCGTCCGGTACGGATCGCGGCCGCGGATCAGCGCTGCGCGACGCCGGGCGAGGCGACGAAGGCCTCACCCGAACCGGAGAGCGTCAGCTCGGTCTCCTCGGCGGAGGCGAAGGCAGCCGTCCCCACCGCGATGCGCAGGGGCGCCGCGTCCGCGCCGGTCACCGTGACGTCGCCCGAGGTCGCGAGCACCATCGCCGGCCCGTCCACCCGCACCGTCACCGGCTCCCCCGCGAGAGCCACCCTGCGCAGCGCGAAGTCGGGGACGTCCACCGGATAGTCCGTGACCACGGCGTCGGCGGGGCGGATCACCGGGACCTCGCCCGGTGCGGTGTCCAGCACCGACATCAGCTCCGGCACGTCGATGCGCTTGGGCGTGAGCCCGCCCCGCAGCACATTGTCGCTGGCGGCCATGATCTCCACGCCGAGCCCGGCGACGTATGCGTGGAGCAGTCCGGCGCGGAGGAAGATCGCCTCCCCGCGGCGGAGCACGACGTAGTTCATGAGCAGGGCGACGACGACCCCGGGGTCGCCGGGATAGGCATCGGCGATGCCGGACACGGCGCGCAGCACCGGGGCCCACTCCCCCTCGTCCGCCCGCGCCGCGGCACGGACGGCCTCGATGATGCCGTCGACCTCGCCCTGCGCCTCACCCGACAGCACCCACGCGAGCGTGTCGCGCAGCACATCGCCCTCACCGTCCAGCCGCGCACGCAACGCCGACACGCCGGGCCCGTCGCCGAGCAGCGCGAGCAGCCGCAGCGAATCGGCCACCGGCCGCAGACCGCTCAGGGATTCGAAGCGCTCGCTGAGCGCGACGATCAGTTCGGGCTTGTGGTTGGCGTCGCGGTAGTTCCGGCTCGGGTCGTCGGCGGCGAGCCCGGCCTCGCGCGCCCACCCCTCACGGGCCTGGGCGATGGTGGGATGCACCTGGATCGAGAGCGGCGAGGCGGCGGCCAGGAGCTTCAGCAGGTACGGCAGCGTCCCTCCCGTGACCGCGTCCAGCGTGCCCCCGCCGGCGACGTCGGCGGGGTCTCCCGGGTGATCGCCGAACCACACCTCCGCCTCCGGGACCGACGCCGGCGCGCGCCCCTCCAGGGCGGCGAGGAGGGACGTCGACCCCCAGGCGTAATCACGGGGCACGTTCGAGAGGCTGAGCAGCATGACCCCAGCGTAGGGTGCGGATGACGCGCGGGGCCGGCGGCGCCCCGCTCAGGCGCGCCACGGGTCGAGAGCGGTAGCCTGAACGCGATGGCGCAGTACACCAAGCACCCCGTTGCACCCCGCCCCGCCCCGCCAGAGCGCGAGTCGACGGGTCACCTGCTGCTGCGCGGCTACATCATCCTCGTCCTGTTCGCGACGTTCGCGCATTCGGCCGTGTACAACCTGCTCGGCGAGATCGGGGCGGGGATCACGCTCCTCGTCTTCCTGCTCGCGACCCTCGCCATCGGGGTTCCGATGATCGCGCGCGGTCGGCCCCAGGCCTTCCCCTGGCGGCGACTCCCCTGGGCGGCCACGGGCTACACCGTCCTCGCCCTGATCTCTGTGGCCTGGTCGCAGTGGCGGCTGCCAACCCTCCTGACCTGGGCGCTCCTCGCGACGGTGACGGTCAACGCCCTCTTCATCGCGCACGTGCTGTCCTGGCGTGAGATCATCAGGGCCCTGGCATCCGCGTTCAAGTGGATCCTCGCCCTGTCCCTGGCGCTCGAGCTGTGGGTGTCGCTGGTGCTCAAGGGCCCGCTGCTCCCCAACTTCCTCGATTTGCCGGACGGCAAGATCGATCCGCAGTGGTACTGGGTGCGCGACAACCTCTTCGACGGCGGCCGGCTGCAGGGCATCGTCGGCAACGCCAACCTGCTGGGGATCATCAGCCTGTTCGCGCTCCTGACCTTCGGCGTGCTGTTCGCGGCGAGGGCGCGGTGGCGCACCACGCTCGCGCTGTGGATGCTCCTGGCCGCCTACATGATGTTCCGCGCCGCGTCGGCCACCGCGTACGCCTGCGCGGCGGCCGCCGCCGTCGTGCTCGTCGTCGCCCTCCTGATGCGCCGGGCGCGGACCCCCGGCGCGCGCACGCGCCTCTACGTCGTCTTCATCGGCGGCACGGCCGTCGCCGTCGCCGTCGTCTGGCTGCTCCGGGACCAGCTCCTCGGCCTCCTCGGACGCAGCTCCGACCTCACCGGCCGCTCGGACAAGATCTGGACGAAGGTGCTGGAACGCGCCGCCGAGCACCCGGTCATCGGCAACGGGTTCTCCAGCCCCTGGATCCCGACCGACCCCGCGTTCGCAGGGTGGATCGAGGACCACGGCATCACGGTCTTCCACGCTCACAACATGTGGCTCGACGTGCTCATGCAGCTCGGCGTCATCGGCGTCGTGCTGATGGCGGTCGCCTACCTCAGCCTCCTCTGGCGTTCCTGGTTCTTCGCGATCGACCGGCCTCGCTGGGATCTCAAGGCCGACCGTGAGTACTCCCCGCTCACCCTGCTCCCCAGCCTGATGACGGTCGTGCTCCTGGTGCAGGGGCTCAGCGAGTCGACGCCGATCATGCTCTGGGGATGGATGCTCCTGGTCCTGCTGTCGTTCAAGATCAAGTCGGTGCCGCTGGTCGGCATCGGCGAGCGCGACCGGGTGATCGAGCGGGGCGAGAGAACCCGGCGGGTTCCGTGACCCCGACTCGCCGACTGGGCCGGCTGCTCGCCTCCGCGGAGATGGCGCGCGCCTTCACCCTGGCGGTGCTCGGCGCCGTGCTGGCCTCGTTCACGATCGAGCGGGTGAGCTCCCCCGTGACGTTCGCGACCGTCATCGCCCTGCTGTGCGTACTCGGCGCCGGCATCCTCTGGGTGCGGCGCGAAGAGCTCTCCCTGCTGCGGATCGCGCCGTCCTCGCTGATCGCGTTCCTCGCCTGGGCCCTGGTGACACTGCTGTGGACCACGGACAAGTCCGACACCCTGTTCGGCTGGATGTCCCTCCTCGGCTTCGCGTTCCTCGCCATCACGATCGGGCACATCCGTGACACGCTGCAGACGGTGCGCGCGCTCGGCGATGCGCTGCGCGTGCTCCTCGCCGTCTCACTCGGATTGGAGATCCTCTCCGGCATCCTGCTGGACATGCCGTTCACCTTCCTCGGGGTCCAGGGCAACTTGGCGATGGGCGGACCGGTGCAGGGGATCTTCGGCAGCCGCAACATGCTCGGCTTCGTCGCCGTCATCGCACTCATCACCTTCGTGATCGAGTGGAGGTCGCAGTCGCTGAGCGCGCAGATCGCGGTGCCCTCCATCGCCCTCGCGAGCCTGCTCGCCATCCTGTCCGCGTCCCCGACCGTGCTCGTGCTCGCCCTGGCCGTCGGCGTCGCCGCCGTGGCGCTCACGATCGTCCGCCACACGCCCGTCGAGCGCCGCCCCATCGTGCAGTGGGTCCTGGGCGTGCTCGTCGCCATCGCCCTGGCCGCCGCTTTCGCGCTGCGCCACGCCATCATCGCCCTGCTCGACGCCGGGTCCGACTTCTCCACGCGTGCGACGCTGTGGAACACCATCCTCGACTTCAGCGCCCTCCGCCCCGTCCAGGGCTGGGGGTGGTACGGCCCGTGGGCGCGCGGCGAGTTCCCGTTCACGTACATCAACTTCCAGCTCAACGATCACCACCAGAGCGCCCTGAACGCGTACTTCGACGTGCTGCTGCAGCTCGGAGCGGCCGGGCTCGTGCTCTTCCTGCTGCTCGGCGGCGTGGCCATGATCCGTTCCTGGCTCGTGGCGAGCGCCCGCCGCTCGGTCGTCTACGCGTGGACGCCGCTGATGCTGGTGACCCTCGCCGTCGAGTCCATGTTCGAGAGCTTCACGATCGCGGGGGCCGGGTGGTTCCTCCTGGTGCTGTGCGCCCTCCGCGCCGGACAGTCGCGATCGTGGCGGGAGAACATCGACGCGGCGAACACCGGCGTCATCCCCACCCTGCGCGCCGAAGGCTGAGCCGCGCGCCGAGCCCTCGGGGGATTCCGATCGGCGCCGGGTAGGCTGAAGGGTGCTCGCGGCGTCCTGCGGGCCCACAAGCCTCCGGAGATCCCACTCGTGACCAACGCCCCCTTCGACCCGGCGTCCGCGACGATCGTCATCGTCACGTACAACCGCTCGCACCTCCTCACCGGCCTGCTGGAGAGCATCACCGCGATGGACCCGAAGCCCGGCCGCGTCGTGATCATCGACAACGCGTCCTCCGACGACACCACCGAGGTCGTCGACTCCTTCCGCCCCCGCCTCGGCACCGAGATCGTCTACCGGCGCCTCGACACCAACACCGGGGGCTCCGGAGGGTTCAGCGAGGGCATGCGCACGGCGTACGAGCTCGGCTCGGAGTGGATCTGGATGATGGACGACGACGTCGAGGTGCTCCCCGACGGCCTCGCTCGGATGGGCGCCTGGGCCCCTCGGTTCAAGAGCATCCAGGGTCGTCGGTACGACTACGACGGCAGCGAGTTCTACTGGCAGTACCGGATCGCGGAGCGCATGGGCATCCCGATCCCGTTCGCCCCCTCCGGCTTCGACGACTCCGGGTTCAAGGAGATGAACAGCGGATGCTTCGAGGGCATGTTCATCCACCGCTCGATCGTGCAGCAGATCGGCCTGCCCGACCCGCGCTTCTTCATCTACTGGGACGACCAGATGTACGGCTGGCTCGCCTCCCGCAAGACCACGGCCGTGATCGTCGACGAGTTCGTGCTGCGCCGCACGCGTGAGATCAAGCAGTGGGACATGGGCATCCGCCACATGAACGCGTCGAGCAACGCCTACCGCTTCTACATCATGCGCAACCGGGCGTACATCAAGAACTACTACCGCGTGCACGGCACCTACAACCCCGTCCTGTTCGGGCTCGGCACCGCGATGACGTTCGGCAAGGAGCTCATCCGCCTGGTGTTCGTCGAGCGCACGGTCCGCGGCACGAGCAACCTGTTCCGGGGGCTGAAGGAGGGCGGCAGACTCGGCCGCGACCGCTCCTGGCAGCCCATGGCGCCGTTGGAGGCCTGACATGAGCGACGAGCAGCAGCCGGACGTCCGCTGGGCGCCCATCCCCCCGAAGCCGTCGAACGCGAAGCGGGTGTGGCTGATCGTCGGCCTCGTCGTCGCCGCGCTCGCGATCGTCGGGGTGCTCCTGTTCTTCCTCCTGCCGCGCGGCGGCGCGCCGGACCCCGGCGCCAGCGGCACGCCGACGCCCAGCTCCTCGCCCACGGCCTCACCGACCCCGACGTCGACACCCATCCCCGAGCCGTCGATCACGCCCATCGACACGCCGCCCCCGGTCGTCGACCCCTCGATCGAGGCCTTCCGCGGACAAGTCGGCGGCTGGCTCGGCGACGCCGGACGCGGTCTCGACATCGTCGCCGGTTCCGCCGGACAGGACGCCATTCCCGTCATCGACACGCTCCAGGAGGACGCGCAGCGGCTCTCCGAGGCGCAGCCGCCGTCGTCGATTGCGACGCAGTGGAGCGACGGAGTGGCCGACTACATGCGGAAGCTCTCGACCCTGCGTTCCGCAGTGAACGGCGGCACCGGCATCTCCGCGGCGATCGATTCCGCGCGGGGAGCGGTGCAGTCCCTCACCGCCCTCGTCGGGCTCTGAGACCGCGCCCCGTCATTTCGCGTTGTAGTCGGCGTTGTACCGGTCGAGCACCTCGGCGATCGGCGCGTCCAGCACGAGACCGCCCTTGTCGAGGTAGAGGCCCCTGGTGCAGAAGCGTCGCAGATCGCGCTCGTTGTGGCTGACGAAGAACAGCGTGCGCCCCTCGGCGAGGAGCTCGTCGATGCGCTTGTAGCACTTGTCGCGGAACGCCTTGTCGCCGACGGCGAGGACCTCGTCGACGAGCAGGATCGGCTCGTCGAGCTGCGACACGACCGCGAACGCCAGCCGCACCTTCATGCCGTTGGACAGGTGCTTGTAGGGCGTCTCCTCGAACCCGGCGAGCTCTGCGAACGCGATGATGCCGTCGTACCGGCGGTTCACCTCGTCGCGCGACATGCCGTGCAGACCAGCGGTGAGCCGCACGTTCTCCCGCACGCTCAGGTCGCCGACGAAGCCGCCGGTGATCTCGATGAGCGGCGCGACGCCGCCGTGCACGCGCACCGCGCCCTCGTCGGGGAGCAGCACGCCGGCGACGAGGCGCAAGAGCGTCGACTTGCCCTGGCCGTTGCGTCCGACCACGCCGATCGACTCCCCCGCCGCCACGGCGAAGGACACGTCCCGCAGCGCCCAGAACTCCCCCGGTCGCGATCGGCGCGACGCCCCGGCGAACAGGTCCTTGAAGCTCCGGCGTCCCCGCCTGTTGCGGCGGAAGTGCACGCCGAGTCCGTCGACCTCGATCGCGGCGACCATCACAGCTCCTTCAGCACGGGGCGCTCGAGCTTGCGGAACACCCAGGCGCCCAGCACGAGGATCGCCAGGCTCATCAGCACGCTGACGGTCAGGGCGAAGGGGTTCCACTGCTCGGGGAAGAACGGCATCCGGTACAGCATGAAGATGCCGGCGAGCGGGTTGAACGCTCCGAGCGTCTGGGCGAAGCCGGGGAGATCGGTGACGTTGTAGATGATGGGCGTGGCGTAGAACATCGCGCGCAGGATCAGCGCTGTCGTGCGCTCCAGGTCGACGTACATCACGCACAGCGGCGCGATGAGCAGTCCGAGCCCTACGAGCAGGACCGTCTGCAGGAGGATCGCCACGGGCACCCAGAGCACGCCCCAGCCGACCTGCACGACGTAGTCGGGGTTCTTCTCCACGAGCAGGTTGACGACGACGAAGATCACCAGCACCGGCAGCGAGAACAGGTACTCCATGCCCTTGCTGAGGACGATGCGGTTCACCCAGATCGAACGGGGGATCGCGGTGGACCGCACCAGGCGCGCGTCCTTCTTGAACGCACGGGTGAAGTCGGACACGGACGCGTTGAACCACACCCACGGGAGCAGCGCGCTGATGAGGAACACGATGTACGGCTCCTCTCCCACATCGCGGTGGAACACCTGCGTGAACACGAACCAGTAGATCGCGCTCATGACCAGGGGGTCGAGCACCGACCACAGATAGCCGAGGAAGCTCGTCGAGTAGCGGACCTTGAGATCCCTGGCCGACAGCAGCCACAGCGAATGCAGGTATCGCCGGGGGGTTCCCGGCGCCCCGACGGCAGCGTGACTCACGGTGTCGAGTCTACGAGAGCGTGTTGTTCCACATCGACAGCGCCGAGCCGATGGCCATGTGCATGTCGAGGTACTGATACGTGCCCAGGCGTCCACCGAAGTGCACGTCCTGTTCGCCCTTGGCGAGCTCGCGATACGCCAGCAGTCCGTCGCGGTCGACCGGGGTGTTCACCGGGTAGTACGGCTCGTCCTCGCGGTTCGCGAAACGGGAGAACTCCCGCATGATCACGGTCTTCTCGGACTCGTAGACGTCCTTGCGCTCCGGGTGGAAGTGCTTGAACTCGTGGATGCGCGTGTACGGCACGTCCATGTCCGGGTAGTTCATGACGCTGGTGCCCTGGAAGTCGCGGACGTCCAGCACCTCCTGCTCGAAGTCGAGCGTGCGCCAGCTGAGCGCACCCTCCGCGTAGCCGAAGTAGCGGTCGACGGGCCCCGTGTAGACGACGGGGAGCTGACCGACCGTGGCTTTCTTGCTCAGCGGCTGCGACCCGTCGAAGTAGTCGACGCCCAGCTTCACCTCGATGTTCGGGTGATCCGCCATCCGCTCCAGCCACGCCGTGTAGCCGTCGGTCGGCAGACCCTCCCAGGTGTCGTTGAAGTAACGGTTGTCGTAGGTGTAGCGCACGGGCAGGCGGCTGATGATGTCGCCGGACAGCTTCTGCGGGTCGGTCTGCCACTGCTTGGCCGTGTAGTCGCGGAAGAACGCCTCGAAGAGCGGCCGGCCGACGAGGGCGATGCCCTTCTCCTCGAAGTTCGCCGCGGTCTTCGCGTCGAACTCCCCCGCCTGCTCGCGCACCAGCGCGCGAGCCTGGTCGGGCGTGTATGCGGACTGGAAGAACTGGTTGATCGTGCCGAGGTTCACCGGCATCGGGAACACGACGCCCTTGTGGGTCGTGTACACGCGGTGGACGTAGTCCGTGAAGGTCGTGAAGCGGTTGACGTACTCCCAGACGGTGGCGTTCGACGTGTGGAAGAGGTGTGCGCCGTAGCGGTGCACCTCGATGCCGGTCTCCTTCTCCGCCTCGCTGTAGGCGTTGCCGCCGATGTGGTGACGACGGTCGATGACCGTGACCTTGCGGCCGGCGGCGGCCGCGCGCTCTGCGATGGTGAGGCCGAAGAAGCCCGACCCGACTACGAGGAGGTCCATGAACTCTCTTTCTACCGGCGCAGGGCGGCGGCCGGCTCCTCGACAGTCTATGCGGCGCCCCTGAGCCGCTCATTTAGCGAAACCCGGCACTGTCGGTGAAGATGGAGGGATGGCGGCTCTCGACATCTGCGTCCCCTATTGGGGCGACCCCGCGACGTTCATCGAGACCATCGATTCGGTACGCGCCCAGACCGATCCGGAATGGCGCCTCGTGATCATCGACGACGGCTACCCCGGCACCGTCATCGAGGACTATGTAGCCGGCCTCGGCGACGAGCGAGTCGACTATCGCCGTAACGACACGAATGTCGGCATTACCGAGAACTTCCGTCGCGCGGTCGACGCCGCTACGGGAAGCCACGTCGTCGTCCTCGGTTCCGACGACGTCCTCCTTCCGAACTACGTGGCACACATACGTGCGACGATCCGGGAGTTCCCCGAGGTCGATGTCATCCAACCCGGTGTGCGCGTGATCGGCACGGACGGAACACCGACGTCGACGCTCGTCGATGGCGTGAAGCAGCGTCTGCTCACCCCGAGGCGTCCCACAACCCTCGTCGGCGAGGAGATGGCCCGCAGCCTGCTCGTCGGCAACTGGTTGTACTGGCCGTCGCTCGCGATCCGCACGGAACCCGCGAAACGAATCGGCTTCCGTGACGGCCTGCCGATCATCCTCGACCTCGCTCTCCTCGTCGATATCGCCCTCGAGGGCGGCTCGCTGCGCTACACCGGCGTCGAGGCCTTCTGCTACCGACGTCACGCGCAGAGCCTCTCCCAGACGAGCCTGCGAGACGGTTCGCGCTTCGATGACGAGAGAACGTTCTACCGGGAGACCGCTGTGCGGGCCCGCGCGGCGGGATGGCGGCGCGCGGCGCGCGCGGCGCGCATCCGCGCGATGTCCCGCCTGCACGCGCTCAGTCAACTCCCGGCGACGTTGTTCCGAGGTTCGGGCCGTTCACTCCGCGCGACTCTGCGCCTGGCGCTCGGGGCCTGACCAGCACCGTTCGGATATGATCGTCGCTGGCCTTCGCCGCGCGGATCCCCGCGCTGCGTCCCGATCGGTCGACATATCGACGACCGCGACCGAGGCGAATCGCCCCCCGATCCGACTGGAGCACAACACCCATGGCGCGCATCTTCGTTGACCTTCTCTCTCTGACGGGGAAGAAGGGAGGCATGGAGACCTACGCACGCGAGCTCTACATGCAGCTCGGCCGACTCGCTCCAGAGCACGAGTACATCGGCTACTTCAGCGCGGAGGGGTGGGAGCTCGACCGCAGCTGGTTCCCCGGGGAGGGCATCGCCTCGGGCATCAGCGGGGAGAACCGGTTCTCCTGGGCCCTCGGGGAGCTGCGTTGCGGTTCCGCCGCTGCAAAGGTGGGAGCCGACCTCCTGCACTCCCCCATGACTCTCGGCCCCGCCAAGACCAAGATGCCCGCCGTCATCTCGCTCCACGACATGCTCTACTGGAGCCACCCCCAGTACATGACCAAGCCGCTGTACACCGAGCCCGTGAAGTTCATGGAGCGTCTCGCCACCCGCAACGCGACACGGATCCTGACGATCAGCGAGGTGTCGCGCAAGGCCATCCTCCACTACCTGAAGGTCCCCGCCGAGCGCATCGACCTCGTCCCCTTGGCCGGTATGAAGATGACCGGTGTCGACCGTTCTCGGGCATCGGAGAACGGGCCGATGATCCTCGCGACGGGGAACCGGCGCCCCCACAAGAACTGGCCGTCGCTGATCCGGGCGCTCCCCCTCATCGACCCGGCGAACCGACCGCACGTCGTCGTCACCGGCAGCCACGGCGATGACCCGCTCATCGAGGTCGTCGCGGAAACGGGGATGCAGGACTGGGTCACATTGCGCGGTTGGGTCGATGCCGATGAGATGAGCGAGCTGTACTCGACCGCCACAGCCCTGGCGATGCCGTCCGTCGAGGACGGCTTCTCCCTCCCCGCGCTCGAGGCGATGATGGTCGGTCTGCCGGTCATCATCAGCGACATCCCGGTCTACCGAGAGGTGGTGGGCGATGTCGCGGTCTTCCTCGACCCCAATGATCTCGGCACCATCGCTAAAGCGATGCGTACCGCGGCGACCGATCCGGACCTGATGGCGCAGCTCACCGAGCGCGGCTACGACCGCGCCGCCCAGTTCTCCTGGGAACGCACCGCGAAGGGCACTCTCGAAACGTTCGAACGAGCCCTCGCAGAGGGTCCGCGCCGCCGCTGAGCGACCGACGGTTTCGACCGCGGTGCGTCGTCCTCGCGGTCCGATAGCATGATGTCGTTCGGGGGGACGATTCCAGGGAGATCCACATGCACACTCGCGCGCGCCTGATTCTCGCGGCCGCAGCCATCGGGCTCGTCGCCTCGTCACTCGTTCCGTCGGCTGCGTCAGCGCAGACATCGGCCAAGGCGTCGGGAGTCGTGGCCATGGACGCCGATCCGGCGGCGACGGTCCCGATCTATCGGTTCTGGAGTCCGACGTTCCAAGGACACTTCTACACCGCCGACCCCGTCGAGCGGGACAAGATCATCTCGCAGTGGTCCCGCGACTGGGTGTTCGAGGGGCAGCGCTACTCCGCATACTCCGAGCAGGTCCCCGGTACTGTGCCGCTGTACCGCTTCTGGTCGGACCAGTTCAAGGGGCACTTCTACACGGCAGACGAGAGCGAGAAGGATCTCGTGATCTCGCGCTGGCCCGGCACCTGGTCGTTCGAGGGGGTGGCGTACTACGTCTACCCCGGAAGCTCCTCGCAGCCGGACACCATCCCGGTCTACCGCTTCTGGGGTGCCGGCGTGTCCCACCACTTCTATACGGCCAGCAACGGCGAGCGAGACACGGTGATCTCACGGTGGCCGAGCATGTGGTCCTATGAAGGCGCACGCTTCCGGGTGCCCGCCGCGGGTCTCGTCCTCGATCCCGTGCCGTCGATGCCGGCGGACAAGAACTGCGGCGACTTCGCGACCTGGGGCGAGGCGCAGGCGTTCTTCGGTGCGTACTACGCGTACTACGGTGACTTCGCGCACCTGGACAGCGATGGCGACCTGATCGCCTGCGAGCTGCTCCCTGGCGCCCCCTGATCACACACCGCAGGAGGGCGCACCGGCTTGCCGATGCGCCCTCCTCCGTCAGCCTCGCGCGACGCGCTCGACCGTCTCGGCGACAAGGTCGATTCCATCGGTCACCGGGTAGTGGTGGTTGCCCACGAACAGCCCGTCTTCGTGGATCTTGTCGGCGGCGGGCAGCGCATCGGGAACGATGGCATCCAGGTGGGCCATCACGGGGTTACGCGTAAAGTTGCCCGCGACGATAGGACGGGACTCGATGCCCGCCTCGGCGAACGCGGCGACGAGGTCGGCACGTCGGCCGGCCAGGGCGTTCTCAAGGACGAGGGAGAACCCGAACCAGCTGCTCTCACCGGTCTCCCTCTGCAGCCGGACCGACTCGATCCCCGCGAAGCGCTCCGTGAAGTAGCGCGCGTTCTCCCGGCGTCCGGAGATCAGGGCCGGAACCTTCTTCAGCTGCTCGATGCCCAGCGCGCCCTCCATCTCAAGGGGACGGACGTTGTAGCCGGGGAGGACGAAGCGGAAGAGATCGTCCCACGCATTCCCGGTCTTGTCGTGCACGTGGTTCTGATCGGGCAGGTCACGGGTCCAGCCGTGGGAACGCAGCGAGATCATCTCCTGGTAGAGCTGCTCGTCGTCCGTGACGATCACACCGCCCTCCATGGTGGCGATGTGGTGCGAGAAGAAAGAGCTGAACGTGCCGGCCAAGCCCGCGGTTCCCGCCGAGATTCCGCCGCTGACGGCCCCGAGCGACTCGCAGTTGTCCTCGAGCAGAACGAGACCGTGACGCTCGGCGATCGCACGGAGGCGAACGAAGTCGTTCGGGTTTCCGAGGAGGTTCACGGCGAACACGGCCTTCGTGCGCGGTCCGATGGACTGCTCGAGGAGATCGAGGTCCATGTTCAACGTGTCGACGTCGATATCCACGAAGCGCGGCCTCAGGCCGTACTGCGTGAGCGGGTAGTAGGTGGTCGGCCAGGACACCGCCGGCACCAGGACCTCATCGCCGCGAGACAGGTCGATTCGCGGATCGAGCACGGCGGCGGCGATCGCGATCAGGTTAGCCGAGCTTCCGGAGTTCACCATCACGCCGAAACGAGCTCCGAAATGCGCGGCGAATGCCGCTTCGAACTCCTTGACCAGCGGACCCATCGTGAAGCGGCCGCTCTCGGTCACTCGCGCGATCGCGGCGTATTCGGCATCGTCCCAGGTGGTCGTCGCAAGAGGGTACGCGGGGGCAGGGGAAGTCATCGGAGGTCTCCGTTCGCAATCTGGGTCAGGTAGGAGTCGTAGCTCGCACGCATTCCGTCGATCATCGACGTGGTCGGCTGCCAACCATGCTGTCGTGCGAGCGAGGAATCGATCAGACGCTGGGGTACGCCGCTCGGTCGCGAGGTGTCGAAGTCCAACGCACCGGTGAACCCCACGATCTCGGCGGCGAACTCGTAGAACTCGCGCACGCTGTGGTCGGTACCCGCTCCGACGTTCATGATCGTCGGCCAGTCGCCGAGCCTGTCGAGGCTGCTCACCAGCCATGCCGCGAGATCTGGAGCGAAGGTGAACTCCCGACGCGCCGTGCCGTCGCCCCACACCTCGACAGCGTGGAGCCCCTCGGCCTTGGCCTGATGGGTCTTGCGCAGGGTCGACGCGATGAGGTGCGCCCGCTCGGGATCGAAGGTGTCCTTCGGGCCGTACAGGTTCGACGGGAGCACTGCACGAAAGGCGCGCCCCGTCTGCTGTGCGGCGTATCTGACCGCTGTCAGCCCGGCGAGCTTGGCGAGCCCGTAGCCCTCGTTCGCGGGCTCCAGATTCCCTTGGAACAGCTGGGATTCCGCAATGGGGCTGAGTGCCTCAGCGGGATAGGCCGCGGCGCTGGCGATGTACACCAGACTCGGCACGTCGGCCTCGATGGATGCGCCGATCACGGAGCGGTCGATGCCCAGATTGTCCAACAGGTACGGCAGCGGCCTCGCGATCTTGTCGCCGATACCGCCGACATACGCCGCAGCATGGATGACGACGTCGGGCCGCGTGTCCACGACCACCTCGAGGGTGGCTGCGGCATCACGCAGATCGACGTCCCGGTGCGCGACGGTGATCAGCTCATCGTCGGGGCGCGCGACGGCCCACCGCTCGGCGATGCTGGAGCCGAGCATTCCGCCGGCTCCAGTGAGAAGTGCGCGCACCCGACGTCAGCTCTGGACCTGATCGACGAAGTGGGTGCCCTCGACCTCGAGAGCAGCGACATCGGCGTCGACCATGATCTGCGCCAGGCGAGGGGTGAGTACCTTGGGCTCCCAGCCCAGCAGATCCTTCGCCCGGCCGAAGTCGCCGATCAACGCGTCTACCTCGGTTGGTCGCAGGTAACGCTCGTCGAAGCGGACGTGCTTCTCCCAGTCGAGTCCGACGTGCTCGAACGAGAACTGGAGGAAGTCGCGCACGGTGTAAGCCGTGTTGGTGGCGAGCACGTAGTCGGTCGGCTCGTCGTGCTGCAGCATCCGCCACATGCCCTCGACGTACTCCGGGGCATAGCCCCAGTCACGCACTGCATCGAGGTTGCCCAGGAAGAGCTCGTCCTGGAGTCCGGCCTTGATGCGGGCGGCGGCGCGCGTGATCTTACGGGTGACGAACGTGCCACCGCGGCGCGGGGATTCGTGGTTGAACAGGATGCCGTTCACGGCGAACAGCCCGTACGCCTCGCGATAGTTCTTCGTGATCCAGTACGAGTACACCTTCGCGACGCCGTAGGGCGATCGCGGGTAGAACGGGGTCTCCTCGTTCTGCGGCGGCGGGGTCGCACCGAACATCTCGGAGCTCGATGCCTGATAGAAGCGGCAATCGATGTGAGCGGCACGGATCGCCTCGAGCAGACGCGTGGTCGCGAGGCCGGTCACGTCGCCGGTGTACTCCGGCTCGTCGAAGCTGACACGGACGTGCGACTGCGCAGCGAGGTTGTAGACCTCGTCGGGCTGAATCTCGTTGAGGAGGGTGACCAGCCGCGAGCCGTCCGCGAGATCGGCGAAGTGCAGGAACAGACGATGGTCGTCCGCCTGAGCGGTCTGGTAGATGTGATCGATCCGCTGCGTGTTGAACGAAGAAGAACGACGGATCAGCCCGTGTACCTCGTATCCCTTCGACAGGAGGAGTTCGGCGAGATAGCTGCCGTCCTGTCCGGTGATGCCGGTGATGAGGGCGCGCTTCGTCGTCTTGGTTTCGGTCATAAGGGAGCTCCTGGATCGCGGTGGTCGGGGCGAGGCCCCCATCCAGTCTAGCGGAGCCGCTTCCGACGCCCGGATCCGCCCGGAGCGCGTCGAGCGAGGAGAACTCCCACGTGGACGACCATTCCCACGAGGGGCGGAACGATCAGTGCGACCTCGATGCGGTCCACGAGGGGAAGCGGCAGCAACAGTCCGCCGACGGTGAGCGCCGCGGCGATCACCCATCCGACGACGTTCGCCGTGTGCCTGTGCTCCGCCACCAGGGCAGGACCGGTGACGCACATGAGACCCACCAGTCCTGCGCTGGCCACGATGAGGGCCATCGTCAAGGGATTGATCTCGTACCTGCCGGCCGAGATGAGCTGCAGCAGCCAGGGTCCGACCCCGTAGGCGAGCGCTGCCAAGGCGAGCACGGCGCCGAGCGCCGCTCCGACGAGCGCGAGGAGTCGCGCCGGGCTCGCCTGAGCGCGCCCGCGGAAGACAGCGGAGATGAGGAAGCTCTGCAGGGCGAGGATGGGCACGACGATGGGCGCCCGGGACAGTGTGATCGCGAGCATGACCGCGCCGAGCTCGGCCGAGGATTCCTGATGCCCGGTCAGGCCGATCAGGAGCGGCAGTCCGGAGATCATCGCACCGTTGCAGGCCGCGGCGATCACGGTGGAGAGCACGTTGCGCGACAGCGGTCCGAAGCCCACGTCGAGCGCGAAGGCGCCGACGACCCGCGACCGCGCCGTCATCCAGGTGACGAGGAAGGCGAGGCCGAACGGGAATGCGATGCCGCACGCCAGCCAGATGACGGGAAGGTGAAGCCAGAATCCGAAGAGGAGGAACGCCGTGCGGAAGGCCCCGTCGAGGATCATGACGAGCGCCACATCGCGCCAGAGTCGGATGCCGTAGAGCACCCCGCTGAGAACAGCGGTCAGCAGATAGCCGGTCAATCCGACCGCGATCACGCCGGAGAGCGCCAGTCCAGGAATGGGGACAGAGCCCGCACCGAGAGCAAGGCCGAGAACGCACGCGGCGATCAGCACCGCCCCGACCCCGACGAGGGTGAAAGTTCGCAGCACCGTGCTCGGCGCGTGATCGCGCGACGGCCGGGTCGCCCTGGTCACCTCCTGTTGCACGCCCGACATCGCGGACACGCTCAGGTAGACGGTCGACCAGAGCACGGAGAACGCGACGTACGCCGCGTCGTCGAGCATCCGAGGGGCGACGAGCTGAGTCACATAGCCGAGCCCGCCGGCCACCGCCGTCGCGAAGAGGACCCAGCGCAGGCCCCTCTTCGTGTCCTCAGCGGTCGTCATCGGGATGCTGTCGCAGATCCTCGGCGGCCGGGGCCGCGGCATCGGCGCCGTCGAGGGCGGTCCGCAGCTCCTCGACGTCTGCACGCAGCAGGGTGACCTCCTCAGCCACCCGCCTCACCTCGTCTTCAGCCTGCGAGAGCTCCCAGGAGAGATGAAGGGCCACGCCGACGAGCAGCACCAGCGCCAGCGCGAATATCAGATTGGACGGAACGGCGACGCCGAGAAGCCTGGAGAGGCCGACCAGGAGCTCCGGGAAGATCGCCAGCACGAGGATGGCGACGCCGATCAGCAGCCACATGATCGCGTACTTCTCCCGCAACTGGCGGCGCAGCAGCAGCGTGAGGATCACGGCGAGGACGGCGAGGGCGAAGATCACTCCGAGTGCGGCGATCATGCGGACACCTCCTGACTGCGTCGTCGCCCGCGCATCAGCGCGAGGGCCAACGCGAACGTGGCCCTCAGCAGATACCGGGCGGCGGCGATGGGATTATGGCTGGGCTTGCCGTGGGCACGGGGGCGCATGGCCACGGGCACCTGGGTGACGGTGAGCCCGGAGTGGATCGCGCCGACGAGCGAGTCGATCGTGTCTCCGAGATACTCCGCCGGGTAGTAGTGCACGTACTGCGCGATCGCGCGATGGTTCGCCGCGCGGAACCCCGATGTCACATCGGTCAGGCGCACTCCGCTGATGCGGGAGATCACTCCGGCGAGCATCTTCATCGCCCAGCGGCGCGGTCCCTTCGCCTTGTAGTCGCCCACCTCGGCGAACCGCGCCCCGATGGAGATGTCGGCGAGCTCGAGGCCGCCGAGCACGGCCGCGATGTCGGCCGGGTTGTGCTGACCATCGGCGTCCACCTGGATCGCCATCCCATACCCCTTGCGCTGCGCATAGGTGAACCCGGTGCGCATCGCGCCGCCGACCCCCATGTTGAACGGAAGACGGAGCACACGTGCGCCCGCGGCCTGCGCCTGGGCAGCGGTGTCGTCGGTGGAGCCGTCATCGACGACCACGACGTCGTACCCCGCGTCTGCCGCGAGGATCTCACGGACGGTGTTGCCGACGTTCTGGGACTCGTTCCACGCGGGGACGATGATGAGGGCGCGCTCGGCGGTGGAAGACATGGTGATCTAAGACTACCCGTGCCATGGACAGAACCGCGGGACGCCGGACGTCGGCTGGCGAGGCTCGCAGGCACCGCACGGTACGATCGTCGTGATGAAGACCTTCTCGCGACACCGCATGCTGCTGGTCAAGATCCTCGCACCCCTGCTTCTGCTGTTCACCTTCGCGAGTTGGTCTTTGGGCTCGGCAGTCGGCTCCAGCCCCGACGACAACTTCCACCTCGCATCGATCTGGTGCGGTCTGGGTGATCGCGAGGGCCTCTGCGAGAATCCGAGCGCGGGCACGGCGGATGCGGCAGAGGAGACCGCGCGCGACATACCGACGTCCGTCACGACGTCGATGTGCTACGTCTTCCGAGCCGACCTCAGCGCCGAGTGCTGGGACCAGCACTCGACCTCGATGACGGAGGTCGATCGTGCGAACATCGATGGCCTCTACCCCAAGGTCTTCTACGCCGTGATGTCGGTGTTCGCGAGCAAGGACGTCGAGGCCGCGACGGTCGCGATGCGGCTCTTCAACTCGCTCTTCGCGGTCGCCTTCCTCACGACGGCGTTCTTCCTCCTCCCCCGACGGCTCCGGCCTGCCTTCGTCGTCGGCGCCGTCGTCACCTCGGTGCCGCTGGGCCTGTTCCTCTACGGCTCGACGAACCCGTCCTCGTGGGCGCTCCTGTCGGCGAGCACCGTGTGGATCACCGTGTACGGGACGTTCCGCACAGAGGGCTGGCGACGCTACGCCCTGGCGGCTTTCGCCGTGTTCGCCACCCTCATCGGTGCCGGTGCACGCGCAGACGCCGCTGCATACGCCGTGTTCGGCGCGATCATCGGCGTGATCCTCGGCGCCCGCAGCCTCAAGCGCCTCCTCTTGCCGGCGGTCATGGTCGCGGTCATCGCGGTGATGTCGGTCGCCTTCTACCTCTCCACCGGGCAGAGCAACGCCGTCTCCGACGGACTCGGCATCGCCGGCATCGGCAACGAGAAGCCTCCGCTGAACCTCGCGCAGCACCTGTCGAACTTCGTCGGCGTCCCCGACCTGTGGCGCGGCGCACTCGGCGGTTGGGGGCTGGGCTGGCTCGACACCCCTCTCCCCCCGGTGGTCCCGTTCATCGGCGTCGCGGTCTTCGGAGCGGTCCTGGTAGTCGGATTCGGGCGGCGGTTCACTCGTCAGACGATCGCCCTCCTTCTCGCCATCGCCGCGTTCTGGCTCGTGCCGTTCGTGCTGCTCGCCCGATCGAACGCGGTCGTGGGAGAGCTCGTCCAGCCGCGCTACATCCTGCCGCTGCTGGTGATCGCGGCCGGTGTCGCAGGCCTCCGCCTCGGGAAGATCTCGTCGTGGTCCGGCATGCGCGGCATCATGGCATCCCTCGCGCTCGCGGCGAGCGCTGCCGTGGCGCTCTACTACAACATCCGCCGCTACACCACGGGCCTGGACACGCTGAGCCTGGATCCCGGCAAGCGTGCGGAATGGTGGTGGAGCTTCGCACCGTCCCCGCTCGCCGTCTGGGTGATCGGCAGCGTCAGTTTCGCCGCGTGCCTGATCCTCCTCGTCCGCAGCGCGGCGGCGCCCGCCGTCGACACGGTCGCGACGTCGCCGTCGGCGTCCGGAGCGGACTCGGAGCCGTCGACGGTGTCGGCATCCGAGGCGACCGCCGACGAACAGCCCGTGGATGCGGCCGACCTCTCCGTGGTGTCGGCCGATACCGCTGCCGGAACCGAGGCTCTGCCCGGCCGGGAGTGAGGACTCAGCGCCTCCGGTGCACCGTGAGGTCGTAGACCTTCACCTCGAGGAGCCTCTCGACGTGCATCGCCGCGCACACGAACCTCCGCCACACGCCGAGGCTCCTTCTGCGCTCCCGCACCAGAGCACGATCCGTGCGGTACCGCGCGAGCTCCTCGGGAGTACGCGCGGCACGCCTCTCGAACCTCAGCGCCGTCATCCCGGTGTACGCGCGCGCCGGGAGGATCCCCATCCCCTGCGCGACGTCGAAGGCGTGCATATGGGCGCGAACGATGTCGGAGTAGTACGACGCGCTGCGTAGCGCATGCGAGACGCTGTCGCCGCGCTGCAACCAGTAGTAGAGCGGATCAGCGCAGGAGGCCACACGCCGCATCTGCGCATAGAGAGGCATGGCGATATCCACGTCCTGGGCAAAGCGTCCGCTAGGGAAACGCACCCCGTCGAAGAGACTCGCCCGGTAGAGCTTGCCCCAGTTCGCCTCACTGAAGTACCGGAGCTCGACACGGAAGATGCGGCGCAATGCCAAGGAGAAGACCGTCTGGTAGGCCACAGCGGGATCGTCGAAGACGATCGATTCCCCGAAGGGACGATCGGCCTCGGCCTCCAGCGCTGCGCTCCCCTTGCTGGCTCCGATGTTCTGCCAGCGACAGCAGCTCATGTCCGAGTCCGTGGATTCGATGAGCCCGACGAGGCGCTCGATCATGCGAGGAGCCATCAGGTCATCGTTGTCGCAGAATGTGATCAGCTCGCCCGAAGCCGCGTCCAGCCCCGCGTTCTGCGCAACGGCGATGCCTCCATTGGGCTGGTGCAGGACGATGATCCGGTCGTCCTCGCCCGCGAGCCGATCGCACAGCGCCCCGGAGCCGTCCGTCGAACCGTCGTCGACGAGCAGCACCTCGATCGCGGAGTGCGTCTGCACCAGGAGCGACCGCACGCAGGGCTCGAGATGCCGTCCCGCGTTGTAGACCGGGACGATGATGGAGACCAGCGTCGCGCTGGAGCGTCCCCCGTCCGTCATGCGATCTGCACGGAGGTGGCGACCGGTCCCACCGAGTTGACGTCGCCGAGCACGGTGAAGTCCGCGCCGTTCATGAGTCCGTGCGAGGTCGGTTCGCTGATGCCGGAGGCGTTCACGTTCACGGTGTACCTACCAGGGGCGAGACCGTCGGTGGTGAACGTGATCGCGACCCTCCGGGAGGCCGTCAACGGATCGAGCACGATGTCCAGCAGGTCCGTGTTCGACGCCAGGGCGATCTGACCGAGAGAGGAGTCGACACTGAACCCGATCGCCCATCGCTCGATCGGTCGGATCATCTCGACGTCCACCAGCAGGGTGACGTCCTCCCCTGCGCGGACCTCCTCCAGAGCTCGACCCTCTCCATCGCGGACCTCGATCGCGCGGATCTCCAGCGCACGGGAGACCTGGTCAGGACGAGCCTGACCGACGGCGTTGTCCGCGAGCAGCTTGCGGAACCTGTCGATGGCGGTCACCGGGATGCCGTCGTAGACGAGCTTGCCCTTGTCCATCACGACCACACGGTCGCACAGCGACTTGATCTGGTCGAGCGCATGGCTGACGATGATGATCGTCCGCCCCTCGGCCTGGAAGTCCTTGATCTTCGCGAGGCACTTCTGCTGGAACTGCTCGTCCCCCACAGCGAGGACCTCGTCGACGAGGAGGATGTCGGGGTCGGTGTGCACAGCGATCGCGAAGGCGAGGCGCACGTACATGCCGGAGGAGTAGAACTTCACCTGAGTGTCGATGAACTCGCCCACGCCGGAGAATTCGAGGATGGTGTCGAACTGCGCGTCGACCTCCTCCCGGCTGAGCCCGAGCACCGATCCGTTCAGGTACACGTTCTCCCGACCGGTGAGGTCCGGGTGGAAGCCGGCTCCGAGTTCGAGGAGCGCGGCGACACGACCCCGCTGTTCGACGACGCCGGTCGTCGGTTGGATGATGCCGCCGAGAACCTTCAACAACGTGCTCTTGCCCGAGCCGTTGTGGCCGATCAGGCCGATCGTGGTACCCGCGTTGATCACGAGGCTCACGTCGCTGAGACCCCAGAAATCCTGACGGTGCTGACGGCCGGCACGTCCGAGCGTCACCACCCGCTCCTTGAGCGAGGAATCCTTGCGCACCGTGAACCGCTTGGAGACGTCCTTGACCCGTACGACCTCGGGCGCCGGCACGTCGATGACCGATGAACTCTTCTCAGACATACTCACAGCTCCTGCGCGAAGTTCCCCTGCAGACGCAGGAAGATTCGATGGCTCACGAAGAGCAGGACGAGGCCGATCGCCAGCGCCACGAGCATGCGCACCATCAGATTCTCGGGCCATGCCACAGCGTCGCCCGAGACCCAGAAGGCACGCTGGAAACCGAGCACCGCCAGCGTCAGCGGATTGTTGGTGTAGGCCTCGACCAGCCAGGGCACGGTGACGATGTTCGACACCATCTGCCAGGCGTAGACCACGGGCGACGCCCAGAACAGGATCATCGTGAGCACATCGACCAGGTACTGAGTGTCTCGCAGATACACGTTGACGGCACCGCACAGCAGTGCAAGCGCGAGCCCGAAGACGACGATGAGCGCGAGCGCCGGGATGAAGTAGACGAGTCCCTCATGCAGTGGCGGCTTGCCGATCGCGATCGTGGCGATCAACAGGACGACGAGCTGTACTCCGAAGTTGAACAACGCGGCGCCGGTGCTCGCCAGGGGGAACACCTCCCGCGGGACATAGACCTTCTTGACCAGACCGGAGTTGGCGAGGATGGATCCGGTGCCGCCGACCAGGATCTCCTGAAAGAGCCCCATCGCCGTGAGCCCGGCGAACACGTAGATGGCGAAGTCCGGGATGCCGCGTGCAGCCCCGAGGAAGTGCCCCAGCACGACGAAGTAGATCGCGAGCTGCATGAGCGGCCGCGCGAGCACCCAGAGAAACCCGAGTGCGGAGTCCTTGTACCGGGCTTTGAGGTCTCTCTTGACGAGAAGAGTCAGCATCTCCCGATGGTCGACGAGCTCCCGGAAGGGGCCGAAGAATCCTCCCGTGGCCCCCTTCCCCACTGCGCCGATGCTGCGCATGGGCAGCGTGGCGATCCGCGCGAACCGCGCGGCAGCCGCCGTGGGCGTTGACTCTGTCATCCGATTCATGCTCCCTTGCTGCCGGGCTTCGGCAGGATTCTGCGAAGGATCCGCGATGGCCGCAATCGGCCGAGACGGCGCCGCCACGGTACGACACGGTCGAAGACCGCACGGATCCGTGGTTCCAATTCTGGTCTGTTCATCCGCGCGTACATGTACGCGAAGTCCTCGAGGCGCCCGTCGCCGAAATCGCCCGCCGCACGCATGCGCTCGATCTGCTGCATCGTCGTGTCCGTCATCGTGCTGGACATCTGATCGAGGTTGTACTCCAGCGCCGTGTAGCTCCTGGCCAGGTAGGAAGGGTTGGCGATCGTGCGGGTGTGGTAGCCGAGCTCACCCGCAGCGTACGACGGCATCCGCTCCAGCACGTGGGCCAACCCGCCGTCCTTGTACTCGTCCGCGCCGCCGAAGTCCTCGTACGACCATCCGCCGTCGATGAGCAGCCTCAGCGCTTCCGGTCGAGCGAAGTACATCGATCCGAACGGTGCGAGAGGCGACAGCTGATCCACCGGGACCTTGACGCCGAGCCGCGCGGCGATCTCCACGAACAACGGACGGTTGTCCCACCAGGCATGGCCCATCGTTCCATAGCCGATGTGCACCATGGGCGGATACGCGAGCCCCAGGCCGGGCTCCCGCTGGAAGAGGCCGACCACGTTCGCGACGTATCCCTCGCTCGGAAGCATGTTCTCGAACTGCTGTCTCGCGAAGAGACGACCGGGGTTGAAGGCGTCCTGCGGCGTCTTCTTGGAGTGGATCTTGACGATCAGCTCGTAGTCGCCGCTGAGGAGCTCCTCCCGGCATGCGATGAGGAACGCGCTCTGGTCGCGGCCGTCGTTCGAGCCGACGATCCGCACATCGACGCTTCCGCGCGACGGCCGTCCGGCCAGGGCGCTCCTGATCTGCGCGGCCCTCCCGTCATCGGAGGTCGTGACGATGAGGTCGTAGGCGCCCGGGAGCCGGTCGATGCCGTCGAGCATCTCCCCCGCCAGCTCGGGATAGTACACATGCGCGATCGCGAGCGTGCGCAGTGGGGTCTTCTCGTCGTACCGGGCCTCGTGCTCCGAGATGACGTCGAGCAGGGCCGCGTCGGCGTTGAGCGTGCGCGGCTCGACGTTGCGGGCGAGATCCTGCATGAGGATCTCCATGGGGTACCCGTACCGCGCGGCCGCCTCGAGCGTCCACTTCCCCACTACGGCGAGCCGATCGAGGTAGGGGGGCCACTGGAAGAACGGCCGCCGCTTGAGCGTCGGGCAGCCCGCGTCGAGCAGCTGCTCCGCGTACAGCACGGCATGGTTCTCGATCTTGTCGGTGATCGTCGGGAAGGCCACCTCGCCGACGAAGCCGTACGAGGTGAACCGCTCGGTGAAGACGGCCTCGTGCTTCACGACCGCGTCCTCGTAGCCGTTCATCACAGGCAAGGAGGCCCAGTAGTCGATCCACTCCGTGCTCGCCACGAGCTCCTTGCGCACCACCAGCCAGTAGGACTGCAGATGGTATGCCAGATAGTCGCGTCGGGTGAATGGGTTCGGCTCGACGCGCAGGTGATCCGTCATCCCCCAGAAGTGGAGCTCCTGCTTGTCCATCCGCTCGAACACCGGGTCGAAAGGACGCACCGGCCCGAACCAGGTGTCGTTGGCGAGGATCACCTCGTCGTACTCGGCGATGGCCTCGCCGAGGTGATCGAGGCCGTGCTTGTAGCCCCAGATGTCGAACCCGGTGTTCTCCCGCTCCAGAACTTCGTCGGCGACGCCTTCGAGGATCTCACGGCCGGAAGCGGTGAGGGGACCGTTGGAGACCACGAGGATGCGATCGCAGAACCTCCGCAGGTCCGTGAGGGCATACGGCACATAGTCCTCGACCTCGCCGCGGCGGTCGTACACGACGTAGACGAGGACGCGACGACCGCCCGCGGGGAAGGCGGAGGCGGCGCGGGACGGGTAGGTGGTGAGCTCGGCGGTCCTCATCAGAAGCCTCCCCGATAGTTGCGGATGCGTCGACGCGCGTATCTGAGGGCCTTCCGTCCCGACTTGGCCACGAAGATCGCTAGATACGCAGCGCGGTAGGCCGGGCTGGCGAGCGCAGCGAGAACCGGATGGTTGAGAGTGAGATACATGCGGGACAGACCGAACAGCCCGGTGCCGCTCATCCGCCCGGCGCGCTGGATCAGCGGGATCGCATCGGCCGGGTAACCGCGGGTCGTCGAGAACAGCTGATCGACCTTGTAGTCGAGCGCGGTGTGGCTGATCGACGCGTGCTCGGAGGTGAGGACCGTCTGCGCGTAGTAGCCGGCCTCGCCTGCGACGTGCGCGACCACACGCTCTTGTACCCGGGCGAAGTCCTTGATCGGTCCCGTCGAGGAGTAGTCGCGATACGAGAGGCGCTTCTCAGCGAGCACGGCGAGCGCCTCCGGCCGGCACATCCACATCCCCCCGAACGGCGCCAGCGGCGACACCTGCTCCAGGGGCACGTGCACGTCGAGCATCTTCAAGAACCTCGATGCCGAGATGCGCGTGCGACGGCCTCCCCACCCGGTGCCGACGATCGAGTAGCCGATGTGCATCATCGGCGGGAAGACGATTCCGAGCTGAGGCTTCCTCGCGAAGAGGTCGAGCACGTTCTGCACGTACTCGGGGGATGCGAGAAGGTTCTCCGTCTGATAGCGGGTGAAGTAGCGCGCCACGTTCAGCGTCTTCTTGACGTGCTTGCGCGCATGCACCTTGACGAGGACGTCGTACTCCCGCTCCAGGAGGAGATCGTGGCACCCGACGAAGAAGTCGGCCATGTCCCGTCCCTTGCGAGACGGGGTGACCCGCACATCGAGCCGGGAGTTGCCGAGCTCACGGGACTCCACGAAGCGCTCGATCTTCGCCGCCTTGCGTCCGTCGGTCGTCGTCACGACGAGGTCGAACCCGGCCGGAAGGTTCGCCAGCTGTGCGCACAGCGACTCGAAGGCAGGGAGGTCCCGCGCGTACACGACAGCTGCGATGCGCAGAGCGGTCGTGTTCGTGCCCGGCAGAACAGCACCCTGGGGCATGATCTCCAACAGACCCGCGTTCGCGTTGAGTGTTCGCGGCTGGATGGTGCGCGCCAGCGATCCCAGGACGCGGTCACGATCGAGCCCATGCCGCTCCGCGACGTCGAGGATGTCGGCGCCGATGATCCCGTGCTTGTCGAGATACGTCGGATACCAGCCGAACACCCCGCGATCGAGGAAGGGATAGCCGTCTTCGATGAGGAGGTCAGGCACGTGCGCGGGCGCGTTCGACGTGGGATAGTCGGCCGCGGCGAAGGCGTGATCGATGCGATGTCCGTGGGCGGCGAACACCCCGGCGGCGGCGCGCTCGAGCTCGACCGCGCCCAGACCCCGGGGCGGATCCGACCAGAAGCGCTCCCATGCCGCGCTCTCGAAGAGCGCCCTGCGTGCGACGAACCACGCCCACGGCATCACGCGCAGGGGGTGCCCCTGAGCGTCGAACGAAGCGTCCGGCTCGCCGGAGATCTCCGCCACCTGCCAACCGTCGGCGGGAACCGCGTCCATGCGATCGAGCATCGCCTCGAACGAGTCGAGCGGTCCGAACCATCCATCGCCGGTGAGGACGACCTCGTCGATCTCACCGAACAGGGGCTTCAGGGCCTCGAGTCCGTCTCGGTAGTTGTCCGGCGAGAATCGAGGCGTCGAGACGGGCACGATCCGCAGGTCGAGGTCGGCGAGGTGAGCCTCCGCGCCGTCGACGCCGGTCGGCGTCGTCACCACGAAATTGGTCGCGTAGGGACGAAGGACCCGGATGGCGGCAACCGTCGAGGGGTCCAGCGTGCGCGACTCTCCGGTGAGCGCGAAGACAACCGCCCGTCGCGGCGCCGGGAGCACGCCCTGCGACACCACTCAACGGCCTCCCTGCTGCAGCGCCTTGAGCAAGTACTCGCCGTACCCGCTCTTGCGCAGGGGCTCCGCACGCTCGCGGAGCTCGTCGTCGGTGAGGAAGCCCATCCGCCAGGCGACCTCCTCCGGACATCCGATCGAGAGCCCCTGTCGCTTCTCCACCGTGCGGATGAAGTCGGTCGCCTCGGCCAGCGAGTCGAACGTGCCGGTGTCGAGCCAGGCGGTGCCACGGGTGAGCAGCTGCACCTTGAGCTTGCCGCGCTCCAGGTACTCGCGATTGACGTCGGTGATCTCGAGCTCCCCGCGCGGAGACGGCTTGAGGTTCTTGGCGATCTCGATCACGTCGTTGTCGTAGAAGTAGAGTCCGGGGACGGCGTAGTTACTCTTGGGCACCTCCGGCTTCTCCTCGAGGGAGACGACGTTGCCCGCGGAGTCGAACTCGACGACCCCGTACGCGGTCGCGTCGTCGACCCAGTAGCCGAACACGACTCCGCCATCGAGCTCGGTGTACTGACGCAGCTGGGTGCCCATCCCCTGCCCGTAGAAGATGTTGTCGCCGAGGACGAGCGCCGCGGAGTCGGAGCCGATGTGCTCCTCCCCGAGGATGAACGCCTGCGCAAGCCCGTCGGGCGACGGCTGCGTCTTGTAGGTGATGGAGACGCCGAACTTGGAACCGTCGCCGAGGAGCCTCTGGAAGGACTCCGCGTCATGAGGCGTCGTGATCATCAGGATGTCTCGGATGCCCGCAAGGATCAGCGTCGACAGCGGGTAGTAGATCATCGGCTTGTCGTAGACCGGGACCAGCTGCTTCGAGACGCCGAGGGTGATCGGGTGCAACCGGGAGCCTGTGCCGCCGGCGAGAATGATGCCACGCATGGGTAATAGTCTCCCTGATCGCGCGCACCTGAACAAACGCCGCGAATCCCCTGCAACCCTGCCCGGTACGCTGGTGGCCATGCAGAGACTGCTCGTCACCGGCGGTGCCGGATTCATCGGTTCCAACTTCGTGCACCACGTCATCGGGAACACCGACGCCCACGTCACCGTTCTCGACAAGCTGACCTACGCGGGCAACAGGGCGTCGCTCGCCGGGCTCCCCTCCGACCGTCTCCGGTTCGTCGAGGGCGACATCGCAGACGCAGAGCTGGTCGATTCCTTGTTCTCGGAGGTCGACGCGGTGGTCCACTATGCCGCCGAGTCTCACAACGACAACTCGCTGCACGACCCGCGCCCGTTCCTCGACACGAACATCATCGGCACGTACACCCTCCTCGAGGCCGCGCGTCGCTACGACCGTCGCTTCCACCACATCTCCACCGACGAGGTATACGGAGACCTCGAGCTGGACGACCCCGAGCGGTTCACCGAGTCGACCCCGTACAACCCGTCCTCTCCGTATTCCTCCACCAAGGCGGGCAGTGACCTCCTTGTTCGCGCATGGGTGCGTTCATTCGGCGTAAGGGCGACGATCTCGAACTGCTCGAACAACTACGGCCCCTATCAGCACGTCGAGAAGTTCATTCCGCGCCAGATCACGAACGTGATCCGCGGTATCCGTCCGAAGCTCTACGGCGCCGGTCAGAACGTGCGCGACTGGATCCACGCCGACGACCACTCCTCGGCCGTCCTCACCATCCTCGAGAAGGGTGAGATCGGCGAGACCTATCTCATCGGCGCAGACGGCGAGAAGGACAACAAGTCGGTGGTGGAGCTCATCCTCACGGAGATGGGTCAGCCGGCCGACGCGTACGACCACGTGACCGACCGCGCGGGCCACGACCTGCGCTACGCGATCGACTCGACGAAGCTGCGCACCGAGCTCGGGTGGACGCCCACCTACGGGGACTTCGAGTCCGGCCTCGCCTCGACCATCGCCTGGTACCGCGACAACGAGGCGTGGTGGGCTCCGTCCAAGGACGCTACAGAGTCGTTCTACGCGTCCAAGGGACAGTGATGACGGAGTTCGGCAAGGGTCTCTCGCTCACCGAGACAGCGATTCCCGGCCTGTTCGTCGCCGAACTGCCGGTCCACGGCGACTCGCGCGGATGGTTCAAAGAGAACTGGCAGCGCGAGAAGATGGTCGCCGCCGGTCTCCCGGACTTCGGCCCGGTGCAGAACAACATCTCCTTCAACGACGAGGTCGGCACGACTCGTGGTATCCACGCCGAGCCCTGGGACAAATGGGTGTCGGTCGCCACGGGGCGCATCTTCGGTGCGTGGGTGGATCTGCGCGAAGGCCCCACGTTCGGTGCCGTCTTCACGACGGAGATCGACCCGTCACGGGCCGTCTTCGTGCCGCGCGGCGTCGGAAACTCCTATCAGACGCTCGAGCCGGACACCGCGTACGCGTATCTGGTCAACGACCACTGGTCCGCAGACGCGGAGTACTCGTTCCTGAACCTCGCCGACGAGACCGCCGCGATCGCCTGGCCGATCCCGCTCTCCGACGTCGAGATCTCCGCGAAGGATCTCGCGCACCCTCGTCTCGCCGATGTCACGCCGATTCCGCCGAAGAAGACGCTCGTCATCGGAGCGAACGGCCAGCTCGGCCTCGCCCTGCGCGAAGCCCTCGGGGACTCCTCGCGCTACGAATACGCAGGTCGCGACGCTCTCGACCTCGCAGACCCGACCTTCGTGACGTCGCGACGCTGGCGCGACTACGACACGATCGTCAACGCGGCCGCCTACACCGCCGTCGATGCCGCCGAGACTCCCGAAGGGCGCGTCGATGCGTGGGCGGCAAACGTCACGGGCGTCGCCGCCCTCGCACGGATCGCCGCGGAGAACGGCATCACCCTGGTGCACGTCTCGAGCGACTACGTGTTCGACGGAGCCAAGACCGGGCCCTACACCGAAGACGATCCCCTGTGCCCTCTCGGCGTCTACGGCCAGACGAAAGCCGCCGGAGACGCGATCGTCAGCACCGTCCCTCGCCACTTCGTCCTGCGCACGTCCTGGGTCATCGGCGAAGGGAAGAACTTCGTGCGCACGATGGCGTCCCTCGCCGAGCGCGGGGTCGACCCGAAGGTCGTCGACGACCAGATCGGACGCCTGACGTTCACCGCCGACATCGCCGAGGCCATCGTGCACCTGCTGACGTCCGGAGCACCTTACGGCACGTACAACGTGACCGGCTCAGGCGCTGCGCGGTCCTGGGCGCAGATCGCCGCGCAGATCTTCGAGCTCACGGGTCACGACCCGTCTCGGGTGACCGGCGTGTCTACCCAGGAGTACTTCGGCTCGACGACCACGCCGGTCGCGCCGCGCCCAGCGAACAGCGAGCTGACGCTCGAGAAGATCCGCAGCACCGGATTCGAGCCCGCAGACGCCGAGGTCTCGCTGAGGGACTACTTGGCATAGTTCCGGACATCGACGACAGAGGCGGCTATGCGATGAACCACCGCATAGCCGCCTCTGTCGTCGATGTGTTTCCTAGGGGACATTCACGCTCACACAACCGAGAAGCGGGTTCGCCCCTGCTGCGTTGTTCATGGCGTACACGCAGACGTTGTGGGTGCCCGCCGCCGCGGCGAACGTCTCCTTGAACCCGTGCCGTGGACCCGACGCGGGGTACGCGGTGGCGACGTCGGGTCGGTCCTTGTCCGCCATGAACGGCGTCCCCACCCCGTCGACGTAGACGTGCACAGCGATGGGTTCTGTCGTATCAGGATCGATGGTCCATCCCCACACCGTGATCGCGCCGGTGGTCGCGGTGACGCTGTCGATGTATCCGATGGGAGGCCGCGCACGATCTCCGGACACGACGGTGACGTTCCGGCATCCGAAGAGGGGGTTGGGGCCCGCGCCGTTGTTGATCGCATAAACGCAGACGTTGTGCGTGCCGACGGTCATCGGGATCGTCTCACGGAACCCGTGGCGCGAGCCGGATGCCGGGTAGAGAGCGGCCACGTCCGATCGCTCCTTGTTCGCCATGAACGGCGTACCGACGCCGTCGACGTAGACGTGCACGGCGATCGGGGAGGTCGTGTCGGGATCGATCATCCATCCCGACAACGTCGCGCCGCCCTCCACGGGCGTCAGGCTGTCGATGTAGCCGAAGGGCGACCTCCCGGCATCCTGAGCAGGAGACGAGACGACGACCGTTCGGCACCCCAGGGAGACGTTGCCCCCGGAGCCGTTGTTGATTGCCGTGATGCACACGTTGTGGCTACCGACCGTCATGGTGACGAACGTGCTGAACCCGTGCCGCGGTCCGAAGAGCGGATAGGATGCCCCGACGTCCGTCCTGTTGGCATCGGCGCGGAAAGTCTGCACTGCCGAGTCGACCGAGACGTCGAACCAGATCGGCGCGATCGTATCCGGGTCCAAGGTCCATCCGGACAGCGTCGCACCTCCGGCCCCAGGCGCGGCTCCTTCGAAGTTGCCGACCGGGACCTTCCCGAGATCTGTCGCGACCGGCACCGTCACGCTCACACATCCGAGCAAGGCGTTGGCACCGGGGCCGACGTTGATCCCGTAGGCGCAGACCTGGTGCACTCCGGGACTCGCAGGTATCGCGGCGGCGAACCCGTGCGCAGAGCCATGAGCCGGGTACATCGCGCCGACGTCGGAGCGCTGCGCGTCCGCGCGGAGGGGGATGCCAGCGGAGTCGACGTAGACGTGGACATCCGTGGGCGCAGCGACGTCCGGGTCGAGGGTCCAGCCGCTGACCTGAACACCACCGGACACCCCGACGGCGGAGTCGATGTACCCCATGGGCGAACCCGTGTACGACCTCATCTGAAGACACCCGAGTAGCCTGTTCGACCCAGGCCCGACGTTGATGCCGTAGATGCACACCGAGGCATCGCCGGGCGTCGTGGCCGGTACCGTCACGTCGAAGCCGTGGGCGCTGCCGAGATCCGGATAAGCCGCTCCCACGTCCGGACGATTGCCGTTGGCCACGAAGGGATACCCCACGCCGTTCACATAGACGTGCACGCCGATCGATGCCGCCGAGTTCGGGTCAGCGAGCCAGCCACGCAGACGGAATGAACCGGGGAGGGATTCCGCCGCCTCCACGTTTCCGATCGGGTCGTGAACGCTGCCTCGGGTGGGTCCGAACCAGTCGGTGAAGTAGTTGTAGAAATTCCTGTTGCCGTATGCGGAGCACGAGTCTCCCTCGCCGTACCCGGCACGCATCGCCGCCGCATTCGGCTGGTACGGCGTGTAGTAGTAAAGCGCGGACGTCGCCTTGTTGGCCACGTACACAGGACCGGCACCACAGGTGTAGACCCACTGGCCGTTCACGAGAACGGGAGGATGCCAATAGATGTTCCAGGTCTTTCCCGGGGCGTAGTAGGTGAAGTACCTGCCCTCCATGTAGATCTGCATCTGCCTGGCGGCGCCGTAGATCTGATGGAAGAAACCGACGTACTTCGGATCGCAGGACACACCGCCGTCGGGACATCCCTGACCCAGCGCCGCGTCGAATCGGCGCATGCTCGGCCAGGTGTGGGTGACCAGTCCCTGCTCCTTCTGGAGCATCACGATGAGGACCTGGGGGTTGATGTTGCAGGACTGCGCCACTCGGTAGATGATCCGCGCCGCAGACTCGTTGGGGGCTCCCGTGTATCCGCTGCAGTACTTGTCCGCGGGCCTGTCCACGGAGGTGATCGTGAAGTCCTTGAGGCACACGATCTGACGCCCGGACTCATCGATCCCGCCCAGGCACCTACTCACCTTGCTGTTGAAGAAGGTCTGGATCTGCGCTTCGGTCATCGAGTTCTTGTTCGTGAACACCTCATCGCTGATGATGTTCCCCGCATCGAACCCGTCGAGAGTCATCGGACGGATGCCGGAACTCACCGACTTCGCCAGTGCGGTGGCCGGCGCCGCCGCTGACGGATCGGCGAACGCCGCTCCCGAAGGAACGAGCACGCCGATCACGACCGCGGTGATGGCGACGAGGCACGACAGCCACCGTCCGGGCGCGACAATACGTCGAGGACTCTGGGGCTGTCCGCTCATGAATCAATTGTGTCGGAGAACTCCCAGGAATTGTTGCTTGACACGCGCAATCACGCGGCGGGAGGCGGCGTCACAGGTCCGCGTGCAGTCCCCAGACGCGCTCGGCCGAGCTCATCCAGGAGAACGCGCGCGAACGGTCGGCGCCGAGCACGCTCCAGCGTCGTGCGCCCGCCCCCACGGCGTCGGCGGTGGCGTCGGCCAGGTCTGCGGCGGCCACGATCTGCCCTCCGTCGGCGATGACGTCGCGGTGCGTGCCGCCCTCGACGGCCACGACGGGCACCCCGAGGGTCATCGCCTCGACCACCCGCCACGGCCACGCCGCTCCCGGGTCGGTCGCCACGATCGCCGCGGCCGCGGCGAAGACCGCGGCGCGGTCGTCCGCCGACAGCATCCCCCGGACGTGCGCACGGGACTCGGGAAGTCCGGCCGACGCGGCGAGTTCGGCGAGCCGGGGCTCTGAGCCCTCCGGCGCGTCGAGCACCACGGCATCCGCACCGGCGGCGATCGCCGCCCGGAATCCGTCCTCCAGCGTCGCCGGCGACCCGGTGAGCACCACGTAACGGTCGGGCAGCGCCAGCGCGGATCGTCGTGCAGCGGCGTCGAGCGGCACGACGAAGCCCTCCGGAGCCGCGCCGGGGATCACCCTGATGCGCTCCCCCAGCTTCGCGATGTCCGACAGCCTGGTCGCGATCGCATGTGTCGGGACCACGACGGCATCCGCGTGCTTCACGGCGCGCCGCAGCATGGCCCGCTGCCAGGAGACCGCCGACTTGGGCAGCGTGTCCGCCGCCTCCCAGGCGCGCAGGTCCCACAGTGTGACGGTCGTCTGATCGTTGTCGTGCACCCGGTCGTGACGCACCAGCGGCGCCATCAGCGTCGCCGAGTGGATGAGACCTCCCCCGACGCCGGGGGCGATGCCCAGCTGCCAGGATGCGGCGAGCTCACGGCGCGGGAGACCGAGCGCCCGTACGTCGGCGAGCCCGTGCACGCCGACCGCCGCGCCCGCGGTGACGATCGCCTCCACGGCGCATCCCGACGGCGCGGTGGCGACGAGCCCCGCGGCCAGGTCGAGGGCGGCGGACGCCTGATCCTGGTCGACGACGTGCACCAGCTGATCGAGAACAACACGCAGCCGAGCACCCATACGACAAGGGTAGCCTCGGGCACGGCCGGATCCTGGGAGGATGACGCCGGGCGATCCCGATCACGCCCTCGGAGCCGTTCGTGCTTGAATGCTCGGATGAGCGATGGACGACTTCCGGTGCGCCGCCGCTGGCTCCGCTGGGTCATCGGCGTGTTCCTGACGGTCCTCGTCATCGCCGTCGGCTGGGTCACCGTTCGCGGCATCGGGGCGGTGAACGACCTGCAGCAGGTCGCACGGTCGTCTGGACAGCTCAAGGCCGCGATCCTCGCGGGCGACCTGGAGAAGGCGGACCGGCTGGCCGCCAAGATCTCGCACCACGCCGCGTCGGCGCACGACCTGACCTCCGACCCCGTGTGGCATGCGTTCGGCGTCGTGCCGTGGCTCGGCCCCAACTTCACCGCGGTCAGCGCGGTCGCCGAGATCGCCGACGACGTCGCGACCGACGCGCTGTCGCCCGTGCTCGACGTGGCCAAGGGGATCGACCTCTCCAGCCTCGGTCTCTCCGGCGGTCGCATCGACCTCACGCCGTTCGCCGAGGTCGAGCCGCCCCTCGCCGTCGCGAGCGAGACCCTCGACTCCGCCGAGACCAGGGCGAGGCGGATCGATGCCGGAGCCACCCTCCCCCCGCTCGCCGCCGCGATCGGGGAGCTGCGCTCCACGGTCGGCCAGGCCGCCACCGTCGTCGGGGCGTTGCACGGCGCCGCCGAACTCCTGCCCGGCATGCTGGGGGCGACGGAGCCGCGGAACTACGTCATCGCCATGCAGAACAACGCCGAGCTGCGCTCCTCCGGAGGCATCATCGGCGCCATCGCCCTTCTGCACGCGGAGCAGGGGCGGATCACCCTGAGCCAGCAGGCGTCGACCCGCGACTTCCCCGCACTCGACTCGCCGCTGCCGCTGAGCGAGTCGACCGTCGCCCTCTTCGAGGAGAGACCGGGCATCTACCTGCAGAACATCACCAACATCCCGGACTTCGCGGAGGCGGCCCCCCTGATCGCGGCGCGCTGGCAGACCCGCTTCGGCAGCTCCGTCGACGGCGTGATCGCGGTGGACGCCGTCATGGCGGAGCACCTCCTCGCCGCGACGGGTCCTCTCTCCTTCGGTCCCTTCACCGCCGACGCGGACAACGTCGTCGGCCTGCTGCTCTCGGAGATCTACGCGGCGGTGCCCGACCCCGCCGCGCAGGACGAGGTGTTCGCGCAGGCGGCGACGGCGCTCTTCGGCGCTGCGCTGTCCGGAGCCGATCCGACCGCGCTGGTCGGCGCCCTCGCGGCCTCGGCCGGCGAGGGACGCATCCGCATCTGGAGCGCGCACGAGGACGAGGAGTCGATCCTCGCCGCCTCCACCCTCGGCGGCACGCTACCCGTCGACGGTCCCGGTGGGACCTATGTCGGCGTGCTCCTGAACGACACCACCGGCGGCAAGATGGACTTCTACGCGGAGGCCGAGATCACCACTGCGGTGGGCGCCTGTCAGGGCGAGCCGACCACGCAGGTGCGCGTGACCTGGAAGAACGACGCGCCGGCGGATGCCGCGACCTCGCTCCCCCCGTACGTGACCGGGTCGGGGTGGTACGGCGTGCCGGCCGGGTCGGCGAGGACCCTGATCACCGTCTACGGCCCGGAGGGCGCCACCCCCTCCCGCATCGACAAGGACGGTGCAGAGGAGCCCGTGCAGACCGCACTCCTCGGCACCCGGTCGGCCGTGCAGCACGAGGTGCTGCTCGCCCCCGGCGAGTCCACGACGATCACCGTGGAGTTCCAGGGCACGGGGGCGGGCGAGCGCCTCACCGAGGTCTCGCACACGCCGATGGTGCGCGATCCCGAGATCGGTCGGCACGAACTGCGTTGCGAGTCGTGACTTTCCCACCCGCATGATGTAGTGTCGTCTGCACTGGGGAATAACTGGGTTCTACCATCCTGTCGTGGGGACAGGAAGAGCCCACGTAGTCGGACGCAGGGGTGTGTCCGGATGCGATTCCGCGTGTATTTCTGGGGAGAAACATGCTGAAGAAACTGGCTGCAATCAGCCTGACCGTTGGGGCTCTGGTGTTTCTTGCACCCGTCGCCGCCAACGCCGCAACGGCCGTTCCGGCCGCATCCGACTCGTACGCCGAGAAGCCTGACGTGAGCGTCGATGATCCGATCATCGGCATCTGCGAGGCCTCTACCATCGTCTTCGGCGCCGGCTGGTTCCAGCCGTCCGAGAACGTGGGCGTGTCCGTGTCCGGACTCAACGCCGCCAATTCGGCGGTCTCGGGGAACACCGCGGCTGCCGACGGCAGCCTCGTGCTCACGTTCCGCCCGCCGTCCGACGGCGAGGGCTCCTACGCGATCGCCTTCTCCGGCTCGCGCTCGTACACAGCGACCATCACGGTCTCGCGCGGGCACGACTCGGCGTCGAACTGCGACCACGATCCGTCGGTCGCATCCGCCGGCACGGAGCTCCCGCTCACGGGCAGCGGCATGGAACTGGCGCTCACGGGCGGCAGCGTGTCGCCGTGGATCCTCGGCGGCGGAGCAGCTGCTCTCGTCGCGGGTGGCGCTCTCGTCGCGGTCGGGATCTCCCGCCGCAAGAACGCCTAGATCAGATCGCCGCATTACGCGGCGATCGACTGGACGACGGTGATCCCTCCCCCTCCGATCACCGTCGTCTGGTGAATCCGGTGATTCACCGGAGGCCCACGACCGCCCCCTTCACTCTCAGGTGGCGGCCGTGGGCTCTTTCATGCCCGCACTCGGGGTGAAGACGCCGCGGCCGGTCTCTCGGATGCTGATCCGGGAACGTCCGGCAGAGGCGCGGTATGAATGCAGGACCGGCGCACGTCTGCAGGTGACACGCCGACGTCCGCTCCTGCATCCGTCCCGGGCTCCTGCATCCGTCCTCGGCTCCTGCATCCGTGTGCGAGCGGAACCGGAGACGCCGCCGACCGGGTCAGGGCGTCGGCGTCGGCGTCTCGGTCGGCGGATGCAGCGTGTTCTGGACGATCTCGTGCACGTGCCCGAAGTCGATGTCCTTCTCGGGAACCCCGTTGTCGGGCGTGAGCTCGATCGTCGTGACCTGCTGATCCTTCGCCTTGGTCATGAGATCGAAGAACTCGGGCAGCTTGTCCTGCGGGAGATCGGTCTGCACGATCGCCGTGCCGGCGGCCGCGACCTCGTTGAAGCGCGTGAGCACGGTCTGCGGAGTGAACTGGGCGAGGATCGCCTGCTGCAGCTGCCGCTGGCGGAGCATGCGGTCCCAGTCATCCGTCGTGTACCGGGAACGCGCGTACCACTGCGCGGTGTCGCCGTTCATGTGCTGCTGTCCCGGCTCGATCCAGCCGATCGCCCAGGAGTCGACGTCATGCGCCCCGGATCCGGGAGGCGGACCGCCCTTGGGCAGCCGCTCGGTGACGTTGATGTCCACTCCGCCGAGCGCGTCGATGAGCTTCGCGAAGCCGTCCATGTCGAGGAAGACGTAGTACGGGATCTCGATGCCGAGGATTCCCTCTGCAGCATCCTTCGTCGCCTCGATCTCGGGGTTCGACCCCTGCGCGGTCGCATTCGGGTAGAGGGAGGCTCCGTCGTCCTTGCGGCACACCTGTACGGCGTTGGTGAGCTGATTGATCCCGGGACCCCAGCCGCATTTCGAGTCGCTGTGCCCCTCGAAGTAGTTGCGATAGTCGAATCCGACGAGCTCGGGGTCGCGCATGGGGCTGTCTTCGGCGAACGGGAAGTTGGGCATGTCCCGCGGGATGCCGGTGATCGTCACCGCTCCGGTATCGGCGTTCACCGACACCACCGAGATGCTGTCGAAGCGCATGGAATCGCGGCCCTCACCGCTGTCGGCGCCGAGCAGCAGGATGTTGTAGTAGCCGTCGCTCGCCGGAAGACTCGGCCCGCTGCTGCCGAAGATGGTCGAGATCGTGCTCCGCACCGTGCCCACGTAAGACGCCGCGACGCCGGTGACCGAGCCGATCAGGCCGAGCAGCACCAGCGCCACGAGCGGGATCGCGAAGCGCGACACCCCGGGGACCTTGACCAGGCGGACGAGCCGGATGGCGTCGATCGTGAGCACGACCCACAGGATCACGTATCCGACCAAAAGGACCTGCACGATCGTCAGCACCACCGCCGAGAACCAGCCGGCGCCGATGGCGAGCCACAGCAGCGTCGGACGAGCGAACAGCGCCAGGCCGATCGCCACGATCACGAGCAGCCAGGCGCACAGCGTGGCGCCGAGTCCGAACCGTCCGAGTCGCCGGTTACCCGCCAGCGCCTGCGCCGATCCGGGGAGGAGCACGTTGAGCACGACGAGCCACCAGCCGCGCTTGGCCATGGTCCCGCCGTCGGAGGTGTCGGGGTTGCGCAGCGGGCGGGTCTCGATCAGCGGTCTGGCGCCGGCCCGCGGCGGCGCGTAGGTCACAGCGAGTCCTTCAGCCGTTCGTTCTTCGCCTCGACCTGGGACTCCAGCTCCCGCGCGTAGGCCTCGACGCGATCGGCGAGATCGTCGTCGGACGTGCCGAGGATGCGCGCGGCGAGGATCCCGGCGTTGCGTGCTCCCCCGATCGACACGGTGGCGACGGGGATGCCGGCCGGCATCTGCACGATCGACAGCAGCGAGTCCATCCCGTCGAGGTACGCCAGGGGCACCGGGACGCCGACGACCGGCAGCGCCGTCATCGACGCCAGCATTCCGGGGAGGTGCGCTGCTCCCCCGGCCCCCGCGATGATCACACGGATGCCGCGGCCCCGGGCCTCGCGCGCATAGGACATGAGCTTGTCCGGCGTGCGGTGCGCCGAGACGACCTCGACCTCGTGCGGGACGCCGAAGTCCGTCAGCGCCTGGGAGGCGTCGCTCATCACACGCCAGTCGGAGTCGGATCCCATCACGACGCCGACCAGGGGTGCGGCGGAGGAGTGCAGTGGCTCAGTCACCTGAACAGGCTACGGTCTCGCACTGGGAGAACACCCGAACGGCGCGCCCCCGCGCCGAGTGTGACGGCCGACTCCCAGCTTGCCCGCCGCGGCCGGCGTCAGTCGAAGTGCGCGGCGGCCGCCCTGGCCACGTAGACCACGTCGTCGAGGTCATCACCCGACACGTTCACGTGGCCGACCTTGCGACCGGGACGGGGCGCCTTGCCGTAGGTGTGGATCTTCGCCGACGGGTGCTCGGTCATCGCCGCCGCGAACCGCTCGTCCAGCGTGCCGTCGGTCGGGCCGCCGAGGATGTTGACCATCACCGACCACGCCGCCCGCGGGGAGGTGTCCCCCAGCGGCAGGTCGGCGACCGCGCGCAGGTGCTGCTCGAACTGGCCGGTGACCGCGCCGTCCTGGCTCCAGTGGCCGCTGTTGTGCGGGCGCATCGCGAGCTCGTTGACGAGGATCCGCTCGTCGTCGGTCTCGAACAGCTCGACGGCGAGCATCCCGGTCACTCCCAGCCCCTCGGCGATCGCGCGGCCGATGCCCTCCGCGACCTGGGCGAGACGCTCGGGGGCGGCGGGTGCCGGCGCGATGACCTCGGCGCAGACGCCGTCGCGCTGCACGGTCTCGACGACCGGGTAGGCGGCGATCTGCCCGCCGGGGCGCCGGGCGACCTGCTGGGCGAGCTCGCGCACGAACCCGACGAGCTCCTCGACGAGAAGGGCGTCGCCCTCGCCGAGGCCGTCGAACCAGTCCTGCGCCTCGTCGGCGGCGCGCACCACGCGTACGCCCTTGCCGTCGTAGCCTCCCCGGGGGGTCTTCACCACGCCGCGTCCGTCGTGCGCGTCGAGGAACGTCTGCAGCTCCGCGGTGTCGCGGACGGCCGCCCAGTCGGGTTGCGGCACCCCGAGCTCGGCGAGGCGGGCGCGCATGACGAGCTTGTCCTGGGCGAACTGCAGCGCGTCGGGACCGGGATGCACCGAGACGCCCTCCTCCACCAGCGCGCGCAGCACGGCCTGCGGCACGTGCTCGTGGTCGAACGTGACCACGTCGACGTCTTTGACGAAGGCGCGCACGGCCTCGAGGTCGCGGTAGTCGCCGACCGCGGTAGCCGCGAGCTGCGCCGACATGCCCTCGTCCTCCGCGAGCACCCTGAGATCGAGACCGAGCTCGACCGCCGGGGCGATCATCATCCGGGCCAGCTGTCCCCCACCGATCACGCCAACGCGCAGCGCCATGTGCCGCCTCCATTCCGTCGTCTCCATTGTCCCGCACCGAGGCGGACACGGACGACACGTGCACCGATCAGACGATCGGCAGCGACCGCGCGCTCAGAGCTCCGACGCCTCGACGCCGGACTGCGCATCGCGGTGCGCGAGGATCTGGCTCACCTCGATCTGATCGGCGAGCGTCTCGTGCACGAGGGTGACCGTCGGGACGTTGGCGAGGCGCAGGGGCGCATCGACGCCGTTGGACAGCGTGATGGTTCCGACGCCCCACAGCCGCTGGAGCGGACCCCTGCGGACGCCGATCGTGTACCCGCGGGCGTGGGACATCTCGCGACGGTTGCGTGCCCCGATGCCGTGGTGCACGATCACCCTGCGCGTGGTCACCGTCACCGTGCGCGATCTCCAGACGACGAAGGGCACGACGACGAGCAGCAGCACCAGCGCGACGGCCGCGGTAAGCAGCATCCAGTCCTCGAAGGGCGTCGGCAGGTTGCCGTAGAAGTACGCGGTCGCGCCGCACACCCCGATCAGTACCAGAGCGCTCCAGAACAGCCGGCGTGCGTGTCCGCGGAACCTCGCGATGAGCAGTTCCTCCGTCGGCACGCCGGGCGGCGGCATCGTCGGCCGTCCGCCGAGGGTCACTGGCTGCGTCACCCCTCCATTGTGCCGGTCGCCGCCGACATCACCGTCTGCGCGCCGGGCGTGTCAGCTCCGGGAGGGGCGCACGTGCACGACATCGCCCGCCGCGACCGCCTGCACGGATCCCTCGGCCGAGACCAGGAGCCGCCCGTCCTCGTCGATGCCCGTGGCCGTGCCCTCGAGCGCGCGTCCCCCCGGCAGCGACACGGTCACGTCCATGCCCACGGTGGCGCAGCGGTCGACGACCGCGGCGTGCAGGCCGCTCCCGACCGCATCTCCGGATGCGGCGAGCGCGGCGACGAGCGCATCGAGCCGGCGCAGGTAGTCGGCCACCAGCCGATCGAGGTCGGCCTCGACGCCGAGCACCCCGAAGGAGGTAGCCGTCGGCACGGGGAGCTCCGCCGTCGTCATGGCGGTGTTCACCCCCGAGCCGACGATCACGGCGTCGGTCGCGGCCTCGGCGAGGATGCCGCAGATCTTCCTCCCGTCGACGAGGACGTCGTTCGGCCACTTCAGTGAGACGTCCGCGCCAGGGAGCTGCGCCGCGACGGCATCCGTCATCGCGACCCCCGCGGCGAGCGGGATCCACCCGCGGGCCTCAGGCGGAGGAAGGCGTCGCAGCAGCACGGAGAGCGCCAGCGACGCCCCGGCCGGGGCCGACCACGTGCGGTCGAGGCGACCGCGTCCGGCCGTCTGATGCCCCGTCGCGATCGCAGAGAGGTGCGGCCAGCCGACGGGATCCGCCGCGCGGGCCCGCAGGTCGGCGTTGGTCGACCCGGTCTCGGGGACGACGAGGAGACGGGACGAGACGGCGCTCGCGCCCGGCAGGTGCATGCTCACTCGTCCTCGTCGCTCTCTTCGTCGTCGTCGTCCTCGTCGGGACGCGGTGCGCCGACCTCGTGCGCGCGCCACAGCTCCCATTTCTGCATGAGCTGCTCGATCGCGCCGTGGAACTTCTCCGTGGCCACGCCCTGGGTGGTGTCGCCGAAGTAGTGCTGCACCCACATGCGCAGGCGGGCGATCGCGGCCTCGTCGGCGCGCACGCGCTCCACCTCCGCCACGATGTCCGCCGCGCCCTCGGCGGTGAGCCACTCGCAGTCGGACAGGTACCCGTTGGTGTCGACGCTCGCCCGCTCATCGGCGGGGCGCGTGATCATCAGCGGCTTGCCGACCGCGAGGCGGTCGTAGACCATCGCCGAGATGTCGACGACGGCGACGTCGGCCGCGGCGAGCTGCCAGCCGAGCTCCGGGCCGTCGTCGTACACGTGCTGCGCGCCGCGGTCGGCGGCGTTGGCCGTCTCGATCGCCGCGAGGATGCGGCGGTGCGCTGTACCGTACAGGTCGTCGACGACGCCGCTGCGCGGATGAGGCCGGTAGATCACGCGATGACGTCCCGTGGCGAGGAGCGCGTTCACGAGGGCCTCGCCGTGCGTGGCGATCGACCCGTAGTGCGCGCTCGGGCGGTCGCCCTCCCACGTCGGCGCGTAGAGGACGACCGTCCGGTCATCCGGCGCGTAGGGCAGGGCACCCGAGTAGTGGTCGGCCTGCGGACGGCCGATCTCGATCGTGCGCCGGTCGATGTCGTAGTCCCACAGCGTGCGGGTGAGACGGTCGCGTGCCGCCTGGCCTGCGATCAGCGAGTAGTCGTACGCCTTGTACTGATTCGTGGTCATGTACATCTTGTCGGACTCGCCGTGGTTGATGAACACGTGCCAGCGGCGTCCGTACCGGAACATCTGGAAGTTACGCGTGTTCTGGTTGACGTACAGCACGATGCGGATGTCCTGCGTCGCGATGAACCTCTCCAGGTCGCGCACGGTCGGCACGAAGGCGACGGGCGGAGCGTCCTCGTCGAGGAGCCGGTCGGCGCCGGTCGCCGTGCGCGAGAGCACGACGACGGGCCAGATCTTCGCGAGCTCGGCGAGCGGCTTGTACCACTGCCGCATCTGGTACATGTTCACGGCGCCGTCGGCGAAGTAGACCGCGATGCGGTAGTGGCCGTCGGGGTGGGGATCCATCTCCGCCAGCCGGCGTCTCACCCGCTGCACGGCGGTGCGGGAGGCCAGAGCGCGCCTCAGCAGACGGTAGGCCTTCTTGGCGTCGGAAACTGCACCCATCCCTCCAGGGTACTGACTCGACCGCGTCCTTCCCCGGGGCCGGAGCCCGCGCACGCGGGATAGCAACGGTTCCGTTACCCGCACGGCGGCGCCGGTCAGCGAACGTCCGACGGCGCGTGACATGATCATCAGATGAGCACCGAACACCCCAGCCGTCCCATCACCGGGGTGTCGTTCGTCATGCCCGTGCTCAACGAGAGGGACTACCTCGAGCACGCGGTCGAATCGGTGCTCGCGCAGCAGCTCGACGTGCCGTCCGAGCTCGTGCTCGCCCTCGGCCCCTCCTCCGACGGCACCACCGAGCTGGCGCGCAGGCTCGCCGCCGCCGACGACCGCATCCGGCTGGTCGACAACCCGGCGGCGCACATCCCCGTCGGGCTCAACCTCGCGATCCGTGCGAGCACGCATCCGATCATCGTCCGGGTCGACGCCCACTCCGAGCTCTCCCCCGGCTACGCCGCACGCGCCATCGAGACGCTCGAGCGCACGGGCGCCGCGAACGTCGGCGGCGTCATGCACGCCGAGGGGCGCACGCCCTTCCAGCGAGCCGTCGCCCGCCTCTACAACTCCCCCATCGGACTCGGCGGAGGCGCGTACCACGGCGGCGCCGTCGAGAGCGAGGCCGAGTCCGCCTATCTGGGCGTGATGCGACGGGAGGTGCTCGACGAGGTCGGGCTCTTCGACGAGTCGATCCGTCGCGGCGAGGACTGGGAGCTGAACCTCCGCATCCGCCAGGCCGGCCACACGGTGTGGTTCGATCCGGGCCTTTCGGTCACCTACTGGCCGCGCGAGAGCTGGCTGCGTCTGGCCAGGCAGTTCAGGGCGACGGGTGCGTGGCGCGGCGAGCTGGTCCGCCGATTCGGCCGCCGCAACGGCCTCCGCTACTTCGCTCCGCCCGCCCTGGTGCTCCTGATCGCCGCCGCCCTGGTGCTCGCGGTGCTGCAGCTGACCCGCGTGGTGGGCGGCGTCACCTCCGTGGTCCTGTCCGCGGTGCTCTATCTCCCGGTGGCCGCCTACGTCATCGTGGTCGGGATCGTCGCCCTCGCCTGGCGCGGCCGGTCGCTCCGTGAGCAGCTGTGGACCGCCGCCGTGCTGCCCACGATGCACCTCTCCTGGGGCGTGGGCTTTCTCGGAGGGGTGCTCCGCGGAGCCGGCGACACGGTCGACGCCTCCCGGCTCGGCACGCGCAACACGCCCCTCCCCTGACACGGGTCGCGGCTCGGGTCGCGACCGGCTCAGCGCGTGACGTACCCCTGGTCGAGGATGCGCGACACCACCCGTTCCGCGGCGCCGCCGTCGTCGCGGGTGTTGAACTGCGCCCTCCACGCCGCGTAGCGCGTCGCGTACGCGGCCTCGTGCCCGTCGTCGGCGAGCGCCGCCACGAGCTCCTCCTGCGTTCTCACGAGCGGCCCCGGCGCCCTCGACTCGAGGTCGAAGTAGAAGCCGCGCAGCGTGCCCCGGTAATGGTCGAGGTCGGGAACGAGGAAGTACATCGGCTTGCCCGTGACGCTGAAGTCGAACATCACCGAGGAGTAGTCGGTGATGAGGGCGTCGGCGGCGAGCAGCAGCTGCGAGGTCTCGGGGAAGCCGGTCACGTCGATGACGCGCGCCCCCGCCCTGTCGCGGCCGGCCTCGATGGTGCGCGAATGGCCGCGCACGAGCACCACGGCGTCGGCCTCCCTCGCCAGGTCCTCGGGATCGACGAAATCCACCATCTCCCGGCGGTCGTCGCGCCAGGTGGGTGCGTACAGCAGCACGCGCTCCCCGTCGGCGATCCCGAGTGCCGCACGGATCGCCGCGGCGTCCCCCGTGAGCAGCGCGTCGTTGCGGGGGTAGCCCTCGACCCAGATCGGGCGTCCGAAGAACGCGTACGCCTTGCGCAGGATCCGCTCCGAATAGGTGTTCTGCGCCAGGAGCACGTCCCACCTCCGCGACTCCTTCACCACCGCCGCCATCCGTCGCGGATCGAAGCCGGGGCGGTGCAGGGCGAGGCGCTTGAGCGGGGTGCCGTGCCATGTCTGCAGCACCTTCTGCCCCGGCTTGCGGGCGAAGCGGCGCCGGAGCCAGTCGTTCACGACGAGCAGGCGCGCGGAACCGCGGGCGTGCCACCACTCCGGGCTGCCCTCGACGAGCGCCACCGCTCCCTCCGGCACGGCGACGGACAGGTCAACCACGCTCCAGTAGCGGGTCACCCCGGGGGCGAGACGCGCGAGGGCCCGGTCGATGGCCTGTGGGTTGCAGCCGACGGTGCGGCCGTAGAAGCTCTCGAAGAACACCGCGTTCTCCGTGCCGCCCGACTGCGCGACGTAGCGCTCCTCCAGCGTCGACTGCCCCTCGGCCGTCTCGTACAGGGGATCGATCGGCGCCGCGATCGACACGGTCGCCCCGTCGACGGCGATGCGTAGACCGGGGAGCATCGTCGTGGCGACCCGCAGCTCCCCGAGATCGGCGCCGTCGACGCGCAACGCGTATTCGCCCGCAGGAAGGGGCAGTTCCGCTCCTCCCCAGCGCGCGGCGGCGAGGGGCAGCACCGCCCTCCAGGTCTTGCCGCCGCCGGTGAGGCGCGCGGCGACGCGTGCGCGGGGTCCGACCAGTTCGGCGGCCGAGGGGCGCGCCCCTGAACCCGAGATGATCAGCGTCTGCGCCGACTCATCGATCCGGGCCGTTGTCATGCTGCTCCCTTCGGCGCGGGGATCCCCCGCGCGCGGATTGCCTCGTACACCCGCCGGGTGTTGCGCCCGTCTCGGTACGCGTGCATCTGAGCGCTGAGCGTAGCCGAACGCTCCGACCTCGATGCGAAGACGTCGCCGTCGGCGAGGAGGGGCCCGATCTGCGCGAGCAGGTCGTCCCAGGTCCGGGCCGCATCCTCGCCGGCCACCTCCTCGTATGCGCCGTAGAACCCGCGCGTTCGCGCGTACTCCTCCGCGTCCGGCGCCAGGTAGAGCACGGGAATCGCGAGCAGCCCGACGTCGAACGCCAGGGAGGAATAATCGGTGATCAGCACGTCGACCGCGGGGAGGACCGGCGTGACGTCCGGCAGGCGGTCGGCCCCGAGCATCCGCACCCTGCCGCTCGGCAACGGCGGCGTGTAGCCCCCGGCCCCGAGGGGGTGCGAGCGCACCAGGAGCACGGCGTCGTGCTCCTCGAGGACGCGGATTATGCGCACCCACTGCTCGGCCGTGGGTATCGCAGGATCGGGGGCGCCGTCGCGCCAGGTGGGCGCGTAGAGGATCGTGCGCGTCCCCTCCCCGAGCGGACCGGACGTCGCGGCGAGCACGGCGGAGGCGTGCTCCCGCCGCTCCCGCGCAGACCCGACGGACAGCACGTCGACGCGCGGCTCCCCCGTGACGACGACGCGGTCGCCGGGGAGGCCGAAGGCCGACTCCAGCCGTCCCCTCGACCGGTGCGAGGCCGCAGGGAGCACGCGGATGCGTCGGGCGGTGGCGCGGTACAGGAGGCCGATGAGCGTGCGCAGCAGGGGGGCTCCCGGGACCCGCGGCACCTGCGTCGTCGCCGGCGAGTCCAGTCCGATGCGCTTGAGGGGGATGCCGTGCCACAGCTGCACGACGAAGGCGCCGCCGTCGGCGTAGCGGTTGACGTCGCCGAGCCCGTGGGTGACGATGACCACTCCCGCCCTCGCCGTGACCCACCAGCCCCGCAGCCCTCCCTTGGGCACCGAGCGGATGCCGAGAGCCGCCGCGTCGCGCTCCTCGCGCGCGGAGGAGGTCAGCCAGACCGTGTCGTGGCCCTCCGCCGCGGCCAGCCGGTGCAGCGCGAGAGCCCCGTCCCCGATGCCCGCTCCGCAGCCGAACGCCCAGCGGCGTCCGCGCGGCACGACGGCGGTTCCGATGCGCCCGGCGACGTACAACGGGATCCGGAGCAGCTTCGCCGCGTTGCCGGAGCCGAAAGAGAAGGACGCCACCCCGCGAGCCTATCGCGCGGGTGGCGTCCTTCTCTGAACGGACGGGGACTACTTCGACAGTGTGCCCAGCGTCACCTCGATCTCGTACTGCTTGCCTCCCCGGACGTAGGTCACCTTGGCGTCGCTGCCCGCGGCCGCCGCCCTGACCTGCGCGGTGAGATCGCTGGCGCTGGTGATCGGCACTCCGTTGAACGCGGTGACGATGTCATCCGCCTTGAGGCCGGCCGCCGCTGCCGCGCCGCCGTCGGTGACCTCGGCGATGTACGCGCCGGCCTGCGAGGTGCCCTGCACCGAGGCGGCATCGCGCACCGAGGCTCCGAGCAGGCCGTGCGTGGCGCTGCCGGTCTCGATGATCTCCTTCGAGACGCGCTCGGCGACGTTCGACGGGATCGCGAAGCCGATGCCGATCGAACCGGACTCCTCGGAGCTGCCGGAGCTCGCGATCGCGACGTTGATGCCGATCAGCTCGCCCTTGCTGTTCACCAGCGCACCGCCGGAGTTGCCGTGGTTGATCGCGGCATCCGTCTGGATGACCGAGATCGAGATGGTGTCGGTCGCCTGCTGAGCGCCGCTCCCCGGGATGTCGAACTGGAACGGCCCCTGGCCCTGCCCGTCCTGCGGCGACTGCTGCTCCTGAGGTGCATCCTGCGACGAGGAGTCGGGCAGAGCGGAGGAGGCGATCTGGATGCTGCGGTTCAGCGCGCTCACGATGCCCGTCGTCACGGAGTTCGACAGGCCGAGCGGAGCGCCGAGCGCGACGGTGGTGTCCCCGACGTTGAGCTTCGACGAGTCGGCGAAGGTGATCGGGGTGAGGCCCTTCGCATCCTTGAGCTTGACCACGGCGAGGTCGTAGATCGGGTCGGTGCCGACGACCGTGGCGTCGTAGATGCGCCCATCGGAGGTGGTGACCTTGATGGTCGGGTCCGCGACGGCGCCGCCCAGCGTGACGACGTGCGTGTTGGTGAGCACGTAGCCGTCGTCGCTGATGATCACGCCCGAGCCGCTGCCCGCCTCCTTGGACCCGGCCACCTCGATCGTGACGACCGACGGCAGCGCCTTGGCCGCGACCGCGGTGGTCTCGTTGACGGATCCGGGGTTGTTCACCGTCACGGTCTGCGGCCCCTCGGCCGACCCCGTCGACGGCGGGTTGCCGAGACCGTTGAAGATCGCTCCCCCGCCGAAGCCGGCGACGCCGCCGACGAGGGCGGCCGCCACGACGAGGGCCGCGAGCTTCACACCGCCGCGCTGCTTCGGATCCTTCGCCTTCGCGCCATCGGCCCCGCCGGCGAACGACGGGTCGAGGGGCTGGGTCGGCTGGGTCGGCTGGGTGCCGTTGTGGATGCCGAACGCGGCTCCGGGGGCGGTGGCCGCGGTCTGCGCGGAGTGCCCGGCGTAGGGGTGCGCGGCCGCTCCCGCGTATGCCGGCTGCGGGGTGCCGGCGTACTGCTGCGCGACGGGGGTCTGCTGCGGGGTGCCGGCGTAGGGCTGCGCGACGGGGGCCGCCGGGGCCGCGTGCACCGGCGGGACGGGGGCCTCGGCGGCTGCAGCCGGAGCGCCGGCCGGAGCCGACGCGGCTGCGGGGGCTAACGCGGCTGCGGGAGCCGACGCGAACGTCGACGGGACCTCATGCCCGGCGGAAGCCTGCGGGGCCGGGGCGACCGGCTCCGCCGCCGCGGGTGCGGCGATGTCAGGGGCGGCATCCGTCGTCGAACCGTCGACGACCTCCGCTGCCGTGGCGTCCGGCACGACGTCGGGCGACGTGGGTGCCGAGTGGTCCTGGGTGCTGTCTTCGTTCATGGTCTGCTCCTTCAACAACGCCTCTTCAGAGTGCCGCCCGTGTCTGTGCGTTTCTTATGGCGAGGGTGAGTTTCGCCTATGGCCTTAGCCTGTTCTTCATGAGTGTCATTCCCGGCGCCTGGATGCGCACCGCGAAGGGGGCGGGGCTGCTCTCCTCCGACGGAACCGTCGCGCCCACCATCTTCGCAGAGATGTCCGCGGCCGCGGTCCGCACGGGCGCGATCAACCTCGGCCAGGGCTTCCCCGACGAGGACGGTCCCGCCGAGGTGCTGGAGGCGGCCCGCGCGGCCATCGCCTCCGGTGCGAACCAGTACCCGCCCGGCCGGGGCACCCCCGATCTGCTCGCGGCGATCGCCGAGCACCAGCACCGGTTCTACGGCATCGCCCTCGACCCGGGAAGCGAGATCGTCGTCACGGCCGGCGCCACCGAGGCGCTCACCGCCACGGTGCTCGCGCTCGTCGACGGACCGGATGACGAGGTGGTCGTCTTCGAGCCGTACTACGACTCCTACGCGGCGGCCGTCGCCCTCGCCGGGGCACGCCTGGTCACCGTCCCGCTGCGGCGCCCCGACTTCCAGCCCGACCTGGAACAGCTGGCGTCATCCGTCACCGACCGCACCCGGATCATCCTGGTCAACGACCCGCACAATCCGACGGGGACAGTGTTCTCCCGCGAGGTCCTCGACGAGATCGTGCGGCTGGCGATCCGGCACGATGCGGTGATCGTCACCGACGAGGTCTACGAGCACCTCGCCTTCCATGCGCCGCACACACCCGTCGCGACGCTCCCCGGCGCGGCCGAGCGCACGTTGACGATCTCCTCCGCGGGCAAGACGTTCTCCACGACGGGATGGAAGATCGGCTGGGTGCACGGTCCGGCCGACCTCATCACCGCGGTGCTCACGGTGAAGCAGTACCTCACCTACGTCAACGGCTCGCCCTTCCAGCCCGCCGTCGCCGTCGGACTGCGGCTGCCCGACTCGTACTTCGCCGATGCCGCCGCGCTCCTGGCACGCAAGCACGCGATCCTCGGCGACGGGCTGCGCGCGGCCGGCTTCACGGTGATCCCGCCGCAGGGCGGGTACTTCACGGTCGCCGACGCCACCGATCTGGGCGGTGCGGATGCCGCGGACTTCTGCCGTACGCTCCCCGAGAGGGCGGGTGTCGTCGCCATCCCCCTCACGGCGTTCGTCGCCGACGCGCACCGCGATCAGTACGCGGGCCTGGTGCGCTTCGCCGCCTGCAAGCGGGTCGAGGTGCTCGAAGAGGCCGCGGCGCGCCTGTCAGCGAGCTTCTGAGGCGCGAGGGACCACGCCGTACCGGCGCACGCGCAGCGAGGGGTTCGCCGCGCGCACCCGCTCGATCGCAGCCCTCTCCACGACGCCGACGGCGATGCCCTCGCTCACACCGACGCCCGCGAGCACCGCACCCTGCGGATCGACGATCTGCGAGTGGCCGACGCCGACGGGCGCCGGATGGTCGGCGGCGACGACGTACACGGTGTTCTCGATCGCCCGCGCCGCCAGCAGCGTCGTCCAGTGGTGCTCCTTGAGCGGCCCGCGCACCCACTCCGCCGGCACGACCAGCACATCGGCACCCGCGTCGACGAGCACCCGCGACACCTCCGGGAACCGCAGGTCGTAGCAGGTCATCAGCCCGAAGCGGATGCCGGAGACGTCGAACACCGAGGCACCTCCGAGCTCACCCGGCTCGACCCAGTCGGACTCCGTCTGGCCGAACGCGTCGTACAGGTGCTGCTTGCGGTACGTCGCGAGGATCCCGTCGCCTCGGACGGCCACCACCGTGTTGCGCACGCGCAGGCCGTCTGCCGCGCGCTCCGCCAGACCGGCGACGATCACCACCCCGTACTCCGCGGCGAGCCCTGCGAGCGTCGAGACGAACGGGCCGTCGAGGTCCTCGGCGTTCTCGGCGAGCGTGGCGTCCATCGGATCGACGAAGTAGCTGGAGTACTCCGGGAACACGATCAGCCGCGCACCCCGCGACGCGGCGTCGGCCGTGAGCTCCGCGATGCGCTCGCGATTCGCGCTCCGATCGGCCGTCGGCGCGAACTGGCACACGGCGACGCTCTGGCGCGCGTTCTCGGACATGCGTCCATCCTCGCGTCGGCGTTCGAATCGCGCAAATGACCCCGTAGACCGGGGGTTCGGGGCCATTCGTGCGATTCGGACGCCGAGGCGGATACCTCCGTAGACGCAGAAGAGGCCCGGTCCTGGGACCGAGCCTCTTCTTCTTGTTGCGGGGACAGGATTTGAACCTGCGACCTCCGGGTTATGAGCCCGGCGAGCTACCGAACTGCTCCACCCCGCGGCACATGGAATAACTTATCACGGATCCGGAGGCCTCGCGAATCGAGCGCCTGGAGACGCGGGAAGGGCGCCCCGAGGGGCGCCCTTCCGTGTCGCTGTAGCAGGTCGTCAGCCCGCCGCGCCGTCGAGTTCGAGCAGCTTGCTCACGGCATCCGTGAGCCTCTTGTCTGCCTCGGCGAACTTGGTGAGGTCGCCCGCCTTGAGCGCCGCCTCCCGGTCGGCGAGCGCCTGGGCGGCGTCCGCGAGGGCCTGCGCCTGGGCGTCCGACGGCGGGGTCGGCTCGGTGGGAGTCGTCCCCCCGGTCTCCGGGGTGGTCCCTCCGGTGTCCGGCGGCGTGGTCGGCTGTACCTCGCCGTCACCACCCGCCGCGCCGGCGGAACCTCCGAAGAGCGCGTCGAGAGCCGCGGTCAGCGTGTCCTCGAAGGCGACGTTGCCGCCGAACGCCACCAGCACCTTGCGGAGCTTGGGCAGCTGCGTGCCGTCCGAGGACTGCACGTAGACGGGCTGCACGTACAGCAGGCCGCCGCCGACGGGCACCGTCAGCAGGTTGCCGTAGCGCACCTCGGACTTGCCGAGCGTGAGCACGTTGAGCTTGTCGGCGATCGTCGTGTCGGAGTCGAAGGTGTTCTGTACCTGGCCAGGCCCGGGCACCGTCGTGTCGTCGGTGATCTCCAGCAATCGCAGTTGCCCGTAACCGTCGGCCTTCACGCCGTCCTTCGCTCCGGCATCCGAGTCCACCGAAAGGTAGCCCATGAGGATGTCACGGCTCGTGTCGGTGCCGGAGGAGAACGGGATGAACGTCGAGAACATCGAGAAGCTCGACGTCTCCTGCCCCGGCATCTTCATGGTCAGGTAGTACGGCGGCTGCAGCTCTTCCTTGCTCCGCGGGTCGTTCGGCGTGCGCCAGCGGTTGTCGAGCTGGGCGAAGGAGCCCGCGCTGTCGATGTGGTAGATCCCGAGGATGTCGCGCTGCACCTTGAACAGATCGGTCGGGTAGCGCACGTGGCTCATCAGGTCGCCGGACATCTCGCTGATGGGCTTGAGCGTCGACGGGTAGACCTTCTGCCAGGTCTTGAGCACCGGGTCGGTCTCGTCCCAGGCGTACAGCGTGACCGAGCCGTCGTAGGCGTCGACCGTGGCCTTCACCGAGTTGCGGATGTAGTTGATCTCGTCGATCGCGAGCGACGGTGCCGGGGTGTTCGAGTCGGTGATCGCCTTGGAGAGGCTCACGCTCGTCGAGTACGGGTACGAGGAGCTCGTCGTGTATCCGTCGACGATCCAGACGATGCGGCCGTCCACGACGCTCGGGTACGGATCGCTGTCGAGCTCGAGGTACGGCGCGACCTTCTGCACGCGGGTGGTCGGATCGCGGTCGTAGAGGATCTGCGAGTTCTCGTTCACGAGGTTGGAGAACAGGATCTGCTCCGACTGGAACTTCAGCGCGTAGAGCAGCTTGGTGAACGTGTCTCCGATCTTGGGACCGCCGTCGCCGTCGAACGTCGTCTTGGTCTCCGTCGCGCCGTTCTCTCCGCTCGGGTAGTCGATCTCGACAGGGTCGGTGCCCTTCGGAGCGCCCACGATCGAGTACTCCGGGGAGTGCTCGCCGAAGTAGATGCGGGGCTCGTAGTCCTCCGCCGTGGTGAGGTCTCCCGACGTCGGCATGCCGCGCTCGAGGAAGACGGGCTCGCCCGACGCCGTGCGCTGGTTGCCGGCCATGGCGAGCAGGCCGTAGCCGTGCGTGTAGACCGCGACCCGGTTGTTCCAGGTGTTGCTGTCGCCGAGCTTGGACATGTCGAGGTCGCGCACGGCGACGACGGTGTCCTGGCTGACCCCGTCGATCTGGTACCGGTCGACGTCGAGGGTGTCGGGGAACTGGTAGTAGTCGCGCACCTGGTCCTGCTGGCGGATCACGCTGTCGACGATCTTCGGGTCGATGATGCGCAGGGAGGCGGTGGTGTCGGCGTCCTCGCGGAGCTGACCGGCCTCGGCATCCGTCTCGGCGGTGAAGGGCGTGACCTCCATGTCGGCGACGCCGTAGGCCTGCTTGGTGCCGTCGATGTTCCGCTGGTAGAACTCGGCCTGATAGGCGTTCTCGTTCGGCTTGACCTGGAAGGTCGTGACGATCCACGGGTAGCCGACGCCCACCACGAGCGCCGCGACGACGAGCAGGGCGGTCGCCGCGAGCGGGAAGCGCCAGCGGCCGATGACGGCGGTGACGAAGAACAGCACGGCCACGATCGCCGCGACGATCGCGAGGATCGCGAGTCCGGGGATGGTGGCGTTGACCCCGGTGTACGCCGCGCCGGTGATGCGGCCGTCGGGCGCGACGAGGGTCTTGTAGCGGTCGAGCCAGAGGCTGGCCGCCTGCACGAGGATGTAGAGCCCGGCGATGACGGCGAGCTGGATGCGGGCCGGCTTCGAGATGCGCAGCTCGCCCTGTCCGATGCGGACCGAGCCGTAGAGGTAGGACACGAGGGCGGTCACGAGGAGCGCGAGCAGCAGCACCGCGGAGACGAAGGCGAGCAGGATCGTGTAGAACGGCATCGCGAACATGTAGAAGCCGGTGTCGAGGCCGAACTGCGGGTCGACGGTGTCGGTCGCGACCCCGTTGGCCCACATCCACACGGTCTTCCACTGGCTCGCGGCCGAGAACCCGGCGAACAGGCCGAAGAAGATCGGCATCCCCCACATGGCCAGGCGACGCAGCGGCTCGATGACCTCCTGGTACCGGTCGAGCTGGGAGCTCAGGCGCACGTAGACCGGGCGCAGACGGTAGGCCAGTTGGATCGAGACGAACAGCGGCACCGCCATCCCGAGGAAGCCGATCACGAACATCACGACGGTCGCGAACCACTGCGTGGTGAGCACGGAGGCGTAATGCACCTGGTCGAACCAGAGGTACTCGGTGTACAGCGACGCGAAGACGAAGAACGCCGCGATCAGGGCGGCGATGATCACCAGCGAGATGCCGAGGATCCGTCGTGAGGTGCGAGGCGTGGCCGGATTCGGGGATGAGTTCGAGGTCACCGTCCCATCCTAGGCATGCCTCACTGTGCGGGGGCTGCCGGTCCGGTCACGGGGAGGTCACGGCGTCGCACGTGGGGAGCGACGAGACGTCTCCCCCGTCGGCGATCACCTTCAGCGCCGTCAGCGACTCCTCGAGCGTCGACGTGCTGACGACGGTGAGCCCGTCCGGCACGTGCCCGACCACGTCCCCGCAGTTCGACTGCGGGGCGAGGAAGTAGTCGGCCCCTGCATCCCTGGCCCCGTAGAGCTTCTGACGGATGCCGCCGATCGGCCCCACCGTGCCGTCGGCCTCTATCGTGCCGGTGCCGGCGACGTCCTTGCCTCCGTTGAGCTCGCCGGGGGTGAGCGTGTCGATGATCCCGAGGGCGAACATCATGCCCGCACTGGGGCCGCCGACGTTGTCGAGCTGGATCGTGACGTCGATGGGGAAGTCGTAGTCGGTGCGCAGCGTGACGCCGATGAGCCACGTCGTGGTGTCGCCCTCGGTGTGCTTCTGCGGGGTGATCTCGACGGTCTTCTCCTCCCCCGCCCTCAGCACCGTCAGCTGCACGGGGTCGCCGCCGAGGTCCTGGATCGCCGCCCGCAGCTGCTTCGCCGAGGTCACGGGGTCGCCGTCGACGGCCGTCACGACGTCCTCCGGCTCGAGCAGCCCGTCGGCGGGCAGGTCCTTGACCGCGTCGGCGATCACGACCTCCGCCCCGGTGTCGTAGCCCAGCTCGTTCAGGGCGGCGGCGGTGGCCTCGTGCTGGGAGTCGACCATCAGGGTGGCGTTGCGCTCGTCCCGCTGCTCGGTCGTCACTCCCTCGGGGAACACGGAGTCGAGGGGGACGACCGCGCGCGAGCGGTCCATCCACGCGAGCGCCAGCTCGAACCAGCTCGGCGTACGTTCCCTGTTGCCGACGACCTGCACCGTGGTGAGGTCGAGGGTGCCCGCCGTCTCGAAGGTCTCGGCGCCCTCGACCTTGATCAGCGGCAGCTGGGTCCCGTCCTTGTCGGCGGCGGTCCCGAGCGTGTTGTACACGGGACCGGGGCGCTGGATCACGTAGGGAGTGGGGAGGAAGGTGAGCACGACCAGCGCGATCAGAGCGACGATCAGCGCCCACACGCCCACGCCGACCTTCACAGACCGGGTTCGTTCCACAAGCATTCCTCCGTCGTTCGCGAGCGGCGTACAGCGATCTGCCCGCATCGGGGCCACGCACCGGTCTCGGTGACTAGCGTAGATGGCACGGCTATAGGCGTGCTGAGAGGGCGAGCGACATGGCAGACAACGACCCCACCCCCGAGGACTTCCAGGAGTTCCTCCGACGGATGATGTCCGGCCAGGGCGCCGGTGACATCGACCCCGAAGAGCTGCGCAAGGCGCTCGGCGGCATGGAGGGCCTCCAGCTCGACCCGGCCATGATGCAGACGATCATGGCCCAGCTGCAGAACGCCTTCGGCGGCGACCCGTGGGAGAACGCGCTGCGACAGGCGCTCCACATCGCCAACCGCGACGGGCTCGGCATCGCCGACGGGGCTCGCTCCTCGCTCGTCGACGCGTTCGCCCTGGCGAACCTCTGGCTCGGTGAGGCGACGACGATCTCCGAGCTCTCCGAGCCCCCGAAGGCGATGACCCGCGGCGAATGGGTCGAGGCGACGCTGCCCGTGTGGAAGGAGATCGCCGACCCGGTCTCGACGAGCATCGCCGACGCCCTCACCGGTGCTCTCGACACCCAGGTCCCCGAGGAGATGCGCGGCATCGTGCAGGGCGCGGGCAGGCTCATGCGCGGCCTCGGCGGTTCGGTGTTCGCGGCCCAGTTCGGCCAGGTGCTCGGCAACCTCTCGCTCGAGGTGGTGTCCGGCGGCGACGTGGGCATCCCCGTGCTCCCCGCCGGCACGGCCGCGATCATCCCCCAGAACCTCACGGCCTTCGGCGAGGGGCTGGAGATCCCCGAAGACCAGATCGCCCTCTACCTCGCCACGCGCGAGCTCGCGTACGCCCGGCTCTACCGGCACGCCAAGTGGCTGCATCTGCACGTGATGGCCCAGATCACCGACTTCGCCAGGGGGGTCTCGGTCGACATGGACGCCCTCGAAGACGTGGCGAGCCGTCTCGACCCGTCCAACCCCGAGGAGCTCAGGGCCGCGATCGAGGGCGGCGCGCTGCTCCCCGCACAGACCGAGGCGCAGCGCGAGGCGCTGGCGCGGCTCGAGAACCTCGTCGCGACGATCGACGGCTGGGTCGACGTGGTGACCGCCCAGGCGACCTCGCGGCTCCCCGACGGGGCGCGGATCGCCGAGGCGGCCCGTCGACGGCGTGCGGTCGGCGGTCCGGCCGAGGACGCCCTGGGCGCGCTGGTCGGGCTCAAGCTGCGCCCGCGCAGGCTCCGCGAGGCCTCGGCGATGTGGCGGGCAGTGACGGATGCCGTCGGCACGGCGGCGCGCGACTCGCTGTGGGACTACCCCGACCTCATGCCGCAGGCGTCCGACATCGACGACCCGTCCGCACTGATCGCCCGTCTGCAGGCGCAGGCCCGCGGCGAGCAGCCTGTCGCCGACGAGTTCGACGAGGCGCTGGCGCGTCTCCTCGACGGCGACGACTTCTCCGCGGACCGCCCGTCCGACGATGAGAGCGCCGACGATGACAGCTCCGGCGACGACGGCTCAGGCGGTTCGGACTCATCCGGCGACGAGGGCGCATCCGGCGACGAGGGAGAGCAGCCCGGAGGCGACCGGCCGGTCTGACCGCCCCTCCTCCACAGCCCGGGCGGAGGGTTGGATTGTCCACGGATCGTCGTTCCGCGCCCCGCCGCGGAGCCTCGATCCGCAGAATCGGGGAATGCCTCCGCTGACCCCGCGCACGATCACCCGACTCGATCCCGCCGTGCCCCTGCTCTGGCGCGACGCCGACACCTTGCAGCTCGGACTCGCCGACGGCATCCGGATCCCTGTCGATGCCGAGTGGGTCGAGCTCCTGCTGGCGCGGATGGCGGCCGGGTTCCGTCGATCCGCGTTCGACGTGGTAGCCCACGCCGTCGGCGCCCCGCGGGGCGAGGCGCGGATGCTGCTCGCACGCCTTCAGACGCTGCTGGTCGACGACGACCGCTCCGTCCCGCTCTCGGCCTGGGTGGATGGCGTCGACCTCGCCGATGCGCGGTGCGAGTACCGCATGCGCGAGGCGCTGGCCGATGAGGGCATCGCGATCGCCGACCGCACCGATCGCGGTGCGGTCGGAGTCGTGCTCGTCCGGGGGGCGGCGGCCGCCCTGCAGTTCGCCAGGTACCTGCGCGACGACACCCCGCACCTCCCCGTGGCGCTCGAACGGGGACGCACGACGGTCGGCCCCCTCGTGCTCCCCGGATCCACGCCCTGCCTGTCATGCCGCGATGCGCACGAGCGCGATGCCGACGCCGCGTGGCCCCGCATGCACGCGCAGCTCATCGGCAGGGATCCCGGCCCCGTCAGCGCGGCGCGGATCGCGGATGCCGCGACCGTGGTCGCCCGCGTGCTGGCCGGCCCTCCGGAGGGCGGAGCGTTCGTCGAGATCAGCGAGGGCGAGCGCGTGTGGCGTTCGGCGACGTTTCACGAAGAATGCCGGTGCCGCGAGACGTCGTCCCGATCTCCGCAAGGAACCGAGAGGGAGCACGCTCTCCCCGTCCCGAGGAGCGCGACCATGACAGCGCGAGAGTACGCGCTGCCCGCGTGACGCCGACGTAGGCGAGACGCCGTTCCTCGTCGATCGCCTCGAACCCCGACGCGTAGGAGATCGGCAGCGCTCCTTCGGCCCATCCGGCCAGGTGCACGTGCGGCCACTCGAGACCCTTCGCGGCGTGCAGGGTCGACAGGGTGACGGTGCGCAGCTCGGGCTCGTGCTGGTCCTTGGCACGGGCCATCAGCGCGTCGCTGAACGAGCGGAGGGTCTCCTCCGGCGCCGCCTCCTCGGCGAGACGCAGGATGGCGCGTCTCGCCTCCCAGCCGTCGCGCTGCGCTCCCCCCGCGGCCGGCGGCTCCTCGGTGAGGCCGAGCTCACGGAGCACGCGCTGCACACCGGGCAGGAACCCCTGCTCCGTCGGCGCCACGGCCGCGGCCCGCAGCGCGAGGATCGCCTGACGCACCTCCGGCATCGAGAAGAACCGCGTGCCGCCGAGCACCGTGGTGGCGATCCCCTCGGCGGCGAGCGCCTGCTGCAGCACGGCGGACTGCGCGTGTGCACGGTAGAGCACCGCGATGTCGGACGGGGAGACGCCCTCCTCGATCCGTGCGGCGATGGCCGCCGCGATCCCCGCGGCCTCCTCTCCCTCCGTGTCGTAGGCGGTGACGGTGGGGGCGTCCGCGGAGAAGGTCTCGCGAGCGGGGACGAGCTCCAGCGCACCGGGGCGTCCGCGCATCAGGGCGTTCGCGGCTTCGAGGATCGGTGCCTGGGAGCGGTAGTTCGTCTCCAGGCGCACGACCGTGGCATCGGGGTGGCGACGCTCGAACTCGAGCAGGAAGCGCTGATCGGCGCCGGCGAAGGAGTAGATCGTCTGGCTCGCATCGCCGACCACGCAGATGTCGCGCCGGTCGCCCAGCCACAGCTCGAGGAGCCGGTTCTGCAGCGGCGAGACGTCCTGGAACTCGTCGACGGTGAAGTGCCGGTACTGCTCGTGCACCGACGCGGCCACGCGCGGCTCCGCCTCCAGCATCCCCGCGCACGCCAACAGCACGTCCTCGAAGTCGAGCTGATGCCGTTCATCCTTGAGCGCCTCGTAGCCCCGCTGCAGCTCGGTCAGCCGCTCGGGGTCGATGCCGGTCACCGAACGCCCGAGTGCCGCGTGCTGATCGATCGACAGCATCGACACCTTGCGCCACTCGATCTCCGACGCGATGTCGCGCAGTGTCGCCGTGCTCGGACGCAGCCGCACGGCGTCGGCCGCCTGTCCGAGCAGCCGCACCTTGTTGTCGACGATCGATGGGGCGGGAGCTCCGGCCAGCGTCGGCCAGAAGAAGTTCAACTGGGCGAGGGCCGCGGCATGGAAGGTGCGGGCGGCCACGCCTTCGACCCCGAGCGCACGCAGTCGTCCGCGCAGCTCCCCCGCCGCCTTCGCCGTGAAGGTCACCGCCATCACCCGCGACGGCGAATACGCCCCCGTGTCGACGCCGTGGGCGATCCGGTGCGTGATCACCCTCGTCTTGCCGGTGCCGGCTCCGGCGAGCACGGCGACGGGACCCCGCAGCACGGATGCCGCCTCCCTCTGCCGCTCGTCGAGCGCCGAGAGAGCGCTCACGGGCGCTCCTCGTACCAGTCGACGATCAGGGCACGGGCGATCGACGCGGGTCCTGGCAGGCCGACGGGCCCGTCGCCAGCGAGCGCCGAACCGATCTCGGCGCGGGTGAACCAGCGCACGTCGACGATCTCCTCACCGTCCGGCCGGGCGGTCGATCCGTCCAGCACGACACCGCGGAAGCCGAGCATGAGCGAACGCGGGAACGGCCAGGGCTGCGAGGAGACGTAGCGCAGGTCCGACAACAGCACGCCGGACTCCTCCTCGAGCTCGCGGTGCACCGTGGCCTCGAGCGACTCCCCCGCCTCGGCGAAGCCCGCGAAGCAGGAGTACATGCGCCCGCCCCAGTTGGCGTTGGCCCCCAGCAGGATGCGCTCGCCGTCGGCGCTCTCGACCGCGACGATCACCGCGGGGTCGGTGCGCGGGAAGTGCTCCCTGCCGCAGACCAGGCAACGCCGGGACCATCCGGCCTGACGGAGCTCGGTGCCGCCACCGCATGCGGGGCAGAACGGCGCGTCCCTCAGCCACCCGCCGAGAGCGAGGGCCTCGATGAGCAGCTCGGTGTCACCGGGATCGAGCCGGCCGCCGACGTCGCGGAGGCCGAGCCAGGTCTCGTCGGGGGCCGTGTCGATGCTGCCGTGCTCGGGTGCGAGCACGGCGAGCAGCACGGCGGTCCCGTCGGCGGAGCGTCCGAGCAGCGCCCAGGTGGCTTCGTCGACGTCGGACGCCGGCACCCGCAGCAGCGTGGCCGAGCCGTCTCGGGAGATGCGGGCGCGGCCGTCGCGCACGGCGATCACGGTCGTGGACGGCTCCGCGCGGAGCCTGTCGAGGACCCCCGGCTCGTCGCGCAGTTCTGCGGCGCGGTCGAGGGACGTGCGCGGAATGGTCATCGACTCCCTCTCTCACGGGCGTGGCGGGGGCGGGACCGCCCCTGAGCCCACCTACCCTGGGGGTATGGGACGCTCTCCTTTCACTCTAGCCGCGGCGGTGACCGCCGCCTTGCCCGGGGCGGAGGTGACGGGAGCCCGAGCGCTGACCACCGACGGCGACGGCCGCTTCGACTCGGCCGTCGCGTCGCTGGCCGACGGCAGAGAGCTCGCGATCCGCGTCGCCGACGACGACGAGGCGGCCACGGAGCTCGCCGCCGAGGCCATCGCGCTGCGGGCGTTGACGGCCGGCGCGCGGGCGATGCTCCCCTTCCGCGCCCCTGCCTACATCGGCGAGACGCGGCTCGGAGACGCGCGCGCACTCGTCACCGAGCTGCTCCCCGGATTCCAGATCGAGGCTGCGCACGTGCCAGCGGGCCGCGGCGCCGCGGAGTCGATGGGCGCGGCGATCGCCGCGGTGCACGCGCTTCCCCCGTCCGTGGTGCGCAGCGCCGGGCTGACGGCGCGGTCTGCGCAGGAGACCAGGGACGAGGTCGCACGTCTCGTCGACACCGCGGCCGCGACGGGCCGGGTGCCGGCGCGACTCACCGTGCGGTGGCGCGAGGCCGTGGCCGACGACGACCTGTGGCGTTTCGAGTCGACCGTCGTGCTCGGCGGCGTGCAGGCGACCTCCTTCCTCTTCGACGACGACCCCGAGCGCGGCCCGGTCGTGACCGGACTCGTCGGCTGGAACGCGCTGGCGGTGGGCGACCCCGCCGTGGACCTCTCCTGGCTCTCCACGGCGCCGGACGCCGCGGACGACGTGCAGGCGTCCTACCTCCGCTCCGTCGACCGCACGCCCGACGCGGCGCTCGAGGTCCGCGCCCGCCTCCTCGCCGAGCTGGAGTTCGCGAAGTGGCTCGTGCACGGCGACTCGCTGCGCCGCACCGACATCGTCGACGATGCCGCCGCCCTCCTGGAGGCTCTGGCCGACGGACTGCACTCCGACGATCTGACCGTCATCGCCGCGAGGAGCGAGGGCGTCGACTCGGCCATGGACGCACTCGACCGTGTGCCGGTCGACGCGCTCTCCGGCGTGGACACCTCGATGCAGACGGATGCGTACAACCCGAACGAGCTGTGGCGCGACGACGACACCGCCGATGTCTCGTCCGGCACCGTGCGGGTGGATGCCGAGCGCCTCGGATCTGCCCGCGACTCCGCGGAGCATGACGATCCCGACCTTGGAGAGGCCGCACGCTCCGATGCCGCGCACCGGGCGGAGGCGGCCAGCCTTGAGACGGAGGACCTGTCGGGGATCAGGCCGACGTCGGGACCGTCGCACGGAGAGTCCTCCGACCGCTCGCCGACGACGGACGAGGAGTCCAGCCCGGAGGACGAGGCTCAGCGTGCCGCGCGCGCGGCGCTCCAGCGCTGGAAGAGCTCGGCCTCCGAGTAGATGCGGTCTCCCCTGATCACGAGGTCGTCCGCCACGTAGTAGAGGGCGACATCGATCTCGTCGAGGGGCACCCCGAACCTCCGGTGGTAGGCGAGCCGGTAGAGGGCGAGCTGCAGCATCCGCTCCTCCCGTTCCTTCGGGGTGCGTGGGGCCTTGCCCGTCTTCCAGTCCACGATCTCGATGCGGCCGCCCCGGTCATCCCGTCGGTACACGGCATCGAGCTTGCAGATCACGATGTGCCTGGACTCCGCCCCGTCATCCGCCGCATCGCGCGATCCCAGGGCGAAGTCGATCTCGATCTCGACGGCGATCGGCCGCAGCGCACCCCACTCGCTGCGCTCGAAGATGCCCTGCAACGTCGCCAGATCCGCGGCGTCCGCGGCCGAGACGTCGCCGGTGTCGCCCGCCTCGGGATCGTCGTCGTCGATCTCCCAGAGCGCCTCGTCCACCCGCGTGCCCGCGCCCACCAGTTCACTGCGTCGCTCGACCCAGGCATGGAACAGGGTGCCGAGGCGCGTCTGGCGATAGGGACGTTCCGGCATCGGGCGCACGATCGACGACAGCGTCGCGTCGAAGTCGGTCACGTAGTCCTTGAACCGGGATGCCGGCACGCGGGTGGGCGCCTCGGCATCGGTGCCCCGGAGCCGAGCGACCCTCTCCTCGAGCAGTCGTGCGAGCTCGGGACTCGGCTGCGGGTCCTCCTCCGCGGCGCGGCGCACGGCCGCAGCGGCCTCCTCGACCGCGGCCCGCCTGGCGCCCAGCGGATCGAGGGGCCAGCTCAGCGTCGCGCCGGGACCGTCGTAGGGGTTCTCGTCGGGCGGGACCTCGTCGATCGGGGCGAGCCCTCGCACCTCCATCGCCTCCACCAGGTACGGGCTCGGCACCCGCGGCGACTTCTGCCCGGCCCAGTGCGCTCCCGTCAGCAGCAGATCGGTGCGCGCCCTGGTCACCGCCACATAGGCGAGGCGCCTCTCCTCCTGCTGCTGATAGCCGCGGTACGCGTCTTTGAACCGCTTGAGCGCTCCGCCCTGCGGGTTCGCCTTGGACACACCGCCCGACAGCGACGACTGCGCCAGCGCCTGCCTCTTCTTCGGATCGGTCTCGTCTCCCATCGCGGCATCCGGATCCCAGGAGAACCGGGGCAACGCGTCGCGGTCGCCACGCAGCTCGAACGGGACGACACCGAACCCGAACCAGCCCGATGTGTCGGTCACGCGGCTCGGCAGCTCATCGGCGACGAGCCGGACCACAGCGACGGCGTCCCACTCCAACCCCTTGGATCCGTGGATCGTCAGCAGCTGCACGACCCCCGGTTCGGGCGGCTCGGGACGCGGCATGAGCTCATCGGTGCTCTCCGCCTTGTCGAGCCACGCGAGGAGGCTCCCGATGGTCCCGCGCTCGTCGGCGCTGAGGAACGCCCGCACCTCGTCGGAGAACGCGCGCAGCTGGGTGGCGGCGATCCGGGCGGGCCCCCTGGTCTCGTTGGCCGCCAGCTCGATGTCCAGCCGCAGCTCGAGCTCGATGAGGCGGATCAGCTCGGGGATGGGCTGCGACGACGCCCGTCGCAGCCGCTCCAGCATCTCCCCCGCCGCGCGGATCCTCGATCGCCCCTCGGGGCTGATCCCCTCGAGCATCCGGTAATCGTCACGCACCGCGCGCACCACGTCGACCGCATCGACGATCGAGACCGCCTCGTCGGCGCCGCGCGAGGACCGCAGTCGCACGCGCACCTCCTCCGGCAGCGGCATCATCGACGTGTCCCGCTCGGAGAGGGCGCGTCCGAGGTCGTACAGCGCGGCCATGTCGGCCACGCCGACGCGGAACCGCGGACCGGTGAGCAGCCGGATGAGCGCGGACCCGGCGGTGGGGTCGTGCACCACGCGCAGGGTGGACACCAGATCGACCACCTCGGGGGTGGCGAGGAGCCCGCCCAGCCCCAGGATGCGGTGCGGGATGCCGCGTCCGGCGAGCGCGGCGGCGAAGGTCTGCATGTGCTTCTTGGAGCGGAAGAGGATCGCCCCGGTGTGCGGCCGGCCCGATGCCGCACGGTCGTGGGCCGCCCTCCGCTCCGCGAACCAGTCGGCGACCTCCGCCGCCTCCTCGTCGACGGTGAACGGGAAGCGCACCTCGACTCTGCCCGCGGCGGCGCCGGGCCTCGGCTCCAGCGGCGGCACGTCGAGCCCGGGGCGCTGCAGCGGCACCAGCACGCGGTTCGCGATGTCGAGGATGCCGCTGTCGTTGCGCCAGCTCGTCATCAGGCTGTAGGTGCGGGCATCGCCGCCGCTCGAGAAGGCGCCGGAGAACGCGTAGAGGTTGTCGGCGCTGGCCCCGCGCCAGCCGTAGATGGACTGATGAGGGTCGCCGACCGCCATCACCGCGGAGTCCCGGAAGAGCTCGGCGAGGAACCGGGTCTGGATGACCGAGGTGTCCTGGTACTCGTCGAGCAGGACGACCCTGTGCTGCTCGCGCAGCTCGGCGCGCACGTCGGGCGCCGTCTCGACGATGTCGAACGCTCCGCCGACTTGGTCGGCGAAGTCCAGGACGCCCCGCCGGGACTTCTCGGCGATGTAGTCGCCGACGAGCCTGGTCAGGGTCGGCAGGCCGAGCAGGTTCACGACCGCCTTGTCGACGTCGCCGTTGCCCCGGTACGGTTCGAAGGCGGCGGCCTGCTCCGTGGCGATGCGCACGGCCGTGTCGAGATCGACCCGGTGGTCGAGGGCGTCCCCGGCGAGACGCTGCACCGCATCGATCACCGTTCCGAGCGCGTACTCGATGTCCTCGAGCTCGGGCAGATCGCTGCGGAGCACGACCTCTCTGGCGAGCATCCACGACGCGGCCTGGCTGAGCATCGCCACGTCGGAATCGCGGCCGATCCGCGCCGCGTGCTCGCGGACGATGCCGTCGGCGAACGCGTTGTACGTGGACACCTTCGGCCGGATCATCAGTCCCTCTGCCGCGCGCGGCGTGGCGGGATCCCATCCGGTGCCGAGGCGTTCGGCGATCTCGTCGAGCACGTGCCGACGGACCAGATCGCGCTGTCGGCCGGGCGCGGCCGCGTCTACGCGCTGCAGGGAACCGTCCGACACGATCTCGTGCAGATGCGGCAGCAGTCCCCGTCGGCCGTACTCGTCGATCACGGCCAGGCGCGCACCGATGCGTTCGGCCAACTCCCCCGCCGCCTTGCGCGTGAAGGTGAGACCGAGGATCTCTTCGCGGCGCACATGTCCGTTGGCCACCAGCCAGACCACGCGCCCCGACATGGTCTCGGTCTTGCCGCTGCCGGCTCCGGCGACCACGAGCGCCGGGACCGGCGGCGCCTCGATCACCCGCTGCTGTGCGGCGGTGGGCGGCGGCTGTCCGAGGGCTGCGGCCACGTCGAGAGCGGAGATGCCCAGAACGCCGCCCCAGTCCGCCTCGGACGGCGAAGCGTTCCCGACGCGCACGGAGGCGTCGACGCCGGAGAGGTCGGGCCCGCTCATGCGCTCACCGCCGGCACGGTGTGGATGCGGCAGGGATGCACGCGGCGCTGGGTGTCGGCGCAGTGCGATTCGACCTGCGCCGTGAAGCTCGACGCCGACATGCCGCGCGCGGCGTCGGCCACCCGGCGGAGGAAGGCGGAGCGGTCGTCGTCGTCGAGGGTGTGCTGATGGGCGATGCGGTAGTCGCTCTTGGCGAGTGTCTTGGAGACGATGACCAGTCGTGCCCCCGCGAGGGCGGCGGGCGCCGCTCCCTCGATGAGGCCCTGCTGCACGGCGATCTGGTACGCGGCCAGCTGGGCGTGCTCGACGACTCCGGAGTCGGACTCCGGGTCGGTCTTCCCGGTCTTCAGATCGACGACGACCACGCGCTCGCCCTCGGCATCCGCCGTCATGTCCTCCCACCCGCGGCCACGGGCCTGCGCGTGCTCACCCGCCCCCGGCGGATAGGCCTCGACCCGGTCGATGAAGCCGTGGATGATCGCCCTGTCCGCCCTGTCGTCGTCGACGGGCCCCACGGTCGGACGGTCGCCGTCTGCGACGTCGACGGCGAAGCGGAACTCCACCTCGCTGGCGAGTACCCGGCCGCCGTCCCGGCGCACGTCACCGAGATACGAGTGCAGCCGATCGACGAAGAGGTCGGCCCTGCGTCTCTCCTTGCGGCCGATCCACTCGGTCTCGAAGTCGAGTTCGGGCCAGTGCTCGGCGACGACCTCGCGCATGCGTGCGAGATCGCCGTCGGGAGACTTCTCCATCGCCTCATGCACGATCGTGCCGATCCCGGCGGTGGGGGGCATCACGGTGTCTCCGCCGAGCGCGGACACCGCCCAGTTCAGACCGCACTCCTCGTACGCCTCCAGGCGCGACGGCGAGACACGGGCCCCGTCGACCGACAGGTCGCGCAGGGGGGCGTCGGTGGAGGACGCCGTCACCCCGTACCACTCGGCCGGGTCCGCACCGGGGACGCCTTCTCGGGCCAGGACGGCGAGCTGCGCCGCGGACTCGCGCCTCGCTTCCGGCGAGGACGAGGTGGTGAGCACCCGACGATGCCGGGCGACGAGGCCGCGGAGAGTGAGCGGATGCTCGGCCGATGCGTGCTGCTCCGGCGGACCGGGGGCAGGGAGGAAGCCGAAGAACGCGCTCGGCGTGAGGTCGTCGTCGTCGACCGCCGTGATCAGCAGGCGCGTCCGCGCGCGGGAGACGGCCCTGACGAACAGCCGCAGCTCGTCGTGGAGCACGGCCCGGCGCCGGTCGAGGACGCCCGGCGCCTCCGCCGGAACGCCTCCCCGTGCCGACAGCAGCGCGTCGGCGAGACGCCAGGTCTGCAGCAGCCCGCCGCGGAGGCGGACGTTCGGCCACACGCCGTCCTGCACGCCCGCGACCACGACCGCGTCGAACTCGGTGCCGAGAGCGGTCGCCGGGGTGAGCAGCGTCACGCGCCCAGGACGATCGGGACTCGAGAGGGAGTCTTCGGGCACCTCGCTGTCGAGGATGTCGCGCACGAAGGTCTCCGGCTTCTCCGTCGGCGTCCGCTCGACGAACCTCTTCGCGGCGTCGAACAGCGAGACCAGCGCGTCCAGCGCCCTCGCCGTCTCCGCCCCGGTCGCCTGCAGCGACATCTCGCGCCACGCCGTCTGCAACCGCCTCCCGTCGACGGCCGTCGACCGGTCCCAGATGCGCCACAGCAGGTCGTGGATCGTCTCCCCCTGCGCAGCCGCGTCGGCGACCTCGGCGACCGTCTCGGCGAAGCGCGCGGCGGTGCGCGACTCCCTGGCGTCGATGAGGTCGAAGTGCGCGGGCGCGGCGAACGCGCGTCGCAGCAGTTCGCGCGCAGGAGTCGAACCGCCCTGCTCGAGCTCGATGTGCCGCAGTCGCGCCCGGAGTCGGCGCAGGCCGATCGCGTCCATACCCCCGAACGGGGTGCGCAGCGCCTCTTCCAGCTCCTGAGGGGTGCGCTCAGCGGCGGGCGTGAGCGCGAGGCGCACGATGCCGACGATGTCGCGCACCACGGTCTCGCTGCCGAGCGGGCGCTGGACGCCGGCTGCTCTCGTCGGGATCTCCCTGGCGGCGAGCTCGGTCTCGAGCTGCGTCACCTGACGTGTGTCGTGGGCGATCACCGCCATGCGGTCCCAGGGGACCCCGCCTCCGAGGTGCCACTCGCGCATGACTCCGGCGATGCGGTCGAGCTCCTCGTGGGGCGACGGGGCGAGGAACGTGGTGACCGCGTGCTCGGCCTCGTCGGTCGGCGGGAGCGGAGCGCGCCGGTGATCGACCCGGCCGGAGGCGCCGATCGCCTGCGTGACCGTGCGGGTGAGCGAGGTGAGGGAGGGCGCCTGACGGTGCGGGGTGTCGAGGACCATGACCTCGCCGAGAGCGCCGGCGAGCCGGGCGAAGAGCTCGGGGCTCGCCCCGCGGAACGCACCGGAGGAGATGTCGGGGTCGCCGAAGGCGAGCACGGCGATCCCCCGGCCGCGGAGCGCCTCCACCACGGCGACGCCGCCGCGGGTGAGCTCCTGCGCGTCGTCGATCAGCACCGCGCGCAGCGCCGCGAGCGGACCGAGGGTCGCGACGTCGGCGCCGCGGAGGATCTCGTGCGCCTCGGCGAGCAGGTCGGCGGCGTCCCGGTGCGCCGAGCGCGCGGCGTCGAGGACGGCACGGTACTCGACGAGGAAGTCGGCGGCCGCCGCCCATGCGGGGTCCCCGGCCGTGCTGAGCTCCTCCGGGGACGCCCCGAGCTCGGTGGCGTCCGCGATGAAGGCGCGCAGCTCCGAGCGGAACCCTTTGGACGCGCGCACCGACGGGCTCAACGCCTCCGGCCAGGCGATACCGCCGTCGTCGGCATCGCCGGCGAGGAGATCGGCGACGATGCGGTCCTGATCGGCGCCCGTGAGGAGCGCGGGCGGCTCCTGCCCCGCACGCACCATGGCGCCGCGTACGAGCTGGAAGGCGAAGGAGCCGAGCGAACGGGCCAGGGGCCCGGGGGTGGCCTGCCCGATGCGCACGCCGATCCGGTCGCGCAGCGCCGTCGCCGCCTGCCTGCTCGGGGTGAGCACGAGCACCTCCTCGGGCCGCAGCCCGGAGTCGAGGAGGTGCACGACCCTGTCGATCAGCACCTCGGTCTTGCCGGTCCCGGGCGCTCCGATGATGACGCCGGAGACGTCCGCCGGGGCGCCGACCACGGCGCGCTGGGCGGAGTCCTCTGTCATGCGATCCACGCTACTGCGGGGCGACGACATCGGCGTCCGCCCGCGCGGTGCCGCGGCTGTGCGCTCAGGGCGAAACCGCTCCGGCGCGCGGATCCCCCGCCCGGCGCCCGGGGTAGAGTTGGGCGCAGTCCAGTCGACTCACGAACACCCAGTCGACTCCAGAACACAGGGAGCACGCGTGGAAATCCGCATCGGCATCGTCAACACCGGCCGCGAGCTGAGCTTCGAGACCTCGGCGTCCGCGGACGAGATCCGCAGCCAGGTCGCCTCCGCGCTCGAGCAGAGCCGCGCCCACCTCGACTTCGCCGACGTCAAGGGCAACTCCTACCTCGTGCCGACCGCGACCCTCGCCTACATCGAGCTGGGCACCGAGGAGTCCCGTCGCGTCGGCTTCGTGGCCTGACCGCGCGATGTACATCCTCCTCGCACTCATCGGCGCGTGCGTGCTCGGCATCGCGGCCCACTACCTCATCGGCGGCCGCACCCTGCGCGGAGTCGCGTTGACCCCGGCCATCGCCACCGCTGTCGCCGCGATCGTCTACACCGGCATGCAGTGGGCGGGCATCGGCGAGGACAGCGTGTGGCTGTGGCTCGCCAGCGTGCTCGGCTCCGTCGTCGTCGCCTCGCTCGTCACGCTCGCCGTCGTCGCCCTGCGCCGCCGCTCCGACGACGAGGCCAAGGCCGCGCTCGGCATCTGACCCGCGCGGCGCGCGCCGCGCCGCCGCCTGCGCCGCCCCCCCCCCTGGGCCGCGCCCCCCCCCCGGCCGCGGCAACGCGCGCCCGCCGGGGCCGCGCGCCCCCCCGCCCCGCCCGCGTTTCGCACGTGCCTGCACGCCCCCGCATCGTCACGCGCGAAACGTCGGAGCTTCACGCCGACACGCCGGGGCGACGGCGTCCGGCACGGCGCGCCGCGCAAGGACTCCGACTTCTCGCACCGAACGTGTCGCCGCGCCCGCCCCTGCGTGCCGGAACCATTCCGCCCGGCCGTGCGCCCGGGCCCCACGCCCCGTCGCCACGCCCCCGGCCAGCCGTGCGCCCTGGCCCGCAGCGCGGGGAGGACGTGCTAGGAGGCCAGGCCCATCGCGTCCATGCGCCGCGCATGCGCGCCCATGAGCTCGGTATAGACCGGTTCGATGCGCTCATCGTCGGCCGCGGCGAGTCGCTCGGGACGCAGCGCCGAACGGCACACCAGGATCGTGTCGCCGACGAGCCGGCGCGCCCACATCGACAGCAGCGAGCGCCACTCCTCGTCGCTCTCGATCGTCTCCTGGATGATCGCGACGATCTCGTGCCGCGCGTCGTCGGCGCCGAGGATCTCCCTGACCCTCTCCCCGGTCTCCGCATAGCTGGACGCGAGCGCGAGGTAGAAATCGTCGAGCAGTCCTGCGGTGATGTACACCGCCAGCATCGTCTCGCGGGGCCTGGCGCCGATCGTCTTGCGGCGGAACGCGTCGAGGTTCTCGCGGAACGGCAGCATGATCTGCGTCGGGTCGTCTCCGCGCTCGGCGATGAGGGCGACGATCGACTGGTGCTTGGCGAGCGCCGCGCCGGCGGCACGCGACAGCGCCTCCTTCTCGGCGAGCTCCGGCGTAGCCCTGATGAGGCGGGTGAGCGTCTCGAAGTAGCCGAGCTGGAGGTATGCGGCCTGGCCGAGGAAGCGGTTCAGCTCGGGGGCGAGCTCCGCGAAGTCGACACGCGTCGCACCGCCCTGATCGCCCCTGCTGCGCAGCGTGAGCGTGCGGCGGGGCGTCCTGCTGCGCTTCCAGAACCAATTAACCATGACGGCTCTCCACCAGATTCACCACGGGTTCACATTACCCGTGCGACACGACCCCCATGGGTGCGATCGTGCGCTCAGGTAGGCTGGTGTCGTCCCCGCCGTCGGAGCGGGGCCCGCGCCTGTGGCACATGAGACGGCGTGGATCCGTGAACGTGGCGATCTCGCAGGTCGCCGGACAGGCAATCGAACAACGTGACAACCTTCGCTGATCTCGGTATCGATCAGGACATCGTCGACGCACTCGCCGCCAAGGGCATCGTCGACGCCTTCCCCATCCAGGAGCAGACCATCCCCCTGGGCCTCCCCGGCCAGGACATCATCGGCCAGGCCAAGACCGGCACCGGCAAGACCTTCGGCTTCGGCATCCCGGTCGTGCAGCGCCTCGGACAGGATCCGGCGCCCGGGGTCAAGGCCCTCGTCGTGGTGCCCACCCGTGAGCTCGCCGTGCAGGTGTACGAGGACATCGACCTGCTCACCTCCAACCGCTCCACCAGCGTGGTGGCGATCTACGGCGGCAAGGCCTACGAGGGGCAGATCGACCAGCTCAAGGCCGGCGCGCAGATCGTCGTCGGAACCCCCGGCCGCCTCATCGACCTCGCCGGCCAGCGCCTGCTCGACCTCTCGAACGCGACCGAGGTCGTGCTCGACGAGGCCGACAAGATGCTCGACCTCGGCTTCCTCGCCGACATCGAGAAGATCTTCCAGAAGGTGCCAGCGGTCCGCCACACCCAGCTGTTCTCGGCGACCATGCCCGGGCCGATCGTGGCCCTCGCCCGCCGCTTCATGACCAACCCGATCCACATCCGGGCGAACGACCCCGACGAGGGCCTCACGCAGGCGAACATCAAGCACCTCGTCTACCGCGCGCACTCGCTCGACAAGGACGAGGTCATCGCACGCATCCTGCAGGCCGAGGGCCGAGGCAAGACCGTGATCTTCACCCGCACCAAGCGGGCGGCGCAGCGTCTGGTCGACGAGCTGAGCGACCGCGGCTTCAACGTGGGCGGCGTGCACGGCGACATGGGCCAGGACCAGCGCGAGCGGTCGATGGCCGCCTTCAAGGCCGGCAAGAAGGACGTGCTCGTCGCGACCGACGTCGCGGCCCGCGGCATCGACGTCGACGACGTCACCCACGTCATCAACCACACGATCCCCGACGAGGAGAAGACGTACCTGCACCGTGCCGGCCGCACCGGACGCGCGGGCAAGACGGGCATCGCGATCACCTTCGTCGACTGGGAGGACCTGCACAAGTGGGCCCTCATCAACCGCGCTCTGGAGTTCGGTCAGCCCGAGCCCACGGAGACCTACTCGTCGAGCCCGCATCTGTACACCGACCTCGACATCCCCGAAGGGACCAAGGGGCGTCTGGTGACCGCACCCAAGGCCGAGAAGCCGGCCCGCCCGCCGCGCACGGAGCGCGCGGCCGACGCCGCGGAGGACACGTCCGAGGGCGGGACGCGCCGCCGCCGTCGTCGCCGTCGCAGCACGGAGCCCGTCGGCTCGACCTTCGCGGAGGGTTCCTCCGACGCGCCGGCCCCGTCGGACCGCACCCCTGCCGCCGACCGCGGCGCCGAGGGCGCAGGCACCCACGACGGCGCCGGCAAGGAGCATCACGACGGCAAGCCGGCTCCCGCGCGTCGTCGCCGCCGCCGTCGTGGCGGTTCCGGCGGAGCCGCTGCGGCTCCTGCCGCCGGCGCCTGAGTCTGGTCGGAGGGGGCGGATGCTGCGGCATCCGCCCCCTTCGCGTCCCCGGGGGCGGGCGGCTGCGGCGGGTACACCCAGGTCACCATGACCACCGAGATGATCATCAGCAGGAACCACGAGCTCAGCTTGCTCAGGGAGACGGGTTGCCACGCGATCACCTGGTCGGGATACACCCACGCCCCGGCCCAGGTGCCGATGTTCTCGGCGAGGTAGATGAACACCGCCACACCCGCGAACACGGCCAGCAGCGGCAGCCGGATCGTCCGTCGCCATGCTCGGGCGTGCATCACGGTGGGCAACCACAGCACGATCACCCCCGCCAGCAGCACCCAGCGCACGTCCCACCACCAGTGGTGGGTGAAGAAGTTCACGTAGATCGCCGCGGCGAGCACGGTGGTCAGCCAGCGCCGCGGATAGCGGGTGAAGCCGAGGTCGAACAGCCGGTACACGCGCACCATGTACGAGCCGACGGCGGCGTACATGAAGCCGCTGAAGAGCGGGACGCCTCCGATCCGGAGCACGCCGTCGGCCGCGTACGCCCAAGATCCGACATCCGTCTTGAAGAGCTCCATGCCCGTGCCCGTCAGGTGGAACAGCATGATCACCCAGAGCTCACGGCCGCTCTCGAGACGCAGCGCCAGCATCGCGACCTGGATGAGCACGGCCGTGATGGTGAGGGCGTCGTTGCGTGCGAGCACGGCGTCGTCGGGGTACCAGAGCCGCGCCGCCACGATGGCCACGAGCAGCGCCGCGCCGAAGACGCACGCCCAGGCCTGCTTGAGCAGGAACACCCCCGCCTCGGTGAGCCAGGCCCTGGGCCCGTTCGCGGGCGCATCGGCCAGGAAGCGGTGAGCGGCGCGATCGATGCGCCGCTCGAGTGATGTCCCCCGTCGCATGCCTCGAAGAGTAGGGGATCGGCTCGACAGGGAGCCGGGAGAATGCCGACAGTCGGCCACGCGTCAGGGGTAGCGGGGTGTGGTCCCCGTGGCGCGTCGTATCAGGCGCTCCACCATCTCGACCGACGTCGTGTTCTCACCGGGGAGGTTGGGCTTGCCCGCGCCGTGGTAGTCGCTGGAGCCGGTGACGATCAGGTCATGACGTGCCGCGATCTCGCGCAGCACACGTTTCCCCGACTCCGTGTTCTCCCTATGGTCGATCTCGAACCCGCCCAGCCCGGCGTCGATGAGCCGCTCGATGAACGGCACCGGCATCATCCGATCGCGGCCGGAGGTGACGGGGTGCGCGATGATCGCCACTCCCCCCGCCTCGGTGATCAGTCGCACGGCGGTCAGCGGGTCCGGCGCGTAGTGCGGCTCGTAATACCCCTCGCGAGGGTGCAGGATGCCGTCGAAGGCCTCCGTGCGGTCGCGCACGATGCCGCGGGCGACGAGCGCGTCCGCGATGTGCGGACGCCCGACGGTCGCGTCCCCCGCGGTCTGCGCGATCACGTCGTCCCAGTGCAGGTCGTAGTCGCGGCCGATGTTGCGCACGATCCGCTCCGCACGGCCGATCCGGTCGTCGCGGATCCGGTCGGTCTCGGCGACCAGCGCGGCGTCGCCGGGGTCGAACAGGTAGCCCAGCACGTGCACGCTGCGCCACTCGTGCTTCGCGGAGAGCTCCATGCCGGGGATGAAAGTCATCCCGAGCGCGGATGCCGCCGCTCCCGCCTCGTCCCAGCCCGTCGTGCGGTCGTGGTCGGTGAGGGCCATCGTGCGGACGCCGTGCGCATGGGCCTGCCGCGCCACCTCGGCCGGCGGCTGCGTCCCGTCCGAGTGGTTCGAGTGCAGGTGCAGGTCGGCGGGACCGGCGATGTGTGTGGGCATCCTCCGAGAGTACCGAGCGCGGGGCGCGCCGGATCGGAGGCGCAGCTGCGGCAGGGACTTCACAGCCGCTGCTCCTAGGCTGGAACGGATGCTTCGTCTTCTCGGGATCCTCCTCACCGTCCTGCTCGCGATCGTGACCGCCGTCGTGGTGTGGCCGCAGTTCTTCCACCTGGAGCAGACGTACCCGTTCGCGCAGATCGTCGCGGCCCGCGGCGTCGTGCTCGCCGCGTTCCTCGCGGTGGCGGTGCTCGCGCTGCTGCTGCTCCTGATCCGGCCGCTGCGCGGGTTCGCCGCCTCGGTGCTCATCGTCGCGCTGCTCGGCGCCGGTGCCACGGGGGCCATCGGAGCGGTCCGCGGCTTCGGCGGCGACACCCTCCCCGCGGCGACGGAGGACAGCATCCGCGTGCTCAGCTGGAACACCGCCGGCGAGGCGGTGTCGGCCGACATGATCGCGAGGCAGATCCTCGACCAGGGAGCGGACATCGTCGCGCTCCCCGAGACCACGGAGGCCGTGGGCGAGCAGATCGCCGTCATGCTGCGCGAGCAAGGTCATCCGATGTGGGTGCACAACGTGCAGTTCAAGCCCGACGTGGTCGACGGACCCAAGTCGTGGCAGACGACGGTGCTGGTGTCGCCCGAGCTCGGCGAGTACTCGGTGATCGAGTCCTCGCAGGACGGGTCGAGCAACACCGGCTCCGTCCCCAGCGTGGTGCTCATGCCCGTCGACGCCTCGGGCCCGACGATCGTCGCCGTGCACGCGGTCGCCCCGCGCGTAGAGGAGATGGACCAGTGGCGGGACGACCTGCGGTGGATCGCCGATCAGTGCCCGAAGGGAGACGTCATCCTCGCCGGAGACTTCAATGCGACGGTCGACCACATGGCGCCGTACGGGGTGGACGGCGGCGACATGGGCTACTGCCGCGACGCCGCCTCGCGCACGGGCAACGGCTACAGCGGCACCTGGCCGAGCTCGCTCCCGGCCCTGCTGAGCGCCCCCATCGACCACGTCATGGCGTCTCAGAACTGGGTCCCGACGGGATCGGTCGTGCTGGACGACGCCGGCGGAAGCGATCACCGCGGCGTCGTCGTGCAGCTGGAGCCCGCGCCGGCCGGCTGAGCACGCGAGACGAATCGACCGCTCGGACACGCGGCGCCCGCCCCCGACGAGACGAATCGACGCCTCTGCGCGCACGATGGGTCGGCCCCGCCCGACACAGAGCGAAAGCCCCCTCGGGGTGACAGACTGGAGGGATGAACACCGGAGAACGCGACACGATCGCCGAAGCCACCGCCGAGCCAGCCGTCGAGAACAGCAGCACGAACCGCAAGCAGCCCTTCCCCCGCGGATTCCTCGACACCATCTCCGCCGGATGGGCCGATCGCCCCGAGACGCTTCCCGCTCCGCGTGCGCAGGCCCCGTACGCGGCCGCGCGCCGTGCCGCCGTCTCCGCCGCGTTCCCCGGTCGCCGCCTGGTGCTCCCCGCCGGGTCTCTCAAGCAGCGCAGCAACGACACCGACTACATGTTCCGCGCGCACTCGGCGTTCGCGCACCTCACCGGCTGGGCCGCAGACGCCGAGCCCGACTCCGTGCTGGTCTTCGACCCCACCGACGCCGGCCACGACGTCACCCTCTACTTCCGTGAGCGCGCCGATCGCACCACCACCGAGTTCTACGCCGACGCGACGATCGGCGAGTTCTGGATCGGCCCGCGTCCGGCGCTCGCCGGCGTCGCCGCCGACCTCGGCCTCGCGACCGACCACCTCGCGGCGTTCGAGGCCGGTGACGACGACCTCACGCTCGGCGAGTCCGACGAGCTCGACCGTTTCGTGTCGGAGCTCCGCCTGGTCAAGGACGAGTACGAGATCGCCGAGATGCGCCACGCGGTCGAGGTCACCGCCAAGGGCTTCGAGGACATCATCCGCGCCCTCCCCGATGCCACGGCCCACGCACGCGGCGAGCGCGTGGTCGAGGGCGTCTTCCACCGCCGCGCCCGCGAGGAGGGCAACGGCGAGGGCTACGACACGATCGCGGCATCCGGCCCGCACGCCTGCTACCTGCACTGGACCCGCAACGACGGCACCGTGGTGCCCGGCGACCTGATCCTCGTCGACGCGGGCGTGGAGGCCGACAGCCTCTACACCGCCGACATCACCCGCACGCTCCCCGTCTCCGGCACCTTCACCGAGGTGCAGCGCCGCGTGTACGAGACTGTGCGCGAGGCCGCGGACGCGGCGTTCGCCGCTGCCCGGGTCGGCGTGCGCTTCCGCGAGGTGCACGGCGCCGCGATGGAGGTCATCGCCGCGCGCACCGCCGAATGGGGTCTGCTGCCCGTCACGGCCGAGGAGGCGCTCGACGCGGATGCCGGCGGCCAGCACCGCCGCTACATGGTGCACGGCACGTCGCACCACCTCGGCATCGACGTGCACGACTGCGCCCAGGCCCGCCGTGAGATGTACTACGACGGCATCCTGGAGCCCGGCATGGTCTTCACGATCGAGCCGGGTCTGTACTTCCAGATCGACGACCTCACGGTCCCCGCGGAGCTGCGCGGCATCGGCGTGCGCATCGAGGACGACATTCTGATGACCGCCGACGGCCCCGTGAACCTGTCGGCCGGCATCCCGCGCACCGCCGACGAGGTCGAGGCCTGGATCGCCCGCGTGCAGCAGGGCTGATCCGCGTCCTGCCGAGATCAGGAAGACCGCCCGAGATCAGGAATCCCTCACGGGATCCTCCTGTTCTCGGGCGGTCTTCCTGTTCCGGCGGCAGGAATCGACGGATGCCGCCGCGCTCAGCGCCGGGCGAGCGCCTCGGCCATCTGCCGCACGGCCTGTTCGATGATCGGACGCGGCGTGGCGAGGATGAACCGCAGATACCCCTCGCCCGCCTCGCCGCAGGCGGCGCCGTCGGTGAGGGCCACCCCGGCCTCCTCGCGGAAGAAGTCCGCGGGAGAGCCGTCGATCCCCAGGCCCCTGGCGTCGAGCCAGGCGATGTAGGTGCCCTCCGGAGGCGTGTACCCGATGGCGGGGATGTGCTCCGCGAGCAGCTCGCCCAGCAGCGCCCTGTTGCCGTCGAGGTACTCGCGCGTCTCGTCGAGCCACTCGCGGCCGTGGTCGTAGGCGGCGGTGTTCGCGATGACACCGAGGTTGCTGGCTCCGAACTCGTTGCGCACGATGGTGGGCGTCGACGCCCAGGTCTCGGCATCCGAATCGTTCGTGAGGATCACCTGCGCGGTCTTCAGGCCGGGGAGGTTCCACGACTTCGACGCGCTCGTCGACGTGATCGTGTGCGCGGCGGCGGCCGCGCTGATGCTCGCGTAGGGCACGTGCCGGTGCGGGGCGAACACGAGCGGCGCGTGGATCTCGTCGGAGAACACCCGTCCGCCGTGCCGCTCGACGATCTCGCTCACGGCGAGCAGCTCTTCCCGGGTGAAGACGCGCCCCACCGGGTTGAACGGGTTGCAGAGGATGAGGAGTCCGCCGCCGTCGGCGAAAGCCCTGTCGATGCCGTCGAGGTCGAGCACATGGCGGCCGTCTTCGAGGAGCAGCGGCACCTCGATGATCTCGCGATCGTGCAGGGGCGGGATCGTGAGGAAGGGCATGTACGACGGCGTCGGCAGCACGATCTTCGACCCGGGCGCGGTGAAATGATCGATCGTGACGCGCAACGCGACGAGCACGTCGCCGATCGGACGGATGCGCGCGGCGGGCACGTCCCACCCGTAACGCTCCCGCTGCCAGCGTGCACAGGCCGCGGACATCGCGTCGGACACCTGCGGGGGCAGATACCCGAGCAGTCCCCGGTCGATCGCACCCGTCAGGGCGTCCTTGACCGCCGGCGCGACGCCGAAGTCCATCTCGGCGATGAACGCGCCGATCGCGTCCGGATGGGTCGTCCACTTGAAGCTGCCGCTCGCGCGCAGCTGCTCGATGGTGATGTCGTCGTAAGAGGAGGAGGCCATAGCTCCTCCATCCTGTCAGCGGGCGATGAACTCCGAGACGAATGTGGCCAAAGATGACCCCACCTCGGATGCCGGCCTCTTGCGGCCCTTCACCTCGAAGGTGTGACCGCCGCCCTCGACCCAGACCACGCGGGCGTCCCGGCAGGTCGCGACGACCTCTTCGAACTGGCTGAGCGGCTGGATGAACGGGTCGTTCGTCCCCTCGACGAACAGCTGCGGCACCGTGATCGCCGGCAGGTGCTCCGCGCGGAGCTTCTCCGGCGTGCCGGGGGCGTGCAGCGGATACCCGAGGTAGGCGAGCCCGTCGACGGCGAGTCCCTCGGCGACCGCCATCGACGCCATCCGCCCGCCGTAGGACTTGCCGACCGCCCACACGCCGGCCACGGGGTCCTGGTCCCTCGCGAAGGCGACGACGGCGTTCCAGGTGGCGATCGCGTGCGCGGCCGGGCCCGGCATCCGTCGTCCCTGCTCGACGTAGGGGAAGTTGAAGCGCAGCGTCGCGAATCCCTCGGCGGCGAGCGCGTCGGCGAATCCGGCGAGGAAGGGATGATCCTTGCCCGTGCCTGCGCCATGCGCGACGATCACGGTGGCGCCGCGGTGACCCTGCGTCCAGTCGGCGGACACCGCGGTCGGTCCCGTGGGCAGCGCGACCTCGATCGACGCCATCAGCGTGCGAGGACGGGCCGGATGCGGATCACCGTGGCGACTCGTCGTCGCCCGCGGGCCCGCGCGGAACGGGATCGGCGGGGCGCGGCGGGATCGTCGGCTCGGCCGGAGCCTGCTCGGCGGGAGACTGCGCGGCGGCGTCTTCGGTGTCGCTTTCGGCCGGAGCCGAATCAGCCGGACTCTGCTCGACCGGGGCCCGCTCGACCGGGGCCTGCTCAGCCGTAGCCTGCTCGGCCGAGGTGGCGGGGGTAGTGGCGGGGGTCGCCTGCGCCGGCCCGCCAGACGGGATCCGCTCCCCGTACTTCGGGGGCTCGTCGAGGTTCACCGGCGGACGGCTCACGGTGGTCTGGCGCACCGCACCGAGGACCTGGCGGGCCTTCGCCAGCGACGCCGGCTGCACCGTGACCTCGTAGTGGTCGGCCGCGAACTGGGTCACGCTCGCGAAGTCGCGGCGCCTCCGCACGATCGCGTAGGTGACCAGACTCAGCAGCATGCCGAGGGCGACGCCGATGAACACGAAGCCCACGAAGAGCTGCATCGGGGCGTCGGGGTTGCCGAGCACGAGGATCGCCGAGAGGAAGAGCCCGATGAGCACGCCGTTGATCGCTCCGGACCTGGCGGCGGCCGCGTAACCGAGCCGGCCGGTGACACGCTCCACCGTGCGCACGCTCTGGCCGATGATGGCGATCTCGCGCGCGGGCACCTCGGCCGCGATCAGCTTCGACACCGTCTTCTGCGCGCTCTCGTAGTCGCGCATCGACGCGACGACCTCGCCGGTGTCGTTGGAGCCGTTCGGACGATTCAGCATGCTCATCCGGCCATTCTTCCATGCCTGCCCCTGCCGCGCCCGGGGGGCCGCCGGATGCCTCGCGCACTACGCTGGAAGCGTGAGCACACAACGGGTATTCGCCGCGCGCCTGGCAGGGTGCGCCGTCTTCGACCCCGTCGGCGACCGGCTCGGCAAAGTCCGTGATGTCGTCATCGTGTATCGAAGTACCGCAGCTCCCCGTGTGATCGGGCTGGTGGTCGAGATCCCCGGCCGACGACAGGTTTTCCTCTCGATCGGACGGGTCACGTCGATCCGCGCCGGCCAGGTCATCTCCACCGGCCTCATCAACGTGCGCCGCTTCTCTCCGCGCGCCGGCGAGGTGCGTGTGCTCGCCGAGCTCCTCGGCCGTCGGGTCGCCATGGTCGACGGCAGCGGGACGGCCGTGATCGAAGACGTCGCGATCGAGCCGAACCGGCTCGGCGAGTGGGCTGTCAGCCAGCTCTTCCTGCGCCGCCCGAAGACCAGCGCCTCCCCCTTCGCCAAAGGCCCGACCACCTTCGCGGCGTGGAACGAGGTCACCGAGGAGAGGTCCCCCGGCGAGTCGCAGTCCGCCGAGCAGCTGGTCGCGTCCTATTCCGATCTGCACGCCGCCGACCTCGCGAACACCCTGCTCGACCTGCCCCAGCAGCGACTGATCGAGGTGGCCGAGGAACTGCCCGACGACCGTCTCGCCGACGCCCTGGAGGAGATGCCCGAGGACGACCAGATGGACATCCTCGACCGCCTCGGCGACGAGCGCGCCGCCGACGTGCTCGACGAGATGGAGCCGGACGACGCCGCCGACCTGCTCGCGCAGCTGCCGCCGGAACGCCTCGAGCACCTGCTCGCCCTGATGGAGCCGGAGGAGGCGGAGGACGTCAGGATGCTGCTGCGCTACGGCCCCGACACCGCCGGCGGCCTCATGACCCCGGAGCCCATCATCCTGTCCGCCGACGCCACGGTCGCCGAGGCGCTCGCGCTGATCCGCCGGCACGAGCTGCACCCCGCCCTGGCCGCCGCCGTGTTCGTCACCCTGCCCCCGTTCGAGACGCCGACGGGACGGCTGCTGGGCGTCGTGCACTTCCAGCGGATGCTCCGCTATCCGCCTCACGAGCGTCTGGGCGCCATCGTCGACGACAGCCTCGAGCCGGTCCCGGTGACCGCGTCCGCCGCCGAGGTCGCGCGCATGCTCGCCAGCTACGACCTCGTCTCCCTTCCCGTGATCGACGCCGCGCACCGTCTCGTCGGCGCGATCAGCGTCGACGACGTGCTCGACTACCTGCTGCCCGACGACTGGCGCTCGCACGACGCCGACGAGCCGTCGGCCACGGAGGTGCGCTGATGGCCCGCTCCCCCCGCCTCGACGCCCCGTTGGGCCGCGGAACGACCAGGCAGAAGTCCACCTCGCGCGACCGCTTCGGCCGCTTCACCGAGTGGGTGGCCCGCGCGATGGGCACGCCTGCCTTCCTCGTCATCCTCAGCCTGTTCTGCGTGCTCTGGATCGGCTGGAACACGCTCATGCCCGACGGGCTCCGGTTCGACGACGCGGCTCTCGGCTTCACGGCGCTCACGCTCATGCTCTCCCTGCAGGCGTCGTATGCCGCCCCGCTGATCCTGCTCGCCCAGAACCGCCAGGACGACCGCGATCGCGTGCAGATCGAGCAGGACCGCCAGCGCGCCGAGCGCAACCTCGCCGACACCGAGTACCTCGCCCGCGAGATCGTTGCCCTGCGCATGTCGCTCGAGGAGCGCAACGCCCAGGTGATCACGCGCGACGTGCTCCGCCAGGAGCTCAAGGCCCTGCTGTCGGAGCTCGACGAGCGCGACGACGCTCCGACCGGATCGGCGTCATGACCGCAGCCGACGACGTCAGGGCGGCCGTCGCCGCCGTCAGCGACCCGGAGCTGCGGCGCCCGATCGGCGAGCTCGACATGGTGCGCGACGTCTCCGTCGTCGGCGACGTCGCCCACATCTCGATCGTGCTGACGATCGTCGGGTGCCCCGCCGCCGCGCGCATCGAGGCGGACGTGCGGCAGGCGGCGGCATCCGTCGCCGGCGTCGCCGACGTCGAGGTCGAGGTGGGCGTGATGACGCCCGCCGAGCGCAAGGCGCTCACCGAGAAGCTGCGCGACGGACGCCCCGCCAGGCAGATGCCCTTCGGCCCCGACTCGCTGACACGCGTCGTGCTCGTCTCCAGCGGCAAGGGAGGCGTCGGCAAGTCGACCGTCACGGCGAACCTGGCCGTCGCCCTCGCCGAGCAGGGGCTCGCGGTGGGTCTCGTCGACGCCGACGTGCACGGATTCTCCATCCCCGGGCTCCTCGGCATCCCCGCGGGCACGCAGCCGACGCGCATCGACGACCTCATGCTCCCTCCGGTGGCGCACGGCGTGAAGACCGTGTCGATCGGGATGTTCCTGCGCGACGGCGAGGCCGTGGTCGCGTGGCGCGGACCCATGCTGCACCGCACGGTGCAGCAGTTCCTCACCGATGTCTTCTTCGGCGACCTCGACGTGCTCCTCATCGACATGCCCCCCGGCACCGGCGACATCGCGATCTCCATCGGTCAGCTGCTCCCCCACGCCGAGGTCCTGGTGGTGACCACGCCGCAGACCGCCGCCGCCGACGTCGCGATCCGCAGCGGCCTCGTGGCACGGCAGACCGGGCAGCGCGTCATCGGCGTCGTCGAGAACATGTCGGCGTACGCGCTCCCCGACGGCACGTTCCTCGACCTGTTCGGCTCCGGTGGCGGCGCCGCCGTCGCCGAGGCCCTGTCCGCGGGCACCCCCGTGCCGCTGCTCGCGTCGATCCCGCTCAGCCCCGCGCTGCGGGCGGGCGGAGACGCCGGGGAGCCCGTCGTGCTCGCCGATCCCGGAGACGCCGCGGCCGTCGCGATCCGCGACCTGGCCCGCGTCCTCTCCGAGCAGGGCCGCGGCCTCGCCGGTCGCGCGCTGCCGATGAGGGTGGGCTGACCGTGTCCGATCCGACCCGTTCCCTGATCGTCGACGAGGCGATGCTCCGGCGGATGGCGAGGGATGCGGCGATCTACACGCTCACCCGCCCCTGGGCGCTCGTGATGTGGGCGGCGCTCGTCGCCGGACTCGTGGTGAGCATCCTCAACGTCTCCGGCGCCGCGGCCGACGCGGGTCCCCTGGTCTCCTGGATGCCGGTCGCCGTCTTCGCCCTCGGCGCCTATGCGGTGTGGCTCACGGTGGCCAGCACCCGCCGGGCCGTGCGCACCGCGATGCCGCCCGGTTCGACGGTGTGGGCGTCGGTGGGGGCGACGGCACTGCGCGTGGGCGCAGGAACCCGCACCTCGGAGCTGCCGTACGACACCTTCCGGAGCATGCGGGTCGGTCGCGACGCCGTACTGCTCACGCTCCGCGGCGCCTCCGTGCTGACCGCGATCCCCCGCGCCCTCGTCAGCGACGAAGATCTCGCTCGCCTGCGCGCCGCCATCGGCTGACGAGATCGTCCCGACGTCGGTCGCGCACTCTGCGCAGTCCGATGACGATCGGGAGGAGCACCGCGAACAGCGGGAGCACCGCCGCGCAGAAGGCGAGGACCGACCCCACGGGGAAGTCGCTCGCGCCCGTGCGCCCGAGACCGACGGAGAAGCCGCCGAACGTGTCTCCGGCGACGAGGAATTCTCCCCCGTAGGTGTCGAGGGAGTCGGTGCACGCGATCTCGTACGTGCCGGCGGACGGCGCGGTGAAGCGGGAGAGCTGTGCGAACCCCGCCCTCGGAGCCGTCCACCACAGCACGTCGTCCCAGGTGAACGAGGGCGGACCCGACATCCGCAGGCTGTCGCCGTCAGGCGAGGTCACGGAGCAGTCGACGGTCCCGAACGCCGAGGAGGCTCCGCTGCCCCAGACGCCCGCAGGGCCCGCGTCGAGATCGACCGTGATCGTCTCCCCGATCGATGCGGGAGCGGCGTCTCCGACCGAGCGGGCGATCGGCAGCACCCAGAGCACCCATATCAACACGGCCGCCACAGCGCTCACCGCAGCCGCCGCGAGCGCCACGTGGTCCTTGTCGCGCTGCCGGCGTGCGGCGTCGCTCACGTCGCTTCGTCGTCGAAGGGCGGAGGGGTGGCCCGGGAGAACTCGGGCCGGACGAGCGGGCTCCTCGCCGGGGCCGCGACGGGGGGCTCGGCGATGGCCGTGGCCGTCCTCGCCGGGGTCGGCTCGTCCTCGAAGAGCGCGTCGCGGATGATGCGCCGCGGGTCGTACTGACGGGGGTCGAGCTTGCGCCAGTCGACGTCGTCGATCTCGGGGCCGACCTCGTCGCGCACGCGCGACTTCGTGTCACGGAGGAACTCCCCGGCACGGCGGACGAGCCTGGCGAAGGACTCCGCGTACTTCGGCAGGCGTTCGGGGCCGACGAGAAGAACCGCGACCAGTCCGATCAGCAGAATCTTCTCGAACGAGATCCCGAGTTCCATCTCTACAGGCTACCGCCGCGCCTGCCCTGTCGTGGCACACGGAGCGCATACCCTGGGAACATGAGCGAACACGACGCGAACGCGCGCTTCATCCGCGAGGCCATCGTGGAGCCCGCCCCGATCGCCCGCGCACGCGCGCACGCGGTCGAGCTCGGCGCCGCGCCGGTGAGCGCCGCCGTCGGCTCCCAGATCGCGGTCCTCGCCGCGGCCACGGCCGCGCGATCGATCGTCGAGATCGGTACAGGCGCCGGCGTGTCGGGGCTCTGGCTGCTCCGCGGGGCTCCGCAGGCTGTGCTCACCTCGATCGACAACGAGCCGGAGCACCTCGCGGCCGCCAGGCAGGCGTTCTCGGATGCGCGCGTGCCGTCGACGAGGGCGCGGTTCATCACCGGTCGCGCCTCGGACGTGCTCCCGCGCATGAACGAGGCCTCCTACGACATCGTCCTGGTGGACGCCGATGCGGAGAACGTCATCGAGTACGTCGAGCACGGCCTCCGCCTCGTGCGCACCGGCGGGATGGTGCTCGTCCCTCGCGTGCTCGCCGGGGGCCGCGTGGCCGACCCCGTGCAGCGTGACGAGATCACCTCCGCCTACCGCTCGCTGGTCCAGGAGACGCAGGAGTCCTCGGCGGTCCTCGCGACCGTGTCGACCTCGGGTGAAGGTCTGCTCCAGCTCATCAGCGTCGAGACGGACTGACGCCCTGCACCGAGGCTCGAACACGAAGAAGAAGGGCGGTGGATCCGAGGATCCACCGCCCTTCTTCGCATCACCCGCGGTGCGGGCGGAGGTGTCAGGCAGGTGCCACGACGGCTGCCAGCACGTCGTGTAGCTCCTTGGCCTCGGCGTCGTTCACGGAGACGACCAGACGGCCGCCGCCCTCGAGCGGGACGCGAACGATGATGAGTCGCCCCTCCTTCACGGCCTCCATGGGTCCGTCTCCGGTCCTCGGCTTCATCGCTGCCATCGTGGCTCCCTTTCCTCGGTGGTATCGACCCAGTTTATCGGTAGTCACTGAGAGCTGGACGTCTGCTGTGAAGAAATGCATCGATCATTAACATTCAGGGCACCTGCCAGTAGGTGTTCCCGAGCGCGTAGACGTGGTAGATCCAGACCCATTGGCCGAGCAGGCACAGGGCCAGGACGACGGTGCGCCACCAGCGCGACCGCGGCACGGCGAGCGCCCCCCACGCCGGGCTCAGGGGCAGCAGCAGCCGGAACGTGCTGGACTGCGGGAAGAACACCGCGAGCAGATACAGCAGGTAGGAGGCGCTCCACAGACGCAGGTCAGCCCCCAGCGCCCGCACCTGCGGCGAGTACAGCAACGCGGCGCCGGCGGCCACCACGAGCAGGGCCAGCGCGACGGGGCCCCATGCCTGCGGCATCCCCCACTGCCCGAACCAGAACTGCGATGCCTGGATCCACCCCTCGAAGGGGATGAACCCGTCGACACCCCCGACGATCCAGTGCCGCCTCCATGCGAGCTCGGTGGCCAGGTAGGCGCCCGGATCGCCGGTCGCGATCCCGGCGATCACCTGCCAGGCGAAGCCGCAGACCACGGCGAGGGCGCCCGCCGCGAGGATGTGCGCGACCTCCGGTCCGCGCAGCGGCTCGTCCCTGCGGCCGGTCCAGCGGAGGATGCCGTGCAGCCCCAGGAACAGCGCGAACGCGAGCACCCCCGGCCGGGTGAAGGCCATGACGGGGACCAACAGGTAGAGCCACGCGTACCGGCGTCCGGCCACGGCGTCGAGGGCGAGGAAGAGCAGCAGCAGGAACAGCGTCTCGGCGTAGCCGACCTGGAACATCGCGGCGATCGGGCCGAAAGCGAAGAAGACCACCGCCCACATCGCCGCCGAGCGGCCGATCCGTCGGCGCAGCAGCCGGTGCAGCACGAGGCAGGCCAGGTAGCCGGACACGAGCGACACGACGAGCGCTCCGGCGCCCCAGGAGCCGAGCGCCCAGCCGAGGACCTTCGCGACGAGGGCGAACACCGGCATGAACGCCCAGGCGTTCTCGGCGACCTCTCCCCCGTCGGTCAGCGGGAGCGTCGACGGATACCCGTTCTCCGCGACCAGCCAGTACCACTGGGCGTCCCAGCCCACGACGAAGGAGCCGAGACCCGGCTGTGCGCCGAAGCGCGACAGCGAGGTCGACTGGGACGCCGCGAGGATCAGGAAGCCCGTGGTGACGACCCGCGCCGCGAGATAGATCACGGCGATGCGCGCGGCGACCGGCACACCGGCCCAGCGCCGCGCCGCGGTCAGCGCGAGGTGAGCCATGCCCGCAGCCCGCGCTCGACCGCGTCGATCTGCGAGAGCGGGACCCGCTCCTCGTCATGGTGCGCCAGATGGGGATCCCCCGGCCCGTAGTTCACGGCGGGGATGCCGAGGGCGGAGAAGCGGGCGACGTCCGTCCAGCCGTACTTGGGCCGGGGCTCCGCCCCCACCGCGGCGACGAACTGCTGCGCGATCGGCGCGTCGAGCCCGGGGCGCGCTCCTTCGGCCGCGTCGGTGATCTCCACGTCGAACCCGGCCAGCACGCCGCGGAGGTGCGCCTCGGCATCCGCGGCCGACTTGCTGGGCGCGAACCGGTAGTTGACCTCGACCTCGCACGCATCGGGGATCACGTTGCCGGCGACGCCGCCGGCGATGCGAACGGCGCTCAGGCTCTCTCGGTACAGGAGGCCGTCGACGGCGATCTCCCTGGCGCGGTACTCGGCGAGACGCGTGAGGATGGGGGCGGCGCGGTGGATGGCGTTCTCGCCGATCCAGGCGCGGGCGGCGTGCGCACGCACGCCCGTGGTGCGCACGATCGCGCGCATCGTGCCGTTGCAGCCGCCCTCGACCTCGCCGTCGGAGGGCTCCCCGAGGATCGCGAAGTCGGCCTCGAACAGGTCGGGTCGCACGGCGGCGAGCAGGCCGAGCCCGTTCTTGGACGCCTCGACCTCTTCGTTGTCGTACCACATCCAGGTGATGTCGACGACGGGGTCCGTGAGCTCGGCTGCGAGCTTGAGCTGCACGGCGGTACCGGCCTTCATGTCCACGGTGCCTCGGCCCCAGAGGTAGGGCTCCCCGTCGATCTCGATGTCGCGCGTCGGCACGTTGCCGTTGATGGGCACGGTGTCGATGTGCCCGGCGATGGCGACGCGCTGCGCTCTGCCGAGGTTCGTGCGGGCGACGATCGTGTTCCCATGACGGATCACCTCGAGGTGCGGGTACGCCGACACCGCGGCCTCGATCGCGTCGGCGAGGGTCTGCTCGTCACCGGACACGCTGGGGATGTCGCAGATCGCACGGGTGAGGTCGACGGAGGACGCGGTCAGATCGAGCACCATGACCCCAGCCTACTTTCACGGACATCTGTCACGGCGCCGCGTCCCGGGCGCGCTAGCGTGGAGGCATGGCTGACGCGCGCACGGCATGGGGTACCGGACTCACGACGATCGCCGGAGACGGCACCGTTCTCGACGCCTGGTTCCCCGAGGTCGGCACCGGCAGCCCCGAGGCGGGCGACGTCGCAGCGGGCCTGGTGACCCTCGACGCGCTCGCGGGCCCCGACGAGCGCCGCAATGTCACCGTCGAGACCGTGCATCTCGTGATCGACCTCGACGCGGCCCCCGCCTCCACCGCCGACGCCTACCTGCGCCTGCACGCCCTGTCGCACCTCGTCGTGCGGCCCAACGAGGTCAACCTCGACGGCATCTTCGCCCATCTCCCGAATGTCGCGTGGACCAACGCCGGCCCCGTGCACCCCGACGACGCCAGCCGCCTGCGGCCGCTGTTGCAGCGGGCAGGCATCCAGGTGCAGGGCCTCGACAAGTTCCCGCGTCTCACCGACTACGTGCAGCCCACCGGCGTGCGCATCGCCGACGCCTCGCGCGTGCGTCTCGGCGCGCACCTCTCCCCCGGCACCACGGTGATGCACGAGGGCTTCGTCAACTTCAACGCCGGCACGCTCGGCGCCTCGATGGTCGAGGGCCGCATCTCGCAGGGCGTCGTGGTCGGCGACGGCAGCGACATCGGCGGCGGCGCATCGATCATGGGCACGCTCTCCGGCGGCGGCCAGCACCGGGTCTCGATCGGCGCCCGTACCCTGCTCGGCGCGAACTCCGGCATCGGCATCTCCCTCGGCGACGACTGCGTGGTCGAGGCGGGGCTCTACGTGACGGCCGGCACCAAGATCGTGCTCGTCGACGGTCCCGTCACGGCCGACGGCGCCAAGAAGACGGTCAAGGGCGCCGAGCTGTCCGGCCAGGACGGTCTGCTGTACCGCCGCAACTCGCTCAGCGGCGCCGTCGAGGCCGTCCGCCGCGCAGGTGTCGGGGTCACGCTCAACGAGGCGCTGCACGCCTGAGGTTCCCGACGAGGCGCGAACTCGCCGCCCCTCAAGTTGGCAGGCGTTCAGGCGTTTCGGACGGTCGGATGCCGGCGCGCTGGTAGACTGTGACCGTTGCTCGTACCGCCAGTCGAGCAACGTCGTCGTCGTCACGGGGTCTCTGAGGACCGAACGCGAGCAGCAGTGCTCCCATCACCAGCATCCGCCTGGCCTTTCGAACGGCGAACCGATGCGCTGTCTGCGCCGTCGCCCACCTCATACCCACAATCGCGCGCCACCTGCGCGCACGGAGTTCTGCTATGCCTTCTTTCCTCGACCTCGGCGTGCCCGCCGAGCTCGCCGCCGTCCTCGCCGCATCCGGCAAGACCGATGCGTTCGCGATCCAGCGCGACACCCTCCCCGATTCGCTCGCCGGCCGTGACCTCCTCGGCCGCGGACGTACCGGCAGCGGCAAGACCATCGCCTTCGCGCTGCCCCTCGTGGCTCGGCTCGCGGCGTCCGGCGGCAAGCGTCGCGCCGGTCTCCCCCGGGGCCTCGTGCTCGCCCCCACCCGTGAGCTCGCGACGCAGATCGCAGCCACCGTGGCCCCGCTCGCCGAGGCCGTCGGCCTCTCGGTGACCACCGTGTTCGGCGGCGTCAGCCAGCGTCCGCAGGAGCGCGCGCTGCAGGGCGGCGTCGACATCGTCGTCGCCTGCCCCGGTCGGCTCGAAGACCTCATGAAGCAGCAGGTCGTGCGCCTGGGCGCGATCGAGGTCACCGTGCTCGACGAGGCCGATCACATGGCCGACCTCGGCTTCCTCCCCGGCGTCACCCGCATCCTGCAGGCGACGCCCGCCGGCGGCCAGCGTCTGCTGTTCAGCGCCACCCTCGACCGCGGCATCGACACGCTCGCCCGCCGCTTCCTGGTGAACCCGGTGAGCCACGAGGTCGACGAGGCCAGCGTGCCGGTCGGCGAGATGACGCACCGCGTGCTCGTCGTCGACTCGCCCGAGAACAAGACGACCCTGGTCCGCGACCTCGCGTCCGGCACCGGCCGCCGCATCCTCTTCACCCGCACCAAGCACCAGGCCAAGAAGCTCGCGAAGCAGCTGACCGCCGCCGGCATCCCCGCCGTCGACCTGCACGGCAACCTGTCGCAGAACGCCCGCGAGCGCAACCTCGGCGCTTTCTCCTCCGACCCGTCGGACGGCGGGGTGCGCGTGCTCGTCGCCACCGACGTGGCCGCACGCGGCGTGCACGTCGACAACGTCGACCTCGTTGTGCACGTCGACCCGCCGGTCGAGCACAAGGCATACCTGCACCGCTCCGGTCGCACCGCTCGTGCCGGCGCGGCGGGAACCGTGGTGACGGTCGTGCTGCCCGATCAGCGTCGCGACGTGAAGGACCTGCTGCGCAAGGCCGCGATCACGGCGCCTCTCGAGGACCTCACCGCCGACGCCGTCACGGAGCTCGTCCCCGAGCGCGCCCCGCACGTGCGCCCCGCTCCCCCGCAGCAGACGCAGCGCCAGTCGCCGAAGCAGCGCCCGGCCGGAGGCGAGAAGGCCGCAGCGGCCACCCCGCCCGCCCGTCGCCGCCGCCGCCGTTCGGGCGGAGGTCAGGGCGGCCAGGGTCAGCCCGGCACCGCGCGCCAGGGCGGCGGTCAGGCGCGCCAGGGCGGCGGACAGGGGCGTCAGGGCGGCGGCCGTCCCGGCGCCGGCCGCGGCGGCCAGGGTCGCTGACCCCGAACCGCCCGCGCGAAACCCGTGCCACCCCACGCGAAAGGTCGGAGTCCTCTCGCGACACGCCGCTGACAGCATCCGCTGCCCGGCGTGTCGCCCCGAGACTCCGACCTTTCGCGCATAAGGCCCGTGGCGTGTCCGTCCCGCAGACGAGAAGAGGGGGGGGGCGGGGCCGGCGCGCGTAGCGTGGGGGCCGCCGCCCCCCCCCCGGGCAGTTGCGGGCCGGGGGGGCGCCGGGGCGGGGGGGGGGGCGC
>JBEBQG010000002.1:0-433424 GCA_040395495.1 Microbacterium hydrocarbonoxydans | reverse complement strand
ACGCCCAGCGATGACATTCGCCCTGCACGCCTCCGGTGCAGCCAAGATCGCGATCTGAGCGCGTTCCACGGCGTGACCGTGGCACGGACGGCTTATGCGCATACGATTGCGCATTCGGTTGCGACCACAGGGCGGCTCGAAGATCATCGATGTCCTAAGGACTTACCCGACTACCAAGGAGATTCACCGATGAATCGAAACACGTCCCTCTTCAACCGCAGGCTCCTCGCATTCGGAGCGGTGACGACTGTGGGAATCCTCGCCCTCGCCGGATGCAGCACCTCAAGCGGTCAGGCGAACACCGGCGCTGCGGGCGATGACGCCGTCAGCGTCTCACTGATCGTCAAGACGACCACCAACCCCTTCTTCATCGCCATGCAGAAGGGGGCGCAGGAGGCGGCCGACAAGCTGGGTGTCGACCTCACGCTCGCCGCAGGAAAAGAAGACGGTGACGAGGACACACAGATTCAGGCCATCGAGAACGCGATCTCCAAGGGCGATGACGGCATTCTGATCACGCCGAACGGCCCAGGCGTCGAGGACGCGCTGAAGAAGGCGCGCGACGCGGGTCTCTACGTCATCGCCCTGGACAGCCCGCCGGCCGATGCCGATTCCGTCGACATCACCTTCGCCACCGACAACTATCTGGCGGGTCAGAAGATCGGTCAGTGGGCCGCAGCCAAACTCCATGGCGAGAAGGCGACGATCGCGTTGCTCGACGTCTTCGACGACAAGGTCGTCCCCGTCGACGTCCAGCGCGACCAGGGATTCCTCGACGGTATGGGTATCGACCTGGCCGACCCCGAGAAGCTCGGTGACGAAAAGAAGACCGGAAGCTACTCGGGCGGCGACTACGAGATCGTCGGCAACGAGGCCACGGGCGGCGCAGAGGACGGAGGGCGGACCGCGGCTGAGACGCTCCTCTCGAAGAACCCGGACATCAACGTCGTCTACACGATCAATGAGCCTGCAGCCTATGGTGCCTACGAAGCGTTCAAGGCCGCCGGCGCCACGGACGATCTGATCGTGGTCTCGGTCGACGGTGGATGTGCCGGTGTCGACGCCGTCAAGGACGGCCGGATCGGCGCCACCAGTCAGCAGTACCCCCTGCGGATGGCCGACCTCGGCATCAACGCGATCTTCGATCTCGTCACCAAGGACAAGACGCCCGAGGTGTCGAAGGGGTTGACCTTCTTCAACACCGGAGTCGAGCTCGTAACCGACGACCCTCAGGAGGATGTGGCGTCCATCGACACCGCTGCCGCCTCCGACGTCTGCTGGGGTTAGCAGCTCTCGGGGCGGCGCCCGAATCCGGGCGCCGCCCTATGACCACGAAACCAGTGAAGGAGTCCCTCATGAGTCAACCTCCGACCGGCCAATCGCCTACGGCCTCCCTGCATCTCGCCGAGGAGTTCCTCGATCGCTCGACACCACTCACGCGCGTGCGCGATCTGCTGCATCGCTATCCGGCGATCAGCCCGGCGATCGTGCTGGTGCTCGCGGTCATCGTCTTCGGCGTTCTCAACGAACGCTTCCTCAATCCAGCGAACCTCTCGCTGATCACGCAGCAGGTCGCGGTCGTCGGCACGCTTGCCGTCGCGCAGACGCTCATCATCCTCACCGCCGGCATCGACCTGTCGGTCGGAGTGGTCATGGTCATGAGCTCGATGGTTATGGCGCAGACTTCCGTCGAGAACGGCGTTCCTCCAGCCCTCGCCCTCGTCCTCGGGTTGTTCGTAGGGTTGGCGGCGGGCGCGTTCAACGGCCTCCTCGTCACCCGGCTCAACCTCCAACCTTTCATCGTCACCCTGGGCACGCTCAGCGTGTTCACTGCGCTGATGCTCCTCTACTCCGGGGGTGCCACGGTGCGCGGATCGGACATGCCGGAGCTGCTGACGTGGACCGGGGCCACGCTGAATCTCGGCGGGGTGAACGTGACCATCGGCGTGCTGATGATGCTCGTCCTCTACGTGGCGATCGCGTTCATCCTGCGCAGCACCGCGTGGGGTAGGCACGTGTACGCAGTCGGTGACGATCCGGAGGCGGCACGTCTTGCAGGCATCCAGGTGAACCGGGTCCTGCTGAGCGTGTACCTGGCAGCGGGGGCGGTGCTCGCGCTCGCGGCGTGGATTCAGATCGGTCGGACGAACGCCGCGTCGCCGAACGCCGGAGCAGAGCTCAATCTGGATTCGATTACCGCCGTCGTGATCGGCGGGACGAGCCTGTTCGGTGGCCGAGGCAATGTCTGGGGCACCCTCCTTGGAGCGCTGATCGTCGGCGTCTTCCGCAATGGCCTCTCCTTGGCGGGACTCGACGTTCTCTGGCAGACCTTCGCTGTCGGCGTGCTCATCATCGTCGCCGTGGCGGCGGATCAATGGATCAGAAAGGTGCGGAAATGACCATCTCAGCGAATGCCCCCGCGATCACGCCCGTTCTCGAGGCGCGCCGCCTGGTGAAGACCTTCGGCAGGGTCGTCGGGCTCGACGGAGTGAGCCTCACGCTCCTCCCCGGGGAAGTCCTCGCGATCATCGGCGACAACGGCGCAGGCAAGTCGACGCTCGTCAAGTGCCTGACCGGCGCCTATGTGCCCGACGCGGGAGAGCTACTGCTCGACGGCTCGCCGGTGTCGTTCAAGCGCCCGCAGGACGCGCGCGCCGTGGGGATCGAGACGGTCTATCAGAACCTCGCAGTCTCGCCGGCGCTCGACGTCGCGTCCAATCTGTATCTCGGTCGTGAGGTGCGTCGGAAGGGATTTCTCGGGTCCGTCCTCCGGATGGTCGACCGCAACGGCATGCGGGCGGAAGCTCGTGAGCGTCTCCAGGCGCTGGGAATCTCCACCCTGCAGGATGTGACGGTGCCCGTCGAGAAGCTCTCCGGCGGGCAACGCCAGGCCGTGGCCGTAGCGCGGGCCGCCGCGTTCGGTTCCAGGGTCGTCGTGCTCGATGAACCGACGGCGGCGTTGGGTGTGCGCGAGTCGAATCAAGTCCTCGAACTCATCCGCAACCTCAGGGAGAACGGCATCCCCGTCATCCTGATCTCCCACAACATGCCCCACGTCTTCGACGTGGCGGACCGGATCCACGTGCAGCGGCTGGGCAGGCGCGCAGCGACCATCACTCCGCAGTCGCACTCCATGACCGATGCCGTCGCTATCATGACCGGAGCGTCGGAAGGGTGATCGTTTCACGACGCGCCGACGTGCCAGGGACGGAGCGAGGATGACGGACGCAGCGCAGACGGGTTCTGCGGTCGAGGTGGCGGTCCTGCTGGACAGGATCGCCACTCTCGCGTCTGGCCGCGGGCGCATCATGATCGGGATAGTCGGCCCACCCGGTTCGGGGAAGTCGACGCTGGCAAGGGCGCTGCACGACTCGATCGCCGACAGCGTCACGATCCCGATGGACGGATTCCACCTCGCATCGTCGACGATCGCGGGCTCGGACCGAGAGCATCGTCGCGGGGCGATCGATACTTTCGACGTTGAGGGATTCGTATGGCTCCTCGAAAGGGTACGGCGACAGGGGCGGCGAACCTTGTACGCTCCGGACTTCCGCAGAGATCTCGATGATCCTGTCGCCGGGGCCATAGCTATCGAACCCCACCATCGGGTGGTGATCGTCGAGGGGAACTACCTTCTTTCGAGAGAGCCGATCTGGGTGAACGTCGAGCGGCTTCTCGACGAGACCTGGTATCTCGACGTCGACGACGACTTGCGTCGGGAACGCCTCGTTCAGCGACACCTCCTGCACGGGCGCGCGGGCGTCGATGCGGAGCAGTTCGCCAACGGTAGCGACGAACGCAACGCAGAACTGATTGCGATGACACGCCGCTTCGCGGATCGGACGGTCTGGATAAACTCCTCGGGTGAGGTCGCATGGTCACGATGATCGAGGTCGCGCGTGCGGCTGGAGTATCGCAGTCGACGGTCTCCCACGTCATCAACAAGACGCGCCGCATTGCACCGGAGACTGAGCGAGCCGTGCTGGACGCGATCGAGCGGACCGGCTACGTCAGCGACGCCGTCGCACGATCTCTGCGTACTGGTCGCTCGGGCACCATCGCGTTGGCGATCTCGACGATCTCCAATCCGTACTTCGCCGATGTTGTCCACGCGATCGAGCGCACGATTACAGAAGCCGGTTTCCGTCTTGTGCTCATCGATGCGCACGATGATCCCGATCAGGAGGTGCAGGCAGTGCGCGAACTGATCTCTCACCGCCCGGACGGTCTGATCATCGCTCCGAGTGCCAGGCCTGATCGAGCCTTCGGGATCCTGAACAGGAAGGGTGTCCCCACGGTGCTGGTCGACCGAATCATCGGTGGTGTCAGCTCGATCGACTCCGTTACGGTCGAGAGCACTGAGTCGATGAGGAGTCTCGTCGGCCACGTTGCGTCCAAGGGGCACCGAAGGATCGCGTTCATCACCCCGAAGAGCGGTCTGTCAACCACGACGGAACGACTCGCGGGGTACCGACTCGGTTTGGAGGACGCCGACCTTCCCTATGACTCGCGGCTCGTGCTGTCGTTCGAAGGGCGTGCAAGCGAGGTCGCGCTCCGCGAGGTCTTGGCCTCGGCGAGGCCGACGGCGCTTGTCGCGGGGAACAATCAGCAGACGATCGAGACTCTGCGGGGGCTGGACGCGCTGGGGATGAAGGTTCCTGGGGATATTAGCCTCGCGTGCTTCGACGACTTCCCGTGGGCGGACTTGTTCGAGCCCAGGCTGACTGCGATACGCCAGCCCGTCGACCTGCTCGGAGGTTCCGCGGCGAGGATGCTCCTCGAAAGGATCGAGAATCCTGATGCTCCTGCCCGGCACCTGTCCCTCGCTCCCGAGCTCATCATCCGCTCCTCCGTCGCGGAGCGCTGGGCGGTGTGACCGCGGACGGCAGTCGAGGCGGTCCGCTCAGGCCCGCGGCGGGGCGGTCGACGATCGCACCACGAGCTGCGGATCGGTCGACGGCATCTCGCCGATCGCGTCGTGGCCCTCGATCTGCGCGATGAGGCGCAGCGCGGCGGCGCGCCCCATGTCCTCGAACGGCTGACGCACGGTGGTGAGGGCGGGGGAGGCGTAGGCCGCGAGGGCGATATCGTCGACGCTCACGACCGAGACGTCGTCGGGCACGGCCCGCCCCGCTTCGTGCAGGGCGCGGATGAGTCCGAACGCCATCTCGTCGCTCGAGACGAAGACGGCCGTCACGCCGGGGATGGCGGCGATCGTGCGCCCGGCGCGGTAGCCGGACTCGGGCGTCCAGTCGGCGGGGATCACGGGCGGGGGCACGATGCCGCGGTCGCGGAGCGTCTGCTCCCACGCCTCGCTGCGCTGCTGGGTCTCGGTCCAGTAGTCGTCGCCGGAGACGTGCCAGACGGTCTCGTGTCCCAGGTCGAGCAGGTGCTCCACTGCGAGACGCGCGATGGCGCGCTGGTCGACGGCGAGCGGGGCGTCGGGGTCGAGCGAGGTGCGCTCGCTGCGGGTGGCTGGTGTGCGCTCCATGCGGGTGCGCATGGCTGGGCTCTCCAGCTCGACGGGCACACCGAGGATGATGCCCTCGGCGCCCTGCCGCTCCAGGCGGTCGAAGGCCTCGAAGAAGGCCTCGGTCGATGCATGATCGGCGACCGCCGCCGTGGAGACGGTGTAGCCGTTGGCGGCGGCGGCCTGCTGGATGCCGACGCCGAGGGCGGCGGAGGAGTAGCGGTCGGTGGAGACCACGATCACCCCGAGCACGCGGGTGCGGCCGGAGGCGAGGGATGCCGCGGCGGCGTGCACGCGGTAGCCGAGCTCGTCGACCGCGGCGAGGACGCGGCGGGCGGTCTCGCCCCTGACGTTGCCCTGACCCGACATCACGCGCGACACGGTCTGCGTCGACACTCCGGCGAGCTTCGCGACGTCGACCTGGCTGGGTGCGCGGTCGTCCTTGGGGCGGCGAGGTGACATGTGTCAATGGTAGCGATCAATCGCCGGAATCTCAGTAAGCGCGGCAGTCGCTGATGCGATAATGTGAACGCAAACACTCGACTGGGAGCACTATGTCCGACCTTCTCGCCGCGGCCGTCGACGACGCGACCGCGGTCGGCGCCGCGGCGGCGCCCGCCGTCCCCCTTCCGGCTCCCGCCCTGAGCTGGCGGGATGGCGTACTCGTGCGCGGCGGTGCGCCGCACCGCATCCTGGCGGGCTCCATCCACTACTTCCGCGTGCACCCGGACCAGTGGGAGGATCGCCTGCGCCGGCTGGCCGCGATGGGCGCGAACACGGTCGACACCTACGTCGCGTGGAACTTCCACGAGCGCGCCGAGGGAGACGTGCGATTCGACGGCTGGCGCGACGTCGAGCGGTTCATCCGGCTCGCGGGCGAGGTCGGCCTCGACGTCTTCGTGCGCCCGAGCCCGTACATCTGCGCCGAGTGGTCCAACGGGGGCATCCCCTTCTGGCTCTCCGGACGCACAGATGCGCTGCGCACGAGCGACCCCGGCTACCTCGCGTCCGTCGACGCCTGGTACGACCGGCTGATCCCGCTGCTCGCGCCTCTGCAGGCCGCGCACGGCGGTCCGATCGTCGCCGTGCAGATCGAGAACGAGTACGGCTCCTACGGCAGCGACGACGCCTACCTGGCGCATCTCCGCGACGGGCTGCGCTCGCGCGGCATCGTCGAGCTGCTCACTACGGCCGACGGCATCACCGCCGACATGGTCGAGCACGGCAGTGTGCACGGCGCGATGACGACCTTCACCTTCGGCACGGGCGTGGAGAGGGCCGTCGAACTGCGTCGAGACGGGCAGGCGCTGATGTGCAGCGAGCTCTGGGGCGGATGGTTCGACCACTGGGGCGAGCGGCATCACGTGCGCTCCCCCGAGAGCGCGGGCGGCACGGTCGACGCCCTCCTGCGCGCGGGCGGATCCGTCAGCCTGTACATGGCCCACGGCGGCACGAACTTCGGTCTGTGGAACGGGGCGAACCACGACCGCGTGCTCCAGCCCACGGTCACCAGCTACGACTCCGACGCCCCGATCGGCGAGGACGGCACGCTCAACGCGAAGTTCCACGCCCTGCGCTCGCTGCTCGCCCCGTTCCACGCGGGGGAGCTGCCGGACGTGCCGCCGGCGCCGCGTCGGCAGGCGGCGGCATCCGTGCCGCTCATCGCCGCGCGCTCGCTGCTCGATCATGTGCGCTCGCTGCCCTCGGGTGCGGCGACCCCGCGCCCGCTGACCTTCGAGCAGCTCGGCGCTGAAGACGGGCTCGTGGCCTACGAGGCCGACGTCTCCTTCCCCGCCGGTGCGACCCTGAGCGTCGACGGCCTGCATGACCGGGCGACGGTGTTCCTCGACGAGGAGCGGCTCGGCACGCTGGAGCGCGATGGGTCGACCTCGCTCGCGCTCCCCTCCGCCGGAGGCGCGGGGAGGGTCACCATCCTCGTCGAGAGCCTCGGGCGCATCAACTACGGGCCGTACACCGGCGAGGGCAAGGGCATCATGCACGGCGTGATGATCGGCCGGCGCCTGGTGCACGGGTGGACCCACCGGATCGTGCCGCAGGACGTGCCGGATGCCGCCCCCGGCGCCCCGTCGTCCGGCGACGGCGTGGCAGTCGCGACCGTCGACGTCGTGGAGCCCCTCGACGCGTGGCTCGCGTTCCCCGGCGGTGTCAAGGGCATGGTGTGGCTGAACGGCTTCCTGCTCGGCCGCTACTGGAGCGTCGGGCCCCAGGAGACCCTGTACGCTCCCGCGCCCCTGTGGCGCGAGGGGCCGAACGACATCGTGGTGCTCGACCTCGACGGCCTGGGAGCGGCGGTCGAGATCCGCGAGCAGCCGTCGTTCGGCCCTCCCGAGGAGTTCATCGGCTCCTGAGACCGCGCCCTCCCGGCCACCACACGCGGTCGCCGAGCACGGCGAAGATCGCGGGCACGATCACGGTGCGCACGACGAGCGTGTCGACGATCACGCCGACGCCGACGATGAGGCCGAGCTGGCCGAGGGTCACGAGCGGCAGCACGCCGAGCGCGGCGAACACGGCGGCGAGCACGATGCCGGCGCTCGTGATCACTCCGCCGGTGTGCGCGACCGCCTCGACCATGCCGTCGCGGGTGCCGTGCGACGACGCCTCGGCGCGGGCGCGGTGCACGAGGAAGATCGTGTAGTCGATGCCGAGGGCGACGAGGAAGAGGAACGCGAGCAGCGGCACCTGCAGGTCGAGGGCGTGCTGACCGAAGAGCACCCTGCTCAGCCAGGCCCCTGCGCCGATCGCGGCGAGGGCGCTGGCGAGATTCACCAGGAGCAGCAGCACGGGGGCGACGACGGAGCGCAGCAGCACCAGCAGCACCACGACGCTCACGGCGAGGATCAGCGGGGCGATGAGCAGGAGATCGCGCCGGTTGCCCTCCCTGGCGTCGAGGTCGGTGGCGACTGCTCCGCCCACGACCGCATCGGCGCCGTCCACGGCGTGCGCGGCCTCGCGCAGCGCGGTGATCTGCTCCAGGCTCTGCGGCGTGCTCGGGGCGTACTCGCTGATCACCCTGATCCTCGTCAGCGACCCGTCGTCTGTGGTCCCCGACGGCGTGGCGCGGACCACCCCGTCGATGTCGCCGACCGCGGCGAGGACGGCATCGGCCTCGTCGCTGTGCGAGACGACGATGATCGGCTGGGCCTCGCCGGCGGGGAAATGGGCGGAGAGCACCTCGAGCCCGGTCGCGGACTCGGACTGCACCCGGAACTTCTCGACCTGGTCGAGCCCCACGGCCGTGCCGACGAGCCCGGCGGCCATCACGGCGAGCAGGGCGAGACCGGAGAGCAGACCGACCACGGGTCGACGCACGACCCGCGTCGCGATCCCCCGCCACGCGCGGCCCCGACGGGTCGCGGCGCCCGGGCGGGGGACGAACGGCCAGAACACGCGGCGGCCGCAGACGGCCAGCAGCGGCGGCAGCAGGAACAGCACCGAGGCGAGGGCGACCAGCAGGCCGATCGCCGCGGCGACGCCGAGCCCCTGGGTGCCGGGGATCACGGCGAGCACGAGGGTGAGGAGCGCCAGCACGACCGTGACGTTCGACGCCACGATCGCCGGGGCGGTCCGGCGCCAGGCCGTGCTCAGCGCCCGGCGGTGGTCGTCGTCGGCCTGGAGCTCCTCGCGGTAGCGCGAGATGAGCAGCAGCGCGTAGTTGGTGCCCGCGCCGAACACGAGAACGCTGATGACGCCCGCGTCGAACTGCAGATCCCACAGCGATGCCGCAGCCGCCGTCAGGCGCCCGGCGAGGCCGTCCGCCAGCGCGACGACGGCCAGGGGGATCAGCCACAGCACGGGAGAGCGGTAGGTGACGATCAGCAGCACGGCGACGATGAGGATCGTGACGAGCAGGAGCGTGAAGTCCGCGCCCTCGAAGGAGGAGGCCACGTCGGCCCCGAACGCGGGGCCGCCGGTGATCTGCAGGCTCAGGCCGTCCGGTGCCTCGCCCGAGATCGCCTCGCGCAGCGCTCCGATCACCTCGGCCGTCTCGGCGTTGGTGTCGCCGACCGTGATCGGGGTCACGATCACGGCGGCCTCGCCGTCGTCGCTCACCAGCGGAGCGGTCGGCTCGCCGTCCGAGTGCTCGCCGAGGAGGGGGCGGAGGTCGTCGAGCCCCGCGAGCTGCGCGGAGGAGAGCGGCTTCCCGTCATCGCGTGACGCGACGAGGAGCACGGACTGCCGGTCGGCGTCGGGGAACTCGGCGAGGAGCTCGGCCGCGGTCGCCGACTCCGACGCGGCGGGAGCCTGCGCGTTGCCGCCCGGTGCCTTCGCCGAGCCGAAGGCGCCGAACAGGAGGGTCATGACGACGAGCACGAGCCCGAGCGACACCCAGGCTCCCCGTCGTGAGGTCAGGCGGTCGGAGAGGCGAGGGCGCGCGGGGGAGTCGGTCATGTCATCCACTCCACACGGTGCGGATGCCGCGGGCATCGCGAGGACGGTTGAGGACCATCTCCGTCGAACGATGGATGCCGCGGCGCGACCGGCGCGACCACGAAGGACGACATGTTTGCGCAATACATCACATTGCTCTTGATATTTCGGCGTCCGCATCCATAGAGTGATTGCGCAAACATCGTGCGAGCGATGATCCACCCATGGCGCATCGGGGCGTCTCCTCTCCGAGCGCCCGTCCGTTCGAGAGGCAAGACGTGTCGAATCCTTCCCGATCACCCCGCGCAGGGCGCGCGGTCGGCTCCCTGCTGACGACGGCGCTCGTCTTCGGCGGTGTCGCCGCGCAGGCGCTGCCCGCGCAGGCGCTGCCCGCGCAGGCCGCCGACCTGACCCCCGTTCCGAAGAACGAGTACCGCCTGGCCGCCGTGTCGAGCGAGTCCGACGCGTACCCTGCGCCCCCTGCCCTCGACGGCACGGCCCTCGGCGCCTTCGACGGCGACTACTCCACGCAGTGGGTCTCCCGGTACACGGTTCCCGCGCCGGCGCCGCACTGGCTCTCGATCGACCTGCAGCGTCCGATCTCGGTGAAGGCCCTCGACTACTCCGGCAAGAAGGGGCAGCGCATCGACGCGAAGAACGTCGAGGTCTACGTCACCGACGATGCCGCGGTCGCCGCGACCTCGCCGGCCGACGGCGGCTGGGGCCCGGCGGCCGGAACCGCCGCCCTGCACGCGCCGACCGCCAACGACGAGAAGCAGCGCATCGAGCTCGACACGGCGAAGAAGGGCCGCTACGTCGCCCTCGTGATCCTCGACGCGCAGGATCCCGCAGGCAACGGCGGCGGGGCCGGCGAGATCGAGGTGCTCTCCGACGAGGCGCTCCCGCCCATCGTCACCGACCCCGACCCCGGCACCCCGACGCCGGGTGACACCGTGCAGATCGCGGCGGGCGGCACCACCGCGACCGTGTCGGAGGACTTCCCGCAGATCGTCGAGTACTCCGTCGGCGGCAAGACCATCGGCGGCCAGCGCGCGGCCGGTGGCAGATGGGCCGTCAACGGCACGTCCTATGCGGCCACCACCACGGCGACGGCCACGGCATCCGGCGTCGACTACGTCTCGGTGCTCGACGGCATCGACGTCACGGTGCGCAGCAGCATCCGCGTGGCCGCCGACGGCACGGTCGTGTTCGAGGTCACCGGCGTCGACGGCACGGCGTCCGTCACCACCCTCGGGCTGCCCGACAACGCGTTCCTCTCCGCGGGCCTGTCCGGCGGCACCCCGGTGCTCGACCGCACCGTGATCAGCCCCGACAGCACGAAGAACGCCGACGAGCACATCGCGATCACGGCTGCGACGGCCACGGGGCAGAAGGGGGCGGCCTTCGCCTTCCTCGGCACCGGCGAGCTCGTCGGAAGCGTGATCACGAACGCCACCACCCAGGCGTCGGGCAGCACGGCATCCTGGAACGGCCGCCTGACGACCCGCGTCACCGGCGTCGACGGACGCACGGCCGAGATCGGCTCCAACACCTGGCTCATCCACCCCACCACGGCGGTCGACGGTCGCGTCACCACCTACGAGCTGCCGAAGGTCACGGTGCTGCTCACCGGCGACCGCAACGGCGACGGCTCCGTGGACTGGCAGGACGCCGGCATCAGATACCGCGAGGTCGACACGCCGCGGCTGGGAGCCGACCGGGTGCCGGAGCGCGTGGTCAGCCGCATCCCGTTCAACTTCGCCTCCAGCGCGACGAACTACTTCGACCTCACCCTCGACAACACGCGGCGCATCGCGAACGAGACCGACGGCCTCGGGCAGTGGGTGCTCAACAAGGGCTTCGGCAGCGAGGGCCACGACTCGGCCAACACCGACTACGGCGACAACTTCAACGAGCGCGCCGGCGGCGTGGACGACCTCAACACCCTCGTCGACGAGGGCGCGGCCCTCAACGCCGACATGAGCGTGCACGTCAACGCCACCGAGATGTACCCGCAGGCGAACGCCTTCGACTCCGCGATCATCGACGGCGCGGCCCCGTACAAGCCGGGCTGGAACTGGCTCGACCAGTCGTACTACATCAACCAGCAGGCCGACCTCGGCTCCGGCCGCGTGCTCGACCGCTTCCAGCAGCTCCGCGACGCGGTCCCGGGCCTCAGCGGCGTCTATATCGACGTCTACTATTCCAACGGCTGGGTCGCCGAGGAGCTCGCCGACGAGCTGCACGGCATGGGCCTCGAGGTCGCGACGGAGTGGGGCGACAAGTTCGTCGACAACACGGTCTGGTCGCACTGGCCCAACGACCTCAGCTACGGCGGGGTCACCAACAAGGGCATCAACTCCACGATGGTGCGCTTCATCCAGAACGGGCAGGCCGACATCTGGAACGACGACGCCCTCCTCGGCCAGCAGCGCCTGGTCGACGCCGAGGGCTGGGTCGGCAACCGCAACTGGGACGGCTTCGTCGGCAACATCTGGACCCAGAGCCTGCCGACCAAGTTCATCCAGCACTTCGACCTGCTGACCTACGAGGCCGGCCGGTCGGCGACGCTCACCGACGACGTGAGGATCTCGATCGACGGCGGCACGCGCGTCATCACCATGGACGGCGCCACTGTGCTGCGCGGGGACTCCTACCTCCTGCCGTGGCAATCGCTCGCCACCAACGCGGATGCCGGCTCGCCGGTGGACGCGGACAAGATGTACTTCTTCTCGGCATCCGGGGGAGAGAAGACCTTCGGGCTCACCGACGCCTTCCGCGGCAACACAGCGTTCGACGTGTTCCGCCTGGGCGACCAGGGTCGCGTCAAGGTCGGCACGGCGAACGCCGTCGACGGCGCACTCACGCTCACCGGCGACAAGGGCGCGGCCTACGTCGTCGTGCCGCAGGGCGGGGCGCAGCGCGCGGCCGTCGAGTACCACGATGCGGGTCTCGACGACCCCGGCTTCAACTCCGGCTCGCTCGACGCGTGGCACCCGAGCGGTGACGTGTCGCTCGCCCGTACGAACGAGGGCACGGCCAAGAACCAGTCGCGCGGCGACAACATCGCCGTGTTCGGCTCGGCGGCGTCGTCGATCGGGCAGACCGTGACCGGCCTCACCCCCGGCGAGAGGTACTCGTTCTCGGCGCAGGTGCAGATCGATCCGACCGCGACGCGAGACGTCACGGTGTCGGTGGGCACGGGAGCGGGCAGGGTCGAACGCACCTGGAACCTCTCCCCGACCTACAACTACATGCGCGCCGACTCCAAGGCGGGGCAGTACTACCAGCGCGGCACGGTCTCGTTCATCGCCCCCGCATCCGGCGAGGTCGCCGTGTCGGTGTCGGCCGCGGCAGGGGAGGCGACCGTGCGGGTCGACAACGCGCGGGTCATGCGCGACACGACGGCGCCGAACGTCGCCGGCACCGTGTACTCGAACGACTTCGAGGGCAACCAGGCCGGCTGGGGTCCGTTCGTGAAGGGCGACGCCAACGGCATCGACGACCCGCGCACGAGCATCTCGCGCCGGCACGATCCCTACGCGAGCAGCGAGTGGCGCAACACGGCCGCCCCGTTCGCGCCGGGCGGGGCGCTCGCGGGTCTCGCCGTCGACTCGACCCTGACCGGCGAGCACTCCCTGATGTCGCACTCGGAGAACAACGGGGTGGTCTACCGGACCGACCCGACCCTCGTGCCGCTGCAGGCGGGGCACACCTACCGCATCGGCTTCGACTACCAGGCGGGAGCGAGCGGCGCCTACCGCTGGCTCACCGGCACCGACGTGGTCGCGGGCGGCGAGGTCTCGTCGTCGGTGATCGGCCGCACGCCGATCGCCCAGGCGCTGGAGACCACGGCGTTCAGCCAGGACGTGGTCGTCGGCTGCGGGGACTACACCTGGGTCGGCCTGGAGCGCGCGGGAGGCCCTGACGTCGACTTCGTGCTCGACGACTTCACGGTCACCGACCTCGGTCCCACGGCCGGAGGCACGCCCTGTGCGACCGTCTCCGGCGAGGCCGCGGCGCTGAGCCCCGGTGCGCAGACGCCGTTCACCACGACGTTCACGAACAGCGAGGACGACACGGTCTCGAACATCGGCGTGCAGCTCACCCTCCCCGAGGGATACACGGTGGAGGTGGCCGACGGGTCGTCCAACCTCTTCGACACCGTGGCTCCCGGCACGAGCGTCGAGACGACGTGGCTGGTCACCGCACCGGCGTCGGCGGCCGGCACGTCGGTCGGCATCGGGATCGCCGCGACCTACCTGATCGACTGCGACGTGCGCACCGTCTCGACCGTGCAGCAGACGGCGGTCGCGACCCGGTCGCGCATCCCGAACTCGCGGATCACGGCATCCGCGAACTCGGAGGAGACCGACGGGGAGGACGGCAGGGCGTCGAACATGCTCGACGGCAACCCCGGCACGTTCTGGCACAGCCGCTGGAGCGCCGACGCGACGTCGTACCCGCACACCGTGACGCTCGACCTCGGCGGCGCCGAGACGGTCGACGGCATCTCCTATCTGCGCAGGGGCGCCAACCAGAACGGCCCCATCAAGGGCTTCCAGGTGGCGGTCTCGACCGACGGGCAGACGTTCACCGACGTAGCGGCTGGGGAGTGGAAGAACGTCGCCGACTGGCAGGACGTCGACCTCGCACCCGTCACCGCGCGGTACGTGCGCATCACGGCGACCTCCTCGATCTCCGGCACGCAGTTCGCCGCGATCGCCGAGATCGCGGTCTACGGCACCCCCGGCGCCACGGGCGGCCACGCCCCCGGCGTCCGCCCCGCCGACGATCTGTCGGAGTGCAACCCGGTGATCGACCCGGCGCTGGCGCTCGACGGCGACTCGGTGCGCGCGGGTGAGACGATCGGCGCCTCGCTCACCGGATTCGCCCCGCGGTCGGCCGTGTCGTTCTGGCTCGACGGCGTGCGGCTGGCCGATGCCGTGGTCGACGCGAAGGGCGCCCTGTCGACGCCCCTCCTCATCCCGGCCACGGCCGAGGTCGGGAAGCACCGGGTGATCGTGAAGGACGCCGCGGGCACCGAGCTCGCGAGCGCCGCGCTGAAGGTCAAGAAGGCGAAGCCCGCTCACGGGCCCGCCGTGACGGCATCGCTCGGCACCGTGCAGGCGGGAGGCGCGCTGACGGTGCAGCTGCGCGGCTTCGAGTCCGGCCAGACCGTGCAGCTGTGGCTGCACTCCGAGCCCGTGCTGATCGGCGAGGCCACCGTGTCCGACGACGGGGAGGCGGTGATCGCGGCGCGGATCCCCGCGTCCACCCCGGCCGGCGCGCACACGCTGGTGGCGACGGATGCCGTGGGCGCGGAGCTCGCGTCGACCGGCCTCGCCGTGACCGCGGCGGCCGGCTCCGGCGCGGGGCTCGCCGCGACCGGCGCCGACGGGGCGATGTGGTCGGCGGTGGCCGCGTCCGCGCTCGCGGTCGTGCTGCTCGGCGGGGTGCTGTGGCTGCGCCGCCGACGCGCGGCGTGACCCGCTGATACGACGAGGCGGCCCGGAGGATCATCCTCCGGGCCGCCTCTCGCTGCGCCCGTCCGGGTCGGGCGCGGCCCTCCGGTCAGGCGTGGTGCAGCTGGTCGAACGCCTCAGCGGGGAAGGTCGTGGTCGTGTCGCCGAGCAGCAGCGCGCGGTAGGTGGTGGTCGCCGCCTCCTCGAGGTTGAGCGCGCGGCGGAACGCCATGCCGATCGAGTCGCCCAGCGCCGAGCATCCGTGGTGCCCCATGATGATGCAGTCGTGCCGCAGCGCCTGCTCCGCCGCCGAGTCGGCCAGCTCGTCCGAGCCGTTCGGGTAGTACGGCGTGGAGCCGACGGAGCGCACGTAGTACGCGTGGTCGAGGGTGAGCAGGCGCACCTCGTGCCCGAGCGCGTTCAGCATCACGGCGTGCTGGGGGTGCACGTGCACGACGGCGTTCACGTCGGGGCGGGCGAGGTACGAGCGCTGGTGCAGCTTCCACTCGCTCGACGGGCGCGGCGAGCCGCCGACGACCTCTCCCGACAGGGTCATCACCGAGAAATCCGCGGGGGTGAGCCGGTCGAGCCAGGTGCCTGAACCTGTCACCACGAAGGTGTCGTCGTCGATCCGTGCGGAGATGTTGCCTCCGGAGGCGAGCGCGAGGCCGCGGGCCACGATGTCGGCTCCGGTCGAGGACAGCTCCGTGATGAGGGTGTGGATGCGGGGGTCCATGGATGCTCCAGTCGTGTGTCGAGGGCGGTCAGGCGGCGACGGCCCCGGTCGGCAGCGCCGTCGTGTCGGTGGACTCGACGGCCTCCTTCGGCGCCTTGAGCAGGAAGGTGAGGGCGAAGCCGACCAGGTACAGCGAGGCGATGATCCACACCGTGCCCTGGATGCCGACGGGCGCCACGAGGCCGGCGATGACCGGGCCGACGAACTGGCTGAGGCCGGCGCCGAGGTTGAGGATCGCGACGGCCGCGGCCTTGTGCTTCGGGGCGAGCAGCGGCACGATCGCCGAGAGCGGCACGAACATACCGAGCGCGAGGCCGTAGACGACGGCGATGGCCATCGTGATCCAGAAGTCGGGGCCGATGAGGGTCGGCACGTAGAAGAGCGCGAGCACGGTCACGAAGCATCCGATGCCGCCGGCCCAGGCGACCACGTTGATACGGCCGATCCAGTCGGCGAGGTAGCCGGAGAGGAGGTTGGCGGCGACGTTCGCCGCGAGCATGGTGCCCCAGATGATCTGCCACTGGGCGAGGTCGAAGCCCACGTCGCGCACCATGTAGGTCGTGAGGAACACGACGAAGGCGTAGAAGGACAGCGTGTTGATGATGCGCACGACGCCGCCGATGCCGACCTTGGGGTTGCTGGCGACGATGGTCACCGAGCCCACGACGCCCTTGATGCTGTCGGAGAGGGTGACCTTCTGGCTGACGGGGTTGCGCAGCAGGAACAGCACCATGAGGCCGCCGACCACGACGAAGGCGAGCGCCATCCACAGGGTCGCCAGCTCTCCGATGACGGGGATGACCGCTCCGGCGAAGTACGAGCTGAGCACACCGAGGCCGAGGGTCGAAAAGAACCAGTACCAGCCGACCGCGCGGCCCATGACCTGCTCGTCGGTGTCCATGGTCACCCAGACGAGGAACCCGTAGGCGAACATCGGGTAGCCGAGCCCGCGGATGCCGAAGGCGAGCAGCATGATCTCGAAGTTGCCGCCCATCACGCCGAAGACGAGGAAGAGCACCTCGAACACGACCCAGATGCCGAAGCCGAGCATCATGACCCGCTTGGGCCCCCACGCCTCGGCGAGGGCGCCGCTGAGCCAGGCGGCCACGGCGACGACGATGCCGTAGACGGACCACAGCAGGGCGACCTGCCCGCCGTCGAAGCCGCGCTCGTCGAGGTAGGGCGAGAGGAAGCCGGCCTCGATGCCGTCGCCGACCATGAAGATCGTCAGGGCGACGAAGCCCCAGGCGATCGTGCGGGAGATGCCCTGGCCGGCGAGGAGGCGCGCGAAGCGCCCCTCGGTGCGGGCGGGAGCGGAACTGACCATGAGGACTCCTCGTTGAGCGCTGTGCGTAGCGAGCGGGTGTGTGGTGTACATTTGTTCATCGGGCTGAACAGTTGCACTCCACACATCATGCGGCTGTCCGACCGGCTTGTCAAGGCGCGGGGATCCGCGACGTGGAAGGATGATCTGCATGCTCTTGGGTCGTGTCGCGCGCATGTACTACGAACTGGGTCTCACGCACCAGGAGATCGCCGATGCGCTCGGGCTCTCCCGCATCCGCGTGACCCGGCTGCTCGCCGAAGCCAGGGAGAGCGGCATGGTCGAGATCATCGTGCACGTCGACGAGTCCCTCTTCGCCACCGAGGAGCAGGCGCTCATGAGCCGCTACGGCCTGCGTCAGGTCTGGATCGCGCCGACCGTCGACGATCCGGCCAAGGCGGCCAGGGCGCTCGCCGCGGTCGGGGCCGAGGCGCTCGCGAGCGTCATCGACAAGGACAGCACCGTCGCCGTCGGCCTCTCCACCGCCGTCGCCAGCGTCGTCGCGGCGTTCCCCGAGCGGCCCCTCGGCGCCAGCTTCATCCCGATCACCGGGTCGGGCAGCGGCCTGGCCAACGGCGCGAACCCGCACGAGCTCGCCCTCGCCCTCGCCCAGCGCACGAAGGGCTCGGCGTTCCACCTCCCCGCCCCCCTCGTCGCCGCCAGCCGCGAGGCCGCCGCCTCCGCGCACGCGGACCCCGGTGTGCGCGATGTCCTCACCAGGGCCGCCGGCGCCTCCACGCTCATCGCCGGCATCGGCGGTACGCACGACACACGCGGCATCCTGCTCGGCTCGCTGGGCGAGGAGGAGCGCACCCGGCTGCTCGCCGCCGGCGCGGTGGGAGACATCGGCGGACGGTTCTTCGACGCAGCGGGCGGTGCGGTCACCGGGGCGCTCGACGAGCGCGTGGTCGGCCTCCGTCTCGACGAGCTGCGCACGATCCCCAACCGGCTCGCGATCGCCGGGGGCGAGAGCAAGCTCGACGCGCTGCGCGCCGCACTCGCGAGCGGACTGGTGAACATGCTCGTGACCGACTCGGCGACGGCGGCCGCGCTGCTCGCCTGACTCCCGCCCGCGATACGTCGAAGGGGCCGGACACCGCAGCGGTCCGACCCCCTCGACGCGTCGTCACCGCGCGGCGGCCAGCGCCTTCTCGTTCGCGGTGCCCGGCACGCGCTCACCCGCCAGCCAGGCCCGCAGCGCGCGGGCGGCGATGCGCGAGTGCTCCACCGTGACGTCGTCGGAGGCCCCGGCGATGTGCGGGGTCATCGTGACGTTCTCGAACGTGAACAGCTCGTGGTCGCGGGGCAGGGGCTCCTGGTAGAACACGTCGAATCCGGCGCCGGCGATGCGGCCGTCGCGGAGCACCGTCATCAGCGCCTGCTCGTCGATGATCGCGGCGCGACCGGCGTTGATGAGGAACGCGTCCGGACGCAGCAGCGCGAGCTCGCGCTCGCCGAGGAGTCCCTCGGTCTCGGGCATGAGCGGCACGTGCACCGTGACGATATCGGAGGTCGACAGCACCTCGTCGAGCGGCACCACGCTCGCCTCGTCGCCGAACGCGTCGGCGGGCAGGAACGGGTCGTAGACCTTGACCGTCATGCCGAAGCCGCGGGCCCTGGTGATCATGCGGCGGCCGATCGCCCCGCCGCCGAGGATGCCGAGCGTGCGACCGCCCAGGCCGATCGAGCGGAAGCGCTCGTACGGCTCGAAGACGTCGTCGTCGCTCCAGTTGCCCGCGCGCAGCCAGCGCTCGGACTCGCTCACCTTGCGCACCGTGGCCAGCAGCAGGGCGAAGCTCAGGTCGGCGGTCACCTCGGCGTTGCGGCCGGGGGTGGTGAACACGGGGATGCCGCGGGCCGTGCACGCGTCGAGGTCGACGTTTGCCGGCTTGGCGCGGCAGGAGACGACGGCCTTCAGCGCGGGGGCCGCGGCGAGGGCGCGCTCGTCGACCACGTCGAGCTCGGCGATGGCGACCTCGGCGGCAGCGAGCTGCGCGTCGACGCCGCGATCGGCCAGGGAGCCCCCGTCCATCGTGGGGTCGACGAGCGTCACGTCGAATGCGTCGGCCAGGGAGTCGGCGACGCCGGCGTCGAACGCGGCGGTGATCAGCACCCGGGGGCGCGGCTGTGCGGTCATGCTCTTTCCTTCTGTTGCGGGGAGGTCGGTCAGCGGCCCTGCGTGAGCGCGTGCTCCCGCAGGCGCCGAAGGCCCGGCCAGTGCGGGCGCAGGGCGTCCCTCGTGGCGAGGAACAGCGCGTAGGCGTCGTCGTAGAGCGCGACGCGGTCGGCGTCGGGGCGGAACACGCTCGAGGCGGGGGCGAGCCGACGCGTGGCGTCGGCCAGGTCGTCGGCGAGGCCGGTGGCGGCCATGGCGAGGGTCGCGACGCCGCGTGCGCCGACCTCCGGCTCGTCCTGCCGCACGATGTCGCGGGCGGTCACGTCGGCGAGGATCGCGCAGAGCAGGTCGGAGTCCGAGCCGCCGCCGCACACGAGCAGCGGGCCCTCCAGGCCGAGCGCCTCGATGCACTCGCGCAGGCCGTAGGCCAGGCCCTCGTAGACGCTGCGCAGCAGTTGACCGGTCGACGTCGTGACGCTCATCCCCAGCCAGGACGCGGAGGCGTCCGGATCGTGGAAGGGCGCGCGCTCGCCGCTCGGCGATCCGTAGGGGAGGTAGATCACGCCGCCGCTCCCCGGGGGGACGGCGACGGCCTGCTCCTCGATCACGGTCCAGTCCGCGTCGACGAACCCGAGGGTGGCGCGCACCCAGTCGAGGTTGGGCGTGCCGGTCATCGGGGCCTGCGATTCGAGCACCTGGGTGCCGCGACCGGTGGCGAGCACGATGCTCGAGGAGGTGCGCACGCCGGCGCGCGAGGAGTGGTTCACCCCCACGAGTCCGGTGGTGCCGAGGATCGCGTAGCCGCGGCCGTCGTCGATGACCCCGAGGCCGACGCCCGCCGCTGCGGTGTCGACCATGCCGGTCACGACGGGCAGGCCGGCGGGCAGTCCCAGGGATGCCGCGACGGCCGGTTCCACGTGGCCGGCGATGCTCTGCGGGTCGAGGACCTCGGGAAGCAGCGCCCGCACGCCCTCGGGCCCGACGGCGGCGAACAGGGTCTCGGAGTAGGCGCCGGTCGCGGTGTCGAGGTAGGTGCGGGAGGCCTCGCTGGGGTCGGTCGCGCGCACGCCGGTGAGGCGGAAGCGCAGCCAGTCCTTGCAGTTCAGCTGGGTCGCGGCGCGGGCCAGGGTTCCGGGCTCCGTCTCCTCGAGCTGCTCCACGAGCAGGGGCAGGGCGCCGGCGAACAGCGGGGAGCCGGTCGCATCGTGCACGGCGGCGGCGCGGCCGTCCGCGGTCCAGTCCTCCAGGCGCGCGTTGGCGCGACCGTCGAGCCACAGCGCGGCGTGGCGCACCGGGCGCCCGTCGGCGTCCACGAGCCAGGCGCCGTCGCCCTGACCGGTCACTCCCAGGGCGACGATCTCGGCGTCGCCGATCTCCTCCACCACGGCGGAGATGGTCGCCGCTGCCGCGTCCCAGATGCGGTCCATGTCGGCCTCGGCGCGGCCGTCGTCACCGCGCAGCACGCGCACGCTCGACCGGGAGACGCCGACGATGCGGCCGTCGAGGTCGAACGCGACGGTCTTCACCGAGGTCGTGCCGGCGTCCACGCCGAGGATGATGCGGGTGCGTCCCTGCACTCTGGCCTCCGAACAATCGTGCGATAGCGTGATCTTTTGTTCAGTATAGGTTCGGCTCGACACGGACGCAACCGTCGTCGCGGCGCAGCCGTCGCCGCGGGCACAGCGAAACGGCATCCGCTCCCCGAGGGGAACGGATGCCGTGACGGGTGGGCCGGGTCTCAGCCCTTGACCGCGCCGGCCGCGAGGCCGGAGCGCCAGTACCGCTGCAGCGTGAAGAACAGCACGATCAGCGGGATCACGCCGAGCAGCGCGCCGAGCATGACGGCGCCCTTGTCCGGCGCGAAGTAGCTCATCATGCCGTAGAGGCCGAGGGTGACCGGCTTCAGGTCGGCGCTGGAGATCATCATGAGCGGCAACAGGAAGTTGTTCCACGTCGCCACGAAGATGAAGAGGAAGATCGTCACCATCGCAGGCCCCAGCAGCCGCAGCACGATCGTGAAGAAGATACGCGCCTCGCCCGCACCGTCGATGCGGGCGGCCTCCAGCAGCTCGGTCGGCACCGAGGACTCGGCATAGACCATGCCGAGGAACACGCCGAACGGGGAGACCGCCGAGGGGATGATGATCGCCCAGGCCGTGTTGGTGAGTCCGAGCGAATGGAACTCGATGTACAGCGGCACCGTCAGCAGCGCCACCGGCAGCAGCAGGCCGGCCATGATCACGCCGACCGCGATGCGCTTGCCGGGGAAGGCGAACTTGGCGATCGCGTAGCCGGCCATCACCGCGAACAGGGTGCCGATCACGCCGGCGCTCACCGAGTAGAACAGCGAGTTGCCCACCCAGCGCCAGAACAGGCCCTGGGTCCAGCCCATGAGGCTGTCGTAGTTGGCGCCGAGGTTCCAGTCGGCGAACCAGAACCCGAACGTGGAGGTGAGGTCGGCGTTGCTCTTCGTCGACGCGACGACGAGCCAGTACACCGGCACGAGGAAGTACAGCGTCGCCACCACGAGGGCGATGACGCCGAAGGCGCGCGAGAGCGGACCGGGGGCGATCGAGGGCGGCGGGGCGTCCGCGGCCTGCGGCCTGCGGGCGCGGCGCTTCACCGCAGGGGCGACCGTGACGAGGCGTGTGGTGGTCATGCGTCACCCTTCCGGCGCTGCAGCAGTGCGTAGACGATCGCGAGCGCGCCCGCGATCAGGGCCATGAGCAGGGAGTAGGCGGATGCCGGGCCGCTGCCCGACGGAGAGATCTCGCCCATCATGGAGTTGTAGGTGAGCATCATCGGGGTGAAGTCCTTGCCCATCCACGAGTTCGCGGCCTCCATGATGACCGGCTCGTTGAAGAGCTGGATCGTGCCGATGATCGACAGCAGCACGGCGAGCAGGGCGGCGCCCCGCACGAGCGGCACCTTGATGCGCATCGCGACCTGGAACCCGGAGGCCCCGTCGAGACGCGCCGCCTCGTACAGGTCGCGCGGCACGGCCTGCAGTGCCGACAGGAAGATCAGCATGTTGTAGCCCGTGTAGGTCCACGTGGTCATGTTCGCCATCGAGAAGAGGATGGTCTGCGGCGACATGAGGTCGGTGCCATCGGGGAGGTAGGGCAGGAACGGCGAGACCTGGGGCGTGTAGAGGTAGAGCCACATCATCGCGGCGATGATGCCCGGCACGGCGTAGGGGAGGAAGAACGAGAGCCGGAACAGCGCGGGGCGGCGCACGATGAACGAGTCCAGCAGCAGGGCGAGGGCGAGCGCCGCGACGATCATCACGGGGATCTGGATCAGGGCGAACAGGATGACCCGCCCCATGCCGACCCAGAACGCCGTGTCGGTGGCGGCCGCCGCGAAGTTGTCGAGACCGACGAAGGTGTCGACCAGCTCGCCGCCGCCGTAGAGGCCGCCGCCGGACGGTACCTGGGCGAAGAAGGCCGAGCGCACCGAGACGATGATCGGCACGAGGAACACGATCACGAACAGCACGGCGAACGGCAGCATGAACATCCAGCCGGTGAGACCCTCCCTCCGGATGCCGGAGCGCCGTCGCCTCCTCGTCGGATCCTTCGCCGGGGTGGGGGGAACGACCCCGGTCTCGGTCAGTGCGACCATGCTCTCGCCTCTCGCTGTCATGACGACGGCGGAGTGCACCGTGGTGGTGTGCACTCCGCCGTCGACCATCAGATGATCCCTCGTCCGCAGGTCATTCCGCGACCGGCAGGCCGAGGTCCTTCAGCGAGGCGACCGCCGTGTCCTGCGCGGTGGTGAACACGTCGGCGACCGTGGCGGTACCGGCGACCGCCGCGGCGGCGGTCTCGTTCATCTTCGACAGGGTGGAGAAGCCGGGGGCGTAGGGGAAGTCCGGGTTGAGGTTCTCGGTCGCCGTGGCGAGCTCGGCGAGCACGTCCTGTCCGCCGAACTGGCGCAGCATCTTCTCGGGGGTCTTCACGCTGCCCTTCGCGGCCACGACGAGGCCCTGCGAGGCGAGGTCGTCGACCTGGGTGTTCAGCCAGTCGTTGAACTCCATGGCCTCGGCCGGGTGCTCGCAGCCCTTCATCACCGAGACGCCGGAGCCGCCGTCGGGGCCGCTCATCGCGCCCGCGCCGAAGTCGGGCAGCTGCGCGACGCGCCACTGGCCCTCGGCCGGGGTGCCGTCGAGCGAGTCGAGCAGGAAGCCGGCCTCCCACGCCGCGCCGACGTGGCCGATCAGGCTGCCGTCGTTGAGCGCCGCGGTGAAGCCCTCGCCCCAGCGCTCGGTGGCGAGGGTCTGCTTGGTGTCGAGAAGGCCCTGCCAGAACGCGGCGACGCGCTCGGAGCCCGAGCCCTCGGCATCCACCTTCCACTTGTCGCCCTCGGCAGAGAACCAGGTGTCGCCCGCGGCGGCGGCCTGGCCGGCGAGCCAGTTCTGCGCCTCGTCGGGGGTGAAGGCGGTGACGTACTTCCCGGCGGCGGCCGCGGTGGCGGAGTCGGCGGCGAGATCGTCGAGCGTCTTCGGCGCCTCGAGGCCGAGAGCCTCGAACGCGGTCGCGTTGTAGAAGTACACGAGGGGTCCGGTGTCCTGGGGGAGGCCGACGATCGCATCGCCGACCTTCATGCCGCTGAACGCGCCGGCGGAGTAGTGGTCCTCGTACTTCTTCGCCTCGGCGGCGACGTCCTGCAGCAGTCCCTTGACGTAGAGCTGCGGCACCTCCGCGTAGCCGGTCTGGGCAAGGCACGGGCCGTTGCCCGCCTTGATGTCGGTCTCGAGCTTGAGGATCATGTCGCTCGACTTGCCGTCGAACTTGGTGGCCGTGACCTGGATGTCGGGGTGATCGGCGTTCCAGCGCTTCACGATGTCGTCGACCTTGGTCATGCCGTCGCCATCGGGGAGCCGGTGCACGTACTCGATCGTGACGGGCTCGCCGCCCGCGTCTGCGCCGGTGCCGGCGTCGCCCGACGAGCAGGCCGCGAGGCCGAAGGCCGACACGGCGCCGACCGCGACGACGGCGGCGGTGCGAGTGATTCGGGTGGTGGTTGCCATGCTGTTCTCCTCGTTGAGGTCATGTTCGTGCCGGATCGCCCCTGGGTGGGGGTCTGACGTCGCGGGCGGCGTCGATCGCTCTGCACATCAAATCAGAAAATGTTTGCGCTCACAAGCTGAGAAACATGATCGATACGCACGGTTTCAGACGTGCTCAAAGAGAGCGCTGACATTCGGGGAACGCAGGTGGGTGGGCGGGCACGCGAGCGGTGCGGTCGCCGCTTTGTCGGCGCAGAGCGCGGGATGCCGGTTCGACACGCCGATGCCGCGCCGACGGAGCGGCATGGCGACCGACGAAGTGATGTGCAGGGCCGCGCGCCGACACGGGAGGGAGAACCACGGGGCGGGTGCCGGCGGCGCCGACCTCACGGCATCCGTCCACGGCATCCGCGCCCGGGTACGACGAAACCCCCGCGCAACGCACGGGGGAGACGACGACAGGAGGGGCGGTCAGGCCTTCTCTAGTTCGTCCTCGTCTTCGTCGGCATACTCATCTGCCCACTTGTCGACGTACTCGGGTTCCGAGTCGTCGCTCGGGTGCCCGAGCTCGCGTTCCAGTGCCGAGTAGTTCACGGTCGGACTGTACGACTTGAGTTCGCGGGCGATTTTGGTGTGCTTCGCCTTCTGACGGCCACGGCCCATGCCTGAGACCCCCTCACGAGTTGAGCTGGCGGGCTGCAATGGAGCCCGACGCATTCACGACACCGGCTCGCGGCCGGTAAGAGTAGCATTCAGAATAGCACGCGGGAAAGACCCTCTGGCTGACGCCAGGCTGGCGAAAGGGAGTGATCCTCATGTCCGACAGCACCTCGGAGCCGCGCGAAGAGGCCGTCCAGAACGCGACACTGCAGAAGGCGGTGATCGTCGGGCTGCAGCCCGGCCAGCCGCAGCACGTGATCGACGAGGCCGTGAAGTACGCGACGCTCCTCGCCGCTCCGCTCGTGGTCGTGCACGTGGACGTGACGCGGTTCGTCACCTTCGAGGATCCCGACGGCTACGTGCATTCGGCGCCCATCGACATCAACTTCGAGGCCGGAGCGGCCGAGTTCGAGGCCGTGCAGGCCGAGGCCTCCGCGGCGCTCGACGGCACGGGGCTCACCTGGACTGCGCGCCAGCTGGTCGGCGATCCGGCGATCGCGATCAAGCAGCTCGCGAACAAGCTCGACGCCCAGCTGATCGTCGTCGGCACCCGCAAGCGCGGCATCGGCGAGTCGATCCGCGAGTTCTTCACCGGCTCGGTCGCCGCGCGTCTGGCGCACCGGCAGCACCGCTCGGTGCTCGTCGTGCCGCTCGAGGAGCCGGTGCCCGACACCCAGCCCGAGATCTGGGCCGAGTAGCGCCGGCATCCGTCCTACGTCGTCCGCCGCACGTCGTCCGCCGCACGTCGTCTGCCGCACGTCGTCTCAAAGGCGCGTCGAAACCCCCGCGCAACTACGACACCCCTCCTCAATTACGTGATTCAGAGGGGGTGTCGTATGTCAGCGGGGGTCTCGACGCTTGCTCAGCATGTGCCGCAGCGCGCGGGGGTCAGCGGTTGTTCAGCGCGGCGAGAGCCGACGTGACGCCCTTGGCCGCGGCATCCAGCCCGTCTTCCAACTGCGAGACGACGGATGCCGGCAGCACGCCGCCCTTGGCCACGTGCGTGCGCAGGTCGGTGCGCACCCTGGCGCGGAAGGCGTTGATGACGGCATCTGCGCGGTGGATCTCCTCGCGGCTGACGATGCGCTCGTCGTCGCCGGGCGTCCGCGGGCGGCTCTTCGACGCCTTGCGCTCGTCCTTCTCGGCGGTGGCGAGATCGGCGCGCAGGCTCTTCATCGCCTCCTGCACGCTCTGGCGCACCTCGTTCGCGATCAGGCGCACCGAGTCGGTGAGCCCGGCCTCGATGCCGGCGAGGTCGCCCTCGCGCGACGCGAGCTCCGCGCGCCCGGCATCCGTGATCGCGTAGATCGTGGTGCGCCCGTCGACGGTCTTGGTGACCAGCCCTTCCTCCTCCAGCTTGGAGAGTCGGGGGTAGATCGTGCCCGCGCTGGGGGTGTACGTGCCGCCGGTGCGGTCGGTGAGCGCCTGGATGATGCCGTAGCCGTGCTGCGGCGACTCGGCGAGCAGCGACAGCAGGTAGAGGCGCAGGTCGCCGTGGGAGAAGACCGCGGGGCTCATTCTTCCCACTCCGGGTCGTTCTCGATGGTCGCCGGCGTGCGACGGAGCACGGTCACCCCGCCCGAGACGGAGTTGGCCCGCAGGTCCACGAAGCTGCCGGCGAGCTCGCCGGTCGAGCCGGTGTAGTTGCTGGGGCCGCTGGAGCCGCGCTCGACGCCGTCGACCAGGATGCGGCCGCTCATCGTGCGGACGACGTAGTTCGCGGCGAGCGACTCGTCGAGGCGCACCGTGGTGCCGCCCGAGACGCTGTTCACGGTGATGGAGTTCACGTCGCCCGCGGCATCCACCATGGTCGATCCCGACACGATGTCGACGGTCGCGCGGCGGACGGTGCCGGTCACGGCCACGTCTCCCGAGACGCTGTTGGCGAGGATCGAGCCGGTGAGGCCGCGCACCTGTACATCGCCCGAGACGGTGTTGACGGTGAGGTCGCCGATGAGGGTGTCGACGATGATGTCGCCGGACACGGTGTTGAGGCGGGCGTCGTTGCGGATGCCGGAGACCAGCGCCCCGGCGCTCACGACGCCGAGGTTGAGGGCGATCGCGCGGGGGACCGCGACGCTCACCTCGGCCTTGGGTCCACCGGAGCCGAAGTTGCGGAACACCTCGAGGAAGTTGTCCCAACCCAGCTGCGGGTGGTCGATCTCGACCTGCCCGTCGGCGGCCTCGATGCGGAGGTCCTTGATGGTGACGCCGTGCACCTCGATGCGGATGCCGGGTTCGTCGTGGGCGATGACGTCGACCTGGCCTCCGACGAGGCCGATCTTCAGGCGGGTGACGTTCTCGATGTCGATGACGCGTTCCTCGCCCGGGGCGATGAGCCACTTCTCGGTCATGGTCTGTTTCTCCTTGTTCGGATTCGCGTTATATCGCGTTGGTAAAGAGTAACACGATATATCTCGAATCTGTCAAGAGGGCGCTCCGTCGACGTCACCGGGCGGGACCTCGTGCACTCTGCCGGCGCGACATGCGGAATGTCGGCGAGACCCGCCGGGGCGTCGCCGACATTCGGGTACTCGCGCCGACAAAGCGCGGACGGACGGCCCCCGCGGACGGACGGGCCCGGGGACGGACGGGTCCGCGGACGGACGGCCCCCGCGGACGGACGGGCCCGCGGACGGACGGGCCCGCGGACGGACGGCCCCCGCGGAAGGACGGATCCGCGGACAGGCGCTCAGACGGGCGGGGTGTGCCAGACGCGGTCGATGTAGTCGCGGATCGACCGGTCCGACGAGAAGAACCCGGTGCGCGCCACGTTGAGGATCGCGGAGCGGGTCCAGCCGTCCTGATCGGCGTAGGCCGCATCCACCCGCTCCTGAGCGGCGATGTAGGCCGCGTAGTCGGCGAGCACCATGAACCGGTCCTCGTACAGCAGGTTCGACACGACCGGCTCGAACACCGAGCGGTCTCCACCGGAGAAGGCGCCGGACGCGATGAGGTCGATCGCGCGCCGCAGCCCGGCATCCGCCTGGTAGAACTCGGCCGGACGGTAACCCCGTGCGCTCAGCGCCTCGACCTCGGGCTCGCTCATGCCGAAGAGGAAGAAGTTCTCGTCGCCGACGAGCTCGCGGATCTCGACGTTGGCGCCGTCGTCGGTGCCGATCGTGAGGGCGCCGTTGAGGGCGAACTTCATGTTGCCGGTGCCCGATGCCTCCTTGCCGGCGAGCGAGATCTGCTCGGAGAGGTCGGCCGCGGGGATCACGCGCTCGGCGAGGGTGACGTTGTAGTTCGGCGGGAAGGCCACCCGCAGCCGACCCTCCAGCCGCGGATCGGTGTTCACGACCGCGCCCACCGCGTTGACGAGGTGGATGATGCGCTTCGCCATCGCATAGCCGGGAGCGGCCTTGGCGCCGAAGATCACCGTGCGCGGCTGCAGAGCGGATGCCGCGATCCGCCCCGAGACCACGCCCTCGTAGAGCGTGATGACGTGCAGCAGCTTGAGCATCTGCCTCTTGTACTCGTGCAGCCTCTTGACCATCACGTCGAGCAGGTGGTCGTCGCTGATCGTGAACCCGTCACGCGCATGCAGCACCGCGTGCAGCTCCCGCTTGTTCGCCGTCTTCACGGCGGCGAAGCGTTCACGGAAGGAGGCGTCGTCGGCGAGCGGCTCGAGCTCACGCAGCCGGTCGAGATCGGAGACCCATCCCTCGCCGATCGCCTCGGTGATCAGCGACGAGAGCCCGGGGTTCGCCAGGCGCAGGAAACGCCGCGGGGTGACGCCGTTGGTGACGTTGGTGAACTTCTCCGGGAAGAAGGCGCTGAAGTCGGAGAGCACCCTGTCGCGCAGCAGTTGGGAGTGCAACTCGGCGACGCCGTTGACCCTGGCCCCCGCGACGGTCGCCAGGTACGCCATCCGCACGGATCGCACCGGATGCTCGGCGATGATCGACATGTTCCTGATGCGCAGCTCGTCGTCGCCGTAGCGCTCGCGCACCTCGTCGAGGAACTCCTCGTTGATGCGGTAGATGATCTCCAGGTGCCGCGGCAGCAGACGCCCGAGCAGCTCGACCGGCCACACCTCCAGCGCCTCGGGGAGCAGCGTGTGGCACGTGTAGGCGAAGCACTGACGCGTGATCGCCCACGCGGCATCCCAGTCCATCCCCTTCTCGTCGACGAGCACGCGCAGGAACTCGGGCACGGCGATCACCGGGTGCGTGTCGTTGAGCTGGAAGATCACGCGCTCGGGGAGGCGGTGCAGGTCGAAGCCCTCGGCGAGCATGTGGTCGAGGAAGTCGTGGATGGATGCCGCGACGAAGAAGTACTGCTGCTGCAGGCGCAGCTCCTTGCCTTGGGGCGTGGAGTCCTCGGGGTAGAGCACCTTCGAGATGTTCTCGGCGAAGGTCTGCGCCCGCACGGCCTCCTCGTAGTCTCCGGAGTTGAAGATGCGCAGGTCGAACGCGTTCGTGGCCTTCGCGCTCCACAGTCGCAGCGTGTTCACGCGGCCGTTCTCGAAGCCGGGGACCAGGTAGTTGTAGGGGACGGCCTGCACGTTCCACGCGGGGATCCAGCGGCTGCGTCCGTCGTCGTCCGTCTCGGTGCGCCCGCCGAACGAGACGGTCTGCGCGGCCTCGGGGCGGGCGATCTCCCACGGCGACCCCAGCGCCAGCCAGGCATCCGGCTGCTCGACCTGCTGGCCGTCTTCGAAGGTCTGCCGGAAGATACCGTACTCGTAGCGGATGCCGTAGCCGATGCTCGGTACCCCGAGCGTCGCGAGGGAGTCGATGAAGCAGGCGGCCAGGCGCCCGAGCCCGCCGTTGCCGAGACCGGGCTCGACCTCCTGGTCGCGGAGCTCGTCGAGGTCGACGCCCAGGCCGGTCAGCGCCTGCCGCACCGTGTCGGTGAGTCCGGCGGCGAGCAGATCGGAGGAGAGCTGACGCCCGAGCAGGTACTCGGCGGAGAGATAGCAGACGGCCTTGGCCTGCGTCTGCCTCTGACGGGCGAGGTCGTCGAGCCAGCGGGCGGTGAGGTGGTCGCGCACGGTCTGGGCGAGGGCGAGGTAGCGATCGTTCGCGCTCGACTCCGCGAGCGTCACCCCGCGGTCGAAGTGGAGGTGCTGCAGGAACTGCGCCGCGACGTCGTCGGGGGAGCTGCTCGGGGTGGTCACGGGGGCGTGCGGAGGAGTCGCGGTGGTCACTCTTCGACGCTACAGACGGGCCGGATGTCACGCATCATATTCCGCGCCTTGACATTGACGTTGCGTCAACTTCTACGGTGGACATATCGAGAACGGACGGAGAACACGATGACCGACGGGGACTGGTCGATCCAGGAGATCGCGAGGCTGGCCGGCACCACCAGCCGGACGCTGCGTCATTACGACGACATCGGCCTGCTGGCGCCCTCCCGCATCGCCTCCAACGGATACCGGCACTACGACGGGGCGGCGCTCGTGCGCCTGCAGCGCATCCTGCTGCTGCGCGAGCTCGGGCTCGGCCTCCCGCAGATCGCGGAGGTGCTGGGCGCCCCCGCCGGTGCGGGCCTGCTCGCCGAGGCATCCGCTCTCGAGACCCACCTCGCGCTCCTGCGCGAGGAGAAGACACGGCTGGCGCGGCAGATCGCGTCGGTCGAATCCACCATCGCAGCACTGAGAGGAGGTGAAGAGCTCATGGCAGAGAACATGTTCGACGGCTTCGACCACACGCGGTACAAGGACGAGGTCGAGGAGCGCTGGGGCAAGAAGGCCTACGCCGACGGCGACCGCTGGTGGCGGGGGATGACGGATGCCGAGCGCGCCGACTGGCAGCGCCGCGTGTCCGACCTCGGCCGCGACTGGATCGCCGCGGCGGAGAAGGGCATCGACCCGGCATCCGACGAGGCCCAGGCCGTCGCCCGCCGTCACGTCGAGTGGCTGACCGGCATCCCCGGCACTCCCGCCGCCGTCCCCGGTGGCGACGTGAAGGCGTACGTGCTCGGGCTCGGCGAGATGTACGTCGCCGACCCGCGCTTCGGCGCCAACTACGCCACGTCGGCCGGCGGCACCCACGGCGCCGAGTTCGTCCGCGACGCGCTCCGCGTCTACGCCGCGGCGAATCTGTAGGCCCGCCACCGCGTTCGAATCGCACGACTGACCCCATTCCGGCCCGGGATGGGGTCAGTCGTGCGATTCGAACCGGATGCCGCGCCGCGGGCGTAGGGTCGTGGCATGGCCGGCCGGCGGACTCGCGCGGGAGCGGCGCCGATCCTCCTGGCGGCGTCGAGCTACGCGCTGAACTGCGCCCTCGGCACCGCCGTCGCGACGCGGGTCGTCGACACCCGTCGCTTCCGCTGGGTGCACCACGTGCTGTACGTGTGCACGTGCGCGACCACGGCGACCGCCGTCGTGCTGGCCATGCCGCGCGAACACGACCGCCGCCCGGCTCTCGCGCTCGCCCCGGCCGTCGTGCCGCTGGCCGTGATCCCGTACGCCGGCACCCGGGGCCGGCGGCATCCGCTCGTCGCGCTCGCCGCGGCGCCGTTCTACGTCGCAGCCGTGGTGTGCGCGCTGCGTCCCCGCGACAGGAAGTGAACGCATGGAGCTGCTCGACGCCATCCGCAGACGCAAGACCACCAACGGGCCGTTCCTGCCCGACCCCGTCTCGGAGGAGCATCAGCGGATCCTCCTGGAAGCGGCGGGCCGTGCGCCGTCGCAGCTGAACAGTCAGCCGTGGCGGTTCGTCGTGATCGAGAGCCGCGACACGATCGAGCGGATCGCCCGCATCTCCGGCGAGAGCATGACCGAGGCGATGTCGAACGGGACGTTCTTCGAGCGGTACAAGCCGTACTTCCGCTTCAGCCAGGCCGAGATGGAGGAGAAGCGCAGCGGGATGCTGTTCGACAAGCTGCCCGCAGCGCTGCGTCCCTTCACGAGCCAGGTGTTCACGAAGCGCGGGCAGAAGCTCATGAACACGTTCGGGGTGCCGAAGACGCTCGGCGAGGAGAACCGCCGCCTCGTCGCAGGATCGCCGCTGCTGCTCGGGGTGATGCTCGACCGCGGCGAATACCGGCCGGGGCAGCTGTCGTCGTTCTACTCGGTGTTCAGCATGGGCGCCGCGATGGAGAACGTGTGGCTGACGACCGTGGAACTGGGGATGGGGATCCAGTTCATCTCGTTCCCGATGGAGGTGCCCGGGCGGTGGGAGGAGATCGTGCGGCTGCTGCGCGTGCCGGAGGAGCTGGAGCTCATGGCCGTGTACCGGCTGGGCTATGTGCCGCCGGAGCAGCGCCGGCCCGCGATCGATTGGACGAGCCACGAGCGCCGGCTGGTGTCGCAGTACGTCTTCCGCGAGTCCTGCGACACCGTGCAGGAGGGCTGGGACTGACCCGGTGCGGCTTTCGAGTCGCTCCCGTTCGGTTTCGAGTCGCATGAATGGCTCTGCGTCGGCCTCAGAGGGAGCCATTCATGCGACTCGAACCGGGAGGGCGTCAGCCCAGGCGGGGGAGGTCGCGCACGGCGGGGCCCTCGAGGCGGCGGCCGTCGGGCGCGAAGCGCGAGGCGTGCAGCGGACAGTCCCACGTGCACTCGGCGTCGTTCCAGTCGAGCACTCCGCCGAGGTGCGTGCACACCGCGCCGACCGCGCGGGTGACGCCGTCGACCGTGGAGACGCCGACGGGGCGCAGCCCCCTGTTCGCGACGACCCCTTCGCCCTCGGCTGGCCGGGGGACCGGTACGGCCCGGCGTTCGGCGGCGATCCAGCCGGATGCCGCGGCACCGGCGACCCGCGCCCCCTCGGCGGCGCCGCGACCGAGGTCGGCAGGCACCGTCAGCCGCGTGCCGATCGTCGTCATCCACGCGGGCCGGTCCCGCCGACGCGTCCCGAGGATCTCGGCGGTCAGCCGGAGCGCGGCGGCCGGTGCGTTCGTGAGACCCCACTTGGCGTAGCCGGTCGCGAAGCGGATGCGGCCGAGACCGCGCGGCATCGCGCCGACGAACGGCACGAGGTTGTGCGACTCGTAGTCCTGCGCCGACCAGCGGTGCGTCTCCTCGGCACCGGGGAAGTGCTGGCGGGTCCACGCCACGAGGTCGTCGATCGCCGCCGTCTCGCCGTCGGAGCGCCCGACCGGATGGCCGTTGCCGCCGACGACCAGTTCGGCGACGTCGGCGGGTCCGTCTGCCGCCGACACCGGCCGGATCGACCGCGTCGGGCCATCGACGGAGATGAACGTGCCCTCCACCGAGGAGGACGGCACGCGGAACGAGACGCAGTACGACCGCAGCCCGCGCACCTTGGCGAAGTACAGCCCGCGGTCGAGGATCGGCGTGCCGGTCGCGAGCACGATGTCGCGGGCGAACAGCGGGCCGAGAGTCGTCTCGACCCGCGCCTCGGGGAGAACCCGCACGCCTGTCGCGCGCACGCGGTCGTGCAGCGTGCCGCCTGACGCGAGCAGCCGTCGGGCGAGCGCCTGGGCGACGGCCACCGGGTCGATCGTCGCCTGGTCGTCGAGGGCGACGGCCGCGGATGCCGGGAAGGGGGTGCCCAGCTCCGGTGCGGTCTGCATCCTCGCAGGCAGCCCCGCCTCGCGTGCCGCGGCGTACTGCGCGTTGACGGCGTCGATCCCCGCGCGGGACTGCGCGAAGGAGTGGTCGGTGCGGCGCGCGTAGGGGACGTCCTCGCGCTCGGCGGCGGCGAGGAGCCAATCCATGCCGTCGCGGTTGGCGTCGACGTACGCCCGCACGAGCGAGGCCGGATGGTGGCGGCGGATCTCCGCGAGCCTGGAGCCCTGCAGCAGCGACAGCTTGCCGGTGTTGGCGCCGCTCGCGAGTTCAGCGACCTCTCCCGCGTCGATCACGGCGACGTCGAGTCCGGCATCCGACAGCATCACCGCCGTCGACAGGCCGGTGAGGCCCGCGCCGACGATCACCGCGTCGTGGCGGGCCTCCGGCTCGAAAGGGGCGCCGAGCGGGACGGTCGGTCCGAGCTTCCAGAGGGAGGTCATGTCCACAGTCAACGCCGGCCGGCGCCGCGGCGACAGCGCCTTGACACCGCTCGGTGCTGCTGCCACGCCGCGGGTCCGGCGGGGCCTCGGCGGCTACAGTGACAGGGTGAACCTGCGTCGCGTGCTCCTCGTGATCGCCGGCGGCACCGTGGGCACGGCGGCGAGACTCGCGCTCGGGATGCTGCTGCCGGATGCCGGGGTTCTCCCTGTGCTGATCGCGAACGTGGTCGGGGCGTTCCTCATCGGCCTCCTTACCGCGCGGCTGCCGAAGGCGACGGACCTGCGTCTGCTGCTCGGCACCGGCGCGCTCGGCGGGTTCACCACGTACAGCGCCTTCATGACCGGCACGGTCGCGCTGTGGGCGGACGCCCCGCTGCTCGCCCTCGCCTACGCGGCGGGATCGCTCGTGCTCGGCCTCGCGGCGGCCGCATCCGGGCTGCACCTCGGTCGACCGCGGGCGGAGGCCGCCGCATGAACCCGCTGCTGTTCGTCTGCGCTGCACTCGCCGGAGGCGTCGGCGCCGCGCTGCGGTATCTCGCCGACCTGGGCGTCGCGCGGTTCGCGGGACGCCGGTACCCGTGGGGGATCCTCGCGGTGAACCTCAGCGGCTCCTTCGCCCTCGGGCTCATCACCACCGCCCTGCCCGAGCAGGCGTTCCTCCTCGGGGCGGGCCTGCTCGGCGGCTACACGACGTTCAGCACGGCGATGCTCGACACCGTCGCACTCTGGCGCGACGGCGAGCGTCCGGCATCCGCCTTCAACGCCGTCGGGATGCTGCTGCTGGGGCTGCTCGCCGCCGCCGGCGGGCTGTCGCTCGGCGCGGCGCTGTAGGCGAACGCCTCGACCTCGGCGCACCGCGGCCCGCGTCTCGGGACGCACCCCTTGCGCAAGGCATCCGTTCCGGGTTATCGTCTCTGCTAAACGTTTAACATAATCGTTTAACACTGCACGGCCGAGCCCGAAGCACACCGTCAAAGGAGACACCATGGCACGACTCCCCCGCCGCACCCTCGGCGCCATCGCCGCGACCGGAGCCGCCGTCCTGGCGCTCAGCGCCTGCTCGCCCTCGACCGGAGACTCCGGGTCGGGCGGCGGCGACGTCACCCTCAGCTACGCGATCTGGGATGCGAACCAGAAGCCCGCGATGGAGCAGATCGCGAAGGCATTCGAGAAGGAGCATCCGAACGTCACGATCGACATCCAGGTCACCCCGTACAAGGAGTACTTCACCAAGCTGCAGACCGCGGCCACGGGAGGCTCCGCGGCCGACGTGTTCTGGATGAACGGCCCGAACTTCCAGCTGTACGCGTCCAACGGCCAGCTCGCACCCCTCGACGACGCCGGCATCGAGACCTCCGACTACCCGAAGGGCCTCGTCGACCTCTACACCTACGACGGCAAGCTCTACGGCGCCCCCAAGGACTTCGACACCGTCGCCGTCTGGTACAACAAGGAGCTCTTCGACGCGGCGGGCGTCGCATACCCGCAGGCCGGCTGGACCTGGGACGACTTCACCGCCGCCGCCAAGAAGCTCACCGACCCGGCCAAGGGCCAGTTCGGCATCGCCGCCAGCCAGTACGGCCAGGAGAACTACTACGACTCCATCGCCCAGGCCGGGGGAGAGGTCATCTCCGCCGACGGCACGAAGAGCGGCTACGGCTCGCCCGAAGCGCTCGAGGGCATCGAGCTGTGGACGAACCTCATCGCCGACGGCGCCTCGCCGACCGCGCAGCAGATGACCGACACCAACCCCGAGGACTTCTTCCTCTCGGGCAAGGCCGCCATGTTCCAGAACGGCTCCTGGGCCGCGATCGCCTACGCCGACAACAAGGACATCGCCGACAAGGTCGACGTCGCGCCGCTGCCCGCCGGACCGGCCGGCAACCAGAGCGTGATCCACGGTGTCGGCAACGTGGCCAACGCCAAGAGCGCGCACCTCGCCGAGGCCAAGGCCTTCGCCGCGTTCGCCTCGGGGGAGCAGGCCGCCAAGATCCAGGCCGAGACCGGCACCGTCATCCCCGCCTTCGACGGTACCCAGCAGGCGTGGGTCGACGCCCTGCCGCAGTACGACCTGCAGGTCTACATCGACGCGCTGAAGACGGCCGTGCCGTACCCCGTGTCGAAGAACACCTCGGCGTGGACGAGCATCGAGAGCGAGGTCCTCTCGCAGGTGTGGTCGGGCGCGGTCTCCCCGAAGGACGGGCTGAAGGACCTCGCCGACAAGATGCAGGCCGCGCTGGACGCGGAGCAGAAGTAAGGCCTCCGTCCCATGAGCGTCGTCGCGACCCGCGAGGGCACGTCGGCAGAGCGGATGCCGAGGGCCTCGAGCCCCGGCATCCGCCGCCGCCGGCGCAGCCCCGGTGCGTCCCCCTGGTGGGCCCTGGTGTTCCTCGGCCCGACCGCCCTCGGCATCGCCGTCTTCTACCTGTGGCCGACGGTGCGCACCCTCATCATCTCGTTCACCAAGTCGGGGCCGTTCGGCGGCTCCGAGTGGGTCGGCATCGAGAACTACGCCCGGCTGTTCCAGGACCCCGAGCTGATCGGCGCGCTGCGCAACACCGCGATCTACACGGTGATCGCCCTCATCGGCATCCCGCTCGCGGTCGGCATCGCCGCGTTGCTGAACACCACGGGCCTCAAGGGCCGCAGCGCCTACCGCACCCTCTACTTCATCCCCGTGGTCACCATGCCCGCCGCGATCGCCCTGGTCTGGCGCATGATCTACAACGGCGACTACGGCGTGCTGAACTCCGCCCTGGCCGTGGTCGGCATCGACGGCCGCAGCTGGCTCACCGACCCGAACACGGCCCTCGTCGCCATCGCGGTCGTGGGCATCTGGGCCGGCCTCGGCACGAACATCGTGATCTTCCTCGCGGGCCTGCAGGGCATCCCCGACACCATCATGGAGGCCGCCGACCTCGACGGTGCGGGCCCGGTGCGCAAGTTCTTCTCCATCACCATCCCGCTGCTCTCGCCGTCGATCTTCTTCGTCAGCGTGATCAGCGTGATCGGCGCGCTGCAGGTGTTCGACCTCGTCTACATGATGCTGGGGCGCAGCAACCCCGCCATGCCCAACACCCGCACCGTCGTCTACCTGTTCTACGAAGCGGGCTTCCTCGACAACGACCGCGGCTACGCGGCGGCGATCGCGTTCCTCCTGCTCGTGATCATCCTCGTGCTCACCGTCGTCCAGTTCCGTCTGCAGAAGAGGTGGGTGCACTATGAGTGACGTCTCGCTCGACACGCGCGCCGTGGTCGGCGCCCACGCCCGTCGCGACGGCGCCCGCGCGGGAAAGCCGCAGAACCGCGGCATCTGGATCGTGCACCTCGTGCTCATCGTGGGCGCCGTGCTCATGGTGTTCCCGTTCCTGTGGCAGCTGCTGACCTCTTTCAAGACGCTGTCCGACTCGGTGCAGGTGCCGCCCAGCATCCTTCCCCGCGAGTGGGTGTTCACGAACTTCGCCGAGGTCTTCGAGGCGATGCCGTTCGGGCAGATGTTCCTGAACTCGGTGCTGCTCACCGTGGGCCGCACCGTCGGCCAGGTCGTGCTGTGCACCATGGCCGGGTATGCGTTCGCGCGCATCCCGTTTCCCGGCCGCAACGCGCTGTTCGTCGTGTTCCTCTCGGTGCTCATGGTGCCCTCGCAGCTGTACCTGCTGCCCCAGTACGAGATCATCCAATCCCTCGGCTGGCTCAACTCGCTGCAGGCCCTGATCGTGCCCGGCATCTTCAGCGCCTTCGGCACCTTCCTCATGCGGCAGTTCTTCATGTCGATGCCCGCCGAGCTCGAAGAGGCAGCCCGCATCGACGGGGCCAATCCGTGGCAGACCTTCTGGAAGATCATGGTTCCGCTCGCGAAGCCTGGCATCATCGCTCTCGTGGTGTTCACCGTGCTGTGGTCGTGGAACGATCTGCTGTGGCCGCTGATCGTGACGACCGATCCGGCGCGGATGCCGCTGTCGGTCGGCCTGTCGCAGCTCGTCGGCATCCACGGCACCGACTACCCGGTGCTCATGGCGGGCGCGCTGCTGGCGACGCTGCCGATGCTGGTGACGTTCATGATCCTGCAGCGGCAGTTCATCCAGGGCATCGCCTTCTCGGGGACGAAGGGATGACGATGCCCCAGCGCAGGAAGACGGATGCCAGGCGCCCCACGCTCCGGATGGTGGCCGAGCGGGCGGGGGTGTCGACGGCGACCGTGTCGTACGTGTTCTCCGGCCGAGCCGGCTCCGGCGGCACAGGCGTCGCCGAGGCCACGGCCGCCCGGGTCATCGCGGCCGCCGAGGAGCTGAACTACCGGCCGAACACGGCGGCGCGGGCGATCCGCACCGGCCGCAGCGGCATGGTGCAACTGTCTCTGCACATGCTCAGCGACCCGTGGTCGCTGGCGGTGGCGGATGCCGTGAACACCGAGGCGAACAGGCACGGCCTCACCACGCTGATCCTCGCCGACGGCGACTGGCACGCTGCGCTCGACCGCGTGGAGAGCGACGTGGCGTACCTCGACGGCGTCGGGCTCGACGAGGAGGCTGTCGGCAAACTGCATGACCTCGTGCGTCGCGGGCAGCGCCTCGTGGTGTTCTCCGAGCGGCTGGAGCCCGAGGGCTTCGACGTCGTGCGCTCCGACGCGATCCCCGGCTGCGAGCTGGCGATGGACCACTTGCTCGAGCGGCACACGGCCATCGGCTGCCTCGCGGCGGAGGGAGCCGTGCGGCTCGCGCCGACGCAGGTCACCCGGTACACCCCCTATGTCGAGAAGATGGCGGCGGCGGGCATCGACCTCGACCCGTCGTGGACCGAGACGTACGCCGAGACCCAGGCCAGCGCCTTCGCCGCGGCCGTGCGACTGCTGTCCGGCGAGAACCGGCCGCGCGCGATCTACGCCACGACCGACTTCGCCGCGATCGCCGCGATCAACGCCGCGCACATGCTCGGGCTGCGGGTGCCGCACGACGTCGCCGTCATCGGCGTCGGCAACACGCCGGACGCCCGGCTCATCGCGCCCACGCTCACCACGGTCGGCCCCACCGACTTCTACGAGCGGCAGGCCCGCATCATCATCGATCGCGCCCTCGGCGCCGACGACTCCCCCGGTCGCCTGCACGAGTTCGCATGGTCGCTCTTCCCCGGCGGCTCGACCGACCTCGACGCCCCGGCATCCCGCTGACGTCCTCGCGCGTCCGCACCCACCCGGCGGCCAGGCCCGCCGTTCGCACCACACACCCCAGAAGGACCACCGTGGATCTCAGCATCGGCATCATCGGCTTCGGCGCGCGCGCCACCCTCCGTGAGGAGGTGCACCGCCCAGGCGAAGGATCGCGCATCACCGCGATCTGCGACCCCTCGGAACGCGCCCGCGACGACGCGCGTCGCGCAGTGCCCGACGCGCTCGTCACCGACTCGCTCGACGAACTGCTCGCCTCCGGCGTCGACGCCGTCATGGTGCTCACCCCCGACGACACGCACGCGGCCCTCAGCATCCGCGCCCTCGAGGCCGGTGTCGCTGTGTTCTGCGAGAAGCCGCTCGCGATCGACCTGGCCGACGCCGACGCCATGCTGCAGACCGCTCGTCGTACGGGCAGCCGCCTCTACATCGGCCACAACATGCGGCACATGCCCGTGATCACGCTCATGCGCGGGCTCATCCAGGACGGACGCATCGGCGACGTCAAGGCCGTGTGGGTGCGGCACTTCGTGGGCCACGGCGGTGACTACTACTTCAAGGACTGGCACGCCGACCGCCGTCGCACCACCGGCCTGCTGCTGCAGAAGGGCGCCCACGACATCGACATCATCCACTGGCTGGCCGGCGCCTACACCGAGCGGGTCGCGGCGATGGGGGAGCTCAGCGTGTACGGCGGCATCACGGATCGTCGTGAGCGGCCGGGTGAGCGGATGCCGGACTGGTTCAGCGTCGACAACTGGCCGCCCGCATCGCTCACCGGACTTCACCCCGTGGTCGACGTCGAGGACATCTCGATGGTGAACATGCGGCTCACGGGCGGCATCCTCGCCTCGTACCAGCAGTGCCACTTCACCCCCGACTACTGGCGCAACTACACGGTGATCGGCACCGAGGGGCGTATCGAGAACGTGGGCGACACGGCGGGCAGCGAGGTGCGGCTGTGGAACCGGCGCCACCGCGGCTACGCCGACGCCGACGAGACGTTCATCGTTCCCGAGGTGCCGGATGCCGGACACGACGGCGCCGATGCGCTGCTCGTCGCCGAGTTCCTGCGGTTCGTGCGCGACGGCGGGCTCACCGAGACCTCGCCGGTGGCCGCGCGCGAGGCCGTGGCGGCGGGGATCCTCGCGACCGCGTCGCTGCGCGGCGACGGCTCGGCGATCGAGGTGCCGCCGCTCGACCCGGAGCTCGTCGCGTACTTCGAGCGCGGCCAGGTGTAGTGGCGGCGCCGGGGTCAGGAGTTGCGCAGCACCTCGCGGCCGACGGGGGTGTCGGTAAGGCGCCAGTCGGTCTCCTTCACGGTGTGGAAGAGGTTCACGAACGAGGCGCCGGCATCCTGGGCCCGCGCGATCAGCATCCGCGTCCACCCCTCCTGCGTGATCCAGTCGTCGGCCGTGGCCTCGTAGGGCGGGTTCTCCGGCCACTGGAAGACCCAGGTGCCCCAGGCGCCGTAGCCGGGACCGCCCGGCTGGAAGTCCGACGGGGTGTCGGGGGCGGATGCCGTCTCGGCGATGCCCCACGGCTTGGAACCCGCGAGGGCCTTGAGCCGCGGCACGGGGCCGGTCGGCGATGCGAAGCCGAACACGTCGTCGGGACTCTGCCATCCGGCCTGGGTCTGCGGCGTGTAGCCCCAGTTGAAGCCGTCCAGGGCGAGCGCGTCGACGTAGGCCGAGCCCGGGAAGTACGACTCGAACGGGTAGGGGCCCGCGCCGTAGTTCAGCGGGTTCCACAGCATCACCACGTCGGGGGCCACGGCCTGCTTGATGCCGTAGACATGCCTCCACATGGCGATGTACTCGGCGGGCGTGGTGGCGCCCGGCGCGGTGCCGCTCGACCAGGGGCGGGTGGAGTCGTCCATCTCCGGGGCGAACCGCACGATGATCTCGGCATCCGCCGTGCGCTGCTGTGCGGCCGTCAGCCACGACGTGAGGTGGGAGTCGTAGTCGCCGGCGGCGAGGAGGCGCGGTGCGAACTCCGGCTGCTGGTCGGCCGGGCGGTTCCAGTCCCACGGCTCCCAGGCGATCAGGAGTGCGGAGCCGCGGGCCTCTGCCGCGTCGGCGAAGTCATCGGGGAAGTCGGGGGACTGCACGAAGTCTACGTAGGTCGACAGCATCCCGTTGGTCACCCCGAACGCGGTCTCCTCAGCGGCCATCGTGGTGAGGTCGTGCGAAGCCCAGCCGAGGATCGTCGTGGGGTCGGCGTCGCGGATGCTCGTCGCGCCGGTCGCCGCGGTCGAGGTCGCGGCGGTCCAGGTCGTGACGGCCGAGGTGGTGACGGCCGAGGTGGTGGTGGCGGATGCAGGGGCAGCAGCGGCGCCGCCGAGCACGGCGGCGATGGCCAGTCCGGCCGTGAGCAGGGCGAACGGGAGACGCGGTCGTACGACCATGGGGGAACCTCCGGAGGAACGCGGCCGTAGGGGAGTCGGGCGGCGCGTTCGCCATTATCCGATGGGCGGATGCCGCGCCGGTAGAGACCTTCGACCAGATCTGCACCGCGGTTCGAATCGCACGAGTGACCCGGTTTCGGCGCCGAACCGGGTCATTCGTGCGACTCGAAAGCCGGAGGTGCGGATGCCGGGGCCAACGCACAGGTTCGGCTGACAAACTGTACAAACGTACATGTACGGGCGTACAGGGCACCGGAGGGGAACGTGAGCGAAGCACAGCGCCGCAGGCGCGACCCCGAGGCGCGTCGGCGGGAGATCGTCTCCGCGGCGGCCGAGCTGATCGTGGAGATCGGCGTCGACGCCCTCACCCACCGCAAGGTCGCCGCCAGGGCGGGGGTGCCGCTGGGCGCCACGACCCAGTACTTCGCCACCCTCGACGACCTCAGGGACGCGGCGGTGCACGCGCTCGCCGACGAGGTCCAGGAGCGCATCGACATCACCCGCCGCGCCGTGCTCGCCGACGGCGTGACCCCGGCGGGCCTGGCGCGACTCATCCACGAGGGGCTCCGCGACGCGCGCGCCGTGCAGGCCGACCGCGCGGTCGTGACGGCCGCGGTCCACGATCCGCGCGTGCGCGCGCTCGCGAGGCACTGGTCCGACGAGGTCGTCGGATTCATCTCCCCCGTTCACGGACCGGACCGCGCCAGGGCGGCAGCCGTCTTCATCGACGGCGTACTCTGGCATGCCCAGATCCACGACGAACCCCTCGACGAGAGTCTCATCCGCGACGCCCTCGCCGGGATCCTCACGCCACCCGCCGCAGCATCCGCACCCGCGGCAGCAGCCGCACCGGCCGCAGCATCCGACATCCCCGCAGCATCCGCACCCGCCCGCGCCTAACCGAGAGAACCGCCTTGTCGAAACTCGCCGTCCTCAGCCTGAAGAACCGCGCTCTCATCGCCCTCATCACGATCGTCGCCGCGGTGTTCGGCGGCCTCGCGCTGACCAATCTCAAGCAGGAGCTGATCCCCTCGCTGGAGCTGCCGGCGCTCGTCGTGATGACGACGTACCCCGGTGCCTCGCCCGAGGTCGTCGAGAACGACGTCTCCACGCCGATCGAGAGCGCGGTGCAGGGCGTGCCGGGGCTGGAGTCGACGACGGCGACCAGCACGACCAACGCGTCGATCGTGCAGGCGACCTTCACGTACGGCACCAACCTCGCCACGGCCGAGCAGAAGATGCAGCAGGCGATCAACCGCATCGCCTCCACCCTGCCCGACGGCGTGAGTCCCCAGGTGCTGTCGGTGTCGATCGACGACTTCCCCGTGATCCAGGTCGCGGTGACGGGCTTCGACGACGCCGAGAACGCGCAGGCGGAACTGGAGAGCGTCGCGATCCCCCAGCTCGAGGACGTCGAGGGCGTCAACGCGGCGCAGATCGTCGGCGGCGTCGGCCAGCGCATCACGATCACCCCCGACCTCGCCAAGCTCGCGCTCGCCGGGGAGAGCACCCAGGCGATCAGCTCGGCCCTGCAGCAGAACGGCACCCTGTTCCCCGGCGGCGACATCACGCAGGACGGCCAGACCCTCACCGTGCAGACCGGGGCGAAGATCACCTCGGTCGACGAGATCGCCTCGCTCCCGCTCGTCGGCACCGACGTCACCATCGGCGACGTGGCCACCGTCGTGCAGGAGGCCGACCCGAAGACCTCGATCTCGCGCGTCGACGGCGAGGACGCGCTGTCGATCTCCATCACCAAGCTCCCGGCGGCGAACACCGTCGAGGTGTCGCACGGAGTGATCGCCGCTCTCGACGACATCGAGAGGGCCTTCCCCGGGGCGAGCTTCACGATCGTCTTCGATCAGGCCCCGTTCATCGTGCAGTCGATCGAGACGCTCGCCACCGAGGGCATGCTCGGCCTCGCGTTCGCGGTGATCGTCATCCTCGTGTTCCTGCTCTCGATCCGCTCGACGCTGGTCACCGCGATCTCGATCCCGACCAGCGTGCTCATCACCTTCATCGGGCTGCAGGCGTTCGGCTACTCGCTGAACATCCTCACCCTCGGCGCGCTGACGATCGCGATCGGACGCGTGGTCGACGACTCCATCGTCGTGATCGAGAACATCAAGAGGCACTACGTCGGGGATGCCGACAAGGGCGATGCCATCCGCCTCGCGGTGCGCGAGGTGGCGGCGGCCGTCACGGCATCCACCATCACCACCGTCGCCGTGTTCCTGCCGATCGTGTTCGTCGGAGACATGGTCGGCGAGCTGTTCCGTCCGTTCGCGATGACCGTGACGATCGCCATGGTGGCCTCGCTGCTCGTGGCGCTGACCATCGTGCCGGTGCTCGCCTACTGGTTCCTCAAGCCGGGCAAGCCCCTGCTCGACGCCGACGGCTCGCCGATCGACCCGGAGCACCAGGACGCTCCACCCACCCGCCTGCAGCGGGCGTACCGGCCGATCCTCGGGTGGACGCTGAAGCACTCGGGCGTCACCGTGATCCTCGCGGTCGTCGTGCTGGGCGCCACGCTCGCCGCCGCGCCGCTGATGAAGGTCAACTTCCTCAGCGACTCCGGCCAGAACACCATGACCGTCACACAGGACCTCGGCCCGACCGCGAGCCTGGAGGCCAAGTCGGATGCCGCGCAGAAGGTCGAGAAGGCGCTGCTCGGCGTCGACGGCATCACGCACGTGCAGGCCTCGATCGGGTCCAGCGGATCCGCGCTGCGCGACGCCTTCTCGGGCGGCGCCGGAGTGACCTACTCGGTGCTCACCGACGGCGACGCCGACCAGGAGAAGCTCCGCGCCGACGTGCAGGCGGCGATCGACGGGCTGAAGGACGTCGGCGAGGTGTCGGTCGCGGCATCCGCCGGACTCGGCTCCAGCGACATCGAGGTGTCGGTCACCGCGTCGAACTCCACCGACCTGGAGAAGGCGACCTCGGCCGTCGTCGACGAGCTCAAGGGGCGGGACGGCATCGGCCAGGTCACCGACAACCTCGCCGCGTCGCTGCCGTACCTCGCGGTGGTCGTCGACCGGAAGGCCGCGGCGGAGCACGGTCTCTCCGAGGTCGCCGTCGGCTCGATCGTGTCGAACACGATGCGTCCGCAGCAGGCGGGGTCGGTCGAGATCGACGACACCGCGCTCACCGTCTACATCGCCGCGCCCGAGCCGCCCACCAGCGCGCAGGCGCTGAAGGAGCTCGCGATCCCGACCCCGCGCGGCATCGTGCAGCTGCAGGACATCGCGACGGTCGAGGAGCGCAACGGGCCGACCTCGATCACCACCGAGAAGGGCAAGCGCACGGCGACGATCACCGTGCCGCCGGCATCCGACAACCTGGCCGTGGCCACGGCATCCGTCTCCGCCGCCCTGGCCGCCGTCGACCTGCCTGCCGGAGCCTCCGCCTCGGTCGGCGGCGTGGCCTCGCAGCAGGCCGACTCGTTCTCGCAGCTCGGCCTCGCGATGCTCGCCGCGATCCTGATCGTGTACGTGGTGATGGTCGCGACGTTCAAGTCGCTGCGTCAGCCGCTGCTGCTGCTCGTGTCCGTGCCGTTCGCGGCCACCGGCGCGATCCTGCTGCAGATCGTCACGGGCGTGCCGCTCGGCGTCGCCTCGCTGATCGGCGTGCTGATGCTCATCGGCATCGTGGTGACCAACGCGATCGTGCTCGTCGACCTCGTCAACCAGTACCGCGAGAAAGGGCTGCCGACCGCGGAGGCCGTGCTCGCGGGCGGGGAGAAGCGTCTGCGTCCGATCCTCATGACGGCGCTCGCGACGATCTTCGCGCTCACCCCGATGGCCCTCGGCATCACCGGCCACGGCGGGTTCATCTCGCAGCCGCTCGCGATCGTCGTGATCGGCGGCCTCGTGTCGTCGACCGTGCTCACGCTCGTCGTGCTCCCGACGCTGTACAACCTCGTCGAGGGCGCCAAGGAGCGCCGCAGGGCGCGCAAGGCGGGTCCGGATGCCGGAGCCGCCGAGCCCGCGGGTCCGGAGACGGATGCGCCGGTCGGCGGCGCCCCGGTGGCAGCGGCGGCGGGAGTCGTGGCGACGGCCGATGCGTCCGGCTCGCTGCCGCACGCACCGCAGCTGACGCGTCGGGAGCTGCGCGAGCGGCACTGAGTTCGGGCGTTCACAACTCAGGAGAGTTGCGTCGCAGGGGCCCCGGTTCCCTGGAACCGGGGCCCCTCCGCGCGCGTGTCCTGAGTTGTGAACGGAGGCGCGGCGCCTCAGGAGAGCGTGATGCCCCAGTGCAGCGTCCAGGTCTCGCCCGGGGCGAGGCGACGGAGTCCGAGGCCGCTGTTGAACGCCTCGGCGGGGGCCGTCATCGGCTCGATCGCCACGGCGAGCGACTGTCCGGGGTAGGCGTTCGTCGTGAACACCTGCACGTAGTCGAAGCCCTCCCCCTGCCAGAGCGTGACCCGTCGGCCGTCGGGGGCGGTCAGCGAGCTGCGCACCCGTCCGTCGTCGTCGCGCGCGAGGTCGGCGAAGCCGGTGTCGAAGGTCACATCGCCCAGGCGCACGCCCTCGCGCAGCCTCGCATCGACCGGGGCGGTGCCGGTCGGGAGCAGCCGGTCGTCGACGGTGAAGAGCGTCGATGCGGGCACGCGGAGCACGAGGTCGTGGGGGTCGACGTCGCCGATCGTGGGGAAGGGGTGCGTGCCGAGAGCCACGGGTGCCGCCGTGGCCGAGCGGTTCGTGATGGTGTGGGTGACCTCGATGCCGTGCTCGTCGAGGTCGTAGGAGACGCTCGTGTCGAGCAGATACGGGTAGCCGGTCTGCGGCACGATGGCGGCGCGCAGGATCGCGGCGTCGTCGGTCGACTGGATGTCGTACGAGGCGAAGCGCAGCAGCCCGTGGCTGGCGTTGTGCAGGGCGGGCTCCGTGATCGCGAGCTGACGCGGCGTGCCCTCGTCGTCCCAGCGTCCGTCGCGCACCCGGTTGGGCCACGGCACGAGCACGACCCCCGAGCACGCGGGCGTCGGCTGGTCGAGCGGGTACGGCGCGATCAGGTCGACGTCGCCGATGCGGAGGGAGCGCAGCGATGCGCCGACCTGCGCGATCTGGGCGGTGACGTCGCCGCGGCGGAGCTGGACCAGGGAGCCGGTGGGGGATGCGGTGTTCACCCCGCAATCGTACGGCTCGCGGGCGGTCTCCCAGGTGGGCCGGGTAGACTCGTGCGGTCGGCTTCGGACACCCGCGCAGGGCGCGGACGTTTTTCAGTGTGTGAAGTGTGAGTCCAGGGGCCGATGGTGAGCGTCGTTCGACGCGAATCAACCATCACATGAATGGCCCCGGCCGCTGACAGTCCGGACCCGCGCTCAGGCGCAGGGTGCTCGCGCGTGCGCGCGGCGCTGTTCTCGTGCGAGAACTCAGAAGGACACCCCATGCCCAAGAACAAGAAGCCCCGCGGCGGACGCCCCTCCGCCAACTTCGAGCCGCGCTACGGCGCCAAGAAGACCTCCTTCCACGACCGCCACCACGGCGCCGGCGCCCGTCCGACGCGTGACGGCTCCCGCGACGAGCGCGGTGGACGGGCGGATGCCGGCGACCGTCGCACCGCGTCGGCCGGTTACGACCGTCGCCCCGGCAGCCGCAGCCCCGGCCACCGCGGCTACCGCCCGGAGCAGGAGGAGGGCGCGCCCAAGCAGCGCTGGACCGCTCAGGAGCGCGCCGGCCGCGACGAGGCACGCGCCATCCGCAACCGCGCCGAGTCGGGCCGCCGCGAGGCCCCGCACCGCCGCGACGAGCAGGGCCGCGACGAGCGCTCCCGCTACGGTGACCGTTCGAGCACGGGACGCCGGTTCGACGACCGCCCGCGTCGTGACGACCGCGGTGCCGACCGCCCGCGGTACGACCGTTCCGCCGGCGGCGACCGCCCGCGGTACGACGACCGTGCGGCATCCGACCGCCCCCGCTTCGAGCGTGACGATCGTCCGCGTCGTGACGACCGCGGCTACGGCGACCAGCCCTCGCGCGGCGACCGCGGTGAGCGTCCCCGGTTCGACCGTTCCGGCGGCGACCGCCCCCGCTACGACCGTTCCGCCGGCGGCGATCGCCCGCGGTACGGCGACCGTGCGGCATCCGACCGCCCCCGCTTCGAGCGTGACGATCGTCCGCGTCGTGACGACCGCGGCTACGGCGACCGGCCCCGTTTCGACCGGTCCGACCGTCCGCGGCGCGACGACCGCCGCGAGGCGCGCCCGAGTCGTGACAACTGGAACGGCAAGGCTGCGTTCGAGCCGACCGATGACGTCGTGCACGAGCGGCTCGAGGCCAAGGCCGTGCAGGCCGTCGAGGTCGAGGGCGTGACGTTCGCCGACCTCGGACTCGGCTCCAACATCACCGAGACGCTCAAGAACATGGGCGCCGAGACGCCGTTCCCGATCCAGGCGGCCAGCATCCCGGCCGTGCTGGAGGGGCGCGACGTGCTCGCCCGCGGCCGCACCGGCTCCGGCAAGACCATCGCTTTCGGCGCCCCCCTCGTCGAGAGCGTGCTGAAGTCGCAGGCCGGCAAGCGCCGCGAGTTCGGCCGGTCGCCTCGGGCGATCATTCTCGCGCCGACGCGTGAGCTCGCCCTGCAGATCGACCGCACGATCCAGCCGATCGCGCGCAGCGTCGGCCTGTTCACCACGCAGATCTACGGCGGCGTGCCGCAGGGGCGCCAGGTGGGCGCGCTGAAGAAGGGCGTCGACATCGTCATCGGTACGCCCGGCCGCGTCGAGGACCTCGTCAACCAGGGCAAGCTCGACCTCTCCGACACCCGCATCGCGGTACTCGACGAGGCCGACCACATGTGCGAGCTCGGGTTCGTCGAGCCCGTTCAGCGCATCCTCCGGCACACGGCGGACGGCAGCCAGAAGCTCCTCTTCTCGGCCACGCTCGACCGCGAGGTGGCGTCGCTCGTCGACGAGTTCCTCGTCGACCCCGCCGTCTACGAGGTGGCCGGCGAGACCCAGGACTCCGGCACGATCGAGCACCGCGTGCTCGTGATCGAGCACCGCGACAAGGCCGAGATCCTCACCTCGCTCGTCGACCGCGAGGGCAAGACCCTCGTCTTCGCCCGCACCCGTGCGTATGCCGAGATGCTCGCCGAGCAGTTCGACGACGCCGGCATCCCCGCGGTGTCACTGCACGGCGACCTCAACCAGGCCAAGCGCACCCGCAACCTCGAGCGCCTCACCTCCGGCCGCGTGAACGTGCTGGTGGCCACCGACGTCGCCGCCCGCGGCATCCACGTCGACGACATCGACCTCGTGGTGCAGGCCGACGCGCCCGACGAATACAAGACGTACCTGCACCGCTCGGGCCGCACCGGTCGCGCCGGCCGCTCGGGTCGTGTCGTGACGCTGATCACACGTCAGCGCCAGCGCCGCATGACCGAGCTGCTCGACCGCGCCGAGATCGACGCGCCGTTCGAGCACGCCCGTGTCGACGACGACGTGATCGAGGAGATCGCCGGACGGATGCCGTCGACGGCCGACCTCACGTCCTGACCCGGTCCCGCACACCGCTCCCGCACACCGCTCCCACACACCGCTCCCGCACACCGCTCCCGCACACCGCTCCCGTATGAGTTGTGGTCGCCCGAACGCAGATTCAGCGACCACAATTCATACGGGAGCGAACGGGTCGCGGATCAGATCCGGTGCTCGTGCACGGCGGTCGACAGCATCGTGCCGTTGAGGGCGAGGTAGAGCGTCTGCTCGGTGACGGTGAGCGACATCTCGTTGCGGCGTTCGAGGTGCGCGACGGCCGACTCGACGAATCCGGGATCGAAGCTGTACACGCGCACGTCCTCCGCGCGGTGGATGCGCTTGTCGGCCCACGGCGCCATCACCTTCGCCGGGTCGCGGTGCGTGTAGACGACGACCCGATCGGCGAGGCGCGTGGCGCGGTGCAGGCGCTCGGCGTCGGGCGCACCCACCTCCACCCAAGCCGTGATCAGCCCCGTGAGGTCGCGCACGAGCACCGCGGGCTCCTCGGTGTCCGACACGTTGCCGCCGAAGGCGACGCCCTCCGTGTGCTCCAGCCCGTAGGCGAGCACGCGGGTGAGCATGTACGCGTCGGTCTCCGACGGATGCCGTGCCACGCGCAGCGCGTAGTCCTCGTAGACACCGCGGTCGGTGTCCGCCAGCTGCACGTCGAAGGTGTGCATGGTCGAACCGATTGCCATGCTCCCAGCCTATGGCCGCGGGGCACGGCGTCGCGATGCGGTCAGAACAGCATCGGCTGCGCGGCGGCGGATGCCGTCGTGCGCACGTCGGCCGCGAACGACGGACGGCGCAGGCCGCGCGTCGTCCCGGCGCCGGGCAGAGGATCGGCGCCGCGCGCCATCGTGCCGCGCACCGGGTAGTCGTCTTCGTGCCTCCCGTCGAGTCCGTGCGTGCGGATCAGCGGACGGACGCGCTTGGCGAGCCACTGCCGGTAGGGCTTGGGCGCCTCGGCGGAGACGCCGGGGTAGAGGCCGCGATAGGAGGACACCAGGTCGGGTCTGGCCTCGGCGAGCCACTGGAAGAACCACGGCTTCACGCCGGGCCGCAGGTGCAGTGCCCCGTAGATCACCTGCGATGCTCCGGCCGCGCCGATGCGAGCCAGCGCGGTGTCGATCGCCTCGACCGAATCGGTCATGTGGGGCAGGATCGGCATGAGGAAGACGGTCACGCGGAAACCGGCGTCGGCCAGGGCCCTGACCGTGTCGAGGCGGGCCTGTGTCGTGGGCGCACCGGGCTCGATCGCCTTCTGCAGCTCGTCGTCGTACATCGCGATCGACATCTGCACATCGACGTGCACGCGCTCGGCGGCCGCGACGAGCAGCGGGATGTCGCGTCGGATCAGCGTGCCCTTGGTGAGCAGGGACATCGGCGTGCCCGATGCCGCGAGCGCGTCGATGATGCCCGGCATCAGCCGGTAACGGCCTTCGGCCCGCTGGTACGGATCGGTGTTCGTGCCGAGAGCGACGAGTTCGTGCTGCCAGCTGCCGCGACGCAGCTCCCTCTCGAGCACCTCGACCACGTTGACCTTGACGACGATCTGCGAGTCGAAGTCGGCTCCGCCGTCGAGATCGAGGTACTCGTGCGTGCCACGGGCGAAGCAGTACACGCACGCGTGACTGCAGCCCCGATAGGGGTTGATGGTCCACCCGAACGGCATCCGCGACGATCCCGGCACCTTGTTCAGCGCGGACCGGGACAGCACCTCGTGGAACGTCATGCCCGCGAACTCCGGGGTCGTCACCGAGCGCAGCACCCCTTGTCTGCTCTCGAGCCCGGGCAGCGCGGCGTCATCCGTATCTCCGAGACTCTGACCCTGCCACCGCATGCTTCATTCGAACATAGAAACGAGACCGGGTCAAGCTGCTCGTCAGGATCGTGCGACACTATGGAGCGATGGAACTCGCGCGGCAGCCTCAGCATGCGCCGCCCCGCTCCCCGTTGCGTGGCCCGGCGCTCCCGATCGGCATCGCCGTGACGGCGATCGGCGTGCTGCTCTCGCTGGCCTCAGCGCCGCTCGGCGAGGCGGCGGCCGATCAGCGGATGCCGGAGCCGGGGCTCGTCGTCGAGGTCCCCCCTGTGCAGGTCGGTGCGACCGCTGCGGCCGATCCGTGCGCCGACGAGGCGGTCATCGACGCGCTCGCCACGGCCGACGACTCCGCGACCATCGCGGCCTTCGGCGGCGGGGAGAGCTTCCGCGCGGCCGTGGCCGCGGGCAACGCCCCGTGCATCTCGCTCAGCGATCCCTCCCACGTCTGGGTCGTCGTCAACAAGGCGCGGCCGCTCGATCCCGTCGACTTCACACCGCAGAACCTCACGGCGGCTCCGCTGCAGGTGACGACCGGGTCTGGTCAGGCCAGGGCCGACGTGGCGGCTGCGGTGGGGGAGATGGCCGCGGCGGCCGCCGCAGAGGGCGTCGGGCAGATCGGCGCGAACAACGGCTACCGCTCCTACGACCTGCAGGTACGCACCTATGCCACGCACGTGCGGTCGGAGGGGCAGCAGCACGCGGATGCGGCATCCGCCCGCGCCGGCCACAGCGAGCACCAGACCGGGCTCGCCCTCGACCTCGTCTCGTGCGCGCCGTGCGGCAACATCGACGCGTTCGGCGCGACCCCGCAGGGGGCCTGGGTGGCCGAGCATGCCTGGGAGTACGGCTTCATCGTGAGGTACGAGACGGGCTCGACGGGGGTCACCGGATACATGCCGGAGCCGTGGCACGTGCGCTACGTCGGCGTCGAGCTCGCCGACGCCTACCACCGCGGCGGCTACCACTCCCTCGAGGAGTTCTTCGGGTTGCCCGCGGCCCCCGACTACCTGCAGTGAACCGCTCGTTGCGGCATCCGACAAGAGCGGTACCCAGTCTCACTGATTGTGGGATGCATTCTCACAATTCGCAGCGGGCCCCCGTGTTTCCGGCATAGAATCGCCGGAGCAACGACGCACGACACGCTCAGGAGGACGCCATGGAACGCGACATCTACGAAGAGGATCACGAGGCATTCCGCGACCTCGTCAAGGATTTCGTCAAGCGCCACGTGACCAACGAGGCCATCGAGAGGTGGGAGGCCGCGGGCGAGATCGACCGTGAGACCATGCTCGCCGCCGGTGAGGCCGGTCTGATCGGGCTCTCCGTGCCCGAGGAGTTCGGCGGCGCGGGGATGCTGCAGGACTACCGCTTCCGCACCATCGTGATGGAAGAGGTCATCGCGGCCGGAGCCGGGTCGCTCGCCGGTGCCTTCGGCATCCAGGACGACCTTGCCGTGCCGTACCTCGTGCACATGGGCACGCAGGAGCAGAAGGAGAAGTGGCTGCCGCGCATGGCCACAGGCGAGGTGCTCGGCGCGCTCGCCATGACCGACCCGGGTGCCGGATCCGACCTGCGCGGCATCAAGACCAACGCGAAGAAGGTCGACGGCGGCTACATCCTCAACGGCGCGAAGACCTTCATCTCCTCGGGCACGACCGCGGACATCGTGGTGACGTTCGTGAAGACGGGCGAGGGCAACCGTCCGGACGCCTTCAGCCTGCTGATCGTCGAGAAGGGCATGGAGGGCTTCGACCAGGGCAAGAAGCTCAGCAAGATGGGCTTCCACGGCTGGGACACGGCCGAGCTCAGCTTCACCGACGTGTTCATCCCCGACGAGAACCTGATCAGCGGCAAGGAGGGGCAGGGCTTCATCCAGCTGATGATGAACCTTCCGCTCGAGCGCCTGTCGATCGGCGTCGCCGCGGCGGCCGCCGCCGAGGCCGCGACCACCTGGACCATCGCCTACACGAAGGACCGCGAGGCGTTCGGCGAGCGCATCGCCGACTTCCAGAACACCCGCTTCCGCCTCGCCGACATGGTCACCACGACCGAGGTGATGTGGGCGTACATCGACCGTGCGCTGCTCGCCTACAAGGACAGCAAGCTCACCGCCGAGGATGCCGCGAAGGTCAAGTTCTGGGCGACCGAGCGCGAGTGGGAGGTGCTCGACACGGGTGTGCAGCTGCACGGCGGCTACGGCTACATCATGGAGTACCCGATCGCGAAGGCCTTCACCGACGCCCGCGTGCACCGCATCTACGGCGGCACGAACGAGATCATGCGCGACCTCGTCGGACGCCAGATCGCCGGCAAGCGCTGAGACACCGACGAAGGGCCCCGGATGCCGCATCCGGGGCCCTTCGCCGTGCGGCGGGTGCCGCGGGCGGCAGGCGCGATGCGCGGCGGGCGCCGCATGCGTGCGAAAAGTCGGACTTCCGGAGCGACACGCGGGCCGGGGGATGCCGCGGCGCGGCGTGCCGTCGCGGTGCTCCGACTTTTCGCGCACCCCCGGGCGGCACCCCGCCCCGCCCCGCGCGCCCGGGCGGCAGGACTAGCCGGCGAGCAGCGGAGCCGCGACGAACACGGCCGCCGACACCGCGACGGCGAGCACGACGAACACGACGTCGCGGCTGCGGAAGGGCATGAGGTGGCGTTCCGTGCGGGTGGCGTGAGCGCCGAAGGCGCGTGAGTCCATGGCGAGGGCGACCCGCTCCGCGTGCCTGATCCCGCCGGCCAGCAACGGCACGATGTAGCCCCAGCCCCGAGCGATGCGGGCGAACGGGCCGCGGCCTCCGTGATGGCCGCGCACCCGGTGGGCGGCGCGGATCACCGACAGCTCGTGCCCGAACCGCGGGACGAAGCGGAACGCCGCGAGCGCGGTGTAACCGATGCGGTACGGCACGCGGAGCTGTTGCACGCTCGCGCGCACGAGGTCAGGGCCGGTGGTGGTGAGACCGCCGATCAGCGCCAGAGCGATGATCGCGCCGAGCCTCAGCGACGTGGCGAAGCCGATCGCGAGGGAGCCCGACCGCAGCGTCCAGTCGCCGATGCGGATCACCTCGGCCGTGCCGTCGACGAGGTTCGGATCGACCCACACCGAGAACCCGACGCCGATCAGGAGGATGCCGAGGGGGAGCGCGACGAAGAGTATCGCCGCCGTGCGTGCGGTGAGGCGCGCGCCGAGGAGGATCACGGCGACGGCGAGCACGAGGAAGACGGCCGGGGTGGCGAGGTCCCGCACGAACACGAGGGCGAGGATCGCGGGCAGCACCCCGGCGACCTTGGCGAGCGGGTTGAGGCCGTAGAGGAACTGTCGCGGCGAGCTCGGGACGATCGCGGCGTAGGGGTCGATGGCCGCGCTCACGATCTGCCCGCCAGCATCCGCTGCAGTGCCGGAAGCCGGAGCCCCGCGCCGGCGAACAGGCGTTCGTCGGCGAAGAGATCGGCGGTCGGTCCCGCCGCGTGCACCCTTCCGTCGCGGAGCACGACCGTGTGGGTGGCGTGCTCGGCGACGAGCTGCAGATCGTGCGTGACGATCAGCACCGTCGTGCCGTCGGTGCGCAGACGGTCGAGGATGTCGAGGAGCTCGGCCGCCCTGGCCCGATCCTGCCCGAACGTGGGTTCGTCGAGGGCGAGCACCCGCGGCTCCGTGATGAGCGCCGTGCCCACCGAGAGCCGCCTCTTCTCGCCGCCGGAGAGCAGGAAGGGGTGCACGTGCGCCCTGTGCTCGAGGCCGAACCGGCTCAGCATCCGCTCGACCCTGGCCCGCACCTCGTCGTCGGCGACGCGCCTCAGCCGCAGCCCGTGTGCGAGCTCCTCGAACACGGTGGGGGCGATGAACTGGTGCTCGGGGTTCTGGAACACGAACCCGATCCGTGAGGCGAGCTCGCGGGGCGAGGCGCGGCCGGGGTCGACGCCGGCCACCTCGACCTGGCGTCTCGGAGGCGGGACGACGCCCGCGAGCGCCTGGATGAGGGTGGTCTTGCCCGCGCCGTTGGCCCCGACGATCGCGGTGAGGCTCCCCTCCTCGATGTCGAGGTCGACGTCGTGCAGGATCTCCGTGCGCCCGCGGTGCACCGTGAGCGCACGGGCGCGCACGATGGCGCCGCCTGTGCTTCCGCCGGCGCTTCCGCCGGCGCTTCCGCCAGCGAGCGCCGCGCCAGTGACCGCCGCCCCGGCGGACGGGGGCAGCCGGTCCAGCGCGGCGCCCAGCTCCGCGGCCGTGAGGGGGAGGGGGTCGATCGTCACGCCGGCGTCGCGCAGCCGGAGCGCCGCGAGCATCGCCGACGGCAGCCACACGCCCATCGCGACGAGGCTGTCGACCTCGTCGCGCAGCACGGATGCCGCCGGGCCGTCGAACGCCGTGCGCCCCTCGCGGTCGAGCACGATCGCGCGGGTGACGAACTCCATGGCCGCGTCGAGGTTGTGCTCCACGAGCAGCACGGCGCGGTCGCCCTCGGCGATCACGTCAGCGAGCGCCGCGTAGACGTCGTCGATGCCCTGCGGGTCGAGGTTGGCCGTCGGCTCGTCGAGCACGATCAGCGGCGAGCCCATCGCCAGCGCGCAAGCGATCGCCAGCCGCTGCCGCCCGCCGCCGGAGAGCAGATCGGGGTTGTCGCCCCGGCGGTCCCAGAGGCCCACCCTGCGCAGCGCCTGCTCCGTGCGCGCCTCGACCTCGCTCAGCGGCAGCAGCAGGTTCTCGGGACCGAACGCGACCTCGTCGAACACGGTGCCGGTCACGATCTGCGCGTCGGGGTCCTGGAACACCATCGCCACGCGCGTGCTCAGCCGCGCCGTCGGCGTCGTCGCGGTGTCGAGGTCACCGGCCTCGACGGTGCCCGTCATGGTCGCCGGCACCGCGTGCGGCACGAGCCCGTTGAGGGCGAGGGTCAGCGTCGACTTGCCAGACCCCGAGGGGCCGAGCAGCAGCACGACCTCGCCGGCGCGGATGTCGAAGGAGACGCCGTCGGGCGAGGGGGTCACGGCATCCGCGTGGGTGATCGAGAGGTCACGCACGCGGAGCAGGGGCGCGGATGTGCGCACGGCGCTGCCTCGGGTCGACGGATCGGACCCTTCTAACTTAGCCGAGCCTTACCTGTGCGGGCGCGCGGGTCGCGCATCTCGCCGCGGGATGGCAGGCTGAGGGGGTGAAGGTCGGATCAATCCCCCGCGGTGAGGGCACCGCCACACGCGCCCCCGAAGGATCGGCATCGTGAGCGCCGGCGGCGTCCGTCGGTACGCGTCGATAGTGCGGCTGCGACCGGAGAAGGAGGCGGAGTACCGCGCTCTGCACGCGGACGCCTGGCCGGGTGTGCTGCAGCGGCTCTCCGCCAGCAACATCCGCAACTACTCGATCTACCTGCGCGACGGGATGCTGTTCTCCTACCTGGAGTACGTCGGCGACGACTACGAGGCCGACATGGCCGCGGTGGCCGCCGACCCGACGACCCAGCGCTGGTGGACCCTGACCGACCCGTGCCAGCAGCCCGTCGACACCGCAGCGCCCGGCGAGCTCTGGGCTCCGCTGACCGAGGTCTTCCACCTGGACTGACCCCGTTCGGGCCTCAGGCGGGCATGTCGTGCGGCGTCGCCGCCCACGACGCGAGCAGTCGGAGGTTCTCGGCCGAGGGCGATCCCGGCTCGGCCGTGTAGATCAGCATCACGTTCCCCGGTTCGGCGGTCAGCGCGAGCTCCTCGTAGGCGAGCACGAGCTCGCCGGCCACGGGATGCCGGAAGTGCTTGGTGCCCGCGCCGTGCGTGCGCACGTCATGCGCCGCCCACAGGGTGCGGAACACGTCGCTGTGTGTGGACAGCTCGCCCACGAGCTCCTGCACCGCCCTGTTGTGCGGATCACGACCGGCCTCCGCCCGCATCACCCCGACGCACATGCGGGCCATCAGGTCCCACTCCGGGTAGAAGTCGCGGGATGCGGGATCGAGGAACTGGAACCGGGCGAGGTTCGGGGTGCGCCCGCCGTCTCCGATGAGCGGGGAGTAGAACGCGCGGCCCAGCTCGTTGACGGCGAGGATGTTCTGCAGCGGATCGCGCACGAACGCGATGGCGTCGGTGATCGCGTCGAGCGCCCAGTGCAGGCTGGGCCGGGGTGCGGCTGGCCGCGTCGAGCGGGCGCGCGGACGCCCGCTGGTGGGGATGCCGTCGGCCGCCCTGGCGAGGTCGAGCAGGTGCGCGCGCTCGGTGTCGTCGAGCTGCAGCGCGCGGGAGACCGCATCCAGCACGGATGCCGAGGCGCCGGCGATCGCGCCGCGTTCGAGCTTGGTGTAGTACTCCACGCTGACCCCGGCGAGCATGGCGACTTCGCTGCGGCGCAGCCCCTCCACCCGACGGTTGGGGCCGGCGGTGAGGCCGGCTTCGGTGGGGCTGAGGCGCGCACGACGTGTCATCAAGAACTCGCGCACCTCGGATCGGTTGTCCATGCACAGCAGGGTAGACCGCCGCGCGCCAGCGAGGGACGCCCTGCTGGTACCCCTCTCAGCCGGGTCTCCCACATGCGACGAGCGGGGCGGAGGCTGGACACATGACCTCCCCGACCGTCACCGTCACCGCTCGCCGGATGCTGCCGTCGCTGCTCCTGCTGCTCACCGTGTTCGGCCCCATCTCGATGGACCTGTACCTGCCGGCGCTCCCGGCGCTGACCACGGAGCTGTCGGCGGCCACGTCCGTCGCCCAGCTCACCGTGACCGCGTGCCTCGTCGGGCTCGCACTCGGGCAGCTCGTCGCAGGTCCGCTGTCCGACCGGTACGGGCGCCGCGGCATCCTGCTCATCGGGATCACGGCCTACATCGTGACCTCGCTGCTGTGCGCGGCCAGCCCGACGATCGAGCTGCTCGTGCTCGCCCGCCTCGTGCAGGGAGTGACCGGCGGCGTCGGGATCGTGATCGCCCAGGCGGCCGGCCGCGACATCTACTCGGGCACAGCCCTGATCCGCTTCTACGGACGCCTCACCGTGATCGGCGGGTTCGCGGCCATCGTCGGTCCGCTGCTCGGCGGGCTGCTGAACACCGTGGCCGACTGGCGCGGGCTGTTCGCGTTCCTCGCCGCGCTCGGCGCCGGCATCCTGATCGTCACCCTCGTGGTGTTCACCGAGACCCTCCCCCTCACGGCGCGCACCGCGGGCGGGCTCGGCCGCACCCTGCACGACTTCCGCACGCTGTTCGCCGACCGGGTCTTCCTCGGCGCGATCCTCAACCAGGGATTCCTCTACGCCGCGCTGTTCGCCTACCTCTCGGGGGCGACGTTCGTGCTGCAGGAGATCTACGGACTCTCGCCGTTCGGCTACGCGCTCGCGTTCGGGGCGAACTCGGCCGGATACATGGTGCTCGGCCACCTCGCCGGCCGCACCCCGGGGCACCGGCTGCGGCGCACGCTGAACACCGGCGTCGTCGTCGCGGGGATCGGCGCGCTCGGCCTCCTCGGCGCAGGGATCACGCGGATGCCGCTGTGGGTCGTGCTCGTGTCGCTGTTCCTGCTCGCGGGAGGCGTGGCGATCTCCTCGCCGCCGGCGACCACGATCGCGCTCGTGGAGTACCCGCGGATCGCCGGTACCGCGTCCTCGCTGCTCGGGATGGTGCGGTTCGGCTTCGGCGGCGTCGCCGCTCCCCTCGTCGGCATCGCGGGGGCGACCAGCATCCTGCCCCTCGGTGTCGTCACCGTCGTGGCGGTCGCGCTCGCCGCCGCGTCGTTCCTCTTCCTCGTCCGCCGCGGCCGCGTGCTTCGTGCGCCGACGGCATCCGTCACCACCGTCCACTGAAGACCTGAAGGAGACATCATGCTCGGAGTGGTCCTGCACGCACCCGGGGACGTGCGCACCGAAGAACTCGAGATGCCCGCCATCATCGAGCCGACAGACGCGATCATCCGCGTCACCGCCACCTGCATCTGCGGATCGGACCTCTGGCCCTATCGCGGCATCGAGGCCGTGCACGGTCCGCAGCGCATGGGGCACGAGTACATCGGCGTCGTCGAGACGGTGGGGGATGCCGTGGCCCTCGTGAAGCCGGGCGACCACGTGGTCGGCTCGTTCGTCGCGTCCGACAACACCTGCGAGATCTGCCGCGCCGGGTACCAGTCCCGCTGCGTGCACCAGGTGATGATGGGCTCGGTCGGCACGCAGGCGCAGTACGCCCGCATCCCCCTCGCCGACGGCACGCTCGTGACGCTGCCCGGTGCGCCGCCGGCCGACCTCGTGCCGTCGCTGCTCGCGGCGTCGGACGTGCTGGGCACGGGCTGGTTCGCGGCCGTCGCCGCTGAGGCCGGACCGGGCAAGACGGTCGCGGTCGTCGGCGACGGAGGGGTCGGACTGCTGGGCGCGCTCGCGGCCGCGCAGCTCGGCGCCGAGAGGATCGTCGTGATGTCGCGCCACGCCGACCGGCAGGAGCTGGCGCGCCGGTTCGGAGCCACCGACATCGTCGAGGAGCGCGGCGAGGAGGGCGTCGCGCGGATCAAGGAGCTCACCGGAGGACTCGGCGCGCACTCCACGATCGAGGCCGTCGGCACGCAGGAGTCGATGGACCAGGCGATCCGCGCGACGCGTCCCGGCGGGCACGTCGGGTTCGTCGGAGTCTCGCACGACGTGTCGCTCGATGGGATGGAGCTGTTCTTCTCCAGCGTGCACCTGCACGGCGGTCCCGCCCCCGTGCGGCGGTTCCTGCCCGAGCTGATCCGACTCATCTGGGACCGCGAGATCGACCCCGGGGCGGTCTTCGACCTCAGTCTCCCGCTCGCCGACGCCGCCGAGGGCTACCGTGCGATGGACGAGCGCCGCGCGACCAAGGTGCTGCTCACGACCGACTGAGATCGGAACGACGCCCGCCGAGACCTGCACGTCCCGTCGAGACCTGCGGTAGCACCTGCGGGTCTCGGCGACGGGTGCAGGTCTCGACGCCCGACGAGCCCGCTACAGCACGACCGTCGAGCGGAAGCGCGGTCGCGCGAGCCGGAAGGCGACGGCGGCGAGGGTCGCCGTCGCGACGATCTCCACCAGGATGACGAGGGAGTACACGGTGAGGAGGACGGTCTGGGCATCCGCGGACGGCGCCGGGATCTGCGCGGACAGCCGGGCGGCCACCACCGCGCCGAACGCGATCAGCGGCAGGTATCGCCACGGTGCGGCGACGTCGCTGCGCGCGAGGCATGCGGTCACGATCCCGCACAGCACGATGCGCACGATCGCGTCGACGTAGAGCAGCGCGTCGGCCTGGAGCCCCGGGTCGGAGGCGAGCGGGCGGAGCACGAGCGGCGCGACGCCAGCGGCCCACACGCCGAGGGCGACGCAGGAGACGGATGCCGCGCGCATCGCCTGCACCGGACCCGGAGTCGACCACAGTGCGGGCCCCGCCGCGATCATCGCCGCGCCGAACGCGACGACCGACATCCAGCCCAGGGCGGTGATCGTCGGCCCGTCGAGGGCGCCGGGCATCCGCTGGAACGCCTGGATCGCCGCCGAGAGCGCGAGGAGCGAGCCGGTGATGAGCCACAGCATCCGCTCCCGGTTCCGCTCCCTCGAGACCGTCACCTCCGATGCCGCCATGCGCCCGCCTTCACCCTGTCGTGTCGTGCTCCGCACCCTACCCGAGACCTGCGCGTCCCGCCGAGACCTGCAGTTGCACCTGCAGGTCTCGGCGACAGGTGCAGGTCTCGGCGACGGTGGGCGGTGGGGCGACGGGGGATCAGCGGCGGGCGACGCCGGCGCGGCTGAGGGACGAGCCGATGCCGAGTCCGACGGCGGTCCAGGCGATGGGGCCGAGGACGGCGATGATCAGGTAGGCGATCTGCTCCCAGAGCATCCGCGACGACAGGTGCGCGGCGAAGAACACCACGACGGCCACGAACACGCCGATCACGGCCGCGGAGATGAAGAAGCGCCAGGCGCCCCACGCCCGGTAGCGGGTGAGCGCGGCGACCCCCTCCTGGATGGCGCCGAACAGCAGGGCCGTGCCGATGAAGCGCATCGCCCACGCCGGGTTGAACGCGCTCGCGATCAGGGCTGCGATCACGTGCGTGATCAGCGCGACGAGCGGACGCCGCAGCACCTCCTGCGCGATGATGCCCGGCAGCACGTGGGAGCCGAGCACGAGCCCGTAGAGGAACGCCGGGCCTGCGATGACCGGGACGGTCACCCACCCGGCGATGCCCCCGAGGATGCCGGTAGCCACGCCGATCGCCGCGCACACGAGGAGGACGCGGGTCGACAGGGCCGGGGGAGAGGATGCCACGGCTCCAGCCTACTGTCGACCAAAAGCCCGAGTCGCTGGCCGATCGTCTAGGAACCGGCTGTGAACCTGGTGAGCGCTCGTCGGCGGGACTAGCTTGATCGACGGCGCGGTAACGAGGCCGCGTCCTGATCATCTGGGAGCACCACATGGGTCGAACACCCCTCCGGATGGCAGCGGCCACCACCCTGGCCACGCTGTTCATCGCTTCTACGGCCACCGCAGGCTACGCAGGCGTGGGGGAGGTGACGCATCCCACCCCGGTCGAGGGGACGCCAGGGCACTACATCGTGGTCATGAAATCCGACCCGCTCGCCAGCTACACCGGCGAGGTCAAGGGCCTGAAGGCCACGAAGCCCGCCGAGGGCCAGCAGCTCGAGACGGAGTCGCAGGACTCGCAACGCTACGTGCAGCACCTCGAAGCGGAGCAGCAGGACGTCGCGACCCAGGCCGGTGTCACCCCTGACGCGACCTACCAGGTCGTGCTCAACGGCTTCAGCGCCCAGCTCACGGGCGAGCAGGTCGACACGCTCCGGGCCTCCAAGGATGTCTACGGCGTGTACCCCGACGAGATCCGCCACCCCGACGCCCAGTCCTCCACCGACTTCCTCGGGCTGGGCGACGACAAGAAGGGCCGCGGCGGCGTCTGGCAGCAGACCGGCGGTGTGGACCGGGCCGGCGAGGGCATCGTGGTCGGCGTCATCGACACGGGCATCGCTCCCGAGCATCCGTCCTTCGACGGCAAGAAGCTCAAGAAGCAGAAGAGGGACAACAACCGTCACAAGGGCCGCGAGCCCTACACCGACGGCACCTACGTGTACTTCGACAAATCCGATGGCGGGCAGTTCAAGGCGAAGATGGTCGACGGGCAGGCCTGGGACCGCAGCGCCTACTCGACCAAGCTCATCGGGGCGCAGTACTTCTACACGGGAGCGCAGGCCGACGGCTTCGACTTCCAGTACGACTACCTCTCGCCGCGCGACGGGGCCGGCCACGGCTCGCACACCGCGAGCACGGCCGCCGGGAACTTCGGAGTGCAGGCCTCGATCGAGGGTGTCGACTTCGGCAAGATCTCCGGCGTCGCACCCGGGGCGAAGATCGCGGCCTACAAGGCCTGCTACGAGGGGCCGGACCCGAACGTCACGACCGACGACATCTGCGCGCTCAGCGATCTCATCGCCGCGATCGATCAGGCCGTGGCCGACGGCGTCGACGTGATCAACTACTCCATCGGCGGCGGCGCGGCCAAGACCGTGCTCGCCCCTGAGGACATCGCGTTCTTCAACGCGGCGGCCGCCGGCGTCTTCGTTTCGGCCAGTGCCGGCAACGACGGACCCGACGTGTCCACCGCCGACCACGCGTCGCCGTGGTACACGACCGTGGCGGCATCCACCATCCCGACCTGGGAGGGCACCGTGCAGTTCCCGGGCTTCGCGCAGGCGGGCGCCTCGGTGACCGTGCCGTTCGGCGGCACGGTGCAGGGGCCCTCGATCTACGCGGGGGATGCCGCGGCGGCGGGCGCCGTCGATGCGCAGCTGTGCCTGCCCGGCACGCTCGACGCCGCCAAGGTCGCCGGCCACATCGTGGTGTGCGATCGCGGCAACAATGCGCGCGCCGAGAAGTCGCAGGTCGTGAAGGATGCCGGCGGCATCGGCATGATCCTCGTGAACGTGCCGGGTGGGGCCGACTCGCTCGACAACGACTTCCATGCAGTGCCCACCGTGCATCTCGCATCGGCGTACCGTGAGGCGGTGCTGGCGTACGTGCGCGGCGGCGTCGACCTGCCGGTCACCCTCGTCGGCGAGAACACCACCGGCGTCGTCACGCCCGTGCCGCAGATCGCGGGCTTCTCCAGCCGCGGTCCGATGCTCGCCGACGGCAGTGACATCATGAAGCCCGACGTGGCCGCCCCGGGCGTGGCGATCCTCGCCGCGACCAACAACGGCCCCGCCGAGAAGCCGACGTTCGGCATCCTCTCGGGCACCTCGATGGCGGCCCCGCACGTGGCCGGCCTCGCCGCGCTGTATCTCGGCGAGCGTCCGAACGCGACGCCCGCGGAGATCAAGTCGGCCATGATGACCACGGCATACGACACCGTGAACGCCGACGGCTCGAAGAACACGAACCCCTTCGAGCAGGGCGCCGGTCAGGTCGACCCGAAGCGGTATCTCAGCCCCGGTCTGCTGTACCTCAACGGCGTCGCGGACTGGACGGCGTACCTGGAGGGCAAGGGGCTGGCCGACTTCCCGGGCGATCCGATCGACGGCAGCGACCTCAACATCGCCTCCATCTCGATCGGGTCGCTGGCGACGGCGCAGACGGTCACCCGCACGGTCACGTCGACCGAGGCCGGCACGTTCACGGCATCCGTCGACGTACCTGGGGTGAACGTCACGGTCTCGCCGTCGACGCTGAAGTTCACCGGGGCCGGGCAGACGGCGACCTTCACGGTCACGTTCGACAACCAGAGCGCGCCCGTCGAGCAGTGGGCCACGGGCTCGCTGACCTGGACGAGCAAGAAGAACACCGTGCGGTCGCCGATCGCCGTGTTCCCGGTGACGGCGGATGCCCCGGCCGAGGTCTCGGGCACCGGCGTCGACGGATCGACCTCGGTCGAGATCACGCCCGGTGTGACCGGCGACCTCGCGCTGAACCTGTCGGGTCTCGCTCCGTTCCAGCTGCTGGCGGATCCGGACGGTCGTGTCGACGGCCACTCCGGCGATGAGGCGTCGGGGGACGAGAACAAGGACGTCTCGTGGCTCGTGGACGTGCCCGCCGGCACGACCCTGTCGCGCTTCGACCTCGACTCCTCGGACGACGCGGGCAGCGACCTCGACCTCACGGTCTACCGCGTGGTGAGCCCCGACGACCTCCGCTACTACGACAAGTGGCAGTCGGCGACGGGCTCGGCCGACGAGCGCGTGACGCTGAAGGCTCCGAATGCCGGGACCTACCTCGTCATCGCGAACGTGTACTCGACCTCGGCGCCGATGACGTGGGACATGACCTACGCCACCGTGCAGCCCGGCGGCGAGGGCGCGCTCACGGCGACCCCGAACCCGATCGCCGTGACCCGCGGCGAGAAGACGAGCTACGAGCTCGGGTGGTCGGGCCTCACCGCAGGCACCCGCTATCTCGGACTCGTCGGGTACGGCGACTCGGCGGTGTCGACCATCGTGACGGTCGACGCGCGGTAACCGGGTGACGCGACGCCCCGTGCTCTCCGGAGTGCGGGGCGTCGTGCTGCGTCGCGTCTGGGATCTCGGGTTTCTCGGATCTCCGGTTTCGGACGGATACCGGTTTTTCGGACGGATGCCGGTTTTTCGGACGTTTCAGGGCAGATCGTCCGAGATAGGTGCATGCATCCGAAATTCGGGTGGCGGATGCCGGGTGGCGGCATCTCGGATCTCCGGTTTCGGACGGATGCCGGTTTTTCGGACGGATGCCGGTTTTTCGGATGTTTCAGGGCAGATCGTCCGAGATAGGTGCATGCATCCGAAATTCGGGTGGCGGACGGGCGGATGCCGGATGCGGGCGGATGCGGTCAGACGGTGCGGCCGCGCGGCATCAGCCGCACCTCGGGCAGGGGCGGGGCCGGGATGCGTACGTCGTGCCCCTCGACCACGCCGAAGCGGGCGGACTCCGCCTCCCAGTCGGCCCGCGCCTGCACGATCTCCTCGTGCGAGCGCCCGGCGAAGTTCCACCACATCACGATCTCGTCCTCGAACGGCTCGCCGCCCAGCAGGAACAGCAGGGCGCCCGCAGCGCTCGACACCTCCACGGACCCGCGCGAGTCGCCCAGGTACAGCATGTCGTTGCGCACGGACGGGTGTCCGTCGACCACCGCATCGCCCTCCACGAGCACCACCGCGTGCTCCCAGTCGGCGCGCAGCGGGAGGCGCACGGTCGACCCTGCCGGCACGGCGATCTCGGCCCCGACGATGGGGGTGTGCACCGTGGCGGGGGAGGTCTGGCCCGCGAAGTCGCCCAACACGACCGTGGCCGCAGCATCCGCTCCCTGTACCGCCGGGAGCACGGCCTGCGGCAGCTCCGTGTGCCGCTCGAAGCCTCCGGCGCCGTGCCGAGCGGACTCGGGCAGCACCACCCAGAACTGCAGGGCGTCGAGGGGGACGGGGCCGTCTCCGATGGAGTACTCGGAGTGGGAGATGCCATTGCCGGCGGTCATCAGGTTCAGCTGCCCTCGGCGCAGATCGGCGTCGCTGCCCAGGGAGTCGCGGTGGCGGATCTCTCCCACGAGCGGCCAGGTCACGGTCTGCAGCCCGATGTGCGGGTGGGGTTCCACTCGCATCTTCGTGTCGGCGGGACCGAACCGGTCGAGGAAGCACCAGGCGCCGATCGTCGGCAGGTTGCGGTGCGGCAGCACACGCAGCACGTTCATGTTGCGCACCCCGCCGAGTGGCACCTCGCGCGGTTCGAGGACGATGCGCCGCTGCCCGATCATGAGTCGCGACGTCCGGGCCAGCGGATCTCCGCGCCGGGGATCTCGTGCGTCTCGAGGTACTTCGCGATATAGGGGCACAGCGGCACGATCGCGTCGCCGGTGGCCGCGGCATCCGTCAGCGCCGCCTTCGCCAGCACTCCGGCGAGCCCCTGACCCTGGAACGCCGGGTCGATCTCGGTGTGGATGAAGCGGATGGCGCCGGGTCGCAGATCGAACTCGGCGAAGCCGGCGAGCGTCTCGTCGGAATGGATCTCGTAGCGTGAGGCGTCGTCGTTGCGGGTGACGGTGATGTCGGTCATCGGGACTCCTCTGCGTCGGTCACTGCTCGAAGTAGCCGGCCTGCTCCAGGAAGCCCACCGCGTCGTCACGGGTCGACACCCGGAGCTTGCGGTAGATGGACAGCGCCTGCGTCTTCACAGTACTCGGTGCCACATGCAGGGAGGCCGCGATGTCGGCGAAGGTGCGCGGCAGCCGCAGCTGCTCGGCGACGGCATGCTCCCTCGGCGTGAGGATCGGGAACGGATGGGCGTCGACGGAGTCGGATTCGGATGCGCGCAGGGCGTCGAGCGTCGCCGCGGGCACCCGTCCCTCCCTCCCGGCGACGACGCGCAGCATCCGCTGGTCGATGGCGTGCAGCAGCGAGACGGTCGCGGCGGGGATCGAGCTCCCGAGCATCGCGAACGCCTCGTCGATCTCACGATGACCGAGAGAGACCATCTGCAGGCGGAGGTGCGCGACGCCGCGCAGGATCAGCACGGAGGCGAGCGTGTGCAGGTTGTGGCGCGGACGCAGACGCACGCACTCCGTGGTCGCGCCCAGCGTCGACCGGGGGTCGCCGAGTCGCAGGTGGGCGGCGGCACGCAGCATGGCGGGGCAGTGGAGGTGCTCCTCGTCCGGCTCCTCCTCGCGCAGCAGGCCGATGGCGCGCAGCGGCTCCTCACCCCGGACCAGGGTGAACGCCTGCAGCCAGAGGGCCTGACGCGGGACAGCGCCGTCGCCGCTCGCCTGCACGAGACGCGAGGTGAGCGCCGTCATCCGGTGGCGGTCGCCGGTGAGCGCGGCCGCGGCCGCATCGACCAGCTGGGCGAGGGCACCCGCGTGGGGCTCGCTCTCCTGCAGCCGGTGGAGCCGCCCGGCCGTGCGCGCCAGACGATCGGCGTCCAGCGCGGTGAAGGCCAGCACCGCCTCGCCGACCTCGGCCATGTAGTCGACGACCTCCTCGTCGGGGAGCCCGTCGCCGCGGATCTCGCGCAACCGCGCTGTCGCGGCCTCGTCGTCTCCGCCGAGGGCGCTCGCCGCGGCGCTCAGTCCGCGAGCGCGCAGGATCCACTCCGGGTCGCCCACATCGAGGGCGTGCGACAGCATGCGCTCCGCGAGGCGGACGGCGGACGCGCGGCCCGCGCAGATCTCCGCCTCGACGATCGCGCTGCTCAGCCCCAGCACCGTCACCGCGGGCAGGTCGGCGTCGGGCGGCGGCATCGGCACCTCGCGCCAGGCCAGCGCCAGCGCCGCCGCGGCATCGGTCTGCCCCAGCCGCGACAGTGCGGTGAGGCGGGCGGCGGCGCGGACGCGGTCGTCGACGTCCCACCCGGCCGGATCGATGGGGACGGTGTCCCTGCGCAGGGCGTCGACGGCGCGCAGAGACGGGGCGCGACGGCCGTGCAGCACCGACTCCACCAGCGCAGCGGCATCGGTCGTCCGCACGGTGCCTCCCCGGACTCACGTGGTGGCCCGGCACGCGACGGGCTCGATCCTCAATATGTCAGCGGATGCCGCTGACCCCTACGCGCTCGGGGCCCGCCCGCGGATAGTGACAGCTGGCGCGCGTGTCAGGCCAGAGAAGTTCCATCCGCTTTTCATCCCCAAGTGGAACAACAGAAGAGCGGAAAGGCCGTCTCTCCCTGTGGCAACGCGTCTGGGGCCGACGTCCGAGGGGGACGGCGGTGCGCGGTGCAGACAAGGGGAAGACACAATGACCATCAAGCGAGCGATTCCGCGCGCATCGTCGGCGGCGATCGTCGCCGGCCTCGTCGCGGCGGGAGTCTTCGCCGCCACCGACGCGCGCGCCGACGAGACCGTCGAGTCCGCGCCCGTCGTGGCGGCCGTCGAGGCGCCGGCTGCGATCGAGGCGATGACCGTGGACGTGCGGATGCCGGACGCTCCGGTCTCCGCGGCCTCCGCGGGCGACGGGTACTCGGGGTACGACGGCTACCCGACCGACGGCGGCTACCCGGTGGACCCGGTGGATCCGTATCCGACGGACCCGACCGACGGCGGCTACCCGGTGGACCCGGTGGATCCGTATCCGACGGACCCGACCGACCCGGTGGACCCGTATCCGACGGACCCGACCGACCCGGTGGACCCGTATCCGACGGACCCGACGGACCCGGTGGACCCGACGGACCCGACCGACCCGGTGGACCCGGTGGACCCGGTGGACCCGGTGGACCCGGTGGACCCGGTGGACCCGGTGGACCCGACCGACCCGACTCCGGTCGACTCGACGGACCCGACCGACCCGACGCCCGTGGACCCGGCGGAACCCGAGGTGGGCCGGGACTCGCACGAGGTGTTCGCGGAGACCGTGGCGGAGACGGGATCGGCGCCGGGCGAGCTCGCGCTCACGGGTGCGGACCCGCTGCCCGTCATCGGGGCGAGCGGCGTGCTGCTGGCTATCGGCTCGGCTCTGCTGGGCTTCCGTCGCCGTACGGCGCAGCACTGAAATCAGGGATCGCGGGCGGGAAGCAGGAGGGGCTTCCACCCCGCGATCATCCGAAGGTCGAGTCAACGTGGGGGCGCTGACCGATCTCTAGAAAAGGCGGTGCCGTCCGGCACCGTCCTGGGGGCGGATCGTAGGGGGCCGCTTCAGGGGAGGCCGTCGTTGGGGAACGACGGCCTCCCGATCGCGAGCCGACGAAGTCGGACGCGTTCCGTCGGAGGAAGCCAACTGGGGAAGGCGAATGGGTGACATGGGGATGCTCGTCGAGCTGGGGAGCGCGTTCAGCGTGCTGGCGAGGGTGATCGTGTCGTCCGCCTCCGCGATGTTCCTCGCCTACGTGATCTACGTGGTGGGGATGCTGGCGGCGTCGTCGGTGCTGCGCGCGGTGCGCCGGCACCGGCGACGCCGCGCATCGAGACCGGCGGGGGTGCCGGAATGAGCTGCGCCGACCTGTGCGGTTTCGACGCCGTGGTCGTGCTGAACCTGCTGCTGATCTTCTCGTCGTCGGCATACGGGTTCCTGCTTTTCGCGCTCTCCCGGTTCGAGCCGCGCCGCGCGACGGGGCGAGGGCGACTGCGCACGCAGGCCCCGCCGAGGAGGCGGGGGACGCCGACTCCGGCGATGATCTTCGTGCTCCCCTGCCTGAATGAGGAGAAGGTGATCGTGCGCAGCCTCGCCCGGTTGTCGGCGCTGAGGTATCCGGACATGCGCATCATCGTCGTCGACGACGGATCGGACGACCGCACCTCCGCGCTGGCCGCCGCGTGCGGCGATCCGCGGGTGACCGTGCTGCGACGCAGCCTCCCGCACGCGCGGCAGGGCAAGGGAGAGGCGCTCAACGCGGCCGTGCAGTACATCAGGGCGGGCGGGGTCGACATCGACCGCGACCCGGCCGATGTCGTGGTGTGCGTGCTCGATGCCGACGGACGGCTCGAGCCCTTCGCGCTGGAGGAGGTGCGGCACGGTCTCGCCGACCCCGGGGTCGGCGCCGTGCAGATCGGCGTGCGGATCGGCAACAGACGTCACAGTCTGCTGGCGCGGATGCAGGACGTGGAGTTCGTGCTCAACACCGAGGTGTACCAGCGCGGTCGTCGGCATCTCGGAAGCGTCGGGCTCGGGGGCAACGGACAGTTCGTGCGCCTGTCCGCGCTGGACTCGCTCGGGGTGAGCCCGTGGAACGCCACGCTCACCGAAGACCTCGACATCGGCGTCCGGCTGTTGCAGGCGGGGTGGCGCATCGAGTTCTGCTCGACCGCATCCGTGCACCAGCAGGGGATCGAATCGCTGCGACCGTGGCTGCGTCAGCGCACCCGGTGGTTCCAGGGGCACCTGCAGTCCTGGGCCCTGGTGCCGGGGGTGCTCACCCGCACATCCGGCCGGCAGAAGCTCGACCTCCTCTATCTGCTCACCAACCCCTTCCTGCTGCTGGTCAGCTCGCTGCTGTCCGCCGGGTTCTGGCTCTCGCTCGCCGGAGCGCTGATCGCCGCGGCGGCAGGCGGACCGCCCGTGTCGCCCTGGTGGGCTCCGGTGTACCTCATGACCTTCGGGCCGATGTACGTGTACGGCATCCTCTACTGGCGTATCGAGCGCCGAGGCGGGCTGTCGCTGCCGCGCACCCTGCTGCTCATGCACCTCTTCCCCTTGTACTCGAGCCTCTGGTACCTGGCGGGCTGGCGGGCGGCCGCCCGTGCCGTCGTGGGGAGGAACGGCTGGGCGAAGACCGACCGGGTGGACGAGGGCGATCCCGCCCCTGCTCCGCTGCCCTCCTCCGCCGTGCGGCACGCGCGCCTCGCGATCGAACTCTGAAAGGACGACATGATGACCGCTCCCGCCATCGACTCGGCGACGATCTCCGTGATCGCCGTCTACGGCACCCGCCCCGAGGCGATCAAGATGGCCCCGCTGGTGCGGGCGCTCCGCGACGATCCGCGGTTCGCCGTGCAGGTCGTTGTGACCGGACAGCACCAGGGGATGCTCGACGAGGTCAACAGGGTGTTCGGCATCGAACCCGACCTCAACCTCCGCATCCACACCCCCGGTCAATCGCTCACCGAGATCACCACGCGCACCCTGAGCCGGCTGGTCGCCGTGTTCGAGGAGCGCCGACCGGATGCCGTGCTGGTGCAGGGGGACACGAGCACGACCTTCGTCGCCGCGCTCGCCGCGACGTACGCCGCGATCCCGGTGATCCACGCGGAGGCGGGGCTGCGCACGGGAGAACTGTCGAATCCGTTCCCCGAGGAGGCGAACCGCAGGCTCACGACTCGCCTCGCGAGCCTCCACCTGACACCGACGGTCGCGGCCAGGCAGAACCTGCTGGAGGAGGGCGTCGATCCCGGCACCGTGTTCGTCACCGGGAACTCCGTGATCGACGCGCTGCTGCAGACGATCGCCGTCCGTCCGGCCATCGACGATCCCGAGCTGTCGGCGCGTCTCGCGCAGGGGAGGACGACGGTGCTCGTGACGGCGCATCGGAGGGAGTCGTGGGGTGAGCCGATGCGTCGCATCGGCCGCGCTCTGGGGCGGCTGGCCGGGCTCTTCCCCGACCACGACTTCGTCTTCCCCGTGCACGCCAACCCGCTGGTGCGCGAGGCGATCGAGCCGGCCGTGACCGGCCGTGACAACGTGATCCTCACCGCACCGCTGCCGTACCCGCAGTTCTGCACGCTCCTGGAGCGCTGCGCCCTGGTGCTCACCGACAGCGGCGGGGTGCAGGAGGAGGCGCCGGCCCTCGGCAAGCCGGTGCTCGTCATGCGCGAGACGACGGAGCGGCCGGAGGCGGTCGAGGCGGGGACGGCGAGACTCGTCGGCACGGGGGAGCGGGCGATCGTCGAGGCGGTCTCGGCGGCGCTCGCGGCCCAGCGGAGGGCGTCGAGTCCGTTGCGCCGAGCCGCGAGGCGGGGTGCGAGTGCGGTGCGACCGAGCAACCCGTACGGCGACGGTCGGGCGGCGGAGCGCACGGTGCAGGCCATCGCGCACCACTTCGGCGTGGGAACGGGCGTCGACGAGTTCGGCCGCTGATCCACCGGGAGAGAGCGCCCTGCCTCAGGACAGCCTCCGCGCCAGCCGCTGCGAGAGGATGGTGTGGTGAGCTATGACGCGGACGAGATCGTCTTCGACTACGTGACGCGCAGGATCCGCCTCGAGACGAACGCGCAGTTCGATGCCCTGGTCGGTGCATTCGAGGAGGCCGTCCCCGCACTGGCCGATGAGCAGGCGCTGGTCGAGCTGCGCGGCGGCGACTGGGCAGGTTTCGTGCGCGGACTGCAGTGGGAGGCGCCGAGCGGTTTCGTCCGGGTGTGGACCTCGCGCCCGGATGCGCTCATGCGGCATGCGGGGAGCGCGGTCCGGAGCGTGGTGTGGCTGATCGCGCACCATGCGATCGCCGCACGGCTGTTCCGGCACGACCCCGGCTCGATGCTGTATTCGCCCCTGCGCATCGAGGCGCACACGTCGAGGACGCCGGGGACGACGCTGAGCTTCGAGGTGCCCAGTGCCCGGTTCGCGGGCTTCGGCGTCAACAAGATGACCCAGGCCGGCGCCGAGCTCGATCGAGCCCTCGGCGATCTCCTCGAGGAGCTCGGCCTGCCGCGGCCTGCGGCCCTTCGGCGGTGACGCTGCCCGCTCACACCGTAGGCGCCCCGATCGGCGCGCGGCCCAGGCGACCCTCGACCACGCGCACGGCTCCGCCGGGGACGACGATCCGCTCGGCGTGGGTGGAGCCGTCGAGCAGGTCGGTGCCGTCGCCTCGTACCGAGGCCGCCGACTCGCCGTGATTGATGAGGAAGTGGTACTCCCTCGCACCGGCCACCCGGGTGGTGACGCGCAGGCGACTGTCGTCGCGGACCGGCGCGGTCACGCCGGCCTCGGAGGCCGCCCTGGACAGGACTCCGCGCAGTCCTTCGTCGTCGAGCCAGGCGGAGACGTACCAGGCGGCACCGGCGGATACCGGATGGCGGGTGACGACGGGCATCCCCTCCAGATCACCATCGGTCGCCGCGGCGGCCGCGGTCGCGCCGTCGAGACGCACGACCTCGGCCCAGGTGTGCGCGGTGCACGACCAGCCGTCGCCCGTGACCGTGAACGTCTCGTCGTCGCGCACCGGCCAGACGTCCTCCACGCGGATGCCGAGGAGCTCGTGGAACGCGCCGGCGAAACCGCCTGGCCGAACCCGGTCGAGCTCGTCGACCACTCCCGAGAAGGCGCCGATCACGACCACCGCCCCCGCGTGCGCGGCCGCGGAGAGCCGCGCGGCATGCTCGTCCGAGACCAGGTAGAGCTGCGGCGCCACCACCAGTCGATAGGACGAGAGGTCGGCGCTCGGCGGCACGACATCGACCGTGAGGCCCAACTCCGTGAGCACGCGATGCCAGGGCAGCACCGCGTCCATCAGGCGCAGGTCGTTGCGGGGGTGGTCTCCGCCCTCGAACGCCCACCACGACGCCTCGTCGAGCACGAGCGCGGCATCCGGGCGGACGCGGGAACCCGCGACGGAGGCGAGAGCGCGCAGGTCGGCGCCGAGCCCGACCACGTCGCGGAACACGTCGCTGTCGACCCCGGCGTGGGGGAGCATTGCCGAATGGAAGCGCTCCGCGCCGCTGCGCGCCGCCCGCCACTGGAAGAAGCACACGGCATCCGCCCCGCGCGCGACGTGGCTCAGGGCGTCTCGGCGCAGCTGTCCGCGTCGCTTCGACGGGTTGACCCGGCGCCAGCTGGTGCCGTTCGGCGCCGTCTCCATCAGCATCCAGGGAGCTCCTGCGGCGAGGCCTCGCGACCGATCGGCGGAGAAGTCCGTCTCCGCGAACGCATCCCGGCCTTCACCCAGGTAGTGGTCGCTCGCAACGACGTCGACGTCGTCGATCCACGTCGAGTACGCCATGTTCTTCCCGGCGTCGAACATGATGAAGTTCGTCGTGATCGGCACGTCAGGGGTGCGGGAGCGCAGCACGGCCCGCTCAGCGCGCAGTTGATCACGGAGCTGGTCGGAGCTGAAGCGGGCGAAGTCGAGCTCGAGCGACGGGTTCGGCCCGGTGAAGGTCGCCCGCGGTGGCTCGATCTCTCCCCAGGTCCGGTAGCGCTGGCTCCACACGGCCGTGCCCCATGCCCCGTTGAGAGCGTCGAGGGAGTCCTCGTAGTGCTCGCGCAGCCAGATCCGGAAGGCCCGCGCGCTCTCGTCCCCGTAACAGCGCGAGTTGTGTCCGCCCAGCTCGTTGGAGACGTGCCAGAGTGCGAGCGCCGGGTGATCGCCGTAGCGTTCCGCCATCCGTTCGACGAGCTCGATCGAGTGACGCCGATAGGTGCGGGACGACGGCGACCACGCCTGGCGCCCGCCCTGGGCGACGCGGCTCCCGTGTCGGTCGACGGCGAGGACCGACGGGTCCTGCGCGGCGAGCCAGTTCGGAACCGAGGCGGTCGCGGTCGCCAGGTCGACGGCGATGCCACCATCGGCGAGCAGATCCATCACGCGGTCGAGCCAGTCGAACTCCCACCGGTCCGGCTCGGGCTGCAGCTGCGCCCAGCTGAAAACCCCCACGGTGACCAGCGTGACGCCGGCCTCTCGCATCAGGCGTACGTCCTCCGTCCAGACGGCGGGATCCCACTGCTCGGGGTTGTAGTCGCCCCCGTATGCCAGCCCCGCGGGGCTGTCGGGGCGTTCCGTGGGGCGCAACCAGTTCATCGCTCTCTCTTCCCGGAGTCTCGCCTGGCGTGTCGCGCCTTTCGGTGCGGGGTCGTCGGCGGGTTCGGATCTCAGGCTAGCGAACTGAAACAACGTTGTCTATGCTGGGACGGCACCCGAGATGGATGCCGCACCTGAGCGCTCCCCGAGCGATCGGTTCAACGACGAACGAGAGGTACACATGAAGCAGCACAGCACACGCCGGACAGTGGCGCTCGCCGCCGGCCTCGCCATAGGCGCACTGGCCCTCGCCGGTTGCGGCGCGACCGGTCCCGCAGGGGGTGCGTCCGAGGACGGCAAGCCGGTGGAGATCACCTTCTGGGGCTGGGCGGCGGGCTACGACAAGTCCGTCGAGCTCTGGAACGCGTCCCACCCCGACATCCAGGTGAAGTACCAGGCGCTCGCCGACGGCGGCGCGGGCGGCTACGACAAGATGCTCACGGCCGCGAAGGCCGGCACCGCCCCCTGCCTCGCGCAGGTCGGCTACGAGACCTTCCCCAGCTTCCTCGCGGCCGACGCGCTGCAGGACATCACCCCCTACGTGAAAGACGCCCGCGGGGACTTCGCGGACTGGGTGTGGGGCAACGTCGGCGTGGGCGACCAGACCTTCGGCGTGCCTGTGGACACCGCGCCGATGGGCCTCTTCTACCGCAAGGACCTGTTCGAGACGGCCGGCATCGCGGTCCCCACGACCTGGGACGAGTTCGCCGAGGCCGCGAAGAAGGTCGTCGCCGCCGACCCGAACGCGCGGCTCATGAACATGCCGAGCGACCCCTACCTCTACGCGGGCTTCGCCTGGCAGGGCGAGGCGCCGTGGTTCGGCACCTCCGGCGACGCCTGGACGGTCTCGCTCGACAGCGAGGCCAACGCGAAGGTGGGCGACTACTGGCAGAAGCTGCACGACGAGAACCTGGTCAGCACCTATCCGGCCTTCGACGCGGCCCTGTACTCGGCGTGGGCGGGTGGCCAGGTGTGGGCCGAGGTCGGGCCGGTGTGGTCGGCATCTCTGATCCGCGACAACGCCGCAGCCTCGGCGGGCAACTGGGCGGTGGCCCCGATGCCGCGCTGGGAAGGCGAGGACACGGTCGGCAACTCGGGCGGATCCTCCACCGCGGTCATGAAGGACTGCAAGAACCCCAAGGAGGCGACGGAGTTCGCGCTCTGGATGTCGACCGACGACGCCTCGGTCACCAACCTCATCGACGCGGCGGCGATCCTGCCCGCATCGAACTCCGGCCTCGAGAACAAGGCGCTCGACGCACCGGTGGACTACTTCGGCGGGCAGCCGATCTACACCGTGTTCCGGGAGGAGGCGGCGAAGGTCGCCACCGGATGGCAGTGGGGACCGGTCATGTCGATCACGGCCTCGTCGCTGGGAGACGGCCTCGGGCGCATCGCCTCGGCCGGCAACACCTATGAGGCGACGCTGGAAGCCGCACAGAAGGCGACCGTCGAGGCGCTGAAGAGCCAGGGCTTCACCGTCAAGTGATCCCCCCTGCCCGGGCGGCCGCGGCCGCCCGGGCAGGCACCGACGTCCAGGAGGACACGCAGAGCATGACCAGCACCACCCCCGCCACCGTCCGACGACGGCGACCGAGGACCCGTGCCCTTCGGCGCGCGCTCCCGTTCGTCCTGCCGTTCCTCGCCCTCTTCGTGATCGTGTACCTCGTGCCCACGATCTACGCCGTCGTGCAGAGCCTGTTCGCCGTGAAGCGCTCCGGTCTGGGCCTCGGTGGCGCCCAGGTCGACTTCGTGTGGTTCGGCAACTACCTCCGTGCGTTCTCGGACCCCGGTTTCGTCGGCTCCCTGGGACGGGTCCTCCTGATCGGCGTGATCCAGGTGCCGCTCATGCTGATCGTCGCCCTCGCGCTGGCGCTGCTGATCGACTCCCGCGTGTCGACGGGCCGGCGCTTCTTCCGGCTCGCGTACTTCGTCCCCTACGGCCTTCCCGGCGTGATCGCAGCGCTGGTCTGGTCGTTCCTCTACGCGCCCACCCTCAGCCCCGTGGTCCAAGCGGCAGGGGCGATCGGCATCGACCTCTCGTTCGTCAGCGACGGGATGATCCCGTTCTCGATCGCCAACATCCTGACGTGGGCGTGGACGGGCTACAACATGATCCTGCTGTACTCCGCGCTGCAGGCCATCCCGGCCGACATCATGGAGGCGGCGGCGCTGGACGGATGCACGGGCTGGCGTGCGGCGCTGCAGATCAAGGTGCCGCTCGTGCGCCCTGCGCTGCTGATGACGCTCGTGTTCTCGATCATCGGAACCGCCCAGCTGTACAACGAGCCCATCACGATGAAGTCCATCGCCCCGAACCTCCCGTCCGACTACACGCCCATCATGGCCGCGATGAAATGGCTGTCGGCGAACGACTTCAACTACGCCGCGACTCTGTCGGTGATCGTCGGAGCCCTCGTCTGCATCCTCTCCGTGTTCGTGTTCCGTGCCTCTGCGAAACGAGTCGACTGATGACCACTGCGACCGAGAGTCTCGTCCGCCCTTCGTCCTCCGCCCGGCCCTCCGGGGCGCCCCGTCGCCGCGGCGCCGCGTTCGAGCGGGTGAGCCCCGCCTCTCGCGCCTTCGTGCTGGCGGTGATGGTGCTGTTCGCGATCTACTGCCTGCTGCCGGTGTGGTGGCTCGTGGTGAGCGCGACCAAGCCCTCGGGCGAGCTCTTCACCGGCAACGGGTTCTGGTTCGGCGACGGGTTCGCCCTGTTCGACAACATCGTCGAGCTGTTCCGCACCCAGGGTGGCATCTATGCCCGCTGGCTCCTGAACTCCCTCCTGTATGCCGGGCTCGGGGCGGTCGTCTCCACGGTGCTCTCGGTCATGTGCGGCTATGCCCTCGCGAAGTTCGACTTCCCCGGACGCGAGGCCATCTTCGGCACCGTGCTCGCCGCGGTGCTCCTCCCGGCGCCGATCCTCGCGGTGCCGCTGTACCTCCTGTTCAGCGGCACGGGGATCGTCAACACGTTCTGGGCGGTGTTCATCCCGAGCATCGTGAGCCCGTTCGGCGTCTATCTCGCACGCATCTACGCCGCATCATCCGTGCCGGACTCGATCATCGAGGCGGGCCGGATCGACGGAGCAGGCGAGTTCCGCATCTTCACCATGGGGATGCGGATCATGGCGCCCGCGATGGTCACGATCTTCCTCTTCCAGTTCGTCGCGATCTGGACCAACTTCCTGCTGCCCTCTCTGATGCTCGCCGACATGTCGTTGCAGCCCGTGACCGTGGGGCTCATCCAGTGGCGGGCGATGCAGGGCTTTCCCGTGGGGTACACCACGGTCGTGACGGGGGCGCTCGTCTCGGTCATCCCGGTCGTCGCCATGTTCCTGTCCCTGCAGGGCTTCTGGAGCCGGGGGCTGGCCGCCGGATCCGAGAAGTAGCACGGCATCCGGGGAGGCAGGATCCGCGGCGCAACAGATCAGAGGAGGCGGAACGCGACCCCGGTGCGCCTGCTGCCGCCCGCGGGCAGTGTGACGCCGCCCTCGCGGCGCGTCAGGTCGGTCGGCCGCGTCATGGGCTCGAACGCGACCGCCCGCGCCCTGCCGAACCAGGGGAACTCCGCCGTCGCCGAGAGTTCCTGCCACACCCAGAGGTGCGGCATGAGGGTCCCGTCCCAGGAGAACTCCACACGGGGCCCGTCCTCCGGAACCAGCACGATGCGATGGCCCGGCACGTCGTCGAGCCAGCCGTACACGGCGCGTCGGTCGTCGGGCGCGACGATGTCGAGGCGGAACGGGGCGCCGACGCCATCCGTGCCCTCGGGCCACGGCGCGGCCGTGCCGCCGTGCGGAGTGAACCTGCCGCCCGCTTCGATCCGCAGCGTCCCGCTGAGCAGGTCGGATCCGAACGCGGTGTGATGGCCGTAGTCGAACCTCACCGCGACGTCGGAGGCGTTGTGCAGGGCGTCCCGGATCGTGAGGCCGGCCGGGGTGACGGTGATCACGCGGTTCACCGTGATCGGGGCGGAGAAGAGGTCGAGGGTCAGGTGCGCGGTGTCCGGAGAGGCCTCGACGAGGGTCCAGGCCGCGCTCGCCGCCTCACCGTGGTACGCGGCCGGCTGGTCGTAGTCGCCTGGGTCGCCGACCGTGGGGAGCACGGTCTGGGATCCGCCGCGGTAGCGTTCCAGCCAGCCGGGCACGGCGCCGGGGATCCTCCCGGGCGCGCCGGCGAGCACGGCGTCGGCGTGCGAGCGCCAGGGCGTGCGGAACAGCACCTCGGCGCCCGCCAGCGTGAGAGAGACCAGGTCGCTGCCGCGCCCGGGATCGATGACCGCGCCGACACCGCCGGCGGCGAGTTCGATCATCGAGGCCGCAGCTCCGAGCCGCGTCGCACCACGTCCACGGGGAGCCTCTCGGTCAGCGCCGGCTCATCCGCGCCGCGCAGGCGGGCGAGGAGCAGTCGGGCGGCCGTGCGGCCCATCTCGTCGAGATCCGGGGTCGCGACGGTCACCGCCGGCACGTTCAGGGGCGCCGCCTCGAAGTCGTCGAAGCCCACGAGGGGCAGGTCCCGTCCGCGGTCGCGGAAGGCGGACAGCGCACCGATCGAGGCGCGGTTGTTCGCAGCGAACACGGCGTCGGCCTCGCCGCGGTCGAGGAGTTCCGCCACGATGCGCGCCGCGTGCTCCCCGGTGTGGGCGCCGTCCTGCACGAGCGCGTCGTCCACGGCGATCCCCCGTGCCTCCAGCGCGGACGCATAGCCGTGGAAGCGCTCCTGCATCGTATAGATCGCACGCGAGTCACCGACGAAGGCGATGCGGCGGGCGCCTCCATCGAGCAGGGCGTTCGTGGCGGCGGCGGCGCCGTCGCGGTCGTCGGCGAGCACCGTGTCCGCGCGCTCGTAGGCGCCCGGTCGGTCGAGGAAGACGACGGGGGGGATCGGGGGCGGGAACCTGGCCCACTCCCTTCCCGCCTTCTGCGGCGGGACGATGATCAGGCCGTCGACGCGCTGGTCGATGAGGCGGTTCACGAGCCGGTCGTGCCGTCCGCCGTCCTCTTCGGAGCTCGCGACGATGAGCATGTACCCCTCGGCGCCCAGCACCTCCTCGATGGCACGGGCGAGGGTCGAGTAGTACGGGTTGGCGAGATCCGAGATGATCAGTCCGACCATGCGGCTGGTCCACCCCGGACGGATGCTGGCGGCGGCCAGGTTGCGACGATAGCCCAGCTCCTCGATCGCGTCGCCGATCCGTTTGCTGAGCACGGGATCGATGTTCGTGGCACCGTTCACGTAGCGCGAGACGGTCTTCAGGGCGACCTGCGCCACCCGTGCGACATCGTTCATCGTCGGACTCTGAGACATCGTTCTCCCTGCGTGCGGCTCCGCTCATCGTAGCGGCCGGCCGCGCCGCTCCCGCTCAGCCTCCCTCCGGTCGTGGCGGACGGCAGACGAGCAGCGTGCCGCAGCCCTGCACCGCCACCGGCCCTGCGCCGTAGGGCACGACCGCGCTGGTCCCGCGCGGCCACGGCGTTCCTGCGACGTCGACCTCCCCGTCCGTCACGATCACGACGGCGAATCCTTGAGAGAGCTCGTCGCCTCCGTCGACGATCCGCTGCTCCAGCCGGAAGAAGGGATCGGCAGCGGCGGGGAGGCCGATCGGATCGGCCGCGCGGCGGATGAGCCGATCGAGCTCCTCGGGGCGCATCGCGTCGCGGTCGACCGCCTGCAGGGCGACCTCGAAGCCGAGCCCGAGGTGGCCGTCGCGGATGCCGTCGAGGGCGAAGTCGCGCCATTCCAGGAGGATCGAGAGATCCTCCGGTTCCTGCACCTCGGCGAGGAGCACACCGGCGCCGATCGCGTGAAGCGTTCCGGGGGGCACGAAGACGCGGTCGCCTTCCTGCACCGGCACCTCGTGCAGCAGGGCGAGGAGCGACTCGGCCTCCTGTGCGGCGACCAATGCCTGGAGCCGGGGAAGGGGGATGCGCTCGCGCAGGCCCAGGTGCACGACCCCCGGCGACAGGATGTGCCACGCCTCGGCTTTGCCGTGCGCGGTGCCGAGATGGGCGCGCGCGAAGGCGCCGTCGGGATGGGCGTGCACCGGAAGGCGCTGTCCGGCATCCAGCAGCTTCACGAGCAGCTTGGGGTCGGAGCCCCAGCGCGCGACGTGGGAGGGGCCGAGCCAGGCGCGGGGATCGGCGGCGATCGCGTCGGCGAGGAGCCGGCCGTGGGGCAGACGCGTCGGTCCGACGCCGTCCTCTCCGCGCACGCTCGTCACCGAGGCGATCCAGTCCTCCGGCGTGTGCGGATCCGCCTGGTCCTCCCGCCGGAAGGAGGCGATCTGCGAACCGCCCCGGTAGAACCGCGCGGCGGGCCGGTTGCCTGCGAGCAGGATCGGCGCCGATCCGTCGGTCTTCACGATGGAAGCCTTCTCGCGGCCTCGGTCCTGCGCGCCGAGGTCGCTCGCGCCGGTCAGCACGGCTGTTGCGGCGCGTGCGGCGATCTCGAGCGCGGCGACGGGAGTCGCGCGGGTGAGGAGGGCATGCAGCACGCCGGCGGTCGATGCGTCGCCGGCGCCGTTGGTGGTGCGGGGCCGGGCGATCTTCGTGGCGGGGCGGAACGCGCTCGCCGACGCCCACTCGTCGGCGAGCGCGGTGAGGACGCGTCCTCCGGCGCGCAGTCGCGCGGCGGGAGCCGCGGCGAGGTGCACCCCGAGCGGACCGCCCGATACCGCGGCGACGGCCGTGCCGCGGCGCACGAGGTCCTCGGCGAGAGCTGCGAGGGCGTCGGCATCGGCGATGGGCTCCCGGCCGAGCGCGGATGTGAGATCGTCGGCGCTCGGGGTGATGACGTCGATGAGCGGAGCGATCCGGTCCAGGATCCGGTCCCAATCGAGCGCGCCGGCGGCGGTGCGCGGATCGACGACCGCGAGGTCGACCGACGTGGTGGCGCCGATGCTGCGCGCGCGCTCGAGCAGAGCGACCAGCGGGGCGGCGTCGTCGACGAGCAGCGCGGGAAGCAGGGAGGGGTAGCCGATGTGGACCAGATCGGTGCCGTCGAGGTCGATGTCCGCACCCGAGAACTGTGCGTTGGCGCCGACGTGGTGCCAGAAGACGCGGTCCTCGCCGGGTTGTTCGAGCACGACGCTGTACGAGGTGGTGAGGCCCTGCTGCACGTCTAGCCGTCCGCTCACGCCCGGGATGCGGTCGATCAGTTCTCCGGCGATGCGCCCCAGGACGTCGTCACCGACGTAGCCGTGCACCTGCGCCGGGGTGCCGAGGGCTGACAGCGCGCTCGCCGTGTTCGCGACGCACCCGCCGAGAGCGAGGCGCAGGGGCCCGATCTCGACGAGACGGCCGGCGTCGAGGTGCGCGGGGCCGTCGAGGCTGGGGGTGGCGTCGACGCAGATATGGCCGACGATGCGGATCCCGGTCACGGATGTCCTTCCTGGAGTGCCCGGTCGCGAATCAGGCGATGGCGACTAGACAACGTTGTTTCACCGTGGCTAGTGTGACACATGAACGGCCCTGAAGGCCATGTCTGCGCGGCCGGAGGCCGCGACCCAGTGATCACTTCGAAGGAACGGTGCGATGACGCCATACCGCCTGAACAGGCTCTTCCATCCGACGTCCGGGCGGCTGCTCGACGTCGCCGTCGACCACGGATTCTTCGGGGAGGCGTCTTTCATCACCGGCATCGAGGACATGCGCTCCGTCGTGCGCACGCTCGTGGCGGCGGGGCCGGATGCCGTGCAGCTGACGCTCGGTCAGGCACGGCACCTGCAGAGCCTCCCCGGAAAGCACAAGCCCGCCCTGGTGCTGCGCACCGACGTCGCCAACGTCTACAACAACCCGCTCGACGAGACGCTGTTCAGCCACCACGTGCCGCATGCGATCGAGGAGGCCGTCCGTCTCGATGCGGCGGCCGTGTGCGTCAACCTCATGCACCTGCCGGGGCACCCCGAGGTGCGCGAGGCGAACATCCGCTCGATCATGGCGCTCCGGGCCGAGGCGACCCGCTTCGGGATGCCGTTGATGATCGAGCCCCTGGTGATGCAGGACAACGCGAAGGCGGGCGGCGGCTACATGGTCGACGGCGACATCGACCGCATCGTCACGATGGTCCGCCAGGCCGTCGAGCTGGGCGCCGACCTCATCAAGGCCGACCCCAGCGACGACCTGCGCCAGTACTCCCGCGTGATCGAGGTCGCCGGCGACGTGCCGGTGCTCGTGCGCGGCGGCGGGCGTGTCGACGACCGGACCCTGCTGGAGCGCACCGTCGCGGTGCTCGACGCCGGCGCACGGGGGATCGTCTACGGGCGCAACGTCGTGCAGCATCCGAATCCCGCGGGCATCACGGCCGCGCTCTTGGGGGTGCTGCACGGGGGATCCGGAGTCGATGACGCGCTCGCCCTCGTGACGGGGGTGGAATCGTGACCGTCAGGGAGGTCAACGTCGCGATCATCGGCGGCGGGCTCATGGGGCGGGAGATCGCGGCCGCCATCCAGCGGTGGCCGGCGCTGATCGACCACCCGGTGCGGCCTCGGCTGACCGCGGTGTGCGACCTGAATCCCGATGCGCTCGCGTGGTTCACGCAGATCGACACCGTGACCACGACCGTGACCGACTACGCCGACCTGCTCTCGGACGACTCGATCGACGTGGTCTACGTGGCCGTCCGGCACGACCTGCACGCGAAGATCTACACAGACGTCATCCGCGCGGGCAAGGGCCTGCTCGCCGAGAAGCCCTTCGGCATCGACGGCGCCGCCGCCGCCGAGATCCTCGCTGCGATCGGCGAGCATCCGGAGAGCTTCGTACGCTGCTCGAGCGAGATCCCCTTCTTCCCCGGCGCACAGGCGGCCATCGACTACGTGCGCTCTGGCGCCCTCGGCACCATCCTGTCGGCCCGCAACAGCTTCCTGCATTCGAGCGATCTCGATGTCGGCAAGCCGGTCAACTGGAAGCGGCAGGCGAGGTTCTGCGGTGAGGCGGGGGTGCTGAACGACCTGGGCATGCACACCTGGCACGTTCCGCTGCGCCTGGGCTGGCGGCCGCAGAGCGTGTACGCGATCCTGCAGAACGTCGTGCCGGAGCGCCCGGGCCCGGACGGAGACCTCGTCCCGTGCGACACCTGGGACAACGCGGTGCTGCACAGCTGGGTCGAACAGCAAGGCATCCGCTTCCCGCTCACGACCGAGACCAAGAGAATCGCGCCGGGGGAGAAGAACACCTGGGAGTTCGAGGCGATCGGCATGCAGGGCGGAGTGCGCTTCAGCACGCGAGAGCCCAAGTCGGTCGAGGTCTTCCGTGTGATCGACGTGCCGGGCGGTGGCCGGGAGCAGTCCTGGCAACGGGTCCAGGTGGGCAGTCAGTCGGTCTGGCCGACGGTGACCGGCGGGATCTTCGAGACCGGCTTCTCCGACTCGATCCTGCAGATGTGGGCGTCGTTCCTCGCGGAGCGCGACGGGTCGCTGGGGGATCGCTTCGGCACGGTCCGCCCCGAGGAGGCGGCCGACACCCATGCGATCTTCCTGGCCGCTCTGCGTTCGCACGCCGAAGGCCGCGCGGTGCCGCTCGAGGGCTGATCAGCGCGAGGCGGGCGCCCTGTGCGTCCGCCTCGCCACCCCCTCGAGCACGATCTCGGCGATCAGCCGCTGCCCCGCCCTCGTGGGGTGCACGCCGTCCTGCTGCCAGAAGCCGGGATCCGGGTGCGCGGCCAGGCGCGCACGGAGCACGCCGTGCAGGTCGACGGCGTCGGGGGAGGCCTCCGTGACGGCCGCGACGAGCTCGTCGAGATCCGCCTCGGTCCACCAGACTCCGCTCAACCGATTGCGCGCGACGGCCGAGGCGTCGATCGGAGCAGGGGTGATGGCCACGACCTGGGCGCGCGTCTCCGCGTCGAGCGCGCGCAGCAGCCGCCGCCGGACGGCGAGGGGCTCGCCCGGTCCGCTCAGACGTACGTCGGCCGTGGTCCCGTGCCGGCGCACGTCGTTCGTACCGAGCATCAGCAGCACCCAGTCCGGGTCCTGCGCGGCGATCGCCGGCAGCGATCCGATGGTCTCGACGGTGGTGCGGCCGCTGACGGCCCGATTGACCACGGTGATCCGTCTGCCCGCGGCGCGCAGCGCGGCGGTCAGGATGTCGACCCACCCGCCGGCTGCTGCCGACAGCGAGTCGCCCAGGACCAGGACGCGGTCCCGGTCCGCGAACGGCAGTGCGTCGAACAGCTCGGGCCGGCCGGCGTGAAGCGCCCGCCCGTCCTCTTCCGCCTCGGATGCCCGGCGTGCGACCTCTGCGCGCACTTCCTCCACGGAGGCCCCTGAGGCGGCGCTGAACCACTCGTGCAGGGCGCCCTCGTGCTCGGGCAGCGGCTCGAAGGCGGGGGACGGGGTGAGCCCGTACAGGGCGACCAGATCGGCGGCGGTGACGGGCGCTGTCACGGATCCTCCTCGGATGGTGAGCTCTGCGAAATTGCCTCTTTCCAATGAGACAACGTTATCCTACACTGGCCACGGTTGCCTTCAACGATGAACGGAGACGTCATGCGACGACGCAGTATCACGGCCCTGGCCGGTGCGATCACGACCGCGGTGGTCCTCTCGCTGCTGGGCGCGGCGCCCGCCTGGAGCGCGGATCCGCCCAACCTCCTGGCCGGAGACCTCGACGTCGGCTTCGACGGCACGACGGCACCGCTGACGCTCACCTCCGCCACGAGCGGCGGCACCCAGACCCTCGTCGACATCGGCGGCAACCGCGCGCTCGAGCTGCGCGACGCCTCGGCCGGAGCGAACGTGGCCTCGTACTTCTTCACGCGCTGGAGCGCGAGCGCACTGCGCACGCGGATCAACCAGATCTACAGCCAGCCGGTCGGCAGCCCCTCGGTCGACTTCCTGTTCAGCATGCGGCTCGCGCGCACAGCGGCGAGCGACAAGCCCGTCGCGAAGGACGTCTACGCGCAGTTGCAGTTCGGAAACTACGACAACGTGTCCGTCCCGCGGTTCCCGATGGGCGCGGTGAGCCTGACGACCACCGCGGCGTACAAGAGCACGACGGGCGCCCTGTCGCCCGTCACGTCCGCAGACATCGCGCAGTACCGCTTCACGATCGTGCCCAACGGCGGGGCCAGGCTCGTCTCCACCGTCGAGCTCGGCTTCCAGGTGCGCGTGGACACCGGAGGGACGGACGAGGCGATCGTCGTCGACGACCTCTCGATCGTCGAGGCGCCGATCGTCGCAGACCCGGTGGCCCCGAGCGCGCCGACCGGCGTGCAGGGGACCGTCGCCGGCACGACGGCATCGCTGCAGTGGTCGCCGTCGACCGACAACGTCGGCGTCACCGGCTACGACGTGCTCCGCGACGGCGCGGTCGCCGCGACCGTGAGCGCCGCGACCACGAACGCCCAGGTCACCGGGTTGATGCCGTCGACGCACTACACGTTCCGGATCCGCGCGAAAGATGCGGCCGGGAACACCGCCGCCTCCTCCGGAGTGACCCTGACCACGGCCGCCGCCCCGATCGACCACGCGTCGCCGTTCCCCGGCGATGCGACCAGTCGTCTGGACTGGCTCTGGGATCGCACGAAGGCGCAGAAAGAGGAGGCGGAGGGCGCGCAGCTGACGCCCGCGTACACCGCCCGCGTGCTGGACGGCCAGGACGTGGCCGCCAACCTCGCCAAACTGAAGAACCTGTACACCTTCTACGACGCCGAGCAGTACAAGTCGCTGTCGAAGATGTACGCCTACCTCATGGCCGGCGACGAGTTCACACCCGACATGCTCCCTCTCGTGAAGAGCTACTTCGCCCAGTACGCCTACGGCAAGCTCAACCAGACCGAGAACCTGCGGATGGCCAACTATGTGGTCGGATACCTCACCGGCACGTACCTGCCCGACGTGGTCGACAAGAACGGGCGCTCCGGCGCCGCGCTGGTGCAGGTCTCGCAGACCCCGCTGGAGGAGATGATCGATGCGGGCGTCCACCGTGGCTGGGCGGAGTACGAGAGCCCCGAGTACACGATCATGACCTACCTCGGGCTCAACGCCATCCAGCAGTGGAGCCCCGACGCGGCGCTGCGCCAGAAGGCGAAGATGGCGATGGACGTGATGTGGTTCGAGTGGGCGAACGACTGGAACGACGGCTACATGATCTCCTCGCTGAGCCGGTCCAAGGGCGATCTCGCGGTGATCGGCGACCCCACGTGGCGCCCCGCCGACCACACGGCCCTGGCGTGGGCGTGGTTCGGATCGTCCCGGGCGCAGCAGCGCGTCGGCGAGGCGGAGAACGACGCACCGACCGCGTACCGGCCCAACCTCGAGGTGCTCGGCTACCTCGCCTGGCCCGGCGTGTCCTATCAGCCGCCAGCGCTGGCGGTGCAGATCGGGCAGGACACGGCCAAGAGCTACACCTCCTACAAGACGACGCTGCAGAACTCCAGCGGCAACGCGATGAACGTGTTCCGCACCACCTACGTCACCCCGGAGTGGGGTCTCGGCACCGAGGTGCAGTACCGCCGCTCCGACAACTGGCAGGAGGACCAGGCGATCGTGCTGCGCTGGAAGTCGGATGACCCGAACTCGGTGTTCCGAGTGGGCGTGGATGTCGGATCCGCCTCGATCGGCTCCTACAACCAGCCCCGCTTCCACCGGGTCATGCAGTCCGACGGCACGGCGATCGGCGTGTACAACTCGTGGGGCTTCGCGCCCGACGACAACGTGAACGCCCTGTTCCCGGCCAACGGTGCGATCAAGGAGCGCATCGAGGCGGGCGGCTGGGTGCTCGTCGACGCGGGATCGATGTACTTCGCCTACCGTTCCGTCAAGCCGGCGACCTGGTACTACCAGACGCCGAACGACCCGGCGAACAAGGTCAAGACCACGACGTCGACGCATCCCACCGCGGCACTCGCGTACGCCTACGACATCCTGCGCAGCGGGGCGGCCAAGAACGGGTGGATCCTCGACACGGCCGACAAGTCGCAGTACCCCGACCTGCAGGCCTTCGCGGCGGCGATGACCTCGCAGACCAGCGTCGACGCGAGCCGCATCGGCGACAACGCGCCGCGGCTCGTGTATCACAACCTCGCGGGCAAGACGCTGGATCTGACCTACGGCGACTCGACCCCTGCGCCGGCGGGTCAGGCGAAGATCGACGGCACCGCGATCGCCTACGACGCGTTCAAGCTGTTCGACACGCCGTGGCTGCAGCAGGACCAGCTCGGGGACGTCTTCACCGCGCATCGCGGCGACATCACGCTGACCTACGACTTCTCGACCTGGACCGTCACGACGACCGACACCTCCGACCGCACGCCGCCGACGGTCTCGTGGAACGGAGGGCCGACAGACGGGGCCGACTACGTGTTCGGCGAGGTCCCGGAGGAGCCGACCTGCGCGGCGGTCGACGAGGGGTCCGGCCCGGCCGACTGCGCGGTCACCGGCTACGACGTGACCGTGGGCACGCATACGCTCACCGCGACCGCGCGCGATGCCGCGGGCAACTCGGGGCAGTCCACTCTCACCTACACCGTCTCGCCCTACACCTTCGCCGGGTTCTTCGCACCGGTGAAGGCGGACGGCACGGTGAAGTCGGTGAAGGCGGGGTCGACCGTTCCGCTCAAGTTCACCCTGTCGGCGGGGGACCGGGAGCTGACCGCCACCTCGGCGATCGCGGAGATCCGCACCGTCGCCAGGGCCTGCATCGCCGGCGAGCCCGTCGAGCAGATCGAGGCGGCCGCGACGAGCGCTGCCGGCCTGACCTACGATCCGGTCGCCGGACGGTTCCAGTACGACTGGAAGACCGATCGGGCCGCGACCGGCTGCGCGGAGATCGTCGTCCGCGCGGCCGACGGATCGGAGTTGAGGGCGGCCTTCCAGTACCGATGACGGGCGGCGGCCGCGATCTCGTCGTCCCCGACGCGCGATCGCGGCCGTTCCGACGGTTCGGTCGGGGACGGATGCTGTGGAGAACACGTCCGGTGTCGGCGGCGGTCGTTACGCTGGAGAGATGCCGCAGACTCCCCGTGACCCGTACGAGGACCTGCCGTACGCCGACGAGCCGTGGGGCGACGGCTGGGAGCCGAGCGAGCCGCCGGAGCCCCTGGACTGGGAGCCGCAGGGCGCGGGCTTCGAGCCCCCGCTCGACTGGGGTCCCGGCCCCGCCACGCCGGTTGCGGCATCCGCTGCCGTCCGCCGCGCGACGCCGTCGCGGTTCCCCTCCGCGCTCGAGGCGCTGCACACCGTCTTCGGCTACGACGCGTTCCGCGGCGACCAGGCCGAGATCGTCGAGCAGGTGATCGCCGGCGGCGACGCGATCGTGCTCATGCCGACCGGCGGAGGCAAGAGCATCACCTACCAGGTCCCCGCTCTGGTGCGCGAAGGCACCGGACTGGTGATCAGCCCGCTCATCGCTCTCATGCACGACCAGGTCGACGCGCTGCGCGCCAACGGCGTGCGTGCCGCCTACCTCAACTCCACGCAGTCGATCGACGAGCGACGAGAGGTCGAACGGGCCTACGTGTCAGGCGAGCTCGACCTCATCTACGTCGCCCCCGAGCGGCTCTCCAGCCCCGCCACCACGGCACTGCTGCAACGAGGCACGCTCAGCGTGATCGCGATCGACGAGGCGCACTGCGTGTCGCAGTGGGGCCACGACTTCCGGCCCGACTACCTGGCGCTGGGCGACCTGGGGGAGCGGTTCCCCGGGGTGCCGCGCATGGCCCTCACCGCCACGGCGACCAGGGCTACGCACCAGGAGATCACCGAGCGCCTGCACCTCGACGGTGCGAAGCACTTCGTCGCGAGCTTCGACCGCCCCAACATCCAGTACCGCATCGTCCCGAAGGTCGATCCGCGCAAGCAGCTCGTCTCCTTCATCCGCTCGCAGCCCGAGGGTGCGGTCGGGATCGTCTACGCGCTCAGCCGCAAGTCGGTCGAGCAGACCGCGACCTACCTCTCCGCCCAGGGCTTCGACGCGCTGCCGTATCACGCCGGTCTCCCGGCCGAGGTGCGCGCCGCCAACCAGTCGCGGTTCTTGCGCGAAGACGGCGTCGTCATGGTCGCGACCATCGCCTTCGGCATGGGCATCGACAAGCCCGACGTGCGCTTCGTCGCGCACGTCGACCTGCCCAAGTCGGTCGAGGGCTACTACCAGGAGACGGGTCGCGCCGGTCGCGACGGCGAGCCGTCGGTCGCGTGGATGGCGTACGGGCTGGGCGACGTCGTGCAACAGCGTCGCCTGATCGACCAGAGCCCGGGTGACCGCACCTTCAAGATGCGCATGGGGCAGCACCTCGACGCCATGCTCGCGCTCTGCGAGACCGTCGAGTGCCGCAGGCAGAACCTGCTCGGCTACTTCGGTCAGGACTCGCAGCCGTGCGGCAACTGCGACACGTGCCTCGAGCCGTCCGACACGTTCGACGGCCTGGTGCCGGCGCAGAAGCTGCTCTCGACGATCGTGCGGCTCAAGCGCGAGCGCAACCAGGCGTTCGGCGCGGGGCATCTCATCGACATCCTGCGCGGCGCGTCGACCGAGCGCATCCGCCAGCAGGGCCACGAGCAGATCGCGACCTACGGCATCGGCGCCGACCTGTCCGACCAGGACTGGCGCAGCGTCGTGCGGCAGCTCCTCGCCCGCGGGGTCCTCGTCGCGCAGGGCGACTACGGCACGCTGGCTCCCGGCGAGCTCGCCGCCGGCGTGCTCAAGGGCGAGACCCCCGTGCCTCTGCGCAAGGACACCATCGGCCGGCCGGCATCCGCTCCCCGGGCCCGCAAGGCGAGCGCGGCCGATGCTCTCGACGCCGGCGACCGTCCGCTCTTCGAGGCGCTCCGGGCGTGGCGGGCCGAGACGGCACGCGAGCAGGGGGTGCCGGCGTACATCGTCTTCGGCGACGCCACGCTGCGCGCTCTCGCGGAGCACCGCCCGTCGAGCATGGGCGACCTCGACGGCATCACGGGCATCGGCGAGAAGAAGCGCGAGGCCTACGGCGAGGGCGTGCTCGCGGTGATCGCCGCCGCCTGACCGCTCCGCTCATGGCGCGGGGCGCTGTGGGGTGTTCGGTTGGCGCGTGGTGCGGGTAAGCGGGGGTGATTCCCGCGAGTGGTGCCCAGTGAGTGCGGGACGGGGCGCGAACCGGCGCGGGGTTCAGCGCGGGGGCAGCACGTCGTCGAGGTGGGCGCGGAGCTGCTCGCCGACGTCGACGGCGTCGCGGTCGTACAGCCACTGGTACTGCAGGCCGTCCCAGAGGGCGACGAGCCAGATGGCCTCGCGCTCGGGGTCGCGGTGCTCGGGGAGCTCGCCCTCGGCCTGGGCGAGGCGGAACAGCTCGGCGAAGTAGTCGATGCCCCGGTCGAACCGCCGGGTGAAGTACTCGTGCGCCGGGTGCGTCTCCGGCAGCGCCTCGCAGGACAGCACGGCGTAGACCTCGATGAGCCCCGGCTCCTCCACGGAGCTGAGGTGCGCGCCGTCGGGGATGCCGCGGAGCATGTCGGCGGCGCGGGTGGCGCCGACCACCTCGGTGCGCGCGCTGATGGCGCTGTCGCGCTCGGCGAGCACGGCGCTGAGCAGCTCCTCCTTCGACGGGTAGTGGTGCAGCAGCGTGGACTTCGACACCCCCACGGCCTCGGCGATCTCGCGCAGACTCGTGTCGCCGTACCCGCTGCGGGAGAACAGCTGCATGGCGTCCGCGAGGATCTGCGCCCGCCGGCGCCGCCCCACGGCGTACCCGGCCTCGGCGTCCACGGGAGCGGAGGTGAAGGGTGCGGGCAGTCGCGCGTCCGCTTCGACGACGGGCCGCTCCTCCTCGGGGTCCCGCCAGCCGACGGGCGTGGCCCACAGACCCTCGCGCTCCTCGAGCAGCTCGACCACGTCGACGCGCTCCGGGAGGTACTGGGCGAGCAGCTGCAGACCGTCCCACGCGGCCATGTGACGGGTGGTCTCGCCGTCGAGATCGCGGTCGGGGGACACGACGCCGTGGTACACGGCATCCTGCATCGCCTCGACCGTCATCGCGTGGGTCGTCGCGTAGCGCTCGCGCATGCGATCGTGCGCGGGGTGGTCGGGCGACGACGCCTCGCCGGTGAGCGCGGCGAACAGCTGGAGGTAGCCAGGGGTCTCGGCGTTGCGCACCGCGAGCTCCGAGAACACCAGGGCGCCGGGCTCGGCGGCGGCGAGGATGTCGCCGAAGACATCGCCGTTCTCCGCTTCGAACTGCGCGACCACCTCGGCGAGGAGGTCGTCCTTCGAGGAGAAGTGGCCGAGGAGGCCCGGGTGGCTGACCGAGGCGGCGGCCGCGATGTCGCGCAGTGAGGTGGAGCGATAGCCCTGGTCGATGAAGAGCTCGCGAGCGGCCGCGAGGATGCGCTCGCGCGTCGCCGCCGTGCGGGCATGCCGGGTGCTGGTGGTCATCGCATCCTCCTCTCCCATCCTATCCTCGCGTATTACCAAGCGGTCGATATTCACTTACCAATCGGTCTGGTTTCGTGTATCCTCGGTGTCACGCCTGTCGATGCCGACGGTCGTCCTACCCCGAAAGGTCTCCCATGACAGAGCTGTCACCCGCCGCGAACGCGGCCGCCGCCGGCACGACCGGGTTCAAGGCGCCCGGCACCACCCCGGCCAAGACGCCCCGCGGCTACGCGCCCGGCCTCGCCGCGGTGAACTTCGGCGTCTTCCTCGCCCTGCTCACCCCGGTGATGGTGTCGATGGCGTTCAAGATCCAGCACATCGACCCCGACAACACCGCCGGCAGCCTCGGCCTGGTGATGGGCGTCGGCGCGGCGTTCGCCCTCGTCGCGAACCCGCTCGTCGGTCGCCTGTCCGACCGCACCACGTCGCGGTGGGGCATGCGGCGTCCGTGGATCCTCGGCGGAGCGATCGTGGGTCTCGGCGGCTTCGCCCTCATCGGCGTCGCGACCTCGGTCTGGGTCGTGCTCCTCGCCTGGTGCCTCGTGCAGACGGCGATGAACGCCGTGCTCGCCGCGGCCAACGCCACCCTGCCCGACCAGGTGCCCACCGGAAGCCGCGGCAAGGTGTCCGGAATCGTCGGCATCACCACGCCGATCGGCATCCTGGCCGGCAGCTTCCTCGTGAACTTCCTCCCCGGCGACTTCGAGCGTTTCGTCGTGCCGGCCGTGATCGCCCTCGTGCTCGTGGTCGTGTTCGTGCTCATCCTCAAGGACCGCCGCCTCACCGAGAAGCCCGCGGAGCGCTTCACGGTCGGGATGTTCTTCGGATCGTTCGTCTTCAACCCGCGCAAGCACCCCGACTTCGGCTGGACCTGGCTCACCAAGTTCTTCGTGATGTTCGGCTACGCGGGCATCGCGACCTTCCTCCCGCTGTACCTCGTGGAGAGGTTCGGTCTCGACGAGCAGGGCGCGGTCAACACCATCCTCATGGCCAACCTCGCATCGATGGCGGCCATGGCGATCTCCTCGCCCCTCGGCGGATTCCTCTCCGATCGCATCGGCAAGCGCCGCCCGTTCGTCGCGATCGCCGGAGTCATCATGGTCGTCGGCCTGGTGCTCCTCGCCGTCGCCCCGTCGATCGCGGTGGTCATCGTCGCCCAGGCGATCATCGGCCTCGGTGCCGGATCGTTCCTCTCCGTCGACCTCGCCCTCGCCACCGAGGTGCTGCCCAACCCCGACGACACCGCCAAGGACCTCGGTGTGCTCAACATCGCCAACGCCCTGCCGCAGTCGATCGCGCCCGCCATCGCCCCGTCGATCATCGCGCTCGGCGCGGCGACGCCGCTCGGCGGCTACACCACCTGGTACCTCTTCGGCGCCGTCGTCGCACTGGCCGGCGCTGTGCTCGTCTACCGCATCAAGGGAGTCAAGTGACCATGACGGACACCACCATCGAACGCCCCTGGCTCGACGCGAGCCTGCCCGTCGACGAGCGCGTGCAGCTTCTCCTCGACGCCATGACCATCGAGGAGAAGGCCGGGCTTTTCTTCCACACGATGATCGGCATCGGCGACCCTGAGCAGAAGAACGAGATCTTCGGCACGCCCTCCGCGCGCGAGTTCCTCGACGAGAAGCGCATGACGCACTTCAACCTGCTCGGCGCTGCTCCGACCGGCCGGGAGATCGCCGCTTGGCAGAACGCGGTGCAGCGGCTCGCGGCATCCACCCGCCTGGGCATCCCGGTGACCCTGTCGAGCGACCCGCGGCACTCGTTCAGCGAGAACCCGGGCGCCTCGATCCTCGCCGGCCCGTTCTCGCAGTGGCCCGAGACCCTCGGTCTCGCCGCGACCCGCGACGCGGAGCTCGTCGAGCGCTTCGCCGACGTCGCGCGACAGGAGTACACGGCGGTCGGCCTGCGCGTGGCCCTCCACCCGCAGATCGACCTCGCCACGGAGCCGCGGTGGGCGCGCCAGACGGCCACCTTCGGCGAGGACGCCGCCCTGTCGGGCGAGCTGGGAGCGGCGTACATCCGTGGCTTCCAGGGCGAGTCCTTCGGCCCCGGTTCGGTGTCGACCATGACCAAGCACTTCCCGGGCGGCGGTCCGCAGAAGGACGGCGAGGACCCGCACTTCGCCTACGGCCGGGAGCAGGTCTACCCGGGCGGCGAGTTCGAGCTGCACCTCAAGCCCTTCGAAGACGCCCTCGCCGCGGGTACCCGGCAGATGATGCCGTACTACGGGATGCCGGTGGGCACCGAGTACGAGGAGGTCGGCTTCGGGTTCAACAAGTCCGTCATCACCGGCCTGCTGCGCGAGCGGTACGGCTTCGACGGACTCGTCTGCACCGACTGGGGCCTCATCAACGACTCGGAGATCTTCGGCCAGCCCTTCCCCGCACGGGCATGGGGCGTCGAGGACCTCACGCCCAAGCAGCGCATGAAGAAGGTGCTGGATGCCGGCGCCGACCAGTTCGGCGGAGAGGACTGCCCGGAGCTGCTGCTGGAGCTGGTCGCCGACGGCGAGATCACCGAGGAGCGCCTCGACGTGTCGGCTCGCCGCATCCTGCGCGAGAAGTTCGAGCTGGGGCTGTTCGAGAACCCCTTCGTCGACGAGGACGCCGCCGACGAGATCGTGGGCCGCGCCGACTTCCGCGCCGCGGGCGAGGAGGCGCAGCGCGCGTCGATCACGGTGCTCACGAACGGCGGCGCCCTGCCGTTCGCCCGCGGGGCGAAGCTCTACGTCGAAGGGATCGACGCCGAGGTCGCGGCATCCTACGGTGAGGTCGTGACGTCGCCCGCCGAGGCCGATCTCGCGATCATCCGCCTGCAGGCTCCGTTCGAGGAGCGCGCGACGATGTTCGAGAACTTCTTCCACGCGGGGTCTCTCGACTTCGCGCCCGAGGTGCTCGAGCACATGCGCGGGGTCGCCGCGCAGGTGCCGACCGTTGTCGACGTGCTCGCCGACCGTCCGGCGATCCTCACCCCGGTCACGGATGCCGCCGCCGCGGTCACGGTCAACTGGGGCGCATCGGGTGCAGCTCTCCTCGACGTGCTCAGCGGCGCATCGCCGGCGCAGGGCAAGCTGCCGTTCGACCTGCCGCGATCGATGGCCGCGGTCGAGGCCTCCCGCCCCGACGTGCCGTTCGACACGGCCGACCCGTTGTTCCGCTTCGGGCACGGCCTCTCGCTCTGAGGCCGACCTGCTCTGAGGCTCGCGCGATGCCCCGTCGGCTGGTCCGGCGGGGCATCGCGCTGCGCGCGCGGCTTCGATGGGCGCGCATGGCGGCCAAGGCGAGCGGATACCCGCATCAGGCGCCGACTGAAGGCGCGGGACTCTGCATCCACGCGTCCCGTGGGGCGGGTCAGCGCATCGTCGATCCCCGCAGGATGAGCGTGCCGTGCTCCGGCGCCACGGGCGAGAGCGACAGCTCCGGCTCCAGCCGCCGCAGCAAGGCCGCGGCGGCCTGGCGTCCCAGGGCCTCCGGCTGCAGGTCGACCACGGTGATGGTCGGCACCGCGGAGCGCAGGCTCTCGGCATCCGATCCGCAGACGACGGCGATGTCGTCGGGCACGCGGATGCCGCGTTCGACGAATCTGTCGACGACGCCGCGCGCGTGGTCGCTCGTCATGCAGTAGACGCCGTCGGGCCTCTCGGGCAGCGCGAGGAGCTCGTCGGCCGCGGCGAGTGCCGCCTCCCGCGGCGCCCGCTCCGGCACGCGGAGGACGACCGGCTCGACCCCCGCTGCCTGCATCCGCTCCCGGTAGCGCCGCTCGGTGAGCACCGACCACTCGATGGGCTCCGTGCCGACGACCAGCGCCGGATGCTCGACGCCGACGTCGGCCAGGTGATCGAGCACGCGGTCGGCGATGAGAACGGTGGCGATGTCGACGACGTGCTCGTCGTCGGGGTCGTCGATGTCGGCGCCCACCAGCGTGTACGGGGTGCCGCTCGCTCGCATCGCCGCCGTGAGCGGGTCGTCGGCGACCGGGTCGGTGACGATGATGCCGTCGCACGCGTACGCGGTGACCGGCGCGCCCGGCACCGTCGGATCGGCGACGAGCATGAGCGCGTAGCCGTGGGCGAGCGAGGTGAGCGCCGCGGCTCCGGCGAAGCGGGGGAAGTAGTCGACATCGGCGAGCTCGGCGGGCTCCGCGCCGACGGCCGGGCGAAGCACCAGCCCGATCACGCCGAGGCGGCTGCGGCGCAGTCCGCTGGCGACGACGTCGGGGTGGTACCCGAGTGCCGCGGCGGCAGCCCGAACGCGCGCCTGGGTCTCGGGGCTCACCACGCCGTTGCCGGAGAACGTGTGCGACACGGTCGTCGGCGAGACGCCCGCACGGCGGGCGACATCGCGGATCGTGGACCGCTGTCGGCGCATGCCTCGATGGTATCCGCGGAACGGCCTTGCCCAAATCGTTTTGGGTGTTTAGCGTTTCTCCTCGGCGCGACACCGACGTCGCGCGGACCCTTGCAGAAAGACCTGGAGGACCCATGTCTCAGGTGACACCCGACACCGCGGCATCCGGTGAGGCGGCATCCGCCCTCACCCGCGCGGCCGCCGCGAACGACAGCGCCACACGCGTCGAGACGCACGGCATCGACTACATCACCGACGCCGAGCGGCACGGTCGCGCCCGCGACCTGTTCGCCGTGTGGGCGGCGCCCAACGTGAACTTCCTCGCGGTGGTGATCGGCGCGACCCTCGTGCTCATGGGCCTCGACCTCTGGCAGGCGCTCGCGGTGATCGTGATCGGCAACCTGTTCTCGGTGATCACCGGCATCGTCGCCGGCTCCGGACCCGCCGCCGGCACCCCGAGCGAGATCATCACCCGCGCCATGTACGGCGTGAACGGCAACAGGGTGAACGTCGCGATCGCCGGCTGGCTGATCAGCGTCTGCTACCTCGCCATCAACTGGGCGGCGGCGACCACCGTCATGGTCGGCCTGCTCGGGCGCCTGGGCGTGGCGGCATCCGGCTGGACCATCGCGATCAGCGCCATCGCCATCGCCGCCGTGACGATGGTCATCAGCGTCTACGGCCACGGCCTCATCATGCGGCTCTACCAGCCGCTCGCGATCGTGCTCGCGGTGATCTTCGTGGGCATGGCGGTGTTCGTCGTCGGCGGCGCGCAGTGGGGGTACACGCCCGCCGCTCCCCTTCAGGGCCCCGAGCTGTTCGCCATGATGACCGCCGGCGTCGCACTCGTCGCCTCCGGCCCCCTGTCGTACACGAACAGCGCCGACTTCGCCCGCTACCTCCCCGCGAGCACCTCGGTGCGCCAGGTCGCCACCTGGACGAGCCTGGGCATGGTGATCCCCAGCGTGCTCGCCACCTTCGTCGGCGCGCTCGCCGCGGGCGCCGTCGACATGAGCGACCCCGAAGCGGGCCTCGAGAAGTTCCTGCCCGGCTGGTTCGCCCCGATCTTCCTCATCTCGGTCATCGTCGGCACGATCGCCAACAACGCCATGACCGCCTACAGCTCCGGACTCGCGCTGCAGGCCGTCGGCATCCGCCTGCCGCGCACGCGCACCGTGCTGCTGGACGGCATCGTCGGCGTGCTGATGACGCTGTTCGCGCTGCTGATCTGGAACTTCCTCGACAGCGTCTCCAGCGCCCTTCAGCTCGCGGTCACGATCCTCGCCCCGGTCATGGGCGTGTACCTCGCCGACATGCTCTGGCGACGCAACCGCTACGACGGCGCGGCGCTGGCCGACGAGAGCCGGGGCAGCCGGTACTGGTTCGCAGGCGGAGTGCACGTGGCCGGCGCCATCGCCGTGCTCGTGGGCATCGCCGCGTCGCTGATGTGCAGCGCGACGCTCGTGTTCGTCGGCCCGGTGGCCGCGGCGCTCGGCGGCGTCGATCTGTCGGTGCCGGTCGGGCTGCTCGTGCCCTTCGCCCTGTACTCGATGCTGGTGCGGTCGTCGGCTCGATCGAAGGCCTCCCTGTGAGCGCCGTGCACTACCGCGGGGGCGCGGTCTTCACCTCCGACGTCGAGCCCTGGGCGCAGTCGCTCGTCGTCGCAGACGGCCGGGTGGTGTTCGCGGGCGACACCGCCACCGCCGACGCCCTGGGCGCGACCACGACCGTCGAGCTCGATGGAGCGCTCGTGATCCCCGGCGTGGTCGATGCACATACCCACCTGGTCGGACTCGGCGAATCGCTCGGGCAGGTCGACCTGCACGACGCCGCCGACCTCGCCGAGATCCAGGCCCGGCTCGCCGCCGCCGCAGAGGCCGCGCCCGATGCCCCGCGCATCATCGGGCGCAGCTGGCTGTTCTCGGCACTCGGGGGGCGGCATCCGCACCGCGACATGATCGACGCCGTGCTCTCCGACCGCCCGGTGTACCTGAACGCCAACGACAACCACTCGGCCTGGGTGAACGGCGCGGCTCTCGCCGAGCTCGGCATCGACGACGCGACCCCCGACCCGCTGGGCGGCACCATCGAGCGCGACGCCGACGGGGTGGCCACCGGGATGCTGCTGGAGAGCGCATCGCTGGGGCTCATGCGCGACAGGCTCGACGAGCTGACCTCGGATGCCGAGCGGGAGGAGGCGCTGCAGGCGGCGTTCGACTCTTACGTCGCCGCCGGCGTGACCGCGGCCGTCGACATGGGCATGGGTGAGCCGGAGCTGCGCGCTCTGGTCGCGCTGCGCGAGCGCAGAGGCGGCACGCTTCCGATGCGGGTGGCCGCGCACTGGGTCGTGAATCGTACGGGCACGGCGAATGGCGATCTCGCCGGCGTGGCGCGGGCGATCGAGCTCGCCGCTGAGCACACGGGGCCGTGGCTGCGGATCGCCGGCATCAAACTCTTCGTCGACGGCGTGATCGACAGCTGCACCGCGGCCATGCGCGCCGCGTTCTCCGACGGCACGCACCCCGACGCCCTGTGGGACCTCCCGTCGCTCTCGGCTGTCGTCACGGCGGCGGATGCTGCGGGGCTGCAGGTGGCGATGCACGCGATCGGCGACGCGGCATCCGCCCTCGCCCTCGACGCCCTCGAGGCGGCGGTCGCGGCGAACGGACCCCGCGAGGACCGCCGGCACCGCATCGAGCACCTGGAGACGGTCGACGCCGAGACTCCCTTGCGGCTCGCCCGGCTCGGCGTGATCGCGTCGATGCAGCCCGTGCACTGCGACCCGGCGATCCAGGACAACTGGCGCGCGATGCTCGGCGACGACCGCGTGGAGCGCGGATACCCGTGGCGCGAGTTCGCCGAGGCCGGGGCGACGCTGGCGCTGGGGACGGATGCTCCGACGGCGCCGTTCGACCCGCTGCCGAACCTCTTCATCGCCACGACGCGACGCTCGGCGTTCGACCCGTCGCTGCCCGCGAACGTGCCGGGCAACGCGATGGCGATCGCCGACGCGGTGCGCCGCGCCACCCGTGACGCCGCGTACGCCGCGCGGTGGGACGGGGAGCTCGGAGTGCTGCGCGCCGGGGCTGCGGCGGACTTCGCGATTCTCGACGCCGACCCGTTCCGCGACGGCGTGGAGGCCTTCCTCGCGGCGAAGGTCGTGACGACGGTGCTCGCCGGCGAGGTCGTCGCGAGGGGGTAGTCGAAGCGGCGCCGACGACAGCGGAGGGACCTGCTCCCGGTCGCTTCGTCGGCGCTGCGGTCGCAGTGTCGGCGAACACGCCGGCGGTCGCGCCGGCATCCGACGTTCCTCGCCGACAAAACGTCGGCCGGGCCGATGCCGTCGGGCGGATGCCGCGACCGGATGCTGTCGGGCGGATGCCGCGACCGGATGCCGTCGGGCGGGTGCCGTCGGGCGGATGCCGCGACCGGGTGCCGTCGGGCGGGTGCCGCGACCGGATGCCGTCAGGGGCGCAGCAGCGCCATGAACTGCTCGATCTCGGCGGCCATGTCGATGGTCGGGTCGAGCATCCACGCGGACTGCAGCCCGTCGGCCATCGCGTGCGTCGCGCGCACCATCCACTCGGGGTCGATGTCGTCGCGCAGCTCGCCTGCCCGCTGCGCGACGGCGACCGCCTCGACGGCGACCGCGTGCACCTGCTCGGTGCGGCGTACGAAGAACGCGTGGGCCGGGTGGTCGGGGTCCCCCGCCTCGGCGGCGAGCTGCGCGTAGAGCTGCACGAGCCCGGGGACTGCGGCGTTGTGCCGGGTGATGGCGAGGAACGCGGTGAGGAAGTCCTCGCCCTCGTGCTCGCGGACGTCGCGTGCGTCCCTCGCTTCGAGGATGGCGACGAACAGCTCCTCCTTGGTGCCGAAGTAGTGCAGGAGCCCCGCGGGGCTGAGTCCGGCGGCATCCGCGATCTCGCGCACCGAGGCCTTGCGGTACCCGTGCTCGGCGACCACGGCGAGTGCGGCGTCGAGGATCTCCTCGCGCTTCGCGACCCCCTTCGCGTATGCACCTCGGCTAGCCATGGTGCCCAGCGTATCCGCCGGTTCACGATCTCGAAAACCGAACGTTGTTCGAGAACCACTTGCGAGACCGGAGTCCGATCTGAGACGATGAGGACAAATACCGAACAGCGTTTGGTATTTGTCCCGTTTCCCGCTCAACGAGGAGCACCGATGTCTCTTCCCCCTCTCGACCCGGCCGCCGAGATCGCCCCGACCGGAACGATCGCCACCGAACCTCCCGCCGCGGGCGAACCCGCCGCGAGCCCGCCGGCCACCAAGCGCCTGCTGCCCAGCCTGCTGATCGCCTCCATGACGTTGTTCGCCACGTACGGCGGCCTCATCGCCATCCTGCTGCCGACCCAGATCCTGCTCCTCGACGAGGAGAACAAGGTCGCCAACCTCGCGATCGTCACGACCACCTCGTTCGTGTTCACGCTCTTCGCCCAGCCGATCGCGGGCGCGCTCAGCGACCGCACCCGCTCCCGTTTCGGCCGCCGCGTGCCGTGGATGGTGATCGGCGCGGTGATCGGCGGCATCCTGCTGCTGGGCATGGGATCGCTCACCGACCTGGTGTGGATCACCGTGTTCTGGGTGGTCATCCAGGTCGCGCTGAACTTCCTGCAGGCGCCGCTGACCACCATCACCGCCGACCGCTTCCCGCGGGCCAAGCGCGGCGGGGCGAGCGCCATGATCGGCCTCGGCACCCAGCTCGGCATGACCATCGGCGTGATGCTCGCGGTGGGTCTCGGATCGCAGCTGGGCCTCGGCTACTCGGTCTTCGGCATCGCCGTGATCGTCGTCACCGTGCTGTTCGCCCTGCTCAACAAGGACTGGTCGTCGAAGGACGCCTCCGTCGAGCCGTTCAGCTGGGGCGCGTTCTTCAAGGGGTTCTGGATCAACCCGCGCAAGCACCCCGACTTCTTCTGGGCGTTCACCGGTCGGTTCCTCCTGATCCTCGGCTACTTCGTGGTGTCGGCTTACCAGCTGTACATCCTCACCGACTACATCAAGCTGCCGCTCCAGGAGGCCCAGGGAGCGGTCATGACCCTGACCCTGGTCGCCTTCGTGCCGACGCTGATCGCGATCGCGCTCTCGGGCTGGTGGAGCGACAGGGTCGGCCGCCGCAAGGTGTTCATCTACGTGGCGACCGTCGTGATGGCCGTCGGGCTCGCGATGCCGCTGTTCATGCCGAACATGACCGGCATGATCGCGATGAGCATCATCAACGGCGTGGGCTTCGGCCTCTACATGTCGGTGGATGCCGCGCTCATGACCGAGGTGCTGCCGAACGAGGGCACGTCGGCGGGCAAGGACCTCGGCATCCTCAACGTCGCCACCAACATCCCACAGGCGCTGAGCGCGCCGATCGCGGCGATCATCATCGGCTCCTTCGGGGGCTACCCGGTGCTGTTCGTCTTCGCGATCGTCTTCGCCGTGCTCGGCGCCGTGGCCATCGCACCGATCAAGGGAGTCCGCTGATGACCGACAATACGACCATGACCGATCTCATCGAGGTGCAGACCGCGGCAGGACGCGTGCGCGGACGGTGGCGGCCCACCACGGGCGGACGGGGGATGCCGCGATCGGCGGCGTTCCTCGGCATCCCGTTCGCCGAGCCGCCCGTCGGAGCGCTGCGCTTCCAGTCGCCGGTGCCGAAGGCGCCGTGGCAGGGGGTGCGCGATGCGCTCGCGTTCGCACCCACCGCGCAGCGCGGAGACCCCGGCGTCACGCTGATCCCCGAGCCGAGCATCGAGGGCGAGTCCACGCTCAACGTCAACGTGTTCACGCCGGACCCGTCGGCATCCGGGCTCCCCGTGCTGGTGTGGATCCACGGCGGCGGCTACTTCGCCGGCTCGCCCGCGAGCCCCTGGTACGACGGCCGCAACTTCAACCGCGACGGCGTCGTCACCGTGACGCTCTCGTACCGGCTCGGTTTCGACGGGTTCGGCTGGATCGACGGGGCGCCGTCGAACCGCGGCGTGCGCGACTGGCTGCTCGCGCTGGAATGGGTGCAGCAGAACATCGCCGCGTTCGGCGGCGACCCCTCGCGCGTGACAATCGCGGGGCAGTCCGCCGGCGGCGGCGCCGTGCTCACGCTGCTCGGCATGGAGAAGGCGCAGCACCTCTTCCACCGCGTGTACGCGATCTCCGGCGCCCTCGCCGACGTCTCGGCCGAGCGCTCCGAGCGTTTCGGGCGGGAACTCGCCGCGGCGGGCGGCGTCGAGCCGACGGTCGCCGGGTTCTCGTCGCTCAGCGAGGACCGCATCCTGGCCCTGCAGAAGAAGGCCACCGAGCTCGGTGCGGGCAACCTCGCCGCCGTCATCGACGAGGGCCTTCCGCTCGGTCCGACCGTCGACGGCGATCTGCTCGTGCGTCCGACCGGGGAGTCGCTGCGCTCCGGTGTCGGCGCCGACAAGCAGCTGGTGCTGGGGTCGACTGACGACGAGTTCACGATGGCCTTCGCGGATGCCGCCAAGAAGCTGCGCTGGGTGCCGAAGGCGTTCCTGCTGAACAAGCTCGGGATGCCGAAGGGCGCGATGCGTCCGTATCTCGCCGCCAATCAGGACGCGTTGGAGCGCGGCACCGCGGGGATCGCCGGGCGACTGCTGACCGACCGGATGTTCCGCACCGCCGTGCTCGACGCGGTGGAGGCGCGCGGGGCGGCGCCCACCTGGGTATACCGGTTCTCCTGGCCCTCGGGGCATTTCGGCTTCGCGGAGCACTGCCTCGACGTGCCGTTCTTCTTCGACTGCCTCGACGGTCCGGCTATGGAGCCGCTGGCCGGACCGAACCCGCCGCAGGCGCTCGCCGACGAATTGCACGCCGCCGCCGTCTCGTTCATCGTGGGCGGCGACCCCGGCTGGCCGCGGCACGTCGGCGACGCCGGCATCGTGCGCGTCTGGGACACTCCGTCGCGCGACGCGGTCGACGGCTACGCGTCGGTGCGCCCGCTGCGGACGCCGGTCTCGTGACCGCGGAGATCGAGCGCGCGACGGCCCCTGCGGCCACGCGCGCCGCGCGGTCGCGCCCGCTGCTGTGGACGTCGCTCGGCCTGCTGGTGGTGTTCGCGCTGCTCGGGGTCGGTGTGGCGGTGTCGCCGGACTCGCCGTGGACGCAGGGTGTCGACGACGCCTGGCGTGCGCTCGTCGGCGTCGGTCCGGACTCGCCACTGCCGGGAACGGCGTTCGCGGAGTTCTTCCAGCAGATCGGGGCCATCCCCGGATTCGTGGTGATGATGCTCCTGCTGCCGCTGCTGCTCGTGGGCATCGGGCGTTGGCGGTCCGCGCTCTTCGTCATCGCCGTGCAACTCGCCGGCCCCGGACTGCTCTCGCAGCTGACGAAGAACCTCGTCGACCGGCCCCGGCCGGCGGCCGACGAGGCGGCCGGCCTGTTCGGACCGCTCGTCATGGTCGATCACGGGTCGTTCCCCTCGGGGCACGCGGTGAGCACGGCGACGGTGATCGTCACGGTGCTCGCGGTGATCCCGGCATCCGCCGTCTGGGCGCGCCGGGTATGGGCCGTGATCGGGGTCGTTCTCGCCGCCGGCATCGTGTGGCAGCGCACGCTCATCAACGCGCACTGGTTCAGCGACACGCTCGCCGGCCTGATCGGCGGGATCGCGATCACCCTGCTGCTGTGGTGGGCGTTCCAGCCGTGGCTCGCGCGGGACCACGCGCGGAAGGTGAGCCTCTTCGGGAGGTGAACGCGGGGCCGGTGTGGGTGTGGGCCGGCGCCGGCTGACCGACCACGGTGACAACACCGGAGGGCGGTGCCGGATGCCGTCAGCCGACGCGGTAGGCGCGGTAGTGCACGGCATCCGCCAGGCGGCGGGCCGATGCGACGAACAGCGAGCGCTGCAGGTGGGCGAGTTCCGGCGCCGCGGTCTCGACGGCGACGGTCGTGCGGAAGCAGTACAGCGCCGGGTCGACGTCCTCGCCGCGGCCGAGGCGCGCGAGCACGTTGGGGCTACCGGTGCGCAGGCCCCTGGCGTGCAGGAGGAGGAGACCGCCGGATGCCGTGCGCGCCGAGTAGTGGCTGTCGATCTCGATCGTGCCGTCGGGGCGCACGATCTGCCAGTCCGCGCCGCCGGGGAGGATGTCTGCCACGACGTCTCCCGTGATGCGTCCACCGAGGATCGGCACGACACGGCGATGTCCGACGCTCGTGCCACGGTGGTCTTCGAGGGGGCCGAGGTCGACCATGACGTCGAACGCCGCCTCGAGCGTCGGCAGGGGGAGGGTCATGATGTCTCCGTAGGGTCGGTGGCGGATGCCGCGGCGCCGGTGTCGGTGGGTGTCTCGCTCGTGTCGGTGAGCACCGCGCACAGGCGTTCGAGGGCGGGCAGCGCATCGGCGAGCGCCCTGCGGTCGTTCTCGGCGAGGTCGGCCGTCGCGCGGGCGACCAGGATCGAATGGGCGGCGTCGAAGCGGTCGAACAGGTCGAGTGCCTTCTCCGACGCCTGCACGACCACGCGGCGGCCGTCTGCGGGATCGGGAGTGCGTTCGACGAGTCCGTCGGCCTGCATGGCGCCGAGCAGGTTGCTCACCGTCGAACGGTTCAGCCGCAGACGGTCGGCGATCTCCGCCGGTCCTCGCGACGTACCGCGCGGCAGGGTGCGCAACACGTCGATCTGCGCCTCGGCGAGCTCCGGCAGGTCGGCCTCCGCACGGGTCGCGGCGAGCAGGGCCCGGCGCAGCGGTGAGATCACCGCGGCGAGCCGCGACGCATCCAGCTCGGACGATGCGTCCTCGCTCGCAGAAGACGCATCGCGCGCAGAAGACGCATCGCGCGCAGAAGACGCATCGCGTCCGGACGCCGCATCTTCGCGCCCGCGTGAGGCGTGCTCGGCGCTCATGCCGTCGCGCTCAGCGAGGGGCGCTCGTTGAGGATCTCGGGGAGGAAACCCGCAGCGGTCTTGTAGTCGGCCGCGATCCGCTCGCGCTCGGCGAGCGGCACGATCTCCTCGATGTCGGCGAAGCCCTGAGGCGCCCGCTCGGCGGCGAGCAGCATCACCCGTTCGGGCCCTGTCGCCCTGGTGCCGGCGAGCAGTGCCGTCATCGCGGGACGCCGCGCCTCCTCGTAACGGGCGAGGGCCTCGTCGACCGTGTCTGCCGTCGCCAGGTGGAACGCGAGGTTGCGCGCGTCGATGATCGCCTGCGACCCTCCGTTCGAGCCGTTCGGGTACATCGCGTGCGCGGCGTCGCCGATCAGCGTCGTGCGGCCGAATGTCCATTGCGGCAGCGCGTCGCGGTCGACCATCGGGTACTCGAGGATCTCGTCGGCGCCGGCGATCGCCGCCGGCACGTCCAGCCAGTCGAAGCGCCAGTCGCGGAACAGCTCGGCGATCGGGGCGGGGTCGACCGCACGGTTCCAGTCCACGTCGGGTGAGGCGTCGATCCGCTTCTCGGCGATGAAGTTCACGAGCATCCGGCCCTCGGCATCCGTCTCCGACAGCGGATACGCGACGAACTTCTGCTCGCCGTCGCCGGCCATGATCATGGTCCGCCCGTCGAGGAAAGCCCGGATACGGGTGACTCCGCGCCACAGGGTGAGGCCGCTCCACGGCGGAGCGCCCTCCGTCGGGTACCGCAGCGCGCGCAGGGCGGAGTGGATGCCGTCGGCTCCCACGATGACGTCGGCGGTCGCCTCGACCTCGCCCTGCTCGGTATCGAAGGTCGCGGTCTCGGTGCCGTCGGGGTTCGAGCGGATGCCGGTGAGCCGGTGCCCGAGGCGGATCGGCTCGGCGAGTCGCGCCTCGGCGAGGTCGCGCAGGGCGAGCTGCAGACGTCCGCGGTGCACCGACAGCTGCGGCCAGCGGTATCCGGCGTCGAGTCCGCGCGGCTCGCTCCAGATCGCCTGCCCGAACCTGTTGAAGTAGGCGAGCGTGCGCGGGGCGACCCCGAGCGCGGCGACCGCGTCGGCGACGCCGAGCTCGGTGAGCTCGCGCAGCGCGTGCGGCAGCAGGTTGATGCCGACTCCGAGGCCGCGGATGCTCGTGCTGCGCTCGTAGACGGCGATGTCGGTCAGCCCGGCCTCGTGCAGGCTGAGGGCGGCGGCGAGTCCGGCGATGCCGGCCCCGGCGATGACGATCCTCATCGATCCTCCTTCGCGCGCTCACTCTGAGCCACGCGAAGATAGTTTTGCAACAAAACTAGTTTGCGCGCAAGGGGCATGGGGGACGCGGATGCGTCGGGGCCCCAGTGGGCGCCTGTCGTGGGTATCAGGCCGTCGACGCAGCATCATGCGCCAGGCGAATGGCGGCACCGTCACTCGCTTGGCAGTCGTGGAGGGAATCCGGCCTGAGTTCGCGCAGCGGCTGCCAGGCGAAGCGGCGGACCTCGTCACGAAGCGGCGGAGCTCGCGGCTGCGCGATGGGGTTACGCGCGGGCGGCGGCGCGCTCGGCGGACTCGATGATCACGTCGACGCCGAGGAGGAACAGCTCCCGGTCCTGCAGCTCCGACAGCAGGATGCTGTGCTCGGCGATGAGCGGGTACCGGCGGGGGTCGGCGAGTAGCGGTGCGTCGATCCACGGGCTGTCGTTCTCGTCTTCCGCGCGGTCGGCGCGCGCCCTGGCGATGCCCGCGGCTCCGGCCAGGATGTGCGAGGCGAGCAGAGCGTAGTGCCGCACGAGCTCCTGCCCGCGGAGTCCCGCGCGGTGGAAGGCTTCGAGCATGAGCTCGATCGCCGCGAGTTCTCCGGGGCCGTGCGTGGTCAGGGTCGTGGCCTCCGCGCCGATCGCTGGATACCGGGTGAACGACGAGAGGCTCGCCTCCGCGAGCATCCGCAGGCGCCCTGCCCAGTCGTCGTCCGGCAGGTCGACGGATGCGGCGGCCTGCGCGTTGAGCTCGTCGAGGAGTGCGCTCATCAGCGCCTCCTTGCTCGCGAAGTGGCGGTAGATCGCCGTGGGGTCGGCGCCGAGCCTGGTGCCGAGGTCGCGCACCGAGATCGAGGCGACGCCGGTCGCGGCCAGCTCCATCCCGGCCTCGATGATCATCGCGCGATCCAGTCTCGCGCGGGTGGATGCCCTGTCGTTCGCCATCGTCTCTCCGGTCGTCCTCGCTCCATCGTGCCATGGCGGGCGCCGATGTCATGCAGCAGAGTACGGCGTCCAGACAACGATGACAACAGTGTTGACACCGGGGATGACCCGCGGCTACCGTTGTCGCGATCCCGCAGCTTCGACGACGAAGGACGCACGATGACGAACGACATCATCTTTCACGGAGGCCCCGTGTTCACCGGGAGCGGTGCGCCGCTCGAGGACCACGCGGTCATCGTCCGCGGCGACCGCATCATCGCGGTCGTGCCGGAGACGGAGGTCGAGGCGGCATCCGACGCCCGCTGGATCGACCTCCGCGGCGCCCTGCTCAGCCCGGGCTTCCAAGACGCGCACATCCACCCGGTCGGCGCCGGCATCGAGCTGCTGCAGTGCAACCTCACCGAGGCCGAGAACGCCGAGCAGACGGCCGCGCTCGTCCGCGCGTACGCCGAGGCCAACCCCGACGAGGAGTGGATCCTCGGCGGCGGCTGGGGCATGGACCACTTCCCCGGGGGCAACCCTCCTCGCCGGCTCCTCGACGAGGCCTCCGGTGGCCGTCCGGTGCTGCTGCAGAGCCGCGACCATCACAGCACCTGGGCCAGCACCGCCGCGATCGAGCGGGCCGGCATCACAGCCGAGACGCCCGACCCCGAGGACGGACGCATCGTGCGCGAGGCCGACGGCTACCCCGCCGGCACCTTCCACGAGGGCGCCGGCGATCTGTTCGAGCACGTGCGACCCGCCACGACCGACGATCTCGCCTACCAGGGTCTGCTCAGCGCGCAGCAGGAGCTGATCCCGCTCGGCATCACCGGGTGGCAGGACGCGATGGTCGGGGCCGGAGTCGCCGGAATCGCCGATCCCCTCACGGCGTACGAGCGCGCGATCGAGGAGGGCACCCTGCAGGTGCACGTCGTCGGCGCCCAGTGGTGGGTGCGCGACGGCGGCATCGATCAGGTGGAGCGGATGCTGGCGCGTCGCGAGGAGGCCGCGCGCCGGTATCCCGACCGCCGCCTCGACCTCGGCACGACGAAGATCATGGTCGACGGAGTGGCCGAGAACTACACCGCGGCCATGCTCACCCCCTACCGCGACGAGCACGGGCACGACACCGGCAACCACGGCCTCAGCTTCATCGAGCCGGGCGAGCTGCGCGGCTACGTCACGGCTCTCGACGCCGCCGGCCAGCAGGTGCACATGCACGCGCTCGGCGACCGTGCCGTGCGAGAGGCGCTCGACGCGCTGCAGGAGGCCCGCGAGGTCAACGGTGCCACCGACGGGCGGCACCACCTCGCGCACATCCAGGTCGTGGCCGAGGCCGACGTTCCCCGGTTCGCGGAGCTCGGCGCGATCGCGAACCTGCAGGCGCTATGGGCGACGCACGAGGATCAGCTCGACGACCTCACCCTGCCCTTCCTGCAGGAAGGGCAGGAGGCGCGCCAGTACCCCTTCGGCGACCTCGATCGCGCGGGCGTGCGCTTCGCCGCCGGCAGCGACTGGCCCGTGTCGTCGGCCGACCCGATCGCCGCGATCCACATCGCCGTCAACCGCACAGTGCCGGACTCCGGCGTCGGGCCGCTCGGCGGCGCGCACCAACGGCTCGCCATCGAGACCGCCTTCGCCGCGTACACCTCCGGCAGCGCCTACGTGAACCGTCGCGACGACGACACCGGCAGCATCCGCGAGGGCTACCTCGCCAACCTCGTCGTGCTCGACCCGAACCCGTTCGCCGGCCCGGCATCCGACATCCACCGCACCCGCGTCTCCTCGACCTGGATCGAGGGGCAGCCCGTCTACGCCCGAAAGGACTCCTGATGAAGCGCAAGATCGTGCGCGGCAGCGCAGCCGCAGCAGCCGGCATCCTCTCCGTCACCGCCCTCGTCGCCTGCGCGCCTGCCGCGGGCGGAGGCGGAGGCGTCGACGAACCGCTCGACTGGAAGGTCACGTCGACCACGGCCGCGCCCAGCGGCGACATCGACTCCTTCACCTTCGCGAACTACGCCGAGCCGTACTCGCTCGACTACGCCTACGCGTTCGACTACTCCGACAACCAGGTGCTCGCCAACGTCTGCGAGTCGCTGCTGCGGCTCAATCCCGACTTCTCGCTCACCCCGTCGCTGGCCGAGGCCGTCGACCACCCGACGCCCACCACGTGGGTGTACACGATCCGTCAGGGCGTGACCTTCCATGACGGCACGCCGCTCACCGCGGCCGACGTCGTCGCGTCGCTGTCGCGGCACCTCGACCCGGCCGTCGGATCGTCGTGGTACTCCGTCTATCAGAACGTCGCCGACATCGCCCAGACCGGCGAGAACCAGGTGACGGTCACGATGACCGGACCCGACTCGCAGTTCAACCTGTCGATGGGCGGCTCCGCGGGCGTGATCGAGTCGGCAGCGACCCTCGCCGCGAAGGGCGCCGACTACGGCAATTCGACGGGCGGCGTGAACTGCACCGGTCCGTTCTCGCTCACCTCCTGGGAGTCGGGCGAGTCGATCACGCTGACGAAGTACGACGGCTACTGGGACAAGGACCTCACCGCGCACGCCCAGAGCGTGAAGTTCGTCTTCATGGGCGACGCCACCGCCCGCGTCAACGCGCTGAAATCGGGCAGCGTCGACGGAGCCTGGCAGATCCCACTGGAGGCGGTGCCGCAGCTGCGCGCGTCCGGCAAGGGCGACGTGCTGTTCGGCGAGAGCACGGCCGTCGGCGACCTCGTGATCTCGAACCTCGACGGACCGCTCGGCGATGTGCGGGTGCGCAAGGCTCTGCTGCTCGCGATGGACCGGGACGGGATGCTGCAGGCCGCGGCTCGCGGGGTCGGCGAGATCACCGATGTCTTCACCACGGAGTCGGTGTGGAAGGACGCCTCGGATGCCGCCCGCACGGCCGCGTTCGACGACGTCACCCACTACGACCAGAACCTCGAGGAGGCGAAGAAGCTCATCGCCGAGGCGGGCGTCGCGGGGGAGACCCTCACGTACGTCACCGCGCCGATCGGCAACGACTTCTCCGTGATCTCGCAGGCCACGGCCGCCGCGGCGCAGTCCATCGGGCTGAAGCTGAAGATCGAGACGGTCAGCCCCGCCGCGTACACCGCGCTCTTCTCCGACCCGAGCGCGCGGGAAGGCGTCGACCTCTTCTACACGAGCTGGTACCTCTCCAGCCCCGACGCGCTGGAGATGTACTCGGTGCTGCGCACGGGCGAGTTCAGCAACTACGGAGGCTGGTCGAACCCCGAGTACGACGAGGTCGTCACCGAGGCGATCGCCACCGACGATCCTGCCGCCCGCAGCGAGCTGACCGCCAAGGCGCAGCAGATCGCGAACGAGGAGCTGCCCTGGCTGCCGCTCTTCACCGGTCCGCTGCCGATGTTCCAGGGCGAGCGCATCAGCGGGGTGTCCCCGTCGATGGCCTTCCTCTACTACCCGTGGGCGGCCGAGATCGGCGCACGATGACGGCGTTCCGTCGCGTCGCCGGAAAGCTCGGCGGACTGCTGCTGACGCTGTTCCTCGCGTCGCTGCTCGTCTTCTTCTCGCGCTTCCTCGTGCCGGGCGATCCCGTGAGCTTCCTGCTGCGCGGGCGCAAGCCGAGTCCGGAGGCGGTCGCGCAGGTCACCGCCCAGTACGGGCTCGACCTGCCGCCCGTCGAACAGTACCTGCGCTGGATCGGCGGCATCCTGCACGGCGACTTCGGCCGCTCGCTGCAGTTCCGCCAGGACGTGAGCGTCGTGATCGGCGACCGGCTGCCGGTCACCCTCACGCTCGTCGTCATGGCCGGGGCGATCATCGCCGTGGTCGGACTCGTGCTCGGCACGGTCGCCGCGCTGAACAGGGGACGGATGCTCGACAAGGCCGTGCTCATCGGCCTCACCGTGCTCGGCGCGATCCCGTCGTTCGTCGGGTCGATCGTGCTCATCGCGGTGTTCTCCGTGCAGCTGGGCTGGTTCCCCTCGTTCGGCTCGGGCGACGGCTTCCTCGACACCGTGTACCACCTCGTGCTGCCGTCGATCGCGCTGGCGATCGTGTTCATCGTGCTGGTCGGCAAGGTGACCCGCTCGGCGATGGTCGAGCAGCTCTCCCGCGAGCACGTGGAGGTCTCCACGAGCCGCGGCGTGAGGCGCACGATCGTGATCCGCCGGCACGTGCTGCGCAACGCGCTCGGCCCGATCCTCACGGTGAGCGGCGTGCTCGTGGCCGGCCTCATCGTGGCGAGCTCGATCGTCGAGGCCGCCTTCGGGCTCTCCGGCATCGGCTCGCTGCTCGTCCAGTCGGTCGACCGTCTGGACTTCCCCGTCGTGCAGGCCATCGTGCTGCTCGTGGTGACGGCGTTCGTCGTCATGAACGCGATCGTCGACATCCTCGAACCCTGGATCGACCCCCGGTCCGCCGCAGGAGCTGGTGCCCGATGACCACCCCGACCCCCACCCTCGCCGTGCGGGTGCTGCGCGCTCCGCGCATCCCCCGCCCGCCGCTGCTCTTCGCGATCAGCGCCGTCGTCCTCGTCGTCGTCACCCTCGCCGCGATCCTCGCGCCCTGGGTCGCGCCCTACGACCCCGATGCCGTCGACTTCACCGCGTTCTTCGCGCCGCCGTCGGCCGCGCACTGGCTCGGCACCGACGCGCTGGGTCGCGACATCCTCGGCCGCATCATCTGGGGAGGCCGCACGGCTCTCATCGGACCTCTCGCCGTCGTCGTGTTCTCCACCGCCATCGGCATCCTGCTCGGCCTCCTCGCCGGGTGGCGCGGCGGCTGGATCGACGCGGTGCTCGGGCGGGTGTTCGACGTGCTCTTCGCCTTCCCCTCGCTGCTGATCGCGATCATGGCGGTCGCGCTGTTCGGCAAGGGGCTGCTCGCTCCCGTGATCGCGATGAGCATCTCGTACGCGCCGTTCGTCGCGCGGCTGACCCGCTCGCTCGTCGCCGCGGAGCGCACCCGCCCGTACGTCTCGGCGTACCGCGTGCAGGGGTTCGGCGGGGCGTGGATCGCGCTGCGGCGCGTGCTGCCCAACGTCACGCCGATCGTCGGGGCCCAGTCGACGCTGAACTTCGGCTACGTGCTGGCCGAGCTCGCCGGACTCTCCTTCCTCGGACTCGGCGTGCAGGCGCCCACCGCCGACTGGGGCGCCATGATCAACGAGGCCCAGTCGGGCATCGCCGCAGGGCAGTTCCTTCCCGCGATCGCACCGGCCGTCGTGGTCGTGCTCGTCGTCGTCGCCGTGAACGTCATCGGCGAGGAACTGTCCGACCGCATCGGAGGATCGGAGTTCGCATGACCCTTCTCGACATCCAGGACCTCACGCTCGACCTGCCTCACGGAATCCGCCTCCTCCACGGGATCTCGCTGTCGGTCGAGGCGGGCGAGACCGTCGGCCTCGTCGGCGAGTCGGGGTCGGGCAAGTCGCTCACCGCGCGCTCGGTGCTCGGGCTGCTTCCCGACCGCGCCGTGCTCGGCGGCTCCGTGACCGTCGACGGCCGCTCGCCGCTCACGCCGGGCGCCGAACGGCAGGCGATCCGCCGGCACGATGCCGCGATGGTGTTCCAGGACCCGCGTGCGGGCATCAACCCGATGCGCACCATCGGCGATCACGTCACCGAGGCGCTGCGGCTGTGTGAGGGGCAGAGCCGGGATGCTGCGCGCGCCAGGGCGCTCGAGCTGCTGGAGGCCGTGCGTCTGCCCGCGCCGTCGGAGCACCTGGCGCAGCATCCGCACGAGCTGTCGGGCGGCATGCTGCAGCGCGTGATGATCGCGGGCGCGCTGAGCGCCGCGCCGAAGCTGCTCGTGTGCGACGAGCCGACCACCGCGCTGGACGTGACGACCCAGGCCGAGATCGTGCAGGTGCTGCGCGAGCTGTGCGCACGCAACGGCATGGGGATGCTGTTCATCACGCACGACCTCAACCTCGCGGGCTCGCTGTGCGACCGGCTGGTCGTCATGAAGGACGGCGCGGTGGTCGAGACCGGGCCGGCCGCGCGCGTGCTCGCCGCCCCCGAGGCGGAGTACACGCGGCGGCTGGTCGCGGCCACGCCGAAGCTCTCGGGCACGGTCGACGTGCCGGCGGGCGGGTCGGACGAGCCGCAGCTCGTGGTGTCGGGCGTGGGCAAGACGTACCGGCGCCGCGGACGCGCGGACGTCGCCGCGGTGACCGACGCCGAGCTGGTGATCCCGCGCGGCGGTTCCCTCGCCGTGGTGGGGGAGTCGGGGTCGGGCAAGTCGACGCTGGCCCGCATGATCGTGGGGCTGGAGCAGCCGGATGCCGGGGAGATCCGGATCGGCGGACGCGTGATGGGCGGTGTGCCGCGCACCCGCGCGGAGCGGCTGGAGCGCGCGAAGAGCGTGCAGATGGTGTTCCAGGATCCGTACCTGTCGCTGGACCCGCGCATCCCCGCCGGCCGCGCGATCGAGGACGTGCTGCGGCTGCACACCGGACGCACGGCGGCGTCGGCGCGCGAGCGCGCGGGGGAGCTGCTCGCCGCCGTCGGGCTCTCGGAGGAGCATTACGCCGCCAGGCCCCGCACGCTCTCGGGCGGGCAGCGGCAGCGCGTCGCGATCGCGCGGGCGCTCGCCGTGGAGCCGGAGCTGCTCGTGATGGACGAGGCCACCAGTGCGCTCGACGTCTCGGTGCAGGCGCAGGTGCTCGACCTCGTCGCCGGCATCCGCCGCGCGCAGGGGCTGACCGTGCTGTTCATCAGCCACGACCTCGTCGTGGTGCGGCGGGTGTGCGCCGACACGATCGTGATGCGCCGCGGTCGGATCGTCGAGGCCGGCCCGACCGAGCGGCTGCTCACCGATCCGCAGCACGAGTACACGCAGCTGCTCATCGACTCGGTGCCCATTCCCGTGGGGTGAGCATGCTGCCCGGGGCATCCGCCGAGACCCCCGCCCCGCTACGACACCCCCTCTCATTCACGTGAATCAGAGGGGGTGTCGTAGCTCAGGAGGGGTTTCGGCAGCTCCGCCTCAGGCCACGTACACCTTGCGGAGGGTCTCGGTCACGGTCCACACGGTCTGCATGCCCTCGGCGAGGCGCACGACGGAGCCGGGCCCGACCTCCAGCGGCGGGAGCACCGGCGTGACGAACTCGATCACGGCCCGACCCGACAGCACCACGAACACCTCGTCGGCCTCGGTGTCGGATGCCGTGCCCGGCGTCATCTCCCAGATGCCGACCTCCACGCCGTCGTCGGCATCACCGAGAGTCGACAGTGCGACGGATGCCGTGGTCGGCGCCCCTGCCACGACCTCGGATGCCGGGAGCGCTTCGTGAACGAGCGGCAGGGCGAAGGCATCCACCCCCGCGCCGGCCTCCAGCGCGCTCACGAGTCGAACCCCATGCCGACGGCGTCGAGCGCCTTGAGGAACAGGTTGCGCTTGCCCTCGTTGTGGTCGGCCTGGTTCATCGCGGCGCGCACGAGGTTGATGCCGATCGCGGCGGCGGGCTCGGGCGGGAAGGGGATCGGCTTCTCCTTCACCATCTTCAGCTCCGTGCGCTCGGTCGGTTCGCCCGCCAGCTTGTCGAGCATGACGTCGGCGGCGAACCGCGCCGCTCCGACGCCGAGCCCGGTGAACCCGGTCGCGTAGGCGACGCGGCCGCGCCGGGCGGTGCCGAAGAACGCGCAGAACCGGCTCGACGAGTCGATCGCACCGGCCCAGCGGTGCGTGAACCTCAGCCCCTCCAGCTGGGGGAACGTCGTGAAGAAGTGCGAGGCGAGCTTGCGGTGGCTCTCCATGCGGTCCTCGTACTCCGGGCGCACCTTGCCGCCGAAGTGGTAGATCGCGTCGTAGCCGCCGAACAGGATGCGGTTGTCTGCGGTGAGCCGGTAGTAGTGGAACTGGTTCGCGCTGTCGGCGAGCCCCTGCCGGTTCGACCAGCCGATCGACTCCAACTGGGAGGCGCTCAGCGGCTCCGTCATGAGCACGTAGTCGTACACCGGCACCGTCATCAGCCGGTTGCGCTTCAGCAGCGAGGGGAAGACGTTCGTCGCGAGTGCCACGGCATCCGCCGTCACCGCGCCGCTGGGAGTGACCAGCCTGATCGGCCCCGACCCGTCGCCCTCCACCGCGCGCACGATGGAGTGCTCGTATATCTCCACGCCCAACTCCGCGGCCACGCGCGCCAGTTCCATGCCGAGCTTCGCGGGGTGCACCATCGCGCAGCCCTCGCGGTCCCAGTCTCCGGCGAGGAACGTGGGCGAGTGCACCTCGGCCTGCACGGCGTCCTCGTCGAGGAACCCGTGCTCCTCGCGGTACCACTCGACCTGGTGCGGCTCGACGGCCACGGCCAGCTGGCCGGTGCGCTCGAAGTCGACGTCCATGCCGTACTTCGCGACGGTCGCCTCGATCGCGTCGAGGTTCTCCAGCCCCAGCTCCTCGAGCCGGTCGATCTCCTCGGGCCAGCGGTTCACTCCGTTCTCGTGGCCGTGCGTGAGGCTGGCCTCGCAGAAGCCGCCGTTGCGGCCGGACGCCGCCCACGCGATGCGCGAGGCCTCGAGCAGCACGACCCGGCGGTGCGGGTCGCGCTCCTTGGCGCGCACCGCCGTCCACAGGCCCGCGTAGCCGCCGCCGACGATGGCGAGGTCGGCGGTGACGTCGGCGGAGAGGGGCGGATGCTCGACGCGCTCGACGTCGTCGAGCCAGAACACCCCGAGCCTGGTGTCGCGCAGCGCGGCGTCGATGACGGCATCCGCGGGCTTCTGGCGCTCGAAGACGGTGGTTCCCATGAGTGACTCCTGAGTGCGGGGGCGCGCGTCAGCGCGTGCCCCAGTTGTAGAGGTCCTTGTAGAGGCCCGCGTAGAGCAGGCTCTCGGTGTGCACCACACCCGGGATGGTGCGGATGCGGGTGGCGATGAGGTCGATGAGGTCCTCGTCGCTCTCGCACACGGCCTCGACGAGGATGTCGAAGGTGCCGAGGGTCACGACGACGTAGGCGAGCTCGGTGATCTCCGTGAGCTGCTGGGCGATCGAGCGCGGATCGCTGTCGACGCGGATGCCGATCATCGACATGCGGTGGAAGCCGAGCTGCATCGGGTCGGTGACGGCGACGATCTGGATGATGCCGGCCTCGGTCATCCGCTGCACGCGCTGCCGGGCCGCGGCCTCGCTGAGTCCGACCTCGCGGCCGATCTCGGCGTAGGGGCGGCGTCCGTCCTCCTGCAGGAGCTCGACGATCCGCTTGGAGATGTCATCGAGGGCGGGATGCTTCGGCGTGGGGCTCATATGTCGATATTGACACTCTCGATGATTGAAATCAACTGATTCAGTTGTTCTGAGATTCTGGCTCTTCAGAATCCGCATCCTCCTCGCTACGATGAGGGCATGCCCACGACGACGTTGCAGAACTTCATCGGCGGTCGCTCCGTTCCCGTGAATGGAGCCGGCCGGCTCGACCTCATCGACCCCGCGACCGAGGAGGTCTACGGCGAGCTGCCGATCTCCGACGTGAGCGATGTCGACGCCGCCTATGCCGCCGCATCCGCCGCCTTCCCGATCTGGCGCGACACCACTCCGGCCGAGCGGCAGCTCGCGCTGTTCCGCATCGCCGACGAGATGGAGGCGCGGGCCGAGGAGTTCGCCGACCTCGAGTCGCAGGACACCGGCAAGCCCCGCGCGAGCCTCGTCGCCGACGAGATCGTGCAGTCCATCGACCAGCTGCGCTTCTTCGCCGGAGCCGCCCGCAGCCTCGAGGGTCGTGCCGCCGGGGAGTACCTCGCCGGGCACACATCCTACGTGCGCCGTGAGCCGATCGGCGTGATCGGCCAGGTCACGCCGTGGAACTACCCGCTGAACATGGCGGTCTGGAAGATCGGCCCCGCGCTCGCCGCCGGCAACACGGTCGTGCTCAAGCCCGCCGAATCCACCCCGCTCACCACGCTTCTGCTCGCCGAGATCGTGGCGCTGCACACGCCGGCCGGCACGCTCAACGTCGTGCTCGGCGACCGTGACACCGGTGTGGCGCTCGTGGAGCACCCGGTGCCGCAGATGGTCGCGATCACCGGCTCGGTGCGGGCCGGTATGGCGGTCGCCCGCTCGGCGGCCGCCGACGTCAAGCGCGTGCATCTGGAGCTCGGCGGCAAGGCCCCTGCCGTGGTGTTCCCGGATGCCGACCTCGGCAAGGCCGTCGACGGCATCATCACCGGCGCGTTCTTCAACGCCGGTCAGGACTGCACCGCGGCGACGCGCGTGCTCGTGCACTCCTCGATCCATGACGAGTTCGTGGCGGCGCTCGTCGAGAAGGTGAAGACGGATGCCCGCACCGGAGGCCCCCGTGAGGAGGGCGTGCTCTACGGGCCGCTGTCGAGCGCGGCACAGCTCGCTCAGGTGCAGGGCTTCGTCGACCGGCTCCCCGCGCACGCGAAGATCGAGGTGGGTGGACGGCGCCAGGGCGACACGGGCTACTTCTTCGAGGCGACGGTCGTCTCGGGGATGCGGCAGGACGACGAGGCCGTGCAGGGCGAGATCTTCGGCCCCGTGCTCACGGTGCAGTCCTTCGAGACGGACGACGAGGCGCTGGAGCTCGCCAACGGCGTGAAGTACGCGCTCGCGGCATCCGTGTGGACCCGCGACCACTCGCGCTCGCTGCGCTTCACCCGCGACCTCGACTTCGGCTGCGTGTGGGTGAACACGCACATCCCGTTCGTGTCGGACATGCCGCACGGCGGTTTCAAGCACTCCGGCTACGGCAAGGACCTCTCGCAGTACGGCTTCGACGACTACACGCGCATCAAGCACGTGATGAGCGCGCTCGACTGAGCTCCGCGCCTCCGCGCCTCCGCGCCTCCGCGCCTCCGCGCCGGCGCTCAGGCGTCGGGGCGGAGCTCCTTGACGCGGCGGTGCTCGGCGAGCGACACGACGGCGCGGTCGTCGATCTTGGTGGCGCCGTCGGCCACCCAGCCGTGGCGCGCGTAGAAGGCGTCGGCGCGGTCGTTGCCGTCGAGCACCCACAGGTAGGCCGTGGTGTGCCCGGCATCCGCCATGCGACGCTCCGCCGCCTCCAGTAGCGCGTGCCCCGCGCCCGTCGACCAGGAGTCCGGGTCGGCGTAGATCCCGTAGACCTCCCCGGACGCGGCGCCGTCGTCGTCGCGGCCCGATCCGAACGACGTCCACGCCACGACCGCGCCGTCGCGCTCGGCGACGAGCAGGGCGATGGTCGTGGGCAGGGGGTCGGTGATGTACCTCCGCCAGTTGGCGGCGCGTTCGTCGACGGACAGGCCGTCGAGCACCTCCTGGTCGATGAGCCCGCGATAGGCCTCGCGCCAGGAGCGCACGTGCACAGCGGCCACTTCTTCGGCGTCGTCGAGAGTCCCCTCGCGGACCGTCAGCTGCGTCATCCGTCCACCCTAGGCCCGTCCCGGTGAGGCTGGGGGTGTCGACAAGTATGACGCGATGTGTCATGCTAGCCGCGACATCCACCGAGGGGTACGACAATGGCACGTCCGATCGCAGGTCCGCAGTCGCTGTTGAGGTCGCTGAACGGCAGAGCGATCCTGGAGAGCCTCGGCCGCCGGGGGCCGCTCACCAGGGCGGAGCTGATGGAGGAGACGGGGCTGTCCCGCACCGCCGTGACCCAGGTGCTGCGGATGCTGGAGGGATCGGGAGCCGTCACCCCGGCGGGGATCGACACCCAGACCCGCGGGCCTGCGGCATCGCGGGTCGCGCTCAACCCCCGGCTCGGGGTCGCCGCCGCGGTGCACGTCGACCACCAGGCGGCGCATGTCGTGCTCGTCGACCCGACCGGCGCCGTGCGCGCCGAGCGGCACGCCGCCTTCCCGCCCCGTGCCGACAGGGTCGAGCACATCGCCGCCCTTATCGACGCGTGCCTCGGCGAGGTCAGGAGCCCGCTGCGGGTCGCCGTGGTGGGAGTGCCCGGCATCGTCACGGCCGACGGCGGCATCCGGGACGACCAGGGGCCTGACGGCGGAGCGTTCCGCAGCGCGCTCGGCGCCCGGCTGGGGTGCCCGGTGCGGGTGGAGAACGACGTGAACCTCGCCGCCCTCGCCGAGCTCACCTCCGGCGGCGGAGCCGAGCTGTCGAGCTTCGCCCTGCTGCACCTCGACAGCGGGCTCGGCGGAGGCATCGTCATCGACGGCATCCTGCATCGCGGCTTCTCGGGCGTGGCCGGCGAGATCACGTACCTGCCGCAGCCCCCGTTGCCCATCGCGGCGCCCGTGCTCAACGAGACCGTCGTCAGGGACCTCGCGCTCACCCACGGACGCGATGTGGACGCCACGATCGAGGAGCACCTGGACGCCGCGGACGCGGGCGACGAGGCCGCGCTGGCGATGGCCGCAGAGATGGGGAGGCGGCTCACCCTGGTCGCCGGCAGCATCGCTCTCGTGCTCGATCCCGAGGCGTTCATCCTCAGCGGCACCGCGGCGCATCCGGTGCTCGTCGACGCCGTCGCGCGCATCTCCGCCGAGTACTCGGCCCTGCTGCCCATGCGGTTCCGCGTCTCCTCGTTCGGACCCGAGGCCCCTCTCGTCGGCGCGATCGGCGAGGCCGCCTCGGCACTGCGCGTCGCGCTCTTCACCAGCATCGTCCCGACCCCCGACAGGAAGACCCGATGACCACACCACTCGTCGAGAGGCTCGGCCACGCGCCCGGCACCAGGGCGATCATCATCAACGCCGACGACTTCGGCATGTGCCACGCGGCCAACGCGGCCATCTCCGAGCTGCTCGCGGCGGGGCACGTCGACTCCGCCACGATCATGGTGCCGTGCTCCTGGTCGCCGGAGGCACTGGCGTTCGCGGCCTCCCGCACCGACCTCGACGTGGGCGTTCACCTCGTGCTCACGAGCGAGTGGAGCCGCTACCGGTGGCGTCCGCTCACGGGCACCGCCACGAGCCTCGTCGACGACGACGGCTTCTTCCCCGCGGGCGTCGAGGCGGTCGAGAGGGGTGCGGATGCCGGGGAGGTCGCCGCCGAGATCGCCGCGCAGCTGCAGGCCGCGCTGCATGCCGGCGTCGACGTCACGCACCTCGACAACCACATGGGCTCCGTCTACGGGCTGCTCACCGGGCGCGACTTCCTCGAACCGGTCTTCGCGCTCGCCGCACGGCACGGGCTCCCCTTCCGGCTGCCGCGGAGCATGGCCGGCATCGGCGACGACCCCGCGATGCAGGAGAAGCTCGACACCGCTGCGGCCGCGGCGGACGCGCTCGGCGTGGAGATCATCGACCGGCTGTGGTCGCATCCGTTCGAGCTGGTCGGCGAGGGCACCGCCGACGAGGAGACCTACGAGCAGGTGCGCGACGGGTTCGTCGCGCTGCTCAGGGCCGTGCCCACCGGCGTCACCGAGATCTACCTGCACCCCATGGTCGACGACGACGAGCTGCGGTCGGCCGTCGACTTCGCGGCCGTGAAGCGCGGGTACGAGCGCCGACTGCTCGCCGACCCCGTCGTGCTGCGGGCGATCGCCGAGGAAGGGCTGGTGCGGCTGGGGTGGCGGAACCTGCGCGACCTGCAGCGCGGGGCCGCGCGGTGAGCGCCCTCTCCGCGCTGCGCGACAGGCGCCTCGACGCGGCGCCCTCGCGCGCGCAGTCCATCGCGTTCGGGGCCTCCGGGTTCCCGACCCAGTTGATGGCGCAGACGTTCTCGGCGTTCGTCGTCTACTTCTATGTGACGCACCTCGGGGTCCCGCCGGGATGGGTGGCCGTGGCGATGATCGCCCACGGAATCCTGAACGCCGTGCTCAACCCCCTCGTCGGCGCGCTCTCCGACCGCATCCGCACGCCATGGGGACGCCGCATCCCGTGGATCGGCCTGGGCATCGTGCCGCTCGTCGTGGCCTTCGCGCTGGTGTGGATGCCGCCGGAGCTGCCGGTCGCCGGGCTGATCTTCTGGTTCCTCGTGGTGGTCGCGGTGTACGACATCGCGTTCGTGGTGGTCGTGCTCAACATCTCGGCGCTCTTCCCCGAGATCTTCCGCACGACGGAGGAACGCGCCCGGGGCAACGTGCCGCGGCAGATCTTCGCGATCCTCGGCATGGTGCTGGGCACGGCGGGCGCCCCGGCGCTGTACGGCTCGATGGGTTGGCCGGGGATGGCGCTCGTGCTCGGAGCGGTCTGCCTCGTCATCCTCGTGTGGTCCTTCGCCGGCGGCATGGTCGAGCGGAGGGTGCCGGAGGCGGCATCCGAGGCCATGACCTGGCGCCGTCAGCTCACGCTCACCTTCGCCAACCGCGCGTTCGTGCCGTACGTGCTCGGCTCGCTGTGCGTGCAGACCTCGATCGCGATCATCCTCGCCGCGATCCCGTTCTACGTGCGGTACTCGCTGCATGCGGCGGAGGGCGAGGGGAGCATCCTGCTCGGCGCGATCTTCGTCACGGCGATCCCCTCGATCGTGCTGTGGAGCGCGGTCGTGCGGCGCACGTCGCCGCGCACCGCCGTGCTGTGGAGCGTCGGCGTGTTCGGCGTCGCCGTGCTCGGCTACTGGCTGCCGACGTCGGTGCTGGGCGCCGCCCTCGTCGGCGTCGCGGTGGGCGTGGGAGTCGGAGGACTGCTGCAGCTGTTGGAGGTGATGCTGGCGCAGATCATCGACGACGACGCCGTGCGCACGGGGCACCGCCGCGAGGGCGCCTACTTCGGCGTGAACGGATTCGTCGTGCGGGGCTCGGTGGTGCTGCAGGCGATCGTCGCGGCGGTCGTGCTCACGGCATCCGGCTTCGACGCCTCGCTCGGCGACGCGCAGCCGGACGCCGTCGACGGCGGCGTGAGGCTGATGCTCGCGGTCGTCCCGCTCGCGTTCACCGCGCTCGCCTGGCTGTGCTTCTGGCTCTACCCCATCCGCACGCGCGACCTCTGACCCCGCGGCCGCGCCCCGGGCTTGCCGCTGCTCCCGTATGAGTTGTGGTCGCCGAATCGCGGATCGGGCGACCACAACTCATACGGGAGCGGGTCGGAGCGGGCTCGAGGTCGGTGGGTCAGGACGCCCGGCGGCGGGCCTCCCAGCCGGTGCGCACCATCTCGTCGACCGAGTAGCGCATCTTCCAGTCGAGATCGCGCGCGGCGAGCTCCCCGGTGGCGACGATGCGGTCGGGATCGCCGGCGCGGCGGGGGCCGATCTCCGGCGTGAAGTCGATGCCGGTCACGCGGGCCACGGCATCCATGATCTGCTTCACGCTGAGGCCGTCTCCCGAGCCGAGGTTGTACGCGGGCTCGATCGGCTCGCCGGCGGCCAGGCGCTTGGCGGCCTCGACGTGCGCCGCGGCGATGTCGCCGACGTGCACGTAGTCGCGCACGTTGGTGCCGTCGGGGGTGTCGTAGTCGTCGCCGTTGATGCGCGGCGTCTCGCCCGCAATCAGCTTCTCGAACACGATCGGGAAGAGGTTGTGCGGGCTCACGTCGTACACGGTCGGGTCGGCCGAGCCCACCACGTTGAAGTACCGCAGCGATGTGTGGCGCAGCGGGCGGTCGGAGTCGGCCGTCGCGGTCGCCTGGTCGCGCAGCAGCCACTCGCCGATGAGCTTGGACTCCCCGTAGGGACTCGCCGGCTTCTTGGCGGTGTCCTCTTCCACCAGCGGCACGTCGGGGGTGCCGAACACCGCGGCCGAGGAGGAGAACACGATGTTCGCGACGCCGGCGGCCTCCATCGCCTCGAGCAGCACGCGGGTGCCCTCGACGTTCTGCGCGTAGGTGTGCAGCGGGCGCTGCACCGAGACCCCTGCGTACTTGAACCCCGCGACGTGGATGACGCCCTCGGCGTCGTGCTCGCGCAGGGTCTTCTCGACGAGCTCGCGGTCGAGGATGCTGCCCCGCACGAACGGCACGCCATCGGGGGCGAACGACTCGACACCGCTGGAGAGGTCGTCGACGATCACGGGGGAGAGCCCGGCATCCGCCAACGCCCGAACGACGTGCGATCCGATATAGCCGGCGCCGCCGGTGACGATCCAGGACATGGTGCTCCTTCAGGTGGAATCGGTTGCCTATTCTGTCAGCCGTTCCTGACGCCCCCTCTCTGCTCCCGTATGACTTGTGGTCGCTCAATCCGCGAATCAGCGACCACAAGTCATACGGGAGCACGGGCGGGGAGAAGAAGCCGCGGCTCAGGAGTCGCGGCCGGCGCCGGCGGACGGGACCACGGTGAACAGGTGAGGGGCCGCGAACCCCGCCGCCGCGAAGGCCGCGGTCACGGCGTCGGATACGGTGCCGACGGCATCCGCCTCGATCAGGGCGATCGCCGCACCGCCGAACCCGCCTCCGGTCATCCTGGCGCCGAGGGCCCCGGCGGCCAGCGCCGCCTCGACGGCGGTGTCGAGCTCGGGCACCGAGATCTCGAAGTCGTCGCGCATCGACGCGTGCGAGGCGACGAGCAGGTCGCCGATCGCCCGCGCACCCCGCTCGCGCAGCACCCGCACGGTGTCGAGCACGCGCTGGTTCTCGGTGACCACGTGGCGCACGCGGCGGAAGGTCACGTCGTCCATGAGCTCCTCGGCGCGCGGCAGGTCGGCCACCGACACGTCGCGCAGCGAGGGTACCCCCATGACCGAGGCCCCGCGCTCGCACGCCGCGCGGCGCTCGCCGTAGCCGCCGGTCGAGTGCGCGTGCGTGACGCGGGTGTCCATGACGAGGATCGCGAGCCCCGCCTCTGCCACGCCGAGGGGCACCAGCTGCGCTTCGAGCGAGCGGCAGTCGAGGAAGACCGCGGCATCCTGCTCGCCGAGCATCGACGCCATCTGGTCCATGATGCCGGTGGGGGCGCCCACGGCTTCGTTCTCGGCGCGGCGGCCGACGCGGGCGAGCGCCGTGCGGTCGAGCCCGGCGCCCCACAGGTCGTTCAGGGCGGATGCCGTGGCGCCCTCGATCGCGGCCGAGGAGGAGAGCCCGGCGCCGACGGGCACGTCGGAGGCGATCGCGATGTCGACCCCGGAGCCGGCGACGGCGGCCGCCTCGGCCAGCGCCCATGCGACTCCGAGCGGGTACGCGGCCCACTCCGGCACGGCGGGCTCGGCGCCGGTGGCGGTGGGGAACATCGCGCCCAGCTCGTCGAGCGCGACCTCGACCGGCTCGGCCGCGAACGTCGAGGCCACGCGCACGCGCCCCATGCCGTCGGATCGCAGGCCGACCGCGGCGACGGTGCGGTGGGGGATCGCGAACGGCAGCACGAAACCGTCGTTGTAGTCGGTGTGCTCGCCGATGAGGTTCACGCGACCCGGGGCCGACCAGAGGCCGTCGGGCTCGCGGCCCGTCAGCTCGACGAAGAGCGCCGTCGCGGCGTCGTGGGTGGCGGTCATGCGGTGATCTCCTCGGAGCGTGCGATGGCCTCGCGGATGCGGGCGGCCCCCTGTTCGGGGGTGACCTCGGCGGCCCAGGCCCACATGGCGGCCTCGGAACCGGCGAGGAACTTGAGCTTGTCGGCCGCGCGACGGGGGCTGGTCAGCTGCAGGTGCAGGCGCACGCTGTCGCGCCCGGCGTGCACCGGAGCCTGATGCCACGCGGCGATGTACGGGGTCGGGGTCTCGTAGAGCGCGTCCACACCGCGGAGCAGCCGGAGGTAGAGAGGGGCGAGCTCGTCGCGCTCGGCATCCGTCGTCTCGGCGAGATCGGGCACGTGACGGTGCGGCATGAGGTGCACCTCGAGCGGCCAGCGGGCGGCGAACGGCACGAACGCCGTCCAGTGCTCGCCCTGGAACACGACGCGCTCGGAGCCCTGTTCGAACTCCAGAATGCGCTGGAACAGGTCGGGCGCGGTGCGGTCGATGCTGTCGAGCACACGGGTAGTGCGCGGGGTGACGTAGGGGTAGGCGTAGATCTGCCCGTGCGGATGCGGCAGGGTGACGCCGATGGCCTCGCCGCGGTTCTCGAACGGGAACACCTGCTCGATGCCGGGGAGCTGGGAGAGCGCGGCCGTGCGGTCGGCCCAGGCCTCGATCACCGTGCGGGCACGCGTGACGGTCTGGGTGCCGAAGGATCCGGTGGGCTCCGGGCTGAAGCACACGACCTCGCAGCGGCCGACCGAGGTGCGCGTGCGTCCGAGGCCGAGGGCGGAGAGGTCGTCGAGCCCTCGTGGCGGGTTGCTCGCGGCGGGCGCGGCGCCCGCGACCTCGGCGAGGGCGGGGCCGAATGCGGGCGATCGGTTCTCGAACACCGCGACGTCGTAGCGCGACGGCACCTCCGAGGGGTTCGTCGGCGTCTGCGGAGCGAGCGGGTCGGCGTCGGCCGACGGCATCATCACCCGGTTCTGCCGGTTCGACGCGACGGTGATCCAGTCGCCCGTGAGCACGTCGAGGCGCATGGTCGCCGTGTCGGGGCGCGGGTCGAGCGTGCGGGCGTCGACCGAGCGCTCGGCGGGGAGCGTCGTGTCCGGGTCGTCGTAGTAGATCAGGTCGCGACCGTCGGCCAGCACCGTGGCGCGCCGCGTGACGCCGGCGCCGAGCGCCTCGGTCCGCATCCCCCGAGTATTCTGCGTGTTCACGTAAACATGGTGACACACGCCCCGTGATAACGTCAACATCGACGAACCGCGAACGGGGGATGCCGATGACCGAGCTGTCCGACCCGATCGACGACGCGCACGGGAGTGCCCCTCGTCGACGCCGCGCCGCCACGGGGCGCGTCTCGATGGCGATGGTCGCCGCTCGCGCGGGAGTCTCAGGGCAGACGGTCTCGCGTGTGGCCAACGGCAGCCCGCGCGTCGACCCTGCGACCCGGGAGCGCGTCGAGCGGGCGATGGCCGAGCTCGGCTATCGGCCCCATCGCGCGGCGCGGGCGCTGCGGACCGGGCGGTCGCAGACCATCGGTCTCGTCGTCACCACGCTCGCGACGGTCGGCAACTCACGGATGCTGCAGGCCACGGCCGAGGCTGCGGCCGAGCTCGGCTACGCGCTCACGCTCGTCACGGCATCCGCCGATATCGGCGAGGCGTTCGAGCGGCTCGCCGAGCAGGAGGTCGACGGTGCGATCGTTCTCAACGAGGCGTCCGCGCGGATGTCGGGGGCGGAGCGACCGGCAGGGCTCCGGCTGGTCGTCGTCGATGCCGCGGCATCCGCCGGCCTGGTCACCGTGCACAGCGATCATGCGGGAGGGGCGGTGGCGGCCACGGCTCACCTCCTCGCACGCGGTCGCGGTGCCGTGCACCACCTGGCCGGACCCGCCGACTCGTTCGCCGCGGCCGAGCGCGAGCGCGGATGGCGGCAGACCCTCGAGGCCGCGGGGATCGCGGCGCCCGAGGTCGTGCGCGGAGACTGGAGCGCGGAGGCGGGGTACGCCGCCGGTGGCGCCCTGGCCGCGGCATCCGCGGTGTTCTGCGCCAACGATCAGATGGCACTGGGCCTCATGCGCGCCCTCGCCGAGTCCGGACGCAGGGTGCCGGAGGACGTCGCCGTGATCGGCTTCGACGACGTGCCGGACGCCGCCAACTACCGACCCCCGCTGACGACCATCCGCCAGGACTTCACGGCGCTCGCCCATCGTGCCGTGCAGGCCCTCGTCGCCGAGATCGAAGGCTCTCCCCAGGCCGCGGGCCCCCTCGTGATCCCGACCGATCTCGTCGTGCGCGATAGCGCCTGAGCCGTTTCTCGTGTCCGCGGCGCCCGCCGCGGCGTTCTCGCCCGGGGGCGCGAGCGTCGTGCGGCCTCGCGTGGCCGGCAGAGTGGCGCGGAATCAGCAACTAATTTCCTGCTGATCTAGTGATACAGCGATAGTGGGTATAGATTCATGCTCAGATCACTAAGAAAGTGGTCTTTCGATTGTCAACTACGTAGCTCGCTGAGGAGCGCTCCCGACGCGTCTCGGCTCCGACTGGAAAGACGTGACAATGCACGCGACGAAACCCACGACGAAGTGGGTGATGCTGAGCCTGTCCTACCTCGTTCTCATCGCCTGCTTCATCCCCTACATCGGCTGGAGTGTCAGCCTCATCGAGATCTCCGAGGAGTTCTCCCTCAGTGCGGCGCAGGCCGGACTGCTCGGTTCGATCACCGCCCTCGTCGGCGGGCTCGTCCTTCCCTTCGCCGGGGTCATCGGCGATCGGTGGGGCATCAAGAAGATCATCCTCGTCGGCATCGCCGCCTCCGTCGTCGGTCAGCTGCTGTTCGCCTGGGCGCCGGACTACACCCTGCTCATGCTGGGTCGTGCAGTCAGCGGCATCGGCGTCGGCCTGCTCTTCGTCGGCCCGTACACGATGGCCGTGAACTGGTTCGAGCGCGAGCGCCGCAGCGGCATCGCGCTCGGCGTCATGTTCACCTCCGACGGCATCGGCACCGCCTTCGCCCTCTACGCCTTCGCGCTCGTGCTCGTGGCCGTCGGCTGGCGCACGGGTTCGGCCATCGGGGGCGGGTTGCTCGTGTTGGTGTTCCTCGTCGCGGCGCTCTTCTTGAAGGATGCTCCGGCCGTCGCGCAGGAGGCGGATGCCGTGGAGGCCGACGAGTCGGGGAGGTCGACGGTCAGTTGGCTGTTCAGCCGGAACGTGCTGATGGCCGCGGCGTTCTTCATCGGCGAGTGGGGGATCTTCGCGGTCGTCGCCGTGTGGATGCCGACGATCCTGATCGAGGGCGCCGGCTGGGACCCGACCCTGGCCGGCCTGTTCTCGTCGCTCTACGTGTTGATCGGCATGATCACCTCGATCGTGTTCGGACTCGTCTCCGATCGGCTCGGGCGTCGAAAGGGCCTGATCGTCGCAGCCGGTCTCGCGATGACCGTGTTCCTCGCGGCGCTGACCCTCAGCCTTGCGACGGGGCAGTACGTGCTCGTGGCGATCTGCCTGCCGCTCGTCGGCCTGGGCGTCTACACGGGAATGCCGTTGGCGCTCGCACTCGCGGCCGAATCGGTCCCAGCCCGCATGATCGGCGCCGTCAACGGGTTCGTGCTGGGCATCGGATTCATCGTCGGGGGATTCGTCTACCCGTACTTCCTGGGTGTGGTGAAAGACGCGACGGGAGACTACGTGATCGGGTTCGTGGCGATGGTCGTCGCCACCTTCGTGCTCAACGTCGTCTGCGCCCTGTTCGCGAAGGACGTGCGCCGGGTCGCTGAGCCGGTGCCGGTCGGCTGAAGACCGCATGAGGAAGGGGCCCGGCGCGCGCCGGGCCCCTTCCTCATGCACGACCCCGTCAGGAGTCGAAGCCGAGCTTGCACTTCTCCAGGATCCACAGCCACACTCCCTGACGTCCCCCACGGCGGTCGGCGCGAGCCATCTGGGCTGCAGTGAAGCGGATCGCCGGCCATGCGAACGGCTCGGGCGGGAAGGGGAAGGGGCGTCGGCGCACGAGCCCCGTGCGGGTGCGCTCCGTGTCGGCACCGTCGAGGAGGTCGAGCATGGCGTCGGCCGCGAACCGGGTGGCGGCCACCCCCAGCCCCGTGAATCCGGCGGCTGAGACGACCTGCCCGTGCAGCGCCTGCGTGAAGAAGGCGAAGAACCGGCTGCAGGTGTCGATCATGCCACCCCAGGCGTGACTGAATCGCACCCCCTCGAGCTGGGGGAAGAACACGCCGAGATGCACGGCGAGTCGCCGGAAGGTCGGTTCGCTCACGTCGTGTTCCGGGCGGATGCTCTTGCCGAAGTGGTAGATGGCATCGTAGCCGCCGAGGAGGAGCCGGTCTCGGCCCGCCGAGTCCTTCAACAGGCGCATGTAGTGGAAGCGGCTGTTCAGGTCGGTGATGCCCTGAGCCCTCTCCCACCCCAGGCTCTCGCGCTGCGCCGGAGTCAGCGGCTCGGTGACCACGGCGTAGTCGTACACCGGCACGGTGAAGAGCCTGGTGCGGCGCAGCAGGGAGGGGAATCCGTTGGTGGCCAGCGCGACATGCCGGGCCGTGATCGTGCCCCCGGCGGTGCGCACGGCGACGCCCGCACCCCGCCCGAGACTGCGCAGCCCGGTGGCGGGGGTGTTCTCGAACACCCGGCATCCGAGTCGGAGGCAGACGTCGTGCAGCCCCATGGCGAGCTTGGCCGGATTGAGGGTGACGCCCTCCTCGGTGGCCCAGCCGCCCACGCGGGCGGCTGGGGTGCGCACTTCGTGCTGCAGTGCGTCCCCCTCGAGTACGCGGATGCTGGGGTCGCCGTCGGCGAGGCGTCGGATGGCGTCTTCCTGGTGCGGCTCGGTGGCGAGTTTGATGACGCCGTGCGGCTGGATGTCGCACTCGATGCCGTAGCGGTCGAGAGTGTCGAGGAGCTCGGCGAGGTTGCGAGCGCCGAGCTCGGCGGCGATCCGCTCCTCGCCGGGCACGTGGATGCCGGCGTTCGCGCGCCCGTGCGTGAGGCTGGGTTCGCAGAATCCGCCGTTGCGCCCGGAGGCGGCCCAGGCGATGCGGTCGGCCTCGACGATCACGACATCGCGGTCGGGGTCGCGCTCCTTCGCGCGCAGTGCGGTCCACAGGCCGGCGTAGCCGCCGCCGACGACGACGAGGTCGGCGGCGGTGTCGCCCTGCAGCACCGCGGGCTCGGGGCGGGGGCCGAGGTCGTCGAGCCAGAAGGGCACGCGACGCGCGTCTGCGAGCGACGCGGCGGCCGCCGCGAAGTCCGCGCGCTGTTCGGCGCGTTCGAAGCTGGTCGGTGTCTGCACGGCGGGTCCGTCCCCTCGTCTCGATGCCGATCCAATCTGCTCGTGGGCAGCGCGGGAGGTGCGGTCGCTATCGCATGCGTATCGAACCACGATTGACGAGCTACTCTGCTGGATCAGCTAAATTGTGGTGCTCACATTATTGAATCATGAATTGGAGTGCCGCAAGCATTGTCAATTCCGCAAACCATGACTAGGCTGGCCTCACTTCGCATACGTCAACGACGACAGGAGATACGCGCCATGTCACTGCAGGTACCCGAGCCCACGCCGCAGCTCTTCATCGACGGCGGTTACACAGACGGCTCAGGCGGTGAGCGGTTCGAGGTGGTGAGCCCCGTGACGGGGCGGACGATCGCGGCGCTCCCCGTGCCCACCGCGGACGATCTCGACCGTGCCGTGGCAGCCGCCAACCGCGCGCAGCGCGAATGGCGTCGCGTCGGCGTGTGGCGTCGTGCGGAGATCTGCCACCGCATCGGCGACATCCTGGGCGCCCACGTCGAGGAGCTCGCGCTGCTGCAGACCCTCGAGCAGGGCAAGCCGCTGGCGGAGTCCCGGGCTGACGTGTCGGAGGCTGCCCAGCTCTTCCACCTCCACGCCGAAGACGCGCTGCGCCTCTACGGAGAGACGATCCCGTCATCCGATCCGCAGAAGCGCATGCACACCTGGCGCCAGGCCGTCGGGACGTGGGCCATCATCACCCCCTGGAATTTCCCGCTGCTCATGTTCACCGAGTTCGCGGCTCCCGGTCTGGCAACGGGCAACGCCCTCGTCGTCAAGCCGCCGATCCACACCTCGCTCACCGTGCTCAAGGCGATGGAGTACCTCGCCGAGGCCGGGCTGCCTGACGGCCTCGTCAACATCCTCCCCGGCGAAGGAGCTTTCGGGTCTGCGCTCGTCGCGCACCCCGGCATCCACGCGATCGGATTCATCGGCTCGTCAGCCACGGGGGCGAAGATCCAGGCGACTGCCGGACTCAAGCGTTCCGTCATGGAGTGCTCGGGCAATGGTCCGGTGATCGTGCTCGACGACGCCAACATCGAGCGCGCGGCGAAGGCAGCCGTGGACTCCGCCTTCTACTGCGCCGGTCAGGTGTGCTGCGCCACCGAACGCGTGATCGTGCACCGCGGCGCGCATGACGCCTTCGTCGATGCGGCGCTGGCCTACGCCAAGACCGTCAGGCTCGGCGACCCGTTCGACCCCGCGGTGAACCTCGGGCCCCTGAACAACGCGGGGGTCGCCGAGAAGATGGACCGTCATCTGGCGGAGGCTCGCGCACTCGGATTCGATGTGCTCACGGGCGGCGGCCGGGCATCGGGCTTCCCGACCGACCTCTACTACGAGTTCACGATCGTCGACGGGGTGTCCGAGCAGTCGCTGCTCTCCCGCGAGGAGTCGTTCGGTCCGGTGCTGCCCATCCTCACCGCGCAGGACGACGACGACGCGCTGCGCATCGCCAACGCCGACAGCCTGGGGCTGCAGTCGGCGGTGTTCACCAGGGATCTCACTCGCGGCTACCGCTTCCTCGAGGAGCTCGAGACCGGACAGGTGCTGCTGAACGAGTCGAACGGCTGGTGGGACATCAACATGCCGTTCGGCGGGGCCGGAGGCAAGGGCACCGGCTGGGGTCGCATCGGCGGCATGTACACGCTGCACGACATGACAGACCTGCGCACCTCGGTCATCCATCTCGGCGACTGATCCGTCGCGGGCGGCGGTTCCGCACTGCGGGGCCGCCGCCCCATCCGTCTATAGGATGTTCACGTCACGCCGAGCCAGGAGGCCCCATGTCGGATCGCGAGCACTCCGCTGCGCACCTCGACCTCGACGAGCTGGATCGCAAGCTCATCGCCGCGCTCCAGATCGACGGGCGCACCCCGTTCAGCGTTCTGGCCCAGGACCTCGGGGTCTCCGCATCGTCCGTGCGGTACCGGGTGCAGCGGCTGCAGGACAGCGGGCTGTTCCAGATCGTGGGGATCGCCAACCCGCTCAACATCGGGTTCGACAGGCTCGCACTCATCGGGATCCGCTGCGAGGCGGGTACCGCGCCCGAGGTGTGCGAAGCGCTGTCGGCGCTGCAGGAGACCAGCTACGTGGTCCTCACCAGCGGTTCGTTCGACGTCATGGTCGAGGTCGTCTGCCGAGACATCGACCACTACACCGATCTGATGTTCGGCACCCTGCAGAAGATCCCCGGCGTCGTGCAGACGGAGTCGTTCTTCGTCCTCAAGGCGCACAAGCTCGCCTATGGCTGGGGCGTCGGCGACACGCGCTGAGCCCCCTCTGCCTTCGCTGCCCCGGCCGGGCTCAGCCGCCCAGGGCGGCGCTCACCACCGCCCTGGCCTCGGCCTGCACCTCTGCGAGGTGCTCGGCTCCGCGCAGGCTCTCGGCATAGAGCTTGTAGACGTCTTCGGTGCCCGACGGACGTGCGGCGAACCACGCGTGCTCGGTCTGCACCTTGAGACCGCCGATCGCCGCGCCGTTGCCGGGTGCGTGCGACAGCTTGGCGGTGATCTCCTCGCCCGCGAGCGTCGTCGCCGAGACGGCCTCCGGCGCCAGCTTCGACAGCGCCGCCTTCTGCTCGGGTGAGGCCGGAGCATCCACCCGCTGGTATGCGGAGGCGCCGAACGCGGCCTCGAGCTCGCGGTACCGCTCCGACGGGGACTTGCCGGTGACGGCGATGATCTCGGCCGCCAGCAGGCAGAGCAGGATGCCGTCCTTGTCGGTCGACCAGACCGAGCCGTCCTTGCGCAGGAACGAGGCTCCGGCGGACTCCTCGCCGCCGAAGGCGACGGAACCGTCGAGCAGGCCGGGCACGAACCACTTGAACCCGACGGGTACCTCCAGCAGGCGCCGGCCCAGGGACTCGGCGACGCGGTCGATGATCATCGACGAGACGAGGGTCTTGCCGATCGCCGCATCGCGCGGCCACTCGGCACGGTGCGAGAACAGATAGTCGATCGCCACGGCGAGGTAGTGGTTCGGGTTCATCAGCCCGGCGTCGGGGGTGACGATCCCGTGCCGGTCGGCATCCGCGTCGTTGCCGGTGAGCACGTCGTAGTCGCCCTTCTTGGCGACGAGGGAGGCCATGGCGGACGGCGACGACGGGTCCATGCGGATCTTCTCGTCCCAGTCGAGCGTCATGAAGCGCCAGGTCGGGTCGACCTCGGGGTTCACGACGGTGAGGTCGAGGTCGTGCACCTCGGCGATGAGCGCCCAGTACTCGACAGAGGCCCCGCCCAGCGGGTCGGCGCCGATGCGCACACCCGCTCGGCGGATGGCGTCGACGTCGATGATCGACGACAGGTCACGCACGTAGGCGTCGCGGAAGTCGTATGTGCCGATCGCATCGAGGTCGAGATCGGCGTGACGAACGCGCGTGACGCCGACGAGACCGGCGCGGATGAGCTCGTTGGCGCGGTCGGCGATCCAGCCCGTCGCATCGGTGTCGGCCGGTCCGCCGTGCGGCGGGTTGTACTTGAAGCCGCCGTCGCGCGGGGGGTTGTGGCTGGGGGTGACGACGATGCCGTCTGCGCGGCCCGTGTCATCCGCCGCCAGGTCGCGGTTGTAGGTGAGGATCGCGTGGCTGAGCGCCGGGGTGGGAACCCAGGAGTCGCGCGCGTCGATGCGCACGTCGACCCCGTTGGCGACCAGGACCTCGATCGCGCTGCGCTCCGCCGGCAGGGACAGGGCGTGGGTGTCGCGGCCGAGGAAGAGCGGACCCGTGATGCCCTGCGCCGTGCGGTAGTCGACGATGGCCTGGGTGGTGGCGAGGATGTGGTTCTCGTTGAAGCTGTTCGACAGCGACGAGCCGCGATGGCCGCTGGTGCCGAAGACCACGCGCTCACCGGGGACCTCCGGATCGGGGACTCGGTCGTAGTAGGCGGCGATCAGTTCGTCGACGTCGATGAGGTCACTTTCCTCCGCGGGGAGGCCGGCACGGCTCGTCATGCACACAGTCTGCCGTCTGCGCGGCACGATCGCATCCTCCGTGTCATGTGTATTCCGGCTGCGTCGCCTGTGCATTCCGGATGATCCGGCGATGCGGTGCTCGCGAGGTCCGTGACGATGTCGGCGACTCCTGCGCGCGGCGGGAGGGCTAAGGTGAAACGCGTGACCGAACGCCGCACCTACAGCTATCTCGGCCCTGCAGGCACCTTCACGGAGGCGGCTCTCGATCAGGTGGCCGAGGCGCGCGGCCAGGACTGGCGTCCCGTGCACAACGTCGGCGAGGCCCTCGCCGACGTGCTGGAGGGGCGCAGCGACGCCGCCATGATCGCGATCGAGAACTCGATCGAGGGCGGGGTGTCCACCACGCAGGACGCCCTGGCGACGCTGCCGGGTCTGCGGATCGTCGGCGAGTACCTGGTGCCGGTGAACTTCGTACTGGTGGCGGCCCCTGGCACGCGCCTGGACGACGTGAACGTCATCGCCGCCCATCCCGTCGCCTATGCGCAGTGCCACGGCTGGCTCGGGGAGCACCTGCCGAAGCACTCGCACGTGCCGGCCGCGAGCAACGTCGCCTCGGCGATCGGCGTGCTCGACGGCACCCTGCCCGCCCAAGCCGCGATCGCGGCCCCCGGCATCGTGCAGCACCACGACGTCGAGGTGCTGGCGTCGGAGATCGGCGACAACGCGCAGGCCGTCACGCGCTTCGTGCTCGTGACCCGCACCACCCGCTCGCCCGAGCCCACCGGCGCCGACAAGACCTCCCTCATCGTCGAGCTGCCGCATGACCACCCCGGGTCGCTGCTGGAGATGCTCGAGCAGTTCTCCACCCGCGGCATCAACCTCTCCCTCATCGAGTCCCGCCCGATCGGCGACGAGCTCGGCCGCTACCGGTTCGTCATCGACGCCGACGGCCACATCGAGCACGAGCGCATGGCCGATGCGCTGCTCGGCATCCGCCGTTTCAGCCCGCGCGTGGTCTTCCTCGGGTCGTACCCCCGGGCCGACCGGCAGATCGTGCAGTACCCCGACCGCTACGCCGACGACGTCTTCGTAGAGGCGCGCGACTGGCTGCGCGGCATCCTCTCCGGCGAACCCGAGGCGTAGTCCGCTCCCGCAGCCGGGCCCTGGTCTCAGGCTCCGGTCTCGCCGTCCGGGACTCTGAGCGCCGTCCGACGGCCCTCACGAATTTCGGACGTTCGCGCGAATCTCGGATGCTCGAGACCGAAGCGTCCGAAGAACGTGCAAACGTCCGAAAAACGTGCAAACGTCCGAAAAACGTGCAAGCGTCCGAAAGACGTGCGCGCGTCCGAGAAACGTGCAAGCGTCCGAAAAACGTGCACGCGTCCGAGAAACGTGCACGCGTCCGAGAAACGGGCGAGAACCCGGTCGCGCGACCCGCCTCAGATCGCGGCGGCGACGAGCTCCAGCGTCTGCGCCCGCCCCGTGGCCGCATCGCGGGCCTCGGACTCGAACGCCCCGGCCACGGGGGACAGCATGACCTCGTCGACGCCGTACCGTGCGGCGAACGCTCGCACCTCGGACGCGACGGACTCGCCGGTGCCGACGAACCAGCGCTCCCTGGCGGCGGACACGACCTGCTCGGTGGCGGCATCCGGCTCGGCCGACGCCGCCACCGCCTGCTCGACGGTCTCCAGTGCGATCAGCGGCTTGTTCAGCCGCAGCCGCGCCATCATGCGCAGCTGCGGCAGGGCGCGCTGCTCCGCCTCCTCCTGCGTGGGGGCGGCGACGGCGTTGACCGTGAGGAAGGTGCGCGGTTCCGGATGCTCCTCGCTGGGGCGGTACCCGGTGCGGTACAGGTCGAGGGCGCGTTCCAGCCCCTGCCCCGAGAAGTGGTTGGCGAAGACGTAGGGCAGGCCGAGGGATGCCGCGAGCTGCGCCGAGTAGTCGCTCGACCCGAGCAGCCACACCTCGGGCGCCCCGGTGGCGGCGGGCGTCGCGTGCACGGTGTACTCGCCGCCCGACGTGAAGCGCACGGTGGCGCCCTCGCCGGAGATCAGCGCGGAGATGTCCTGCACGTGCTGAGGGAACTGCTCCACATCGCTCGTCGTGCCCGAACCGCGCAGCAGCTGCGTGATCACGGGGTCGCTGCCGGGGGCGCGGCCGAGGCCGAGGTCGATGCGGCCGGGGGCGATAGCCTCCAGCGCGGCGAACTGCTCGGCGACGATCAGCGGAGCGTGGTTGGGCAGCATCACGCCGCCCGAGCCGAGGCGCACGCGGGAGGTGCGGGTCGCCGCAGCGGCGATGAGCACCGGCGGGGTGGTCGAGGCGACCGCAGGCATGTTGTGGTGTTCCGCGAACCAGTACCGGCGGTAGCCGAGCCGGTCGGCCGTCTCCGCGAGGGAGAGGGAGGCTGCCACGGCCTCCGCGCTGGTCTGCCCGGTTCGCACCGGGACGAGGTCGAGGACGGAGAGAGCGGTGGAAGTCATCACCTCGGTCAACGACGGGGGAGGGCGGGGAATTCCCGCCCTCCCCGGGCGACGCGGCCCTTCAGGCCCGCACCGGTTCGCGCGGTGCGAAGGCGTCGGCGAGCGACTGACGGGCCAGGCGGTAGCGAACGTGCCAGGCGGCGCCGTAGGTCTGCTCTGGCAGCGATTCGAGCTGAGCGCGGTCGTCGGCGTCGAGCCCTTCGCGTGCGGCCTCTCGGAGCAGGTCGTCGCGCAGAGCCGGGTACTCCATCCCGGCGAGGAAGCGATCGAGTGCGGAGGAGTGCGGCATGTCTTCTTCTTCCTTTCCGTGTGAGGGGAGGCGCCGGGGTCGATACCGGCGCCTCCCGGTGGCGGACCGGCGGTGGCTTCCGCCGGGCGTCAGGCGTCGATGGCCTGGCGCTGCTCGCGGGACTCGACCTCGATCTTGCGCGGCTTGGCGCGCTCGCTGACCGGGATGATCACCGACAGCACGCCGCTCTCGTACGAGGCGCTGATGCCGTCGAGATCGACGCCCTCGCCGAGCGTGAACTGGCGGAGGAACTGGCCGGCGCCGCGTTCGCGGGCCAGCCAGCGCACGCCCTCACGCGTGTCGGCCGTGCGCTGCGCGCGGATCGTGAGCTGCGAGCCGTCGACGTCGACGTCGATCGAGCCGGGATCGACGCCGGGGAGGTCGGCGTGCAGGAGGTACCGTTCGCCATCGCGGAACAGGTCAACCGGCATGAGCCGTGGTGCGCGAACGGAGTCCAGCACGCTCGCGGCGAAGCGGTCGAGCTGACTGAACGGATCGAATGACAGTGCCATGAGTGTCTCCTTTCGTGCGGCCCCGAAGGGCATCTTCTTCACGAGATTATCTGCATCTCGCCATGTAGATTTGTTATAGAACACCGAGCCGATAGAATGCAAGTCCCCACGAAGAAAGAAGGCGCATGACGAACCGCGACTCGCAGACGCCGGTGTACGGCATCGCCGTCGCCGCGGAGCTGAGCGGTGTGCCCGAGGCCAGCCTGCGGCTCTTCGAGGCGAAGGGGCTCCTCACGCCGGCACGCAGCGACGGAGGGACGCGGCGTTACAGCGATGACGACATCGCCCGGCTGCGTCGCGTGACCGATCTGCGCGACGAGGGCATCAACATCGCCGGCATCCGCCGCGTCCTCGATCTCGAGGATGAGAACGCGATCCTGCGCGAGGAGCGCGGGCCAGGAGCGTGACCTCGCCGCGGATCGTCGCGCCTTCGAGGGGCGTCGCACGATTCGCGAACCAGGTCCGCGCGGATGTCGGCATTCCCGTTACCGTTGGCACATGGATGCCGAGTTCTTCTACATTCTCGTGGGCAGCGTCGTCGTGGCGGCGATCGCCCGCTGGCGCGGCTGGCCGGCGCCGCTGCTGGTCACGGTGGCGGCCCTCGCGGCATCCCTCCTGCCCTTCGTGCCCGACCTGCAGACCGACGGTCACCTGCTGCTGAACCTGGTCCTGCCGCCGCTGCTGTACTCGGCCGCGCTCGACGTGTCGTTCGTCGGCTTCAAGCGCAGCCTCCCGCAGATCCAGCGGCTGGGGATCTGGCTGGTGCTGGTCACCGCTCTCGCCGTCGGACTCGTCGCCTGGCTGATCCTGCCGTCGCTGACGCTGCCCGGGGCGCTGTTGCTCGGCGCGATCGTCGCCCCGCCCGACGCGGTCTCCGCCGCGGCGATCGGCCGCAAGCTCGGCCTTCCCCGGCGCATCATGAACGTGCTCTCGGGGGAGAGCCTCATCAACGACGCCACCTCTCTGACCCTGTACCGGGTGTTCGCGGCCATCCTCGCGGCTCAGACGCTCACGGTCTGGGACGGCATCTGGCAGTTCGTGGTCGCCGTCGTGGTCGGCGTCATCATCGGCCTGATCTTCGGCATCGGACTGCACCAGCTGCGCATGCGCATCGACGATGCCGTCGTGATCGGCACATTCGGCCTGCTCGCCCCGTTCGGGGCCTACGCGATCGCGGAGCACCTGGGCGGTTCCGGCGTGCTCGCCGTGGTCGCGATGGGCATCTACGTCGGCTTCAACTCGCCGCGCACCGACTACACGACCCGCCAGCAGGAGAAGCCGCTGTGGCTCTCGGCCGATCTGCTGCTGGAGAGCTTCGTGTTCGCCTACATCGGACTGCAGTTCCCGCGGGTGCTCGCCGACCTCGGCAGCGAGTCGGTCGGCCACATCCTCTGGCTGTCCGCCGCGGTGCTCGTGGTGGTGCTCATCGTGCGGCCGCTCTACGTCTACCCCGCGAACGCCTGGGCGAACCGCAAGGACCGCCGACGGCTCGCCCGGTGGGACCGCAGTGTCGAGTCGGGGGAGTTCGACCGCAGGCGCGAACGGTCACGGCGCTGGCGCGATCACGACCCCGAGGAGTTGCGCACCCGGATCGTCCGGGAGCGGATGGCCGGGCTGCAGCTCACCTGGAAGGACAACGCCGTCATCTCCTGGGCGGGCATGCGGGGCGTCGTCACCCTGGCGACGGCGCTCGCCGCGGCGGACCTCGCCACGCTCGGCACCGAGGCCTCGCACGCGATCGTCGTCGTGGCGTTCATCGTGACGGTCGGCACTCTGCTGCTGCAGGGGCTGACGCTGCCCATGCTCATCACGCGCCTCGGCATCGCGAACGACACCGAGCACGAGGAGGACGCCGCGGCGCTCGCCGCCGTGCAGGCCAAGACACGTGAGGCGGGAAAGGCGTACCTCGCGGCCAAGCGAGTGGAGTGGGAGTCGACGCACGGGGCGCTCGACCTGCAGATCTTCGACGCGTTCGCGAGGAGGATGTCGCGGGTGGAGAAGGACACCGACGAGGCGCAGCAGGTCGAGGGCACCGTGACCCGTCCGTCGTACGACGACCTCGTTGCGCTCTCACGCGGGTGGCTGCAGGTGCGGCGGGACATCGTGCTCGCCGAACGCGACGCCGGCAACCTCGACGAGGAGGTCATGCGCGAGCTGATGACGGCGATGGATGCCGAGGAGCTGGCGCTCGACACCCGCGGCGCCGCCCGGCAGCAGGGTCGCGCATAGGACGGCATCCCGCCCTTCTCGACCCGTCGGACCCGACACGCGAGAGCGCCCCACCCCGCGGACGGGATGGGGCGCTCTTCTTGCATGCGGCGCGTCAGCTCGCGGCGACGGGCTCCTTGGAGCCGCCCGCGCCGGGGGCGTCCTCGTCGGAGGAGTCGTCGGCGAAGGGCAGGCCCTCGCGCGGGGCGTTGTAGAGCTCCTCGTCGAGGATGCCCTCTCGCTTGGCGACGATGGTCGGGACGAGCGCCTGACCGGCGACGTTGACCGCGGTGCGGCCCATGTCGAGGATCGGGTCGATCGCGATGAGCAGTCCGACGCCCTCGAGCGGGAGGCCGAGGGTCGACAGCGTCAGCGTGAGCATGACGATCGCGCCCGTGGTGCCGGCGGTGGCGGCGGAGCCGACGACCGAGACGATCACGATCAGCAGGTACTGCACGAAGTTGAGCTCGATGCCGAAGAACTGCGCGACGAAGATCGCGGCGATGGCCGGGTAGATCGCGGCGCAGCCGTCCATCTTGGTCGTCGCGCCGAACGGCACGGCGAAGGAGGCGTAGGAGCGGGGGACGCCGAGGTTGCGCTCGGTGACGCGCTCGGTGAGGGGCAGCGTGCCGATCGAGGACCGGCTCACGAAGGCCAGCTGCACGGCCGGCCACACGCCGGAGAAGTACTGCTTGATGGAGAGTCCGTGCGTCTTCACGAGGATCGGGTAGACCACGAACAGGACGAGCGCGAGGCCGATGTAGATCGCGATCGCGAACCAGCCCAGCGAGGCAAGCTTCTCCCAGCCGTACTTGACGACCGCGGCTCCGATGAGGCCGAAGGTGCCGAGCGGCGCGATGCGGATGATCCACCACAGCACGCGCTGGATGACCTTGAGCAGCGACTCGGTGAAGGCGAGGAAGGGCTCGGCCTTCTTGCCGGCCTTGAGCGCGGCGATGCCGACGGCGGCGGCGACCACGATCACCTGGAGGATGTTGAAGCCGACGGAGGAGGCGGCGGTGCCGGCCTCGGCGTCGAGCGAGGTGTTGACCGTGAGGCCGAGGAAGTTCTGCGGGATGAGGCCGAGCAGGAAGTTCCACCAGGTGCCGACGGTGTACGGCTCTCCGGTGGTCAGGCCTTCTCCGGCCTTGGCGCCGGGCTGGATGACCAGGCCGAGCACGATGCCGATGGTCACGGCGATGAAGGCGGTGATGGCGAACCACAGCAGCGTCTGACCGGCGAGGCGCGCCGCGTTCTGCACGCGGCGCAGGTTGGAGATGCTGGCGACGATCGCGGTGAAGATGAGGGGGACGACGGCCGCGCGCAGCAGCGTCACGTAGGAGCTGCCGATGGTGTCGAGGGTGGCGGAGAGGCCGTTGGGCGTCTCGGCCGTGGCGCCGAGGTTGCGCGCCAGGAGGCCGGCGCCGATGCCGAGCACGAGGGCGGCGATGATCTGGAAGCCGAACGAGGTCAGCAGCTTGCGCACGGGGCCTCGGGTATCGGGCGCCTTCGGGGCGCGTGCGGGGGTGGTCATCGGGGAGAACTCCAGGTTTTTCGGCGTGCCGAGTGCACGCCCTAGGGGTAAACGCTACGAGCGCCTGTGAATTCCCTGGGTGGATATGACGAAGGATGACGGATGCCGACAGCATCCGTCATCCTCCGTCTTCCCCCGTGCGAGATCAGGACATGCACTCCTCGAGGTTGTCCTGGATGATCTTGAAGCTGAGGTCGCGGTCCTCGACGCTGGACACCTGGTCCTTGCCCTCGGCCATGTAGCTGAGGGTCTCGTTGCTGAGCTTCGAGTCGACGAGGTAGCCCGCGAAGCACGAGGCGGCGCCCTCGGGGAGGGAGTCTCCGAGGCCGGCCTCCTCGAAGTACTTCGTGAGCCCCTTCTCGACCTGGGCTTCGCTCGGACGGCTGGCGCCGCACGCCGAGAGCGAGACGGCGAGGGCGGCGATGGGCAGGGCCATCAGCAGGCGGGCAGGGGTGCGCATCTTCCGGTCGATGTTCATGACTCCACGCTACGGGGTTCACAGCGGATCGATAGGGTCGCGGGGATGGGGAGAAGTCCCCATCCCCGACTCCAGCGGATGCGGCACCACCGTGCGTTCTATGCCCACGGCGAACACGGGCATACGGCATCCGCCCGGTGGTTACTCTCGATGTATCAGCGCTTCGACCCTCGCTCGTTCCGGCACCGGGAGAGCGGGGAACGAACCAAGGAGTCAACAATGTTCGAGAGATTTACGGACCGAGCCCGTCGAGTGGTCGTCCTCGCCCAGGAAGAGGCGAAGATGCTCAACCACAACTACATCGGCACCGAGCACATCCTGCTCGGCCTCATCCACGAGGGCGAGGGCGTCGCCGCCAAGGCGCTCGAGAGTCTCGGCATCTCCCTTGACGCCGTCCGCGAGCAGGTGCAGGACATCATCGGCCAGGGTCAGCAGCAGCCGACCGGCCACATCCCCTTCACGCCGCGCGCCAAGAAGGTGCTCGAGCTCAGCCTCCGCGAGGCCCTCCAGCTCGGCCACAACTACATCGGCACCGAGCACATCCTGCTCGGCCTCATCCGCGAGGGCGAGGGCGTGGCTGCCCAGGTGCTCGTCAAGCTCGGCGCCGACCTCAACAAGGTGCGCCAGCAGGTCATCCAGCTGCTCTCCGGCGCTCCGGGCCGCGAGCCCGCCGCCGTCGGCGCGCAGACCAACGACTCGCCCGCCGGCAACCAGGGCTCGCAGGTGCTCGACCAGTTCGGTCGCAACCTCACCCAGGCCGCGCGCGACAACAAGCTCGACCCGGTGATCGGGCGCGAGAAGGAGGCGGAGCGGGTCATGCAGATCCTCTCCCGCCGCTCCAAGAACAACCCCGTCCTCATCGGCGAGCCCGGCGTCGGCAAGACCGCCGTCGTCGAGGGCCTCGCGCAGGCCATCGTCAAGGGCGATGTGCCCGAGACGCTGAAGGACAAGCAGCTCTACTCGCTCGACCTCGGCTCGCTCATCGCCGGCTCCCGCTACCGCGGTGACTTCGAGGAGCGCCTGAAGAAGGTCACCAAGGAGATCCGCACCCGCGGCGACATCATCGTCTTCATCGACGAGATCCACACCCTGGTGGGTGCGGGGGCCGCCGAGGGTGCGATCGATGCGGCCAGGATCCTCAAGCCGCTGCTCGCCCGCGGCGAGCTGCAGACCATCGGCGCGACCACGCTCGACGAGTACCGCAAGCACTTCGAGAAGGACGCCGCGCTCGAGCGCCGCTTCCAGTCGGTGATGGTCAACGAGCCGTCGCTGCCGCACGCGATCAACATCCTCAAGGGGCTGCGCGACCGCTACGAGGCGCACCACAAGGTGCAGATCACCGACGGCGCCCTCGTCGCCGCGGCGAACCTCGCCGACCGCTACGTCTCCGACCGCTTCCTGCCCGACAAGGCGATCGACCTGATCGACGAGGCCGGTGCCCGCCTGCGCCTCAGCATCCTGTCGTCGCCGCCCGAGCTGCGCGAGTTCGACGAGAAGATCGCGAAGGTCCGCGAGCAGAAGGAGGCCGCCTCCGAGGAGCAGGACTTCGAGAAGGCCGCAGCCCTGCGCGACGAGGAGAAGAGCCTCCTCGCCGAGCGTCTGCGCCTCGAGAAGCAGTGGCGCTCGGGTGACGTCTCGTCGCCCGCCGTCGTGGACGAGGGGCTGATCGCCGAGGTGCTCGCCCAGGCCACCGGCATCCCGGTCTTCAAGCTGACCGAGGAGGAGTCCTCGCGACTCGTGTTCATGGAGAAGGCCCTGCACCAGCGGGTCATCGGCCAGGAGGAGGCGATCGCCGCCCTCTCCAAGACGATCCGTCGTCAGCGTGCCGGCCTCAAGGACCCGAAGCGTCCCTCGGGCTCGTTCATCTTCGCCGGACCTACGGGTGTCGGGAAGACCGAGCTGGCCAAGGCGCTCGCCGAGTTCCTCTTCGACGACGAGGCCGCGCTGATCTCGCTCGACATGAGCGAGTTCGGTGAGAAGCACACCGTCTCGCGTCTGTTCGGAGCCCCTCCCGGGTTCGTCGGATTCGAGGAGGGCGGTCAGCTCACCGAGAAGGTGCGCCGCAAGCCGTTCAGCGTGGTGCTCTTCGACGAGATCGAGAAGGCCCACCCGGACATCTTCAACTCGCTCCTGCAGATCCTCGAGGAGGGTCGACTCACCGACGGTCAGGGTCGGATCGTGGACTTCAAGAACACGGTCATCATCATGACCACCAACCTCGGTGCGCGCGACATCGCCGGCGGCCCCGTCGGCTTCCAGATCGAGGGCAGCAACGCGACGTCGTACGAGCGGATGAAGGGCAAGGTCAACGAGGAGCTGAAGCGGCACTTCAAGCCCGAGTTCCTCAACCGCGTCGACGACATCATCGTGTTCCCGCAGCTGAACAAGGAGGAGCTGGTGCAGATCGTGGATCTGTTCACCAAGCGCCTCGGCGAGCGTCTGCTGGACCGCGACATGACGATCGAGCTGTCGCAGGCCGCCAAGGAGCGCCTCATCGAGATCGGTTTCGACCCGGCGCTCGGCGCCCGGCCGCTGCGTCGCGCGATGCAGCACGAGGTCGAGGACCGTCTGTCGGAGAAGATCCTGCACGGCGAGCTCAACTCCGGCGACCACGTCAAGGTGGATGCCGCGAACGGGGAGTTCCTGTTCGAGCACGGCCCGCGCGGTGAGAAGGTCTCGGTCGGCGTCAACACCGGCGGCGGAGCGATCTCCGGCACCCCCGACCTGGCGGTCGCCAGCGGGGAGTGACTCGAAACGACGAAGGGGCGGATGCTGCGGCATCCGCCCCTTCGTCGTTCCCGGTGTGGGGCGCAGGGCGGGGTGCGCGCGGCAGGCGCGGCAGGGGCGTGTGCGAAAAGTCGGAGCCGCGGTGCGACACGCCGCGGCGTTGGGGCTTGCGTCGGCGTGTCGTGGCGGGACTCCGACTTTTCGCGCGGGGAGGGGCGCGCAGGCTCTTCGGGGGATGCGGGTTCTAGGCTTGTCTCCGTGAGCGAGTACATCGTGCGGCCGGCGCGGAGCGCAGACGTGGTCGGCATCCGCAACCTGCTGCAGCCGATGGTCGAACAGCGCATCCTCCTGGGCAAGGATCTCGCGGTGCTCTACGGAGCCGTGCAGGAGTTCGTCGTGGCCGAGGCCGGCGGAGAGCTGATCGGATGCGGTGCACTGCACGTGTTCTGGGAGGACCTCGGCGAGGTGCGCACGCTCATGGTGCGCGATGACTGGCTGCAGCACGGCGTCGGCGGCGCGATCGTCGACCGCCTCGAGGAGCACGCGCGCGTGCTCGGCCTCTCCCGGCTGTTCTGCCTCACCTTCGAGACGGCGTTCTTCGGGCGTCGCGGCTTCACGCCCATCGGCGAGCAGGTCGTCGACCCCGATGTCTACTCGCAGCTCCTGCGCAGCGGCGACGCCGGTGTCGAGGAGTTCCTCGACCTCGCACACGTGAAGCCGAACACGCTCGGCAACACCAGGATGCTGAAGAGGCTCGGTTAGCCTGGAGACATGCCCCGCCACTCCGCAGCCGTCTATCGTCGTCGGCGGGTGGTGCTCATCGGAGCGCTGGTGGTGCTGCTGGCGGTGATCGGCGTCGGCGTCTGGCTCCTGGTGGCACAGCCCTGGGCCCACGGTGACGCGAAGCCGGCGCCCACGACCTCCTCCACCGACACGTCGAGCCCCTCTCCGACGGACGCGGCGGCCGGGGAGTCGCCGAGCGCCGACCCGACGACGGAGGAGACGCCGGGTGTCGTCGCCTGCGACGCCAAGGACATCGTCGTCGACGCGGTGACCGACGCCGACAGCTACCAGGCGGGAGTGCTCCCGAAGCTGTCGATCTCGCTCACGAACAACGGCGCGAAGGACTGCACCATCGACGTCGGCTCCGCCACGCAGGTGTTCACGGTCGCCAGCGGGGATGACGTCTGGTGGCGCTCGACGGACTGCCAGGAAAACCCGAGCAGCATGATCGCGACGCTGGCGGCGGGCACGACCGTGGTGAGCAAGGATCCGGTCGTGTGGGACCGCACCCGGTCGAGCGTCGAGACCTGCGCCCAGGAGAACAGGCCCCGTGCCCCCGGCGGCGGGGCGTCGTATCACGTGGCCGTGCAGATCGGCGGATTCGCGTCGGTCACGACCAAGCAGATCCTGCTCTACTGAGAGACTGTCGAATACAGCACCGAACTCACATTTCGTGCAGACAGTGGCATGTTTTTGGGATACCATAGACATGACTCTCGGGACTATGCGGCATCGTGCCATCCCCAGTGGCGTCGACTTACAGCGTCCCCAGCGCTTCGACATCGCCGTTCGAGAGTCCGAGGGCCCTCTCGAGTACCCCAGTCCCCAATGGAGGACTCGAGAGGGCCCCAATCGTATCCGGCCGCGGATGCGCCTGCCGCGCTGCGGAGCCGTGAATAATCCGGTCGCTGACGCCCGCGGCGGCAGCCCTGAATAAGCTGGACTTATGGCAGCGAAGAAGGCGAAACCCGCCAAGAAGAAGCCCGCCCCCGAGGACTTCCGCTCCGAGGCGCTCGCCCAGGCGTTGGAGAAGCAGGATGTCGCGGCCGTCGCCCTGGCCCTGCGCCACGGCACGATCGTGGTGCCGCTCATCGCGGCCGGCGCTCGCGACAACCCCCTCGACACCGGCGAGGTGTGGACCTATCGCGACCCGAACACGGGCGACCTCGCGCTGCTGCTGTTCAGCGATGCGAAGAACAAGCCAGCCAACCTGCCTCCCGGGGTCGGCATCTACACCGCCGACTGGCTGCGCAAGTTCCTGGCGGCGCATCCGATCACGACGGTCTTCCTCGACATCGCCGGCCCCCACCCGATGCAGGCCGCGCCCGACGAACTGCTGAAAGCTCTCGACGCCTGACTCCGCGGTTTCGAGTCGCATGAATGACCCCGTTTCGGCGCGAAACGGGGTCATTCATGCGACTCGAAAGCCCGACGCGAGGCCGCAGTCGGGCGGGACGGACGCGGGGCCGCAGTCGACCGGGCCGGACGCGGGGCCGCAGGCGACCGGACGGACGCGGGGCCGCAGTCGACCGGACGGACGGGGCGGCCGGAACGGGGACCCGGGCTCAGAAGGGCGGGATGTCGCGCTCGTCGCGGCGGGACGTGCTTCGGGCGCGGACGTCGGTGAGTGCGGCGCGGAGAGTCTTCGAGCGGTCGTCGACGACCTGCTCGTAGCCCAGCCGCGCGGCCTCGGAGCGACGCTGCGCGGCCTGGGTCACCGGGCGGATCTCTCCCGCGAGGCTGAGCTCGCCCACCGCGGCCACCGTCCGCGGCACCGCGCTGTGCTGGATCGACCCGGCCACGGCGATCGCGATCGCGAGGTCGGCGGCCGGCTCGGTGAAGCGCACGCCGCCCACCGTCGACACGTAGACGTCGAGGCTGCCCGTCGGGATGCCCGCGCGGCGCTCGAGGATCGCGAGCACCATCGCGACCCGCGACGAATCGAGCCCGTGCACCACGCGCCGCGGATTGGGGGCGTTCGACGGCACGGTCAGCGCCTGCACCTCGACCGGCATGGCCCGACGCCCCTCCAGAGCGATCGCCACGCACGTGCCCGGCTCGGTCGTGCCCTGCGACAGGAAGAGGCCGGAGGGATCGGGCACCTCGGCGATGCCGTCGCCGGTCATCTCGAAGCATCCGACCTCGTCGGTCGGTCCGAAGCGGTTCTTCAGCGCGCGCACGAAGCGCAGCGAGGTCTGACGGTCTCCCTCGAAGTGGCAGACGACGTCGACCAGGTGCTCCAGAACCCGGGGGCCCGCGACCTGGCCGTCTTTCGTGACGTGCCCGACGATGATGATCGGGAGGTCGCGCTCCTTGGCCACGCGGATCAGCGTGGCGGCGACCTCGCGCACCTGGGCGGGCTGGCCGGCCGCGCCATCGGTGAGTGACGACGCCACCGTCTGCACCGAGTCGACGATCACGAGCTGTGGACGGACCTCGTCGATGTGGCCGAGGATGGTCGCGAGGTCGGTCTCGCTCGCGAGGTACAGCTCGTCGTGCAGGGCTCCGGTGCGCTCCGCCCGAAGGCGCACCTGCGCCGGGGACTCCTCGGCGCTCGCGTAGAGCACCCGTCGCCCGGACTTCGCGGCCTTGGCCGCCACCTCCAGCAGCAGCGTGGACTTGCCGACGCCGGGCTCGCCGCTGAGCAGGATCGCGGCTCCCGGCACGATGCCGCCGCCGAGCACGCGGTCGAACTCGCCGACGCCGCTGGTGCGCCGTGGCGCATCGGTCGTGGTGATCTGCGTGATGGGGCGTGCCGCGCGATCGGCCGACGGGGTGAGCGCCGTGACCCGGGCGAGGATGCCGGTCTGCGCGCCCTGCTCCTGCACCGTGCCCCACTGCTGGCACTCGCCGCAGCGGCCGACCCACTTGGCCGTCGTCCACCCGCACTCGGTGCAGGCGAAGGCGGGAGGGGCGGGTCGACGAGTGGCCATGTGACAAGGCTAGCCGCGGCATCCGACACCGGGTTCCCCGCGGCCACGCGCCCCGGCGGCCCTCCGTGACCTGTCGTCCGTGCGCCTGCCGGAGCGCTGAGGGTGCTCAGGTCGCCAGCGGCTGGCGATCCGCGGTCTACTCGAATAGAGTCGAGGTCATCGAGCGTCTTGCGAGAGCGAGGCGCCTGCGCCCGATCAGGAGCCACATGTCAGAAGACTCGCCTCAGCCACGCACTCGACCTGCGACCAGATCGGACGTGGCGCGCGCGGCCGGGGTCAGCACGGCCGTCGTGAGCTATGTCGTGAACAACGGTCCGCGCCCGGTCGCAGAGGCGACGCGTGCCCGTGTGCTGGACGCGATGAAGGAGCTCGAGTACACGCCGAACGCCGTCGCGAGGGCATTGAGATTGCGACGCGCTCAGGCGGTCGGCCTTGTCGTACCCGACGTCAGCAACACGTACTTCGGCGCCCTCGCGCGTGAACTGTCGAACCGTGCCTTCGAGGCCGGTTTCGCTCTTCTGCTCGGCGATTCTGACAACGACATCGAGCGTGAGCGTGCGCAAGTGGACTCGTTGGTCAGCCACCAGATCGACGGACTCATCATCGTGAGTCTCGATGCCGGGTCGGACGGGGAGGTCGGCGGTACTCCGACGGTGTACCTCGATCAGAGGGACCAGCCGAGCCAGCGGACGGTGGTCGTCGACAATCTCCGGGGGGCGCGGATCGGGGTCGAGCACCTGGTCGGGCATGGTCGCCGGCGGATCGCATTGCTCGGCGGCATGGAGGGATCGCCCGGCGCGGATGCCCGTTTCCGTGGATGGCAGGCGGCGTTGGAGGACGCCGGGTTGCCGCACGGGGAGGACCTCGTTCGCCGGTCGGAGTTCAACCGGCACGGCGGCTATGAGGCGGCGGTCGCGCTTCTGTCGCAGTCCGAGCGTCCCGACGCGGTTTTCGTGTCTTCCGACGTTCAGGCACTCGGACTGCTCGCTGCGGTCAGGCAGCTCGGAGTCTCCGTGCCCGACGAGTTGGCTGTCGTCTCCTTCGACGGAACCGACGACGCCCGGTACAGCGATCCCCCGCTGACCGCGGTGGAACAGCCCATCGCCGAGATCGCGGCGACCGCGCTCCGCGCCATCCTCGCCCCCGCCGAGCCGCCGCTCCACGAGACCGTACAGGCCCGGCTCGTCGTGCGGCGCTCGTGCGGCTGCGTGGAGCCCGCCTGATCGTCCGGCCGCGCGGTGTCGATGATCGGCTACTGATCAGCCACCCGTGCCGCGACCTCTTCGAGGGCGGGATACGTCGACTGGGTGCCGTATCCGGTCCACGCCCTCCTCGATAGGCGCGGTCATCCCTTCAGCCCCGTCGTCGACAGGGATTCGGTGTACTGCTTCTGAAAGAAGAGGAGGAGGATCATCGGGATCACGCTCAACACGAAGGAGCCGGCGAGGATCTGCCCCAGGTCGACCGTGAACTGCGTGCTCAGATTGGCGAGGGCGATCGGGGCGAGCTGACGCTCGGGCGATGTGCCGATCAGCAGCGGCCAGAGGTATGCCTGCCACTGCGAGAGGAACAGCATCATGCCGGCACCGATCAGCGCCGGCTTGGAGAGCGGGAGCACGATGCTCCACAGCGTGCGGAGCCGACCGAGGCCGTCGACCTCCGCCGCCTCGATCAGCTCCTGCGGGATGCCCATGAAGAACTGGCGCATCACGAAGATCGCGAACCCGTTGGCCAACGCCGGCAGGATGAGACCCGCGTAGGAATCGCTGAGGCCCCATTGCTGGAAGAGGGATGACAGGGGGATCGCGATCGCGTCGAAGGGGATCATGGCGACCACGATGATGAAGCTGAACACGAGTCCGCGTCCGGGGAACCGCAGCGTCGCCAGGGCGTAGGCCGCAGGGATGGCGATCGCCAATCCGAGCACGATGGTGAGGCCCGCCACGAGGAAGCTGTTGAAGAGTCCCTGCAGGAAGGCTCCCGATCCGAGAGCGCTGTAGTTGCTGAAGTCGCCGCCGATGGGGATGAAGGCCAACCACGACAGTGGCGTCATGTTCTCGACGTAGCTGTTCCCCGGCCGCATCGATGAGGCGAAGACCCACCACAGCGGAAGGAACACCGAGACGGCGACCAGCGCCGCCGCGGTCGTCAGCAGCACTGTGGATGTGCGGGAGCGCCTCATCAGTCCTCCTCTTTCATCATTCGGAACTGCAGCGCCACGATCAGCGACAGGATCACAAGAAGGACGACCACCTCGGCTTGACCGACGCCGATGTCGCCGAGGAGGTACGAACGGTTGTAGATGTCGTACATGATGAGGTTCGTCGACCCGTTCGGCCCGCCCTTGGTCAGGATCTGCACCGGTGCGAACAGCAGGAACGACCCCACGGTGCAGGCGATCAGCACGAACGACATAGGGCGCCGCAGCAGCGGCAGCGTGATCGCGAACAACCGTCGCCACCAACCGGCGCCGTCGATCGCAGCGGCCTCGTACAGCGACGCCGGGATGTCTTTGAGGCCCGCGATGATGAAGATCATCCAGTAGCCGAGCGCACCCCACGTGACCATGATCCCGATGGAGAAGGCCGCCTGGTTCGCCGAGGTGAGGAAGGGCTGCGCGGGCAGCCCGACGCTCTGCAGGATGCCGTTGACGAGCCCGTCCGGTTGCAGCGCAGTGCTCCAGATCAGAGCGACGACGGCACCGGGAACGGCGGCGGGGACGAAGATCATCGACCGCCACAGCCCGACGAACGGGACGTGCTGGACGAGAAGCAGCGCGAGAGCTGTCGAGAGCACGACGACGACGGGGTTCAGGATCAGGTTGAACACGAGCGTCACGAGAAGCATCGAGTAGAAGTTCTTGTCCGTGAAGAGGTACGCGTAGTTCGCGAGACCGTCGAAGGTCGTCTCGCCGGTGGCGAGGGAGACATGTTGGAAGCTCAGCCCGACGGCGCTGAACAGGGGGACCACCCGCATCAACACGAGGGTGATCAGGGCGGGCGCGAGCATGGCGAAGGCGACGAGAGCGGTCCTCCGACGCGTGCGGCGGCCCCGGACCTCGGTCGACCGGGAGAGGGGGTGGCGGGGGGCGACGTGTGCCGCCGCCTCCCGCCGAGTGAGGGAATCGGACATGTCTACTTCAGGCGCTCGATCTGTTCCTGGATGTCGGCGACCGCCTGAGTCGCACGTTCTTTCGGGTCGGAGCCGTTGCGGATGTCGGAGAACATCTGGTTGGCGCCCGGCTCGAAGATGCTGTAGCCGATCACGTTCGGACGGTGCACCGACGTGTTCTCCAACTGGTACTGCATGATGGAGCCGAAGTTCGCGGTGGCGTCGCCGCCGAGGGCGCTCATCGTCTCCGCGTACTTCGCGTACGCCTCCTTGTTGGTGCCGGCGATGTGCGCACTCTCAGCGGAGATCGCGTTGCCCTCCGGGTCGATCGTGAGGTACTCGATGAACTTCCTCGCGGCATCCTGGTGCGTCGACTTCGCCGACAGCGCCACTCCCCAGGAGTCGGTCGAGGTGGCGGGTTCGCCGCCTTCGAAGTAGGGCGCCGGCGCCACCCCGTAGTTGACGTCGCCGTCTTCGGCGACGCTCACACCCCAGGGGCCCGAGATCATGAACCCGGCCTTCCCCGTCTGGAAGAGCGCGCCGTTCTTGTCGTTCGTGATGCCGCGAGGCGACAGCCCGGTCTCGAACAGCTCGTGATACCAGGTGAGGGCCTTCTGCCACCCCTTGTCGTCGAACGTCACGGTGCCGTCGGCGTCGATGCCGTCGCCGCCGCCCGCGGACGCCCCGACCATCTGGAACTGGTAGTAGCTGTCCCACTGGTCGAACAGGAACGGATACTCCGCGGCTCCCGCGTCCTTGACTTTCTGAGCCGCCGCGGTGAGCTGCTCGTACGTCCACGGCTTCTCCGGGTCCGACGGCGGTGCCTCGACGCCGGCGGCGGCGAGCGCATCGGCGTTGTAGTAGAGGAACTGCGACGTGGTCCAGACGGGCAGCGCGTAGAGCGTGCCATCCACCTCGCGAGCCGTCACCATGTCCTCGCTGACCGCTGCATCGACGGCGTCGGACTGGAGCGCGGAGAGGTCTGCGAGGAATCCGCGGTTCGCCCAGTCGACGATGCCGCCGCCCGCGTCCACCACGAGGACGTCGATGTCGCTGCCGCCGCCGCCCAGACGCTGGTTGATCGTCGAGGTGTACTGCGCGTAGGGGATGTTCAGCTGCTTGACGGTGATGTTCGGGTTGGCCTTCTGGAAGGCGGCGATCACCGGCGCCCAGGTCTCGGCAGGATCCGCGTTCGCGAAGGTGAGCGTGATCTTGTCGTCCGCTCCGCCTCCGGAGTCCGCTCCGGTCGAACAGCCGGCGAGACCGGCCAAGGCGATCGTCGAGACGCCCAGCGTGGCGACGATGCGGGTCAGTCGAAGGGTCATGATTGTGCTCCTCTTTGAGTGATCGGGTGGTGGAGAGGGTCTGAGTCAGGCGGAGGCGGGCGCGCCGGCCCTGGCGCCGGCGAGGATGCGGCTTCGGATCTCCCGCCCTGCGGCCTCGGCGTCCATGTCGGCGACGATCCGGTGCGGTCCGTCGGCCGCGGGGCTGAAGAGCGTCCGCCCGTCGTCCTCGACGGTGATCGTTCCCCGCTGGAGGTCGAAGAGATCGGGTCGGATGAGGACCAGGATGGCGAGCGGATCGTGCGGGACGTTGTAGTCCTGCGCCGCGAACGTCCAGAATCGCTCCATCTCCTTCGCGACGAGCGCGCCGAGTGGTCCAGCCTCTCCGATCGCCCGCAGGTCGTCCCTGTTCAAGCGGACACGCTCGGTCTGGTCGAGGCCCACCGCGGTCACCGGCACCCCGGAGCGGAACACCCTCTGTGCGGCCTCGATGTCGCAACGGATGTTGTGCTCGACGATGCCCCGCACGAACTCGCCGCCCATCAGCACGACCTCCGAGATCGACGACGACGGGGTCTCGACGGCCAGGGCGACGTTGGTCAGGGGGGCGATCGCGGCGATCCGGGACGCCGCGCTGAGTTCGACCACGGCGTCGGCGTCGATCCCGGCGGAGTACGTGTCGAGATCGGGGATGGTCTCCCCCTCATGGCCGGGCCACCACACATCGCGCCCGGAGAGCGTCTCGCGACGCCCTGCGACGATGCGCGGCAGCGGATGGCCGGATGCAGCGAACGCAGCATCCACGATCCGCGCCCTGAGGGCGGAGTCGCCGTACACCGTGGTGACCAGCGGCACTCGGACCTCGTCGGAGCCCAGGATCATCGCGATCGCGAGGAGATCATCGACGTCGGTGCCGATATCGGTATCCAGCGCGAACGTCGTGACCGCGGCGAACGACGGGTCGTGGGTGTGAGTGTGCTCGGTGCTCATCGGGGTCCTTCGATCGGTGTTGATTCCTGGACTCTACGCGAGTAGATTGCCGTACGCAACACCGAATCTACTCGTGTTGATCTCCTCGGCTCCCCGCCGAGGAGATCTCTCCGAAAGGAATGACGATGACGTCTCCGCACGACTCGAAGAAACTCCGTCCCCTCGCCCGGGCGGGCGCCGCCGCGGTGCTCATCGCGCTTTCGCTCCTCGGCGGAGCGCAGCAGGCGTCGGCGATCGGCACGTGGTCCACCCCGAGCCTCGTCTACGATCCGACAGCGGTCCAGACCACGGCGTACGCCTACGCGCCGAGCAAGATCCCGGGCTCCGTCGACCGCGTCTGGACCTGCCACAGCAGGAGCTCGGGAACCGTCCGCGACGACATCTTCATGACGAAGCGCTCCGGCGGCACGGTCGTCTCGAGCGCCTCCGTGCTCAGCGGGACCAGCGGCGCCTGGGACTCCTTCCACGTCTGCGACCCGTCCGTGGTGAGGGTGGACGTCACCTACGGCGGCTCGGCCTACAGCTACGCGATGTTCTATCTCGGGAACGACGCCGATTGCTCCTGTCACAATCAGATCGGCGTGGCCTTCGCCACGAGCCTCGACGGTCCCTGGGTGAAGTACTCCTCCCCGGTCATCGCCTTCGACCCGACAAAGCCGACCTCCGCATGGGGAGAAGGTCAGCCCAGCGCGACCACCGTGGATGCGGCGGCGGGCACCGTGGTCCTCACCTGGAGCTCCGGCTACACGGCGAACCCCGCCGACACCAAGGCCTACTTCGCGCAGATCAGCTTCGCCGGGGGCACGCCGACTGTCAGCAGCAGACATCAGATCCAGACCACGGGGCTGACGGACCTCAACGGCCAGCCCGACTTCCTCAACAACTTCGACATCGTCTACTCGTGGACGCGCGACACCTTCTACATGGTGCGCGAAGCCCATCCGTACCCGACCTCCGGGCCTGACTACATCTCCTCCTCGGTACAGGTCGCCAGTCTTCCCGGATCGGCGATGTGGTCGGGGAGCGGGGCGTGGACCGTGGTCGGCGATATCGGTCCATCTGTGAGCGGTGCCGCGCGCACCCACAATCCCGGCTTCAGTCGTTCGATCTACGGGACGCTCCCGGATGAGTCCCGGATCGAGGTCGACTTCTCCACGGCGAACCTCGATCCCGGATCTCTGTGGACCTACAAGGTCTACAGCACCTCCGCGACGCTCTGACCTCCGTTCCCGCTCTCAGCTCTTCGTCGACCGGGGTGCGCTTCACGCGCCCCGGTCGACGAAGTCCGGCATCCGACACCGCCCCACGGCCGTGCCATGCGCCCCGGCTATCACCGGGATCGGACATCCCTATCGCCGGAAGGCATTATTCACGGCCATATGGCTGCGGGTGTCGGATGCCCGCGAACATAATGGAGACATGGCCAGCGCCGGGCCCGTCTGCGGGCCGATCTCGAGTTACTCGCGGGTGCAGATTCTGCACCTGCTCTTCGAGGCGAGCCACGAGCAGACGCGATCCGAGAGGACGATCGCGGAGCTCTGCGAGGCCACCGGTCTGCACGCCAACACCGTGCGCGAGCACCTGCAGCGGCTCATCGACGGCGGCTACGTCGTGGCGCAGACCGAGCGCCGCACCACCCGCGGCCGGCCGCGCACCCTCTACCGCGCGGCCACCGGCGCCCCCGGAGCGTCGAGCCCCGTCGCGCGCGACACGGCGAAGGCGGCCGCCGAGCGCGGAGACCTCATGCGGCGGATGCTGCCGTCGACGGCATCCGACCTCGGGCCCGAGGCCGACGGTCAGCTCGACGCCCTGATCGAACACCTGGAGGAGAGCGGATTCGAGCCCGTCGTCGACGACGAGCTCCTCACCGTCGACCTCTCACCCTGCCCGCACGCGGCGGCCCGCCCCGAGGACCGCCCTCTGCTCTGCCAGGTGCACCTGAGCCTGATGCAGGGCGTGCTCGCCGAGGCCGGAGGTCCGCTCGCCGCCGAGTGCGTGCGCGGGATCGAGGCCGAGTGCACGGTACAGCTGGTCGATGTTCGAGGAGTGACGCATGGAATGGCTTGATCCGCTGGTCCTGAGCCGATGGCAGTTCGGGCTCACCACCGTCTACCACTACCTGTTCGTGCCGCTGACGATCGGCATGGCGCTGGTCGCCGCGATCTTCCAGACCGCATGGGTGCGCACCGCCAAGGTGCAGTACCTGCACCTCACCCGGTTCTTCGGCAAGATCTTCCTCATCAACTTCGCGATGGGCGTGGTCACCGGCATCGTGCAGGAGTTCCAGTTCGGCATGAACTGGTCGGACTACTCCCGCTTCGTCGGCGACGTGTTCGGCGCGCCGCTCGCCTTCGAGGGGCTGCTCGCCTTCTTCTTCGAGGCGACCTTCATCGGCCTGTGGATCTTCGGCTGGGACAAGCTGCCGCAGAAGCTGCACCTCGCCACCATCTGGTGCGTGTCGATCGGCAGCATCCTCTCGGCGTACTTCATCATCGCGGCCAACGCGTTCATGCAGAACCCGGTCGGCTACACCTTCAACCCCGAGACGAACCGCGCCGAGCTCACCGACTTCTGGGCGCTGCTGACCAACCCCGTGGCGCTCGCCGCGTTCCCGCACACGATCTTCGGCGCGCTCATGTTCGCCGCCGGCGTCGTGATCTCCGTCTCGGCCTGGCACCTCGCCCGCGGCCAGCACTTCGACACCATGCGCATCTCGCTGAAGTTCGGCCTGTGGGCGATGATCGTGTCGACGGCGGGCGTCGTGCTCACCGGCGACCAGCTGGGCCTCGCGATGTACGCCGCGCAGCCGATGAAGATGGCGGCCGCCGAGGCCACCTTCAACACGGTCTGCGGCTACGACGCGTCGTTCAGCCTGTTCACGCTCGGCACGCCGGACGGCAGCTCCGAGCTCTTCTCCATCCGCGTCCCGTACCTGCTGTCGGTGCTGTCGACGCACTCGTTCGACGAGTGCGTGCACGGCATCCGCGACCTCAACGCGGAGTACGCGCAGACCTACGCCGACACGGGCATCACCGACTTCGCGCCGATCCTGTGGGTGACCTACTGGGCGTTCCGCTGGATGATCGGCCTGGGCATGGCCGCGGCGCTCGTCGCCGTCGTCGGCCTGTGGCTCACCCGCAAGGGCGCCAAGAAGCCCCCGGCCCCGTGGATGTGGAAGCTCGCGATCTGGTCGTTCCCGCTGGCTCTCGTCGCGAACATCATGGGCTGGGTCTTCACCGAGATGGGCAGGCAGCCCTGGCTCGTGTTCGGCCTGATGAGCACGCGAGACGGCGTCTCGCCAGGCGTCACGGGAGTGGAGGTGCTGATCTCCCTGATCGCCTTCACCGCGATCTACGCCGCGCTCGCCGTGGTCGAGATCAGGCTCATCGTCAAGGCCGCCCAGAAGGGGCCGGACACCACGGAGCAACCGCACGAGGAGACGGCTCAGCTGCCGTCGGTCGTCTACTGAGAGAAAGGACAAGACCGTGGAATACATGTGGTTCTGGATCGTCGCCTTCCTCTTCGTCGGCTACTTCGTGCTCGACGGGTTCGACTTCGGAGTGGGCATGTCCCTGCCGTTCCTGGGCAAGGACGACGTCTCCCGCCGTCAGGTCATCAACACCATCGGACCGGTGTGGGACCTCAACGAGACCTGGGTCATCGTCGCCGGCGCCTGCCTGTTCGCGTCGTTCCCCGAGTGGTACGCGACGCTGTTCAGCGGGTTCTATCTGCCGCTGCTGCTCATCCTGCTCGCGCTGATCCTGCGCGGCGTCTCGTTCGAGTATCGCCACCAGCGCGACTCTCTCCGATGGAAGCGCGGCTTCGACCGGATGATCGTCATCGGCTCGGCGGTGCCCGCGCTGCTCTGGGGAGTCGCGTTCGGCAACATCGTGCAGGGCGTGGCGATCGACGAGAACCACATCTTCGTCGGCGGCTTGCTCTCGCTGCTCAATCCCTACGCGCTGCTGGTCGGGGTGACGACGCTGCTGCTGTTCTTCCTGCACGGCGTGCTGTTCGTCGCCCTGAAGACCGACGGCCAGGTGCAGCACGACGCCCGCCGGCTCGCCCGCCTCGCCGCGATCCCGACCGTGCTCGTCGCTGCGGGCACCGTCGTCTGGACGATCGCGATGGCCGCGGGCCGCGGCGCCCCGCTGCTCTGGCTCGTGATCGCTGCCGGTGCGATCGCCGCGGTGTTCCTCATCAACGCGATCGTGTTCTCGCTGCGGGGGCTCGACGGCTGGGCGTTCACGATGGGAATCGTCACCGTGCTCACCGCGGTGGTCATGCTGTTCGCGGCGCTCTTCCCGTACGTGATGCCCTCGACGATCGACGACGCCTTCAGCCTCACGATCGAGAACGCGTCGAGCACGCCCTACACGCTGACGATCATGAGCTGGACGGCGCTGATCGCCCTGCCTCTCGTGATCGCGTACCAGACGTGGACCTACTGGGTGTTCCGCAAGCGCGTCACTCGCCGCTCGATCGAGGGGGCTCCGGCGCACGCGTGAAGCCCGTCGACCCGAGACTGCTGCGCTACGCGGGTGCCGCGAGGGGGTTCCTCGCGGCATCCGCCGTGATCGGCGTCGTGCAGACGGGCGTGACGGTCGCGTTCGCGTGGATGCTGACGGATGCAGTGACCGGCGCTCTCGCCGGCCGTGACGTGACGGCGTCCCTGCTGTGGCTGCTGCTCCTGGCCCTGCTGCGCGGCGCGCTGATCGCCGCCTCGGATGCCGCGGGCACGAGGGCGGCCGCGAAGACCGGGGCGCAGCTGCGGTCGGCGGTGATCGCCGCGGTCGCGAAGCTCGGACCGGGGTGGCTGTCGCAGCGCAGCGCCGCGGGTCTCGCGGTGACCGCCGGCCACGGACTGGAGGCGCTCGACGCGTACTTCGCGCGGTACATCCCGCAGCTCGTGCTCACGGTGATCGCGACGCCGGTGCTGCTCGCGGTCATGTGGTGGGCGGACTGGCCGAGCGGCCTCACCGCGCTCATCACGTTGCCGCTCATCCCGCTGTTCCTCGTGCTGATCGGCATGGCGACGCGCACGGTGCAGCGGCGGCAGTGGCAGACGCTGCAGCGGCTCGCCGTGCGGTTCGCCGACACCGTGCAGGGGCTCGCGACGCTGCGGCTGTTCGGACGGGAGCACCGCGCGGCCGACCGCATCGAACAGACGGCCGATGAGTACCGCCGCGAGACGATGAAGGTGCTGCGGTTCTCGTTCCTCTCCGGGTTCGCGATGGAGCTGCTCGCCTCGCTCGCCGTGGCGCTGATCGCCGTGTCGATCGGGTTCCGGCTGCTGTCGGGCGACCTCTCGCTCGAGGTGGGGCTGTTCGTGCTGCTGCTGGCGCCCGAGGCGTTCCTGCCGATCAGGCAGGTCGGTGTGCAGTTCCACGCCGCGGCCGAGGGGGTCGCGGCGACGGAGGACGTGTTCGAGGTGCTGGACGCGGCCGGTGCGTCTGAGTCTGAGTCTGCGTCTGCCGAGGTCGCCGTTCACAACTCAGGACGGGCGGCCGGTTCAGCCCCGAACCCGTCTGCCGCGGCGCCGGGGAGCGCCGTCGATCCTGAGTTGCGAACGGGACTCGTCGTGACGGGTCTGCGGGTGCGCGACCTCCCTCCCGTGTCGTTCACCGCAGAGCCCGGCACGATCACCCTCGTCGAGGGACCGAGCGGAGCGGGCAAGTCGAGCCTGCTCGCGGCGCTCCGGGGAGCAGCAGCGTTCGAGGGGGAGGCGACGTTCGCCGGCGTCGACGTGCGCACCCTCGGCCCGGCCGACTGGCTCGCGTGGGCAGGGCAGTCGCCGCAGTTGAGCCGCGGCACCGTCGCCGAGAACGTCGCGCTCGGCGATCCGGCCCCCGATGCCGACGGCATCCGCGCCGCCCTCGCTGCGGCATGTGCAGAGGCGATCGACCCCGCCTTGGAGCTGGGGGTGCAGGGCAGCGGACTGTCGGGCGGCCAGTCGCAGAGGGTCGCGGTGGCTCGCGCCCTGTACCGGAATGCACGGCATCCGCGCACCGTGCTCGTACTGGACGAGCCGTCCAGCGCCCTCGACGCCGACACCGAGCAGCGGCTGTGGGCGTCGCTGCGCGAGAGGGCGGATGCCGGGGCCACGGTGCTTCTCGTATCGCACCGCCGGTCGGCGCGGGGGATCGCCGACCAGGTCGTCGAACTGGGGGTGCCGGCATGAGCCGTCGCGCCGAGGTGCTCCGCCTCGCCCAGCCGCCGCTGCGCCGGTTCCTGCCCGGCCTCGTCTGGGGCGTGCTGTCGGCCGCGGCCGCGGTGAGCCTGCTCGCCGTGAGCGGCTGGCTCATCGTCAGCGCCTCCATCGTCGACAGCCTCGTGCCGCTGTCGGTTGCGGTCGTCGGGGTGCGGTTCTTCGCGGTGACCCGCGCAGTGACCCGGTACCTGGAGCGGCTCAGCGGGCATGACGCGGCGCTGCGCCGGCTGGCCACGACGCGCGCCGACCTGGTGCGCCGACTGATCCCGCTCTCTCCCGCGGGGCTCGGCCGAACCGACCACGGGCGCGTGCTCTCGGCGCTCGTCGACGACGTGGAGAACCTGCAGAACCTGCCGCTGCGCGTGGTGCAGCCGCTCGCCGTCGCCGGCGTGGTCGCGCTGGGGGCCGTCGCGTTCGTCTCCGTCGTGTCGGTGCCGGCCGGGCTGACGCTCGCCGCGTGCCTGCTCGTCGCCGCGCTCGCCGCGATCGGTCTCGGGTGGCTGTTCGGGTCGCGTGCCGAGAAGGCCGTGTCCAGTCGCCGGGCCGAGCTGTCGGCCGCCCTCGTCGACTACCTCGGCACCCTCGACGTGCTGCTCGCCTACGGAGCCGAACCCCGGGCGCGCGAGCGGGTGACGACCGCGGATGCCGCGCTCCGGCGCACCGTGACCAGGGCGTCTCTCGCGCAGGCGGTGTCGGCCGGCATCGTCTCGCTCGTCGCCGGGGCGGCGTCGGTGTGGGCGCTCGCCGCCGCGGTTCCCGGGCTCGCGACGGGGGAGATCGACGGACCGTGGCTGGCGGTGGTCGTGCTCGTGCCGATGGTGGTGTTCGAGGTGTTCGGCGCCGTTCCGGTCGCCGCTGCGTCATGGCGCAGCGTGCGGTCGAGCGCCGATCGCATCGTGGACGTGCTCCCCGAGCGGATGCCGCCCGAGCTGCGCACCGACGACGGCGCCGATACCGCGTTCACGTCGACCCCGGCGCTGCGGCTGCGCGACGTGCGGGCGCACTGGCCGGGTGGGGCCCCTGCGCTCGCGGGGGTCGATCTGGACCTCGCCCCGGGGGAGCGCGTGCTCGTCTCGGGGCCGAGCGGCGCGGGCAAGAGCTCGCTGGCCGTGGCGCTGGTCGGCTTCCTGCGCGTCGACGGCGAGTATGCCGTGGGCGGCATGGATGCGGCGGAGCTCTCGGGGGAGACGCTGCGGCGCACGATCGGGCTCTGCGAGCAGAGTCCGCGTCTGTTCGACGAGGACGTGCGGCAGAACCTGCTGTTCGCCCGTGAGACGGCATCGGATGCCGAGCTGCTGGCCGTGCTCGACCGGGTCGGTCTCGGCGACTGGGTGCGCGAGCGCGGCGGACTCGACGCGCGCGTCGGCGACAGGGGAGCGCTCGTGTCGGGCGGTCAGGCGCAGCGCATCGCCCTCGCGCGGGCACTGTTGCGCGGCTTCCCCGTGCTCGTGCTCGACGAGCCGACCGCCGGCGTCGATCCCGCGGCATCCGACGCCCTGCTGCGCGATCTGCTGCAGGCTGCCGGGGAGCAGTCGGTGCTGTTGATCTCGCACGTCGCTCCGCCGGAGGGGACGGTCGACCGGGTGGTGCGGCTGGAGGCCGGGCGCACGGTCTGAGGTCGCCGTGCCGGTACCGCAGGCGCATGCCCCGCGCCGGTGCCGCGGGCGGGTCGAAGAGGCTCAGGGCGCGAGGTCGACCGGGGGCTCCATGACGACGCCCATCGCCTCGAACGCGCGGCGGCGCTCTTCGATGCGGCGGTGCAGCTCGACCTGCGCGGCGTCGATGACCTCCGGATCGAGGTCGACGGTGGCGGGGTGCGGGTCGCCGTGGTTCGCGGCGATGTAGGCGTCGAGCTCGGGCCCGGACGTCCAGGAGGTGATGAGCGCATAGCGAGGGGCGACGCCGCGGTGCCAGACCGCGTGCCAGAAGCGCTGGGTGTCGACGATGATCCGCGAGCCCTCGCGCAGCGGCAACCGCACCTCGGATGCCGGGTCGAAGCGATCGGAGCGGAGGATCAGCAGCGAGTCGGAGTCGTCGGAGAGGTTGAAGAACCCGCGCACCACCCAGCCGGTGCCCTCGTCGTTGAGACGGTTGTTGTCGTCCTGGTGGAGGTTGTAGATCGCGTCGGCGTACTCGTTGGGCTGCAGCTCGATGACGCGGCAGCGGCCGACCTCCGACCCGGGCTCGAGCGCGCGGCGCTGCAGGCCGGGGGCGAGCGCCACCTGCGACGGCACCCAGACGCCGCCCTTGTCGGTGCGCGGCGGCGTGTGGTTCCAGAAGCCGTTGCACTCGACCTCGCCCGCATAGCTCGCGAGCGGTGCGAAGCGCGTGATGCCCGACGATCGCCACGGCACGTACTCCAGGTCGAGCCATTCGGCGGGGTCGGCGGCCTGGTCGTGGTCGTCGAGCACGACGTAGCCGGTCTCCGCAAGAGCGTCCGACGTGATGAATCCCATGCCGCGTCCTTCCGTGGGGTGTCGCTTAGGTCATCCTAACAAGCGGCATCCGCGCCTCGTCGGCCTCGGTAGCCTTGTCAAATGACTCAGCCGCAGGGCGCCCACCTCGTGGGCAGCGTGAACTACGACGACGCCGAGACCACCATGCGCACCGCCGCCGAGATCCTCGGCACGCGCCTGCGCCGACTCCCCGACGGCGAGGTCGGCAAGAGGTTCCACTGGATCATGTTCCAGCCCGATGTGCTCGGGCAGGCCGACGGCATCGAGCGGGTCGGTGCGGAGCCCATCCCGTTCAAGGCCGGCATCGACGCGCGTGCGCTGCGCATCGCCGACGGCGTGGATGCTGCGGACATCGTGCTCCCGTCGCTCGGCTACGCGGATGCCGCGCTCGAGTCGTATGCGATCCTCACGCGGCTGCGCGCCGAGGGGGCGGTGCCCGCCGGCATCCGCTTCCAGGTGTCGCTGCCGACACCGCTGGCCGTGATCTCCTCGTTCTTCTCCGGTGACGACCGCGCGGCGATCGAACCCGTGTACACGGCGTCGATCCTGCGCGAGCTCGACGGCATCCTCGCCGCGATCCCGCACGACGACCTCGCGATCCAGTGGGACGTGGCGAGCGAGATGGGCATCATCGAGCGCGCCGCCGGCTACGGCAAGGTCATGGACGCCTGGTGGGAGGGCGACCCCTTCGACGGCCTCGTATCCCGCCTCGCCGCGCTCATCGATGCGGTGCCCGCCGACGTCGAGGTCGGGGTGCACCTCTGTTACGGCGATGCCGGCGAGAAGCACTTCGTGGAGCCGACGGACGCCGCGAACCTCGTGCGCTACGCGGATGCCGTGGTCGCGGCATCCGCTCGTCCGCTCACGTGGCTGCACCTGCCGGTGCCGATCGACCGCGACGACGAGGCCTACTTCGCGCCGCTCGCCGGGCTGGCGTTCGCGGGGGAGCTGTACCTCGGACTCGTGCACCGGGAGGACGGTGCCGAGGGCGCATCGCGTCGCATCGCCGCCGCGCAGCGCTTCGCCCCGGAGTTCGGCGTCGCCACCGAGTGCGGCATCGGCCGCGCGCCCGAGGGGACGACCGAGGGCATCCTGCGTACGCACGCCGAGGTCGCCGCCGCCTGGTGAGGGTGGCGTCGCTCCGATTCGCGCGCGGGCGCGGTGTCGCGTAAGCTAGTCCGCGGTGACGTGTCCGAGCGGCCGAAGGTGCAACTCTCGAAAAGTTGTGTAGGGTAACCCCCTACCGTGGGTTCAAATCCCACCGTCACCGCCATACGAAGAAGACCTCCACGAAGTGGGGGTCTTTCTTCGTTTACCCGGATGCTGCGGGATTTGGGAACCCGAGGAAGGCGAGTCTCGGAAGCCGCGCTCGCCGCTCAGGCTGCGATGACGTTGGCGCGTCGTCACCGAGGCGGGGCGGACATCGGCGCGGTCGGTCCCGCGACCGTCTACCTTGCATCACGTCAATGGTATGCGTACCATTATGCGCGGTGGGCGAGATGGCGCTTCTGGCTGAGTGGCCATCCGCCCACCGTCCACACCACCCGAAACCGCCGCGGACAACCCTGGTGGCGCGACGGTGCCCTGCGCCGTCGTTGTCTTCCCTGCTAGAGAGGATGCACATATGTCCCTCCACTTCGCGATGGGCGCGAAGGCCAACGACGCTATCGTCTTCGCGGAAGCGTGGCTCAGTGACATTCCAGTGGAACAGGTGCGCACGGACGCCATGCAGGCGTTCCTCAAGCAGGAGACGATCTTCGTGCGGATACGCACGGGGGACGGCGCCGAGGGTATCGGCTACAGCTACACCATCGGGACCGGTGGTCCAGCTGTGCTTAGCCTCCTCCGTCAGACGCTGCTGCCGGCCCTCATCGGCATCGACGTCCGTCGCCCCGAGGCCGCCTGGAAGACCCTGTACAACACGACACGGGCGACCTCTGTGAGAGTGATCACCGCGCTCGCGCTTGCGGCTGCTGACACGGCGATTTGGGATGCGCGCTGCAAGGCTGCCGGTTTGCCGTTGTGGGTGGCTGCAGGAGGTGCAAAGCCCCGTATTCCCCTATACGACACCGAAGGTGGTTGGCTGCATTTCACGACCGATGAGCTTGTCGCGCAGGCTCTGGCGTCGCAGCGGAGGGGGCTCAGCGGTGTGAAGATCAAGGTGGGCAAGCCGCGCGGCCGCGAGGATGCCGAGCGGATCAGTGCGGTGCGCGCCGCTGTCGGAGCAGACATGGACATCATGGTCGATGCGAATCAGTCGATGACGGCTGCGGAGGCGATTCGCAGGGCCGCGCTCCTGGAGCCCCTCGACGTGTTCTGGTTCGAAGAGCCTCTGCCCGCGGAGGACGTCGACGGGCATAGGCGACTCGCCGAGTCGACTACTCTGCCAATCGCGGTGGGCGAGTCCATCTACTCTCTCGGGCAGTTCCGCGAGTATCTGCAGGCGGGAGCGGCTGCCGTCGTGCAGGTAGACGTCGCGCGTATCGGCGGGATTACGCCGTGGCTCAAGGCGGCTCACCTCGCGGAAGCCTTCAACGTGGCAGTGGCCCCGCACTTCCTCATGGAACTGCATGTCTCACTGTGCTGCGCGGTACCGAACTCGCTCTACCTGGAGCACATCCCCCAACTTCGATCCGTGACCCAGACAGGAATGCAGGTCGCCGATGGGCATGGCGTCCCTTCGAACGAGCCTGGACTCGGAATCGACTGGGATCTGGGCAAGATCGAACGGTTGCGCGTCCAGTGATTCTCGGCGCGGACCATCGCATCGGTTACGGCGCCGCGGCTCTCGGCAATCTCTACGGTCCTCGAGGTGACGACTGGCCGGCGATCGTGCAGTCTGCCTGGGAGTCTGGCGTACGTCTCTTCGACGTCGCACCCCACTACGGGCTAGGGCTCGCCGAAGAACGTCTCGGCGAGAGCCTGCGGTCATTGCCTCGCGACCAGTTCCTACTCTCAACCAAGGTGGGACGTGTGCTGGAACCGAACGGCGCGTACCGACCCGGCGACACCGACATCGAGAACCTGTTCGCCGTGCCCGCAACACGGACCCGACGGAGTGACTACTCACGCGACGGCGTGTTGCGTTCCGTCGAGGACTCCCTGATCCGCCTCGGTCTTGAGCGCATCGATATCCTCTTCGTGCATGATCCCGACGATCACGAAAGAGAAGCTCTCGAAGGGGCTTTTCCGGCACTTGCCGACCTGAAGGCTCAAGGCGTCATCCGCGCGTACGGCGTCGGAATGAACCAGACGGCGATGGCGACCCGCTTCGTTCAAGAGACGGATCTCGACATCGTCATGTGCGCGGGTCGATACACCCTGCTGGACCGCAGCATGGAAAGCGACCTGTTGCCAGCAGCGTCGGCACGCGCCGTGCAGGTGATCGCCGCTGCGGTGTTCTCTTCCGGGATCCTTGCAACTGAGCGTCCCCGGCCGGGGGCGAGGCACCGGTACGACGTCGCGTCCACGGACCTCATTGCACGGGCTGAACGGATCGCCGACGTCGCCGCACGCTACGACATGACCATTCCCGAGCTTGCAGTGCAGTTCCCTCTTCGTCACCCGGCGGTCTCCGCCGTGGTGCTCGGAGCGGACGACCCGCAGCAAGTTCGCCGGAATGCGCTCCTCCATGCGCGTACCGCACCCGATGACCTCTGGGTCGAGCTGGCCGAGTCCGGACTGGTGTGACCGCGCGGATCCGGCACATGCGCATCTGCCTTGCGCTCCCTGCTCCGTAAAGCCCGGAGCGCCCGGGTTTCAGCGGAGCTGGACGCCGGACCGACCTACTGCGTGGCAGGATGGCGGGAAACCCTGTTCGCGGTGAGGAGGCACATGATGGCGACGATCCGAGAGGTCGCTCATCGTGCGCAAGTCGCTCCGATGACCGTTTCTCGTGTGATCAATCAGCCCGAAATCGTCTCGGAGGCGACCCGGGAGCGGGTGGAGAAGGCGATCCGGGAGTTGAACTACGTGCCGAATCGCCTCGGATTGGGGCTCCGCAGCCGGCGCACAATGGCTATCGCGCTCGTCGTGAGCGACATCTCGAACCCCTACGCGACCGAGCAGATCCTCGGTGTGAGCGACGCGGCGAAGGCCGGTGGCTACAACCTGATCTTCGCGCACACGGATTCCTCGTCGGAGGAGGAACTGATCCAACTGCGCCATCTCATAGAGCGTCGCGTTGACGGCATCATCTTGTCACCTGTCCTGAACACCCCCAGCGCGGTGAACTTCGTTCAGGATCAAGGCGTGCCGATCGTCGTGCTGGACTATCCGATGCCTGAGAACGATGTGGACGTCGTGAGAAGTGACAGCATCAGCGCGGCCTATCAGCTCACGGAGCGCTTGATCCATCTCGGGCATACACGGATCTCGATGCTCAGCGGAACGAAGGAAGCAGTCACCGCGCGTGAGCGCGCCGAGGGCTATCGCAGAGCTATGGACGAGTCCGGTCTTGACCCCGACGTTCATTTCGGGGACTTCACCATCGCCGGCGGACGTGCTCTCGCCGCCGAGGTCCTGGAACTGCCGGACGCGCCGACTGCGCTCGTTACGGCCAGCAACTTCATCGGCCTCGGAGCTGCCCGCCAGGCGCGCGACATGGGCTTTCGGATCCCGGAGGATCTCTCGATCGTCACGTTCGACGCGGGAGACGCCGAACTCGCCGTGGACCCGTTCTTCACGGGAATGAACCAGCCGGTGCGCGAGGTGGCCGCGGAGGCGACCAGCATGCTCCTGGATCGGGTGCTGGATCGCTACACCGGTGTAGGGCGCGAGGTCGTCAAGCGGATGCGACTCGATGTGCATTCGTCGGATGCCGAGCCGCATCCGCTGTAGGCCCGCTACTCCTTGACGCCGCCGGCGGCGAGGCCACGCGTGACGTACCGGAACGCGAACACGATGATCACGATCGCAGGAATGCCCAGCAGGACCAGCGCAGCGTAGTACTGGGAGGATTCGACCGGCGTGGGCGCGAAGGCGCTGCGGATTGTCTGCACGGCTTGCGATGCAGTGGTGAGCTCCGAAGAGCGCAGCAGCATCAAGGGGAAGATGAAGTCCTGCAGTGACCACATCACGCTGAGCGCGGCGAGGTTGATGAGCGGACCCCGGCTGAGCGGAACGGCGATGTTCCAGAAGATCCTCCCGTGCCCGGCGCGGTCGATGATCGCCGCCTCGACGAGCTGGCGCGGGATGTCGTCCATCCGATTGCGGAGCAGGAGCACGGCGAACGGCAAGGTCAGCACCGCCTCGGGCATCGCGACGCCGAGGTGCGTGTTGAACAGGCTCAGCGTGCCGCTGAGGAAGTAGACGGGCACGAGGATCGCGGTCGCAGGGACGGCGAGGAACAAGAGCACGATGTAATAGAGGGCCTCGCGGCCGCGGAACTGCACGAAGGAGAACGCGTAGGCGGCGAGGGCGCCGACGGTGCAGACGATCAGTGCGTGGAGCACGGCGACGATCGCGCTGTTGAGGAACGTCTGCGGGATGGAGACGCCGTTCAGCGGACGGGTGAGGACGGCCCAGTAGTTGCCGATCCCGCCGACGGCGACCGACATCTGTACCGCGTTGATGAGTGGCGCCGCGAACGCCACGGCGAAGATCGCCAGGAAGGCGTAGATCGCGATGCGGTCGATCCTGCGCACGCGGACGGGGAGCGATTCCTCGGGCTCCTCGGCGCGATCGGTCTTCCTGCGTGCCCGGCGGGCGATGGCCGGCGACTGGATGGTCATGACGATTTCCTCTTGGTGATGATCTGCAGCACCGAGATGCCCAGTGCGACGATGAGCACGATGATCGATGCAGCGGCCGCGAAGCCCACCCGATCCGCTCCGAGGGTGGCGCTGTAGATGTAGGTGCCGACGATGTCGGTGCGTCCTCCAGGCTGCCCTCCGGTGGAGAAGTAGATCACGTCGAAGGCCCGGAAGCTCCCCAAGAGCACGGACAGCGCCACGGTGATGTGCGTAGAGCGCAGGAGAGGGAAGAGCATGATCCGGTAGATCTGCCAGACATTCGCGCCGTCGAGGATCGCGGACTCGACGATCGACGCGTTCACCTGGGCGACGTCGGTGGTGTAATACATGATCGGCAGCCCGATGCCGTAGGTGAGGAGGACTCCGATCGCGACGTAGGCCGCGGTTGGGTCGCCGAGCCAGTCCGGTGTCAGCCAGCCGAGCCCGACGTTTCGCAGTGCGGCGTTGAAGGCGCCGTCGCGGGTCTCCAGCATGCGGCCGAACACGGTCGCGAACAGGGACATCGGGATCAGCGACGGCAGAAGGAAGACGGTGTAGAAGAGTCGGCGGAGTTTCACCCCGGAGGCCAGCATCATCGCGAGGACGAAGCCCAGAGTCATAGACACGAGCACGCTGAACAGCCCGAACAGGACGGTGTTGAGGAGCGAGGTCTGGAAAGAGGGATCGGTGAGGACGAGCGTGAAGTTCTGCATCCCGACATCCACCGCGTTGCGGAACGTGAGCCCGACCCGCTGTGTGCTGACGACTCCGAGGATGCCGAAGCTGAAGAGGTAGTAGATGCCGTAGAAGATCAGCAGGGGGGCGAGGAAGAGCAGGGCGAACCATCCGCAGTGTGGCAGAAGACGCCCGCCCGCGCCGCGGGGGCGGCGCGGGCGCCGCCCCCGCTTGCCCGCCGTGACGATGGCGGATGTGTCAATCATTCTTACTTGCTCTCTCCGTGCGGGTAGCGGCCTGACTCCCACTCAGACTGCATCTGCGTCGCAGCTTCGTCAGCTGTCTTCGTTCCGCGGAGCACGTCGAGAATCGCGTTGCCCTCGACCTTGTTCAAGAAGTCCTGGTTGCTGTCGCGCTTCGAGGTCGGGTTCGAGATGGCATCGCTGGCGGTGGCGTACCCGGCTTTCGCCGCGTCGGTGGTGAGGACGCCATCGGGCAGCTCATACCCGTTGAGACTGGGGATCAACACGAGGTCCTTCGCCCAGACGTCGGCGCCGCCAGCGCCGAGCATGAACGTGATGAAGGCGGTCGCGGCCTTAACGTTCTTCGACGATGCGGGGATGCCCAGGCCGCCCTCGGCGAGGGCGCGGATCGCGGGCTTGCCGCCGTCGACGACCGGGAGCGTGGTCACGCCGACATCCTTGAGGTCGATGCCGTTGGAGACGCGGTAGTCGGCCGACAGGAGGGAGTCCTGCCAGGAACCGTCGATGTAGAAGGCGGCTTCACCTGATGCGAAGAGCTCGCTGGGGCGGCTGCCCTGAAGGCTGAGCACATCGGCGCCGACGATGCCGTCGTCGAACAGAGACTTGTAGGCCTTCAGCCCGTCGACGAGCGCCGGCTGATCCCACGCTCCGTCACCGCCGATGATGTCATCCGACAGACCCGGCGACTTCTGCTCGGCGACCGCGAACAGCATCTCCTCCTGCCAGTACGGCTCGCCGCTGAAGACGACCGGGGTGACACCGGGTTTCGCGGCCTTGATCGCGTCGACGGCGCTCTTCCACTCGTCGGCCGTTGTCGGCACGGCGATGCCGAGGGAGTCCAAGAGCTCGGCGTTGTAGTACATCAACGGGCTTCCGATCGACCCCATCGGAACGGAGTAGAGCACTCCGTCGGACGCGATCTGCTTCGTCTGATCGACCATCGTCTCGTTGAGGCCGGCGAGTGCGTCCGTGCCCCACTTGTCGACCGGGAGCAGGTAGTCCTTGACGGTGTTGGTCATCGCCGAGACCTGCACGCCGACGACGTCGATGCTCTCCTCGCCGCTGAGAGCCAGCGGGAGTTGCTTCTGGTAGTCGGCGGCTTCGAAGGTCTTCAGTTTGACCGTGATGTTCGGGTTCTCTTTCTCGAACGCTTTGATGGCCGCGTTCAGCGTCGCCTCCGGGGGGAACCAGGTCCAGTACGTAATGGTCGCCTTGTCCGAGGTGTTCTGCTCGACCGTGCCGTCTCCGCCGACACCTCCGCTCGAGCCGCAGCCGGCGAGGGCGACACCGGTCGCCACCAGCGATCCCAGTGCGACCGCCTTCACATATCGCTTCATGGTGTTCCTTCCACTTCGTTGTGATTGTGGCCCTGTTCGGGGCCGATGAGGAGGGTGACCTCATCACGGCGCGTCGTCGGCGCCGGGGCTGAAGATCCGTGCACATCGAGCACGGTGGGCAGGACCACGTCACGGGCACGGCCCCGGGCGTCACCCTCGATGCGCTCGACGAGCATGTGGGTCGCCGTCTGCGCCATGCGGTCCACCGGCTGCACGATGCCGGTGAAGAACGGGTCCAGCATGTGGTCGGCGCGGGCGTTGTCGAAGGTGACGATGGAGAGATCCTGCGGAACGCGCAGTCCCAGTTGGGTGGCTGCGCGCGCGGCCCCGATGGCGATGAAGTTGTTGGCGGTGACGAATGCGGTCGTGCTCGGGCGCTGCCTCAGCGCAACCCTTGCCAGCTCCTCACCGCTCGCGATGGTGAAGTCGCCGTAGTGGATCTCCGGCGCGAGGCCAGCGGAGGCCATGGCATCGCCGTACCCGTCCGCGCGCTCCACAGCGGTGACGATTCGCTCGGGGCCGGTGAGCATCACGACCTCGCGGTGCCCGAGTAGAAGGAGGTGCTCAACCAGTTCCGACGACGCCGCCCGGGTATCGCAGTGCACGGCGTCCACGGTCGAGGCCGGCATCGGGTAGCCCAGCACGACGATCTCCGAGCCTGCGCCCTGGACGAACTCCACCGGGGCGGGGTCATCAGTGACGGGGGAGAGGATGATGCCGTCGACGCGCCGTTCGATCATCGCTCGCAATTGCCGGGCCTCTTCGTCGGAGTCCGATTGAGTATGTCCGAAGATCACCGTGTACCCGGCGCGCCGGGCGGCGTCGCTGACGGCGGTGATCTGGTGGATGGAGAACGGATTGGTGATGTCGCTCACCAATAGGGCGATCGTCATCGTGCGCTTGCGGCGCAGATCCTGACCGAGCATGTTCGGCACGTAGCGGAGCTCGGCGATGGCTTTCTCCACGCGAGCCTTCGTCGCCGGAGCCACGCTTTCCGGGTCGTTGATCACCCGCGAGACGGTCATCGCAGCGACGGACGCTCGTCGCGCGACATCTCTCATCGTCGCAGCCATCTCACCTCCTCGGGAATCGGCGGTACGCGTAACATGATCGCTTCATGATATGCGTACCATGTTGATCTCACAACATTTCGTCAGGAGTCATCCGATGTCTACTCACGCTGACTGGTTCCACGGAGCCGCCCTCGGCATCTTCATCCACTTCGGTCACGCGGCCTCACGCGGCTGGGAGCTGTCCTGGCAGATGACTGGGGGAGTGGTGGGCCAGTTCCCGCCGAGGGAGCCGGTCGCCTGCGAGGAGTACTTCGCCAACGCAGAGTCGTTCGATCCCCGTGCCTTCGACGCGAAGGGCTGGGTGCAGGAGATCGCCGCAACGGGGGCGACCTACGTGGTGTTCACGACGAAGCATCATGACGGTTTCGCGATGTTCGACTCGGCGCTCAGCGACTACTCGATCGCCCGCACGGCGCCGTTCGGGCGGGATCTCCTGCGCGAACTCGTCGACGCGCTGCGCGAGCGAGACCTGCGCATCGGCTTCTACTTCTCGCTGCCTGATTGGCATCACGAGGCCTACCCCCGGATGACGGATGCCACGGTGCACAAGCCCTACCGAGTCGGGGAGTACGTGCGCACCGACGCGGCGCAATGGGGTGAGTTCCGTGATTTCATGCTCGGCCAGGTCACCGAGTTGCTCACGAACTACGGAACGGTCGACATCATGTGGTTCGACGGCGAGTTCGACCACACCGCCGAGGAATGGGACTTCGCGGCGATCCGCGAGCACGTTCGCGCACTGCAGCCTCACTGCCTCGTCAACGACCGCCTCGTCGGGCACGGCGACTTCCGCACACCGGAGCAGCAGGTACCGGCGGATGCCCCCGCGGAACCCTGGGAGGTGTGCCTCACCATGAACGAGTCTTGGGGCTGGACCAGCGACGACCACCGCTGGAAGAGCGTGCCGACGATCATCGGCTACCTCGTCGACACGATCACCGCCGGCGGGAACCTGCTCCTCAACGTGGGCCCCACCGGAGAGGGCGCGTTCCCCGCCGAGGCGACGGAGCGCCTGCGTGCGCTCGGGCGCTGGGTCGCGGCCAACAACGAGGCCGTCTACGGCCTCGATCCTGCCCCCGAAGGGCTGAGCGCGCCAGTACCCCTGGCCTCGAAGTCCCATGACGACGGCGACCGCGTGTACGTCTACTGCACGCTCCGCCCGTGGGACCGGCTCGCCGTGTCGGGGGTTCCGGTGAGGCGTGTCACGGGGGTTCGCGTGGTGAGCACGGGAGGGGAGCTCGCCTACGATGCCGTCGCCTCCTTGCCGGAGGTGCATGCGGGCGCCACCGACCCCCGGGGCGACCTCCTGATCGCCGTGCCGGAGGGGGTCGCCGACAGCCTGGTCCCCGTGTTGGAGATCCAACTCTCACGGGCATAGCCGGCGCACAAACTCTTGCAGACATCGGATGATACCCGTACCATCACAGCCGGGGTCGTGTACCGCGCACCTCGTCACATCGCATCGAGCCGTATCGGGTCTCGTCCTGATACGCACCGGACGGATGTGCAGATTCGAAGTTCAACGAAGAACGAAGGGCAGGCCAAGACAATGAAGAGACTGCGTCGAACATGGATGGTGGGGGTTGCGGTCGCAGCCCTCGCCGCCGCGATGTTCCCCGGCATGGCTGCGACAGCCGCGACCGTCGTCCCGCAGGCCGGGCCGAACCCGATCGTCATCTCGCCCGGCGGGGGCAAGGATGATCTCACTCAGTTGCTCGCGACCCTCGCCGAGCGCGACTCGACGTCGGTGATCCATCCCGACGGTGATATCGCCAAGAACTGGTGGGTGCAGAATTTCGGCGCCTCCGGACGCCTGGCGTGGACGGTAACCGTACCGCAGGCTGCGGACTATCACTTCTGGGCTCTGATGGGCGCCGACAACGGACAGACGTTCTCTCTCAAGGTGAAGGGCGCGAGCAGCTCGCAGACCATCACGACCACGGGCGGGTGGAACAAGTTCGACGTCGGCACGCTCTCCCTCCCGGCGGGCACGAGCACGATCGAGCTCACCCACACGGGGACCGCAACCGGCGACACCTACGTGAAGTCGATCGAGTTCCTGCGTGAGTCCGACGTGCCGGCATACAACGCCCGCATCGCGGCCGCGCGCGACGCCGGGGACACGACATGGATGCAGGACGGCAAGTACGGCCTGTTCTACCAGTACGGCTCGTGGGGGTATCCCGACAACGTCGGACCGCGCAAGTCCGTCGACCAGCAGGCCGCGGACTTCAACGTGCAGCGATTCGTGCGCACCGTGAAGGAGACCGGCGCGGGATACGTGATCTGGTCCTGGAGCTGGTGGGGGTACAAGCCCGACATGCCCAGCGACAGCGTCGACGCGATCATCGGCGACGGCAGCTACACCGCGCAGCGCGACCTCATCGGTGAGGTCGCTGCCGCCCTCAAGGCGGAGGGCATCGGCTTCGCCCTCTACTACCACGAGGGCAAGGAGGAGTCAGGGTGGTGGCAGAAGCAGAACTGGCCCTCGACATTCCGCACCACCGGCGTCGGCGACCGCTCGACCTTCTTCACCAACTGGAAGAACGTCGTCTCGGAGATCGGTCAGCGTCTCGGCGACAATCTCGACGGCTTCTTCTTCGACGACGGCGGCAGTGTCTACTACCCGGCCCCCTTCGAGTCCCTCATGGAGGCCGCTCGCACCGGCAATCCGGAACGCGTCGTCGCCTGGAACAACGGACTCGAGCGGCTGCCGCGCGTGACCGAGTTCCAGGACGTGTGGTTCGGGGAGATCAGCGCAGGACTCGCTGAGTCCGCGGGGGGCTCGCCGGTCGGCGGCGACGGCATCATCCGCAGCGGCTCGAACAAGGGGCTCTTGGACCACGGGATGCTGATGTTCGAGAACGACTGGGGCATCCACAACCAGAACCAGAAGATCGGCAACGGCAGCCGCACGAGCAACCAGACGATCACGCAGATCCAGTCGGCGTCGTCGCGGAACATCCCGCTCGATTTCAACCTCTCCATGTACGAAGACGGGACGATGTCGGAGAAGACGCTGTCGATCCTCAATGACGTACGCCAGGCCATCCGCGGCACGGCTCCGAGCGTCCCGACCGGCACCAGTCTGGTGAATGATAACGCCACGAACATCACGTACACCGGCGCCTGGAGCTACTCCACGGGCAGAGGCGGCGGCGACCTGCAGGACGACGTGCACTACACGCTCGCTAACGGGGCCTCGGCCTCCTTCACCTTCACCGGCACGGGGGTGGACGTCCTCGGGCCCGCCAGCTGCTGCAGCAAGAACTTCGACGTGTACGTCGACAACCAGCTGATCGGACGGTACAGCGAGTACAAGCCGGCGTACACGCCCCAGAGCGTCATCTACAGCGCCCGGCACCTCGCGCCTGGAACGCACACGGTGAAGCTCGTGAAGGTCGACGGCAACCACTTCCAGATCGACGGCTTCCGCGTCGTGCCGAACCCCGTCGTGCACAACGACGACTCCGCACAGGTCGCGTTCACCGGCACCTGGACGCACGCGACGGGACGGACATCCGACTACCAGAACGACGTCACTTGGTCCGGCACGAACGGCGACTCGATGACCATCACGTTCACGGGCACCGGCCTGCGCGTCAAGGGACCGATGTCGACCTCCGATGGAACCGCCGCTGTGACCGTGGACGGGGCGCCTGCCGGCACCATCAGTGCGACGTACAGCGGGTCGTACATCGCCCAACAGACGTACTGGGTCACCGACCACCTGGATCCGGGTACGCACACGGTGACGATCACGAAGACCGGAGGCACTTACCTGCAATTGGACAGCTTCACCGTCATCCCGTAGGCGCATCTCGCGTCCTGCTCTCCGGAGGGCCGTCGGCACGTGGCTGACGGCCCTCCTCTCCCTGCTTCACGCTTCTTCGTTTACCCGGATGCTGCGGAATGTGGGAGGAGCACCACGCGCACATCGCGCCGGCTCGCGGCGGATCACCCTTTCGACTGCGTAAGGACCTGACCGCGATGGCAGCGGGTGAACCGATGGAGAAAACTCCCCATCGACGTCTTGTCTTACGCGACGGAGACTGAGAATCCGCAAGATTCCCGCATCTGCGGGACCGATTCACCGAGGAGCGTCATGAGAAATGTGAACCGTCGTACGCGCATCCGGAGCGTCGTGCTCGCGTGTGCTCTGGCGCTCGTTGTGAGCCAAGGAGCGGTGGCTCCGGCATCAGCGGCCACGATCAAGTCCAGCTTCATCCTGACGACGACCACAGAGCGCATTCCCGATGGACGCGCCACAGCCAACGTGTCTGTGCAATGGACGAGCGCGTTCTCCTTCCGGGTGAACAGCCTGGTCACCGATCACTGCGCGTCATCCGGGGCAGGTGATGGGGAGAACGCTCAGCTCGACGCGGTGATGCGCCTCGCAGACGGCTCCACCAAGACCGTCAGAATCAACGCCGACAACAACGGCTGCCAGCTCTTCGCCCCCAAGGTTCCGAACACCTGGGTGCTGGTTGCACGCTCCGCGTCCTCCCGGATCCTGAACGTTCAGTTCGTGCTCTCCGAGAAGAATGCCGACGGCGGCTACGCGGACTCGATATCCGCCGGCGAAGTCGCCAAGAGTCTCATCATCCGTAACCCTCTTCGCTGACCGTTCAGGCGGTTGATGGTGGGATGGGACATCCATGACTGATCCCGGCGTCGCCCACCCATGACGGATGTCACGGGTGGGCGTGACATCACGACACTTCTGCGCGCCGCGCAGCGCCGGTTGGCTGGAGGTATGCGAAAGCCTCTGAAAGTCACCCTGATCACCCTCGGCTCCGTGCTGGCGATCCCGGTCGTCCTGCTGGGGACCACGTTCGCCGTGAACGCCGTGGCGACGCGACACGAGCTGGCCAGCATCGAGGACTACGGTCAGCGCGTGGACGTCGACGGCCACGAGATGAACGTCGTGATCGCCGGCACGGGTGAGGACACCATCGTGCTGCTGCCGGGGCTCGGCACCGCATCACCGTGGCTGGACTACCAACCGCTCGTCACGAAGCTGGAACAGGACCACCGCGTCGTAGTGGTCGAGCCGTTCGGATACGGCCTCAGCGATCAGACCGACGCCCCTCGCACCACGGAGAACATCGTCGAGGAAGTGCACACGGCACTGCAGGAGCTGCAGATCACGCGCTACACCCTGATGGGGCACTCCATCGCGGGGCTGTACGCGCTCACCTACGCGGAACAGTACCGGGATGAGCTGCGCGCCTTCGTCGGCATCGACACCAGCGTGCCGAACCAGCCGGGGTGGGATGACCCCGCATCCACCGCAGGGATCTCGGAGCTGCGCGATCTCGGCATCACACGAGCCCTGGCGGCGCTGAGCGGCGATCCCTACGCCGGACTGCCCTACTCGGACGACGAGAAGCAGCAGATGGGGTACTTCACCACACGCAACGCGTCGGCGCACACGGTCCTGAACGAGCTCGAGAACGCACACGCGAACTTCGCCGCGGCCGCCACGGCGACCTTCCCCGAGGACCTGCCCGTCCTGTTGTTCATCGCCACCCAGGATGCCGACGTCGAGACCTGGACGCAGCTCCACGATGGACAGGTCGCTCACCTGCAGAACGGCGCGGTGGTGCCGCTCGACGGATCTCACTACCTGCATCACACGCAGTCCGAGGCCATCGCGCAGAGCACCGAACAGTTCCTGTCGGACCTGCCGGTACGCTGAGCGGATGACCCAGCCCGGGCACCCCGCGGCGCGAACCGGGCGCGACACCACCTGGGTGCGCCGTTCTACTGCTGCAAGCCTCTACGCGACCATCGTGGCCGGAGCAGGCGTCGCCATCGTCGCCGAACTCATGCCGGGTGACCCGCGCTCCCTCGCGCTCACGGTGCTCACCCTGGCCTCGGCCGCTGCGATGGCGGCCTCCGTTCCGGCTGTCGTCCGCCGGCCGAAGCCGCGCAGCGCCGCACACCCCGCACTGCTGATCGCCGCCGCCATCGCCAGCGTGGCGTGGGCGGTGGCGATCATCGTGCCGTTCGCCGGATGGGGATGGGGGTTCATGTTCGCCGTGGCCGGTGGCATCATCGCCAGCCTGCTGCGCGCGCGATGGGCCGCCTGCGCGATCGTCGCGACCGCCGGCCTGATCGCGCTGGGGGGTGTCACGGCGTTCCGTGACGTGTCCCCGGCGGAGTCGCCGACGCAGACGTATCTCATGTTCGCCACCCTGGCGATGTTCGTGCTGCTCCCCACCAGCGCGATGTGGGCGTGGCGTATGGTGCTCCGGCTCGAGAACGCCCGTCAGATCGCCACGGAGCTCGCCATCGCCCAGGAGCGCCTGCGATTCGCGACCGATCTGCACGACATCCAGGGACACCACCTCCAGGTCATCGCGCTGAAGAGCGAGTTGGCGGAGCGACTGCTGGAACAGGATCGTGAGCGGGCCGCCCGCGAGCTCGCGCAGATCCGGGCGATCGCGCGCGAAGCTCTGGAAGACACCCGGGCCGTCGTGAACGACTACCGCTCGGTGACCCTCACCGTCGAAGCCCGCAACGCGGCGGCCGTGCTCCGCTCGGCGGCCATCGACTGCGACGTCGCCATCGACGCCGCGGGGCTCGATCCGCAGCGGGAGTCGCTGTTCGCGATCGCTTTGCGCGAAGCCACCACGAACATCCTGCGCCACAGTGCCGCCACGCGCGCGATGATTCGCCTGCACGCCGCGGATGCCGGATCGATCCTCACCGTCGGCAACGACGGCGCCGGTGCCGCGAAGACGGGCGGCACCGGGCTCAGCGGCCTCCGCAGTCGCGTGACCCCGCTCGGCGGGAGCGTCACGACGCGGCGCGATGGCGAATGGTTCGAGCTGACCGTGACGGTCCCCCGCCCCGGACGCCCACGATCGGAGGTGACGGGATGATCCGTCTGGTGATCGCGGACGACGAACAGCTCATCCGCGGCGCCCTCGCCGCGCTCCTCGCCCTGGAACCCGATCTCGAGGTGGTCGGGGAAGCCGAGGACGGGGCGAGCGCCGTGAGCGCGGCGCGCGCCCATCGTCCGGACATCGCCCTCCTCGATCTGGAGATGCCCGGCGTGGATGGCGTCGACGCCGCGCGGGAGATCATCGCACAGACCGAGGCGATCGTGGTGATCGTCACCCGGCACGCACGCCCCGGCGCACTGCGGCGGGCGCTGTCCGCCGGAGTCCGCGGGTTCGTGCCGAAGTCGACGCCGGCCGGAGAGCTCGCCGACATCATCCGTCGGGTCGCGGCCGGCGAACGCTACGTCGACGCCGGTCTCGCGGCCGCCGCACTGACGGAAGACGAGAGCCCGCTCACCCCGCGCGAGACGGACGTGCTCCGACTCACCGACCAGGGGCTGCCGCTCAAGCACATCGCACGCGAACTGGGACTCGCATCGGGCACTGTTCGCAATCACGCCTCGTCGGCGATCATCAAGCTCCACGCCGACTCCCGCCAGTCTGCGGCCCGCAGTGCGCGCGAACGCGGGTGGATCTGACGGCGAGCGGCGCGGTGGAGCATTGTGGCCGGCCTTGTCACACGATACGATCATGATCTGTTCAATTCGTTTCAATTCATTCAAGGCGGACACAGATGCGCAACGTCGGGGTCAAGGATGTGGCACGTCGCGCGGGCGTCGCGGTCGGCACGGTCAGCAATGTGCTCAACCGCCCGGACGTCGTCGCTGAGGAGACGAAGCAACGCGTCCTCGAGGCGATGGTGGAGCTGGGGTATGTGCGCAACGATGCCGCACGCTCTCTGCGCTCGGGCAGTCGCACGATCGCCATGCTGGTGACCGATGTCGCCAACCCGTTCTTCACCGATGTGGCGCGCGGAGCGCGTCACGTGGCCGACGCGCACGCGAGCACCCTCGCGATGTTCAGCAGCGATTCGGATGCGCAGCGTGAAGCGACCTATCTGGGGATCATCGAGGAGCAGAAGGTGCTGGGTCTGCTCTTCGACGGGGTGAGCACGGCGATCGACGAGATCGCCGATCGCGGCACGCCGGTGATCGTGCTGAATCGTCATCTCGAGACGGATTCGCTGTGCTCGGTGACCGTGGACGACTTCGAGGGCGGACGTCTCGTGGCCAGGCATTTCCTGGATCTCGGACACGAGAGGCTCGCCTTCGTAGGGGGGCCGATGACCTTGAAGCAGATCGCGGACCGTCACGCGGGATACGAGCACGAGCTGGCCGACGGCAGGGAGATGCCCGCGGCCGTGATTCTGACACGCGGCTTGACGGCGCTCGAGGGGCGGCGGGCAGGGGAGCGGATCGTGGAGCTTCCGCCCGCACAGCGACCCACGGCGGTGTTCGCGGCGAACGACCTCATCGCCTACGGGATCCTTCAGGCGCTCATGATGGCAGGCATCTCGGTGCCCGACGAGGTCAGCATCGTCGGGTACGACGACATCGACCTGGCGCAGTCCGCGATCGTGCCGCTCACCTCTGTGCGTCAGCCACGGGATCGAATCGGGGCCGAGGCGGTCCGCCTGCTCTATGACGAGGTCGACGATCCGGAGGGCCACACCCACGCGGCGGTGGTCTTCGCCCCCGAACTGGTGGTGCGTGAGTCGAGTTCGCCGGTCGTCTCTTGACACCCGCTGGCGGTGTCACTAGCATTTGAATGCATTCAATAGCGGCAAGTCCCGCGAAGTGCGCTTACCGACATATCCGGCAAGGAGGCCGAACAATGAATGGTTCAACTCGTCTGAGGGCGGGCATGACCGTGATCGCGGGTGCGCTGGCGACAGCGCTCGTCCTGACCGGATGCGCGACGAGCGATGACCCGGGGGTGGATGACGGCTCGTGGGCGACCCAGGACCCCGCTACCGTCACGGGCGAGGTCAACTTCTGGCAGTGGGGCGACTCGCAGGAGGCCGTCGAGAAGCAGATCGCCCTCTTCAATGAGACCTACCCGAATGTGAAGGTCACGTCGAAGACCGTGCCCTACGCCGACTACGCCTCGTCGCTCTCTGCGGCGATCGCATCCGGTTCCGGTCCAGACGCCTTCACGCTCGAGCCTGGCGCCATGGCGGAGCAGTTCGCCTTCGCGGTGGCCGACCTGACACCGCTCTACGCCTCGGTGCTCGGAGCGGACTGGCAGTCATCGGTGGCGTCCGGGCCGATCGATGCCCTGACGATCGACGGCAAGCTCGTCGGTGCCCCGAACGCCTCCACCGGCGCGGGCACCATGCTGCTCAACATCGGCTTGCTCGAGGAGCTGGGCATCGAGTATCCCGACTCGATCAGCTCGGTGGATGACCTCGTCGACTTCTGTCAGCAGGTGATCGCGAAGGACAAGCAGTGCCTCGCCATCGGCGCCAAGGATGCGTGGGCCTCGCAAGACGTCTTCCAGGCGATCGCCGACACGGTCGAGCCCGGCGCATACTCCGAGGCGGTCGCGGGCGAGCGTCCGTGGACCGACGACGCGCTGGTCGAGGCGTTCGACATCTGGCAGAGCCTGTTCAGCAACGGCGTGTTCCAGGAGGGGGCCGTAGGTTTCAGCCAGTATCCGGACGCCTCCAACCTCTGGCAGTCGGGCGAGGCCGTCGCATTCCCGACCGGCACGTGGGCGGCGATGGAGTTCATCGGTGCGACGAGCATCGCCAACCAGGAGGCGGCGGGCGTCGCGAACCCGAAACCCATCAAGTCGTCGGTCGTCGGTTTCCCGGCCGTCGGGGGCACGGAAGGCACGATCTTCGCCTCGATCGGCAGCGGGACGGCGATCGCCGAGTCCAGCAAGAACAAGGCGGCGGCGGGCGTGTGGGCCAACTGGTACTCGCTCTCCTCCAGCGGCAATCAGAAGATCACGGCCGACGCCCTGATCGGCGTGCCCGCGATCCTCGACGTCGACCAGGACGTGCAGGGTCTTGCCTACCCCGAGATCGCCCAGCCTGCGATCGACTGGATCAACGAGAGCATCGGCCAGACCACGGAGGCGAGGTCGATCCCCTACCCCGAGCTGACGACCGCGCTCGGCACCGCCATGCAGGAGTCTGCGGTGGGGACTGACTCCGCGTCGGTGACCGCCACCCTGCAGAGCGTGTCGGAGTCGATCGCTCGCTGACAACCGGTCGGGGCCGAGGCGACGAGCGTCCTCGGCCCCGACCCCTCCGTTCCGCACTACGACACGACGAGAAGACGAGAAGACACCTGTGACACGAGCAACGCGAGCCGGCTGGCGGGCCGGCGACCGCATCCGAAACGCCCTCTACGTGCTGCCCGCCGCCGTGCTTCTCGTCGCGCTGGTGTATTTCAGTCTCGGCTACACCGTGTGGCTCAGCTTCTTCGAATGGAACGGCGTCGGACCCGACCGGCGTTTCGTCGGTTTCGACAACTACGCGCGCGCTCTCACCGATCCGGTGTTCTGGCGGGCCCTCGGCAATGTGGCGTTGTTCCTGTGTCTCGTCGTGGTGCAGTTGCTGCTGGGGTTCGTCTTCGCCCTGCTGCTCAACAGCCGACTTCGACTCGGCGTGATCTATCGGGTCATCATCTTCGTGCCCGTCGTGCTCGCTCCCGCATCGATGGCTCCGGTGTTCCAGGAGATCTTCGCTCCGCGCGGAGGCCTGAACACGTTCCTCGACGCACTGGGCCTCGGATCACTCGCGCATCCCTGGCTCGCCGATCCGGCCACGGCGATCTTCGCCCTCGCGCTCATCAACATCTGGAGCTGGACAGGGTTCAGCTTCATGCTCTACTACGCGGGCCTCACTCACATCGACCCGTCGGTGATCGAGGCTGCGCGTATCGACGGCGCCTCGAATCTGCGCATCGCACGCAGCGTGATCCTTCCGATGATGAAGCCCACCACCCTGGTGCTGCTCGTGCTCGGGACGATCGGCACGATCAAGGTCTTCGACATCCCGCAGATCATCACGCAGGGCGGCCCGGCGAACTCCACACAGTTCATCGCGACCTACATGTATCAACAGGGGATCCGGAATTACGCGGCCGGGTATGCGGCGTCGATCACCGTGATGATGGTCGTCGCGTGCATCGTGCTCGCCGTGCTGCAACTGCGCCTGAACCGACGGGCGGTCGCCTGATGATCATCGACGGACGCAAGCCGCGCAACGCGGTGATCCTGCACATCGTGTTGGTCCTGCTCACGATCCCGTTCGCCGTGCCGCTCGTGCTGCTCGTGGTGAACTCCACCCGCGGTGCGGGAGTGATCGACAACTATGCGTCGGTGCTCAGCATCGCCCTCGTGCCACGGTTCTTCCTCAACAGCATCGTGATCGCCGTCTGCACAGTGCTGCTGACATACGCCGTGACGATGGGTGCGGCGTACGCGCTCGCGAAGCTCCCGATCTACGGGCGCGAGGTGATGTTCTACGGCCTCGTCATCGCGCTCACCCTGCCGTCGGCCGCACTCAGTGTGCCCTTGTTCATCACCATCCGCCAGCTCGGCCTGTACAACACCCCGTGGTCGGTGATCCTGCCCCTCGCCGCGCTGCAGACCTCGTTCAACGTGCTGCTTGCGCGCCAGTTCCTGGAAGGCATCCCCGACGAGCTGCTGGAGGCAGCCCGCGTCGACGGTGCGACCACCTGGACGATCCTCTGGCGAATCATCCTGCCGCTTGCGCGACCCATCGCGGCCGTCATCATCGTGTGGACCTTCGTCGGAGCGTGGAACGAGTATCTGCTGCCCCTTATCTTCCTGCAGGACACCTCCCAGCAGACGATCACCCTGTTGCCGCGCTACCTCTCGAGCCAGTTCACGATCGAGCAGACCAAGCTGTTCGCCGCCGCCGTCATGACGGCTCTGCCGACGGTGATCTGCTACCTCTTCTTCCAGCGTTCTTTCGAGCAGGGCATCACTGCAGGAGCCACCAAATGACGATGATCGACGACGGCGCGCTCTGCGCGATCGGCAACGGGCGGACCCTCGGCTATCTGCGCGGCGCCGACCTGGTGTGCCTGTTCGGACCGTACTACTCGAGCCCGGACCTCGGCACCCTCAGTTGGGGCGAACCTGGGTTCGCCGACGGCGAGCTGCCCGTGGACGCCAACTACCGTGTGCGCACAGGGAGGGGCGAACGGGAGAGCTTCGCGGAGACGGATGCTCCCGCGATCAGTTGGCGTTGGCGCCTGGATGCTGACGAATCTGTGCAGATCCGCGCGGGGGCCGTCGACGCGAAGCCGATCGAGTGGCATCGGGTCGATGCGCTCGGGGTCGTGGGATGGGTCGCCGAGATCCCACGCGGCGCCGTCGTCTTCCGCTATCCCGTATCCCGTCCGCACTATCTGCTCGTGATCGGCGACGGGCTGGCCGAAGCCGATGCCGCGGACGGCGTGCTCACCCTGTCGATCGCGGCCGGGACCGGCTGGTTGTCGCTCGTCACGGGGGATGACTTCGCAGAGACGCTCGACGCAGCGCGGGAGGTAGGACGGACGACCGTCCATGCCCGAGCGGAAGCAGCCCTCACCGCGCGTCTCGCTCGTACGGCGGGGCTTGTCGCTCCGTCAGCGGCGGGGATCGCCGCGGACCTCTGGCGCCTCGCAGCAGACCAGATCCTGGCGCAGCAGGCTCGGGACGGAGGCTTCGTCGCCGGGCACCGCTACGCCCTGTGCTACTTGCGCGACCAGTTCGGCACGTGCGAGGGCCTTGCAGCGCTCGGATTCCACGACGCGGTGCGTGCCAACATCCTCTTCAGGTTCGCCGCCTTCCGCCGGTTCGGCGACCTGGCGAACGCGGAGAGCATGGGCCCCGATCCGATCAGGCACCGTCACGAGAACGACTTCGTCGAGCAGACGGGCTACATGGTGCTGCAGGTCACCCGATACGTCGATGCGACGGGTGACAGGGGGATCCTGCGCGAGGTCGCGCCGATGCTCACGTGGTGCCTCGACCGCCAGCGCGAGCAGCTCGTCGGAGGCGCGCTGCCGTTCAACGGCGACGAGACCTATGTGGCGGGCGGAGTGCTTCCGCGCTGGGCGCTGGGCGACGGCTCCTTCGAGGCGACGCTGCTCTATCTCGCCGCGATCGAACAGTTGCGGGTGGTGCGTGAGGAGTTCTCCGTCGACGACCTGTTCTGGGCGCGGCAGGATGCCGCCGCCGCGGAGATCCGTGCTCAGTGGGAGGCGAACTTCGTCCGTGGCGACGAAGGCGTCATCACCAACAGCGTGCGCCGGCGCGATCTCGTGGGCGATGACGCGCCCTCCTCGCGTCACGGGGTGTGCGAGCGTTGTCACAACTTCCCGACGACGACCGTGCGCCAGGAGACAGGCCGGTACGTGTGCCACCGGTGCACGACGTCCGAGCTCGAGCCGCAACCCCGGATCGAGCTCGAGATCGCGTCGACGACGCTGTTCCCCGCGCTGGTGGTCACGGACCTGATCGGCGACGACCGGTTCGCAGCGATCGCCGCGCGCGCCCTCGCGCGGTGGGCGGAACGCGGTTACCTGCCGTCCGATGAGGGAGGGGACACGGCCGTGGGCTACGACGAAGGCCTGTTGCTGCGCGCGCTCATGGCGACGGCAGAGCCGGACGATGCCCGGCGTGTGGCCCAGGGGATGGCGGCGCGAGCAGATCGGTTCGGCACCTGGGCGGAGTATTACGAACACGGTGCGCTTCCGGACGGCACGCGGTGCCGTCCGTGGGAGACGGGACTCAACATCGCAGCGCTCGTGGCGTTCGCGCGCGTCGACGCGATCACGGGGGTGCCGCGATGACCGTGCGGCCCTATGCCCTGCGCACAGGCGGCATGGATCGTCCGTTGGGCGTCGACCTCGTCCCCCTCGACTTCACCTGGCGGCTCGCGAGTGCGCGTTCAGGTGCCGCGCCGGCCACGCAACGAGTGATCCTCACGCGCGACGCGACCGGCGAGGCGCTCTGGGACTCCGGCGATCGCGTGGGTTCCCGCCCGCGCATCGTCGCTCCGCACGACCTGCCGCTCGCGCCGTTGACGCGCTACCGCTGGAGCGTGCTCGTGACAGACGAGCGCGGGGACCGGGAGTCCGAGGAGAGCTGGTTCGAGACCGGCCTCCTCCGCTCGGAGCCGTCGGGCTTCTGGGTGCGCCGGCCGGCGTGGGTCGATCAGGCATACCAGCCGCCCACCGAGCTCGTTCCGCGGGAGTCGATGGAACTCGCGGAGCCTGCCCCCTACCTGCGCCGCGAGTTCGTGATGCCCCGACGCCCGCAGTGGGCGCGCCTTCTGGTGGCGGCGCGAGGCGTGTATCGCGCCTTCGTGAACGGAACGCGGATCGGCGACCACGAACTCGCCCCCGGATGGACGGACTACCGGCGCGGCATCGAGTATCGCTCGTTCGATGTCGGACATGCGTTGCGCGCCGGCGAGAACGCTCTGGCGATCCTGCTCGGCGACGGATGGTGGAGCGGGTACGTCGGTTTCGAACCGCGCAACCCCGCCATGCACTACGGCGTGCGGCCGGAGGCGTGGGCGCAGCTGGTGGTGCGCGACGAGCAGGGGGTGGAATCCGTCGCCGTCGCCACCGACTCGGGCTGGCGAGTCTCGTCGGGGGCGATCCTGTTCGACGACCTGCAGATGGGGGAGCTCATCGACCAGTCCAGGGAGCCCCGCGGCTGGATGCAGCCGGGCTTCGACGACAAGGACTGGCGTCCGGTCGAGGTGGGGGAGCGTCCGCACGACCTGCTCGGCGCCGAAGACGAGCCCATCCGCGTGGTCGAGGTGCGCCCGGCGCTCACGGTCGTCTCGTCGGCGGCAGATGAACACGTGTACGACTTCGGGCAGAATCTGGTCGGGCGTGTGCGGGTTCGGTTCGGCGGGGGCGAGCGCGGGCATGTGCGGTTGCGCTACGCGGAGGCCCTGGATGACGGGCGCCTCTACACCGAGAACCTGCGCCGCGCGGACGCAACCGACGAGTTCGTGCTCGACGGCGATGGCGGGGTCTTCGAGTCGGTGTTCACCTTTCACGGCTTCCGCTATCTCGAGATCTCGGGCTGCTCCGCCCCGCCGGTGGAGGACGTCGCAGCCCAGGTGCTCGGCAACGACCTCGAGTCGGTCGGGGCTTTCCGCTGTTCGGATCCCGACGTGACGAAGCTGTATGAGAACGTGCGTTGGGGGCAGCGTGGCAACTACCTCGCTGTTCCGACCGACTGCCCGCAGCGTGACGAGCGCCTTGGATGGCTCGGGGATGCGCAGGTGTTCCTGCCGACCGCCGCCTACAACTCAGACGTGCGCGCCTTCTTCCGACGCTGGCTGCGTGACGTGCGCTTCGGGCAGACGCCCGAGGGCTCGTTCCGTGACATAGCGCCGGTGGTCGGAGCCTCGCAAGGAGACGGTGCTCCCGGCTGGGGCGACGCGGGCGTCATCATCCCGTGGCATCTCTACCGTGTCTACGGCGACGAGCTCGTGCTGCGCGAGTCGTTCGACGGGATGCGGCGCTGGGTGGACTTCGTCGCTCGACACAATCCGGATGGCGTGTGGCGCCATCGGGTGGGCAACAACTACGGCGACTGGCTGCAGATCGGTGCGCAGACGCCGACCGCGTTGCTGGCGACGGCGTTCCATCATCGTTCCGCGCGGCTCACCGCCCGTGCGGCCGCGGTGCTCGGCGAGGCGGCGGAGGCGGCCAGGCTCGACGGCGTGGCCGATCGCATCAGGGCGGCATTCCACGCGACCTTCGTCGAAGATGAGCTGCGCCTGGAGGGCGACACGCAGACCGGTTATCTCCTGGCCATCGCGTTCGGTCTCGCGCGCGATGCGTCGGACGACGCGGCGTGGGGCGAGCACCTCGTCGAGGCGCTCGATCGCAACGACGGATTGCTCTCGACCGGCTTCGTCGGCGTCGCGCATCTGCTGCCGGTGCTGCAGCAGGTCGGACACTCGGATCGGGCGTCGGCTCTCCTGCAGAACACGCGCTACCCGGGATGGCTGTACTCGGTCCAGCGGGGGGCGACGACGATCTGGGAGCGATGGGACGGCTGGACGGAGGAGGCGGGATTCCAATCGCCGTCGATGAACTCCTTCAACCACTACTCGTTGGGTTCGGTGGGCGAATGGCTCTACTCAGGCCTGGGCGGCATCACTCAGACGGCGGACTCCGTGGCGTTCGATGAGCTCCTGATCGCGCCCCAGCTGGGGGAGGGGATCGCCTGGGCGGAGTCATCGTACGAGTCGCCGCGGGGGCGCATCGCGACCTCGTGGCGGATCGCGGATGACCGAGTCTCGCTCGCGGTCGAGGTGCCGCCAGGAGCCAGCGCGCGGGTGCGATTGCCCGTCGTCTCGGCGGAGCTCGACGGGGTACCCGTCGCGCAGTCGGAGGGCGCCATGGTCGAGTTCGCCTGCCCGTCCGGCCGGCATCACGTGGAGGGAGTGCTCGCCACGGCGCGGCGTTAGGCCGACTCGCGCACGATGAGGCGCCCGGGATGGGCGAGTCGGAGGGTGCCACTCGCGTGCTCTTCGGTGAGCAGGCGAGCGGCCGACGCCGCCATCTCGCGTACAGGTTGCGCGACGGACGTGAGCGGCGGTGTCAGGAACTCCCCGATCGGGGTGTCGTCGAATCCCGTGACGAGCAGATCGTCCGGGCAGGCGAGGCCCGCCTCGCGGGCTGCGGCGAGGGCCCCTGCGGCGAGCAGGTCGTTCGCGCAGACGATGGCGTGGGGTGCGCTCTCGCCGCGGAGGAGCGCCGCGGCGCTCGCGCGGCCTGCATCGAAGCCCTCCCCGTCCGCCTCGATGCGCGTCGCGCCGGTCGGGGCGAGCTGAGTGAAGGCGGCGAGGCGGTCGGCGTACACACTGCTGCGCGCAGGCGGGCACACGAATGCGATCCGTGACGCGCCCCGTCGGGTGACGTGGTCGAGCACGAGTCCCATCATCTGCTGCTGGTCGGCGACGACGGCGAGCGGGCCGTCGTGGTCGACGACTCGGTCGATGAGCACCAGGCGCAATGCGGCGGGTGCCGATTCGATGGCGTTCAGGCTCCTGCGGCGATCCACGGGGCTCATGATGACTCCGTCGACGCGGCGGTCGATGAGCGCCTGCAGACGGTCGGCCTCCCGTTCGACGGAGTCTTGGGCGTCACACAGCAGGAGGGTGAGCTCCGCCGCCGCGAGGCTCTCTTCGACGGCGCTCACGAGAAGCGGGAAGAACGGGTTCTGAAGGGTCGGGACGACCATGCCGATCATGCCGGATCGGCTGTCGCGCAGTGCCCGGGCAATCGGGTCGACGCGATAGCCGAGCTCAGATGCCGCGGTCTTCACGCGCTCGACGATCAGAGGGTCGACATGGCGTCGGCCCGTGAGCGCGCGCGAGGCCGTTCCCGGGTGCACGCCTGCGGCTGCTGCGACGTCTTTGAGCGTCGGTGGTCGGCTCTCGTGCGGTGCTGTCACCGGGTCCCCCAAACAATCGATTGCCAGCGGTGGTCGTCCCATAGTACAGTGACCATGCCGACAATCGATTGCCAACTCGATGGGGAGTAGATGCATGACCAACCACCACACGCCGACCGCGATCCGGCGGGCCACCGCTGTGATCGCCGCCGCAGCGCTCGCCGCGGGTGCCTTGCTCGCCGTGCCCACCGTCGCATCAGCCACCACCACCCCCGGCGCCGACGTCCGCGCGATCGCCACCGGGATCACGGCCTCGTCGATCGCCTCGGGTGCGACGCTCGCCGGACTTCAGGACGGGAACTACGACGCGAGCGCGTCCGTCTGGTCTCCGAGCACGACCCCGACCGCAGGATCGCCCGCCTGGTTGCGACTCGACTTCGGTGCGGACGTCGACCTCGGCGCGCTCGAGGTCGACGACACCTCGACGGGCGGTGTGAAGAGCTACACGATCGACGTCTCCGCCGATGGCTCCACATGGACCCAGGTGGCTGCCGAGACCCTTGCGACCCCGCGTTCGATCATCGCCGAGTGGAGGACCGTCTCCGCCCGCTATCTGCGGCTCACGGTCACGAGCGTCTTCGCGGGAACGATGGGGGTGAGTGAGATCTCGCCCTATTCCGACCTCCTGCCCCACCGCACCGGCGTGCTCAGCTGCTACCCCGATCTGCAGAACTTCGGCGCCGCCGGCCTCGAGGCCCTCCATCGTCAGGGCTCGCAACTGCTGAACCTGTGCGTCCTGGTCGCCGACCCGAGCAACACCGAGTTGAGCGTGCTCCCCGACCTCGTCGACGACGCCAAGTACCCCAACGGCATCGCGGCAGAAGATGCGCTCGCCTACGTGAGCGACCCCGACAACTACGTGTGGGACGGCGTGGACGCGCTCATGAAGAGGTTCACCGACGACGGCTTCGACATCTGGCTCGGATTCCAGGGCTACACGGAGCGGGCGTTTCCGGACTTCTACGATCCGGCCGTCGACGAATCGAACCGCGAGATCGATCAGCGCGACTTCTTCGACCCCACCAACAACGCCGTCGCCATCGAAGTCGCAAAGCAGGTCATGGCGCACTTCGACGACAACCCCTTCATCCGCGCGTTCTCGATCCTCGGGCCCGGCTTCTACGGAGGCATCGAGTTCTACAGCGGCTCAGGTCCGGAGCTCAACGCCGTCTACAGCGACAACGCGAAGGCGCGGTTCCGCGAGTGGCTCGCCGCCCGCTACCCCACCATCGGTGCGCTGAACACAGCATGGGGCACCAGCTACGGCTCCTTCTCGCAGGCGCAGCCGCCTCTCCCCGATCGGGCGGGCTCCGGACCGGCGGACACCAGACCGTCGTGGGCAGATCTCATGCGCTGGAAGCAGGAATACATGCAGCAGTTCCTCGACGACTACGTGACGAGCGTGCGCTCTGCCACCGACAAGCCGTTCCACGTCGAAGTCGACGGCGGATATCAAAGCGCGCCCATGGAGACCGGCGAGAGCATGGGGCAGGTCGCGCACTGGTTCGCGGGCGTGAAGAACGTCGTGTTCGGCAACAGCAACCTCGACGCGTCGTACGGCATCGCGCAGTACAGCGCCACCGCGCGCTTCTACGACTACACCGGCACGATGGACGACACCGGTCAGGGCGCCCAGAAGGCGCACCAGGACATTCTCTTCAACTTCCTCGGATACGGGGTCAACAGCCTCTCGCACAAGTCGCTCGGCGTCGACTACACCGAGTGGAACGAGACGACCGGGACCTGGAACCCGAGCGGCAGCTACACCGGCACCGACATCTACCGCTACACGGCAGACAACTACCAGAAGATCCTCCAGCTCGATCCGAAGTACGAAGGTTCGGATGTCGTGATCTTCAACCCGTTCTACGCCAACCTGTTCCGCTACGGCTACAACCGCAACGACCACAACTTCATCTACAACGCCGACCAGGGCATCAACTGGTTCGGCACGCCTTTCGCCAGCTGGGCGCATTACCTCGACAGCCCCGACATCCTCGATGATTTTCCGATCGAGGACGGCGCGCTCGACGACTACAAGGTGCTCATCAATCCGAACACCGGATCCGTGCTCACCTCGGGTGCCGCCGAGAGCAAGATCGAAGACTGGATCGAAGCCGGAGGCGCCTTCGTCGGGTTCGGTGAGAACGCCTTCACCTACAGCTACGACCTCACCGCGAACCGGGTCACCGGCAGCACCGCCGTCTCCGACTGGATGATGGGGCACTCCGGCGGCACGGCGAAGGTCCCGCGCGCCGGGACGAAGATCCGGGTCGCCACGGGCGCTCCGGCATGGCTGACCTCCCTCGCTGCAGGCACGGAGGTGAGCGTGCCCGGCGGTGGCAGCGCGTTCTCCGCGCTCACTCCGGGTGCGGTGCCCGTGCTGGTCGACGAAGCAGGCAACGCCGTCATGGTGCAGGTGCCGGTGGGCGACGGTATGGTGCTGTTCTCGACGATGGCGGTGGCCGACAACGCCATGTTCGCCGACGCGTTCATGTCGCGGATCCTCTCCGACTTCGTCGACAGCCGCGACATCACGCGGACGGTCCGGGTCTCCGACCCCGACAAGTACTACGTCATCGACGCGGGAATCGATCGCGTCTCCGGCAAGCGGCTCGTCATGGTGGCACGGAACGCGGGTACCACAGATGCGGACCCGCTCGTCATCACCCACGACCCGTCGCTCGACGGCACGGATGCCCTCATCAGCCTTTCCTGGATGACCGGCTTCCCGCTCATCGAGCACACATTCCAGACCGGGGAGGATTTCACCCCGATCGAGCAGCGGCAGATCGCCGGCTTCGACACCGGAGACTGGTCGGAGACGGCCTCGGTGTCGACGGCGGCCTTCGGCTCCGCACCGTCGACCGGCACCTCGGGTGGCGTCGCGGCGGCATACTCCGGCGGATACGCCTCATCGACGGCCGGAGGTGGCGACAAGAAGGGCACGCTGAAGACCAAGCCGTTCACCGTCGACCTCTCGACCCTCACCTTCATGGGGGCAGGGTGGAACGGAACGGCGTATGGCCCAGGCGCCTGGCCGTATGCGCTCGGCAACCGGTACAACCTGCGCAACGCGACGACGGATGCCCTGCTCATCAGCGAGGAGCCGAAGAACCGGCTCGGGGACAGCACGACGTTCACTCGTTACAACTGGGACCTGAGCGCCTACCTCGGACAGTCGGTGTACTTCGAGATCGTCGACGACATCGGCCCGAGCGAATCGGCCGTCTACGGAGGCGGATTCGACTGGCTCGCCGCAGACGACGTGCGCCTCGTCGGCGTCGCGGCCCCGCAGGAGCAGGTGGTGGGCTTCGACACGGGCGACTGGTCGGAGACCGCCTCGGTGTCGACCGTCGCCTTCGGCTCCGCCCCATCGACGGGGACCTCGGGCGGCGTGGCCTCAGCGCCGGCCGGAGCGTACGCATCCTCCGCGGCGGGCGGCGGTGACAAGAAGGGAAGCCTGAAGACCAACGCCTTCACCATCGACCGCCCCACGCTGAGCTTCCTCGGGGCCGGCTGGAACGGCACCGCCTACGGGCCCGGCGCATGGCCGTACGCACTCGGCAACCGATTCACCCTGCGCGACGCGACCACCCACGCGCTCCTCATCAGCGCGCCGCCCGAGAACCGGCTCGGCGACAGCAGCGCCTTCATGCGATACGCGTGGGATGTCAGCGCCTATGCCGGCCGCTCGGTGTACTTCGAGGTCGTCGACGACATCGGCCCGAGTGAGTCCGCCGTCTACGGCGGCGGCTTCGACTGGCTGGCAGTCGATGACATCCGTCTCATCGGGAACCCCATTCCCTGATCACCCGTCTGCGCGCATCCGCCCGCAGGACCCAGAAAGGAAACACATGACCGTTGAGGTGCGACCCCTCGTCGACACGATCGTCGCGGTGACCGGCGCGAGCTCGGGCATCGGGCGCGAGACCGCTCGACTGCTGGTGCAGCGGGGAGCCAAAGTGGCACTCACCGCGCGTCGCAGAGAACGGCTCGACGAGCTCGTCGACGAACTCGGGGCTGAGAACGTCGTCGTCGTCGACGGCGACATCTCCGACGCCGCCACCGGCAAGGCGCTCGTCGCCGCCGCGGAACAGCGGTTCGGCCGACTCGACTCGCTGGTCGCCTGCGCGGGCGTCGGCCTGTACGGCGGCGTCACCGACGGCAGCGACGAGGATCTGCAGACCATGATGGACGCCAACTACGCCGGAACCGTCTGGTCGGTGCGGGCGGGTGTCGCGGCGATGCGCCGAGCAGGCGGAGGGGATGTCGTCGTCGTCGCCTCGGTCGCGGGCCTGCGCGGCGGAGGCCACGAGGCGGTCTACGCGGGGTCGAAGGCCGCGCAGGTGGTCTTTGCAGGTGCGGTCGACCGGGAGGTGCGCGCAGAGGGTATCCGTGTGTCGACGATCTGTCCCGCTGCGGTGAGCACCGAGTTCGCGATCGGCGCCGGACGCGAGGCGGGAGATCCGTGGCTCGATGAGGTCATGACGCCGCAGGATGTCGCCGCGGCGATCGTGTTCACGCTCGAGCAGCCGAGGCGCCTGCGTACCACCCAGTGGTCGCTGTGGAGCGCGGCGGAGGGATCCTGATGCTGCGCGGCGGTGTTCTGCATCCCCAGCTCGTCTCGGCCCTCGCCGCGGCGGGCCACGGCTCGCTCGTGCTCATCGCGGATGCCAACTACCCGCACGCGACGGGGGTGTCGGAGACAGCGGAGCGCGTGTTCCTCAACCTCCGCCCTGGGCTCGTCGACGCTCCGACCGTGCTCGACGCGGTGCTCGAGCTGGTGCCCGCCGAGGCGGCGTTCGTGATGTCGCCCGGCCAGGTCGACCCCCCGGTCTTCGACGCGTTCGCCGCGCGGATGCCCGGCGTCGAGCTGGAACGCCTCGACCGGCACGACTTCTACGCCGTCGCGCGCTCCGCCGACCTTGCGGTCGCCATCGCAACGGGTGAGACCGCCCTGTTCGGCAACGTCATCCTGCGCATCGGCGTGGTCGAGTCCGCCCGATGACGGCCTGGCTCGTCACCGACGGCGTACGTGCCGGCTTCGATCCCCTGACCGGTGCTCTCGTCGCCCTGCGCGATGAGAGCACCGGGTGGGATGTGCTGCCGCGCCCCGAGCTCGGCCGGTCGTTCCGGATGCTGCTCCCGCTGCCCGAGCGCCGTCACAACCTCGTCGAGGGCGCAGACCAGCCAGCGCCCGCTGTCGAGGTCGGCGACGACCGCATCGCGTTCCACTGGTCGACGGTGCGCTCGCAGCACGGCGGGGAGCATCCGATCGGCGTCACGGTGGAGGTCGTCGCAGCCGACGGCCGCCTCACGTTCCACACGCGCATCGACAACCGCTCCGAGCTCACGGTCGAGAACGTGTTCGCCCCCTACTTCGGCGATGTCGCCGCCCCGGCCGAAGACCGCGTGCTCGAGGGGATCAGCCACGACTACGGTTCCGGCATGCGGCAGAGCCTGTCGCCCGTGTTCGAGAGCCGGGTCGGCTACTTCGGCACCCGGGTTCCGACGCAGCTTCCCGAGGGCATCAACAAGACCTACGGCACACCGTGCGCCCCGTTCCGCCTGCTGCAGGGCAGCGGCGCGGGACTCTACCTCGGCGTCGCGGTCGATACGACAGAGCTGGTCGTCTGGCACGCCGAGCTGTGGCCGGGCTACGGCGACTCGCTCGAGCATCGCGTCCCCGACGGCGAAACCATCGGCGAGCACGCCGTTGCGGTGCGCATCGCGGCCGTGCACGTACCGTTCATCGCGCCCGGCGCCGATGTCGAGCTTACGCCCGTCGTCGTGGAGCCCTACGCCGGCGACTGGCATGTGGGTGCCGACCTGTACGCGTCGTGGCGCGACAGCTGGCTGACGCCCGCACCCGCTCCGGCATGGGTGAACGAGCCGCACAGCTGGCAGCAGGTGCAGCTCAACTCTCCGGAGGACGAACGACGGCACAGTTTCCGCGATCTCGTATCGATCGGTGAGGAGGCCGCGGCAGCGGGCGTCGGCGCGCTGCAGATCGTCGGCTTCAACATCGGCGGGCAAGATCGCAACAACCCGTTCCACGATCCGGATCCGCTCCTCGGCGGTGCAGAGGAACTGCGCGACGCGATCCGCGCGATCCAGGCGATGGGCGTCAAGGTGGTGCTCTTCTCCAAGTTCACCTGGGCGGATCGGGCGACCCGCGCGTTCCGCGAGCGGTTCGTGCACGATGCCGTCAAGGATCCGTACGGCGACTACTACATGCATCCCGGCTATACCTACGAGACGGTGACGCAGCTGCTCGACATCAACACCCGGCGGCTGATCCCGATGTGCTTCCAGTCGGAGCGCTACCTCCAGGAGTGCGAACGACAGTTCCAGATCCTGGTCGACCTGGGCGCAGACGGGATGCTCTTCGACGAGTGCCTGCACCACCAGCCGACGCTACTGTGCTTCGACGAGTCGCACGGGCACCGACGGGGAGCGCCCACGTACGCGAACGACCGCGCGCTCATCGAGCGCCTGCGGCACCTCGCTCCCGAGGGCTACCTGATGGCGGGCGAGGGGATCTACGACGCGGAGTTCGACGCGTACGCGATCTCGTACCATCGCAGCGAGCAGCGACACCACTTCCCCCTGCATCGGTTCACGACGCCCCGAGGGCAGATGATGACGGCGATCACGGGCTTCGACGACCGGAACATGCTGGCGCAGTGCCTGCTGTACCGGTACGTCGCCAGCTACGAGCCGTTCAACTTCACGGGACGGCTGCGAGACTATCCGCGCACTCTCGCGTACGGCCGTCGGGTCGACGCACTCCGGGAGGCTGCACGCGCATGGGTCTGGGACGGCACCTTCCGCGACACCCTCGGGGCGGAGGTGACCCGTTCCGGCGCCCCCCACCATCCGTTCGCCGTGTACGAGGCCGCGGACGGATCGCGGGCCGTCGTGGTCGCGAACTACGACGACGAGCCCATCGAGCTCACGGTGACGATACCCGGCGCAGGCGCGCTGGTCGCGCGATCCGCCGACAACGAGGAGTGGCTGCCCTTCGGCGGCACCGTCGCGCTCGGGCCGAGAAGCGTCGCTGTTGTGGCGCCTCAGCGCTGATCTGATGAACGAGGAGAGACCGAGATGCATGAGAAGAGAACGATGAGCATGCGGGCGAGTGTGCTCGTGCGGCAGGGGCACATCGAGGTGCGGGAGGTCGAACGACCGACACCCGCACCGGACCAGGTGCTCGTGGAGATCGCACGCGTGGGCGTATGCGGCTCCGACGCCCACTACTTCCATGAGGGCAGCATCGGCGACTTCGTCGTAGACGCGCCGCTGGTCCTGGGACATGAGGCGTCCGGCGTCATCCGTGCGGTCGGCGCCGACGTGCCCGCGTCCCGCATCGGCGAGCGGGTCTCGATCGAGCCCCAGCGCGCGTGTCGCGTGTGCGTGCAATGCAAGAACGGGCGGTACAACCTCTGCCCGCACATGGAGTTCTACGCGACGCCGCCCATCGACGGGGCGTTCGCGCAGTTCCAGGTGATCCAGGCGGACTACGCCCACCCCATCCCCGACAGCATGAGCCTTGACGCTGCGGCCATGTGTGAGCCGCTCTCCGTGGCGATCTGGGCGAACCGCAAGGCGGGCACGACGCTCGGGTCACGGGTGCTCGTCGCGGGCGCGGGACCCATCGGTGTGGTGTGCGCACAGGTCGCACGGGCGTTCGGGGCCGTCGAAGTCGTGGTGAGCGACCTCGTCGCCGAGCGTCGTGATCGAGCGATGCGCTTCGGAGCGACCTCGGTCGTGGATGCCTCCACCGAGCCCGTCGACGGTCTCGACGTCGACGTCTTCATCGACGCGAGCGGCGCCCCGCGGGCGGTCACCGCCGGCATCCGAGCGCTCGCGCCGGCGGGCCGGGCGGTGCTCGTCGGCATGGGACCGGACGACTACGTGCTCCCGGTGTCACGGATCCAGTCCCGGGAGATCGAGGTGACCGGGGTCTTCCGGTACGCGCACACGTGGCCGACCGCCATCGCCCTCGCGGCCAGTGGCGCGATCGACCTCGACGCGCTCGTGACGAGCCGATGGAGCCTCGATGAGGTCGAGCTGGCGCTGAGGGCGGTGTCGCAGCCGGAGACTCTGAAAGCCGTCGTGGTGCCGTCCCCCGTGGAGACAGCCGGCTGATCGGGGGACGGGCGCCGTCACGCACCGCGACGGTCGCCCGTTCCCGTTCGCTCGCATCCTCGCCGTGCATTCGAGAGGCAGGAGATCACGCCCGATCGGGCCCCGTGCCTCCGCCGCGACGTGGTGAACCGTCGTGGGCCATCACCCGATCGCGTAGGAGCGGGCGATCAACGCGGCCATCGCCGACTGGAAGTCCTCGCGCCGCCGATCGCTCCACCCCTCCGTCAGCTCCTCGAACACCTGCTCCTGCCACGCGTGCGCACGCCGTAGGGCGGCGTGGCCGAGCGGTGTGACGACGACTTCACGTCGGCGACCATCCGTCGGGTCGGCGACCATCGTCAGATAGCCGGCATCGACCGCGTTCTTGACCATGCGCGACGCGCCGCTCTGGTCGATGGCGATCTCTGCCGCGACCGCGTTCACCGTCGCGGGTACCTCGCGACCCGTCAGCGCGGCCACGGCCTCCGTCGCCACGATCAACCGCCCCTGTTCGGCGATGGAGGCGTCCCCGGCTGCGGATCGTCGCGACCAATGCCGCACGAAGCCGAAGAGCAGCTGTCCCGGCCCGGGTTCGGTCATTCCGTCGCCGCCATCTCGCGACAGACGTACGCCAGTTCCAACGCCGACCTCAGATCAGGCAATCGCAGCGCCGCCGTGACTTTCCCCGCATAGACCCGGAACACGGTGGCCACGCGGGTCGGCTGCTGGTTCGCGGGCCATGTCGCATCCTCTTCGACGACCATCAGCCGCTCACTGATCGGATGCCATGAGCGTGGGACGAGCCGGATACCGGATCGCTCGACCCAGGCGGCGAAGTCTCCCGGCCTGATCGGCCCCGCCCCCTTCGGCCCGAGAACGACGATCGGATCGCCGACCGCCGCCGCAGACCGATGCAGATCCCCGACGTTCACGGCCGCATGCCACTCGTTGACAGCTTGCTCCAGTTCCGACTCCATGACCTTGATTGTATGCGAATCGCATATATTTGGGAAGGTTGACCCTCGGCGCTCTGCACGAGGGGGAAGCTGCTGCTCGGGATCTTCATCGAGAACAACGTCGACGCCATCGCCATTCACGAATCTCGCTCGAGCCGTCCGCATCCGTAGAGTGGTCTGCCAGAGCATCCGTTCGCTCATCACCGGCACCGACGGGAGTACCTCGTGATCACGTTCGCCGACTTCTTCCCCGTCCCGGAGCCGCAGCTGACGAAGGTGAAGTTCAACATGCGCTCCGGCGACGGCAGCGGTGAGGCGTGGGACTTCCTCATGGACGACCACGAGCGCTGGCTCAACTTCGGTCGCTGGCGCACGAAGCAGACGAACAACAACATGGGCGGCGCTCGCTACCTGCTCTCGTTCGCCCAGTACTACCCGTACGGGCCGCAGTACTTCATCTTCGGCGGCGCGTACGAGGTGACCGAGATCAAGCCTGATCGGTTCGACGATCATGGCTACGACGTGACACCGCTGCCGCTGCACGAGGACTTCATCAAGCGCCTGATCATCAAGCTCGAAACGCCGATCGGCCGGACTCCGTACCTCCGCCACTACGTGGGGCTGCAGGAGAGCCCGCTCAATCCGGAGGTGTACGAGCTCGCGCCGGACACCAAGCTCGGCACCTTCCCCGGGTACCAGAACGTCCGGTTGAGGCATCACGAACTACAGAGGATCATCGCGAACGACGAGCCCAGCTGGAAGGACGCGCTCTCCAGCGTGAAGGGCGTGTACGTCATCACCGACCTGAGCAGCGGGCGGCTGTACGTCGGGTCAGCGTCGGGGGAAGCGAACGGGCTCTGGCAGCGGTGGTCCGGATACGCCCATCTGAAGAACCTCACCGGCGGAAACCGGGAGCTCGAACAGCTCCGCAGAGACCTCGGAGACGCGCACATCGTGGAGAACTTCCAATACTCCATCCTGGAGATCTTCGACCCCAAGACCCGGGCCGACACGATCCTGGCGCGCGAGTCGTTCTGGAAGCACGCGCTGGACAGCCGCGCGCACGGGATGAACCTGAACTGAGGGCTCTGATCCGCCGCCGCGCTCAGAACGCGCTGACGACGAGGAAGGCGGCGCAGGTCGCGCCGAGCAGCAGGGTCGCAACGCACGCGAAGGCGATCGGGACGCCGGGGGAGGGCGGCCGGTCCTCTGCGGTGAGGGCGCGGTGGACGCGCCGGTACCCGTGCGCCATGGTGAAGTACGCGGCCGCCGACAGCCCGGCGGTGATCAGGCTGACGATAACGGCCACCACGCCGAGCGAGCCGACGGTGAACCGCAGGGCGACGGCGCTCGCGACGACGAACGCGAGGCAGGTCCGTCGCCACGCGAGCAGCGTGCGCTCCGGCTGCAGCCCCGGGTCGAAGACCGTCTCGCTCATACGAAGAAGCCGATGGTGATGAGCGCGGCGGCGACGAGGATGCCGATCACCAGCACCGCCGCCGCCGACATCCCGGGCAGGGGGGCGCCTCGTCGCATCGATCGCTCGGTCGCCTTCCACCCGAACCAGGCCTGCAGGGCGGCGAGCGTCCCCAGAGCGAGGAACACGATCGCTGCGGCCACGCGCCACCCGGCCGCAGCCGGGAGCGCGAGCGCCTCCAGCGCGAAAGCCGCGGCGTACATGGCGAGGGCCGTGCGCAGCCAGGCGAGGAACGTCCGCTCGTTCGCGAGACTGAACCGCGGATCCGGCTCTTCACCGTCGCGGTACACGCTGCGGGGGAATCGGGATCGGGACATCGGGTGCTCCAGGATCAGTGTTCGGGGCGGCGTGCGGGGCGCTCGCGAGCATCGGATGCGACGGCGGAGGGCCCGACGTACATGGGCGAGCCTATCCGTCCCCGCATGCGCTCAGCGTTCCGGCAGGTGCACGGACACGAGGTCGCGCAGAGCGGTCGGTGTTCCGCAGGCCCGTCGCCCCTCGGCGACACCGGCCAGCGCGCGGCGGGCACGGGCGCGGAGCTCGTCGAGGTCGCCGCCGTCGAGGGCGTCTCCGATCAGCGGTCCGCCCAGGCTCACGGCCGTGCAGCCCGCGGCGATCCACGCCGGGATCTCGTCGAGCATCACACCGCCGGAGGGCAGGGTGAGCACGTCGGGGTAGGGGCCGGCCAGCTGGCGGACGAACCCCGGGCCGACGGTGGCGGCGGGGAAGATCTTCACCGCCGCGGCGCCGAGACGCCAGGCGGCGTGCACCTCGGTCGGCGTCATCGCACCGGGGTAGAGCGGCACGCGGGAGGAGGCCGCCACCGCGGCGACCTCCTCGATGACGCCAGGGGACACGAGGAACCTCGCACCCGCCGAGACGGCGGCTCGGGCCTCGCCTGCGTCGAGAACCGTCCCGATACCGATCTCCGCCCCCGGCGTCGTCGCGATGAGCTGCGGCAGGGCGGCGATGGTGCCCGGTGTCGTCAGGGTCAGCTCGATGCACACGACCCCGCTGTCCACGAGCGCGTCGACCACCGGCGCGTACAGTCGGGCGTCGGCCGCCCTGAGCACCGCGACGACGCCGGTGCGGGCGAGTGCCGCCGAGGGCGCCGTGCGTCGGGAGTCGCCTCGGACGTCGTCGCGGGGTCGGGGACGGACCGTCACGGGGCGGGAACGGCGAAGTCGGGCCGGGTGCCGTAGCGCGCGAGCGTGTCGTCGTCGAGGGCCACGCCGAGGCCGGGCACGGAGGGGATGTCGAGCATCCCGTCGTCGTCGAGACGCCAGCCGCCCGCGATCAGGTCGTCGACGTACGCCGATCCCGTCTTGTACTCGACGAGGTCGGTCGACACGAGCGCGGAGGCGAGCTGCAGGTCGGCGGCGAGTCCGATGCCGGTGTTCCATCCGTGCGGGATGAGCCGGATGCCGCGGTCCTGCGCGGCCCAGCCGATCCGGCGGGACTCGCTGAGCCCGCCGCCCTTCGTCGTGTCGGGTTGCACGATGTCGAACGCGTGCCGGTCGAGGTAGGGCAGGAAGCTCTGGCGTCGGGTGAGGACCTCTCCTCCGGAGATGCGCACGGGCGAGGAGGCGCGCAGTTCGGCGAAGCCCTCGATGTCGTCGGGCGCGAGCGCCTCCTCGAACCACGCCACGTCGTAGTCGGCGAGCATCCGCGCGGTCCGCTTGGCCCATGCCAGGTCGCCGGGGAAGAACCCTTCCGATCCGCCGGCGTCCACAGCCAGCAGCCGGTCGCCGACGGCGGCGCGTGCGGCGGCCACCGTCGCCTCGTCGGTCGCCGCGTCGACGCGGCCGAACTTCCACCAGCCGATCTTGAACGCGGAGAAGCCGGTCTCCACCAGGGCGGAGAGGTTCTCGGTCATGGGCCCCGCCTCGTCCATCAGCACCGACGCGTACGGGCGCACCCGATCCCGGTGCCGTCCTCCCAGGAGACGGCCGACCGGCTGCCCGGCCGCCTGGCCGGCGATGTCCCACAGTGCGATGTCGACGGCGCTCGTCGCGTGCGTGAGCGATCCTCCGCGGCCCATCCAGAACGCGGTCTGATGGAGGGTCTCGGTCAGCCTCTCGACTTCGAGGGGGTTCTCGCCGAGGAGGTGGGGGGAGAGCAGATCGATGGCGCCGCGCACGAGGCTCTCCGAAGTGAACGCGCTGCCGACCCCCACCGTCCCGTCGTCGGTGTGGACCGCGACGAGGGTGTGGACGATGTCGTCGGGCCGCAGCTCGTGCGACCATCCGCCCTCGGGAGTCGCACCTCGCAGTCCGCAGGTGTCGATTCGGGTGATTCGCATGAAGACCTTCCAACCGTGGGCATGAGCAGGGGCGGGGTGCCGCCGAGATCGAAGATAGTCGATTGTCGACAATCAGGCAATCTATGGGTAGCATCGGTTCCTGCACCCTTCCGCGGTGCGACCCGATGACCCACAGCGCTGTGCACGACGGCAGTGCCGAGGCGTGAACCCGAAAGGCATCACAATGAAGTTGACGCGCATCCTGACAACCATGGCGGTCGCCGCGACCGCGGTCCTGGCGCTCTCCGCCTGCACGTCCGGAGGAGGCTCCGCCGGGGCGACGTCCGAGAGCACCCTGACGAAGGTGCTCTCGAAGAAGACGCTCGTGGTCGGCGTCTTCGCCGACGCGCCGCCCTACGGCGTCATGAAGAGCTCGGGCGAGTACGAGGGCTTCGACATCGACGCCGCACAGGCGCTCGCCGACTCGTTGGGCGCGAAGATCGAGTTCGTCTCCACGACGAACGCCAACCGCATCCCTCTGCTCGAGACCGGCAAGGTCGACATCATCGTCGCCGCGCTCACCAACCTCGACGAACGCGCGCAGAAGGTCGCGATGTCGCGGCCCTACGCCGCCGAGGGGCAGGTCGTGCTCGTGCCGGCGGGCAGCGACATCACCTCCTACGACGATCTGTCCGGGCGCTCGGTGGCGGCGACGCGCGGAAGCGTGCCGGCGACCATCCTGGAGAGCCGGTTCCCCGAGGCGAACGCGAGCCTCTTCGAGGCCGTCGCCGACTCCATCCAGGCGCTGCGCAGCGGCAAGGTCGATGCGCTGATGGAGAGCAACTCCGTCGCCCAGGGCATCCTCGCCGACTCCGGCGACGAGTTCGTCATCCTCGACGCTCCGCAGCTGAGCCCGTCGGTGGTCTCCATGGGACTGAAGCAGGGCGATCAGCTGTGGCTGAACTACGTCGACAACTTCCTCCTGAACTACAACATCAGCGACGCCGCGAACGACTCGTACAACGCGTGGCTCGGCACCGACGTCCCCGAGCTGATCAAGTAGCGACCCCCTCGGCTGCCCCGCCGCCGGGCGGGGCAGCCGGATCGGACAACTCATGCAACTCTTCTTCGGGGACCTGATCCCCTACGCCCCAGAGCTGCTCGCCGGACTCGGCATCAGCCTGCTCATCACCCTCGCCGCCGTGCTCATCGGCTCGCCGCTCGGCATCGGGATCTATATGCTGCGAGCGGCGGGCAATCCCGTCCTGCGCGCCATCGGCTCCACGTACGTCGAGGTCATCCGCAACACCCCATTGCTGCTGCAGCTCTACCTCATCTACTTCGCCCTGCCCTCCGTGGGCGTGAACCTCGATCCGATCACCGCCGGGGTCATCGCCCTCAGCATCAACAACTCCGCCTACCTCGCCGAGATCTACCGCGCGGGCTTCGAGGCGATCCCGCGAGGGCAGATCGAGGCGGCGGACGCGCTGGGCCTGTCGCGGCGGACCACGTTCCTGCACGTGCGGCTCGTGCCTGCGCTGCGCAACGTCCTGCCGTCGCTGACGAACCAGGTGATCCTGCTCTTCCTCGCGTCGTCCATCGCATCGATCGTCGCGGTGCCGGAGCTGATGCACGTGATGATGGGCATCACGACGACCACGTTCCGCACGATCGAGACGTTCGTCGTCGGAGGGCTCCTGTTCTTCCTCGTCGCGTTCCTCATCGCCGGGGCATCGCGTCTCATCGAGACCCGGGGCATCCGCTGGAAGGTGGCCTGATGTTCTCCTCCTTCGATCTGCCCGACCTCCTGCTCATCCTCCAGGGCGCGTTCGTGACCCTGCAGATCTGCGCGCTGTCCGTCGTCCTCGGAGGCGCGGTCGGCATCGTGTCCGGTGTGCTCGCGACGAGTCCGTTCGCGGGTCTGCGCTGGATCAGCGCCGTCTGGGTGGCAGCCATCCGCGGCGTACCGGTGCTGCTCATCATCTTCTTCGTCTACTTCGCGCTGCCGCTGATGTCGCCGGGCAGCAACATCCCCGACTACTGGGCCGCCGTGCTCGCACTCACGATCTTCGCCTCCGCGTACATCAGCGAGATCGTGCGCGGCAGCATCCGGGCGATCCCGCGCGGCCAGTTCGAAGCGGCGCAGGCGCTGGGGCTGTCGTGGCCGCAGCAGCTCCTCCACGTCGTCATGCCGCAGGCCGTCCGCATGATGGTCCCGCCGGGGATCGGCTTCCTCGTCGTGCTGATCAAGGACAGCTCGCTCGTGGCCGTCATCGGCCTCATCGAGCTCACGCGCGCCGGCAACATCGTCGCATCCCAGACCGGGCAGCCGATCCTCGCCTATGTCGTGGTCGGCGCGGTCTACTTCGTCATCTGCTTCGCCCTCTCCGCCCTCGGCCGGCGCTACGAGAGGCGACTGACCCTTCACTCGCGTGCACCCCGACTCGGAGGCGCGCTCACACTCTCGCGAGGAGACACCCCATGATCACCGTCACCGACCTCAGGCTCAGCTTCGGCGCCACCGAAGTGCTCCACGGCATCACGTGCGACGTCGGGGAGGGGGAGGTCGTCTGCATCATCGGGGCGTCCGGCTCCGGCAAGAGCACGCTGCTCCGATGCATGAACGGCCTGGAGACCCCCAGCCACGGCGCCATCGAGGTGAACGGCCACCGGCTCGGGCCCGGGGAACGACGATCCGACCTCGCCGCCGTGCGTCGCGACGTCGGCATGGTGTTCCAGCAGTTCAACCTGTTCCCTCACCTCACGGCGCGGGAGAACATCGCGCTCGCCCCGCGCAAGGTGCTCGGCGTCAGCCATGCCGAGGCGCGCGAGCGCGCGGACGAACTGCTCGCCAAGGTCGGTCTCGCCGCGAAGGGCGACGCGTTCCCCGGCAATCTGTCCGGCGGGCAGGCCCAGCGCGTCGCCATCGCGCGCGCCCTCGCGATGCGACCCACCGTGATGCTCTTCGACGAGCCGACGTCGGCGCTCGACCCGGAGATCGTCGGCGAGGTGCTCTCGGTGATGAAGGCGCTGGCGGCGGAGGGGATGACGATGGTGGTGGTCACGCACGAGATCGCGTTCGCGCGTGAGGTCGCCGATCGGGTGATCTACATGGACGAGGGGCGGATCGTCGAGAGCGGCACCCCACAGGAACTGCTCTCCCACGCCCAGACGGAGCGGGCGCGGGCCTTCCTCGGGAAGGTGCTCTGACGCCGTGTTCGACACCCTCATCCGCGGCGCGAGCGTCATCGACGGCACGGGCGCACCGGCGTTCGCGGCGGACGTCGCTCTCAGCGGCACTCGCATCGCGTTCGTCGGACGCGATGCCGAGATCACGGCCGTCGACGAGGTCGACGCCGCCGGGCTCCTGCTCACCCCCGGGCTGATCGACCCGCACAGTCACAGCGACTGGTCCATCCTGGGCAATCGCGACGCCCTGAGCACGGTGCATCAGGGGGTGACCACCGAGATCGTCGGGAACTGCGGCGTCACCTATGCGCCGATCGCCGAGGGCGACGAGGAGACCGCGCGCCGGGCACTGGCCGCTTTCGGCTTCGAGGGGGAGGTGCGCTGGCGCTCGTTCGACGACCTCCTCCGCGTCGTGCATGACGGCGGGACCGCGCAGAACCTCGCATGGTTCGTGGGGCACACGGCATTGCGCAGGGCGGCCGTTCGCGAGGGCGGCGATCTCGTCGGCACGATGGAACGGCATCTCCGCGACGCGCTGGAGGCCGGCGCGCTCGGGCTCAGCACCGGGCTCGAGTACGGGGCCGGACGCGATGCGGAGACGTCGGAGCTCGAAGCACTGGGACGGGTGGCGGGCCGCTACGGCGCGATGTACGCGAGCCACATCCGCAATCGTGATGCGGCCCTGGCGGATGCCGTCGACGAGTTCTTCCGCGTCGTGCACGCCGGCGACCTGCGCGCTCAGCTCTCGCACCTCAACGTGCGCCATGACACCGGTGCGTCGGAGGGCGCGTGGGCGGATGCGGTCGCGCGACTCGAACGCGAGCGCCGATCCGGAGTCGACGTCCTGGCCGACATGACCCCCTATCCGGACGGCATCGGGCTCGCCTCCGGTCTGCTGCCCGACTGGCTGCTCTCCGACGGGGAGGAGGCAGCGGCCGCCGCGCTCCGGCAGCCGGCGGTCCGCGCGCGCGTCCGCGCCGATTCCGACCGTTACTGGCGGTTCGTGCATCGGGGGCAGTGGGACCGCGTCCGCCTCGCCGTGAGCTCCGCGACACCGGAGTGGGAGGGTCTGACGATGCCGGAGATCGCCGACGCCAACGGGACGGACGAGTGGGACGCGTACTTCGACGTCATGGCGGCGGCCGGCGGTGACCTGGGAGCCGTGCAGTTCATGGGGGCGCTGTTCGCACCCGAACACGTCACCGAGGCCGTCGGGCACGAGCGCTTCCTGCTCGGCGTCGACGGCTTCACCTCACGACACGACGGCGTGCTCGGCGCGCGAACACGGCATCCGCTCTTCTTTCACGGGTACCAGCATTTCCTGGGACACCACGCGCTGGGTGCGGGGACGCTCACCCTTGAGGGCGCCGTGCACAAGATGACGGGGGCCGTCGCGGCGCACTTCGGGCTCTCCGGCCGGGGGGAGATCGCCGAAGGCTCCTTCGCGGACCTCGTGCTCTGGGACCCCGAGCTGCTGCGGGAGACCGACACCTTCGTCATGCCCGAGAAGTACGCCACCGCGGCCCGCCATGTCTGGGTCAACGGCACGCCGGTGGTGTCGCACGGAACCCGAACCGTGCACCGACCAGGAACCCGATTGGACAGAGCACATGTCAGCTGAACCGTCATCCGGCGCTCTCGGCGCCTCAGCCTCCCGACGAGCGGCGGAGGGATCCGCATCGGCAGGTCCGGCGGAGAACGGCAGGCTCACCCCGGCCGTGACGGGCATCGCCGTCGCAGCCGCGGTCGGCGGATTCCTGTTCGGCTTCGACACGGCGGTGATCAACGGAGCGGTGACGGCGATCGAGGGCACCCTCGGTCTCGATGCCGTCGGTCTCGGGGTCGTGGTCGCCGTCACCCTTCTGGGTGCAGCGCTCGGCTCACTCGGAGCGGGCTGGATCGCGGATCGCATCGGGCGGCCGCGCACCATGCTGGCCGCGGGCGCGGTGTTCTTCATCGCAGCTATCGGATGCGGCTTGGCGCAGGGAATGATCGACCTGGCCGTCTGGCGGCTGGTCACCGGAGCGGCCGTGGGGTTCGCCACCGTGCTCGGGCCGCTGTACATCGCCGAGATCGCGCCGGCCCACGCGCGCGGGCGCCTGGCCTCGATGCAGCAGATGGCGATCGTGCTGGGCATCTTCGTGGCGCTCCTCTCCGACAGCGCCATCGCGCTGGCGCTGGGAGGCGCGGATGCGGAGCTGCTGCTCGGACTTCCGGCGTGGCGCTGGATGTTCATCGCCGGGGTCATCCCCGCCCTGATCTACCTCGTGCTCGCGCTCGTCGTGCCCGAGTCTCCGAGGTACCTCGTCGCGCGGGGGCGTGTGGAGGCAGCGCGCGCCGTCCTCATCCGGCTGCAGCGCGTCAGCTCGGCCGAGGCGGGCCTCCTCACCGACCGGATCGAGGAGACGTTGCGGCACACGGAGCCGGGGAGGTTCCGCGACCTGCTCGATCGGCGTCGGGGGCTCCTCCCCGTGGTCTGGGTCGGTATCGGGGTCGCGGCGCTGCAGGCGCTGGTCGGCATCGACGTGATCTTCTACTACTCCACCTCTCTGTGGGAGTCGGTGGGCTTCGAGGAATCCGCCGCCTTCGGGCTGTCGGTGCTCAGCTCCTTCATCAACGTCGCGGCGACGGTCGTCGCCATCCTGCTCATCGACCGCGTCGGACGACGCGTGCTGCTTCTGACGGGCTCGGTGGGCATGTTCGTCAGCCTCGTCGTCGTCAGCGTGGGCTTCTCCACCGCGCCCGTCGTCGACGGATCGCCCCAGCTCGACGCGGTGTGGGGGCCGATCACCCTGGTCGGCGCGAACCTCTTCGTCGTGGCGTTTGCCGTCTCGTGGGGGCCGGTGGTCTGGGTGCTGCTGGGGGAGATGTTCCCCAACCGCATCCGTGGTGTCGCGCTCTCGGTGTGCGCCTCGGCGAACTGGCTCGCCGGCGTGGTGCTGAACTTCTCGTTCCCGAGCCTGCGGGACGTCTCGCTCTCCGGCAGCTACGCCCTGTACGCGGTGATGGCGGCGCTGTCCTTCCTCCTCGTGTTCTTCGGGGTCAGGGAGACGAACGGACGGCCCCTCGAGGAGATGCGCTCCGGTGCGGGGCGTGCTGCGGAGGCCGAGCCGCGATGACCGCATCGTTCGAGCCTGCGCAGACGTACGCGCTCCGCGCCGGAGGAGTCCGGGTGTCGATCGCACCGGCGCACGGCTGCCTGATCCAGGGGATCGAGCTCGGCGCGGGCAACATCCTCTGGACGGACGGGCGCTCGCCGAGGATGCTCGCGCCCTCCACGCTGCTCGGCCCGGAGTCGGCACGCGAGTTCGACGACGAGGTGCTCATCGGCGGCTGGTTCCCGATGTTCCCCAGCGCGGGCGTGCCGACCCCGGAGACTCAGCAGCACGGCTGGGCGCCCCGTGTGCCGTGGGCGGTGACGGAGCACGACGAGACGCGGCTGGTGTGCGTGGCAGAGGGGCCGTTCCTCGACGGAGGACGGGCCGAGGTGACGCGGATGATCCGGCTCGACCCCGATGCGCTCACGGTCACGAGCACCGTCAGGAACGCGGGCCGCGGTGTCCGCACCTTCACGTGGGGCGAGCATCCCTGCTTCTCGCGCAGCCACTTCGCGGGAGGGAGCGCGGGCATCGGGCGGGAGCCGCTCGTGGCGGTGCCGGCGAATCCCAACGGCGCCGCGGGGCACATCACCCTCCGCGCGCCAGGGGCCGCGGCCTCCCTCGGGGGTCCGCGGGGAGCGGTGACCCTGACCGACGTGGAAGGCACGCTCGCGCACTGGCTCCTGTGGATCAACTACGCGGCCGTCGACCTCCCGCGCGCGGACACGCTCGCCTGGGAGCCGTCGACCGCGGCGGGTCTGGGCGTCGGCGACGCGATCGCGGCGGATGCGGTGGAGCGACTGGGCGCCGGTGAGACGTTCCGGGCGTCGGTGCGGTGCGAATGGACTTTGTCGACAATCTTCTCGCCGCGGGTACGATGACATGATGACAGCCCTCTCCTCCCTGCCCTCCGTCCCCGCGGCATCGCGCCGCGAACGCGTGGCCGAGATCCTGCGCGAGGCGATCACCACGGGAGACCTCGAGCCGGGGCAGAAGCTGACGGAGCTCGAGCTGGCGGCTCAGTTGGGCACGAGTCGCGCTCCGATCCGCGAAGCCCTCCGACAGCTCGAGCAGGAGGGGCTGGTCGTCTCCTATCCCTATCGCGGGACCGAGGTTCTCGGCGTCTCCCAGGAGGAGATCGAGAACGTGCTGGTGCCGATCCGCATCGCCCTCGAGCGCTTCGCCTTCGACAAGGCCATGTCCGTGGTGACCGATGACGACATCGCCGCGCTCACCGCCATCATCGACAGCATGGACGAGGCCGCATCGACCGGAGACCTCGCGCGTCTCGCCGACGACGACATCCGCTTCCACGAGGCGATCGTCGTGCTCTCCGGACAGCAGCACTGCCTTCAGATCTGGCGGACGATCCAACCCCGCGTGCGCGCCTACTTCCGTCGCGACGCGAACTACTACGGCGACTCGCACGCGGTCGCCGAGCAGCACCGCGACCTCATCCGCGCCCTGCAGAGCGGCGACGGAGAACACGGCGCACAGGCGATCACGGAGCACATCCGCACGCACTTCTCCTCGACCGAGCCCCGGGAGGGCGACCGGTGAGCACGATCGTCGTCACGGGAGCCGCCTCCGGGATCGGTCGAGGCATCGCCCTCGGCGCGGCGGCGCGCGGCCTGCACGTCGCACTTCTCGACATCGACGAACGGGCACTGGCCGATACCGCCGCCGAGGTGATCGCAGCGGGGGCGGCGTCATCGCTCCCGCTCGTCTGCGATGTGAGCGACGAGCGTGAGGTCGACGCCGCGTTCCTGACGATCGTCGAGCGGATGCCGGCGATCTCGGGCGTCGTCGCCAATGCGGGCATCGAGGTGAGCGAGCCCCTCCAGACCGCGAGCGTGGAGTCCTGGGACCGGGTGATGGCCGTGAACCTCCGCGGAACGTTCCTGACCTCGCGCGCGGCCCTGACCCAGTGGCGCGAGCGGGGGTCGGGAGGATCGCTGGTGTGCGTCTCGTCGCCGTCGGCGTTCGTGGGCTTCGCCGGTGGCGGCAACACCGCGTACGGGGCGTCGAAGGGCGGGATCTCCGCGTTCGTGCGGGCGGCCGCGCTGGACGCCGCCGCGGACGGCGTGCGGGTGAACGCGGTCGTGCCCGGAGCCACCGACACCGACATCCTCTACTTCGGGCTGGAGGGTGAGGCGCTGCGGGCTCGTCGTGCGGAACTGGCGGATGCCGCCAAGGAGCAGATCCCGCTCGGACGGATGGCGCGCCCGGAGGAGGTGGCGGACGCGGTGCTCTGGCTGCTGAGCGATCAGAGCGCGTACGTGACCGGGAGCCACCTCGTCTGCGACGGCGGACTGCTGGCGAAGAGCGCCAACACCTTCTAGACGCGGGCGGGTATCTCCTCAGCGCCACCGTGGTGATTCGTTGAGGCGAGCAACGTAGTTCCTGAGCGAGGGCGTCGTTCCTGAGCGAGGGCGTCGTTCCTGAGCGAGGGCGTCGTCCCTCAGCGAGGGAGTCGTTCCTCAGAGAGGGCGCCGTCGGCGAAGCGCTCGGGCTTCCCCGGGGTGTGCGGGGGACGCGGTGGTCACGACTCTGACATCAGAGTCGCGCGGCGATCACGCGCGCCGTCGCCGCGGGGTCGGCACGGTGCATGACCGACTCGGTCACGATCACCAGTTCGGCATCGGGGATGTGCGCCGCGGTCCAGTCGGACGAGCCGATCAGGAAGGGGAAGGTCTGCTCGCCGCGCAACACGGTGACCGGTCGGTCGACCGTGAGCAGGTCGGCGCCGGGCCGGCTCATCCGGTGCACGAGGCGCGTGTCGTAGACCGTGGACTGCGCGAGAGGGGCGAGGGCCGCGAGCATGCCGTTCGTGCGACTGGCCTCGACCATCTCACGCGGCAATCCGATCGCCTCGATCTGGAAGGTCTCGATCGCGTCTTCGGGTCGCCCTTCGTCGACGAGATCCTGCAGGCGATCCGCGAACTCCGGTGTCTGCGTGCCGGAGCCGTCGGCGTCGATCGGCGGCTCGGACAGGAACAGCGAGCCGGTCGGCGTCCCCTGGGACGCGGCGTAGAGGGACAGGACAGCGCCCGAGGAGTGGCCGAGGGTCGCGTCGACTCCCCCGACGGCGTCGATCACCGCGGCGAGGTCGGCGACCTCGTCGTCGGGGGTGGAACCGGGGCGGTCGCCGCTGCCGCCTCGCGCGCGACGATCCCACGTGACCGCGCGGAAGCCGGCATCGGCCAGCGCCTGCGCCAGGGGTGCGGCATCGGCGCCCCGCGACATGGCGCCGTTCACGATCACGATGGTGCGACCGTCTCCGGTCACGGAGAACTCGATGGAGGTGCCGTCTGCGGACGTTGCGATGCTCATGCGGTCATCCAAGCACGGGCCTCCGACATCTCGCGATCAACCCTCCTGCCGCGCCTCGGACGGGCCCTTCGCCCGATAGCCGGGATGCACGTTCGGGAGCAGCCCGTGGCTCTCGGCGACCGTGGCGAGCAGGGCGGTGCATCCGAGCCTCCCCACGCACGAAATGCTCGCCGCTCGCGCGCTTGACGCACTGGCCGTCGCCGGCTGACGCTGCGGGCGACGCCGAGGTGCGCGCCGACCGCGAATGAGAAGAGGACCCCCGCCGCGGCGAGGGTCCTCTTCTCGTGTCGTGCGCGCCGGCCGCGATCAGACGATCGCGCGGAGCCGCTCGTCGAGCTCGGCGAGCGCCTCGGCGGAGAGGACGTCGGCCGCCATCCCCGCGACGGTCTCCAGGGAGAGCCCGCGGGCCATGCCGATCATCGGGTGCGCGGCGATGCCGGGCGCGGCGTCGTCGAGCACGGCGCGGGAGCGGTCGTCGTCGAGCAGTTCTCCGACGAGGGAGCCCGTGGAGAACAGCGTGGCCGGAGCGGACGCGGTGGACGGCTCGGGGGCGAACGACGCGGTGCCCGTGGGGATGTGCGCGGCACCGGTCCTGGCCACCTCGCCGAGCCAGGCCAGGCTGGGCTTGGGGCGGCGCTCGAAGGTCTCGCGGTCGACTGCGATGAGCCCGAACGTCGGGCCCCAGTGGCCCCACTCGTAGTTGTCGAGCGCCGACCAGTGGAGATAGCCGCGGACGTCGATCCCGTCCTCGACGGCGGCGGCGAGGTGGCGCAGCGCCTCGGTGGTGTACGCGATGCGGCGCTCGTCGTCGCCCGTGGCGATGCCGTTCTCGGTGACCAGCAGCGGCACGCCGGCGACCTCGTGCGCGTGGCGCAGGGCGATGCCGAGGGCGTCGGGCCGGTACGCCCAGCCGGTGATGGTGTTGTCGGGATGCGGCGGATGCGGCACGGGACCCTGCGCGTTCACCGGCTGCGTGGTGTACGACTGCACGCCGACGAAGTCGTCGCCGCGCGACGCCTCGAGGTACTGGTCCTCCCATGCCCAGTTGACCTTCTGGAACACCTCCTCGTTGCCGGGCGTCGGCGTGAAGGCCTGCTGTGCGACCGTCCAGCCGACCTTGGCGCTCGTGCGCTCGCGCAGCACCTCGACCGCGATCCGGTGCGCCTCCACGAGGCGGGCGCCCAGCTGCACATCGGGCGTGAGGGGGCCGTCGTGCGCGAGCGTGAGCCCCTGGCCGAGGTCGTCGCGCGAGATGTCGCCGCCCAGGAACATCTGCATGAGCGCCACCATGTTGGGCTCGTTGATGGTGCACACCCAGGAGACGCCGTCGAGGATGCTCGACACCCGCTCGATGTACAGGCGCCAGCGCTCCAGCGCGTCGTCTCCGGTCCACCCGCCGGCCTCGGCGAACCAGTGCGGAGAGGTGAAGTGGTGCAGCGTCACGACCGGCTCGAGCCCGAGGTCGTGCGCGGTGTCGATCATGCGGCGGTAGTGGGCCAGCTCCGCGTTCGACCACCGCCCCTTCTCCGGCTCGATGCGCGCCCACTCGATCCCGAACCGGTAGGCGTTCAGCCCGGCGTCGGCGAGCAGCCGCATGTCCTCGGGGTAGCGGTGGTAGCTGTCGTCGGCATCGCCGGAGTACTCGGTCATGATGCCCGAGCCCTCCAGCCGCCAGATGTCGCTGGAGGTGTTGTTGCCCTCCACCTGGTGGGCCGAGGTGGATGCTCCCCAGAGGAAGCCGCCGGGAACCCGTGTCATGTCATCTTCTCCTTCAGTCGTGTGCGTCGTGTGCGTCGTGTGAGGTGGTGTGCGGTCGTGTGCGTGGTGTTCAGTCGATCGTGACGAGGAGCTCGTCGCCGAGCGCGTCGATGCCCGCGCCGATGCGCACCGCGTAGCGGCCCGGCTCGGCGATCCAGGCGTGCTCCTCGACCGACCAGTGCTGGAAGGCGCGCGGGGCGATGTCGATCGTGATCGGCGTGCGGATGCCGGCATCCGCACGCACGAGGGCGAAGCCGGCGAGCCAGAGTGCCGGACGCTCGACGTCGGACGGGTCGACGCGCGAGACGAAGGCCTGCACGACCTGCTTGCCTGTGCGGTCGCCGACGTTCGTCACGGTCGCCGACACCCGCGCCGCCTCGCCGTCGCGCGAGATCGTCGCGTCGCCGATCTCCCAGCGGGTGTAGCCGAGACCGGAGCCGAAGGCGGCGACGGGGGCGGGGCCGACCTCCCGCTTCGCCCAGGCGCGGTACCCGATGTGCAGCCCCTCGTCGTAGGCGAGCACGCCGTCGACCGGGGTCGTGTTCCACACGGGCACGTCGTCCTGCGCGGCCGCCCAGGTGGTCGTCAGCCTCCCGCCCGGCTCGACGGCCCCGGTGATCACGTTGGCGAGGGCGTTGCCGAACTCCTGCCCGGGGAACCAGCTGAGCAGCACGGCCGACACCTCGTCTACCCAGGGCATGAGCACCGGCGCCCCGGAGTTCACGACGACGATCGTGTGGTCGTTGACCGCGGCGATCCGCCGCACCAGGTCGTCCTGCCCATCGGGGAGCGACAGCGAAGGCCGGTCGAAGCCCTCGGACTCGATGGCCTCACCGGTCCCGACCACGACGATCGCGACGTCGGCCTCCCGCGCGGCATCCACCGCCTGCTGCAACTCGACCTCGGGGTCGCCGAACGTGGGCTCGGTGCCCAGGGTGATCACCGCGAAGGGGAACCCGCCGGGGAGGAACGGCACGAGGTCGAGCTCGAGCCGCACCTGCTGGCCGGCCTCGAGATCGATCTCCACCGAGCGGACGGGCGGATGCATGACGCCCGAGACGATGTCGGCCGTCGCCATCGCGATCTCGTCATCGATCACGGTCTCGCCGTCGATGCGCAGCACGACGGAGCCCAGCCCCGAGACGCCGATCCGCTGCGGCCCGGACTCGTCGGCGGTGTAGACGGTGCGGAACTCGATCCGCGCCGACCCCGCCAACTCCGGGGAGAAGATCCAGCCGAACAGGCCGGAGGGGAAGGTCTCGCTCGCGAAGGCCTCGCCGGACGCGTCGATGTACCGGACCAGGGCGCCGTCGCCGCCGTCCGGAGACGTCAGCGCCGCGCGGCGGAATGGTCGCAGCTCCGACGTCGGGGGCAGCGCGGGGGCGTAGACCGCGCCGGGGTACGCGGCGGAGATGCCCTCCCACGGGGAGTGCTCGACCGCGGGGAACACCGTCGCCGAGCCGCCGCCCTGGCCGCGGCCGTGTCTGGCGTGCTGGCCGATGACGGCCACCGTCGGCGAGCCCGTGAGCGGGAGCGCGCCGTCGTTGCGGATGAGCACCATGCCGTCGGCCGCCGCCTCGCGCAGCAGTGCGGCCGTGTCGGCATCCGACCATGCCGGCACCTCCTTCGCCGCAGGGTGACCCTCGAGCGCGCCGATCCGCGAGGCGAGGCGCAGCAGGCGCTCGACCTTCTCGTCGACGGCGGACTCCGGCACCTCCCCGTCGCGCACGGCGGCGATCAGCGCCTGGCCCCACGGCCCGTCGGGGCCGGGCATCACCATGTCCTGACCCGCGTTGGCGCTGGCGACGGTGTCCTTGACGCCGTTCCAGTCCGACACCACGACGCCGTCGAAACCCCACTCGCTCTTCAGCGGCGTGCGGAGCAGATCGTTCGAGGCCGCGTGGGCGCCGTTGACCTTGTTGTACGACGACATGACCATCCACGCGCCGGCCTCGACCGCCCGCTCGAACGGAGCCAGGTACAGCTCGCGCAGCGTGCGCTCGTCGACGCGCACGTCGACGCTGTCACGGTCGGTCTCGCTGTCGTTCGCGACGAAGTGCTTCGGGGTCGCCGCGACGCCCTCCGCCTGCAGCGCCTCGATGTAGGCCGCGGCCATCTCGCCGGTCAGCCAGGGATCCTCGCTGTAGGCCTCGAAGTGGCGCCCGCCCGCGGGCGAGCGGTGCAGGTTGATGGTCGGGCCGAGCACGACCCCGACGCCCTTGCGCCTCGCCTCCGCGGCGATGAGCGCGCCGAGGCGGCGCACCCTGTCGAGGTCCCAGCTCGCGGCGATCGCCGTCGCAGACGGCAGGCTCGCCGACGGGTCGCGGTCGTCCATCGCGGGTCCGCGCACTCCCGTGGGGCCGTCGGAGACCAGGATCGTGTGCAGCCCGACGGCGGGCTCGGCGGCGAACGTCCAGGTGGACGCGCCGGTGAGCAGCGTCACCTTCTGTTTGAGCGTGAGCCGCGCGACGAGTTCGGTGAGGTCGTGGGACACAGTGGGTTTCCTTCTTTCGTGGGGGCTTTCGTAGGGCGTTCGTGAGGTCAGCGCCCGTCGACGGACGGAGCGGGGAAGTAGGTCAGGCCGTCCCGCCGCCAGACGGAGGCCTGCGCGGCGAGCCGCACGCGCAGGCCCTCCCAGTCGCGGGCGGGACCGGTGGTCCAGGCGCGCTCGGCGAGCACGGGGAGCCGCGGCAGCAGGAGGAAGGTCAGGTCGTCGAAGCTCTGCACCGTCTCGCACCAGATGGCCGCCTCGAACCCGATGACGTCGAGGTCGGTCTCGGCGTCGAGACCGGGGATCGGAGCCGTCGCGAACCGCTCGACGGTCGCGGCCGGGTACCCGGGCATGCCGACTCGTGCGCGTCGCGCCTCCGCCTCCGGATCGGACGAGGACTCCGCGTACGGGGTGTCGAGGTAGGCGAGGTCGGTGCGCGACATGATCACTCGCGCCCGCTGCGCGATGAGGCGCCGCGGGTCGTCCGCGGCCTCGGCGAAGGTCGTGGCGAAGAGCTCGATCAGCTGCGGCGGGAGCATCTGGAGCAGCGGATGCTCGGGATCGGACGGCAGCGCGTTCTCGCCGATCCACAGCTGCACCAGCGGGCCGTCGGCACCGCTGCCCGGGTACGCCCGCGAGGTCTCCTGCCAGCCGACAGGCTGCTTGCCGTGCGCCAGGACGATCTCCCTGGCCCGCTCCACGAACGCGTTGTGGAGGTCCTGGGGCATGCCGAAGGCCTCGTCACCGCCGATGTGCAGGAACGGACCGGGCGTGAGGGCGGCGATCGCCCCGATCACGTCGTCCACGAACGCCCACACCTCGTCCTTCTCGGGGTCGAGATACTGCGGTGCGAAGTCGTCGGCGGCCATCCGCGCCACGGCTTCCATGGGGTCGGTGTACATCGGCTGCGCGACGCCGCTGCGGCACAGCCCGGGGTACGCCGCGATCGCCGTGCCGCTGTGCCCCGGCATGTCGACCTCGGGGATGACGGTGATGTGCCGCTCCGCCGCGTAGGCGACGATCGATCGGTACTCGTCGGTCGTGAAGAACGCCGCCCCTTCGGGGGTGAGCGCCGGCCGCGAGGGGATCTCGACGCGCCACCCCTGGTCGTCGGTCAGGTGGAGGTGCAGCACGTTCATCCGATAGCGGGCGAGCAGGTCGATCACCGTCCGTACCTCCTCGACGGTGAACGCGTGCCGGACCACGTCGAACGACAGGCCGCGCCAGGCGAGCTCGGGTCCATCGGCGAGGGCGAGGGTGGGGATGCCGATTCCCTCGGCGCCGGGCCCGGCCTGCTCGGCGAGCGCCGTCAGCGCGGTGACGGCGTGATGGAGGCCGGCGGCGGCTGAGCCGATGAGCCGGATGCGCTGCTCGTCGATGTCGAGCGCGAAACGTTCGGCATCGAGCGGAGCGCCGGAGGGGGAGACGCCCCGTGCCGCGGGCACCCCGGTCAGCGCGGCATCCGCGGAACCCAGCGCCAGCCGGACGCCGCCTCCGGTGCCCGGTGGCACCTCGGCGGTCACCTCCGGCTCGGCGAGGCGGATGCCGGTGCCGGCCGCGATGCGCTCCACGAGGAGGCGGCCGAGCGGGAGGAGCGCCGGGTCGCCGACCGTGACGGCGGTGCCGGCGCGGAGGAGGAACGTGCCGCCGCGTTCGTGCGCGGACAGGGGAGCGGGCAGGAGGAGTTCGGCGGACATGGGTCGGTCCTTTCGGGTGCTCAGCGGACGCTGCGGATCGGGAGGACGGCGAGGGCTCCGAGGAGGCCGATGGCGCCGACGACGAGGAACAGCGGTCCGTAGCCGATCGACATCACGAGGAAGCCGGCGGCGGCGGGCGCCAGGGTTCCGGGCAGTGTGGCCGCCAGGTTCAGCACGCCGAGGTCCTTGCCGTAGGCCTCCGGATCGGGGAGCACCGACGACATCAGCGCCTGGTCGACCGCCACGAACGCACCGAAGCCGATCGTCACGACGACCGCCTGCAGGATCAGCCCGAGGGTGGTCGGCACGAAGAACGGCAGGCTGGCGCCGATGGCGATGATGATGCCGGCCACGAGCACGAGGGGCTTGCGTCGACCGATGCGATCGGACAGCGGGCCCGAGACCGCCGTCGCGACGAGGAGTCCCGGCAGGGCGATGAGGCCGAGCAGCGGCACCAGGGCGGTGGCCTCCGTGAGCGTCATCCCGATGTAGTCCTGGGCGATGTAGAGGCTGTAGGTCGAGGTCATGTAGTAGCCGCCGAACAGGAGGATCCGGCCGGTGAACCCCCAGAAGAAATCGGGGTGCCGCACCGGGTTCACCCAGAACGCCGAGAAGAAGGCGCCGACCGAGAACGGGCGTCGCGCCTCGCCGCGGTTGTCGGCGCCAGGGACCAGGGCGACGAAGAGCAGGATGAGCACGACGACCACGCCGGTGATGGCGGCGTAGCCGACCGGGATGCTCCCGGCGAAGAAAGACCCGAGGATCGGGCCGATCACGGCGCCGAACAGGGCGCCGAGGCCGACGAAGGTGGAATACCGCCCGCGGAACCGCTCGGGGACGCGGTCGGGCAGCAGGGCGGAGAACGGCCCCTGCCAGGCGTTGAAGCCGAACTGCACGAGCATCACGCACACGATGAGCGCCGCGAGGTTCGGGGACAGCCCAGCGGTGAGGAGGGCCACCGCTCCGATCGCCGTGCCGACCAGCATCCACGGATGCCGCGCGCCCCACCGGCTGCGGGTGCGGTCGGACAGCACGCCGAAGATCGGTTGCGCCAGCATCGCCGCGATCGCCGAGAGCGAGTTGATGAGCGCGAGGTTCTCCACCTTGGAGCCCGCGTCGAACTGCTGCACCTGGATCGCCATGAAGAAGGAGACCGCGCCGTAGGCGATCGGCGCCGCCGACGCGGCGAACGGGGCGAAGCGGAACAGGCGCCGCAGCTCGCGAGGCACCTTGCGGTCCGCGTGATCGGGTGAGGTCTGCAGGGAGGGGGTATCGATGGACATCGTCGTCTCCTCGAGGGGGTCGGGTCTCGCGATTGACCATCGCGGGTGTGACCACCATAGTGGTAACTATTGAGGTCTGCAAGACTGGAGAAGATGAGTCCGATGGAGAGCGCTGCGCCGGCACGGGGCAGCTACCGCACGGGACGCGAACGCGTCGAGCGGATCCTCGATGCCGCCCACGAGGCGTTCATCTCCGAGGGGTACCGCGCCTCGTCGCTGCGTGACATCGCCCGCGCATCGGGGATCTCCCATCCCGGTCTCCTGCGCTACTTCTCCTCCAGGGCCGAGATCCTCACGGCCCTCATCGAACGCCTCGACAGGGAGAGCGCCGCCCGGTGGGACCTCTTCGCGCGCGAGGGCAGCGGCGAGGTCACGCCGTCGATGATCGCGAAGGGCGGTCAGGAGGTCCCCGGGTGGGTCGAGCTCTTCACCGCGCTCCTCGGCGAGGCCACGAGCCCGTCGCACCCCGGACACCCGTTGATGCTCGCGCGACGCCGGGAGGGCGCCGTGCTCGGGGTCGAGGGCCTCGCGCGCCGCGGCGTGCCGTCGGCGGACGCGGAGCGGGCGCTGCGGCTCCTCGTCGCCGGCTGGGAGGGGCTGCAGATCCTCGCGCTCTACTTCCCCTCCGAGATCGACATCGTCGCCCACCTGGAGCGGCGCGAGGACCACCTGAACGAGGGCGCTCCCGTGCCGGAACCCGGTGCCGGCGCGCCGCCGGATCCGCACCCCGCCGGCGACCCGCCCTCGGCGATCGTCGAGGCCGCGGCGACGCTCTACGCGCAGCACGGGTACTACGAGACCTCGATGCAGGCGGTCGCGGATCGGGCCGGCGTCACCCGGGCCGCGCTGATCCACGTGGCGCCGACCAAGGAGGCCCTGCTGCACACCGTGCTGCGCGAGCTCTTCGGGGCCTCGACCGACGGCGACGAGATCCTCGGCCTCGTGCACCGGCCGCGCTGGGTCACGGCCGCCGAGGTCGTGCTGCTGTGCGAGGCGACCGTGCCCTCGCATCCCGCGCATCCCTTCTTCCGCGAGCGTCTCGCGGCGGCGAGGTCCTCGGTCGCGGAGATCCTCGGGGGCGAGGGCCTGGAGGCGCCGCGTGACGACGCCGACTGGATCGTCGCCTCGTGCCTCGGCATCCTCATCGCCTGGCTGTACGAACCCGAGCGCGTCGACCCCGCCGAGATGCTCGCCGGGGCGTTGGCGTGGACGCGCCCGGCGGACGCGGCGCACCGCCGCCGGGGCGCGGCCGGCAGTCGATAGCGGGTCGCGTCGTCGCCGCGCGGCTCACGGGCGTGGCATGAGCCGCGCGGAGAGCACGACCGCGGCCAGGGCGATCACCGTCGCGAGGAGCAGCACGGCGGCGAACGGGTCCATCAGCCGGGCGGCTCCGGTGAAGAGCAGCCCGGTGATGGCGAGGGTCAGGGCGCTGCCGAAGGAGTCGGTCACCGTCATGGCCGCGCTGTTGAACCCCTGGTTCTCCGGCGTCGACCAGGCGAGGGTGAGCGCGCTGCTGCGCGGGCTCAGCAGTCCCATGCCCGATCCCGCCACGATCCAGGCGATCACGACGAGCACGGGGCCGGTGCCGAACGCCACCGCCGCCAGCGAGAGCGCCGTGCCGGCGAACACGAGCCCCGCGCCGACGCGCATCGCGGTGATGCTCGACAGCCGTGCGCCCCATCGGCCCTGCAAGCCGGCGGCGGCCGACCAGGCCAGCGCGCCTCCCGTCAGGGCGAGCCCGGCGAGCAGCGGCGACAGGCCGTCGCGTTCGGTGAGCAGGTAGGGCACGTAGACCTGCGCGCCGAAGAACGCGCCGGCTGCGAGACCGCGGACCAGCAGCACCGAGGGCAGCCCCCGCACGGCGCGCAGGGCACCGCGGGGCAAGAGCGGGCGCACGGAGACCAGGGCTACCGCGATCGCGACGGCGGCGAGCACCGCGCCGACGTCGGGCAGCTCGCCGAGGACGTTGAGGGCGAGGATCGAGAGCGCGGCGAGGACGGACCAGCCGATCCTCCCCAGCGCCCACGGGACAGGCGAGGAGGGAGCGCCGCTGTCGAGCCCGCGCAGTGCCGGGATCACCATGATCAGCGCCGGCACCACGAGCATGGCCACGCCGAGGAACACCCAGTGCCAGCTCCACAGCTGGGTGACGGCGCCCGCGACGGTCGGGCCGATCAGCGATGGCACCACCCAGGCCGCGGCGAAGCCGGCGAACATGGCGGGATGCAGGTCGCCGGGGTAGACGCGCGCCACCACGACGTAGAGCGCGACGATCAGCGCGCCGCTGCCCAGGCCCTGCGCGAACCGTCCGGCCACCAGCACCTCCATGGTCGGGGCGAGGCCGGCGATGAGCAGACCCGCGACGAACACGGCCACGGCGGTGTAGAGCGGCGGCACGGGCCCCCGCCGATCGGACCAGTTGCCGGCGATCACCATGCCGATGACGCCCGTCGCCAGCGGGCCCGCGAACGCGAGGGCGTACAGCCGTTCGCCGTGGAGGTCGAGGCTCACCGCCGGCATCGCGGTGGTCACGGCGAGGGACTCGAACGCCCCGAGGAAGACCAGGGCGCACGCGCCGATGGTGATCCACAGGAAGCGGCCACTCAGGATGCGCGGCGCGCGGGAGGTCGAGGGGGTCGTCGGTGTGGAGCCGGTCGACGTTCCGGTGTCAGAGGTCATGGACACGACCGTAGAACCTCAAGATAACTTGAGGTCAAGAGGAGCCTGAACCATCCGGATCATCCCCCCGAGGTACGCGGGATCACCCCTCAGGCCGACGACCCGTACGGCCGCACGCGCGAGGCTGGAGGCATGAACACGCGCCTCGTCATCCGAGTCCTCGCGCTCGGAGCCGTCCTCGTGCCCGCCGCTCTCGCCGCCACGGGGTGCTCCTCGCTCGTCGACAGGGTGCTCTACAACGAGAACCACTTCTCCTTCGACGACAGGGCCGCCCTCGAGAAGGGCCTGGAGCAGGACGTGCCCTGGGTGCCCGCCGACGCGACGCGCATCACGGGCACCGTGTCGACGGATGCCACGAACGGCGCCGTGCTGCTGCACAGCGACGCCGACCTCGACCCGGGGATCTGCGCCGAGACGACGCGCCTGTCCGCCCCGGTCTACGCCCTGGACGGCGCCCCCGACGTGTTCGAGATGGACACCGTCTTCGCGTGCGGCGACTGGTCGGTAGTGTTCACCGACGACGGCTGGCTGGGGTGGACGCCGAACCACCCCGACGAGGCGGCGGTCTCGCCGGCCGGCTGACGACAGGGCGCGAGCGGAGGGCTCGGGCCTACCCGCCGTGCGCGGCGAAGAGGGCGGCCATCGACCTGTCGTAGACGTGGAGGATGTCGAGGTCGGGCCGGAGCAGCTTCTGCAGCTGGAGTCCGTCCATCAGGGCGACGAGCTGGCTGACGGCGACGTCGACGTCGGTGTCGGAGGGGAGCACGCCTGACGTGACGAGCGCGTCGAGACGCTCGGCGAAGTACTCGTGCGTGAAGGCGTACCTCTGGACGAAGTACTCGTGGGCGGGATGGTCCTCGTCCGTGGCCTCTGCCGCGAGCGTGATGTAGAGACGCATGAGTCCGGGGCTCGCCAGATTCTCCGCAAGGATCAGGCGTCCGGCCGCGAGAAAGCCCTCCTCGTCGGCGACGCGGGTGCGCTCGGGCTGGGCGACGGATCCGCGAAGGTCGAGCGCGGCCATCAGCAGCGCCTCCTTGCTGGGGAAGTAGTGCAGCAGGCCGGGCACGGTGAGGCCGATCGAGTCGGCGACGTCCTTGAGCGATCCCTGTCGGTAGCCGACGCGTCCGAACACCTCGACCGCGGTCTCGACGATCTGCTGCCGTCGCTCCTCACGGGACGTGCGGCGCGCGCGTGCCTTCCCGTCCACTCGCGTCTTCGCTTCGGTGACCATATCCCGATCGTAGACGATCGGAAAATTCTATTTACCTACCACTCGGTAGATATGCAATACTTGCTCCGTCCCTCTCGAGAGAAGAGAAAGGCCACATCGTCGTGGACACACCCGAAGCACCCCTTCCCCGGACCGAGCCGTCGCTGCTCTCCGCTCCGCCCGTCGCTCCCGTGCCGACGGACACGAACTCGTTCGGGCGCGCCGTGCCCCGTGCGGGGGCGGGGTTCCAGTCGTCGCTGTTCTTCGCGTTCCTGGGAACCTGGTTCGCCCTGCTCCCCGCGACCGGCATCACGCTGGCCCTGAAGGTCAACCAGATCGACCCCGCGGGCAAGGCCGTCAGTCTCTCGCTCGTCCTCGGCGTCGGGGCGCTCGTGGCGCTGATCGCGCAGAACATCTTCGGCGCCCTCAGCGATCGCACCACGAGCCGCTGGGGGATGCGCAAGCCGTGGATCCTCGGCGGCATGCTCAGCGGCGTCATCGGACTCGGTCTGCTCGCCTACGCGGATTCCATCCTGACCGTGACGGTCGCCTGGGCGTTCACGCAGCTCACGTTCAACATCCTCCTCGCCGGCCTCAACCCGGTGCTCCCCGATCAGGTGCCCACCCGGCAGCTCGGACGGGTGTCAGGTCTCATCGGACTCACGCAGGTCCTCGCCGGCATCGGAGGGGCGGCGATGGCGCAGGCGTTCCTGCCCAACCTCACGCTGGCGATCCTCCTCCCCGGCGGCGTCTTCGTCATCGCGATCGTCGTCCTCCTCGTCGTGCTGCGCGACCGCACCCAGCAGAAGGAGGATGTCGCCCCGTTCAACCTCCTGCTCTTCGTCAAGGCCTTCTGGACCAGCCCCCGCAAGGCGCCGGACTTCGCGCTCGCCTGGGTGTCGCGCTTCCTGGTGATGTTCGGCAACATGACGCTCAGCAACTACCAGCTCTACTTCCTGCTCGACCGCTTCGGCTTCACCGAGGCCACCGTCGGCGCCGCCGTGCTGCAGCTGACGATCATCTCGGGCATCACGACCGTGGTCGCGAGCCTGACCGTGGGCTGGCTCTCCGACAAGCTCGCACGCCGCAAGATCTTCGTGCTCGTCTCGGCCATCATCATCGCGGTCGCACACGGCCTCGCGGCCCTGGCGCCCACCTTCGCCGCCTTCGCGGTCGCCGCCGGGGTCGCCGGCCTCGCCATGGGCGTCTACCTCGCCGTCGACCAGGCGCTGATCGCGGAGGTGCTCCCCTCGTCGACCGATGTCGGCAAGGATATGGGCGTCCTGCACCTCGCGAACGTGCTGCCGCAGACCCTGGTGCCGGTGACAGCGCCGCTGTTCCTCGCCATCGGCGGAGGGATGAGCAACTACCCCGCACTCTTCATCGGCGGGGCGATCATCGGCGTCGTGGGTGCGATCGTCAATCAGTTCATCAGATCGGTCCGATGACGGACGCCTCCACTCCCTGCGGCCCCGGCTGCGCCTGCGGCGCGCCGGGCCGTGGCGTGCTCTCCGGAGGTCGCGCGGCGCTCCCGGTGCTCCGCGTGGCACCGGGAGCCGGTGGGGGCGAAGGCCGCCGCCACAGGGTCGCGCAGGCCGAGGTCCCCTCCGGGACCTTCCTCATGGGCGACTCCTCGGGGCACGGGAATCGCGGCGACGGGGAGAGTCCGCGGCACCGGGTCGCGCTCGCCGGGTTCGAGATCGATGTCACCACGGTCACGAACACGGACTTCGCCCGGTTCGTCGAGGCGACGGGGTATCGCACGGAGGCGGAGGTCTTCGGATTCTCCGCCGTGTTCCATCTCGCGGTGGCCGCCCCGGACTCCGACGTTATGGGCCCCGCGCCCGGTACGCCGTGGTGGTTCGGGGTGCGCGGCGCCGACTGGGCGCACCCGGGCGGGGTGCTGTCGGACCTCGACGGCCTCGAAGAGCATCCGGTCGTGCACGTGAGCTGGAACGACGCCATCGCCTACTGCGCGTGGGCCGGGCGACGACTGCCGACCGAGGCCGAGTGGGAGTACGCCTCCCGTGGCGGGCTCGACGGCGCGACTTACCCCTGGGGCGACGAGGCGCCGGACGAGGGCGGCTGGCGGGCGAACATCTGGCAAGGGCCGTTCCCCCGCCACAACACCCTCGACGACGGATGGCTCACCACCGCGCCCGTCCGCAACTACGCCCCGAACGGATACGGCCTCTTCCAGACCGTCGGGAACGTGTGGGAATGGTGCGCCGACTGGTTCGACCCGCGCACCTACGCGCACTCGCCGGAGGCCGATCCGCGCGGTCCGGCAGACGGCACGGCGCGCGTGCTCCGCGGGGGCAGCTACCTGTGCCACGACTCCTACTGCAACCGCTACCGCAACTCCGCCCGCAGCTCGAACACTCCCGACTCGTCCATGGGCAATGCGGGATTCCGCACCGTGTCCCTTCGCGCACCCGGCGCCTGAGCGCCGGGCGTCATCAGGACACGTCGTCGCCCGCCGCCCTCGACGGACGAGGGTGACGGGCGACGACGCCAGACGGCCTCAGCGTGCGGCGAAGATCGTGCGCGGATCGAACACGGCGGACTCGGGCGTGTACGTGCCGTCGAGCTGGAAGAGCAGGTAGCGCGCGGCGCTGGTCAGGTACTCGTGACCGGCGGCGGCCGCCTCCTCGAGGATGCGACGGTGGGGCCGGGAGCGCTCGACGTCGAGGAAGGTGAGGGCGTTGACCGCCTCGAGACGGTGCCAGGGGGAGGCCGATCCGGCGACGATCCCGGCGAGGGCCGCGTATGCCCCCTCGTCGCCCGTCATCCGTGCCAGTGCCTCGGCTGCGGGGGTCACGACGGAGGGATCCGGATCCGCCAGGGCGCGGCGCAGCGCCGCCGCGGAGGAGACGGCGTCGTGCTCCGGTGCGAGCGCGAGCAGGCCGATCGCACCCCAGCGGCGCACCGTGGGGTCGGCGTCGGCCAGGGCGGAGACGAAGTCGTCGGCCGCTCCGTGGTCGCGTTCGACTCCCCTGTCGGCGAGGTCCAGCACGCGCTCCAGCGGGTAGGCGCTGTCGGCGCGGCTCTCGTCCCAACCCTGCGCGGGGGAGTCCTCCGCGAGCAGGCCGTTGTCGTGCACGTCGAGCATGTGCGCGTGCAGCGCCTCGCGCAGGTCGCGCTCGGCATCCGCATGAAGAGGGGAGCCGGCGAGGTTGTCGATCTCGTGGGGGTCGGCATCCAGGTCGTACAGCTCGACACCGGGAGCCGGATGCCACCAGCGCTCCTGTGCGGGGTCGAGGCGTCCCTCCAGGTGGGCGTGCTCCCAGGCTCGGTACCCGGCGGCGTTCCACGCGAACGCCTGGTGCTGCAGGTACGGCCGGTGCGGGGTGTAGTTGCGGATGTACCGGTACCTCGTGCTGCGCACCGTCCGGGCGAGCTGGTAGCGCTCGTCCATGCGGTTGCGAGAGCTGAACGCATACGTCGGCAGCGGGCGGGTGAGGGGCGCGGCCCCCATGTGCGCGGGCACCGGCAGCCCGGCCAGGTCGAGCAGGGTCGGCGCGATCGCCAGCGTGGAGACGGGGGTGTCCACCTGCGTGCCGGGAACTCCGAGACGGTCTCCCACCGTCGGCGGTGCGGCGATGATGAGGGGCACGTGCACCCCCTCCTCGTGCAGGAACCTCTTGCTGCGGGGGGTGACGCCGCCGTGATCGGAGGTGAGCAGCACGATCGTGTCATCCGCCAGGCCGTCGGCGGTGAGTTGCGCGAGGAGATCGGCGACGAAGGCGTCGTAGGCCGCCACGGCCGCGTAGTACACGGAGAAGTCGCGACGCACGGCCGGCTCGTCGGGGAGGTACGGGGGAACCGCGATGCCGTCGAGGGGGACCGCCGGCTCGAACCGGGGGTGGCCCATCTGATCGAGGAAGGGGGCGATCGCGGTGACGAAGGGCGACTCCTCGTCGAAGACCGCCGACTCGTGCGACGCGTCGAAGTTGAACACCGCGACGAACGGCGCGCCCTCGGGACGGTTGCGCCAGTGCGCGGTCGGGGAGCTCTCCGCCCAGATCCCGTCGACGTCGAAGGCCGCGTTGTAGTCGGTCTTGGCGTTGTTGGTGCAGTAGTAGCCGGCGTCGCGGAACAGCTCGGGATAGGTGCGCATCCAGTCGGGGGCGGAAGCGACCGACCGCATGCGGTCGGCCGGCGCGTGGCTCTCCGGCGCGATCCCCGTGAGGAGGCCGAAGCGGGATGGGGAGCAGACGGGAGCCGGGGAGTTGGCCGACGTGTAGACGACGCCGCGGGCGGCGATCGCGTCGATCGTCGGCGTCGACGCGAGTGGATCGCCGTAGCATCCGAACCACGGCGGGCAGTCCTCCGACACGATCCAGAGCACATTGGGGCGGGTGTGTGAGTCCACGGCGACCTCTTTCATAACTACCTAGTAATAAGTAGTTATAACACTGAGGTCGACGCAAGCCAACCCGGACCCGTGCGGATCAGGCCGGCACCGCAGCCCCTCTGGCCAGGCGCAGCCAGGTCTCCACGACCGTGTCGGGGTTGAGCGACACCGACTCGATGCCCTGGGCGACGAGCCACTCCGCGAGCTCGGGGTGGTCGCTGGGGCCCTGACCGCAGATGCCGACGTACTTGCCCTGCCGGCGGCACGCCTCGATCGCCATCGACAGCAGCTTGAGCACCGCGGGGTCGCGCTCGTCGAAGGTGTCGGCGACCAGGGCGCTGTCGCGGTCCAGGCCGAGGGTCAGCTGCGTCATGTCGTTCGATCCGATCGAGAACCCGTCGAAGTGCTCGAGGTACTCGTCGGCGAGGAGCGCGTTGGTGGGCACTTCGCACATCATCACGACCTTCAGGCCGTTCTCGCCGCGGCGCAGCCCGTTCTCGGCGAGCAGTTCCACGACCGCCTGCCCCTCGGCGACGGTGCGCACGAATGGCACCATGACCTGCACGTTGGTGAACCCCATCTCATCACGGACGAACTTCAGCGCCTCGCACTCCATCTCGAAGCAGTCGCGGAAGTCGGGGGAGACGTACCGCGAGGCGCCGCGGTACCCGATCATCGGGTTCTCCTCGTGCGGCTCGTAGCGCTCGCCGCCGATGAGGTTGGCGTACTCGTTCGACTTGAAGTCGCTCATCCGCACGATGACCGGTTCGGGGGCGAAGGCGGCGGCGAGCATCGAGACCCCCTCGGCGACGCGCTGCACGAAGTAGTCCCGCGGTGACGGGTACGCGGCGATGCGCGCATCGATGACGCGGCGCAGGTCGTCGGGGAGGGTGTCGTGCTCGAGGAGGGCGCGGGGGTGGATCCCGATCTGGCGGTTGATGATGAACTCGAGGCGGGCGAGGCCGACGCCGCGGTTCGGGAGCCGGGAGAACGAGAACGCCTGGTCGGGGGTGCCGACGTTCATCATGATCTTGACCGGCGGCTCCGGCATCCGGTCCAGCGCGGTCTCCTCCTCCGCGAAGGCGAGCAGGCCGTCGTAGACGAAGCCGGTGTCGCCCTCCGCGCAGGAGACCGTGACGGGCTGGCCGTCGCGCAGCGTGCGCGTCGCGTCCCCGGTGCCGACGACCGCGGGGATGCCGAGCTCGCGGGCGATGATCGCGGCGTGGCATGTGCGGCCGCCGCGGTTCGTGACGATCGCCGATGCCCGCTTCATGATCGGCTCCCAGTCCGGATCGGTCATGTCGGCGACGAGCACGTCGCCGGTCTGGAACTCGCTCATCTGCGTGGCATCCCGCAGGATGCGCACGGGGCCGGCGCCGATGCGCTGTCCGATCGCGCGCCCCTCGGCGGCGATCGGACCCGTCTCCTGCAGGCGGAACCGGTGGATGACGTTGGCGGACGCGCGCGAGACGACCGTCTCCGGTCGGGCCTGCAGGATGTAGAGCGCGCCGTCGACGCCGTCCTTGCCCCACTCGATGTCCATCGGGCGCCCGTAGTGCTCCTCGATCACGAGGGCGTGCCGGGCGAGCTCGGTGAGCTCGGCATCCGTGAGGGAGAACAGCGCGCGCTGCTCGGCCGGCACGTCGACGAAGGCGGTGCTCGCCCCGGCTTCGCGGCTGTCGGTGTAGCGCATCGCGATGGCCTTCTCGCCGACCGCGCGCTTGAGCACGGCGGGGCGTCCGGCCCGCAGCGCCGGCTTGGAGACGTAGAACTCGTCCGGGTTCACGGCGCCCTGCACGACCGCCTCGCCGAGCCCGTAGGAACTGGTCACGAACACGGCCTGGTCGAAGCCGGACTCGGTGTCGACCGTGAACATCACGCCCGAGGCGCCGATGTCGGACCGCACCATGCGCTGCACGCCCGCAGAGAGGGCGACCTCGTCGTGGTCGAAGTCCTGATGCACGCGGTAGGCGATCGCCCGGTCGTTGTACAGGGAGGCGTAGACGCTGCGGATGGCGGCGATGACGTTGTCGATGCCGCCGACGTTGAGGAAGGTCTCCTGCTGACCGGCGAACGAGGCGTCCGGCAGGTCCTCTGCGGTGGCTGACGAGCGCACGGCCCAGGTGACCGTGTCGGGCTCGGCGTCGTTGCGCACGAGGCGGTCGAAGGCGGAGCGGATGTCGGACTCGAGGTCGGCGGGCAGTGGGTGCTCGGCGATCCAGGTGCGGATCTCGGTGCCGACGAGCGCGAGACGGGTGACGTCCTCGACGTCGAGCCCGGCGATCGCGTCGCGGATCCTCCCGCGCAGGTCGTCGTGGGCGAGGAACCGGCGGTAGGCATCGGCGGTGGTCGCGAAACCGCCGGGGACGCGGACGCCGAGGTCGGAGAGATTCGAGATCATCTCGCCGAGCGAGGCGTTCTTGCCGCCCACCTGGGGCAGGTCGGTCATGCCGATCTCATCGAACCAGAGGATGTTGGTCACGAGCGTGCTCTTTCGTCGAAGGGGTGGTCAGCGGCGGAGGCCGAGGGTCTGCAGGATGACGGCGGACATCTCCTCGACGCTCTTGGTCGAGGAATTCAGGAACGGGATGCGGTTGCGGGCGTACAGCTTCTCGGCCCGGCGCAGCTCGGTCGTGCACTGCGCGAGGCTGGAGTACGTCGAGTCGGGGCGGCGCTCGTGCCGCACCTGGCTGAGCCGCAGCGGAGTGGTCGTGAGCCCGAAGCAGCGGGATGCGTACGAGGCGATCGACGGGGGCAGCCCGTCGGTGGGGAAGTCGTCGTCGGTCAGCGGGTAGTTGGCGACGAGCAGGCCGTACTGCAGGGCGAGGTACATCGTCGTCGGCGTCTTGCCGCAGCGGCTCGGGGCGACGATGATCACGTCGGCCAGATCGAGGGCGCGGGAGCTCTGCCCGTCGTCGTGCTCGATGGCGTACTCGACGGCCCGCATGCGCGCGAAGTACTCGGTGGCGTCGCCGAGCGTGTGGAACTGGCCGAGCTGCTCCGACGCGGTCGTGCCGAGCGCCGACTCGAGCTCGCCGAGGTGACCGCTGAGCAGATCGATGTGGGTGGCGGGGACGGTGCCGACGACCGTGCGGACGGCGGCGTTCTTCGCCGTGGTGAAGACGATCGGCCGGAGCCCGGCGTCGTGATCGGCGGTGATCTGGCGCGCGACGAGCGTGGCGGCATCCACCGTGTCCACGAACGGGACGGTGTGCTTGCGGAACACGAAGCCGGGGAAGTTGGCCAGCAGCGCGTTGCCGAGGGTCTCCGCCGTGATTCCCGTGCTGTCCGAGACGAAGTAGGCCGCACGCACGTCGTGCGCCGGTGCGCCGACGGCGGAAGAAGAGGACATGACTCGACCCTATTCAGGTACCGAGCGAACTTTCGGCCGGTCGGCGTGGCAAGAATCGGATCATTTATCACCACGGCAATCGGCGCCGGTCTGATCGCCGGGGCGGGCCGTGGCGGCACGCGGATGCCGTGGGCGGCGCGCGCTCGCTATCGCAGGGCTCCGGGGCCGAGGTGTGCCGCGATGGACTCGCGCAGCGACGGTACGGCCTCCTGCAGCTGATCGAGCGGGCAGCGGAAGCAGGCGGCGCTGATGCTCACCGCTCCGGACGGGGTCTTGCCGCCGTCCAGGAAGCGGTGTACGACATCAGCGGAGGTCGCGCGACGTACTGACGCGCGGGGCGCCCGGCGCGCCGGGCCCGCCGGTGCGATCGTGCCCGTCGGGCGGGGGCCCGCCCCGCCGCTGACCCGTCACCCGAGCGAGAGCAGAGCCAGCACCGCGGTCGCGTGCGCGGCGGCCTGCTCCGCGGTGGGCGCGGGGTCGAGACCGAGGAGCCGGCGTCGATGCGGCTCTCCGAGCAGCAGGGTGAAGACCGTCTCGGCGAGGGCGCGGTCGGCGGGGGAGAGCCGGTCGCGGATCGCCGCGATGTAGCTGAGGGGGCCGTCGGTGTAGAAGGCCTCGCCGAGCTCGGGGAAGTCCCGTGCCGACGCGATCATGAGGCGGTGCAGTCCCACGGCCTCGTCGGAGTGGAGGGACGTGACGATCGCCGCGGCGAGGTCGGGGAGGCCGTCGTGGTCCCCGGGGAGTGCGAGGGTGCGCTCTCGCAGCCGTTCGACGGCGGCGAGGAAGACCTCGGTGCGGCTGGCGAAGTGCCCGTAGATCGTCCTCTTGGTGACGTGGGCCTCCTCGCGGATGTCGTCGAAGGTCACGCCGTCGAAGCCGTCTGCGACGAAGAGGCGCACGGCGGCGTCGAGGATGTCGTCGCGCCGCTGCAGGCGTTCCGCCGCGGTGGGGCGTCCCCTCTTGCGGGGCGCCGGCGCTGCGGTGTGCTCCGCTGCGGTCATCGCGTGCTCCTCCGTGTGCCGACCGTTCCTTCCCATCCTATAATGAAACGGAAGTCGTATCATTAATCGGTCCTCGCGTCACCCGGCGTGAGGGGACCGGCGACCGGGCGAGAAGGAGATCCCGCATGCCCCCGACCACGGCGAGAACCGCCAGTAAGCGCGCATCGGCCCGCACCACCGCACGCGGCTCGACCGCACGCGACACCACCGCATCCGACTCGACCGCTCCCGACTCCGCCGAGGCCGCGCGGCTGCGCGACCTCTACCGGCGGATGGTGCGCATCCGTCGCTTCGAAGAGCGCGCGGCCCGCGCCTACACCGAGGCGAAGGTCGGCGGCTACTGCCATCTGAACCTGGGCGAGGAGGCGACGGTCGTCGGCCTCATGAGCGCCCTGCGCGCCGAGGACTACGTGTTCACGAACTACCGCGAGCACGGCTACGCCCTGTCGCGCGGCATCGCGCCCGAGCGGCTGATGGCGGAGCTCTACGGGCGCGCGGACGGCGTGTCGAAGGGCTGGGGCGGATCCATGCACATGTTCGACATCGATGCGCGCTTCATGGGCGGCTACGGCATCGTGGGCGGCCAGATCCCGCTCGCTACGGGCGCGGCGCTCGCGATCGACTACCGCGGGGGAGACGAGGCCGTCGTGTGCCTGATGGGCGACGGCACCACCAACATCGGCGCCTTCCACGAGTCCCTCAACATCGCCGCGCTGTGGGGCCTGCCCGTCGTCTACGTCGTGGTCAACAACGGGCTGGGCATGGGCACCACGGTCGAGATGTCGTCGGCAGAGCCCGAGCTGCACCGGCGAGCCTCCTCGTACCGGATGCCGTCGGCGCGCGTCGACGGCAACGACCCGCTCGCGGTGCACGACGCCGCCCTCGTGGCGCTGGAGAGCGCGCGGAACGGACGGCCGTACCTGCTGGAGACGGTGTCCGGCCGCCTCAAGGGGCACTCCGTGGTCGACCCCGCGCGCTACCGCAGCCGCGAGGAGGCCGAGGCCCTCCGCGAGGCCGACCCGATCGCGGCCTTCGCCGTGCGCCTGCACGATCTCGGCGTCCTCACCGACGCCCTGACCGCGGAGATCGACGAGGAGGCTCTCGCCGCGGCCGCCGCTGCCGCGGAGTTCGCCGATGCCAGCCCCCACCCCGATGTGTCGACCCTGTTCGACCACACCTACGCCACCCCCGTCGCCAACGACTCGCGGCGGCTCCCCGGTGAGGCGCTGTACCCCGCTCCGCCGAGACCGGCGGACGTCGTGCGCGAGGGGGTGTCGGCATGAGCGTGATCAGCTACCGTCAGGCGCTGCACGACGCGCTCCGCTCCGAGATGCTGCGCGACGAGGACGTGCTGCTGATCGGCGAGGAGATCGGCCGTTTCGAAGGGTCGTACAAGATCACCGCGGGGATGCTCGACGAGTTCGGGCCGAAGCGCGTGCGCGACACCCCGATCGCCGAGGAGGGCTTCACGGGCGCGGCGATCGGCGCCGCGATGCTCGGTCTTCGCCCCGTGGTCGAGATCATGACCATCAACTTCTCCCTGCTCGCGCTCGACCAGATCGTCAACCACGCGGCGAAGATCTACGGCATGTTCGGCGGGCAGGCGCGTGTGCCGCTCGTGATCCGCACGCCGGGCGGAGGAGGGCAGCAGCTCGGCGCGACGCACTCGCAGAACATCGAGCTGTACTACGCCTTCGTGCCCGGGATGAAGGTGGTGGCGCCGTCGACCCCGGCGGACGCGAAGGCGCTGATGCTCGCCGCGATCCGCGACGACGACCCGGTGCTCGTGCTGGAGAACCTCGCGCTGTACAACACGGTGGGCGAGGTGCCGGACGAGGTCGAGCCGGTCGAGATCGGCAGGGCGAAGGTCAGTCGCCGCGGTTCCGACATCACGGTCGTGGCGTACTCGCGCATGGCGGTGGTCGCGCTGCAGGCGGCCGAGGAGCTCGCCGAGGAGGGGATCGACGTGGAGGTCGTCGATCTGCGCAGCCTGCGACCTCTCGACCGAGACACGATCGTCGACTCCGTGCGCCGCACCTCCTGCGCGGTCGTGCTGGAGGACGACTGGCTCACCTACGGCATCGGCGCCGAGATCGCCGCGACGATCTCGGACGGGGCCTTCGACTGGCTCGACGCCCCGGTGCGCCGCGTGGCGATGGCCGAGGTGCCCATGCCCTACGCGAAGTCGCTCGAGCTCGCCGCCCTCCCCTCGCTGGAGGACGCGAAGAACGCGATCCGCGAGACCCTCGACGCCGTCGCACGGCGTCGCTGACCCGAGAGGAAGAACGATGATCGACATCCTCATGCCGCGCCTGTCCGACACGATGACGGAGGGCGCGATCGCGACCTGGCTCAAGAAGCCGGGCGACACGGTCGCCCCCGGTGACCTCCTGGTGGAGATCGAGACCGACAAGGCCCTCATGGAGCAGGAGGCCTACGATGCGGGCGTGCTCGTGGAGATCCTCGTCGCGGAGGGGGAGAACGTGCCGATCGGCACGCCCATCGCCCGGCTCGACGACGGCAGCGGGGAGACGGCGGGGGCCACGCCGGTGGCGGATGCCGCGGCACCCGCGCCCACGGCATCCGTCGCGCCTGCGCCGACCGCCGAGCCCGCGCCGACCGCCTCGCCTGCGCCGACCGCCCCGCCTGCGCCGGCCGCCCCGTCCGCACCGTCCGTCGCGGCCGACGTCCCCGCGGCTCCCGCCGTCGCGCCCACCGCGGAACCGGGAGGCGCGCGCCGTGCCGCGACGCCGCTCGTGCGCCGGCTCGCCCGCGAGCGCGGCGTCGATCTGGCAGACGTGGTCGGATCCGGCCCCGGCGGGCGGATCGTCCGCGCCGACCTCGAGGACGTGCCATCGTCCGAACCCGAGGCGGCACCCGCGCCGCCGGCATCCGTCCCGGCCGCCCTCATCGGCGGGGGAGCGGGGTCCGACGCGCGCGACTCCGAAGCCGTGCCCTTCGACGCCATCCGGCAGCAGATCGCCGCGCGCCTCACCGCGAGCGCGACGTCCGTGCCGTCGTTCACCGCCACCGCCGCGGCAGACGTCGGCGCCCTGCTCGCTCTGCGCGCGGAGATCAACGCGTCGTCCGACGGTGCGCGGGTCAGCGTGAACGACCTGCTCGTGCGCGCCGTGGCCCTGGCGCTGCGCGCCCACCCCGACGTCAACGCGTCGTACTCCGCCGAGGGGAGGGGCGCGACCGTGCGACATGGTCGCGTGCACGTCGGCATCGCCGTCGCCTCTCCGGCCGGCCTCGTGGTGCCCGTCGTGCGCGACGCCGACCGCGCGGCCGCGTCGGCGATCGCCCGCGCCACGAGGGAGCTCGTCGCGAAGGCGGCAGAACGCCGACTGACCGCGGAGGACATGGCCGACGGCACGTTCACCGTGAGCAACCTGGGCATGTACGGCGTGGAGCACTTCACCGCGATCATCAACCCGCCGCAGGGCGCGATCCTCGCGGTCGGCGGGGTGCGCGACGAGCTCGCGCTCTCCGCCGAGGGGGCGGTGGAGGTGCGCAGGATGCTCCGGCTGACGCTCACCGCAGACCACCGCATCATCGACGGCGCGCTCGCCGCGCAGTTCCTCGCCACGCTGACCGGGCTCCTCGAGCACCCGTTGCGCGTCGTGGCGTGAGGAGGCCGCTCCCGGCGCGTGAGAGATTTGACGTCATGGACCTGATCGCGGACGACGACCCCGGACGCATCGACCGGGACTGGGTATGGCGGATGCTGTCGACCGAGGTGTACTGGCACCGGTGGCGCACCAGGGCGGACGTGGAGGCGCAGCTCGACGCCGCGTGGCGAGTGGTCGGCGTGTACGACGCGAGCACGGGCGCGCAGGTCGGCGTGGCACGGGCGGTCTCGGACGGCGTGAACGACGCCTATCTCGCCGACGTGGTCGTCGACCCGGCCGCGCGGGGCCGTGGTGCGGGCGCGCTCCTCGTGCGGACCATGATCGACGACGGTCCGGGGGCCGCGTTCCGCTGGATCCTGTACACCGGCGACGCACACGGGCTCTACGAGCGGTTCGGCTTCGGAGCCCCCGACGCGACCGTGATGGTGCGCCCTGGCGGACGCGCCGTCAGGACCTGAGGGTCTGACGCGGGACGGCCGCGTCGTACGGCCGCGCCCCGGTGACTCCCCGCCCGCGCCCTCGGTGATTCCCCGGCCGCGCGCAGACCCGAGGCGGCGCGGGGCGTGCCGGCCGGCCGGCATCCGCTGTCTTGCGCGTCGTCGAGGCGCCGTGATATCGTCACCAAAACGCTTTGCCAAAGCGTTTTGTTGGAAGGAGTGGCGATGGTCTCGATCCTGGATGTGGCCAAGGCGGCCGGCGTGAGCGCCACGACGGTGTCGCACACGATCAGCGGCAAGAGGTTCGTGAGCCCGGACGTGCAGGAGCGCGTGCGCCAGGCGATGGCGGCGCTCAACTACGTGCCCCGTCGCTCCGCGCAGAACCTGGCCAGCGGCCGCACGCGCCTCATCGCGCTCATCGTGCCCGACATCTCCAACGGCTACTTCGCCGAGCTCGCGCAGGGGGTCGAAGAGGCCGCCATCGCCGCCGAGTACAACGTGGTCCTCTGCACGACCGGGTTCGACCACGCCCGTGAGGTGCTCTACCTCGAGACGGTGCAGTCGCGGGCGGTCGACGGGATCGTGTACGCCGCCGGGTCGCCGCCGTCGAACTCCGAGCTCGCGACGCTCATCGGCGGGCTCCCGCTCGTGCTCGTCGACGAGGAGATCCCCGGATCCGAGGCCCCGGCCGTCGTCTCCGACAACGTGGAGGGCGGCCGACAGGTGGCTCGCCACCTCATCGAGCTCGGGCACCGCGAGACCGCGATCCTCACCGCCGCGGGGCTCGAGAGCGCCGAGCAGCGCGTGCGCGGTTTCACCGAGGTCTGGGCCCAGGCCGGTCTGAGCGCGCCCCGGGTGTTCGACGGCCGCTTCACCTACGACGGAGCGCGCAGCGCGCTGACCGGCCAGACCTCCCTCTTCGGCGCGGATGCCGTCACGAGCCTGTTCGCGGTGAACGACCTGATGGCCATCGGCGCGATGCAGGAGCTCGCAGCGGCGGGCCTCGACGTCCCCGGCCAGGTCTCGGTGATCGGCTTCGACGACAGCCCGGCCGCCCTGCTCTCCTCTCCCCAGCTCACCTCGGTGCGCCAGGACGTCGCGGCGCTCGGCGGCATCGCCGCGCGCACCCTCGTCTCCGTGCTCGAGGACGGCGCCGCGGCATCCGACGGCCGCACGATCCTCCCCGTCGACCTCGTCGTCCGCGCGTCGACCGCGCCCCGCCCCTGACACCCGACTCTCCCCCTACCCTGCCCTGTCAAAGGAGACACCCGATGTCCACCACGAAGACCCCGTTCCTCGAAGAGCGATCCTTCGACTACGTGCCGCCGAACGAGCGCAACGGCTCGCTGCTGTCGCAGACCCAGCTCTGGTTCATGATCAACGCGTCCTTCCTCACCGCCGCCACGGGCGCCCTGGGTCCGCTGTCGGGCCTCGGACTCACCTGGACGATCATCGCGATCGTGTCCGGCAGCGTCTTCGGCACCCTGTTCCAGGCGTTCCACGGTGCGCAGGGTCCGCGGATGGGCCTGCCGCAGATGATCCAGTCGCGTGCGCAGTTCGGCTCGCGGGGCGCCGTGCTGCCGCTCGCCGCGGCGACGATGGTGCAGTTCGGGTTCGCGATCTTCTACGTGCAGACCGGAGCCACCTCGCTCGAGATCGTGATGCCGACCATCCCCGTCGCGGGGCTGCAGGTGGCCGTCGGGCTCTGCGCGCTCGTCGTCGCCGCCGTGGGGTACCGCCTCGTGATGGCGGCGGAGAAGACGGTGTCGTGGATCATGGTCGCCACGCTCATCGCCCTCTCGATCGGCGTCGCCGTGCTGCTCCCGGTGGGGGAGATGCTCGCCGACACCGAGTTCATCCTCGCGCCGTTCCTGCTGCAGTTCGCGGCCGCCGCGACCTTCCAGATCGCCGTCGCACCCGTCGTCTCCGACTACACGCGCTACCTGCCCGTGAACATCTCCGGCGCCAAGGTCTCCGCCTCCGTGTTCTGCGGCACCCTCGTCTCGGCGATCTGGATCGAGATCCTCGGCGCCATCCTCGCCATCGCCTACCCCGACGGCGACACGGTCGGGGGCTTCGCCCAGCTCTCCGACGCGATGCTGCCGGGGCTGTCGATCGCGGTGATGATCGTGTCCCTGCTCACCTGCCTCAACGCGACCGCCGTCGCGCTGTACAGCGGCTCGGTCGCCCTGCTCACCGCCGTCGAGGGCTTCAAACGGTTCGTGTCGACCTTCCGCCTCCGCGGCACCACCATCGCGATCGCGGGTGTCGCCGTGATCGCGGCGAGCCTGTTCGTGCCGAACACGATCCTCGGATCCTTCTCCGTCTTCCTCGCGATCCTCGTGTACTTCCTCGTCCCGTGGACGGCCGTGAACCTGGTCGACTACTACATCGTCCGCCGCGGCATCCTCTCGATCAGCGACATCCTCTCGCCCGACGGCGGGATCTACGGACGCTGGGGCCGCCCCGGCATGATCAGCTACGTCGCGGGCTTCGTCGCCATGATCCCGTTCTTCAGCACCACCGTCTGGGTGGGGCCGGCCGCGCAGGCGATGGGCGGAGCCGACTTCTCCTTCCTGGTCGGCCTGGTCGTGTCGGGCGGCCTGTACCTGCTGCTCACCCGCGGATTCGACCGCGAGGCCGAGTACCGGATCGTCGCGACGGCGTCGATCAACACGATCCCGACGCCGACGGTCGACGAGCTCGAGGTGGTCCGATGAGCACCGTCCGGCTCGACTGGCCGCAGTTCCAGGGCGGCGAGCCCGCCGCGGTCGAGTCGCTCACCCCTGGGCTCACGGCCGAGCAGGCACGGCTCGCGTACGGCATCGGCGGGCGGATCGCGGCGCTGGTCGCCCCGCCGGCGCACGGCCTCTCGGAGACCGTCCCCGTCGCTCCGTACAGCGCGGACCCGCAGGAGGTCGACGGGGTCATCGACAAGCACGAGATCCTCGCGCAGAACGCCTTCGCGCTGGAGAGGCTGCGCGCGCACGGCGCGGACCGCGTGGTCACGGTCGGCGGATGCTGCTCGGTGAGCGCCGCGCCCTTCGCCCACCTGGCGGCGGTGCACGGCGACGATCTCGCGATCATCTGGCTCGACAGCCACCCCGACACCAACCTCCCCGGCGGCATCAACCACGGGTTCAACACCATGGTCGTCAGCCATCTCATCGGGCGGGGCGATGCCGACATCCTCGGCCAGTTGCCGGCGACGGTGGCTCCGGAGCGGATCGCCCTCGCCGGCACGCACGCCTGGGACGACCAGGACCCGGAGAACATCGAGCGGTGGGGGCTGACCCGCATCGCTCCGTCCGCCCGCGAGGAGTTCGTCGCGGCGGTCGTCGCCTGGGTGCGCTCGACGGGATGCTCCAAGGTCGCCCTGCACTTCGACCTCGACGTCGTCGCGAGCGGCCAGGTGGCGTTCGGCATGGCCCACGAACCGCACGGCATCGCCCTGGAGACGGCCGTCGCCGCGATCGGAGCCGTCGACGAGGCCTTCGACCTGGTCGGCCTGACCGTTGCCGAGTTCGTGTCGCGCGAGGCCGCGGTGCTGCGTTCGGTGCTCGGCGGCCTCCCGCTCTTGAACGACCACTGACCCGGCCGCCGCGCGGCCACTGAGACGAGAAGGAACCCCGTGTCCATCAAGATCCACCACATCGTGACCGGCGAGCTGGAGAGCTCGCTGCCGGTGTCGCTCCTCAACTCGGGGGCGCACCCCGATCTGCCGCACGAGCACGTGCTGCCCTTCGGCTTCCGCGACGACATCGTGCGCCGCGACGGCTCGGTGCACGAGGGCGTCATGGTCCCCGTGCCCGTCTGGCTCATCGAGGGGGCGGGGCAGACCATCCTCATCGACACCGGGCTCGGCGACATCGACGAGGTGTCGGCCATGCAGAGCCGGTACGGCGTGGACTTCGTCGCTTCGCGCACCGCGGACCAGGACATCGTCGCCGGCCTCGCCCGGCACGGGGTGCGCCCGGAGGACGTCGACGTCGTCGTGCTCACGCACCTGCACTTCGACCACGTCGGCAACAACGAGCTCTTCCCGAACGCGCGGTTCATCGTGCAGAAGGACGAGCTGCCGCAGGCGGAGCAGCCCCCGCACTTCTGCATGTTCTACTACCCCGAGTACAGCTACAAGATCGACGCCGTGCGCGACCGCCTCGAGGTCATCGACGGCGACCACGAGATCGACCCCGCGGTGCGGCTCGTCAAGATCGGCGGGCACACCCCCGGGTGCATGGTCGTCATGGTGAAGACCGACGTGGGGACCGTGTGCCTCACCAGCGACGTCATGTACAACTACCGCAACCTCGAGCTCAACTGGCCGATGGGCTCGTTCTGGGACCTCCCCGACCTGATGGCCGGCTACGACCGGCTCCACCGGGAGGCCGACATCATCATCCCCGAGCACGACTGGCAGTTCCTCGAGGAGCACCCGACCGGAACCATCGGCTGAAAGGCAGCACAGACATGAAGAACGCACTCCTCATCGGCGAGTCCTGGACCACGCACATGATCCACCAGAAGGGATTCGACAGCTTCACGACGACCGAGTACGTCGAGGGCGGGCACGCCTACATGAACGCGCTGCGCAGCGGCGGCTGGAACGTCGACTACATCCCCGCGCACGCGATCGAGACGATGTTCCCGACCGACCCCGCCTGGATCGAGAAGTACGACCTCGTCACGATCAGCGACGTGGGAACCAACTCCTTCCTGCTCACCCGCGGCGTGTTCGCGTCGAGTCGCAGCGAGCCGAATCGGCTGCAGATCATCCGCGACCACGTCCTGGGCGGCGCCGGGCTGCTGATGGTCGGCGGCTACCTCTCCTTCTCGGGCATCGATGCGAAGGCCAGGTACGCCGACTCCCCGCTCGCCGAACTGCTCCCGGTCGAGGTCTCGCGCGACGACGACCGCGCCGAGCGGCCGGAGGGCGCTGAGGTGCAGGTCCTCGCCCCCGAGCACGCGGCGCTCGGCGGCGTCGGCACCGCATGGCCGGCCATGCTCGGGTTCAACGAGACCGTCGCCAAGCCGGGTGCCGAGGTGCTCGCCACGATCGACGGATCGCCGCTGGTCGCACTCGGCGCCGCGGGGGCCGGACGCGCGGCGGTGTTCACCTCGGACATGTCCCCGCACTGGGCGCCCCCGGCCTTCATGGACTGGGCCGGCTACACGCCGATGTGGGATGCGCTCTCGACCTGGACGGCGCGCTGACATGACCGCCATCGCGCATCCGCCGACCCCCGTCACGGTGGTCGGCAGCATCAACATCGACGTGACCACGCCCGTCGAGCGACTCCCCGGGCCCGGTGAGACGGTCGTGGGCGGCGACTCCCGCAGGTCGCTCGGCGGCAAGGGCGCGAACCAGGCGGCGGCCATCGCGCAGCTGCTCGGGGGATGCCGGATGGTCGGGGCGGTCGGCGACGACCTCGACGGCGCCTGGGCGCTGGGCGAGCTCGCCGCGGTGGGGGTCGACACGGAGCCGACGCTCGCGGTACCGGGGGTGCCGACGGGTGCGGCCTTCATCACCGTCGACGCCGAGGGGGAGAACACGATCGTCGTCTCCCCGGGGGCGAACGCGGAGGTGCGGGCACCGGACGACCTGACCGGATCGATCGTCGTGCTCTCGCTCGAGATCCCGTGGGAGACGGCGGTCCGCGCGGCCGCCGCGGCCGACGGGACCGTCGTGCTGAACGCCTCGCCGGCCCGACGGCTCCCCGCCGAGCTCGTCTCCGGGTGCGACGTGATCATCGTCAACGAGACCGAGTACGACCTCATGCCCGAACTGGGGTCGGCCCGGCTGGTCGTGCGCACCGAGGGTGCCCGCGGCGCGGTGATCCTGCGCGACGGCCGCGAGCAGCAGCGGATCCCGGCGCACGCCGTGGCCCACGTCGTGAGCTCGGTCGGGGCGGGCGATGCGTTCTGCGCCGGCCTCGTCGCAGGGCTCGCGAGCGGGCTGGAGGTCGAGGACGCCGCGGCGCTCGCGTCGACCGTCGCCGCGGACGTGCTCGGGCAGCCGACCGCGCAGGCCCGGCTCGACACGATCGCGTCGTACCTCGCCCGTCCGGGGGCCGCCCGGCGCGCATAGTCGCCGCCCGCGACTCGGCCCCGTCCCCGCGAGGGACGGGGCCGTGTGCGTCCGGCCCGCGGTTGCCGTGCGTCCGGCCCCGCGGTCGTCGTGCGTCCGGCCCCGCGGTTGCCGGGTGCGAGACTGGTCTCCGTCCTCCACCGGGTCGATCCGTCGGCGGGGGCTGGACACGAATAAAATAGTATGTAAAATACTATTTGATCGTGAACTCGACCGAAGGGCGATGATGACCAGAGTTCTGTACACCGGAGGCGCCGGCCGCATGGGCCGGGTGATCCGCGAGGGCCTCGCCGGCCGGTACGACCGTGTCGTCCTCTACACCCGTCGCGCACCCGACGAGCCGCTGCACCCGGGCGAGGAGGTCGTGATCGGCGATCTGAACGATCTCGACGGCCTCACCAGGGCCGCCCAGGGCGTCGACGTGATCGTGCACCTCGGCGGCATCGCCGACGAGTCCACCTACGACAGCATCCGCTCGACGAACATCGACGGCACCTACCACGTGTACGAGGCCGCCCGCCGGGCCGGCGTCCGGCGCGTGGTCTACGCGAGCTCCAACCACGTCATCGGCTTCCACGACGCGACGACCGTGCTCGACGAGACCGCCCCGCTGCGCCCCGACACGTTCTACGGGGTGTCCAAGGCCTTCGGCGAGGCCCTCGCCAGCCTTTACCACGACAAGTGGGGCGTCGAATCGGTGCTGCTGCGCATCGGCACCTTCCGCCCCGAGCCCGAGGACGTGCGCCAGCTCGCGCTCTGGCTCAGCTGGCGCGACGGCATCGAGCTCACCCGGTGCGCGATCGAGAGCGGTCCGGTCGGATGCCAGGTCGTCTACGGATGCTCCGCCAACACCGGGTCGTGGTGGAACGGACAGGCCGGGTGGGATGCGATCGGCTACGTGCCGCAGGACGACGCGGCCGATCACGCCGACGCCGTCGATCGCGACGCACCCGCGCCCCGGCACCACGGGGGAGCCTTCACCGCCGCCGACTACGAAGGGGGCATCTGGTGACCGACGCCCTGAGCGCCGATGTGCTCATCACCACCGCATTCCTCGCGCCGGGCGACGAGGTCGACCTGCTGCTGCGCGACGCCGGCCTGACCACCAGGCACGAGCCCGACCTCGACGCCCTGGATCCCGGCGCACGCGACGCCCTCCTGTCCGGCGTCCGGGCGATCATCGCCGGCACCCGCCCGCTGGGGGTCGCCGACCTCACGGCCGCCGCGCGACTGCAGGTCGTCGTGCGCACCGGGGTGGGCTACGACAGCGTCGACGTCGACACGGCGACGAGCCGCGGCATCCCCGTCTGCATCACCGCCGGCGCCAATCGCCAGGCCGTCGCCGAGCACGTGTTCGCCCTCATGCTCGCCGCCGCCCGCCGCATCCCCGAGAACATCCGCAACCTCGCCGACGGCCGCTGGGACCAGCTCACCGGCCGCGAGCTGCGAGGCGCCACGCTGGGCATCCTCGGCCTCGGGTCCATCGGCAAGGCCGTCGCCGGCATCGCCGCCGCCTTCGGCATGGACGTCGTGGCCTACGACCCCTTCTTCGACGAGGAGTTCGCCGCCGCCAACGGCATCCGCAGGGCGACCCTCGAACAGGTGCTCGCCGAGTCCGACTTCGTGACCCTGCACCTCTTCCTCGACGACTCCACCCGCAACCTGCTCGACGCAGACCGTCTCGCGCTCATGAAGCGCGACGCGATCGTCGTCAACACGGCGCGCGGCGGCATCATCGACGAGGACGCGCTGGTGGATGCCGTCACCCGCGGCGTCATCGGCGGGGCGGCGCTCGACGTCTTCGCACAGGAGCCGCTGCCCGCCGGCAGCCCGCTGCTGCACACCGACGGCATCCTGGCCACCACCCACGTGGCCGGCGCGACCCGCGAGGCGCGCGGCGAATCGGGACGCATCGCCGCCGCCACCGTGATCGAGGTGCTGAACGGCGGCGACCCGCGCTTCGTCGTCAACCCCGAGCACCGCGACCACCACGGGGTGCCCGCATGATCTCCCTGTACAGCGGGCTGGTCGTCAGGCAGGCCCTGGAGGAGACCGTGATCCCCGCGTTCGAGAGCGCCACCGGGGAGCGCGTCGAGACCACGTTCGAGCCGACCACGGTGCTGCTCGAGCGCATCGCCGCCGGCGCCCGCCCCGACCTCGTGCTCGGCGTCTCCTCCTCGGTGCGCGACCTCGCCGACCGCGGCGTGCTCGATCCGGAGCAGGTGACCGAGATCGCGGTCTCGGCCGTCGGCTACGCCCGGCTCCCCGAGACGCCGGGCCCCGTCGACGACTCCGAGCAAGCCTTCCTCGACCACCTCCTCGCCTCGCCCGCCGTGGCCTACACGCTGAGCGGGGCCAGCGGCCTGCACTTCATGGCCGTGCTGCGCGAGAGGGGGATGCTCGAGGCGATCGACGAGCGCGCCGTGCGGTTCGCGTCCGGCCTGACCGCGGAGGCCGTGGTCGACGGACGCGCCGCCCTCGCGATCCAGCAGGTGAGCGAGCTCCGCTCCGTCCCCGGACCCCACATCGTGACCCCGTTGCCGCACGGCGTGCAGTCTTACGGACGGTTCGCGATCGGCGTGCGACCCGGCGTCCCCGCCGCATCCGCCTTCGCCGCGACCCTCGTCGAGGACGACGCCCGCCGCGCCTTCGAGGCCATCGGGCTCACCGCCCCCTGAACCATGCCGGGCCGTCCGACCCGGCACTCCCGCTCCACACGACCCGAACGATCAGAAGAGGGAACATGAGAAAGGTCATTGTCGACACCGACACGGGCGTCGACGACGCCCTGGCCCTGATGCTGCTGGCCGCCGACCCCGAGGTCGAGATCCTGGCGGCGATCAGCGTCTTCGGCAACTGCGAGAGCGAGCGGGCCGCCGACAACGCCCGCTACGTGCTGGACACCTGCGGGCGCCAGGACGTGCCGGTGTACCGCGGGGCATCCGCCCCGCTGCACCAGGAGCTGCGCCTCAACCCCGGCATCCACGGCGAGGACGGATTCGGCAACACCGGGCTCCGCCCCGCGGTGCCGGTGCCGGCGGAGCCGGACGGCGTCGACGTGCTGCTCGACCTCGTCGACGCGCACGACGGTGAGATCGACTACCTCGCGCTCGGCCCGCAGACCAACCTCGCCCTGGCGCTGCAGCGCGAGCCGCGGCTGCTCCAGCGGCTGCGCAGCACGACCATCGTCGGCACGCTCGGTCCGGCGCTCTACAACGACACCGAACCCTGGGCCGACCGGCGGTTCCGGGTGTCGCGCGATCCGAACGTCACCTTCGACATCGACGCGGCCAGGGAGGTCGCGCGGCACGAGGGCGACGTCACGTGGTGCGGACCCTACGTCACTCGTCAGGCCCTGGTGCCCGAGAGCTTCTTCCTCGACCTCGCCGAGGAGACCGACTCGCCGGCGGCGCGGCTGATCACCGCGATCAGCGCCGACTACTCGGGGTTCTACACCCGGTCCTATCCGCAGACCGGGGGCCGCCGGATCATGGGCATCAACGACAGCCTCGCCGTGGCGAGCCTGCTGCGCCCCGAGCTCGTGGCCGGCGCCGTACGCCGCCCCCTGCAGACCTTCGAAGACCCGGTCACCGGCGACCGCTACCTCGCCGGCGTCCACCCCGTGCGCGGGGAGACCCGCCCGCTGCACCGCGTCGTGTTCGACATGGACTTCGACGGCGTCCTCGACCTCATCGGCGAGACGCTGCGGCGTCCCGTCCCCTGGCGCTGACCGCGCCCCCGCAGCACACCCCCACCCGTCGCGATACCCGCCGCGACACCCGAAAGCACGTAGACCGACCGCCCCCGCCCCGGGGCCTGAGCAAAGGAGCTCCATGAGTACTGAAGAAGCAGTGACGACCGCCCCGCAGCAGCTGAAGGGCAAGCCCAGCAAGACCGAGGGCCGCAATCTCCGCGCCCTGAGCTGGGGCCACGCCCTCGAGTGGTACGACTGGGCGATCTTCGGATTGCTCTCCGTCTACCTCGGCGCGGCGTTCTTCCCCGCCGACAACCCGCTCGCCTCGACCCTGAACGCGCTCGCCGTGTTCGCCGTCGGGTTCGTCGCCCGCCCGCTCGGCGGCGTGCTGTTCGGATTCGTCGCCGACCGCTTCGGGCGACGCAAGATCATGATCGCCGCGATCGGCGCCGTCGCCCTGGGCAGCTTCGTCATCGGCGTGCTGCCCGACCACCACACGATCGGGGTCGCGGCCCCGATCATCGTCGTCGCCGCGCGCCTGCTCCAGGGGCTCTCCGCGGGCGTCGAGGCGCCGCTCGGCACCGCGTACGCGCTCGAGCTGGTGCCGAACCGCCCCGGCTACGTCGCCGGGTTCTTCGCCTTCTTCAACAACCTCGGCAACCTCCTGGCGCCGCTGTCCATCTTCTTCATCAGCTCCCTCCTGGGGCCGGAGGCGCTGGCCGCATACGGCTGGCGCATCCCGTTCCTCCTGGGCGGCGTGTTCGGCCTGTTCGTCCTGTGGCTGCGCCGCACCCTGCCGGAGACGCTCGACACCGAGGCGATCCGCACCGTCGGCGCCGTCCCCACCTCGGCCAACTCGGTGTGGAAGGACGTGCGCAAATACTGGCTGAGCGTCCTCGCCGCCGTCTTCATCGTCGGCGCGATCCAGGCTTACAACTACACCTGGATCGCCGGTCTCCCCAACCTCGCCAACGGCACGTTCGGCGAGGACCCGACGGCGGTGTTCGCCATCACGACCGGCATGGGCGTCTTCCTCACGGTCGGCGCGCTGGTGCTGAGCCGCATCCTCGACCGCTTCCCGATGTCCCGGTGGTTCGTCGTCGCCCGCCTGCTGTGCATCCCGACGATCTTCCTCGCCCTCCTCTACTCGCAGCCGGGCGTCGGGACGCTCGCGGGAGTGATGTTCGGCGGCGCCATCGTGCTGCTGCTCAACATGACGATCTTCGTCGTCGTCGCGAACTCGCTCCTGCCGCAGCACATCAGGGGCACCGCCCTCGGGCTCGGCTACGGCCTCGGTGTGGCGATCTTCGGCGGCACGGCCTCGTACCTGCTGCTCTGGCTGCAGAGCCAGGGGATGATGTGGGTCTTCCCGATCTACATCGCCGTGCTCTGCGCCCTCAGCGTCGTGCTGTACATCCTCGCCAAGCGGCGCAACGGGCTCTTCGTGGGCAAGTGACCGGACCTAGAGAAAGCAAGGACATGGAACGACTGATCATCGACACCGACCCGGGGATCGACGACGCGGGGGCGCTGTTCTGGGCGCTCGCCTCGGACGCCTTCCAGATCGAGGCGCTGACGACCGTCTTCGGCAACGTGGACGTCGACACCGCCACCGCGAACGCCCGCAAGATCGCGGCGCTCGCCGGTCGCCCCGACCTGCCCATCTGGCGCGGATCCGCCCGGCCTCTGGTGGGCGAGCCCCACTTCGCGGAGCACATCCACCGCCCGGGCGGGGTGGGCTACTGGGAGTACCCCGACCCGGCCCCCGACGCCGTCGTCCCCTCCGACGCCGTGCTCCGGATGATCGACACGGTCATGTCGTCGCCGGGGGAGGTGACCATCATGGCGCTCGCGCCGCTGACCAACGTCGCACTGGCGATCAAGCTGGAGCCGGAGTTCGCCCGCTCGGTGCGCCGCATCATCTACATGGGCGGAGCGGCCCTCACCTGGGGCAACGTGACGCCGGTCGCGAGCGCGAACATCTACAACGACCCCGAGGCGGCCGAGATCGTCGTGAAGTCGGGCGCCCCGCTCACCCAGGTCGGCCTCGACGTGTCGCGGAGCTTCTCGCTCAGCCCCGAGCACATCGCCCGGCTCTGGGAGTCGCAGTCGCCGATGGGCCGTGCCCTCTGCGAGATGATCGGATACCCGGACCGTCAGGACGACCGCGACGAGATGCCGGAGTGGAAGACCGAGGGCATGCACCTCAACGACGTGCCGTGCGTGGCCTACGCGCTGAACCCAGACTGGTTCACGGTGCGCCGCCTGCGCGTCGATGTGGAGCTGCACGGCGAGCACACCCGCGGGCAGACGGTCGTGCAGATGATCGACCGCTGGCAGGGCGAGCCGAACGTCGACGTGCTCTTCGACATCGACGGCGTGGCGGTCGCCGACGCCCTGACGGAGGCCGTCACGGCGTTCCGTGCCCCTGTGCGCGCCTGAGCGCACCGCACACCGAGAAGGGGCGGGTGAGGATTCCTCACCCGCCCCTTCGTCGTCCCGTGCGATCAGTCGGACGGCCGGAGCGCCTCGGCCTGGGCGGGGGTGAGCGGGCGGGTGGGGATGCCGCGCAGCAGGAGGAAGAGCCTGGCCGTCTCCTCGAGCTCCTCGAGGGCGTCCATCGCCGCGGCCAGCGACGCTCCGGCGACCACCGGCCCGTGGTTGCTCAGCAGCATCGCACGGTGGTGACGCGCGGTGCGCTCGGCGAGGGACTCCAGGGAGGCGTCGCCGGGGGCGTGGAAGGGCAGCAGGGGCAGGCGCCCGACGCGCATCGCGAAGTAGGCGGTGAGCGGGGGGAGCGCGTCGTCGGGGTCGAGGCCGGCCATGCACGACACCGCGGCGGAGTGGGTGGAGTGTGTGTGCACGACGGCCAGCGCCGAGGGACGGGCGCGCAGCACGGCCGCGTGCAGGAAGGCCTCCTTGGACGGCTTCGGGCCCGACCGGTGCGCGCCCGTCTCGTCGATCAGGGAGAGCTCGTCGGCGGTCACGGTGCCGAGGCTCGATCCGGTCGGGGTGACCAGGATGCCGTCGGCGGTGCGCAGGGAGACGTTGCCGGTGCTGCCGTGCGTGAGCCCGCGGTCGAACAGCGATCGCGCGGCACGGATCACCTGCTCGCGGTCGGCGCTCACGCGGGATCCTCCGAGGCGCGCACGAGCAGGTCGACCTCGCCGAAGTTGCCGGACTTGAGCAGCAGGCGGATGTCGTCCGCTCCGTGGATCCACGGGACGCCCTGGGCGGCCTCGTCGCCGATCTCGCCGGCGCTCACGCCGAGGGCGGCGGTCACCGCTCCGGAGGTCTCGCCCCCGGCGGTGACGAAGCGCGACACCCCGCGCTCGCGCACCCCCTGGGCCACGAGCGACAGGGCCCGCTCGAGGATCGCCGCCGACTCCGCGACGCCGAGGGCGTCCTGCACGCGGTGCAGCTGCTCCGGGGGGAGCGAGGCGTACACGAGCGGAGCCGGTCCGTCGTCGAGCGCGTCGTACCAGGCGAGCGCCTCCGCGGCGAGCCGCGCCGGGTCCTGCTCGCGCAGCGCGTCGAGGCGGTGGCTGGGGCGGCCCGCCTCCTGCATCGCGGCGATCTGCTCCAGAGTGCGCCGCGAGCAGCTGCCGGCGAGCACGATCGCGCGACCGGTGGCGAGGGCCGACTCCGCGTGCGAGGCCGCCCCGTCCCGCCGCGCGACCACGGCACGGGCGAGGGCGCCGGCCAGCCCGGCGGCTCCTCCCCAGAGCGGGTCGTCGATCGCGGCCTCGGCGATCGCGAGCAGGTCGTCGTCGGTCACCGCGTCCGGCAGCAGGTAGCGGATGCCGTCGGCGGCGTCGTCGACGCCGGCGCGCACGGCATCCGGTACCCGTCGCACGACGGCGAGGGGGATGACGGCGCTCGCCGGAGCGGGGAGCTGCCGATCGAGGAGACGCACGAGGTCGGAGTCGCGCATGGGGGTGAGGGGGTGGTCGCGCATCGGCGACTCGGCCAGGGGCGTGCCGTGCACGAACAGCTGCCCGCCGTCGACCGTGCGGCCGTGCTCGGGGGAGCTCGGCGTGGTGACGACCCTGGTCGCACCGACGAGGGCGGCGACGGCGTCGAGCACGGGGCCGATGTTCCCCTCCGCGGTCGAGTCGAAGGTCGAGCAGTACTTGACGTAGAGCTGCGTCGCGCCGGCCGCGCGCAGCGCCTCCGCGGCGGCGAGCGACTGCGCCACGGCATCCGCTGCGGGGATCGTGCGGGTCTTGAGGGCGACGACGCCCACGTCCCAGCCGGAGTCGATCGCCCCGTCGGAGGGGATCCCGAACACGATGCCCGTGCGCAGGCCCTGTCGACGGCACGCGACCGCCACGTCGGTGCCGCCCGTGACGTCGTCGGCGATGATGCCGATCATCGGTCGTCCTCCCCACGGGAGAGGCGCTCGCGCAGCGCGACGGCGGAGCTCGCCGGACCGGAGAACACCGGCAGCCCGAGCGCGTCGCCCACGGCCCGCGCCGCGGGTGCCAGGGAGTACTGGGCGAGGAAGATCGCGTCGACTCCGTCCGCTGCCGGGCGGCAGGCCTCGATGAGCGCCGCGACGAGGGCGGCGGCGTCTCCGGCCTTCGTCGCCGCCATCGCCGCCGGCACGCTGAGGCCGGACACGGCCGTGGCGGAACCGGCGTCCGCGAGCGCGCGTCCGAGGCGCTCCACGGAGTCGTCGCGCGCGCCGTCGAAGGAGGCGACGACGAGCACGGAGCCGAGACCGGCCGCGGCGATCTCGGCGAACGCGGCCTCGTCGGGGGCGAGCACGGGGGCGTCGCGGCGGATGCCCGTCGCGACCGGGGCGTACATAGAGCAGGTGAGCAGCACGCCGTCGGCCCCCTCCGCGATGGCGTGGTCGATCAGGCGCTCCATCCGCGCGCGCAGCGCGTCGTCGAGACCGCCGCGGGCGTCGGCATCCGAGAGCAACCGGTCGTCGAGGATGTTCCACACCTCGGCGTCGGGGTACAGCTCGCCCAGGGCGGACTGCGCGGGGCCGATCGCCGCGGTGACGGCGCTGATGAGCGCGATGCGCGGGGGAGTGGTCATGCGGGGATCTCCTTCATCCAGCCGAGGCCGCTCACCGTGTCGGTGAGCGGCTGGTACTCGCAGCCGATCCAGCCGTCGTAGCCGGAGCCCGCGATCGCCGTGAAGATCCGGTCGAAGGCGATCTCGCCGGTGCCGGGCTCGTGGCGCCCGGGCGGGTCGGCGATCTGGATGTGCGCGATCTGCTCGCGATGGGCGAGGAACGTCGGGATCAGGTCGCCCTCGTCGATCTGCGCGTGGTAGAAGTCCATCATCAGGCCGGTCGCATCGCGGCCGACGGCGTCGACCACCGCGGCGGCCTGGGCCTGGGTGTCGAGCACGAAGCCCGGCACGTCGCGCTTGTTCTGCGGCTCCAGCAGCAGGCGCACGCCGGTGCCCCTGGCCTGTTCGGCGGCCCAGCCGATGTTCGCGACGTACAACGCGAAGGCGCGGTCGCGCTCCACGTCGTCGGGGACGATGCCCCCGACGACGTGGAGGAAGGGCGCGCCCAGGGCGACGGCGTACTCCAGGCCGCGGAGCACGCCGTCGCGGAACTCGCCCTCGGCGCCGGGCACGCAGGCCATGCCCTGCCGCGTCGGGGAGCCGGCCGGTCCCATGGGGGTGTTGATCAGCACCTGCTCCAGCCCCGCCTGCGCCAGCAGCTCGACGAGCCGCGCGGCGTCGTACGCGTAGGGGGCGGGGTACTCCACCGCCCGGAACCCGGCGCGCGCCGCCGCGTCGAAGCGCTCCTCGAACGGATGCTCGGTGAACAGCCACTTCAGGTTGGCGTCGAATCGCAGGGGTGCGGTCATGGGAACTCCTCTGGCAGGGCGGGCGGATGGGTCAGCGGATGCTGCGGTCGGCCTCTCCGATGACGCCGTCGACGAAGAAGCCGACCTGCGCCGATTGCGGCGCGAGGCGAACGGCCTCCCCGCCGTCGAGGCCGAGCGCCACGTCGTGACCGGGGACGAGCAGGCCGTCGGTGTCGCGCACGAGCGAGCGCAGGCGGTCGACGCTCGCGCGGCTCGCATCGGCATCCATCGTCGAGTCCACCTGCAGGGTGTTCAGCTCGAAGACGTTCTTCACGGCGTCGCCGGCGAACACGTGCGCGCGCTCGGCGGTCTCGACGTGGAACGCGAGGTGGCCTGGGGTGTGGCCGGGGCTCGCGATCGCGGTGATGCCCGGCAGCACCTCCTGGCCGTCGCGCATGCGTTCGACGCCCTCGGTGCGCCGCAGCAGCTCCTGGATGTGCAGGTCGGGGATGAACTTCGTGCCTGCCGGCTGCGTGGCCGCCCACGCGAGCTCCTCCTCGCCGACCCACGTGGTGGCGTTCGGGTACATCGTGAAGTTGCCGACGTGGTCCCAGTGCAGATGCGTGACGAGCACATCGGTGATGTCGGCGGCGGTCAGCCCGAGCTCGGCGAGCCCGTCATGGATGAGCGGGATGTACGCCGGAGGCCCGGCGTCCACGAGCACCCGGCGGTCCCCCTGCTGGAGCAGCCACAGGCTGCTCCAGCCGAAGGCGCCGTGCGACGAGGACTTCCCGGGGAAGCCGTCGACGAGCGAATGCAGTGTGTACATGGGTCAATCCTGCGCCTTCGCGGCCAGGGATCCACGCGAGAACGCCGCAGTGAGGGAGGCGCCGACCGCGAGGAGGAGCCCGGCGAGGATGAACGGGATCGTGTACGAGCCGGTGCCGTCGACGAGGAAGCCCGTGACGATCGGCGCCAGCAGGCCGAAGACGTTGCCGCCGACCTGCACGAGCGCGAACACGCGGCCCTTCGCGGGGTTGCCCTGGATGAGGTCGCCGGCGAGGGCGAAGTTCAGGGTCATCGCCGAGGTGATCATGATCAGCACCCACGCGATGAGGATGACGATGGCCACCACGTTGTCGACGAAGGGGAGCGCGAGCAGCGGGAGGGCGGCGACCATGGCGCCGACCACGAGCTTGCGGCGACCGCCCGAGTGCAGCTTGTCGACGGGGACGAGGCGGTCGCCGATGTAGGCGACGAGGATGCTGCCGACGGCGGCGACGGCGTACGTGATTCCCGTGACCCAGCCGGAGCCGAGGCCCTCCATGCCGCGCTCCTTCTCGAGGTAGAGCGGCATGAACGACAGGAAGAGGTAGTTCGTGTAGGCGGCGCAGCCGTGCGAGATCAGCAGGCTCCACATGGTGCGGGAGCGCAGCAGGATGGGGAGCGTGAGCGGCTTCGTGGAGTAGCCCTGGGCGGCGACCTGCGGGTCGACGCGCTCGCGCAGGATGTACTCGCGTTCGGCGGGCGTGAGCCAGCGTGCCTTCTCCGGGGTGTTGTACACGAGGAGCCAGATCACGCCGAAGATCACGCCGATGCCGCCGAGCACGAAGAACGAGGCGTGCCAGCTGAGGGTGGCGATGAGGTAGGCGGCGACGACCGCGCCGATGGCCGGGCCGAAGAGGGCTCCGGCATTGAGTAGCCCGGTGAAGCGCGCGCGCTCCTGCCGGGGCGCCCACTCGGAGATGACGGAGTTGCCGACGGGGTACATCGGCGACTCTCCCGCGCCCAGCAGCAGTCGCGCGACGACGAGGGCCATGAGGCCGGTGGCCGCCCCGGTCATGCCGGCGCCGACGGACCACACGATGATGCTGATGGGGAGCAGCAGGCGCGGACCCCAGCGGTCGGCCATGAGCCCGACGGGGATCATCAGCGCGAGGTAGGCCCAGCTGAACACGGAGGTGAGGATGCCGTACTGTCCGGTCGTGAGACCGAACTCCTCGATGATGTGGCTGCCGGCGATCGACCAGTTGATCCGGTCCATGTAGCCGAGAGTGACGAGGAGGAGGAGGCCGACGCCGATGATGTATCGGCGGTTCCCCACGGACGTCCGGACGGACGTGCTGACGTGAGCTGTCATCGTTGACCCTTCGAGAAAAAATACTATCGACAATAGTATTTGAAATATAGCGAGAGTGGCGGGCGGAGGCAACCTCGGTCGATCCGCCGGGTCTCGCCGTCGATCAGGGGTCGAGCAGCCGGCCCGCCGCGCCCTCGATGTGCGCGCGCATGCGCTCCCTGGCGCCGTCGACGTCGTGCGCGCGGATCGCGTCGAGGATCGACCGGTGCTCCGGCGCCGCCCACTTGGCCCCGGTGCGGCCCAGCTTCGAGAAGAGCCGGAAGCGCTGGATCTGACCGGCGAGCGCCGCATACGCGTTCTCGAGGAAGGGGTTGCCCGCGTGCTCGGCGATCAGTCGGTGGAAGCGGTCGTCCGAGCGCCAGTAGATCCGGAATCCCTCGGTCTCGCGGTCGGCGTGATCGATCGACGACTCGAAGTCGCGCACCGTCTCCTCTAGCGCGTCGGTGAACTGCTCGGTGGCGCGCTCCGTGGCGGCCGCGACCAGGTGCGGCTCGATCACGAGGCGCGCGTCGCGCAGCTGGCGCACCTCGGTGAGGCTCATCATCGGGGCGACGCGGTAGCCGCGCAGGGCTTCGCGGTGCACCAGGCCGGTGTGCTCGAGGCGCGCGAGGGCCTCCCGCAGCGGCGTGGGGCTCACGTTCAGCTCGCGTGACAGGGCGCCGATGTTGAGCGGTTCCCCCGCTCCCCGCACGCCGTCCATGAACTGGCCGAGCAACACCTCGTACATCTGATCCGCGACCGGGGTGCGTGCACCGCTCTCTGCCACCATTGCCTCCTCCGGGCGCGCGGCCCACGGTCCATTCTTACCCATGACCGCCGCGAGGCGGGGGAGCGCTGCGGCCGCCGTGCGCCCGGAGGCCCTTGACGCCGCGGCGGTGCGGGGCGTCTGATACTCACGGAGGCAATCGAGGAGGACACATGACGACCACCCACGCCGAGGCGTTCCTCGCATTGCACGCCGGGCCGGGGTTCGTGATCCCCAACGCCTGGGATGCGGGGTCGGCCCGCATCCTCGCGCAGGCGGGGTTCCCCGCCGTCGCCACGACGAGCGCCGGCATCGCCTGGTCCTACGGCGTGCCCGACGGCGGGGCGCTCGGCGCCGACCGGATGTTCGATCAGCTGGGCCGCATCGTCGAGGCCGTCGGCGTGCCGGTCAGCGCCGACATCGAGGCCGGCTACGGCGCGACGCCCGCCGAGGTGGCGCGGACGGTGTCGCGGGTGGTCGAGCTCGGCGTCGCCGGCGTCAACATCGAGGACGCCGTCGCGGGGGAGCTCCTCGACGTCGACGACGCCGTGGCGAGGCTCCGCGCCGCACGGTCGGTCGCCCCGCCCGGCGAGCTCGTGCTGAACGCCCGTACCGATGCCTACTTCGTCGGCGACGCAGACCCGTTCGCCCTGACGGTGGATCGTGCGCGGCGCTTCGCGGATGCCGGGGCGGACTGCGTCTTCGTGCCGGGCGTTGATGATGAAGACGACATCCGTCGCCTGGTCGCGGCGATCCCCGTGCCGGTGAACATCGTCGCCGGACTCGCGCCGCGCGTCATCGACGCCCCGGCGCTCTTCGCGCTCGGCGTGCGCCGGGTGAGCCTCGGGGGAAGCCTGGCCAGGGTGGCGTACAGCGCGCTGGAGCGCGCGGCGGCGGAGCTGCGGGACCGCGGCACGCTGGGGTTCCTCGACGGGGCCATGGGATACGCCGAACTGCAGCAGCGCTTCCAGGACTGAGGTGCAGAACGCGATTCGAAGGGGATCGCGGGACATTTACAGCAAATCAAAACGCTTTGCTGCGATCTGCATCGAAATTCGCGGCCTGAACCCCTTTTCGCGCACGGTATCGAAGTGCTAACGTCACGCTGACCCGCCGAACGTCGTCGACCGAGACAGCCTCGACGACGGGAGGAGCGTCTCGGCGCAGGGGCGCTCGAGACGCGGGGACGGGCGTAGGGGCGCCCGGGACGCGAGGCGGGGCGGCGGGAGCGCTGGGGGCGATCCGCCACCCCGTCCCAGCTCGCACGCGATCCGTGGATCGGTCCGCCGTGGCGCCCGCGCGCAGGGCGACGCGATGGGCGGACGACCGCGCGTCGGGCGGATGCTCGCCGCCGAGAAGTCCGCCCGACGCTGAGACGTCCGCCCGCCGCGGGCCGACGCCGAGACGTCCGCCCGCCGCGGGGCAGGGGATCTCGCGGTGCGCCCTTGACAACGCCGGGGAGTTCTTTCTACTCTTTCTTCACGACTTAACAAAGGAGTGAAGTGGCTACTTCGTCCCGGAACCAGGCAGACGTCAACCGCACGGCGGTGCTCGCGCACCTCGGCGGCCACGGACCGGCGTCGCGCGCCGAGCTGGCCAGAGCCCTCGACGTGTCGCCGGCGCTCATCACGCAGCTCACCCGCGACCTCCTGGGCGACGGCCTGCTGGAGGAGCTCGAGGAGTCCAGCAGCAACGGCGGGCGCCCTGCACGGATGCTCGGACTGGTCTCCCGCGACATCACGGCCGTCGGCATCAAGATCGCGCCCGACCACACGGCCTTCGTCGAGGTGGGCATCGACGGCGTCGTCCGGCGCTCCGTCACCCGGCCGTTCGACGCGGTGTCGCCGCTCGCGGTCTCGCACCTGATCGACCTCGTCCGCGCCTTCGTCTCCGAGGGCGACGAGGGCCGTGTGCTCGGCATCGGCGTCGGGCTCCCCGGCACGGTGGCACAGCAGGGAATCGGCGTCGTCGATTCCACCCAGCTCGGCTGGAACCAGGTCCCCCTCGGCGAGCTCCTGCGCCGCGCCCTCGACCTCCCCGTCGTGGTCGAGAACAACGTGAACGCGCTCAGCGTGGCCGAGCAGCTCTTCGGCCAGGGTCGCGACTACGGGAACGTGCTCGTCGTCACGGTCGGCAACGGCGTCGGCGCCGGTCTCATCGCCGACGGCGCGGTGGTCCGCGGACGCGCCGGCGGGGCCGGTGACCTCGGACACGTGCCGGTGCGGGAGGACGGACCGCTCTGCCAGTGCGGCAACCGCGGATGCCTGGAGGCGATCGTCGGTCAGGCGGCCCTCGTCAACGACGCCCGCTCGATCCGGCTGATCGGCGCCGACGAGGGCGTCGACGAGCTGCGCGCCCTCGCCGACGCGGGCAACGAGGAGGCCAGGGAGATCTTCGCCCACGCCGGGCACACGCTCGGCCGGGCCCTCGCCGGCGCCGTCAACCTGCTCGATCCGGAGATCGTCGTGCTCTCCGGTGAGGGTGTCGAGGCCTGGTCGCACTGGGCCACCGCCTTCGAGACGGCGCTGCGCAGCGCCCTCGTCCCCGGCAAGCGCGGCGCCCCCGTGGCCGTCGAGCGCTGGCAGGACGACCGCTGGGCCCAGGGCGCGGCGGCCCTCGTGCTCGCCACGCCCTTCGACGCCGAGGGCGTCGCCGGCGACCAGGGGCGCCTCGTGCGCGAGCGGCTCGTGGCCTCCGCGGAGTCGAGATCATGAGCACGGTCGCGCTCCGCTCCGCGGAGCCGGGCGCCGCGGCATCCGGCGCGTCCCCCGGACCGTCCGGTCGGCGGCCTCAGAGCCGTGGGCGCCGCCTGAAGTACGGCCTCACGGTGGCGGTGTTCCTCCTGCCGAGCCTGATCCCGCTGCTGGCCTTCGTGATCGGCCCGATGCTGTCGGCCGCGTGGACGAGCCTGCACTCGTGGAACCTGATCGGCCCGATGCAGTGGGTCGGGCTCGACAACTACGCGCGGCTGATCGTCGACCCGCAGACCCAGCAGGCCTTCCTGCACACGCTCACCTACATCGTCGGCTACCTCCCGCTCGTCTACGTCGGCGGGCTGGGGCTGGCCCTCGCGCTCAACGCGCGCCTGCGGGGCCGTGGGCTGCTGCGCGGCGCCTACTTCCTCCCCGTCATCACGAGCTGGGTGGTCGTCGCCCTCGTGTGGCGATGGCTGCTCAGCCCCAGCAACGGCGTCGTGAACCTCGTGCTCGGCTGGTTCGGCATCACCGGCCCCGGCTGGTGGGCCGACCCCGCGTGGGCGATGCCCTCGATCATCCTCGCCTCGGCGTGGAAGGACCTCGGCTTCGTGATGGTCATCCTGCTCGCGGGTCTCCAGGCCATCAACCCCGACCTCTACGAGGCCGCGTCGATCGACGGCGCAGGGTGGTGGCGCCGCCTGTTCGGCATCACGCTGCCCCTGCTGTCGCCGTCGACCTTCTTCGTGGTCGTGCTCTCGCTGATCAACGGCTTCCAGGTGTTCGACCAGGTGTTCGTCATGACCGGCGGCGGGCCGAACAACTCGACCCAGGTCGTCGTCGGCCAGGTCTACGACCTGACGTTCCGGTACGGGCAGGCGGGCGCGGCATCCGCCCTGTCGTGGCTGCTGTTCTTCGTGATCCTGCTCGTGACGCTCGTGCAGTTCTACGGGCAGCGGAGGTGGGTGAACTATGACTGACACGACCGTCCCCGCCGTGCGCGTGCGCGTGCGTCGTGGCGTGCTCGGCCGCGTGCTCCTCTACGGCCTGCTGATCGTCGGCGCGCTCCTCATGATCTTCCCGTTCGTGTGGACGGTCGTCACCTCGATCACGCCGGGGGCGACCCTCACGACGACCCCGCGGCTCATCCCGGAGAACCCCTCGCTCTCCCCGTATCTCGAGCTGTTCAGCCGGGTGCCGTTCGCGCGGGTCATCCTCAACTCGATCGTCATCGCGGTGATCTCCACGGTGCTGCAGCTGGTCACGAGCTCGATGGCCGCGTACGCGTTCGCCCGCCTGCCGTTCCGCGGCAGGGGCGCCGTGTTCGTGCTGTACCTGGCGACCATGATGATCCCGTTCCAGGTGCTCATCGTGCCGCTGTTCGCGGAGATGAAGACCCTGGGCCTGATCAACACCTACCTCGGCGCCATCCTGCCGACGATCGCCTCCGCGTTCGGGGTGTTCCTGCTGCGCCAGGCGATGAGCACGGTGCCGTACGACCTCGACCAGGCGGCCACGCTGGACGGGGCCGGCCACTTCCGGATCTTCTTCCAGATCATCCTGCCGCTGGTCCGCCCCGCGCTCGCCACCCTCGCGGTGTTCGCCTTCCTGAACACCTGGAACAGCTTCCTGTGGCCTCTCATCATCCTGCGCGACCCGCTCATGCAGACGCTCCCCGTGGCGCTGTCGAGCCTGCAGGGCCAGTACTCCACGCAGTGGGACGTGCTGATGGCCGGCTCGGTCGTCAGCATCATCCCGATGTTCGCCCTCTACGTCTTCGCCCAGAAGTACATCGTGCAGGGCGTCGCCGGCACCGGCCTCAAATGACACCCGTCCCATCCACCACTCGAAAGCAGATCGGAATCTCATGAAGAAGACACTCACCGTCGGGTCCTCGATCGCGCTCGTCGCGGCGATCGCGCTCACCGGCTGCTCCGCGTCCGGAGGCGACGACGCCTCCGGCGGCAAGGTCACCATCACGTACTCCAACTTCATCTCCAACGGCGGCAACGAGGAGAACCTGCAGGCGATCGTCGACGCGTTCGAGAAGGAGAACCCCGACATCACGGTGAAGGTCAGCACCTCCGCCTACTCGGACTACTTCACGAAGCTGCAGACCGACCTCGCCGCCGGCACCGAGGCCGACGTGTTCGACGTCGACGCCGGCAGCTTCGCGAACATCCAGGCCGCGGGTTCGCTGGCCGCGCTGGAGGGCGTCGACGCGTCGAAGTACCGCACCTCCGTGCTCGACTCCTACAAGGTCGACGGCGCCCAGTACGCCCTGCCGACCTCGTTCTCCAACGTCGTGCTCTTCTACAACAAGGACCTCTTCGCCCAGGCCGGCATCGAGACCCCGACCGCGGACTGGACCTGGGCCGACGAGAAGGCCGCCGCCGAGAAGCTCACCGACAAGGCCGCCGGCGTGTGGGGCGACTACCAGCCGGTGTCGTACAACGAGTACTACAAGGCCGTCCAGCAGGCCGGCGGAGAGTTCCTCTCCACGGACGGGAAGTCCTCCGCATTCGACTCGGATGCCGGAGCCGCCGCGGCCGAGTGGATCGCCGGCAAGTCGGGCACCGTCATGCCCTCCGCCGCCGACGGTGCAGGCACCCCCGACTTCGACACCAACCTGTTCAAGGACGGCAAGCTCGCCATGTGGCACACGGGGATCTGGATGATCGGCCTGGTCGGCGACCTGCCCTTCGACTGGGACATCGCGGTCGAGCCCGGTGACACCCAGAAGGCCAGCGCCACCTTCTCCAACGCGGCCGTCGTGTCGAACAACTCCGAGAACAAGGCGGCGGCGCAGAAGTGGGCCGAGTTCCTCAGCAGTTCCAGCGAGATGGTCAAGATCCGTCTCGACGCCGGCTGGGAGCTGCCGGCCACCAGCGACGAGGACGCCCTGAAGCCGTACCTGGAGCAGACGCCGCCGGCCAACCGCCAGGCCGTCTTCGACTCGCTGGAGCACCTCGCCGCCGCGCCGCAGCTCGGCGCCGGCTCGCAGCAGATCCAGGATGCCGTCACCAACGCCCTCGGCGAGATCGCCGCAGGGCGGGAGAAGGCCGACGCGGCGATCCCCGCGCTGGCGACCCAGGTCGACTCGCTCCTGAAATGACCGCAGGTCGTGCCCGCGGCGCCTGCCGCGGGCACGACCCCTCCGGGCACCCCGCCTGCACCCCGCCGGCCCTCCGCCGGCCCCGAACCAGAAGGACGCTCCTCCCGTGACCGACATCCCGCCCCCGGTCGATCCCGACATGATCGACCGGCTCGCCGCCCGCAGCATCCGGCTCATCGTCGACCTCCAGACACCGGAGGGCGCGTACCCGGCCAGCCCGACGTTCTCCGCCTACGTCGGCTACAGCTGGCTGCGCGACGGCGCCTTCATCGCCGATGCCGCGTCCGCGGCCGGGCACGCCGCGTCCGCGACCCGCTTCTTCGGCTGGTGTGCTGATGTCATCACCCGCCGTGCCGACAAGATCCGCTGGATCGTGGCGGAGACGCGCGCCGGGCGCACGCCCGCCGCCGCGCACATGCTGCCCGCCCGGTTCACCTTCGCGGGCGAGGACGGCTCCGACGAGTGGTGGGACTTCCAGCTCGACGGCTACGGCACCTGGCTGTGGGCGCTCGCCGAGCACCTCGACCGGCACGGCCTGCCGGGGGACGGGTACCGCGACGCCGTCGCCCTGACGGCCGAGTACCTGCTCGCCTCCTGGGAGCGCCCCTGCTACGACTGGTGGGAGGAGCACGCGCAGCACGTGCACGTGTCCACCCTCGCCTGCATCGTCGCGGGCCTCGACGCCGTCGTTCGCGCCGGGCTCGTCGACGGCGCCCTCGCCGACCGCATCCGCGCCGAGTCGACCGCCGTCCACCGCCTGATCACGGCACGCGGCGCCGGCGACGGCCACCTGATCAAGTGGCTCGGCAGCACGGCGGTCGACGGCAGCCTGGCCGCGGTGATCGCACCGCTGGGCGTCGTCGACGCCCGCTCGGACCTCGGCTCCGGCACGATCCGCGTCCTGGAGGACCATCTCACCGTCGACGGCGGCACGCACCGCTATCTGGGCGACACCTTCTTCGGCGGCGGGCAATGGCCGCTGCTCAGCTGCTTCCTCGGCCTCGCGCATCACGCGGCCGGAGACGACGACCGCGCGAACGAGCTGTTCGACTGGGCGGCCCGCACGGCCACCGCCGACCTCGACCTCCCCGAGCAGGTCGGCGGGCACCTCATCGCCCCCGGCATGCGCCAGGAGTGGATCGACCGGTGGGGTCCGGTCGCGACGCCGCTGCTCTGGAGCCACGCGATGCTCCTGCGCCTGGGGATCGCGCTGCGTCGCATCGACGCGACCGTCCTGACCGAGATCGCCCTGACCGAGAACGTTCCGACCGAGAACGTCCCGACCGAGAAGGAGGGCACGCGATGATCCGCCACCGGCCGACGGGGTCAGGGCACCCCTACTCGATCGACACCGAGCAGCGGCATCCGGCCGTGCCGCTCGCCGGAGACACCGCGGTGCTCGGCGTGCGGACGGATGCGGGGGTCGTCGCCGTCACCTGCACGATCGAGTGGACCTCCGACGAGCAGGGCGAGGCGGAGACGGTCGAGCTCGAGCTGCAGCGCGTCGCGACGACCTCCCGTGGACGTGTGACCGACGGCGGGCACCTCGCATCCGCGGCCGCCCGGCTCGCCAGGTCGGCGGGCGGCTGGGAGACGACAAGCCCGGTGCTGAGATTCGGCGGCGGTTACCGCTACCGCTTCACCGCCCGGCACGACTCCGGTCGCATCGAGAACACGCGCTGGTTCGAGTTCCGCGCGGCGCGGTGGCAGCCGGCCCCCGACGCCGTGCGGGAGATCGGCGGCGCCCGGGTGGTCGAGGGGTCGGCGGAGCAGCTGCAGGACGGCCGTCGCGCCTGGCGCACGCGCTTCGCGCTCCCGCTCGCGGCCGGTGAGCGCGTCGTCGGCTTCGGCGAACGCTACGACCGCGTCGACCAGCGGGGCGAGAGCCTCGACTCGGTGGTCTTCGAGCAGTACAAGAGCCAGGGGGCGGAGCGCAGGACGTACCTCCCCATGCCGTTCGCGCACGTCGTGGGCGGAGCCGGCTGGGGCTTCCACATCGACACGTCGAGGCGGGTCTGGTTCGACCTCGGGAAATCGGACGCGCAGCGGATCGCGGTCGAGGCCGAGACCGACGCCGGCGGCGAGGTCGACGTGCGGCTCTTCGACGGCGCCCCCGTCGACGTGCTCCGCGGCTTCCTCGATCGCGTGGGCCGACCGGTCGAGCTGCCGGACTGGGTGTTCCGGCTCTGGGCGAGCGGGAACGAGTGGAACACGCAGGCCGAGGTGATGCGCCAGGCCGATCTGCACGCCGAGCACGACATCCCGGTCGGCTCGGTCGTGATCGAGGCGTGGAGCGACGAGTCCACCTTCACCGCCTTCCGCGACGCCCGCTACGAGGTGACGGAGGACGGCGCGCCGCATCGGCTCGCCGACTTCACCTTCCCCGAGGACGGCGCCTGGCCCGACCCGAAGGGGATGGCCGACGAGCTGCACCGCCGCGGCATCCGCCTGCACCTGTGGCAGATCCCGCTGCTGAAGATGCGCCCGCACCCCACGGGGCAGCTCGCGGCCGACGCGCGCGCCGCGATCGCGGACGACGTGCTGATCCGCGAGCCCGATCCGCGCGGCGGCACGCGTCCGTACCGCAACCGCGGCTGGTGGTTCCCGCTCGCGCTCATGCCCGACCTCACGGAGGAGCGGGCCGCGCGCTGGTGGACCGAGAAGCGGCGGTATCTCGTCGAGGAGATCGGCATCGACGGCTTCAAGACCGACGGCGGCGAGCACGCCTGGGGATCGGAGCTGGTGTACCTCGACGGCCGACGCGGCGACGAGAAGAACAACACCTTCCCGGTCGGCTACGCCGCGGCGTACGGAGCGCTGCTCGAGTCGGCCGGCAAGGCGCCCGTCACCTTCAGCCGTGCCGGGTTCACCGGCTCGCAGGCGCACGGGGCCTTCTGGGCGGGCGACGAGAACTCCACGTGGGACGCGTTCCGCTGGTCGATGAACGCCGGGCTCACCGCGGCATCCAGCGGGATCGTCTACTGGGGCTGGGACATCGCCGGTTTCTCGGGGGACATCCCGGATGCCGAGCTCTACATCCGCGCGACGCAGGCCTCGGCCTTCGTGCCGATCATGCAGTACCACTCGGAGTTCAACCACCACCGCACCCCGTCGCGCGACCGCACGCCGTGGAACATCGCCGAGCGGACCGGAGACGACCGCGTGCTCCCGGTCTTCCGGTCGTACACGCGCCTGCGCGAGCGGCTCGTGCCCTACCTCGCCGCGTCGGCGGCCGTCTCGATCGAGACGGGGCGCCCGCTCATGCGCCCGCTGTTCTTCGAGTGGCCCGAGGCGGCCGAGGTCTGGTCGGCGCCGGTGCGGTGGCTGCTCGGCGACGACCTGCTCGTCGCACCCGTGCTGGAGCCGGGGATCGAGTCGGTCGACGTGTGGCTCCCGCCGGGGACGTGGTCGGACTGCTGGACCGGGGAGCAGCACGAGGGAGGGCGGATGCTCTCGGTCGCCACCCCGTTCGATCGCATCCCGGTGTTCACGCGGGACCGCGGTCTCCTGTCTCTGTTCCAGGACGACGGGCGGTAAGCCGCCGCGCGCACCGCGGGCCGCCGTCCGGGAGGAGGACGGCGGCCCGCGAGTCGCTCAGCGCTGTGCGCGGCGCCGCCGCAGCAGCACGAGACCGCTCGCCGTCAGCAGCAGCGCGAGCGCGAGGACGGAGCCCAGGAGGGCGGGATCCAGCCCGGTCGCGGCGAGCCCCGCACCGGTCGAGGAGTTCGCACCTCCGGTGCCGGGGCCGCCGCCCGTGCCGGGGGAGCCGGGCCCTTCTCCTCCGGCCGCCGCCGTGATCGTCACCGGCACGCGCACGGCCGCTCCGTCGGCACGGGTCATCACGACGTGGTGCGCGCCGGCGGGGACGTCGGCGGGCACGCGCCAGGTGAGCGAGGCGGCACCGGACGGGTCGGCGGATGCCGAGCCCATCGCGATCGGGTCGGAGTGCAGCGCGAAGTCCACCGCCTCCCCGGAGCGGAGCCCCGTGACCTCGACGCGGAGCTCTTCCCCCGCGCGCACCGCCGTGCGGGAGAGCGACACGGCGGGGTCGGGCTGTGCGGACGGCTCGTCGAGCGCCACCATGATCCAGCTCACCTGCACGTCGGCGGCGCGGGTCGGATGCAGCACGAGGTCGATCCGTCCCGTGCCGTCCACCATGACGTCGCCGTAGCTGCGGGTCTCGTCGGCGGCGCCGTAGTCGTGGTCGTCCTCCACCACCGTGCCGTTCACGGTGACCTGGGCGCCGCGATCGTCCCACTGGTCCCACGGATCGGCGTAGCCCACGTGCACGCTGTACCGCCCGGGGGCGAGGTCGTCGAAGCGGTAGGCGATGTCCTGCCCGTCGACGGCGTAGCGCAGCGTCGAGAACATCGTGCCGTCGGCGCTGCCCGAGGTCTTGCCGCCGTCGCCGAGGTAGCCCCAGGAGTCCCCGGTCTCGGCATCCGATCCGTAGGCCTGGTCGGGTGCCGAGTTCCGCAGCGCCGTGGCGGACTCGACCGCCCGCCAGTCGGCCGTGGACTGCCCGCCGGCGTTCACCGCGTAGCGGAGCCCGTCGGGGACGACGGCGATCGTGCGGGTGAAGGTGCGTCCGCCGAAGTCGGGCAGGGTGCCCGTCGCCGTGACGATGCCCGGTGCGTCCAGCGGACCCGACAGGCTCCACGTCACCGGCTGCGTCATCTGCACGCCGTTCTGGCGCACGGTCACGGTCGACACGTCCATGGTGCCGCCGACGGGCAGGGTCTCCGGCACGCCGGACACGCTCCACGCCGCCCACTGCCCCAGCTGGCCCAGGGTCCACTCGTCCCAGACCTCGACGGAGAGCGTGTCGCCGCCCTCGCCCATGTTCAGGGGCAGCCAGACCAGCGGCGCGTTCCGCAGGGCGTCGTCCGAGCCGCCGTTCCAGCGGTCGCCCATGTAGATGTACTGGCCCTTGTCGCGGTCGACGGGGATCACCGAGGTCGGCTGCGTCTTCCAGGAGTCCGACTGCGCCCACCACGGGAACGGGTCGCCGATCTCGGTCCACGCGCCCATGATGTCGGTGCTGCTGGCGTACCTCGTCGGGTTCGGGGCCCATCCGCTCGTGCCCGATGTGAGCAGGAAGTACCGCTCGTCGTGCTTGAAGATCGCCGGCGCCTCGCGCGACCAGCCGACGAAGATCCGGTTGTAGTCGACGCCCTCCACGGCGCGGTCAGCCGGCGTCGCCAGGCCGGTGTACTCGGCGTCGAGCTTGGAGATGAACATGGTCTTGTTCTCCTCGCTCGAGTAGATGATGTAGCCGGTGCCGTCGTCGTCGACGAAGAGGTTCATGTCCCGCGCCATGCCGGGGTTGCCCGGGGCCTGGTTGGTCGGGTCGTCGGCGGCCGCGTGGTCGAGTCGGTAGCTGTCGATGTAGCGGAAGGGCCCGAACGGGGAGTCGGCGACGGCCACCCCGGCGTTGGCCTTGGCGTACTGCGTCGACGGCCACTGCGGGGTGGGGCCGTCCATGTGCGCCCACATCACCCACTTCTGGGTCTGGGCGTTGTAGATCACCTTCGGTCGCTCGATGATCGGCGGGGTGCCGCCGTCGGACGGAACCGTTCCGAGGTCGCGGTACACCGCGTCCTTCTGGGTCGACGTGTAGCCGTCGTACAGTGCGGAGAAGTAGGGGTCGTCGTCGAACTGGGTCTTCGACGACATCGCCCGCAGCGCGACCCCGCGGTCGGTCCAGTTGTACAGGTCGTACGAGCTGTACACGTGCACACCGGGGGAGGAGTGGTAGCCGTTCGTGCGGTCCTCGCCGTAGAGGTAGTAGATCGTGGTGCCGTCGGCATCCGTGGAGGGGACCACCTGCCCGCCGTGGGCCTGGATGACGTGGCCGTCGGTGTCGAGCCACTCCTTGCCCGGGCGGAAGCTGGCGTAGGGCGCGATCTCCTCGCGGGCGGGGGCGAGCGTCCAGAGCTGGTTCGCCCCGGCGTTCGACTGCCACACCCCGACGCGTGCGCCGGTCGCGGTGGACGCTCCCGCCACGTCGAGCACCGCGTTCGTCCCGGCGTTCAGGAGGCTGAACACCGAGCCGTCGGTGGAGGTCGCCATCCACAGCGCCGAGGGGTCGGCGGCCGCGTCGGCGTCGTCCATCGACCGCAGCCCGGTGTCGGTGCCGGAGGCGGTGAGGGCGCGTCCGTCGGCGGTGCGGAGCACGAAGCGGTCGCGGGAGGTGCCCGGCCGGTCGTTGACGAGCGTCGCCGTCCAGGTCTGCGCGTCGATCAGCCCGGCGTCCCGGGCACTGCCCAGCTCGACGCCGTCGGCCACCGCGGTCAGCGCGTGTCCGCTCTGCACGCCGGTGACCGTGTACGAGGCCCCGTCGCGCAGGGCCGGCGCGTCGGGGGCCACCCCGGACACCCCCGACACGACGAAGGTGGTGATCGACTTCGCCGGCACCGTGAGCGTGGCCGTGCCGCCGCTGACGGGCACGGCGGCACCCTGACGCAGGGCGTTCGAGGACGGGGCGGATGCCGGTGACTCCGTGGTCACGATCGGCGTCACCGTGGCGTCGGCGGCGATGACGCCGAAGCGCGACAGGTCGATCGTGACCGTCGTGGCGTCGCCGTCGTTCGTGTACACCAGCGTGGCGCCGGTGCCGTCGCCGTCGATCGCGGCGGTGGTGTGGTCGTCGTCCGCGCGCACGAGCTGGTCGCCGGGGCGGATGTAGTGGGTGAAGTTGCGCAGGGCGTCGTACTTCGTGTTGGTGCGGATGCGGCAGGTGGGGTCCGCGTCGCCGTCGGCGAGGCGTCGAGCGGAGTCGCCGTCGGCGTCGCAGTCGAAGTCGATGAAGATCGAGCCCCAGTTCTTCTTCTCGACCTTCTCCATGTTGTAGAGGTCTTCGACGGGCTGCCAGAGCACCCACGCCTCCGGCTCGAGTTCGCGGAGGTCGTCGGTGACGAGCTGGGCGATGCCCAGTCCGTTGTCGATCGAGTCGGGGTTCCAGCCGTTCCCGCCCCAGTTGCCCTCGACCTCGCTCATCCACAGGGGCGTGCCCGCGCTCTTGGCGATGTCGCGGACGAGGGGGCGGTCGCCGGTGGAGTACGTGTGCACGTTGAGCTGGGCGACCGCCTGCCGTGCCGTGTCGTCCCATCCGTTCCAGTCCTCGACGAACCGCGTGGGGTTGGTCTCGTCGGGGCCGGAGACCACGGCATCCGTCGTCGTGCCGGGTGCGGCGAGCTCGGCGGAGAGGGCCGTGATCACGGCGGACTGCAGGGCGGGCCCGGCGTGCGCGCCCTCCTGACGGCTCGCGTCGGTCGGCCAGCCGTCGTCGCCGAGCACCGTCTTCCAGTAGTTCGTGTTCGGCTCGTTGAGGGGATCGATCGACGCGAACCGGATGCCCTGGGTGTCCTCCACGTGCTCGACGACCGTCTTGAGGTAGGTCGCGAACTCGTCGACGGAGTCGGCGCGGATCTGGTCGGCCCAGGGGTCGGTGCCCCCGCTGACGAAGCCGCTCCCGGTCATGAAGTAGGGCGGGGAGTTGCTGAACGCCTCCCACGTGTCGACGCGATCCTTGATGGCTGCGACCCACGCGAGCTGGGCGGAGTCGGCGGAGAAGTCGTAGTCGGAGGCGTTCTCGCCCGTCCAGGCCGCGCGGTAGCGGTCGCGGTCGGCGTAGTCCGAGGTGATGGCGCCGTCGGCGTCGCTGAGGGGCGCCGCGGGGTTCCACCACCCGGGCACGGCACCTCCGGGGCGGAGCCGGTCGGGCACGTCGGAGGCGTTGCCGCCGCCGATGTTGTAGCGGGCGATGTTGAGGTCGAGGCCCTCCTCGCCGAACACCTTGTCGATCAGCTCGTCGCGCAGCGGGGCCGGGTAGCCGCCCGTGGCGTTCGCCATCCAGACCAGGCTCGTCCCCCAGCCGCGGAAGGGCTCCCCGGCATAGGCGGGATTGGGTGTGAGGGTGACGGCGGATGCCGCCGCGGCCGGCTCCGCGGGGGTGGAGATCAGGGTCGTCGCGGTCGCGACGACGGCGGCGCTCAGGGCGACGGCGCGCAGGCACAGGGCTCTTCGGTCAGACATCTTCGTCCATTCGCTAGGGATGTGTTGACGTCAACATGTCAACGTCAACACAACCTAGCGGGTGAACAGGTGCTCTGGCAAGGGGCAGGTCGGGCTTGCGACCCCGTCCGGCGCCGGGCTACAGTTCCGGTGTGTCCCTGACGTGTCGTTGTTGTCGCTGAGCGTTCCCGCTCGCCTCCGACCGACCCCACACACCTGCGCGCCCACGTGGTGCGCCCCTGAAGATCAGGAACCACTGCCGTGCGCTACGCCCAGCACATCGCCGACCTCGTCGGCCACACGCCCCTCGTCCGCCTGAACGCCGTCACCGCCGGCATGCGCCCGACCGTGCTCGCCAAGGTCGAGTACTTCAACCCCGGCAGCTCCGCCAAGGACCGCATCGCGGGCGCGATCATCGACGCGGCCGAGCGCGAGGGCCGACTCCGGCCGGGCGGCACCATCGTCGAGGCCACCAGCGGCAACACCGGCGTCGGCCTCGCGCTCGTCGCCCTCCAGCGCGGCTACCGCATGGTCTTCGTCGTGCCGGACAAGTTCGCCGGGGCCAAGGTGGCGACCCTGAGGGGCTACGGCGCCGAGGTTGTGGTCACCCCCACGAGCGTCGAGCCGTCGGACCCACGGTCGTACTACAGCGTCGCCGCGCGCCTCGCGGCGGAGATCCCCGGGGCGTTCAACCCCAACCAGTTCGCCAACCAGAACGGGCCCCGCGGCCACTTCGAGACCACGGGGCCGGAGATCTGGGCGGACACCGACGGCCGCGTCACGCACTTCGTCGCCGGCATCGGCACGGGCGGGACGATCAGCGGCACCGGGCGCTACCTGAAGCAGGTGAGCGAGGGCCGCGTGCGGGTGATCGGCGCCGACCCCGAGGGGTCGATCTACTCCGGAGGGCCCATCCACGGCTACGACGTGGAGGGCGTGGGGGAGGACTTCCTGCCCGACACGTTCGATGCGAGCGTGGTCGACGGCTACGAGCGGGTGTCGGATGCCGAGTCGTTCGCCATGACCCGCCGGCTCGCCGCGGAGGAGGGGCTGCTGGTCGGCGGATCCAGCGGCATGGCCGTCGTTGCCGCCCTCCGCACCGCGGTGACGCTCACCGAGGACGACGTGGTGGTCGTGCTGCTCCCCGACCACGGGCGCGGCTACCTCGACAAGCTCTACGACGACGAGTGGCTGGCTGCGCGCGGCTACGCGGTCCCGCCGACGGCGGTCGACCCGGTGGTCGCCGAGGTGCGCGCCTTCCTCGCCTCCTAGCCCCGCCCCTCGAGACGGGCGCGCGACTCGCGTCGTCCGCCCGTCTCCGCGCCCCGTCGCGGCGTGCGAGCGCACGCGTGAAAGGGGTATTGACATTCATCCGCTCCTTCTGTTGGATCGGTTTAGTAAACGTGTGCAAATCGCGGCTGGCGCACTTCACGACACCGATGTCAGGAAGGTTCACCATGGTTCCGCTGCTCAGCAGTCCGAAGAAGTCCCCCTCCGCCCGGCGCGTCCGGACGGCGTGCGTCGCGTTGACGCTCGTGGCGGGGACCCTGATCGCCCCCGTGGCGCTCGCCCCGGCCCACGCCGACCCGCCCCCGTCCCCCGGCCCCCTCGCCGAGGGCGACGTCATCTACCAGGTGCTCGTCGACCGGTTCTCCGACGGGGACCCGACCAACAACGACCAGGGTGACGGGGAGTACGACCCCAGCGACCTCGGCTTCTACCACGGTGGTGACTGGGCCGGTCTCACCGACAAGCTCGACTACATCGCCGACCTCGGCGTCACCGCGATCTGGCTCTCCCCGGTCTCCGACCAGCAGCCGCTGTCGCGCGACGGCCTGGAGGCGAGCTACCACGGCTACTTCACGAGGGACTTCGCGACGCCGAACGCCCACTTCGGCGACACCGCGGAGCTGCAGGAGCTCATCGACACGGCCCACGGCCTGGGGCTCAAGATGATCCTCGACGTCGTGCCGAACCACACCGCCGACTACCTCGCCGGCACGTCGACCACGTACTCGCCGAGCACCTACAAGCCCGCGAGCCCGCTCGACAACTCCTCGTACTTCCACCACTCGGGAGACTGCCTCTTCAACGGCACCGAGACCCAGACCCAGATCGAGAACTGCGACCTGGGCGGGCTCGACGACCTCGACCAGTCCAACCCCACGGTGTCGAACTTCCTGATCGACACCTACAAGGACTGGATCGACATGGGCTTCGACGGCATCCGCGTCGACGCCGCCCGCTCCATCCCCAAGCCGTGGCTCGAGGACTTCGAGGACGCGATGGGCGTGCCCACCTTCGGCGAGGTGTTCGTCGGCGACGTCGACTACGTGTCCGAGTACCAGGACTACGAGTGGGGAGTGCTGGACTTCCCGTACTTCTTCACGGTTCGCAGCGCCTTCTCCGCCGACACCGACATGAACGCGCTCGGCGACCTGTTCGACCAGGACGTCAAGTACGCCAACCCCAACCGGTTGGAGACGTTCCTCGACAACCACGACCGCGCGCGGTTCCTCACCTGGGCGGATGACAACTACCAGCGCCTCCGTTCGGCGCTCACCTTCCAGCTGACCTCGCGCGGCGTCCCGGTGATCTACTACGGCACCGAGCAGGCCGACGACGGCAACGGAAACCCTTACGAGGTGCCGATCGCCAACAAGGACAACCGCAAGGACATGACCAGCTGGGATCAGAACGCGCCCATCTACCGTCACATCCAGCGGCTCACGGCGATCAAGGCGGCGTACCCCGCACTGCAGATCGGCACCCAGCGCGAGATGTGGTCGGACACCAACGTGTACGGCTTCTCCCGTCGCGTCGACTCGACCGGCGCCGAGGCCGTCGTGCTGTCGTCGAACTCCTGGACCACGCAGACGAGGACCGTCCCCCTGCGCGCCGAGAGCTCCATCACCGTCGGCACCGTGCTGACGAACCTGATGAACACCTCCGACACGGTCACGGTCACCGCCGGCGGCCCGACGGGCAAGCAGATCACCGTCGCGCTCGGAGAGCACGAGTCGAAGGTCTACGCGCCGGGAACCCCGGTGTCGTCGTACTCGCCCGACGCCAGGAACACCACGAAGATCCGCGTGCACTACAACGTCGGGCTCGGTCACACGATCGCGCTCCGCGGTGACGCCTACCCGTTCACCTGGACCTCCGGTCGAGGCGCGCGCAACGTCGCCCCCGACGTATGGGAGTTCGAGCTCGAGCGCATCCCCGACGGGCAGTCCTTCCAGTTCAAGCCCCTCATCGACGACGCGACGTGGTCGACCGGCACGAACTTCACGGGCACCGGTGGCGATGTGATCGACATCTATCCCACCTTCTGACCCACCCCGACCCCGTCCGGGCGGCACAGCCGCGAACCGTGCCGCCCGGACGGCCTCCCAGAGAAAGAGAAGCGATGACGCTCCCTCTCGACACGATCCTCCCGCCGGTGCGCGGGGATCGGCAGGACTGGTGGACGGATGCCGTCGTCTACCAGGTGTACCTCCGTTCGTTCCGCGACGCCGACGGCGACGGCATCGGCGACCTGCGCGGCCTCGTCCACGGGCTGCCCGAGATCGCCGCGCTGGGGTGCGACGCCCTGTGGCTCAACCCCTGCTACGCCTCGCCGCAGCGCGACCACGGCTACGACATCTCCGATTACCGGAGCATCGACCCCGCCTACGGCACCCTCGACGACTTCACCGAGCTCGTGTCCCGTGCGCACGACCTCGGCGTGCGCGTGATCATGGACATGGTCGCCAACCACTGCTCCTCGGAGCATCCGTGGTTCCTCGCCGCGCTCGCCGCGGCGCCGGGGAGCCGTGAGCGCGCCCGCTTCCTCTTCCGCGACGGACGCGGCGAGGCGGGGGAGCTGCCGCCGAACAACTGGCAGAGCGTGTTCGGCGGTGCCGCATGGACCCGTGTGGTCGAGGCCGACGGCACCCCGGGCCAGTGGTACCTCCACTCCTTCGACCCCGGACAGCCCGACTTCGACTGGCGCAACCCCGAGGTGGCCGACGAGTTCGACGACGTGCTCACGTTCTGGTTCGATCGCGGGGTCGACGGCTTCCGCATCGACGTCGCCCACGGGCACGTCAAGGCGGAGGGCCTGCCCGACTGGCCGGGGGCCGACGACGGGACGGGCGGCCACAACGCCGCCATGTGGGACCAGCCGGAGGTGCACGAGATGTACCGCCGCTGGCGGGGCCTCGGCGAGCGCTATCCGCAGCCGCGGTACCTCGTCGGCGAGGTCTGGGTGCCCGGCGCCGAGGCGCTCGCCGCCTACCTCCGCCCGGACGAGCTGCACCAGGCGTTCACCTTCGAGCTCCTCGTGCAGCCGTGGGATGCCGGCCGCATCCGCGCAGCGATCGAGACGGGGCTGGCGATGAGCGGGGGCGGCGCCCCGGCGTGGACCCTCTCCAACCACGACGTGCACCGGGCGGCGACGAGGTACGGGCAGGAGCAGAGTCTCGCGCCGGCCGACCCGACCGACATGATCGCGGCCGCGCGCCGCCGCGGACCCGTCGACGCCGAGCTCGGAGTGCGGCGGGCGCTGGCCGCTGCCGCGCTGATGCTCGCCCTGCCGGGTGCGGCCTACCTCTACCAGGGCGAGGAACTGGGTCTACCCGAGGTGTTCGATCTGCCGGACGACGCCAGACAGGACCCGATCTGGATCCGCTCGGGCGGTGCGGAGCTCGGGCGCGACGGATGCCGGGTGCCGCTGCCGTGGTCGTCCGACGGCGCGACCCTCGGGTTCGGCCCTCCGCAGGGGGCAGCGGCCTGGCTGCCGCAGCCCGCGTGGTTCTCCGCGTACGCCAGGGACCTCCAGGGCGCCCCCGGCACCCCGCTCGCGACCTATCGCTCGATGCTGACGGCGCGGCGGGAGCTGTTCCGTGCGGGGGAGCCCCTCCGGTGGCTCGACCCCGCGTCATCCGATGTCCTCGCCTTCCTCCGCGGCGCCGCCCTGTGCGTCGTCAACCTCGGCGCCGAGCCCTTCCCTGTGCCGGCGGGCTGGCGAGCGACCGACCGCGTGCTGACCACCCTGACCGTCGGCGCCGACGACGAGCTCGTCGTCGCTCCCGACAGCGCGAGCTGGTTCCGCGCGCGACCGCATGACCCGATCGACCCGAACGACCGACCGACGCGATAGCGTCCCCCTCAAGGAGCAATGATGCACCGCACCACACGCACTACCGCCGTCGCCGCCGTCGCCCTGTTGGGCCTCACCGGCTGCGCGGCCTCCGGCCCCAGCGCCGACGGCGCCACCGAGGTGACCGTCTGGCACTACTGGGACGGCACCAACGCCGACACCTTCGACGCGATGGTCGACGAGTACAACGCCGCCCACCCCGATGTGAAGGTCACGGCGTCCAACGTGCCCAACGCCGACTTCCTGACCAAGCTCCGCGCCTCGGCCACGTCGAAGACCCTCCCGGACATCGCCATCGGCGACCTCATCTGGGTGCCGCAGATCGAGCAGATGGGCGGCCTCGCCGACCTCTCCGGACTGCTGCCGAAGGACACCGTCGCCGACATCAACCCGGCGCTCACCTCCTTCGGCACGATCGGCGGCGCGCAGGTCTCGGTGCCGGTGTCGGCCAACAACCTGGCGTACATGTACAACAAGGACCTCTTCGCCGAGGCGGGCCTCGATCCCGAGAAGGCGCCCGCCACGTGGGACGAGCTCATGTCCACGGCGAAGACGGTGCTCGACAAGACGGGCAAGCCCGGATACGACCTGTTCACGCAGGCCGGGGACAACGGCGAGGGCCTGACCTGGAACTTCCAGGTGAACCTGTGGCAGGCGGGAGGGGAGTTCCTCACCGAGGACAACTCGGCGGCGGCCTTCAACACCCCGGAGGGCGAGAAGGCGCTGCAGTTCTGGGTCGACCTCATCGAGTCGGGAGTGAGCCCCTACGCCAAGTGGGGCGAGTTCGAGAAGGGCCAGGGCGGCTCCGCGCAGGAGGGTTCGTGGATGGTCGGCATCTGGGCCGCCGACCCGCCCTTCGACTTCGGCGTGGCCAAGGCCCCGTACCCGGCAGACGGGGAGCCGGCCACGAACCTCGGCGGGGAGCAGGCGATGGTGTTCGACAACTCGGATGCCGAGACGAAGGCCGCGGCCGACTTCCTCGCCTGGTTCCTGGAGCCCGAGCAGGTGACGTCCTGGAGCGAGAAGACGGGCATGCTCCCGGTGCTCGGCTCCGTCGCGTCGAGCGAGGACTACCTCGGCTGGGTCGACTCGACCGAGCCCCGGCTGCGGCCCTACGTCGAGCAGATGGCCGACGCGCACGCCCGCCCGAACACCCCGCTGTACCCGCAGATCTCACTCGCCTTCGCGAAGGAGATCGAGGCGGCGCTCGCCGGCGACGCCTCGGTCTCCGACGCCCTCGCCAAGGCCGAGGACGCGGTCAACGCGGTCATCGAGAAGGGCTGAGTCCGCCGGTGACAACGCTCCCCACGGGTTCCCGCCCTGCGCCGACGGCACAGGGCGGGAACCCGTCCGCCCGACCGGGGAATCCGCGCCGAGCGCCGCGCTACGACCGCGAGCAGGTGCTCACCGCCGCCCTCTTCCTCGCGCCGGCCCTCGTCGTGCTCGGCGTCTTCGTGTTCTACCCGATCGTCTCCGCTGGACACATCAGCCTGACCTCGTGGAACGGGTTCTCCCCGGTGAAGGAGTTCATCGGGTTCGACAACTACGTGCGGCTCGCGAGCGATCCGGAGTTCTGGAACAGCCTGCTCGTGACCTGCGTGTACGCCGGCGGCGTCTGCATCCTCAGCGTGGTCACCGGGCTCGCCGTGGCGCTGCTCCTGGACGCGCCGATCCGCGGACGCGGCTTCTATCGCGGCGTGTACTTCCTCCCCGCCGTGACGTCCTCCGTCGCCGCGGCGATCGTGTGGAAGTACATGCTCGACCCCGCCGGCTTCGTGAACGCGGTGCTCGGGCAGCTCGGCATCCCCGGGCCCGACTGGCTGCAGGACCGTTGGCTCGCGCTCGGCGCGCTCACCCTGCTGACCGTGTGGAAGAACATCGGATTCAACGCCGTGCTCTACCTGACCGCGATGCAGGCGCTGCCGCACGGCGTCTTCGAGGCCGCGCAGCTCGACGGGGCCTCGGCATGGCAGCGCATCCGCCTCATCACCGTGCCGCTGCTGCGGCCCATGACCTTCTTCGTGATCGTGCAGGCGCTGATCACGAGCTTCCAGGCGTTCGACCTCGTCTACGTGCTCACCGACGGCGGCCCCCGCGGGGGCACCGACGTGCTCGGCATGTTCATGTACCGCGAGGCGTTCCGTCTCGGCGACTTCGGCTACGGCACCGCGATCGCCTTCGTGACCCTGTTCCTCGTGCTGGGCGTGACGCTCGTGCAGTGGCGCGCGAGCGGCACGGGGAGGGACGACCGATGACCCGCACGCGCGCATCGAACCTCGCCAGGCACGCCGTGCTCGTCGTGGGGGCCGCGGCCGTGGTCGTGCCGTTCCTGTGGATGTTCACGACCTCCCTGCAGTCGCGGGCCGAGACCTACACGAACACGTCGATCCTGCCCACCTCGTGGCACTGGGAGAACTACCTCAAGGCCTGGGAGTCGGCGCCGTTCGGGCAGTACTACCTGAACAGCCTGGTGATGGCCGCCGGCATCGTGACGGGGCACCTCGTGCTCGACGCGCTCGCCGCCTACGCCTTCGCCCGGCTCCGCTTCCCGCTGCGCAACGCGCTGTTCGTGCTGCTGCTCGCCGCGCTCATGATCCCGACCTTCGTGACGATCATCCCGGCCTACGCGATCGTGGCCGACCTCGGCTGGATCGACAGCTACGCGGGCCTGATCGTGCCGCGGCTGGCCGACGTGTTCGGCATCGTGCTGCTCCGGCAGTACTTCGCCTCCCTGCCCGCCGAGCTCGAGGACGCGGCACGGATCGACGGATGCAGCCGCATCGGCACGTTCTTCCGCATCATCGTCCCGCTGTCGACGCCGGCGTTCGCGACCCTGGCGATCTTCAGCTTCCTCTTCGCCTGGAACGACTTCCTCTGGCCCCTGCTCGTTACGAACACCGACGAGCACCGCACGGTGCAGATCGGCCTCCAGGCCTTCGTCGGCCGCTACGGCACCTCGTGGAACTACCTCATGGCCGGCACACTCACCGCGACGGTGCCCAGCATCGTCGTGTTCCTCTTCTTCCAGCGCGCTCTCGTGCGCGGGATCGCCTCCACCGGATTGAAGGACTGAATGCCCGCACCCGACTGGCTCGCCGACGCGAGCTTCTACCAGATCTTCCCCGAGCGGTTCGCGAACGGCGACCCGTCGCTCGACCCCGACGACGTGGTGCCGTGGGACGCGGAGCCGACCCGCGAGAACTTCTTCGGCGGCGACCTGCAGGGGATCATCGACCACCTCGACCACATCGTGTCCCTGGGGGCGAACGCCCTGTACCTGACGCCGATCTTCGAGGCCAGGACGAACCACCGCTACGACGCCGTCGACTACTTCGCGATCGACCACCGCCTCGGCGACCTCGAGACGTTCCGCCGCTTCGTCGACGAGGCGCACGCCCGCGGCATCCGCATCGTCCTCGACGCCGTGCTCAACCACTGCGGCGACGGGCACTGGGCCTTCCGCGACGTGGTGGAGAAGGAGGCCGGATCGGAGTACGTCAACTGGTTCTCGGTGGAGGGCTTCCCCGTGACCCCGTTCCCCGAGCCGAACTACCGCACGTGCTCAGGGTGCTACTACCTGCCCAAGTGGAACGCGTACAACCCCGAGGTGCGGGCCCACCACCACGACGTCGCGCGCCACTGGATCGAGCAGGGCATCGACGGGTGGCGGCTCGACGTGCCGTACTTCATCAACCACACGTTCTGGCGGGGCTTCCGCGACGTGGTGAAGGGCATGGGCGAGGACCTCTGCATCATCGCGGAGGAGTGGCGCGAGCCGGAGCAGTGGCTGCAGGGCGATCTCGCCGACGGCACGATGAACTACACGCTGCGCGATCTCGTGCTCGGCTTCACGGCCGACCGCACCGTCGACGGCCCGGCCTTCGCCGCGGGCATGAACACGCTCAGGGACCGGATCCCGGAGGGGTACCGTCACGGGATGCTGAACCTGCTCGGCAGCCACGACACCGAGCGCGTGCTCACGCGGCACGGCGACGACATCGACGCGGCGCTGCTCGCCTACGACCTGCTCTACGCCGCGGAAGGGGCGCCGATGATGTACTACGGCGACGAGGTCGGCATGCGCGGGGAGAACGACCCCGGATGCCGCGGCGCGATGCCGTGGGACGAGGAGGTCTGGTCGCAGCGGATCCTCGCGCACGTGCGGGACAGGGGAGCGCTGCGCGCCGCGTCGACGGCGCTCAGGCGCGGCGCACAGGAGGTTCACGCGATCGACGCGGATACTGTGGTCATCGTGCGCTCGTCCGCCGAGGAGAGCATCGCGGTGGTCGTCCATCGCGGCTCGGGCACGGAGATCGACGTCGCGGGGCTGCCGCAGGGCGGCCCGTGGACGCCGGTGGACCGCGACGGCGCACCCGACGGCCGGTACCGGCTGGCGGCGCACACGACGCAGCTGTTCACGAGTGAGGGACCACGATGAAGTCACGCAGGGCGACCATGCAGGACGTCGCCGACCGCGCGAACGTGTCGAAGTCCTCGGTCTCGCTCGCCTTCAACGACTCGAAGAAGCTCTCCGAGAGCACGCTGCGCAAGATCCTGAAGGTGGCCGACGACCTCGGCTACACGCAGGACCCGGCGGCGCGGATGCTGCGCGCCCGGCGCACCGACAGCCTGGGGCTGTTGCTCCCTCAGCAGCTCGACAAGGTGCTCGAGAACCCGTACTACTCGCAGTTCCTGCAGGGGATCGGCCAGACCTGCCAGAGGGAGGGCTTCACGCTGCTGCTCGCGCCCCCGCTGCGCGGATCGATGCTCAAGACCATCCCCTACGCGGCCGTCGACGGCTTCATCGTGAGCGGCCTGGAGTTCGACCGCGGCGAGGTGAAGGCGCTGCGCCAACGCGGCATCCCCTTCGTGCTCGTGGACAGCGAGATCCACGACGGCGTGCCGAGCGTGGAGATCGACGACAGCGAGGGGATCGAGGAGCTGGTCGGCCACCTGCTCTCCGTGGGGCACAGGCGGATCGCCTTCGTCGCCTTCGAGACCGGCCTGCCCGGCGGCTACCGCACCTGGAAGGGGCCGGTGCTGCGGCGCATGCAGGGCGCGATCGCCGGGCTCTCCGCCGCCGGACTGACGCCGGAGAGCGAGGGCATCTCGGTGCTCGAGGTGCCGTGCACGCGCGCCGGCGGCGCCGCGGCGTTCCGTGAGCTGTGGGCGCGCGACGAGCGGCCGACGGCGATCGTCGCCTTCAGCGACATCATCGCCCTCGGCGTGATCGAGGCGGCGCGGGAGGCGCAGGTCGACGTGCCGGGGGAGGTCTCGGTGAGCGGTTTCGACGACCTCATCGAGGCGAGCTGGATCAGCCCCGCCCTCACCACGATCCGCCAGCCGATCGCCGCCAAGGGGCGCCTCGCCGCGGAGTACCTGGTCGACGCGATCGCGGGCAGCGACGAGTCCCGCGACCACCGGCACCGGCTCAGCACCACGCTGCTGCTGCGGGAGTCGACGGGTCCGGCGCCGCAGCGCTGACGGCGGCGAGCGGTGCGGGGTCGCGCGGCGGACACCCACGCCGCGGTCAACAGAGCTCGAACGCGTAGGAGCCGTCGTCGGGCGTCACCAGGTCGCGATCGCGCAGCACCATCGACGCGGGTGAGCGGTCGTCGGCGCACATCTCGGCGAAGGGCCTCGGAAGCTGGTCGACGTACTCGATGTCGATCACGTGCTCGCCGTAGACGGCCGTGTACTCCTGACACTCCGCGAAGGCGGCGCACTCCTCGGTCACGGCGAAGTCGAAACCGGCGTGCTCGCGGAGGGCGGCCGCGTCCTCCGCGGCGTTCTTCTGGCCTGCGGCGAGGCCCGCGTCGTGGGCGATCGTCACGAGCATCGCGGCCAGCCGCAGGTTGTCGTCGAGCGTGAGCGCCTCACCCGAGCGCGTGTAGGAGTCGAGGTTGTCGAACTCGACCGCGTCGAACCCGGCGTCCGCGCACCCCTCGATCCACGGCGCGACTGTCGCGGCGATGCGTTCTCGTCGTGACGCGTCAGAGGTGTCGAGCAGCGCCTCGTCCGGCCAGTCGGGATCGAAGACCGGCTCACCGTCCGCGGCGCGCAGGACCAGATCGCGATCCCAGGATCCGAGTTCGCCGGGCTGCGTCTGGAAGCCGTTCACGTAGCACACCGAGTAGAGTCCCTCCGCCGGCGCCGCGGAGCGGTCGCGGCCGACGACGCCGACACCGGCGGCGGGCGCGTACGCGCCGCCGAGCTGGTAGTCCGGCGACGCGCCGGTCGGCGGCAGGCGCACCTCGGCGGTCGGCGCCGGCGCGCACCCGGCGAGCAGGGCCAGCGCGATCACGGCGATCGCGGAGCCGCAGGTCCCCGTCCTCACGGCTGCACGGCCGCGGCATCCGCCCCCTGCTCGGGCACGGGGTTGCGGCGGATGCCGATCCAGGACACGAGGCCCCCGACCACGAGCAGGGCGGCGGTGACCCAGGCCGCGCTGTGGAATCCGGCGAGGTCGAGCGTGCCGCCCACGATGGTGGAGATCATGGCGACGACGAGCAGCCCGGCGACCCTCGCGACCGCATTGTTGACGGCCGAGGCGATGCCCGAACGGGACTCGTCGATCGCGCCGAGGATCGCGGCGGTGAGCGGGGCGACCGTGAGGGAGAGCCCGAGGCCCATCACGATCATGGCCGGGAGCACCTGCCACCAGTAGTCGAAGCGCTCCGACACCGCCAGCAGCAGCAGGGCGCCGACGGCCATGATCAGCGGGCCGACCGTCATGAACAGGCGGGGGCCGAGGCGACCCGCCCAGGCCCCGGCGCGCGAGCTCACCAGGATCATCAGGATCGTCATGGGCAGGCTCGCGAGGCCGGCCGCCGTGGCGGGGAGCCCCGCGCCCTGCTGCAGGTAGACGCCGATCACGAAGCCGTTGAGCGACAGCGCCGCGTACACGAACAGCGTGGCGAGGTTGCCCCAGGCGAAGTCGCGCACCCGGAACAGCGACAGGGGCATCAGCGGCGACGCCGATCCGCGCTGCCGGGCGAGGAACAGGGCGAAGAGCACCACGCCGACGGCGGCCGGGGCCCAGATCACGGGGGAGGCCCAGCCTCGGGTCGGCTGCTCGATGAGGGCGAACACCACGGCTCCGAGGCCGACCGCGCACAGGGCGCCGCTCCACCAGTCGACACGGGCGCCGCTCGGGTGCTCCGGCAGCCGCAGGCGCGCGAGCAGCAGGAGGTTCACCGCGATCGGGATCACGTTGATGACGAAGACGAAGCGCCAGGACAGGTAGTCCACGAACAGGCCGCCCAGCAGCGGACCCACCAGTTGCGCGGCGGTGGTGAACGCGGTCCACACGCCGATCGCCCTCGCCTGCACGTCGGCCCGCATGGTCGCGGTGATCAGAGCGAGGGAGCTCGGCACCAGGAGGGCGCCCGCCGCGCCCTGCAGCGCGCGGGCGATGATGAGCACGAGCGGGTCGGGAGCCGCCGCGACCGCGATCGACGCGATGCCGAACGCGATGAGGCCGATGCGCATCACGAGCACCCGGCCGTAGGCGTCGGAGAGGGAACCGGCGAGCAGGATCAGGGCGCTCAGCGTGATGAGGTAGGCGTCGACGACCCACTGCTGGGTGACGATGCCGCCGCCGAGCTCACGGCTGATCGCGGGAAGGGCGACGTTGACGACCGTGCCGTCGAGAAAGGTCACGAAGGACGCGAGGACCGCGATCGCGATCACCAGGCGCTGCAGAGGGGCGAAGGATGCCACGATCCGAAGATACTCCGCACCGACGACGCCCCGGGCCGTCGTTCAGCCCCTCGTCCCGTCGAGGTAGAGCTCGCGGAGGCCGTCGATGCCGCGGCTCTCGTAGGCGCGCAGCTGCCGTTGCGCGCCGGTGCCCTCCACGCGGATGCGCGAGAGGTGATCGGCGACGAAGTCCGCATCGCCGTGCTCCTCGAGCACCGGGCGTGCGTGAGCGAGCATCCGCTCCGCCACGTCCCACAGCGCACCGGCCTCGCCCGTGGTCGGGTCGATGACGGCGGCGTCGGTGCCCCGACGGGCGGCGATCCACAGCGAGGCGTCGATCGCGTCGAGCTCGGCGGGCGGGAGCAGCCCTGAGGCGTCGGACAGCACGAGGCCGCGAGCCAGCACGGCCGCGAAGAGGGCGTCGTCGGGGGTCAGCTGCGCGTCGAACACGCGCACCTCGACGGTCGGGAAGCGCTCCGACAGCCGCACGGCCCAGGCGATCGACGCGGTGTCGCCGATCGCGCCCAGAGCAACGAGCCGGTCGACCCTGGCGCGGTAGTCGGTCAGATCGCGGAAGTGCGGAGGGCACCACGACGACGGGAGCCGTCGGATCAGGATGCTGCGCCAACTCGCGAACCCCGAGTGCCTGCCGTGCGCGAACGGGCCGTTGCCGGTGAGCGCCAACAGGGTGGGCAGCCATCCGCGCACGCGGTTGAGGCCGCGCACCCGGTCCTCGTCGTCGCCCGCGATCTCGACGTGCACGTGCAGGCCGTTGACCTCGTGCTCCCGGGTGATCTCGGCGAGGTGGGTGGCGACCTCGTCGTAGTGCGTCGACGGAGACACCACGAGTCCGCCGGGGGAGATGAAGGGGGTGGCGGACGGGGCGGCGAGCGCCCCCTGGTGCGCGGCGTGCACCGCGATGAGCGAGCGCATGCGCCGCAGCTGCGCCGCGGCATCCTCCCTCCCGAGCGCGGGCTCGGTCACGCACTCGACCTGACACGTCAGGTACTCGGGCACCACCTCGCCGCCCACGGCTCCGACCGTGATGCGCTCGCGCGTGCCGTCGCCCATCCCGATGGGCACGAGGGTGGTCGCGTCCAGCAGGACGAACTCCTCCTCGATGCCGAAGTGCGCCCCGCCGGACATCGTCGTGCTAGTGGTCGCGCAGGGCCGAGATGAGATCGGCCTTGCGCTTGTCGCTGTACCCGCGCAGACCGAGCTCCTTCGCGCGCTTCCTCAGCTCGTCGACGGTCCAGTCCTCGTAGTCGCCGCTCTCCCCTCCGCGGCGGCCGACGGCACTGCGTCCGTCCCTGGCCGCCGCGTTGGAGATGCGCGCCGCCTTCTCCTTCGATGCTCCGTCGTCGCGGAGCTCCTCATACAGCTCCGGGTCCTTCAGGGAGCTGTTCCTCCGGCCGGGCATGTCTTCGCCTCCTGTCGTGGCGACGCGGGGTCGCCGATCAGCGCTCGAATGCGTCGCGGGCGTTCTTGCCCGCGTTCCTGAGTCCGTCCGCCGCGTCCTTGGCGGCATCCTTCACGTCGTCGGCGGCCTGCTTGGCAGCGGCCTTCGCCTGGTCCGCACGGCCTTCGTTCTCGAGGTCCTCGTTGCCCGTGGCCTTGCCCACGCCCTCCTTGACCTTGCCGCCCATCTTCTCGGCCGCGTTCTTGATGTCGTCTCCGACGCCCATGGCGTGCTCCTCTCGTGGATGATCGGTGGAGCAGCCACTGTTCCAGGGGCCGATCGATCCGGCCACGGGATTGACAGACGCCCGGGCGGGCGGGTAAGAACCGCCCATCGACGCGCCGCGGAGCGGGGACTAGTCTGGCGTCAAGCGGACGGTCCCGCCCGCTCGATCTCGACGGAAAGCGGTGCGCGATGGACTCGATGATGATGGGTGCGATGTCGAAGAACATGATGTCCATGCCCGACATGGCGATGATGGACATGTCCGTCATGCAGGCCTGCATGGACGCGTGTTCGGCGTGCGAACAGGCATGCACGGTGTGTTCGACGCAGATGATGGACTGCGCTCCGTCGTGCATGAACTGCGCCGACATGTGCAACACCATGATGCGTTCGATGATGCGGATGCAGGGCATGACGCCGGCGTCGATGATGGCGATGCTCGATGCGTGCATCGCCATGTGTCAGACGTGCATGGACATGTGCATGACGCACGCCGATGAGAGCGACGTGTGCCGCATGTGCGCGCAGGCCTGCCAGGCGTGCATGGACGCCTGCATGGCGATGCGCGACATGATGACGGCATCCGCCTGAGCGGCGACGGGCCGAGCCGGTAGCGTGGGGGGATGCTCCCGGCGCTGCGCACCTTCGGGCGGATCCTCGCCCGGCACTGGCCGGCGCTCATGGCCTGGTATCTCGGCGGAGAGGCCCTGCACGAGCTGCTGGTGCAGCTCGCCGGGTTCGTCGGGGGTCACACCACGCTCGGCGGACTGCTTCTGCTCCCGCTGGCCGTCGCCGCCCGGCTCGTGTCGTACGTGGCGATGTACCTCACGGTGCGGCCCTCCCTGCCGCACGACCCGGCCGGCGCCGAGACCGCCGGGTACCGCGACTTCGCGAGCGCCGCGCTGACGGCGGTCCTCCCGTTCTTCGCGTTCTACGCCGCCTGGGGGATGCTCGACGCCGATCAGAAGGACTTCTTCGTCATCGCCAGCAGTATCGCCTTCGCCGAGACCGGGTACGGCCTCGGCGAGGAGATCGGCGACAGGGGCGGGCTCATCTCGGTGGGCCTGCTCCCGGTGACGGTGCTGGTGGTCGCGCTCGTCGCGCGCTTCACCCTCGCGCGATTCCGCGACCGCCTGCCGTCGTGGACGCTGGCGCTCGCCGCATACGCCGAGGTGCTCTGGACGTTCATGCTGTTCACGCTCGTGGGGCAGTGGTGGGCCGGAGTCCAGGAGTGGTTCGCCGGTCGCGCGGGAGTCGCGTGGTTCGACGGGTTCGGCGACTGGGTCGCGGCATCCCTCCCTCCGCTCGCCTCGATCTGGGAGGCGCTGTTGTGGCTGGTGGGTGTGGTCGTCGCCGCGGTGATCGTCCCCGCGGCGTGGCTGGCCGTCGCCGGGGTGATCTACGGCGCCGGCTTCACGAGCCTCCCCGAGGGGCTGCAGCGACGCACGGATTCGCTCCGAGGCGCGGTCGGCGGGCTCTCGCGCACGCTCCTGCAGCGCCTGGAGAATCTGTGGGCGGCGGTCGCGGCGATCTGGCGCGGCGGCCCCGTGCTGTTCGGGGTCTTCGCCGGCGTCTACGCCCTCTGGGCGCTCGTCGAGCGGCTCGGCACGAGGGAGGCGCTCCGGCTCATCGGCGGGCACGAGACGGACTTCTGGGCCGGGGCGCTGCCCCTGGTGCTCGTCGGCGTCGCCGCCGTGGCGGAGCCGCTGCGGGTCGCGATCGTCGCGACGGCGTTCGACGCGGTCGTCGGCCGCCCCGGTGCGGGGATCGAGGTGCGTGACTCAGTCCTCGACGCGGAGGCGCACCACGTCGGAGCGTCCCACCGGCAGGTCGAACCAGAAGGGGCCGGTCGCGTCGTCGGGCAGCAGGAACACCGTGAGGAGGGTGTAGGAGGCTGAGCCGTCCTGGCATGACCGCTCGTCGTCGGACGTGACCTCGACGTCGCCGCGTGCGTCGAGCCAGGTCCGGTCGCCCTCGGCCTCGGTCAGTCGGGGCGTGCCGCAGAGCTCCGCCTCCTCCGCGCTCGCGGCGTGCAGGCGCACGCTCAGCGTGGTGGACCCGGGCGGGGCCTCGAACTCGGCCAGGGTGACGGAGGAGAGGGTCAGCCGATGGCCGCCGGCCTCGACGAGCCCTGCCTCGTCCGCAGTGGCGTGGGCGGGGCCCGTGGTCTCCAGCGCGGGGAGCACGTCGAACCAGAGATGCACGCCGACGGCGGCCAGCGCCGCCACCAGGAGCCCGCAGAGCGCGATCCGCTGCCGTCGCCACCAGGTCACGGCGCCCCCACCACGGGCTCGCTCAGCTCGACGCTCGCCACGGCGCCGACGTCGTCGAGCGGCAGGGGCAGAGCGATGACGTCGTCGAGCTGCGGGGTGACGTACCCGGTGGTCAGGCGCAGCTCGGCTTCCCCGAGACGGATGCCGTCGGCGAGCTCGAAGGCGATGACACCCGACGTGTCCGTTCCCACGTGCAGCCGCGTCTTGAGCAGCGAGTTCGGGATGCGCTCGCTGGCCTGGAAGACCAGGCCGTCGACGTGCAGGGTGGCCAGCACGATCTCCGCGTCCACCTCGGTGCGCGGCGACGACGCCGTCACCTCGACCACCAGCCAGTTCCCCTCGGCCTGCCACTCGCCGTCGGCCGACACGACCTGATCGGCGAAGGTCGAGCCGGTGACGGCCGCGTTCAGCGTGCGGGAGGAGGCGGCGCCGTGATCGCCGCGGACGAGGAAGGCGTCGTACGTCGAGTCCGCCGACGGGGTGGCAGCGCTCACCAGCCCCGCGGCGAGGACGAGCCCGGCGCCGAGGACCCACGGGTGGGCGCGCCTCACGGCGACACCTCCACCGAGACCTGAGCCGCCATCTCGGTGCGGCGCCAGGTGATCGCGGACGACGACTGGATGACCTGCCCTGCCCGGGGCTCGGCGTCGTAGACATCCAGCATCGCGGTGCCATCGGGGAAGGAGTCCGCCGGCACGGGCCACGCGATGCGCACCTCCGCCGGGACCCGGGGCTGGAGCACGACGGCGGCGAGGCTCCCGTCCCGCCAGACGGCGGGGTCGTCGCTCGCTGTCCCGCCGGACAGGTCGAGCAGCGGCGTGCTGGAGGAGACGAGGCGGGACCGCACGCCGTCCACGGTCTGCAGGATGCCGACCGGCACCGTGCTGAGGTTCTCCAGTTCGAGCGTGACGACGAGCAGCCGATCCCCGGGTTCGGCCTCCAGATACTGCTCTTCGACCTCGTCGACGAGCTCGGCGCTCAGGATCGTCACCGCGTACAGCGAGGTGCGGACCTGCTCGCCGGCCGAGGCCTGCGCGGACGTGCGCTGCGCCGGGCCGAGCCCGCCGAATGCGATGAACGGGAGAGCGATGCCGAGGGCGACGACGACGGCGATCCACAGCGGCGCCGTCGAGGGATCGAGCGCGGAGCGGAGACCGCGTTCGACGGCTCCGCGCACCCTCCGCATCACCCCCGCCGATCTCCTCACGAGGTCAGCCTACCCAGGGCGGCGCACAGGGTCCGCGCGCGGATCCCGGCCGTCCGCCGGCCGTGTCAGACCGTGGCGACGTTGAACTGCGTGCGGCCGACGGCCAGCACGCTGTAGCGCTCGTGCAGCGCGACCGGAGTGCCCGGTGCCGCCTCGAGCGCCGCACCCGAGCCGTTCCACAGCGCGTGCGCCGCGCCGTCGAACGTGCGCACCACGAGGTCGCCGGTGACGGCGTCGGCGGACTCGACGATGGCGTCGACCCACCCGGCGGGCGTCGCCGAGGCGATGCGGGCCTGGATGAGGTGCAGGGCATGGCCGGCCGCGAACGAGGAGCAGGAGCCGCCGTGCTGGCACGTGCACGCCGAACGCTCACGCACCTGAAGGGGCGGAAGGTGGCTCAGCGGCGTGGACACGGTGCTCTCCTGTCGTCGGATTCGTTCAGGCAAGAGTAGGTCGGCCCGGAGCCGGGGAGAAGGCGGGGCGACACGGGGCGAAACAAAGAGGGGTATGATCGCCGGGTGCTGTCGTCGATGAGCGCCCTCGGGGCGCGGAGCGGAGCTGCAGGCGCGTTCAGCGCCGCGGGCAGAGGCTGACCATCGGCCGGAGGCGGAACCCCCGTCCCCGGTGATCCGTCATACCCGGCAGCCGTCCGTATCGGATGCCCTCTCCCTCATCGACCCGCCGTTCCGGCGACCACCACGAAAGCGACCGCTCCCATGCGTCCCATCGACGAGCGCGCCATCCGCGCCTCCTTCATCAACGCCTCCCGCAAGGAGGTCTCCGACCTGACCCTTCCCGCCGACTTCGCCGAGGTCGACTTCGAGAGGATCGACTTCCTCGGCTGGACCGACCCGAAGGCCCCGCGCCGCGCGTACGTCGTCGGCTGGCGGGACGACGTGCTCGTCGGCGTGTTGCTGCAGCGCGCCGAGCAGCGGGTGCTCGCGCGCGCCCAGTGCTCGTGGTGCGAAGACGTCACGCTCCGCAACGACGTGCAGATGTACGTCGCCCGCAAGGCGGGGCCCGCCGGGCGCAAGGGCGACTCGGTGGGCACCCTGACCTGCTCCGAGTTCGGCTGCTCGAAGAACGTGCGCGTCCTGCCGCCCCTGGCCTACCAGGGCTACGATCGCGAGCTCGCGAGGGATCTGCGCATCCTCAAGCTGCAGGAGCACGTCTCGGCGTTCCTCGGCGAGGTCGCCGGCTGACCGTCCCCGGGGACGTTTCGAATCGCACGACTGACCCCGGATCGGCCGGTCTCGGGGTCAGTCGTGCGACTCGAACGCCCGGGGCGGGGCGACGTGAGCCAGGGCGGGGCCGGCGAGGGCGGCGTCGAGGCGGGCGAACTCCTCGACGCTGCGCTCGCCGGGCCAGTCCTCCGGCAGCATCGCCGGAGGCAGGCCGGGGTCGACGTAGGGCAGCACCCGCCAGCTGTCGATCAGCCGCACGTACGCGGCGAACGGCTCCTCCGGCAGCAGCGCGAGCGAGGTCTGGAACCTCTCGTGCTCCTGCCGCAGCGCGTCGAGGTCCCACCACGTCGCCGCAGCCTCGCGCAGCGTGCCGGCCGTGACGGGAGCCGATGCCCGGAAGAGGGTCGCCCATCCCCGGGCGTCGAGCTCGTCGAGGATCTGCTCCACCTCGCCCTGCAGGTGACCGGGGCAGATCCACAGCGCCGGAGACACCACGCCGGCGCCGATCCACTGCAACCGCCGCCGCAGCTGGTGCCGCACGCTGCGGGCGCTCTCCGGGATCGAGAACGAGACCAGGCACCAGGGGTCGGCATCCGTCATCGGCCGCATCTCGAAGATGCGCCGATCGCCGCGCTCGAGCATGGGGAGTGCCGCTGGGTTCAGGCGGTACCCGCTCACCCCGTCGCGCTCGGCGAGCAGCAGCCCCTTCTGCTTGAGACGCGTGATGCCCGTGCGTGCCTGGGCCTCGGGGATGCCGAGGTCGCCCGCGAGCGCGACGAGGGCGGATGCCGCGATCCATCCGCCGAGCGGCCGCAGGTACAGCCCGATGACGGTGCGCAGCAGCGAGGCCGTGCTGCCGGGGCGCGCATCGATGTCGTCGAGGACGACGTCCCGCGCGGAGTCGGGGGTCATACGAGCGCGTCGCGCACGGCGAGCACGCCGGTGATCGTCTCGACGTGCGAGGTGCTCAGCGGGGAGAGGCCGAGGCGGATGCCGTCGGGGAAGCGGAAGTCCGGGATGATCCCCTCGGCCCACAGCCGCTGGGTGACCTCGCGGAAGTCGGGGTGGCCGATCGTGACGTGCCCGCCGCGCAGCTCGGCGTCGCGCGGGCTCAGCAGCCGCACGCCGAGCGGGGCGAGCACCTCGTCGTACGCCCGCACCGCGAGGTCGGTGAGAGAGCGCGACTTCTGCCGGACGCCGTCGATCGTCGCCTGCTCGATGAGGTCGAGCATTCCCTGCATGGCGAGCATCGACATCACCGGCGGCGTGCCGCTGAGCAGCTGGCGGATGTCGCCGGCCGGCACGTACGACGGGCCCATCGCGAAGATGTCGGCGGCGCTCCACCAGCCCTGGATCGGCTGGCGCAGCACGCCCTGGTGCTCACGGCGGAGGTAGGCGAAGGCGGGGGATCCCGGGCCGCCGTTGAGGTACTTGTAGGTGCAGCCGACGGCCATGTCGACGCCCCACGCGTCGAGCTGCATGGGGACGACGCCGACCGAGTGGCAGAGGTCCCACATCATCAGCGCGCCGGCGCGGTGCACGGCGGCGGTGATCGCGGGCATGTCGGCCAGCGCGCCGGAGCGGTAGTCGACGTGGCTCAGGGAGACGAGCGCGGTGCGCTCCGACACCACCGCCTCGATGTCGGCCACCGTCACGCCGTGCACGGGGTCGGGCTCCAGCCAGACCACGGTCATGCCGGTCTCGGCCGCGACGCCCTCGGCCATGAACCGGTCGGTGGGGAAGTTGCCGGCCTCGATCACGAGCTCGGTGCGTCCCTGTGCAGCGGTGGCCGCGGCCCGCATGAGCTTGTAGATGAGCACGCTGGTCGAATCGGCGACGACGGTCTGCCCGGGCGCGGCGCCGAGGGCGAGCGCGCCGATGCGGTCGCCGAGCGCCATGGGCAGCTCCATCCACTGCTCGTCCCACGAGCGGATCAGCCGCGTGCCCCAGTCCTCGCGCACGAAGGCGGCGACCTTGTCGGCGGTGTCGCGCAGCGGACGGCCGAGCGAGTTGCCGTCGAGGTAGGCGCCGACGCCCGGCGCCTCGGCGAACGCGTCGAGGTGCGCGCGCAGCGGGTCGGCGGCGTCGAGGTCGCGGGCGAGGTCGAGCAGATCGGTCATGTCACACCTTCAGGGGTCGGGCGTCGAGCGGGTCGGAGGTCTGATGCGGCAGCACCAGGAGAACGGATGCCGGATCGCGAGGATCGGCGGGAGCGAGGGCGCGCAGCAGCCGGATGCCGTCGAACCCGGCCTCGCGCAGGGCGGCCAGCTCCGCGGCGTTCAGGTCGACGGGGCTCGGGCCGTTGCCCATGTCGGTGCCGTATCGCAGCGTGCCGCCCGCGGCGTGGAACCGGCGGACGTTGTCGACCGCGGTCGCCCGCTGCGGGCCGTCGTGGATCGCGAGCGTGGAGATCCACGAGACGGATGCCGCCTGCGCGGCGATCCCCTCGTCGGTGAGGAGCTCGGCGAACGGGGCGTGCGCGAGCGCGGTCGCCCCGAGACGTGCGGCGCGCTGCGCCTCACCGGCGCCCTCGGCGTGTGCGATGACGGGGAGGTCGCGGCTGTCGGCGAGGCCGACGATGACCCGGAACAGGTCGTCGTCGAAGACCGGGCCGGCGGTGCTGTTGCTCGCGACCTTGATGCAGGATGCTCCGGCATCCGCCATCTCGGAGACCGCGCTCGCCGCGTCGGCCGCCGTCGCGATCTCGCGCACCGATCCGGCCGGCGCCCAGGAGCGGTCGGAGGGATACCCGCCGACGGGGGTGAGGAAGGCGCCGGCGAACTCCACCCGTGTGCGCCACTCAGGAGATCCGTGGGAGGGAAGGGCGGACCGCCGGGTTTCCGCAGGCTCCGGGAGGGGCGTTCCTGAGTTGTGATCGGCGGCGTACGACGCCAGCACCGCGGGGTTCGCGCCGAGGTCGACCACGCGCCCGAGGCGCGAGCCGTCGAGGAGGCTGGCGTCGATGAGCTGCAGGTGCACGTGGTGGTCGGTGAACCCGCCGATCACCACGCCTTCGTGGCGCGGCACCCCGGGCGGAGGCGGCTCGTCGCGCACGAGCATCCGTCCGTCGTGCTCGACCAGCGTGCCCTCGCGCCACTCCTCGCCGTCGAAGAACGTCGCGGCCCTCATCAGCCGCCGATCTCCGTGCGCACCGTGTAGAGCTCCGGGAAGAACGTGAGGTCGAGCGCGCGCTGCAGGAAGCCGACGCCGCTGGAGCCGCCGGTGCCGACCTTCATGCCGATCGTGCGGGCGACGGTCTTGAGGTGGCGGAAGCGCCAGAACTGGAAGTTGTCCTCCAGGTCCACCAGGTCCTCGCAGGCCTCGTAGAGATCCCAGTGCGTGCCCGGGTCCTGGTAGATCTCGCGGATCGCCGGCACCAGCGCCGGGGTCTCGCGGTAGGGGAGCCGCACGTCGCGCTCGAGGATCTCGACGGGCACCGGCAGTCCGCGGCGGGCGGCGAAGCGCAGGAACTCGTCGTAGAGCGTGGGCTTCTCCCACTCCGCGGTGAGCAGGGCGAGGTTCGCCGGGTGGTCGCGGAAGACGCTCAGCATCTTCTCGTTCTTGTTGCCGAGGGCGAACTCCACCGCGCGGTACTGCACCGACTGGAAGCCGGAGGAGCTGCCGAGGAAGCCGCGGAACTGCGCGTATTCGGTGGGCGTGAGCGTGGCCAGCACCGACCACTGCTGGGTCATCACGTCCTGGATCTTCTTCACCCGGGCGACGCGCTTGAGGGCCTCGCGCAGGTCGTCGCTCGCGAGCAGCGTGCGCGCCGACGACAGTTCGTGCAGCAGCTGCTTGAGCCAGAGCTCGGTGGTCTGGTGCTGGATGATGAACAGCATCTCGTCGTGGTGCTCGGGTGAGCTGACCGGATGCTGCGCCGTGAGCAGCTGGTCGAGTGCGAGATACGACCCGTACGTCATCCGTCCCGACATGTCGGTGACGATGCCCTCTTCGAGCGCGCGCTCGTTCTCGGTGCTCATGCCGCCGAACATATCACTATCGTGTCGAGCGTCACAATAGTGAAATGTTGAGCGGGTCCTCCGGCTCGGGGCTGGGCGCAGTCTCCCGCTCGCGACGCGCGCGACGGGTCTCGAAGACGCCGAGGATCACCGCGATGATCAGCCAGACGAACGCGGCGGCCGCGACGAGGAGCAGCACGAGGATGACGATCCCGAACATCGCGCTGCCGAGCAGCCCCAGGATGAACGTCCCGATCCCCTCCATGCGCACAGCGTAGCCCCACGGGCCTCGGCGGGGCGCGGGTGGCTAGAGGCGCGGGGTGCGGGGCGGAGGGGTGCGGCGGGAGCCGGGGGCGCCCGCCGCCTCGAACGCCGCCGCGAGCGCGAGCAGACGCGTGTCGTCGTAGGCGCGGCCGGCGAAGGTGAGGCCGATCGGCATCCCGATGTCGTCCATGAGCCCCATCGGCACCGTCACGGTCGGCACGCCGAGGTGGCGCACCATGAGGTTGCCGTTGGCGATCCACGTGCCGTTGCGCCAGCCGAGGTCGGCGGATGCCGGGTTCACGTCCATGTCGGCCGGACCCACGTCGGCGACGGCGGGGAACACGACCGCGTCGAGGTCAAGGCCGTCCATCCAGCGCTCGAGGTCGAGTCGGCGCGTCTTCTCCAGTCCGTGCAGTCCGTCGGCGAGCTCCGGCATGTCGAGGAAGCCGACGCCGGGGTTGTCGCGCACCCACGCCGGGTACTCGGCGATGTCGTCGTCGAAGCCGGTGTACCGGTCGGGCAGCGCGCCCTCCGGATGCGGGAAGATCGTCGCGCCGTCGACGTCGGCGAGGGTCGAGAGCGCCGGATCGCCGTTGGCCTGCAGGAAGTCCTCCCACGCCCAGGCCGACAGGTCGACGATCTCGCGGCGGAGGTACTCGGGGGAGACGAGCCCGCGGGTCGCGATGGTCGGGGCGCCCGGCCGGTCGCCCTCGTAGTTCGACACGACGGGGAAGTCCACCTCCACCACGGTCGCGCCGGCGGCCTCGAGGTCGCGCCGGGCGGCCTCCCACCGTGCGATCACGGACGCACGCGTCTCGATGCGCTGTCCGGTCGGGCCGCCGATGCCGGGGCGTTCGGCTGTGCCGGCATCCGGGTCGGCGTTGACGTACATGCGGGGGATGCCGATGCGCGAGCCCGCCAGCGATGCCGACTCGGCGATCGCGGGGTACGACGTCGGTCGCACATCGGGCACCGCGGGCAGCGGCACCCAGGGCTGCGCACGCCAGAAGTCGCCGCGCGTCTCGGCGTCGACCGCGACGATCACGTCGAGCACCTCGAGCAGATCCGCCATCGTCCGCGTGTGCGGCACGACGACGTCCATCGTGGGCACGAGCGGCCAGTTGCCGCGCGTGGAGATCACGCCGCGCGAGGGCGTGTACGCGCAGAGGGCGTTGTTCGTGGCGGGGCCGCGGCCGCTCGACCAGGTCTCCTCGCCGAGCCCGAAGGCCGCGAAGCTCGCCGCCGTCGCGGTGCCCGAGCCGTTCGACGAGCCGGAGGCGAAGGGAGCCGTGAGGAACTCGGCGTTGTACGGGCTCTCAGCGCGGCCGTACACGCCGCGCTGCATGCCGCCGTTGGCCATCGGCGGCATGTTCGTCAGTCCCAGACAGATCGCCCCGCCCGCCCGCAGGCGCTCGATCGTGAAGGCGTCGCGCTGTGCGACGAGGTCCGCGAACGCCGGGCTGCCGGCCGCCGCGGTGAGGCCCTTCACGAGGTAGCTGTCCTTCGCGGTGTAGGGGATGCCGTCGAGCGGTCCGAGCGTCTTACCGGCCGCCCGTCGCGCGTCGGAGGCTGCGGCCTCCTCGCGGGCGGAGGGGTTCGCGACGACGACCGCGTTGAGGGCGGTCGCGGTGTCCGGTCCGTCGTAGGCGGCGACGCGGGCGAGGTAGGCGTCGACGAGTTCGACCGCGGTGGTCGTGTCCGACTCGAGCGCGGCGCGGAGGTCGGCGATGGACGCCTCGTACACGTCGATCATCGGGCGAGCCCGGCCGTCGGCTGCTGCTGCGTGATGCAGTGGATCCCGCCACCGCGGTCGAACAGCGGACGGGCGTCGACGGTCACGACGCGGCGACCCGGGTAGACCTCGGCGAGGATCGCGCGCGCCGCGGCGTCCGCCCGCTCGTCGCCGAACCCGCACGCGACGACGCCGTCGTTGGTGACCAGGTGGTTGACGTAGCTCCAGTCGACGAAGCCCTCCTCGTCGCGCAGGGTGGAGGGCGCCGGGATGCCCGTGACCTCGAACCGGCGGCCCGCGGCATCCGTCTGCTGTTCCAGGTGTGCACGCAGCTCGCGGGTCACCGCGTGGTCGGGGTGATCGGGGTCCTGCTGCTCGTGCAGCAGGATGCGGCCGGGGGAGGTGATGGTGGCGACGATGTCGACGTGCCCGTTGGTGCCGAAGTCGTCGTAGTCGCGGGTGAGGCCGCGGGGCAGCCACACGGCCTTCGTGGCGCCGATCGTGCGGGCCATCTCGGCCTCGACGCGCTGCGCATCGGCGTAGGGGTTGCGGCGAGGGTCGAGCTGCACGGTCTCGGTGAGCAGCACGGTGCCCTCGCCGTCGACGTGGATGCCCCCGCCCTCGTTCACGAGGGCGGAACTGACGAGCTCGGCACCCACGGCGCCGGCGATGATGCGGGCGTGCTGCGCGGCCTTGGTCCACTCGGCCCAGGCGGGGGCGCCCCAGCCGTTGAAGATCCAGTCCACGGCGCCGAGGCGGCCGTCGTCGTCGAGCACGAAGGTGGGGCCGGAGTCGCGCATCCAGAACTCGTCGACCGGTGCCTCGACGATCTCGATCGCACCGCTGAGCATGCGGCGGGCGCGGTCGATCTCGCTCGGGTCGACGAGGATCGACACCGGCTCGAACTCGGCCACCGCGTGCGCGACGGCCGTCCAGGTGGCGTAGCCCTCCTCGCGTTCGGAGGCGCTGTCGCCGAGGGTCTGCCCCTCGACGGGGAAGGCCATCCAGGTGCGGTCGTGGCGGGCGGTCTCGGCGGGCATTTGCCAGGTCATGGGTGCTCCTCGCTGCGGCCGTCGAGGCGGATCAGGCGATCCGACGGACGCTATTGAACAGGTGGCCAACAGGTGCTACGGTAGCCCGTGATGAACACGACGTCAAGAGCCGCCGCACCGAGGCGACTGCCCCCCGAGGAGCGCGAGCGCTCGATCGTCCGCGGTGCCGTCGACCTCGCCAGCGAGAGCGGACTCGAGGCGCTCACCGTGCGGGCGATCGCGGCCAAGGTCGGCGTCACACCGGCGCTCGTCGCCCACTACCGCCCGGTCATGGAGGAGTTCGTCGCCGATGTGTTCGGGGACATCGTCGCGGCCGAGCGCGAGGAGGTCCTCGGCGAGTTCGTGCAGACCGGCGACGTGCGTGACGACCTGCAGCGCCTGGTCGAGATCCTGCTCGACACGAGCCGCGACGACGTCGCCATGGTCTGGGTGCAGTCCTGGTCGCTCGGTGCGCGCAACGAGGCTCTCGGCCGCAGGGTGCGCCACGAGATGGACCTGTGGCAGAGCGGTCTCGAAGACCTGATCCGGCGTACCGGTGGCGACAGCGTCGATCCCGCTCCGGCCGCCTGGCTGCTGCTCGCGATGGTCGACGGCATGAGCGCGCACTCCCTCGTGAAGTGGACTCCGCACGATCGCGCCGACCTCGCCCGCCGCACTCTCGCCGCCGTCCTCGGCTGAGCATCCGACCCGAAAGAAGATAGGAAGAAGCGCATGGCAGCAGATCGCATGCACGCCGCCTCGGCCGAGTCGACGGCGATCGTCGACGCGGTGCTCGAGTACTCCCGACGACGGATGCTCGCCACCGACGTCCCGCTCGACAAGCCGCAGACCCCGGTGGAGCTGAAGCGCCTCACCGGCGGCGGCACGATCACCGATGAGGGACTCGGCGCCTCCCGTGCGCTGGCGACGTTCGAGCACGTGCTCGCCCCGGCCTGCCTGACCACGAGCCATCCGCTGTATCTCTCCTTCATCCCGACCGCGCCGACGATGGCGGCCATCGCGTTCGACCTCGTGGTGTCGGCATCCGGTCTCTACGGTGGCAGCTGGGTGGAGGGCGCCGGCGCCGTGCACGTCGAGAACGAGGTGCTCTCCTTCCTCGCCCGCGAGTTCGGGCTGCCCGAGTCCGCGGGCGGGGTGTTCGTGCAGGGCGGCACGATCGGCAACCTGTCGGCGCTGGTCGCCGCGCGGGAGGCCGCGAAGGAGCGCCTGCTCGCCGCGGGCAAGGAGCTCCCGCCGCGGTGGAAGATCGTGTGCAGCACTGAGGCGCACTCCTCCAACAAGTCCGCCGCGAGGGTCATGGACGCCGACGTGCTGCTCGTGCCCGCGGGTCCCGACGGCAGGCTGCACCCGGAGGGCGTGCGCGAGGCGCTCTCCGCGCACGGCGACGAGGTCTGCGCCGTGGTCGCCACGGGCGGCTCCACCAACTTCGGCATCGTCGACGACATCGCCGGCATCGCGGCCCTCAAGGACGAGTTCGACTTCTGGCTGCACATCGACGGCGCTTACGGGCTCACCGCCATGCTGGCGCCGGAGGCCCGGTACATCTTCGCCGGCGTCGAGCGGGCCGACTCGCTCATCGTCGATCCGCACAAGTGGCTGTTCGCGCCCTTCGACTGCTGCGCGCTGCTGTACCGCGACCCCGACCTCGGTCGGCGCGCGCACACGCAGCACGCCGAGTACCTCGACACGCTGACCGACGCCGACGACTTCAACCCGTCCGACTACTCGATCCAGCTCACCCGGCGACCGCGCGGCCTGCCCCTGTGGTTCTCTCTCGCGACCTATGGCGTCACGGCCTACCGCGAGGCCGTGAGCGCGACGATGGCCCTGACGGCCCGCATCGCGGAGGAGATCGCCCGCCGACCCGAGCTCACCCTTGTGCGCGACCCGCAACTGTCGGTCGTCGTGTTCGAGCGCGAGGGCTGGGAGCGCGCCGACTACGACCGCTGGTCCGACGAGCTGCTCGACTCGCAGCGCGCGTTCGTCGTGCCGAGCTCGCACGCCGGGCGCCCGAACACGCGGTTCGCGATCCTCAACCCGCTCACGACCTTCGACGACCTGGTCGCCATCCTCGACACCATGAAGTGACATCGCTCGACGGCATCCGCGTGCGAACGGATGCCGTCGGCACCGATGCCGTCAGGGGTGCGTGGTGTGCGCGTCCAGGAAGTCGATCGTCTTCTGCAGGGCGGTCTGGGCGTCGGGCATGTCCAGGTGGAACTGGTACTCGTGCGGCAGCTTCGGCTCGTGCGGTGCCGGCCAGAACAGCGTGGTCACGTCGACGCCGAGCTCGTCGAGCCGCTGCGCCATCGGGATCGACTGCAGCCAGGTGAGGCCGTCGCCGTTGCCGCCGGAGATGTACGTGGCGGGGAAGTCCTTCGTGACCCAGTCCACGGTCGACATGGTGGCTCCGGTCGAGTCCTCGGCCCACGTGCGCGTGCCGGAGTACGCCCACATCGAGGACTTGAAGCCCCATCCGACGACGCCCTCGAGCCGGGCCAGCGCGGCGAGGTCGTACACGCCGCAGTTGAGCACGGTCGCGACGAGCTGGTCGGGCTTCAGCGCGGGCTCGATGCCCATGATCTCCGCATAGTCGGGGTTGGTGACCAGGGTCGCCATCTGGCTGGCGAGCTGTCCGCCGGCCGAGTCCCCGGCGATCACGATCTGCGACGGGTCGACGCCGAGCTCCGCGGCATGCTCTTCGATGTAGGCGAGTGCCGTGTTGATCTGGGTCACGGCGAGCGGGTAGACCCCCTCCGGGCCGAGCGTGTAGTTCACGGCGATAGTCGTGTACCCCTCGCCGGCGAGGATGCGCAGATAGGGATCGACGTTCTCCTTCGAACCCGAGATCCAGGCGCCGCCGTGGATCCACACGACGGCCGGCAGCGGGCCGGTGGCGGATGCCGGTGTGAAGACGTCCATGGTCGTGTCGACGCCGTCATCGGAATACGCGACGTCGAGGGTCTCGGTGAGCTTCGTGTCGGGCACGTGCCCGTCCATCTCGGTGGCGGTGGCGTCGCCGCCCTTCTCGAACACGGCCCGGATCAGCATGGCCGACGGCCACGGGGTGATCATGCCGACGAGCACGGCGAGGAGCACCACCACGACGATGATCGCGAGGATCAGCCGGCCGCGATGCCGCTTCTTCTTCGGGCGGTCGGATGCGGTGTCGTCGACGTGCGTGCTGATGGTCATGGAACCCCTCCCGCCTTCAGTGTGCCAGTATTCTGGTTCACCTGCGGGAGTCAGCGGGCGGCCAGCACTCCCGCCGTGTCCGACAGGGTGATCTGCGGCGGGTACAGGCCCATGACGTGGATCGCCGCGGCGTGGTTCTCGGCGGTCGACCCCGCACACGCGTCGGCGGCGACCGTCACGCGCGCTCCGGCGTCGGCCGCGGCCAGCGCCGTCGAGAGCACGCAGCAGTCGGTGGAGACGCCGGTCAGCACCACGTGAGCCCCCCGACCGACGATCGCCTCGAGTTCCGGCCCCCACTTCCCGAACGTGGGGAGGTCGACCGTCGGCAGCGGCGAGAGCCCCACGGCCTCGGGCACGAGGTCGAACAGCGGATCGGTCGGCGGCTGGTCGGCGAACGGCCAGGCGGCGAAGTACTCGCCCCACGAGGTGGAGCGATCGGCCGTCGGCATCCACCTGGTCACGATCACGCGCTCCCCGAACGACTCGGCCAGCGCGCGGATGCGCGGCAGGGCCTCGGCGAAGAAGGGCGAGCCCCAGGCGGAGTCGGGCGCCGCGAAGATGTTCTGCGGATCGACGACCACGAGCCAGGCCTGTTCGGTCATGCCTCCTGCTCCTGGCGGCGGATCGTGCCCGCGCGGGCGAACCAGGTCACGAGGAACGACAGCACCAGTGCGAAGAGCACGCCGAGGTTGGCGTAGCCCCAGTCCTCGCGCCAGCCGAACAGGTCGAGGAAGTACCCCTGCCAGTCGTTCCACGGAGTGTCGGGGATCTGGTTCATCACGAAGCCCCAGCCGATCCCCGTGGCGAGGAGCATCGTCACGATCGATGTCCAGTCGAACGCGCCGTAGCGGCCGCGCGAGTCGAAGAGCGCGGCCTCGTCGTAGTCCGTGCGGCGACGCAGCACGTCGGCGATGAGGATGCCCGCCCACGACGCCATGGGCACGCCGAGGGTGATGAGGAACGACTGGAACGGTCCGATGAAGCTCGTCGCGAAGAAGACAACGACGATCGTCCCGGTGGTGAGGATGACACCGTCGACGGCGGCCGCCGCCGGGCGGGGGATGCGGATGCCGAGGCTCAGCAGCGTGAGGCCGGAGGAGTAGATGCCGAGCACCGCGCCGGACACCAGCGTGAGGATGGCGACGATGAGGAACGGGAACAGCGCCCAGGTCGGCAGCAGCGAGGCGAGCGCGCCGATGGGATCGGCACCGACGGCGCTCAACAGCTCGTCATTCGACCCGGCGAGCAGCAGGCCGAAGAAGACGAGGATGATCGGCGCGACGGAGCCGCCGATGGTGTTCCAGGCGATGATCTGCCCGTCGGACGCCGTGCGCTTCTGGTAGCGCGACCAGTCGGCGGCGATGTTGATCCAGCCGAGGCCGAACCCGGTCATCACCATGACGAGCGCGCCGATCGTCTGCGCGAACGTGCCGTCGGGGCGGGAGAAGGCCGTGTCCCAGTGGATCGCGTCGAAGGTGAGCACGAGGAACAGCACCGTCATCGCCCCGGTGAGCCAGGTGAGGACCGACTGCAGCTTCATGATCGTGTGATAGCCGAGCACGGATGCCGCGACGATGAGCGCGGCGACGGCCACGGTGGCGACGATCTTGACCGCGGTGTCGTCGTCTCCTCTCACCCAGCCGAGCGTGCGCAGGATGGTGCCGGTGGCGAGGACGGCCGTGATCGCGAGCGAGGTCTCCCAGCCGATCGAGGTGAGCCACGACACGATGCCGGGGAGCTTCTGCCCCTCCACGCCGAAGGCGGCGCGCGACAGCACCATCGTGGGTGCGGAGCCGCGCTTGCCGGCGATCGCGATCAGCCCGCAGAGCAAGAACGAGACGACGATGCCGATGACGGACACGAGCGTCGCCTGCCACAGGGAGATGCCGAAGCCGAGCACGAACGACCCGTACGACATGCCGAACACCGAGACGTTCGCCGCGAACCACGGCCAGAACAGATCCCTCGGCGACGCCGTTCGGTCGGACTCCGGGATGATCTCGATCCCTGCGCGCTCGATGAGGGCGCTCTTGCTCTCGCTCATGTGCTCATGATGGCACCGCTGCCGCCCCGAGGGGCGGAGATCCGGCCGAATGGCCTTTCCCGCGGAAGCGGGCTATGGTCGGTCGGAATACCCGCCAGCTAGTCAACAAGGGAAGCGAGTATCGACATGTCGACCGAGAAGAAGAAGGCCCAGCTCACTCTCAAGGAGAAGCGGGCGCAGAAGCGCGAGAAGGCCGCGGAGACCACTCCGAAGACACGCAAGCGCTAAGCGCGAGGCGCGCGGGCTCAGCCGGCGAAGAACGCCCCGGCCACCCGACTCAGGTCGTGCAGGTCGGAGACCCCGGCGAGCTCGCGCGCCGAGTGCATCGACAGGATCGGGATGCCGACGTCGACGGTGCGGATGCCGAGACGCGTCGCCGTGATCGGGCCGATCGTGGAGCCGCAGGGCACGTTGTTGTTCGACACGAACTCCTGCGTGGTCACCCCGGCCGCGTCGCACCATCCGCGCCAGGCGGCGGAGCCCACGGCATCCGTGGCGTAGCGCTGGTTGGCGTTGAGCTTGAGGATCGGACCCGACCCGAGCACCGGTTGCACGACGGGGTCGTGCTTGTGCACGTAGTTGGGGTGCACGGAGTGCCCCACGTCGCTGGACAGGCACCACGACCCGGCGTACGCCTGGCGACGCTGCGAGGGATCTGCGCCCAGACCCGCGTACACGCGCTCCAGCACGTCCTCGAGGAAGGGTCCTGCGGCGCCCGAGCGCGACTCCGAGCCGAGCTCCTCGTGGTCGAACGCCGCGAGCACCGCGATCGGACCTGACGCGCTCGCCGTGTGTGCGGCGAGAGCCACGACCCCGGCGTGCACCGAGGCGAGGTCGTCGAGGCGGCCGGAGGCGAAGAACGCGTGGTCCTTGCCGAACACGGCGCCACGGGCGGAGTCGGCCACGACCACGTCGTAGCCGCGGATGTCGGATGCCGAGACCCCGGCGGAGTCCGCGAGCTCGGCGAGGATGTCGGCCTGGGACGCGTCGCCGAGCCCCCACACGGGCTGCGTCTGGAACTGCTTGTCGAGGGCGAGGCCGGAGTTGGCCTCGCGGTCGAGGTGCACGGCGAGCTGGGGGAGGCGCAGCAGCGCTCCGGTGTCGGCGAGCACGACGCGTCCGTCGACGAGGGCGAGCCGCCCGGCCAGACGCAGCTCCCGGTCGAGCCAGGAGTTCAGCAGCGGTCCGCCGTAGACCTCGACGGCCGCCTGCAGCCAGCCCTTCGCGCCGATCGTCGGCTGCGGCTTGAGCTTGAACCCGGGGGAGTCTGTGTGCGCTCCGAGGATGTTCACCGGCGTGGTGGCGCCGGCATCCGAGGGAACGACCCAGGCGATGGCAGCGCCGTCGCGCACCACGACGAACCGGCCTCCCGGCTGCGTCGGCCACGTGTCCTCCTCGCGGAGGCGGGCGAACCCCTCCGTCTGGAGGCGGCGGGCGACCTCCTCCGCCGCGTGGTAGCTGGACGGCGACGCGGCGACGAAGTCGGCGAGGTCGTCGGCGTGGGCGATGGCGGGGGATGCGACGGGCATGGGAGGCCTTTCGTGCGGGCGTGCACCTTCGATCGTAATCGGCCCCCGACGGTGCCCAGGCAGCGCATCAGACAGCCATATAGCACTGAACCACGCATCTCGAATCCGCATCAGAGTCGAAAAAGGGGATGAAGTATCGTGCACCCCTCGGTTAGGGTCGACACGGAGAGGTGCACCGTCCCGACGGTGCCGGGAGCCTCCGGGGAGACCAAAGGGGAACGCTGTGTCTGCACACGCTCATTCGCGCCTTCGGCGTGTCGTCGCGGGAGCGGCTTCGGCGCTCCTGCTCGCGGCCGGACTGACGGTCGTCACCGAGTCGATCGCGCCCACATCGGCATCGGCCGCGCAGAATCCGACACAGTGTCAGAACACGGTCTCGCTGACGAACGGCACGTTCGAAGCGCCGGCCATCCCGAACGCCACCTACCGGATGCTCGATGAGAACGTCGTGCCGGGGTGGTTCACCAACGACAGCGCCAACCAGATCGAGATCTGGTCGAGCGGCTTCCAGGGTGTCACCGCCACTCAGGGGCGGCAGTTCGCCGAGCTCAACGCCAACAGCGCGAGCATGCTCTATCAGGACGTGCCCACCACCCCCGGCCAGACCCTCGCATGGTCGCTCAAGCACCGCGCGCGTCAGGGCACCGACGTCATGCGCGTCATGATCGGCGCGCCCGGCGGCACGCTCGTGCAGAGCGGCTCGAACCTCAGCGACACCACGGCGGCGTGGGGATCGCACTCCGGCACCTACACGGTGCCCGCCGGTCAGACCGTGACCCGCTTCGGCTTCGAGGCCGTGAGCGCAGGCTCCGGCAACAACTCCGTCGGCAACTTCCTCGACGACATCACCTTCGGCACCGGTCCCTGCCTCATCACCACCAAGAGCGTCACCAACCTCACCCGCGGCGGAACCACCGCCGAGGTGGGCGACGTGCTGCGCTACACGGTGACGACCCGCAACGACGGCGGCAACCCGGCCACCCAGTCGGTTGCGACCGACCAGCTCGCCTCCGGCATCGACTTCGTGCCCGGATCCATCAAGATCGTCGACGGCGGCGGCGCCGGAGCGCTGACCGACGCCACCGGCGACGACCGCGGCGAGTACACCGCCGCGAGCCGCACGGTGCGCGTGCGCCTCGGAGACAACGGCACGGCCACGGCCGGTGGATCGCTCGGCGTCGGGTCCAGCCAGACCTACACCTTCGACGCCAAGGTCAACGTCTCGGCCGCGAACGGCGTGATCCTCAACGAGGCCAACGTCGCCTTCCGCGACAACGTCGTGAACCAGAACCGCACCTCGACGAGCAACGAGACCCAGACGCCCGTGAACGCGGCCGCCGACCTCGCGATCACCAAGACCCTCGACACGGCCCCGCTCGTGGCCGGACGGCCGGCGACCTTCACGATCACCGTGAAGAACAACGGCCCGCAGACCGCCACCGGCGTGACCGTCACCGACGCGATCCCCGCAGGCCTCACGGGCGTGACGGTCACTCCCGCGTCGGGCACGTGCACCGGCACCGGCACCGTCACGTGTTCGCTGCCGAACCTCGCCCTGGGCGCGACCACGACGATCACCGTCACCGGCACGGTGTCGCCGTCGCTCACCCCCGGCGCCGCACTCACCAACACGGCATCCGTCTCGGGCACGCTCACCGACCCGAACCCCGGCAACAACACGGCGACGGCGTCCGGAACGCTGATGGCATCGGCCGACCTCTCGATCATCAAGACGTACGCGCCGAACGCCCCCGTCGCCGGCCAGCCCCTGACGTACACGCTCTCGGTGCACAACGCCGGCCCGTCCGACGCGCGCGACGTGCGGGTGACCGATCCGCTCGACCCCGAGACCGGGTTCGTCAGCTCCGCCCCGTCGCAGGGCACCTGCACCATGAACGCCGACGTGCTCGGTTGCGACCTGGGCACGATCCCCACGGGCGGCACCGTGACCATCCAGATCGTCACCGACCTCGCGGCCGGCGCCGAGGCCGTCGTGCAGAACTCGGCGAGCGTCACGAGCAGCACTCCCGACCCCAACCCCGCGAACAACGTCGACTCCACGAGCTTCCAGCCGACGATCATCGCCGACCTCCAGGTCACCAAGACCGCCTCGACCCCGCAGGTCGCGGCCGGTGGCACCGTGTCGTACACGCTCGTCGTGCGCAACAACGGAGATTCGGATGCCGTCAACGCGGTGCTCGACGACACCGTCCCGACCGGGCTCACAGTGACCTCGGTGGTCGCACCCGCCGGCGCCCAGTGCAGCCAGCCGACCGCGGGCTCCGTGCACTGCGGGTGGGCGACGCTCGCCAGCGGCGCCACCAGCACCGTCGTGGTGAACGCGGTCGTCGCGGCCGACGCCCCCGCGGGCACGGTGCGCAACACCGCATCCGTCGCGTCCCCGGCGGAGGACCGCGACCCGACGAACAACTCCGACTCGGCCGACGTCGAGATCGTGCAGAGCGCCGATGTGCGCGTCGCGAAGACGGCGCCGGCCACCCCGGTCCCGGGCGGGAGCTATACCTACACGCTCACCGTCACCAACGGCGGTCCGTCGACCGCCCGGTCCGTGACGCTCACCGACACCCTGCCCGCGGGCTTCACCTACACGTCGAACGACGGCGGCTGCACGCTCGACGGCCGCACCCTCGTGTGCGCGCTCGGCGATCTCGCACCCTCGGCGCAGAAGGTCGTGCACGTCACGGGAACCTGGGGCGTCGCCGTCACCGGCACCGTGACCAACACGGCCACCGTGACCTCGCCGACCCCCGATCCCGACCCGTCGAACAACACGTCGACGGTCGACAAGCCCCTCGCTCCCTCGGCCGACGTCGTCGTCACCAAGACCACGTCGACGCCGTCCGTCCCGCTCCAGGGCACCGCGAACTTCACGGTCACCGTGCGCAACGACGGCCCGTCGGCGGCAGCGGGAGTCGTGGTCGACGAGGCCGCGGCGCCGGGGCTGATCATCACCGCGGCCACGCCGTCGGCCGGCACCTGGTCGGCCGCTGACGCGCGGTGGACCGTCGGCACGCTGCTGCCGGGGGAGTCGGCGACGCTGCAGGTCACGGCGCGCGTCGTGCTCACCGGCACGGTCACGAACACCGCGACCGGCTCCTCGCAGACGCCCGACCCGGATCCGTCGAACAACACCGGCACCTCGACCGTCGAGGGCACGCCGTCGGCGGACCTGTCGATCGTGAAGACGGCATCCGCGAACCCCGCCCCCTCGAACGGACCGATCACCTACACGATCGTGGTCACCAACAACGGCCCGAGCCCCGCGGTGGGTGCCACGGTCAGCGACACGCTGCCCGCAGCGCTGAAGAACCCGACGACCAGCACCTCGGGCTGCGTCATCGCGGCCGGTCAGTTGAGCTGCGCGGCCGGCACGCTCGCCGTGGGCGCCACGTTCACCGCGACGGTCTCCGGAACGGTCGACCCGGCGGCCGGCGGAACGCTCTCGAACACGGCGACGACCACGTCGTCGACCCCCGATCCGAATCCGGCCAACAACACCTCGACCGTCGAGGTGCCGATCGCGGGCACCCCGAGCGTCGAACTCGTCAAGAAGGCGACCGGCCCGACCGACACCAACGGCGACGGCAGGATCGACGCCGGAGACCGCGTCTCGTACACGTTCACGATCCGCAACACGGGCGACGTGACGCTCACGGGGGCCACGATCACCGATCCGATGCTCGGCGGCGCCGTGGCCTGCGCGGAGTTCACCCCGCTCGCCCCCGGCGCCGAGGTGACCTGTGCACCGGTGAGCTACGCGCTCACGCAGGCCGACGTCGACCGCGGCACCGTGCACAACACGGCATCCGTGCTCGCGACCTCGCCGCGCGGCACGGCGACCGACACCGCGGAGGCGAACGTCATCGTGCCGTCGATCAACAGCATCTCGCTGCGCAAGACGGCCGGCACCGTGGTCGACGCCAACAACAACGGCGTGCCGGATGCGGGTGAGGAGATCTCCTACACCTTCGCCGTGACCAACACCGGCACGACGACGCTGACGAACGCGAAGATCACCGACCCGATGCTCGGCGGCGCCGTGACCTGCGCGGCCCTCGACGGGGTCTCGCTCGCCCCGGGCCAGACCGTCACCTGCGCCCCGGTGCCCTACACGCTGACGCAGGGCGACATCGACGACGGCGTGGTGAGCAACACCGCCACAGTGGTCGCTGACGCGCCGGTGGGCACCGTGACCGACAAGGCTTCGGCGTCGGCCGACATCGTGCAGACGGCCGGGATCGACCTGGTCAAGAGCGTCGGCCCGGTGGAGGACACGAACGGCGACGGCCGCATCGGCGCCGGCGACACCGTGCGGTACTCCTTCGTGGTGACGAACACCGGCACCACGACGCTCACTGCGGTGACGGTCAGCGACGGGATGCTCAGTATCAATCCGCTGTGCGCCATCGTCACGCTCGCGCCCGGCGCGAGCGCCACGTGCGCGGAGGTCCCGTACCGGCTCACGCAGGACGACGTCGAGAACCAGCGCGTGCGCAACACGGCCAGGGCGACCGGCACCAGCCCGCTCGGCCCGGTGACCGATGAGGGATCGACCGAGGTGCTGCTGCGCGGCACGCCCGCCGTCGAGCTCACCAAGACGCCGGGAACGCCGGTCGACGCGAACGGCGACGGCATGATCGGCGCGGGCGACACCGTGGGCTACTCGTTCACGATCCGCAACTCCGGCACCTCCGTGCTGCGCGACATCGTGCTCGACGACCCGCTGCTCGGCGGAGCCCTCGACTGCGCCGCGCTCGACGGACTCGAGCTGCAGCCCGGCGACGAGGTCTCCTGCGGTCCGGTCGACTACGCGCTCACGCAGGCCGACATCGACCGCGGCACGCGGCACAACACCGCGACCGTGAACGCCCAGTCCAACGTCGGCCCCGCCGACGCCACGGACGAGGCCGACGTGACCGTCACCGGCACCGACCGTCTCAGCCTGCTCAAGTCCGCGGCGGCGATCGTCGACGCCAACGGCAACGGACGAACGGATGCCGGCGACACGATCGCCTACACCTTCACCGTGACCAACACGGGCACGACCACGCTCACGGGCGTCTCGGTCAGCGACCCGCGCCTCAGCGGAGACATCGTCTGCGACGCCACGGAGCTCGCTCCCGGCAGCAGCACGGTGTGCCAGGGCGAGCCGGCCGTGCTCACCCAGGCCGAGGTCGATGCGGGGGAGATCGTCAACACGGCGACCGCTACGGGCACCGGCACCGGCGAAGAGCCGCCGACGACCGACGACACCGTGACCACGCCGATCACGGCGCAGCCCGCGATCGCTCTGACCAAGACGGGCGGCGAGTACGCCGACGCCGACGCGAACGGCAAGGTCAACGCGGGCGACACGGTGAAGTTCCGTTTCACGGTCACCAACACCGGCGCGCGCACCCTCTCCGATGTCGCGATCAGCGACCCGATGCTCGGCGGAGCGATCGACTGCACGATCCCCGATCTGGCCCCCGGCCAGAGCGCGGACTGCGGCCCCGTGGCCTACGTGCTCACCGCGGCCGACGTCGCCAAGGGCACGGTCGTCAACGTCGCCACCGTGAGCGGTGTCGCCGGAACGGTCACCGTGACCGCGGCGGCCACGGCATCCGTCGACCTGAGCGTGCTCGCCACGACCGGCGGCGTGATCACCGGCCTGGGCTGGGCGCTCGCCCTGCTCGCGGTCGGCGGTCTGGTGCTGCTGGTCGCCCGGGTGCGTCGCCGGGAGCACGCCGGCGTCTGATCGCCCTCCCCCTCGCGAGACCTGCACTCCCCGTCGAGACCTGCAGCAGCTGCTGCAGGTCTCGACGGTAGGTGCAGGTCTCGACGGGTGGGGCGGGGGATGCCGGGGGCGGGAACGTCGGGGGCGGGGATGCGGTGAACGGGGCGTTCACGTCGATGGGCTAGGGTGTACCGCGATAGCGCCTAGGGTTCCGGGGTCCGTCCCGTCTGGTCCGAGCGGCGCCACGGTTCCCCTACGCAGGGGTGCCGTCATCTGACAGGACAAAAGCCCGGAGGAACCCTGTTCGTCGCGCCCGCGACGGACGGAAGGGTTCTCGTCATGTCCGCTCTCGCGTTCGTCCTCGTCATCGCCGCGGCCCTCGCGCACGCCGCCTGGAACGTCATCGCGCACGGGGTCAGCAAGGCCGGAGCGCCGTTCCTGTGGTGGGGGGCCGTGGGTGGCACGGCGGTGTGGATCGGCGCCATACCGTTCACCGGAGGGCTCGGCACGGATGACGTCGGGGCGTTCCTGCTCGGCGTCGGCGTCTCGGCGGTGCTGCACGTCGTCTACATGGCCGTGCTGCAGCGCGGATACCGGGAGGGCAACCTCTCCACGGTGTACGCCACGGCGCGCGGCACAGGGCCCTTCCTGTCGGTGATCGTGGCGGTGCTGCTGCTCGGCGAGCGGCCGTCGGCGATCGCGCTGGTCGGCGTGGCCGCGGTGATCGCCGGCGTCGTCGCGATCGGCCTCGTCGACCGCGGTCGGGGAGCCGCCGGGCGGGGCATGGACCCGGGACTGCTGTTCGGCCTGCTCACCGGTGTGGCTATCGCGGTCTACACGATCTGGGACGCCAATGCGGTGCGCACCTGGAGCCTTTCTCCCGTGGCCTTCATGGTCGGCACGATGGTGTTGGAGGTGCCGTTCTACTCGCTCACCGTCGGCAGGCGCTGGAACGCCGTCTGGGCGCTCTGGCGCACCCAGTGGCGGCGCATCGTCGCCTTCAGCATCCTGTCGCCGCTGTCGTACATCCTCGTGCTCACCGCGATACAGATCGCCCCGGTCGCCCTGGTGGCTCCGCTGCGGGAGGTGAGCGTGGTGCTGGTCAGCCTGTTCGGGGTCTTCGTGCTGCGCGAGAGCCGTCCGGCCTGGCGATTGGGTGCCTCGGTCGTCGTCGCCGCCGGCATCGTCCTGCTCGCCCTGTAGCGCCGACGCGGTGCGGGTCGCCTCAGCGGAAGTCCACGAGGCCGGCGTGAGCGGCCGTGACGAGGATCTGCACGCGGTCGCGCACGTGCCACTTGGACATGATGCGGCCGAGGTGCGCCTTGACGGTGCCCTCCGACACGATGAGGGACTGCGCGATCTCGGCGTTCGACATGCCCTGAGCGAGTCGCTCGAGCACCTCCGCCTCGCGGTCGGTGAGCGCTTCGAGAGCCTCGGCGCGCTCGGATGCCGATGGGCCGGCGTCGCGCACGTGCTTCACGAGCATCGAGGCGATCCGCGGCGACAGCGAGCTCGCTCCGCTGTGCACCTCGCGCACCCCGGTGACGATGCTCTCGGCGCTCGAGTCCTTGAGCAGGTATCCCGACGCCCCGGCGCTCAGCATCGGCAGCACGGTGTCGCTGCCGTCGAGCGTGGTGACGGCGAGGATGCGCACCTCCGGCCAGCGCTCCGCGATCGCCGCCGTGGCCTCGATGCCGTTCATCTCCGGCATCTGCACGTCCATCATCACCACGTCGGGACGATCGCGGGAGATGAAGTCGATCGCCTCCAGGCCGGTCTCCGCCTGACCGATGACATGGATCTCGGGGTCGCGGGAGACGAAGTGCGACAGGGCGGACCGCACCAGAGGATCGTCGTCGACGATGAGAACGCGGATTTCCGGCATGAACGAAGCCTAACGGCGATGCGTCGGCGGGCCCGCACGGGTGTAGACCTTCGTCTAGTGAGGTCTGGTCGGAAGTCAGATGTGCAAATCCTCTGCACCCGAGAAGATCAATATGTCCCCCCGACAAAAGACCTAATCACGGAGGTGAACTACTATGACTTTCTGGCAGCAGGTTGGCAAGTTCTTCGGCGTCTATCGCTAAGAGTACCTGGCTAAAAGGAGATACTGAACCCATGGCGTTTGACCAGTCGATCCGGGAAGACGCGGGAGCAGTACGGCTGGCACGCGGAGAGAAGCTGGGTGCTGTCGAGCGCATCGTCGTCCTGGCGATCATCGGCATCATCGTCTCTCTCGACATCGTCGGTCTCTTCCTTCCGCCCGGCGTGGAGTTCGGGGCGGCGCTGATCAGCGTCGCGTCCACCGCAGTCTTCGCGCTCTATCTGTGGTCGCCCCTCTGGGCGACCGTCGCACTGGCCGCCATCTTCGGCCTCTCCTTCCTCACCGGAACCGAGACCCAGGTGCTCACCGCAGCCGCCTTCGCGGCCGGAATGGTGATGCGATTGGGCCGAGGATCCCTGATCTTCTCCTACACGGGAGCTTTCCTCCTGTCGTCGGCGCTCATCGCGTTCGGGGACACGAGGGTGCCTGTGAACGTCGGCGTGCAGATGATCCTCGCCGCCGTGTCGGGCGCCATCGGCTACGCGCTCAGGCTCGCGGCCGACAGAGGGCGCCGTCTCGAACGAGAGCTCGCCGAACAGGTCGAGAAGGAGCACGAGGCGGTCCTCGCCGAGCGACGATGGATCGCCGGCGAGTTGCACGACAGCATCGCGCACCACCTCACGGTGGTGGCCCTGCACGTGCAGATGCTCGACGACCCCTCTGTGAGCGCAGAGTCGCAGGAGGCCATCCGCGTGGCCGCACGCAAGGCGATGGCCGATCTGCGTTTCGTGATCGAGCTCGCGGACGACGGCCCCCGCTCAGAGGGCCCGCAGACGGGTGACCTGGGCGCCGCCATCGAGGAGGCGCGCTCCGAGTTCGAGGCCGCCGGGCACCCGGTGGTCAGCGAGGGCGATCCTCAAGACGAGCGCATCCCGCGCGTCGCTGAGATCGTGCTCGCGCGCATCGTGCGCGAATCGGCCACCAACATCCTCAAGTACGCCGGAGCCGGCGAGGTCGCGATCGTCCTGAACGTCGACGACGACTCGGCCACCCTCACGATCCGCAGCCCGCTGCCGGACACGCCGCGCAGAGACCTCCCGTCGAGCGGCACGGGGCTCAACCGCATGGCCGAGCGGGTGATCGGCGCGAGCGGCGAGTTCTCCGCAGGGCCGGCGGATGACGGGTGGCGCGTGCTCGCCAGGCTCCCGATGGCCTGAACGACGGGCGACACACCCTAGACGAAAGTCCATATCAAGTCTCGCCGTTCGGCCCTATTGAGACGACATCCCCCGAACATATCCTGGAGACTCCCCAGATAAAGCGTCCCCAGCGCTGCGATCGCGAGCGCGATCTTCTAAGGCTTCTGAACCACTGCGCTCGCGATCGCGTTTCTGTGTACGGGGGTCTTCTCCCGGCCGGAACGCCCAGCCGCCCGCGGTATCCGCTCGCCCGCGCTCAGCCGCCCACCGCGCGCATGTAGTGGCCGTCGGTGGAGATGCCGGACGCCGCCACCGTGAAGCGCACGACCTCGCTGAGGTAGCGGTCCTCCGAGGCCTCGAAGATGCGCCCGTCCGCGTCGCGGGAGATCCGGCTCAGTCGCAGGATGGGCGTGCCCTGCGGCACGCGCAACAGCGCGGCGTCCTGCTCGTCGGCCGCCACCGCGTCGATGACGTGCTGCAGCCCGACGATGGGGTGCCCCACCGACGCCAGGTACTCGGTGATCGACACGGCGTCGAGGTCGACCTCGAACAGCCGACGCCCCGCGACCTCCGTGTAGAAGAGCCTCTCCAGCATGGTGGGACGCCCGTCCAGCAGGCGCAGCCGCACGACGCTGACGATGGTGTCGTCGGGGGAGACCCCGAGGAGCTCGGCCTTCGCCCCGGCCCTGCGCAGGCTCAGCTCCTGGGTCTGCGCGCCGGGGGCGACCCCGAGCTCGCGCGCCCAGCGCGTGAACGGCACCGACACGTCGACGGCCTGGCTGGCCTTGCGCGCCACGACCCGCGCGGGGCGCCCCCTGCTGGTCTCGATCAATCCTTCGCCGCGCAGGGCGGCGAGGGCGTTGCGGATGGGGCCGCGCGAGGTGCTCCATCTCTCGGCCAGCTCGGCTTCGGTCGGAACGTCGTCTCCGGGGCGCAGCATCCCCGACGCGATCTGCTGCCGCAGGTCGTCGGCGATCTGGGTGTACACAGCTTCGGCCACATAGGCATATTACTTGCACAGGTCCCCTCGCGTGGCCACGTTCCTCCGGAGTTCATCCAGGGGAATGCTCGGTGAACGCGCGCTGAACTCTTCCGAGTTAGGTATATATCTCGGTCCTTCGCCTGTCAGAGTCTTCTCTGGATCACCCCTCACACCCTCGAAAGGTCCTCCATGAAGCTCCGTGCTCTCCCCGCCCTCGCCGGCGCAGCGGTCCTCGCGCTCGGCCTCGCCGCCTGCTCCGGTTCCGCCGGGGCCACCGACGGCGCCGCCACCGACGGGCAGGCTGCCGCCTCCGGCTTCGCGGTCGACGAGAACACCCTCGTCTTCGGCGTCGTGCCCGACTCGGTCGACACCGAGACCAACTACCAGCCGCTGATGGACTACATCGCCGAGATCACCGGCAAGACCGTCGAGTACCACGAATCCACCGACTACGCCGCGCTCATCGAGGCCGCCGTCGCGGGCAAGGTCGACGTCGCCTCCTTCTCGGGATTCACCTACGTGACCGCCACGAACAACGGCGCCAAGCTCACCCCGATCTCCTCCATCGTCACCGCCGAGGGCCAGGAGCCCGGCTACTACTCCCAGGCGATCGTCCCCAAGGACAGCAGCATCTCCAGCATCGAGGACTTCAAGGGCAAGAAGGTCTGCTTCGTCGACCCGTCCTCGACCTCGGGCTACCTGTTCCCGACGTACAACCTGATCAAGGCGGGCATCGACCCCAAGACCGACATCACCCCGGTCTTCGCGGGCAAGCACGACGTCAGCGTGCAGAAGGTCGGCGAGGGCGTCGAGTGCGAGGCGGGCTTCGCCGAGGACTCCGAGGTCGAGAAGTCCGACGCCGTGAAGGTCATCGACCAGACCATGGTCCCCGGTGCGCCGCTCGTCTACTCCTCGACTCTTCCCGAGGAGGTCACGAAGAAGCTCGTCGACGGTCTCGGTGAGATCACCATCGACGACATCATCGCCAAGGGCGTCAAGGGGGCGGACACCGACGCCTTCCGCAGCGTCTTCTACGCCACGAAGCCGGTCGACGACAAGTACTACGACCTGATCCGCGACATCTGCAAGGAGACCGAAGCGGAGCAGTGCCAGGGCTGACCCCCCGACCTCCCCGACGACCCCGCCACGACAAGGACACTGACATGAACGCGGCATCCGATGCCCTCATCCGCCTCGACGGCGTGACGAAGACCTACGGGTCGACCACGGCGCTCAAGGATGTCTCGCTCGAGGTCTCCCGTGGCGAGATCGTCGTCCTGCTGGGGCTCTCGGGCTCCGGCAAGTCCACCCTGCTGCGGCATCTCGACGGCCTGGAGGTCCCCACCTCCGGCGCCGTCGAGGTGCTGGGCTCCGCGGTGCCCGCCCTCACCGGCCGTGCACTGCGGGGCCTGCGCAGCCGGGTCGGCTTCATCTTCCAGCAGTTCGAGCTCGTGCCATCGCTCACGGTGCTGGAGAACGTGCTCACGGGCTCGCTCTCCACCGTGCGCGGCCCGCGCCTCGGCCTCTGGGGCTACTCGCGCGCCGCCAAGCTGCGCGCCCTCGGCCACCTCGACCGGGTCGGCCTGCTCGATCGCGCCTACCAGCGCAGCGACACCCTCTCCGGCGGCCAGCAGCAGCGCGTGGCGATCGCCCGTGCGCTCATGCAGGAACCCGATATCCTGCTCGCCGACGAGCCGGTCGCCTCCCTCGACCCCGAATCGAGCGATCAGGTGATGGCCCTGATCCGCGAGATCGCCGCGGACCAGGGACTGACCGTCGTGTGCAGCCTGCACCAGGTCGACCTCGCGATCTCGTGGGCCGACCGCATCGTGGGCCTCCGCCACGGCGAGGTCGTGCTCGACACCCCCACCACCGACCTCACCAAGACCGAGGTCATGGAGATCTACGGCCGCGTCGCGACCACCACGGCCGAGATCACGGCCGTGCAGGTGGAGCTCGCGGATGCCGTGGCCGAGGTGGCGGCATCGTGACGGTCGTCGCCGGACGCCCGTCCACGGGCGCCGCGCCGCCGCGGCAGGGCTCGGTCGCCGAGCGGGCGCCGCGCCGCCGCCTCTCGCCCGAGCGGATCGCGGCCTCGCTCACGCTGGTGGCGCTCGTGATCGTCGGCATCCTCGCCGTGAACGAGGTGGGCATCTCGATCCCCTCGATGGTGCAGAGCTGGGGCAACGCCGAGAACTTCTTCGCCCGCGTGCGTGGACTCTCCTTCCCCGAGCCCGGCGACCTGCTCTGGCTGATCGCCCTCACCGTGGGCCTCGTGCTCACCGGCACCCTCCTCGCCGCCGTGCTCTCCGTGCCGATCGCCTACCTCGCCGCCTCCAGCACGACGCCGGGCAACGGCTGGCGCGCCGCGGCCCGGTTCATCGGCGTGCTCACCCGCGCCCTGCCCGACGTCGTGCTCGCCATGGCGTTCGTGCTCATGTTCTCCCTCGGCACCCTGCCCGGTATCCTCGCGATCGGCATCCACTCCATCGGCATGATCTCGAAGATGTTCGCCGACGCGATCGAGCAGATCGACGAGGGCCCGCGGCTCGCGATCCGCGCCGCCGGCGGCTCGAAGATGCAGGAGTTCGCATCCGGCATCCTGCCGCAGGTGCTGCCCAGCTGGGTGGCGACCGTGCTGCACCGCAACGACATCAACCTCCGAGGCAGCGTGGTGCTCGGGTACGTCGGCGTCGCGGGCCTCGGGCTCGAGATGTCCTACGCGTTCAAGGCGCTCAACTACGGCAAGGGCCTCGGCATCGCCCTCGTCATCTTCGCGCTGTGCGTGGTGATGGAGATCGTGTCCAGCCTGGTGCGCGGAGCGATGCTCGGGCAGCAGAAGCAGACCCGCTCGTGGATCGACCGCATCATCCACCCCCGGCTTCCGCAGGCCGCAGCCCCCGCGCGACCGGCCTGGGCCGCGACCCCCGAGTCTGCCGTGCGCCGTCCCTGGACGGGCCAGCGCGTTCGTCACGCGATCGCCGGCGCCGTCGCGGCGCTCGTCGTGGTCGGCGGCGTCGTGGTGAGCGACATCAACTGGCTCGACTTCCTCACGTTCTGGGGCCGCATCCCCGAGGTGGCCGCCAAGTTCTGGCCGCCGTCCTTCGGCAACTACGACACCTCGGTGATGATCGGCGCGATGCGCGACACCGTCGCGATCGCCCTCGCCGCCACCGTGCTCACGCTGCTGCCCTCCCTGCTGCTCGGCTCCCTGGCGGCGAACAACGTGGCGCCGAGCTCCGGAGCCCGCGGCGTCGCGCGCTTCCTGCTCGTCGGCATCCGCGGCATCCCCGAGCTGATCCTCGCGATCGTGCTCGTCGTGATCACCGGGCTCGGTCCGCAAGCCGGCGTCATCGCCCTCGCGATCGGCGGGATCGGACTGCTCGGCAAGCTCATCGCGGACTCGTTCGAGGAGGTCGACCGCGGGCCGGAGCGCGCGCTGCGCGCCGTCGGTGCCACCCGCCTGCAGACCTACGCCGCAGCGACCGTGCCGCAGGGGATGCGCGCCCTCATCGGCCACAGCTTCTACATGCTCGACACGAACATCCGCGCGGCGACGATCCTCGGCATCGTCGGCGGCGGAGGCGTCGGCTACTACCTGCTCAACGCCAGCCAGGGCTCGCGCTACGAGACCGTCACCGCCATCGTGCTGATGATTCTCGTCACGGTGCTCGTCGTCGAGGGGCTCGCGATGTGGATGCGGAAGGTGTTCCGGTGAGCCGCGCAGACGTCGTCGTCATCGGCTCGGGCATCGTCGGGCTCGGCGCCGCCTACGCCGCGGTGCGCCGCGGGCTGAGCGTGATCGTCGTCGACCGCACGGAGGCGCCCGTCGGCGCCACGATCCGCAACTTCGGGCACCTCTGCATCGGCGCACAGACCGGCGAGGCCCGCCGCTACGCCGACGCCTCGCGCGGACTGTGGCTGCGGCTGTCGACCGACGCGGGCTTCTGGCTGCGCGAGTCGGGCACGCTGGTGGCGGCCAGGCACGACGACGAGCTCGCCGTGCTCGCCGCGGCCGGCGACGGCATCCGGATGCTGGACGCCGACGAGCTGCTGCGCCTCGCCCCGCTGCGGGCAGAGGGCCTCGTCGGCGGCGCGCACATCGAACCCGACCTGCAGACCGACCCGCGCACCGCGGCGTCGGCCATCGTGCGGCATCTCGCGACCCTGGGCGTGGAGTTCCGCTTCCGCACCGCCGTCACGGCCGCCCGGGGCGGTCGCGTCGACACCACGCGCGGGCCGATCGCGGCGGGACAGGTCGTCGTCGCGGTCAACCACGACATCGATCAGCTGCTCCCCGAGCTCGCCGAGCGCGCCGGCGTCGTGCGCTGCGCACTCGACATGATGCGGGCCGCCGTGTCGCTGCGGCATCCGCTGTCGGCTCCGCTGCTCACCGGCTGGTCGCTCGTCCGCTACGGACGCTTCGCCGGCTCGCCCGAGGCCGCAGCTCTCCGCGAGCGGCTGCACGCCGAGCGGCCCGACCTCGCCGCGCTCGATCTCAATCAGATGTACACGCAGCTCCCCGACGGCACGCTCGTGATCGGCGACTCGCACGCCACGGCCGTGCAGCCGGCGCCGTTCCAGCCGGAGGCGGCGTTCGCGGCCTTCCTCGCCGAGGCGGAGGCGCTGTTCGACATGCCGACGCCGCGGGTGATCGAGCGCTGGCAGGGCGTCTACGCGAAGGGGCCGGACGAGTTCCTCGCGGAGAGCGTCGAGGAGGGGGTGCTGGTGCTCGCCGCGACCACCGGCATCGGAATGACAACGGGTCTGGGGCTCGCCGAAGAGAATCTCACCGCCGCACTCGGGGCGGCACCTGTACGGGAAGGAACCCCATGACCACTGCACTCGAACTCCTCGTCCTCGACATGGCCGGCACCACGGTGCTCGACGACGGCGTCGTCGAGCAGGCCTTCCAGCGCGCCGCCGAGCGCACGGGGGTGGCCGACCGGATGCCGTGGGAGGAGGCGCTGGACTACGTGCGCGTCACCATGGGGCAGTCGAAGATCGACGTCTTCACGCACCTCTCCGGAGGCGACCGCGAGGCCGCGGAGCGCGCCACGGCCGCGTTCGAGGGCGCCTACGCCGAGATCGTCGCCGAGCAGGGCGTGTCGGAGATCCCCGGCGCCGGAGACACGATCCGCGCGCTGAAGGACGCCGGCCTCGCCGTCGTGCTGACCACGGGCTTCGCCCCCGTGACGCGCGATGCGCTGCTCGACGGACTCGGCTGGCGCGACCTCGTCGACCTCGCCCTCTCCCCTGTCGACGCGGGACGGGGACGTCCAGCCCCCGACCTCGTGCTCACCGCGCTCCTGCGCACCGGCGCGTCGAGCGTGCAGGCCGTCGCGGTCGCCGGCGACACGACCAGCGACGTACAGTCCGGCCGACGCGCCGGAGCCGGCTTCGTCGCCGGAGTGCTCAGCGGCGCGCACGGGTTCGACGCCCTGAGCGCGGCGGGGGCGGATGCCGTGATCGCCGACGTGACGGCGCTTCCCGGCGTGTTCGCCGAGCGCGGTCTGCTCACCCGCGTCCCCGTCGCCTGAGGCCGGACGAGATGGGAACGCTGCTGATCCGGCCCCCCGGACACCGGAGGGACGTCGCTCTGCGCCCCGCGGCGACGGCCATGGTCTGGCTGGGCGAGGGCCACCCGCACGAGATGATCGCCGTGCCCGGTGTGGCGCTCGGAGACGGCGACGTGCTGGTCGCCGTGGAGATGTCGACCATCTGCGGATCCGACGTGCACACGGTGCAGGGCCGGAGAGCCGCCCCCACGCCGCTCGTGCTCGGGCACGAGAGCGTCGGCCGCGTGATCGCGATCGGAGACGCCGGAGCCCTCGCCGTCGACGGCACGCCGTTGCGCATCGGGGACAGGGTGGTCTGGTCGGTGACGGTCTCGTGCGGCGTGTGCGACCGCTGCCTGGCCGGCATGTCGCAGAAGTGCCGCAGCCTCGGCAAGTACGGCCACGACAGGGTGGGCGCGAACGGCGACCTCACGGGCGCGTTCGGCAGCCACGTGCAGGTGCGTGCCGGCACGGCTGTCGTGCGCGTGCCGGAGGCCCTGCCCGCGGCTGCGCTCGCTCCTGCATCCTGCGCCACGGCGACGGCCTGGGCCGCCGTCGCCCGGGTCGGCCGGGACCTGGAGGGCGTGACCGTGCGCATCCACGGCGCGGGACTGGTCGGCCTGTCCGCCGCGGCCATCGCGACCGAGCAGGGGGCCGTCGTGGAGGTGCTCGATCCGAACCCGCAGCGCCGCGCGCTCGCCGCGCGCTTCGGCGCGACGTCGCTCGACCGTGAGCCCGAGGTCGTGATCGAGGCATCGGGTCACGCCGTCGCGCAGGCGATCGACGGAGTGGCCGTCGGCGGCACCGTGGTGCTGGTCGGCAGCGTCTTCCCGTCCGACCCCGTTCCCCTCGACGCGGAGGGCATCGTGCGCAGGCTCGTCACCATCACCGGCGTGCACAACTACACGGGAGCCGAGCTCGCCGATGCCGTCGCGTTCCTCACGGGCCGCGGACGCGCCTACCCCTTCGCCGAAGCCGTGGGCGAGGTGCGCCCGCTCATCGAACTCGACGCGGCGCTCGCCGCGGCATCCGCGCCCGGCGCGCCGCTGCGCATCGGGCTCGTCCCCTCCTGAGGTCCGCTGCGGCGCGGCCCGGCAGGGCGCAGGGTCTCCACGTGGAATGCCAGCAGGCGCACGGCGGCCTCGACGGTGGCGTCCAGCACCTCGTCGGGGGAGCCGGCGAAGACGAACGACCTGTGGCCGACCGCCTCGCTCGTCGCCCACCCGAGGAGCACGGTCCCCGCGGGGTGCCCTCCTTCCGGACCGGGCCCGCCGACGCCGGTGGTGGAGACGCAGACGTCCGCGTCGAACAGCGCGAGCGCTCCTGTCGCCAGCTGCTCCGCGCACGCCGGGGAGTACGGATCGGTGCCCGGCACGAGTCCGAGCACCCGCTCCTTCACGGCGGTGATGTACGCCACCACGCCGCCGCCGAACCACTCGGATGCGTCCTCGCCCGCGCCGACCGTGCTCGCCAGGCACCCGGAAGTCAGTGACTCGGCGACGCAGATGCGCAGCCCGCGGCCGTTCGCGAGCTCGGCGAGTCTGCGCAGCTCCTCCATCTCCGGGCTCAGCGGGAGATGTTCTCGACGGTCTTGCCGGTGGCTGCAGCCGACAACGACAGCGCGACATCCGCCTGGCTCACGATGCCGACGAGCAGGTGATCCTCGATCACCGGGAGTCGCCGCACCTGGTTCTCGCTCATCAGATCCATGGCCACGCTCACGTCGTCGTCGGCCGACACGTACACGGGCGTGCCCTTCGCCAGCGCCGAGGCGGGGGTGGTCTCGGGATCCATGCCAGCCGCGATGGCGTCGACCACGATGTCACGGTCGGTGAGCATCCCCTTGAGGCGGCTGTCCTCGCCGCAGATCGGCAGGGCGCCGACGCCGAGGTCGGCCATGACGGATGCAGCGATGCGCAGCGAATCGTTCTCGCCGATGCAGCGGGGGTTGGGGGTCATGATCTCGCGTGTGGTCGTCATCAGCGTTCTCCTCCGGTACGTGTTCCTCTTCCGTGACGGCACGCTACGCACGCGCTCGGGAGAACGCCGAGGGGATTGACAACACCCGCGGCGGTCGTCAAGCCCCTGGCGCCCGGCGACGGCACGCGGGACGCTCATCGCGGGGATCGACCCCACGGAGGGAGGACGCGGTTCATGGCAGAACAACAGTCGGAGACGGCCGGGATGCGGGCGATGTTCTGGACATGGGCGGTGATCATCGGCGCGGGACTCGTCGTGATGATCGGCCTGCCGCTGGCGGGGCGATGAGCGTGCGCAGGGCGATCCGCGACAACGGCCTCAGCCTGTTCTTCCTCGTGCTGTTCGCGCTGGCCCTCGCCGGGCAGTCGGTGGCGGGGTTCTCGCGCACGAACGCCGAACTCGGGGATCACGGACGGGCGCCGCTCGCGTTCGGCGCATACCTCACATCGTCGGACTTCCTCGTGGACGTCGCCGAGAACTGGCAGTCGGAGTTCCTGCAGTTCTTCCTCTTCATCGCCGCGACCATCTGGTTCGTGCAGAGGGGCTCGCCCGAGTCGAAGAAGCCGGGGGACGAAGGTGCCGGTGACGACGCCGACCAGCTGGTGGGAGCACATGCCCGCCCCGACTCCCCGCGCTGGGCGCGGACGGGCGGATGGCGCACCGTGGTGCTCGGCAACTCTCTGCTGCTCGTGATGGGCGCGGTCTTCCTGCTGTCCTGGTTCGCTCAGTCCCTGGCCGGAGTGGTCGTGATGAACGAGGAGAACGCGATGCACGGCGCCGAGGCGATCACCTGGCTCGGTTACGTCGGCTCGGCGGACTTCTGGGACCGCACTCTGCAGAACTGGCAGTCGGAGTTCCTCGCCGTCGGCACCATGGTCGCCTTCTCGATCTACCTCCGCCAACGCGGCTCCTCGGAGTCCAAACCCGTCGGCATGCCGCATCACGTCTCCGCGGCCGAGTCGGAGTGACTCAGGAGCCGGCGCCCGGGTGACTCAGGAGTCGGCGTCGCCGTGTGCAGCGGCCGCGTCGCCGGAGTAGTCGGGACGCGGCGGTTGCAGCGGCTGGTCGGAGTACTCCCCGCCCTGGCGTCCTCCGTAGGGGCGACCGTGGTCGGCGTACTCGTCGCGGGCGAAGACGAGGGTCCACGGACCCACCGTGAAGCGCGAGCCCGTGCGCAGCGTCTCGCTGTCCTCCCCCGGGTGCGTGGCGTCGGTGCCGCTGCTGGAGTTCATCTCGCCGGGGGCGTGCAACTGCAGCACGTACTCGTCGCGATCGTCGTGGGTGATCGTGGCGTGCACGGGTTCGGTGTCCGGCAGCCGCAACTCGTTGCCCTCGGCCGACCCGATGTGCACGGCATCCGCCTCGAGTCGGAACTCGAACCGTTCGTCGTCGCGCGTGATCCGGAGCCGGGGCGACCCCGCCCCCCAGTCCGCGTGGGTGGTGCCGGGGGTGTGGCCCCTGGTCGGCCGGTCGTCGATGTGTCGGGCGTTCATGCGCGTACCTCCTCGCATCTCGACTGCCGACCGTAGACGGCGGGGGAGCAGACGCCGAGGGGGTTGACTTCAGCCCTCGTCGTCCTGCGTCGCGCTCGTGTCGTCGGGGATCATGTCCTCGGTGACCAGGGTGATGCCGCCGCTCGTGCTCGCCGAGTTGGCCATCGCTGCGATCCACTCGGGTCGCAGCTGAGGGGCCACGGGGTCGTCGAACACGAAGCGCAGCGGGATCGACGGATGCAGCCAGATCGTCGACCGTCCCACAGGATCGCCCTCGGGGTGCCGCCACGACAGCGTGAAGCTCTCGTTGCGGCGCAGCTTGGTGGCGATGACGACCTTCAGGTGGGCGAGCGCCAGATCGTCGATCTGGATCGGATTGCTGGCGTCGTCGTAATAGAGCATGCCCATGGGGCCTACGCTACGCAGAGGGGGATGATTCCGACAGACCCTGTCGGACTGGGGATCGAGGATCGAACCGAGGAGCGGTATCCGGATGGGCAAGTTCATCTACGAAGGCGGAGTCAAGACCGAGATCGAGGACAGGGCGCTCACCCACCTGCAGCTCGTCATCACCGCCAAGCTGCGCCGCGGAGAGCCGTTCCCGTTCAGCTGGCGTGAGGACGCCAGCGTCGGCGGCGGGCGCACGACGGTCTGGATGCAGCCGGGGAGCTCGCTCGTGTTCAAGTACTTCGGGAGCAGGCAGCCCTCGATCAACCGGGCCTGGGTCGACGCGCTCGCGTTCACCGCCAACTCGCCCGGCGGTCTCTACCTGGTGCCGGAGCCCGCCGAGGCGGGAGACGCTCCGGGCACCGAGGAGGTGCCGGTGACGCCGCCGGTCTGATCGGGCGGGGAGCAGGATCGGACCTGTCAACCCCCTGGGCCGCGGTCGTGCGGTACGTCACCGTGAGTGCTCGCGAACAGATCGAGGTGAGCAGCGATGACCGACACGAACGACCCCCGCGACGCGCATCGGCGCGAGGGGTTCCCGCCCCAGGGACAGGATCAGCCCGGACACACCGAGGAGACGAGGCCGGAGCCCGATCACGGCGAGCACAGCTACGTCGGGCACGGCCGCCTCGACGGACGCCGCGCCCTCATCACGGGCGGTGACTCGGGGATCGGGCGGGCCGTGGCGATCGCCTTCGCCCGCGAGGGCGCCGACGTCGCGATCGTGCACCTCCCCGAGGAGCAGAGGGATGCCGAGGAGTCCCTGTCCCTCGTGCGTGCGGCCGGACGCACGGGCGTGAGCCTCCCGGGGGACGTGCGCGACGAGGGGTTCGCCGCCGCCGTCGTGTCCGAGACGCGCGCCGCTCTCGGCGGACTCGACGTGCTCGTGCTGAACGCCGGGTACCAGCACGACATCGACGGCTTCGAGAACCTCCGCACCGAGCGGATGAGACGGGTGTTCGACACGAACCTCTCCGGGATGCTGTTCACGGCGCGTGCGGCGTACCCCGACCTGGAGGCGGGGTCGAGCATCATCGTGACCGCGTCCATCCAGGCCTTCCATCCGTCGCCGGGGCTCGTCGACTACGCGATGACCAAGGCCGCGCAGGTGGCCTTCGTGCGGGCGCTCGCCGAGGAGGCCGGCCCCCGCGGCATCCGCGTGAACGCCGTGGCGCCGGGCCCGATCTGGACGCCGCTCATCCCCGCGACCGGATGGGACGCCGAGCGGCTGCGGACCTTCGGGGCCGACACGCCGCTGGGCAGGGCGGGGCAGCCGGCCGAGCTCGCCGGCGCCTACGTGTACCTGGCGGCATCCGAGTCGTCGTACGTGTCCGGTGCCGTGCTGCCGGTGACGGGCGGCAAGCCGTTGTGAGCCGCCCCGCCGGGAGCCGCGGAGGGATCGAGGGGACCGGCCGCTCCCGGCGGGGTCCGACGCCCTAGGCTGGACGGGTGCAGCACTCCGCGTCGTCCCGCCCTCTCGTGGGCGTCGCCCTCGTCGTCGGATCCTGCGCCTCGCTGCCGTTCGGCGCCGCCGTGGCCGCGCACCTGTTCCCGGTGCTGGGGCCGTGGGGCGTCACCTCGCTGCGGGTCGCGATCGCCGCCCTGCTGCTCCTGGTCATCGTGCGACCGCGGCCGCGTCGATGGACGCGTGCGCAGTGGATGGCCGCGATCCTCTTCGGCGTCTCGCTCGCCGCGATGAACGGCTTCTTCTACGCCGCGATCGACCGCATCCCGCTCGGCCCCGCGGTCGCGATCGAGTTCCTCGGCCCGCTCGTGCTCGCCGCCGTGCTGACCCGGCGCCTGGCCGACGCGGCGTGGGTGGGGGTGGCCCTGATCGGCATCGCGCTGCTCGGCGTCGACGGCATGATCGGCGAGGAGCCGCTGGATCCCCTCGGGGTCCTCTTCATCCTCGTCGCCGCCGGATTCTGGGTGATGTACATCCGGATGAGCGCTCGCGTCGGCGCACTCATCCCCGGCACCAGCGGGCTCGCGATCGGGCTGGTCGTCGCGGCGGTGCTGCTGCTCCCCGTCGGCGTCCCGGCATCCGTCACGGTCGCGGCCGACCCGACGCTGCTGCTGCTCGCCGCGATCACGGCGGTGCTGTCGTCGGTGATCCCGTACACGTTCGAGCTGGCGGCCCTTCGCCGGCTCCCGCAGCGCGTGTTCGGCGTGCTGCTGAGCCTCGAGCCCGCGTTCGCGACCCTGGCGGGGTGGCTCGTGCTCGGCCAGAGCGCGACGCCGTTGCGCATGGTCGCCGTCGCGCTCGTCATCGCGGCGAGCGTCGGCACCACGCTGGGCGTGCGGCGTGACCGCCGCTCCGGCGACGGCCCCTTCACGGCGCCGATCCCGCTGCCCGACTGACCCGGGGTTTCGAGTCGCACGACTGACCCTTCTCGGCCGTCGGGCGGGGTGACTCGTGCGACTCGAAACGGAGGGGGCGTCGCCTCAGGCGGCCACAAGTACCGGCAGCGGGAAGCGGCGGCGCAGCACGGCGCGCTGCACGAGGGTCCACACCACGGTCACCGTGAGGTACAGCGCCGCGGCCAGCGGAACGAACACCGCGAACACGGCGGTCAGGTAGTGCAGCGCGTTCATCACCCGCAGCATCCCCGGCGACGACATCGGCGAGTCCTCGACGGGCGCGGGCTGGAACACGCGCCGCGTGATGTCGGCGACGACGAGCATGACGAGCAGCAGCACCGCGTACACGAGGAGCGTCGGCACCGAGAACGGCCCCGCGGTCAGCATGTGCAGGAGGCTCGTGCCCAGGGGCGCCCCGAACAGGTCGTGGGAGAGCAGCGCGTTGGGGTGCCCGGCGATCTCCGGACGGATGAACAGCGTGTACAGGATGCCGACGACCGGGGCCTGCGCGAGCACCGGCAGCATGCCGGCGAAGGGGGAGGTGTTCTCCGAGCGGTAGAGCTCCATCATCTCCTTCTGCAGCCGTTCGGGGTTCTTCTTGTGCTTCTTCTGCAGGGCGCGCAGCCGCGGGGCGAGGCGTGCCCTGGTCTGCTCCGCTCTGGTCTGGGAGATCCCGACCGGGATCAGCAGGGCGCGCACGAACAGGGTGACGAGCACGACGGCGAGGGCGGCGGCGGATGCCCCGGCGAGGGGCTCGAGGAGGGTGGAGAGCCCGGCGAGGGCGCCGTAGGCGGTGTCGAGAAGCCAGGCGAGTGGAGGGAAGGCGAAGATGTCCATGGTGTCCGTTTCATGAGTCGGGAGGGTCGGCGAAGGCCGCGCAGTCCCGCTCGATGACGGACTACGCGGCGACGGCGACTCCCGGCGCACGAGGGCGCGGATGACCGGCGGCATCGGGATCGCTCTGGCTGAGCAACGCCCCCACGTCGATGGCACGGAGCGGATGCGGGGCATCCCGATCGGCCGAAGGCGCGAGGGTCAGCGCGAGGGCGATGGTGAGGGTGGCGAGGGCCACGAGGGCGATCGCGAGGCCGAGGGCCGCGGCATCCGGCATCGAGACGAGCCCGAGCGCGGCAGCGACGAACGTCAGCATCTGGCTGAACCACTCGCCCATGCGCACCCCTTTCCGGCCCGAGGCTATCACCGGCGGCTGACAGAAGTCACACTCCGCCGGGGCTGTGCGCTGCAGGCGTAACGTCGAGGCATGACCCTCTTCGATCTCGAGCATCCGATCGTCCTCGCCCCGTTCGGCGGCCTGTCGTCGGTGGCGCTGACCGCCGCCGTGAGCGAGGCGGGAGGGCTCGGGTCATACGGCCTGTACGGCTACGACGGAGAGCGCATCCGCTCGACCCTGGCCGCCCTGCACGAGGCGACGTCGAAGCCCTTCGCCGTGAACATCTGGCTGCCGACCGGCGACGAGGTCGAACCGGATGCCGCGCAGCACGCGGTCTTCGCACAGGCGCTGCAGCCGTTCTACGAGGCCGTCGGCGTCGAGATCCCCTCACGCCCGGAGCGGTACCTGCCGAGCCTCGACGAACAGCTCGACGCGATCTGGGAGGGGGCGCCCGCGGTGCTCAGCGTGGTGTTCGGGGTGCCGTCTCCCGAGGTGGTGGAGGAGGCGCATCGCCGCGGCATCCGCGTCGTCGGCACCGCGACGACGGTCTCGGAGGCCGTGGCGCTCGGCGAGGCGGGCGTGGACGCCGTGGTCGCGACCGGTGCGGAGGCCGCGGGGCACCGGGTCTCGTTCCTGCGCCCCGCCGAGGACTCGCTGGTGGGGCTGTTCGCGCTGCTGCCGCAGGTCGTCGACGCGGTGGACCTGCCGGTGGTCGCCGCGGGCGGGATCTCCGACCGCCGGGGCGTGGCCGCCGCGTTCGCGCTGGGCGCCTCCGGCGTGCAGGCGGGAACGGCGTTCGTCGCGACGGCCGAGTCGGCGGCCACCGACGCGCATCGGGACGCGATCCGGTCCACTCCGGGCGATGAGACGGTGCTCACCCGGGCGATGAGCGGCCGGCTCGCGCGCGGCGCCCGCAACCGCGCGGTGCGCGCGATCGAGGCGAGCGGCACGATCGCGCCATTCCCGATGCAGAACTGGCTCACCGGACGCTTCCGAACCGCGGCGGGCCAGCAGAACCTCGGCGACCTGCAGTCGCTGTGGATGGGGCAGGCCGCCCCGCTCGCACGGTATGCGACGGCATCCGACGCCTTCGCCGAGCTCGCGGCCGGCGTCCCCGCCTGAGGCCGGCACCCTTCCGAGTCGCATGATCGACCCCCGTGTCGGCCCGAAACAGGGCCGATCATGCGACTCGGAAGCCGGAGGGTCAGAGGATGACGGTCGAGCGGCCGTGCACGATCACGCGGTCCTCGGCGTGCCACTGCACGGCGCGGGCGAGCACCAGGCGCTCGACGTCGGCCCCGCGGCTCTGCAGCTCGGCCGCGGACTCGGAGTGCGTCACCCGCGTGACGTCCTGCTCGATGATCGGTCCCTCGTCGAGGTCGGCCGTCGCATAGTGGGCGGTCGCGCCGATGAGCTTGACGCCGCGCTCCTTGGCCCGCGCGTAGGGGTTCGCGCCGATGAACGCGGGCAGGAACGAGTGGTGGATGTTGATCACCGGGGCGCCGAGGCGCTCGATGAAGTCGTCGGTGAGGATCTGCATGTAGCGCGCGAGCACGACGAGGTCGACGTTGCCCTGCAGCAGCTCCAACTGGCGCGCCTCCATCGCCGCCTTGTCTCCCGCGGGGATGTGCACGAACGGCACGCCGAACGACCGCACCGACTCGGCGAGGTCGGGGTGGTTGGACACGACCATGGTGATGTCGATGTCGAGCTGGCCGCGCTGCGTGCGCCAGAGCAGCTCCATGAGGCAGTGGTCGTACTTCGACACGAAGATCGCCACGCGCTTGCGGCGGGACGTGTCGTGCAGCGACCACTCCATGCCGAACCGCCGGGCGACCTCGTCGAGCGAGGCCTCGAGCGCGGGACGCGCGGCGGCGAGTCCAGGCAGGTGGATGACGGTGCGCTGGAAGAAGCGGCCGCCCTCGGAGTCGGTGGAGTGCTGGTCGAGCGAGATGATGTTCGCCCCGTGCTCGGCGAGGACGCCGGCGACGGCGGCGACGATACCGGGCTGGTCGTCGCACGCGATGAGCAGGCGGGCGGTGTCGGGCTGGGGCATGGGGACTCCTCGGGGTGTCCATCGATTCTGCCGTGGATGCGAGCCGGCGGGCGAATCCGCGACGACTCGCTACCCTGAGATCGTGACCGCGAGCGACCTGGGACTGGTGCTGATACCGCTGCTCGCCGTCGCCGCACCCCTGCTCGCCCGCGGCATCCGCCCGGTGGTGCGCGTCCCGATCATCGTGTTCGAGCTGGTGCTCGGCATCCTCGTCGGGCCGGCCGTGCTCGGCTGGGTCGAACCGGGTCCCGTCCTCGAGAAGCTGAGCGATTTCGGGCTCGCGATGCTGTTCTTCGTCGCGGGCTCCGAGATCGACTTCCGCGCGATCGCCGGACGGCCGCTCGCCAGGGCGAGCCTCGGCTGGATCCTGAGCGTCGTGCTGGGGGTGGGGCTCGGGTTCGTCTTCGCCCCCGGCGAGGGCATGGTCGTGATCGGCATCGCGCTCAGCTCCACTGCCCTGGGCACGCTGATGCCGATCCTGCGCGACGCAGGCGAGCTCGGCACACCGTTCGGCACGGCGGTGAGCGTGATCGGCGCGGTGGGGGAGTTCCTGCCGCTGATCGCGATCTCCGTGTTCCTCAGCACCCGCTCCACGCCGGTCGCGACCGCGGTGCTCCTCACGTTCGTGGTGCTCGCCGGCGCCGCCGTGCTGCTCGCGCGCCGCGTCCCCCACGGGCGGCTGCACTCGTTCGTGCGAGCCACGCTGCACACCTCCGACCAGTTCGGCGTCCGCTTCGTGCTCATGCTCATCGCCGCTCTGGTGGGCCTCAGCGTGATGCTCGACCTCGACATGCTGCTCGGGGCTTTCGTCGCCGGCGCCGTGTGGCGCATCATCATGGCGCGGGCTCCGAAGAAGGACGCCGAGGCGATCGAGAGCAAGATCGAGGCGATCGCCTTCGGATTCCTCGTGCCCGTGTTCTTCCTCTACACGGGCGTGAACTTCGATCTGGCCGCGCTGCTCTCCTCGCCGTCGGCGCTCGGACTGGTGCCTCTGTTCCTCGTGGCTCTGCTCCTCATCCGGGGCTCCGCCGCGCAGCTGTCGGCGCCGGCGGGGCTCGGCGCCCGCGACCGCGCGGCCCTCGGCATGCTCGCGGCCACAGGACTGCCCATCATCGTCGCGGTCACCGCGATCGGCGTGGACGAACGGATGATCGACTCGGGCATGGCGGCGTCGCTGGTCGGAGCGGGGATGCTGTCGGTGCTGCTGTATCCGCTGATCGGGATGCTGCTGCGCGGCGACCGCGCGCCGATCGTGGGCCGGGCCGCCGCCGGAGTGCCGCAGGGGGAGCTGTGAGCACCGCCTCGGAGGTGATCGCCGCCGCCGTGCCACGGCTCGCCGCGGTTTCCAAGGAGGGGCTCGGCGAGGAGCGGGAGTCGCGGTGGCGCGGTCGGCGCATCGTGCGGGTCGGCGAGGCCTGGCACGTGGGCGTGCTGCTGCTGACCGGCACGCACGTCCTCGCGACCGCCGAGGTGCTGCGGGCCGCAGACGCGGGGCGGCGCGGCTACACGGCGGAGTCGGCGAGGGAGCGGGCGGTTCGCCGGGAGGAGGCGCTCCGGGGCGGGTTCGCCGCCGGCGAGGTCGTGCATGTGGGATGGAGCGTGATCGACCTGGCCGCGGTCGACGCGGGAGGGGCGTCCGGTCCGCTCGCCACGGTCGACGGGGTGCCGTCGGTGCGTTGGAGCACTTCGGGCGGCCTCATGCCGCTGGAGGCGTATCTGCGCGAACGGATCGATCTGCTGCGCGGATGAGCCCCGCGGTCTTCGGACGGGGCCGCGTGCCGCGGCCGGGTTCCGCCCCTGGCTTGCCTGACTCACCGCCCGCCTGCGGGCGCGTGCTTTCGGACGGGATCAGGTATCTCGGAAGGTTCGAGGCGGATCATCCGAGATTCCGACGAGTCTCCGAGAAACGTGCAGGCCGGAGAGGCCTGTGGAGCCGAGAAACGTGCAGGCCGGAGAGGCCTGTGGCGCCGAGAAACGTGCAGGCCGGATCGGTCCGCGAACCGGACACCCGCGGTCAGCCTCAGGCGAAGCGCTCGGCGAACCGTCGGAGCAGGGCGGCGCCCTCGGTCACGGATGCGGCGAGCACCTGTCCCTGCACGAGGTCGAACTCCTCCGGATCGAAGTACCCGGTGGTGCGGTAGAAGGTCATCCGGTCGGCGAAGTCGCGCGGGGTCGGCTCGGGGTGGAACTGCGCCGTGTAGAGATGCGTGCCGACGCGGTAGGCCTGCACGGGGCAGGCCGTGTTGGTCGCGAGCAGCACCGCGCCTGACGGCAGCGCGGCGGCGCTCTCCTTGTGCGCCGTGAAGACGGTGAGCGCGGGTGCACTCGGCCCGAACAGGGGATCGTCCGCCCCCTCCGGGGTGGTCTCGATCACGGTCGCGCTGGCGGACTCCGGCGTGTCGAGCGTGATGGATCCGCCCAGCATCCGGGTGACCACGCCGATGCTGAAGCAGGTGAAGAACGCCCCCACCTCGCCGTCGATCGCTCTGCCGGCGATGCTCTCCAGATCATGCTCGACCCGCCGTTGCAGCGGGGACTTCCCGGGGTCGCTCACGTTGAACGGCGAGCCGCCGACCACGACGCCGCGGTAGCGCGCGAGACGGTGTTCGTCGAGCGACTCGTCGAGCAGGTTCAGGCGGTCGACGACGTCCACGCCGAGCGCGCGGCGGAACGAGGCGTGCTCGGCATCCGCCGCCCCGACCTCGGGACGCACGCAGACGTAGAGAAGCGAAGCCATCCGGAGATTCTAACGAGAGCCCCGTCAGCGCGACGAGTTGGCGGTGCGGCCGCGCACGATGCCGACGAAGGTCTCGACGTCGGCGGTGGTGCGGTCGCGGGGCCACGCCAGCGCCACGGTCGAGATCGGTCCCTCGAGGAGGGGCCGGTGGCCGGTGTCCTTGCGGTGGTGCAGACGCGCGATCGACAGGGGCACGATGACGATGCCGATCCCGGTGGCGGCCGTGGCGATCGCATCGGATGCCGGCAGCGGCGGGAACGTCGCCGGCGCCGTTCCGGGCAGGTCGAGCGGGCCGAGCGGTTCGGCGGCCACGCCGATCAGGACCTCGCCCGCGAGATCGGCCGCGGTGAGCTCGTCGGCCGCGAGCAGGTGCGAGTCCGCGGACGCGACGACCACGGGGATCTCGTCGTACAGACGGATGACGTGCAGGGACGCATCGTCGAGGGGGAGGCGCACGAGGGCCGCATCGACACCGTCGATCGCGGCCCGCTGGTCGGCGAGGGGGATCGGCACGAGCTCGAGCGGCACGTGCGGCATCCGCTGCTTCCACGCGTCGATCCACTTGCCGGGTGTCGCGCCCTCCACGGCCCCGAGCCGGAAGACGCGGGGGTCCTCCGGTGCCGGAGCTGGCGCGTCGAACACCACGGGCGCGGTCTTCTTCTGCGGCTTGCGCGGCGGGAATCGTTCGGCGGGCGCGGCCTTGTTGCGTCGCCCCCCGGGCGCGGGGCCGCTCGGTCTGCCGGGTCGCCGCGCCTGTTTCGCCATGGGACCAGGGTAGCTCGGGGCTATGACGCGGGCGGAGTCGTCGGCGATCGGGTCACGGTCACGCAGCACCGGTTCTCGGCGGGGGCGAGATCGGCACGCAAGTGAGCGCACCCCAGGCCGTCGGCGACGCCGCGGACGTACGCGTGGTTCATCGAGCACACCAGTTCGGTGTGCTCTCTGGCGAGGGTGTCGAAGGGGCAGTTCGCGAGCAGCATCCGCTCGCCGTCGATCCGCGGTTCGTAGCCGTGCTCCGCGAGCACAGCGCCGAGCCTGCCCAGCTCCTCCGGCGGGGTGTCGATGACGCGGTCCGTGCCCACGCGGGCGCCCTCGTCGTGGGCGACCTCGTCGATCGCCTGGGGGAGAGGGACGCCGGATGCCGAGTGCTCGATGGCGCGGGCGAGCAGATGCCCGGCCAGGTCGTAGCGGCGTTCCGGGAGGGAGACGGACACGGTACCGTCCGCCCGCCGGTAGAGCTTCGCCGGTCGCCCGGCGCCGGGGCCGCTCCTGCCGCTGAGCCGGCGGAACTCCACATCGAGAAGACCGGCGTCCACGAGACGGTCGAGCTGGAACTTGGCGACGTGCACAGGCACCTGCACGGCCGCGGCCGCGGCGTCGCGGCTGACGGCATCGGGTTGCGCGATCACGTGGGTGTAGAGCGCTGCCCTCGTCGGATCCGCAAGCGCTCCGATCCGCGCCGCGTCCTCCGTCACCCCGCCCATCTCTAAATGATATTGCTCTTGTTTTTAGAGTCAAGCGATTCTAAAGTATGGCCAAATATCTTTTAGAAAGGATGAGCACATGTCCACTCGCACCGAGACCCGTCTTCCGCTGCTGCAGGACGGGAACCGGCAGGCGTTCCTGCTGCTGCGCACGGTCTTCACCGTCGCGCCGATCCTCTTCGGACTCGACAAGTTCGTGCGGATCCTCACATCGGACTGGGAGCGCTATCTCGCCCCCTGGATGGACGACCTCATCCCCGGCGACGCCCACACCGCCATGCTCATCGTCGGCGCGGTCGAGATCGCAGCCGGTGTGGTCGTCGCCTTCCTGCCCCGGTTCGGCGGCTACCTGGTGGCGGCGTGGCTGCTGGGCATCATCGTGAGCCTGGTCAGCGTCGGCGGCTACCTCGACATCGCCCTCCGCGACTTCGGTCTGCTCGTCGGCGCGCTCGCGCTGTCGAGCCTGGCCTCGGCACAGGCCGGACGGCGCTCCCGCGCGTAGTCGCCGCGGATGCAACCCCTGTCGACCTCTCGTCGACCGAGGTCGCGGATGCGGCTGTGCAGATGAGCCACAGGTGCGCCGGGCGTCAGGCGGCTGGACCGAGGCGGATCAGCGTTCAGGCCGAGCCCGATCAGGCGGCCAGCCAGAGGCCCTTCGGGTCGGTGGCCACGGTGAGGCCTGCGGCCACGATCTCGTCGTCGCCGATGCGGGCGCCGCGCACGATGCGCGCTCCGGCGCCGACCTCGGTGCGGACCCCGACGGTGGCGCCGGCTCCGACGGCCGCGCCCTGCCCGATGTGCGCGTGGGCCTCGATGTGGGCGTTCTCGCCGATCACGGCATCCGCATCGATCCACGCGCCACGGGCGACGGTCGCCCCGGCGCCGACGCGCGCGCCGGGTTCGATGTAGGCGCCCGCTTCGATGTGCGCCTTGGGATGCACCTTCGCGCCGTGCGCGACGAGGCCACGACCGTTGGCGTGCTTGCGGTACCGCAGCGTGTCGCCCTGGTCGTTCTCGATGTCGACGTAGTTCTTGCCCACCGTTCCTCCATGTTCGGACCGGATCACCACCACGGAAACCTCCCGTGTCCGGAGTCCTCCGGATATAGCAACAACCACGGAGGAGGCCGATTCATTCCCGGGCGGGGATGATGCTCAGCGCTGGCAGGACGGGCACCAGAAGGTCAGCCGCTCGCGGGTCGGATCGGCGCCGAGAGAGCCGCGCCGGATGAGGGCTCCGCAGCGTCGGCAGGGTCGTCCGGCGCGTCCGTACACCCAGGTCGTCTGACCACGCCGCTCGACGCCGGTGAACGTGCGATCGACCCGGTCGCGGTTGGCGCGGATGGTGCGCGCCCCCAGGTCGATCAGCGCGCCGACGTCCACCTCTGGCGTCGGCGTGGTCGGCAGCACTCCCCGCAGGAACAGCAGCTCTGCGGCGTACTCATTGCCGAATCCGGCGACGTTGCGCTGGTCGAGAAGGGCGACGTGGATGCTGCGGCCATCGCTCCCGAGGCGGCGGATCGCCTCTGCGGCGTCCCAATCGGGCGACAGCGGATCCGGCCCGAGATGGCCGACGAGTCGATCCTCCTCGCGGGTGGGCACGACCTGGACCTCGGCCAGGTCGACCCCGACGGCCTCTCTCTCCGCCGTGCCGACGATCGCGCGGACGGTGAAGGCCGGATGCCGCCACTTCTCGCCCGGCCGGTACACGAACCAGGCGCCCTCCATGCGCAGATGCGAATGCAGCGTGCTCTCGCCGATGCGCAGCAGCAGGTGCTTGCCGCGGGCGACGGCTCCGTGCACCGGCTGCCCGGTGAGGTCGACCGTGGCGGCCCGCGGGACGCGCAGGTCGAAGCGGGTGACCTCGGCCCCGGCCAGGGCCTCGTCGAGACGCCTGGCGGTGCGGAAGACGGTGTCGCCCTCGGGCATCAGAGCGCGCCGGGAGGTGGTGGCGGAGCGGCCGGCGTCTGCGGCGTGGGAGGTGTCGGAGGCACGGCCGGTGGCGGCGGCGTCTGCGGAGCGGCCGGGGCGGGCGGCAGGGCCGAGGTGTGCGGCGGAGGCGGGGTGCCCGGCTGCGGGGGCATGCCGCCGGCTCGCGCGAGGACGTCGCGCGCGAGCACCGTGGACGCGGCGACCGCCACCGGCATCACGACGATCGCGCCGCCGGGGATGAGGAGGCAGAGCTGCGTGGCGACGCCGAACCCCAGCACGCGGCCTCTGCTGCGCGAGAAGAGCGCCGAGCGCTGGGCGGAGCTGAGGTCACGCGCGTCGAACGAGCGTCCGGTGAGCTCGCGGGCCAGGAGCCGCCCGGAGAGGATCACGCCGGTCACAGGCCCCACGACCCCGCCGATGACGGGGATGAGGCCGACGAGCAGCACGAGCAGCGCGATGAGCACGCCGAGCACGACGAGCCGCAGTCCCTCGGCGACGGTCGTCCAGAACCGTCCGCCGTCGACGGGGGCCGGGTCGCCGAGCTCCACCTCGACGGCGTGCCAGATGCGCTGATAGAAGGGGTCGCCGATCACGAGCGTGAGCGCGGTGAACACCGCACTCGCGAGCGCGATGGCCGCCGCCGCGATGACGAAGCCGACAGCGGCGCGCAACAGGCCCTGCCACGGAGCCGGCCACTCGTCGGCGAAGGGTGTGATCCAGGCGGAGATCGACGGCATGCCGAGGACGAGCGGCACGAGCAGCGCGCCCAGCACGAGGATCGCGATCACCGCTGGGATCAGTCCGAGGGTCATCAACCGGGGTCGCGTGCGGAACAGCGCGAAGCCGCGCAGCAGCGTGCGCACGCCCGCCGCGAACTCCTGGATCATGTTCGACACCCTACGTCAGGGCGCCGACACCGCCGGGAATCCTGTCATGATCGTCTCCTGTGCCCGAGTGACGGGCCGGGAAGGGGAACCGCGTGCCGGGGCGATTCGATCCGTCGATGCTGCGACGACCGGTCGACAGGGCCGTCGCGATCGCCGCAGCCGAGGAGCGCATCGCCCGAGAGGGGCGTGGCGTCGAACTGCGACGGGCATCCGTGTGGAACTGGCTGCAGACGGTGGTGCTCGTGCCGCTCGTCGGCCTCCTCGCGCTGCTGTTCCTCAACGCCGTGTACCTGATGGCGGGCGGAGGCTACGGCATCACAGGGCTCATCCCCATCGCCGTGATCATGGTGCTGCCTCTCGCGATCGCCCGGATCCGCCGGCATCTCACCATCCGCGAGGACCTCGAGCTCGACATCCACCGTCTCGAGCGGTTCGCCGCGGTCAACGACCTCACGCACGTGATCGCCGAGTACGACGTGGAGCGGCCGGGAGCGCTGTTCCACGCGGGGTCGGCACGCACGGCGACGAACGTGATGACGTCGCACACGCCGCGGGCGTTCGAGGTCGGCGACTACACCTACGAGATGTGGGTCGCCAGGGGGCGGATGCCGTACGAGGCGACCTACGCGTCGTTCGCGGTGTCGCGGTCCTTCCCTGCGATGACCATCACGCCGCGGGGCGGACCTCCTGGCAACGGGTGGAGCGCGCCGTCCGGGCAGAAGCGGCTCACGCGCGACGGCCTCTTCGGGACGAGAGCCGAAGTGCGCTGCGATCCGGCTCTCGCCGACGAGGTCGCGGCGGTGCTCACCCCGGCGGTGCAACGGGCGATTCTCGACGCCGCGGACTCCGCCGACGTCGAGTTCGTCGACGGAAGGATCCTCATCAGCGTGCGTCGGGCGCTCTCCCTCACCGACCCCGTGGTCTGGGAATGGGTCGAGGAGCTGCTTCGGCTCGTCGCCTTCGTCGAGGCGGGAGACCCCCGTCAGGAGTGGGGTCCGATCGATCCGGCTCGGCGCTCGCGCATCGAGGCGATGCGAAAGGGACGGGGTGCCGGGAGGACGTACGCGATCGGATGTCTGCTGCCGCTCGTGTTCGGCGTCGGCGCGACCGTGCTGGCGGCCTTCATGACACGCTGAGCCGGTCGGCCCGACCGGATCTGCGCCGACCGGGTCCTCCGCGCGCACGCGCACCTGCTCCGTCGCCGGGTGCTGCCGAGGCGGAGCGGTCAGATCGCCTTGCGGAGCGTGTAGCCGCGCGGCGTCGCGACGAAGCCGGCCTCCTGCAGCGCGAGGGCGAGATCGGTGCCGTAGACGCCCTCGCCGTTCACCTTCTCGATCGTGAGGGTGTCGAGGCGGCGTGCGCGCGCGGTGGCGGCGAGATCGGATGCCGCGGCCCGCAGCACCTCCACGTCGTCGCTGAAGCGCAGCACGGTCCGGCCACCCCGCTCGAGCGAGAGCACGAGCGAACCGTCGACCAGCACGACCAGGCCTCCGGCCTTCCTGCCCGGGCGCGCCGCGACGCCGTCCAGCCGAGGCCAGGCCAGCGCCGCCCCGTAGGGGTTGGCCGGGTCTGTCGCAGCGAGGGTGATCGCCGCGCGCGGCGGCGGGTCGGCGAGCCCTGCGAAGGTGCGCAGCCGATCGACGGTGGCGGATGCGGCGAACTGCGCGGCGCCGAGCCGTTCGATCACGTAGCCCCGGCGGCAGTGGCCGGCCTCCTCGAAGCCGGCGAGCACGCGATAGGCCTGGGCGAAGCCGCCTGGCACGCCCTCCGCCTGCACGGCGCCCCGGGTGACCACGCCGTACCGGTCGAGGAGGAGCCCGGCCGTGACGGTCGCCCGGCGTGCGGGGTCGGTCTCGGCGACGGGCAGGAGCGACCAGCGTCCGCCGAGCGAGGTAGGACGCGGCGCGGTGCGGGCGAGGGACATGCCCCGGTAGGTGCGGGCGCGGGGAGCCCGACGGGTGACCTTGTGCGCCTGGGAGCCGCCGGCCAGCAGGGTGCGGATCGGCGCGAACGTGTCGTTGGTGACGCGACCCGCCCAGGTCAGCGCCCACAGCGACTCCAGCACCGACTGCTCGTTCTCGGCCTGCGTCATCTCCTTCAGCTGTGCGGCGAAATAGGCGCCGCCCGGCTGCAGCGCGGCGAGGAGCCTCGCCTCCAGGGAGTCGCTCGCGATCTCATCGTCGGGCTCGGGCAGGGTGAACGGGGCGAGATCCGCGGGGTGCAGCGACACCCATCCATCGCGGCCAGGCAGAGTGCCGTGGCCCGACCAGATCACCTCGCCCGATGCCGTGAGCTCGTCGAGCATCGCGGGCGTGTAGTCGCGCACTCGCGAAGGCAACACGAGGGATTCCCACGCGCTCGCCGGCACAGGCACCCCGGCGAACTGCTCGATCACGGTGAGCACGCCGTCGAGCCCGTCGAGCGGGCGGGCGAGGTGCTGCCAGTCGGGAAGGAACCGCGCGTAGGCCTCGGGCGACACCGGCTCGACGCTGCCGCGGATCGCCGCCAGCGAGCGCATGCGCAGGCGCCGTAGCACCTCGGCGTCGCACCACTCCAGATCGTCGGCCGAGCCGGCCGCGGTCGGCAGGAAGTACCCGCTCGAGAGCCGCCCCGCGTGCTCCAGCCGCTGCAGGGTATGCCGGGCGACCGCCGAGCCGATGCCGAATCGGGTGGCGACGGCATCCGTGGTGAAGGGGCCGTGCGTGCGCGCGTGGCGGGCGAGCAGATCGCCGAGCGGATCGGCCAGCGGTTCCAGGAACGCCACGGGGATGCCGGTGGGCAGTGCGGCGCCGAGAGCGTCGCGCAGACGGCCGGCGTCTTCGATCGCGGCGACGCGATGCACCCCGGCGATGGTCACGGGGATCGCGCGACGGGCCGCGACGAGGGCGTCGAGATGCGCCTGCGCCTCCGCGGGCTCCTCCAGGCGCGCGGCGACTTCCTCCGCGTCCATCGGACCGAGCATCCGGAGCAGGTCGGCGACGCCCTCGAGTCCGCGGGCATGGCGTTCGGGGTCGAGCCGCTGGGCCTCGCGCTCGAACTGCGCGATGACGTCGGGGTCGAGAAGCTCGCGCAGCTCGACCGTGCCGAGCAGCTCGCCCAGCAGCGCGGGGTCGACGGAGAGCGCGGCCGCGCGTCGCTCGGCGAGCGGGGAGTCGCCCTCGTACATGAAGGCGCCGACGTACCCGAACAGCAGGTCTCGCGCGTACGGCGAGGGCTGCGCGGGCTGCGTCTCGACGAGGCGGATGCGCCGGTCGGCGATCTCGGTCGCCAGCCGGCGCAGCGATGGCAGGTCGTAGACGTCCTGCAGCACCTCGCGCAGCGTCTCCAGGATCACCGGGAACGTCGGATGCCGTCTCGCGACCTCGAGCAGCTGCGCCGACCGCTGGCGCTGCTGCCAGAGCGGAGTGCGCTTGTTGGGGTTCATCCGCGGCATCAGCAGCGCGCGGGCGGCGCACTCGCGGAACCGGGAGGCGAACAGCGCCGACCCTCCGACCTCCTGAGTCACGAGTTGCTCCAGCTCGTCGGGGTCGAACACGAACAGCTCGGCCCCCGGCGGCTCCGCCTCGGCATCCGGGATGCGCACGATGATCCCGTCGTCGCTCGCGACGGCCGACCCCTCGACGCCGAGACGCTCGCGCACACGGGCGTTGATGGCGAGCGCCCACGGGGCGTGCACCTTCATGCCGTACGGGGAATGCAGGATCACGCGCCAGTCGCCGACCTCGTCGTGACCGCGCTCGACGGTGAGCGTGCGATCGGTGGGGAGTGTGCCCGTCGCTTCGCGCTGCTCGGTGAGATGGGCCATGAGGTTCGCCCTGGCCTGCTCGTCGAGGCCGGCGTCGATCAGCCGTTGCGCGGCCTTCTCCGGCGTGGCCGACGACACCTCCCGTGAGAACCGCCCCAGTGCCTCGCCCAACTCGAACGGGCGGCCGAGGCCGTCGCCGTGCCAGAACGGCACCTTGCCCGGTTGGCCGTAGGCGGGGATGACGTTGACGCGGTCGTGGGTGATCTCGGCGATCCGCCAGCTCGTGGTTCCCAGCGTGAACACGTCGCCGACGCGCGACTCGTAGACCATCTCCTCGTCGAGCTCGCCCACCCGCGCCCCGGTGGTCTCGCCGGCGACGAACACCCCGAACAGCCCGCGGTCGGGGATGGTGCCACCGCTCGTCACGGCGATGCGCTGCGCGCCCGGCCGCCCGGTGAGCGTGCCCGCGTCGCGGTCCCAGACCAGGCGGGGCCGGAGCTCGGCGAACTCGTCGGAGGGGAAGCGTCCGGCCAGCAGATCGAGGGTCGCCTCATAGGCGGAGCGCGGCAGCGACTGGAAGGGGGCGGAGCGCCGCACCGTCTCGAACCACTCCTCGACGCCGAGCTCTCCGAGCGCACTCGCCGCGACCGTCTGCTGGGCGAGGATGTCGAGCGGGTTCCGCGGCACCTGGATCGCCTCGATCTTGCCCGCCAGCATCCGTTCTGTGACGATCGCCGTGTGCAGCACGTCGCCGCGGTGCTTGGGGAAGAGCGCGGCGCGGCTGATCTCGCCGACCTGATGTCCCGCGCGGCCGACGCGCTGCAGGCCGGAAGCCGCCGACGGCGGGGCCTCGACCTGGATCACGAGGTCGACGGCGCCCATGTCGATGCCGAGCTCGAGGCTGCTCGTCGCGACGACGCACCGCAGCACACCCGACTTCAGCTCCTCTTCGACCAGCGCCCGCTGCTCCTTCGACACCGAGCCGTGGTGCGCCTTCGCGAGCACGGGGTCGGCGCCCGCCGTCGCCCCCGCCTGCGCCATCCCTGCCGCTCCTCCAGACGGCGCATTCGCGCCGCTCGGGGCCACGGCGGCAGGGGCCCGCGCGGCGGGCACGGTCGCCTCGGGCAGCGGGACCCCGATGCGCTCCGAGTAGATCTCGTTCAGGCGGCCGGTGAGCCGCTCGGCGAGGCGACGGGAGTTCGCGAAGACGATCGTGGAGTTGTTCTCGAGGATGCGGTCGACGATCGCCTCCTCGACGTGCGGCCAGACCGATCCGGTCACCTCGGAGTACTCGGCCGGCTCGCCGTCGACCGGAGCGGCGACACCCGGCGGAGGGGGCGGGTTGGTCATGTCGTCCATCGGCACCACGACGCCGAGCTCGAACGTCTTCGACGCAGGCGGAGCGACGATCTCGACCGGAGCTGCGCCGCCCAGGAAGCGGGCGACCTCGTCGATCGGGCGGACCGTCGCCGACAGCCCGATGCGCTGTGCCGGAGTCTCTACGCCGTGCGCGCGGCGCAGGGCGTCGAGGCGCTCCAGGCTCACGGCGAGGTGGGCGCCGCGTTTGGTCGCCGCGACCGCGTGCACCTCGTCGATGATCACGGTGTGCACGTCGCGCAGAGTCTCGCCCGCGCGACTGGTCAGCATGAGGTACAGCGACTCGGGGGTCGTGATGAGGATGTCGGGCGGATCGGCGACGAGCTTGCGACGGTCGCTCGACGTGGTGTCGCCGGAGCGCACGCCCACGGTGACGGTCGGTGCGGGCAACCCCAAGCGCCTGGCCGACTGGCCGATGCCGATCAGCGGGGACCGGAGGTTGCGCTCCACGTCGACGCCCAGCGCCTTCAGCGGGGAGATGTAGAGGATGCGGGTGCGCGCGGCATCCTTCTCCACGGGACCTGCCCGGAACACGCTGTCGATCGCCCAGAGGAAGGCCGAGAGGGTCTTGCCCGAGCCGGTCGGGGCGACGACGAGCGCGTGCTTGCCCGCCGAGATCGCCTCCCAGGCACCGGCCTGGGCCGGTGTGGGTGCGGTGAACGCACCCCGGAACCAGTCCTGCGTGGCCGGGGTGAAGCGGTCGAGCACGTCACCCATCCCTCCATCATGCGGCCTGTCTCCGACATCGGGGCGGCGGGTAGCGTAGGAGGGTGCCCGCCGCCGAGTTCTTGCGCCTGTACGGCGACTGGACCCCGCGCACTCCGGACGACGTCCGCGCGCTCTTCGACGGCTACGCCGGAACCTGGTGGATCGCGGGAGGATGGGCGCTGCAGGCGTTCACGGGTGTCGTCCGGCCGCACGAAGACATCGATCCGGGAGTCCTCCGCGACGAGCTGCCGTTGCTCCGCGCGCACCTCGGCGGCCGGTACGACCTGTGGGCGGCGTTCTCGGGGGCGCTCAAGCCCGTGTCGTCCGATGACCCGGGTGAGCTGCCCGACGGATGCGGCCAGCTGTGGGCCCGCCGCAGCGCGGCCGATCCCTGGGAGTACGACATCCTGCTCGGGCCGGGTTCTGCAGACGAGTGGAGGTACCGGCGCGATCCAGGCCTGCGGATGCCGATGGCCGAGGCGCTGTGGGAGCAAGATGGCATCCGCTATCTGCAACCCGAGATCCAACTGCTCTACAAGGCGAAAGGGCGGCGGCCGAAGGACGAGGACGATCTCCGTGCCACGCTGCCGCATCTGGACGCGCGGCGCAGGGCGTGGCTCGCGGAGGCGCTGGAGCGGACGCTCCCCGGGCACGCGTGGACCCCGCGCCTCGGATGACGGGTCGGATGCCGGATGCCGGATGTCGGAGGAGGGGAGGATGCTGGAGCCATGGCGCAGCACACGACGAACTACCTGGGCACCTTCATCGAGGTCGCGGATGACTGCCCGGCCGAGCACGCCGTCGAACCGCCGGCGTCCGAGAAGCCGACGATCGCGGCCCTGCACTACCGGCTGATCGCCGAGCAGCCGTACTCGCGCACCTCCGACGACGTGATCTTCGAGACGCATGCGCGGCGGCACGGCATCCCGGTCGACGATTCCGCGGCCAGGGAGGAGTTCTTCTCCCGCGGGCAGGCCTGCCTGCGCTCCTCGCCGCTCGGCAAGAGATACGGCTGGGGGATCCACCACGACGCCGAGGGTCGTGTCGCCCTGGTGCCGCGCGAGTCCGAGGAATACGCGCGGCTCGCCGCCGATCCCGCCACCGCGCACACCAGGGCCATGCGAAGCCGGCGTGCGTGATCTGCGGTCCGGGTCGCACAGGGGGCCATCTCGAGTCCTGGCCGCGGCGGAGCGGGCGCCCGCACCGGATCTGTGACACTCCGGCGTGTGCCGGACATCACCGGGTATGAGCGAAGAGAACGACGAGGCCGAGATCTGGCGGAGGGCCTGCACCGGCAGCGGTGACGCCTTCGCGGAGCTCTTCCGGCTGCATCGTGGCGCCGTGCACCGCCGAGCGGTCGCCCTGGTCGATCGGTCGCACGACGCCGAGGATGCGACCGCGGTGGCCTTCTTCGAGCTGTGGCGTCGCCGCAAGGCCGTCACGCTCGTCGACGGCACGGTCCTGCCGTGGCTCCTGGTCGCCGTGGCGAACACGGCGCGCAACCAGCGTCGCAGCGGTCTGCGGTATCGACGGCTGTTGGCGGCGATGCCGCGGGAGGAGCACGCCCCGGACGCAGAGGGGGAGGCCGTGTCGGCGATCGAGACGGAAGTGCTCGGCATCCGGCTGCGCGAGGCTCTGGCGCGACTCGACGCCAAGGATGCCGCACTCCTCACCCTCACCGCCCTCGACGGGTTGACCGTCGCCGCGGCGGCACGTGTGGTGGGGCTCACCCCGGGTGCCGCCCGCACCCGGTTGATGCGTGCACGCCGCAGGATGCAGAGCGATCTCGGCCCGAACTCGCCTCATGTCCCCTGGTTCCTCACCGAAGGAGAGACAGCATGAACACCACCATGGATCGTGTCTTCGCCGACGCCGTCGAGCGTGAACTGACCGCGATCGGCACCGGCCGCAGTCGGCTCCAGCGGCATCAGCGGCGCGCGAGGGCGGCCGTGATCTCGGTCGGCTCCCTCGCGCTGGTCGGTGCGTTGACCGGAGCCGCCGTGGTGGTCGTGCAGGGGCTCCCCGGCGAGACGACGGTGACTCCCCTGGAGGGCACGGTGACGGGGGCCTACACGGGGACGGCCGAGATCGACCTGGGGCCCGTGCCAGAGGGAGCGGACAGGGTCATCCTCGACATCACCTGCTCGGAAGGCGGGAAGATCGAGGTCGCGACGAGAGCGGGTCAGGGGGCCACCGAGGGCGGTGCGTACTGGGACTGCTCCGATCCGGTCCGCGAGAACAAGACCGTCCACATCCGCGACGGGGCGCTGCCGGCGAACGGCGGCACGTCCATCACCGTCACCGCCGACCCCGGCACGCCCTGGACCGTCGTCGCCCGATACGGCACCTCGGAGACCAGCGAGTGGGGTGTGAACGCGAGGGGCGAGACCTACGGGGTGCCCAACGATGACGGCGTCCCCGACCTGGTCTCGGCACAGGCCACGAACGGGGAGATCGGGTACACGCGGAACTCGGAGATGTTCGACTTCGAGGGCGAGGGGTTCATCCGGGTCTACGAGTCCGACGGCGAGACCGTGATCGGGTGGTTCCCGATCGGCGACCCCGCGGAGCTCGGCGACCCGCCGCCGCTGGACGGGGAGTGACGGCCGAGCCGGGATCGCCCGATGGGGGAGCGGATACGCCCGCTCCCCCATCGGGCGTCGATCAGGCCTCGGCCAGTGCGCCGTCCTCATCGATCTCGAGGGTGAGATCGAGGTCGAGGCGTTCGAGGAACGCGTCGTCGTGACTCACCACGAGCACCGCGCCCCGGTACGCCCTCAACGCGTCGACGAGCTGACCGACCGTGTCGAGGTCGAGGTTGTTCGTCGGCTCGTCGAGCACCACGAGATGCGGTGCAGGGTCGGAGAGCAGCAGCGACGCCAGGGCGACCCGGAACCGTTCGCCACCCGAGAGCGCGGAGACGGGCCTGTCGGCGGTCGCGCCCCGGATCAGGAAGCGCGCCAGTCTGTTGCGCAGCTCCTTCTCTGGAACCTGCGGCGCGGCATCCGCGATGTTGTCGAACACCGATCGCGTCTCGTCGAGACCGTCCACGCGCTGCGGGAGGTATCCCACACGCTCGGTGTGCGCGACCGCCGTCAGCACCGGACGCGGCTCGCCGTCGGCGGAGTCGTCGGTCTGCGCGTCGTCGACGTCCGCCGGGCGAGCAGGCGTGACGGGCTCCGCTGCGGATGACGGCTCCGCAGCGCTCGCGACGAGGCGCTCCAGCAGCGTCGTCTTACCGGCGCCGTTGCGGCCGATCAGCGCGACCCGCTCCGGGCCCTGGACGACCCAGGAACGTGCGCCGTCGCCGATCTCGGCGATGCGCCGCGTGCGCGACACCAGCGGATCCGGCAGTTCGATCTTCATCGAGTCGTCGGAGCGCACTCGGCGCCCTGCTTCGTCGACCGAAGCCCTGGCGGCATCCTCCTTCGCGCCGACCTCCGTGCGCAGCCTTCCGGCCGACACCTCTGCGGCCATCTTCCGTCCGTGAGCGACGATCTTCGGCACGCGCTTCTCGATCTCGGCCTTCTTGGCGGTCCGTGCGCGGTGGGCGAGCTTCACCTCGGCCTCGATGCGCTGTCGCTTCTCCTTGCGGAGCTCCTGTTTGGCCGTGACCTCGGCCTGCTTCGCGGCATCCTGCTCGGCGTCCAACCAGGCGCGCCACTCGGAGTACGGACCGCCGAACACGCTCAGCGTCCGCCCGTACAGCTCGGCGGTGTCGTCCATCAGCTCCAGCAGGGAGACGTCGTGGCTGACCACGACGAGCGTGCCCTTCCACGACCTGATCATCGCCCCCAGGGCCGCACGGGCGGCACGGTCGAGGTTGTTGGTCGGCTCGTCGAGGAGAGTGATCGGCGCCCGTCGCAGGCGGATGCCGGCGATCGCCACCAGCACCGCCTCTCCGCCAGACAGCTCTCCGACCCGGCGGTCGAGGAAGTCGGGGGACAGGCCGGCCTCGGCGAGGGACGCCTCGGCCCGTGCCTCGATGTCCCAGTCGTCCCCGACGGCGTCGAAGTGCGCGGGGTCGACGTCGCCGGCGCTGATGGCGCGCACGGCGTCGAAGGCCGCGGCCACTCCGAGGAGCTCGACCACCCGCCGGTCGACGTCGAGCGTGAGCTGTTGCGGGAGGTAGGCGACGTCACCGGTCGCCGAGACGATGCCGGAGGTCGGCGACAGCTCACCGGCGATCAGTCGCAGCAGCGTGGACTTTCCCGCGCCGTTGCGCCCGACGAGGCCGGTGCGCCCGGTTCCGAAGGCACCGGACACGGCGTCGAGGGCGGTCTGCCCATCGGGCCAGGTGAATGTGAGGCGGTCGAGAAGGACCGATGCATGAAGGGTGGGGGTTGACATGGTGGTGTCTCCTGTCGAGTGCGGGGTGCACTGACACCGGTCCCCGAAGGAGTCCGGGAAGAGCCCGGATAGGGGAGGCATCTGCCGTGGAGTCGGCGATCGTCGGGTCAGCGCGCGGGAAGAAGGGCGCGGAGGCGACGGATCAGATCAAAGGACTTCCAGACACGGCGGACAGGACTCCACGACGATACCCGGATGCCGCGAATCGCGCAACCCGGGCGTGTCGCGACTACTCGCGGTCCATCCCGAAGGTGTGCTTCACGAGGGCCTGCACGTCTCGGTCGAGGCCGTCGATACGGGCGAACCCCGCCTGCATCTCCGCGCGCAGCCCGCCGATCTCGGCCTTCATCTCGCTGCGGAGGCCGCCGATGTCGGCCTTCATCTCGCTGCGGAGGCCGCCGATCTCGGCGTGCATCTCGCCGCGGAGCCCGCCGATCTCGGCGTGCATCTCGCCGCGGAGCCCGCCGACTTCTGCGCGCACGGCACGGAACTCGGCCTGCATCTCGCCCCGGAGCCCGCCCACCTCGGCGCGGAGAACACGCACGAACAACGTCGCGATGACGGTGAGCGTGCCGAACATCAGGGCGACGAACGCCCCCATCATCGTCCAGATCTGCGGCTCGGTCATCGTCAGCACCCCTTCAGTCTCGGCCCGTTCGGATCAGCGTGCCAGCGTTGGGCGATATGCGATCCGGGCAGGGTCGGGTGCGCGCCGACGTGTGGACAACTCGCGATATCCGTCCCTCGGTGGATGAGAGGCGGGACGGCCGGCGTCTAGCGTGGAGGCATGGCAGAGGAGAATCCGAACCCGGGCGAGACCGTGCAGCGGGCGGGCCTCGGCGCAGGGCTCGCGATCGGCATGGGGGTCGGCGTCGCGATGGGCGTCGGCTTCGGCAACATGGGGCTCGGCATCGGCCTGGGCGTCGCGATCGGCATGGGGATCATGGTGGCGTTCGCCGCCGCGGGGAACAGGCTCAGGCGCGACTCCGGCGACGCCACGGATCCGCACGATGCGGTCGATGCGGTCGATGCGGTCGATGCGGTCGATGCGGTCGATGCGGGTGATGGGGGTGATGGGGGTGATGCGGGTGATGCGGGCGATGCGACCGGCGATGCGACCGGCGATGACGAGGACGGGCGCGCGCTCCCGCCCCGGTGATCAGCCGTCGAGCCAGCGATCCAGGAAGGTCCGCACATCTCCGAGCTCCTGCTCCGAGATGCTGTGGGTGAGCCCGGTGTAGACGCGGCCGGAGAGGTCGGAGTGGGCGGGGAGCCACTGCGCCGTGTGCTCGACGAGGTGGGAGGGGATGACGTCGTCGTGGCTCCCGCGTCCCCAGAACACCGGTGGGCGGCGGGCGGCCAGATCGGCGTCGAGCGGCATGGCCCCCGGCGCCGCGTAGCCGCTGAGTGCGACGACGGCGCCGAACCGCTCGGGGGCGAGGCGCATCGCCTGCAGCGCCACCGCGGCACCCTGGGAGAACCCCAGCAGCGCGACGGACGGTGCACCGGCGGTCGCCGTGTCGAGCCAGCGCAGGAGCGCTTCGGCGGCAGCCGTGATGTGCGCGGGGTCGCGTCCGTCGAGACCCTCGATCGGATACCACGAACGACCGGGCATCGGCCAGGGCGGGGAGAGGGGCGCGGCGACGGATGCGGCGACCATCCCCTCCGGGAGGAACGGCACCAGCCCGAAAAGGTCGTGCTCGTCGGCGCCGTATCCGTGCAGGAGCACGAGCACCGGCATCCGCTCACGGTCGGCGGACGACCAGCGGGTGGCGGTGTCGTCGATCTCCATCACCCTTCCATCCTGCCAAAGACGGCCGGTATGGGATCAGGGCATCCGGAGGCGTCCCGTGTCGGCCGTTCGATCCGGCTGGTAGAAAGGACACATGGCGGTGCGCACACCCGATCCCGATCCCGAACCCGACGACGCCGATCTCGGCTCCTTCGGGGGAGCGGCGCGCACGCCGGGCGCGAACCCCGGGTGGCTGACCGAGTTCGAGCTCGAGGAGGCCCGTCGGCGGCTGCCGATGCTCTACGTCGAGGCGATCCCCGTGCGCACCGACGGGTCGGGAGTCGTCACCGAGATCGGCATCCTGCTGCGTTCCACGCCGCTCGGCGAGATGACCCGCACGATCGTCTCCGGCCGGGTGCGCTTCGGTGAGACCATCCGCGACGCGCTGTTCCGTCACGTCGAGAACGACCTGGGGCCCATGGCCTTCCCGCTGCTGCCGCCGCAGCCCCTCCCGTTCACCGTGGCGGAGTACTTCCCGATCCCCGGGGTGAGCGCCTACCACGACGACCGTCAGCACGCCGTGTCGCTCGCCTTCGTCGTGCCCGTCACCGGCACCTGCGAGCCGCGTCAGGACGCTCTCGAGGTCACCTGGTTCTCCCCGGAGGCGGCGGGTTCCGACGCGGTCTCCGCCGAGATGGAGGGGGGCCGCGGCACCCTCATCCGGCAGGCCCTCGCCAGTCTCGGGCTGCTCCGGTAGTCGCGCGTCTACAGCTGCGGAGAGCCCGGCGAACGGTGCTCCGCGGAGTCAGGCCGAGGTCAGGCGTGCCAGTGCCGCGACGAAGGCGTCCACATCCGCCTCCTGCGTGTCGAAGCCGCACATCCAGCGGACCTCGTTGCGCGACGCATCCCAGTCGTAGAAGCGGAACACCTCGCGGAGCCGGTCGGCGACGCCGTCCGGCAGGGTGGCGAAGACGCCGTTGGACTGCGTCGGCTGGGTGAATCCCACACCGGTGATCGAGCCATCGGCGATGCCGGCCTCGATCTCGCCGCGGAGGCGCTGGGCCATGGCGTTGGCGTGGCGGGCGTTGCGCAGCCACAGGTCGCCCTGGAGCAGCGCGATGAGCTGGGCGGAGACGAACCGCATCTTCGACGACAGCTGCATGTTGAACTTGCGCGAGTAGGGCAGGCCGGAGGATGCCTCGGGGCTCAGCACCACGATGGCCTCGCCGAGCATGGCGCCGTTCTTCGTGCCGCCGAAGCTGAGCACGTCGACGCCGGCATCCGTCGTGAAGGCGCGCAGCGGCAGGTCGAGGGCGGCGGCCGCGTTCGAGATGCGGGCGCCGTCGACGTGCAGCTTCATGCCCCGCTCGTGGGCGTGGTCGGCGAGCGCCCTGATCTCGTCGACGGAGTAGAGCGTGCCGAGCTCGGTCGACTGCGTGATCGAGACGACGAGGGGCTGCGCGCGGTGCTCATCGCCCCACCCCCAGGCCTCGCGGTCCACGAGCTCCGGGGTGAGCTTGCCGTCGTCGGTCGGCACGGTCAGCAGCTTGAAGCCGCCGATCTTCTCGGGGGCGCCGCCCTCGTCGACGTTGATGTGGGCGGTGGACGCCGCGATCACCGCACCCCAGCGGGGGAGCATCGACTGCAGGCCCGTGACGTTGGCCCCGGTGCCGTTGAACACCGGGAAGGCCTCGGCCGTGTCGCCGAAGTGCGCGCGGAAGACCTCCTGCAGACGCGCGGTGTAGGCGTCCTCCCCGTACGCGACCTGGTGCCCGCCGTTCGCCGTGGCGATGGCCTCGAGGACCTCGGGGTGGATGCCGGAGTAGTTGTCGCTGGCGAATCCCCGGATCGCGGGGTCATGCTGGATGCTCACCGACCAAGTCTATTCGCCGGTCCGGTCGTCGAGCCCGCGGCGGCCGGAGCGCCACCGCGTTCGCCCGGGTGCCATCGCAGCACCGGAGCGTCACGGGGCGCCCTCCGGCGGGGCGGCGGACCCCCTACCGGATGTCGGAGGCCCGCCCTACCCTCGAAGCATGAACCGGACCGCTGCCAGGACCGCCTTCGCGAACGTCCTCGTCAACACCCTCATCGCCAATGTGACGACGAGCTTCCTCTGGTTCGCGCTCACCTTCTGGGTGTACATCGAGACGCAGTCCGTGCTGGCCACCGGGGTCATCGGCGGCGCCTACATGCTCTTCATCGCGTTCTTCTCGATGATCTTCGGCACCATCGTCGACCGGCATCGCAAGCACACGGTGATGCTGCTGTCGAGCATCGTGTCGGCAGCGGCCTTCCTCATCGCCGGCATCCTCTACGTGTGGCAGGGGGAGACGGCCCTGCTCGACCTGGGAGGCCCCTGGTTCTGGGCGTTCTCCCTCGTGATCCTCTTCGGCGGCGTGATCGAGCAGCTCCGCAACATCGCCCTGTCGACGACCGTGACCCTGCTCGTCGACGAAGACCGCCGGGCCAACGCCAACGGACTGGTCGGCACGGTTCAGGGCCTCGCGTTCCTCGTCACCAGCGTGTTCTCCGGATTGTCGATCGGATTCCTCGGCATGGGGTGGACGCTCGTGATCGCGATCATCGCCATGGCCCTGACGTTCGCGCATCTGCTGTTCATCCGCATTCCGGAGGGAACCCCCGAGGCCGATCCGAGCGCGCCGAACGCCCTCGACTTCCGCGGCAGCGTGCAGGCCATCCGGTTGGCGCCGGGCCTGTTCGCCCTGATCATCTTCTCCACGTTCAACAACCTCATCGGCGGCGTCTACATGGCGCTCATGGATCCATACGGGCTCACGCTGTTCGACGCGCAGACCTGGGGTTTCGCGTTGGCGTTCTCCTCGACAGGGTTCATCATCGGCGGGATGCTGGTGGCGAAGTTCGGGTTGGGTGCGAAGCCCATGCGCACGCTCCTGCTCGTGGTCATGGTCATGGGCCTGCTCGGCGCACTGTTCATGCTGCGGGAGTGGTGGCCGCTGTATGTGGTCGGCATGTGGTTCTACATGATGCTGGTCCCTCCCGCCGAGGCCGCAGAGCAGACGGTCATCCAGAAGGTCGTCCCGTTCGAGCGGCAGGGACGCGTGTTCGGGGTCGCGGCGGCGATGGAGGCCGCGGCCGCTCCGATCACGGCCTTCCTGATCGCCCCTCTGGCCGAGTTCCTGATCATCCCGTACATGAAGACCCCGGCCGGCGACGCTCAGTGGGGCTGGCTGCTCGGTCAGGGGGAGGCGCGCGGCATCGCCCTGATCTGCCTGTTCGCGGGCCTGATCATGGTGGTCGTCGGCGGCCTCGCGTTCCTGACGCGCTCGTACCGACGTCTGTCCGAGCTGTATGCGAACGCCCCGGCACAGGAACTCGGCGGGGGAGAAGCGGGCGCGGAACCGGATGCGTCGGAGCACGAGAGCACCGAGATCCGATCGAGCACCCCGGCGCCCACGTTGATCGATCCGGTGTCAGCGCGGGGCGGCAGGGCCGGACTCGACGACGACGAGCCCCGGGGCGCCGGTCGTCCCGTCGACTGATGCCGGAGTGACGGCGCGAGGAAGCGGTGCGGGAGTTCCGTCTGCCGCGGCCCGGTGGTGAGGCGCTCAGGGATCAGAGATCGACGATAGGGATCAGAGATCGACGATAGTGATCAGAGATCGACGATAGGGATCAGAGATCGATGATGCGGTCGTTCAGCGTCGCGGCGTCCGAGTCCCACAGGCCGAGCACGGCGGTGGCGAGCGTCGACGGGTCCAGCGCTTTGGCGCGGAACACGACGGCGGCGGCACGCAGAGGCTCCTCGGCATCCCGCGCGGCCTTGGCATAGCCCTGGGCCACCGCGCGTGCCCACGCCTCGCTCGCCGCCTTGACGGCGGCGTAGTTCGCTCCACCGGCGAGAGGACGCCCGACGGCCGTCGAGGACACGATCGCGAAGCGTCCGGCATCCGAGGCGCGCAGCGCTCCGTCGAAGGCGCGGCTCGTGGCCCGCACGGCCTGCAGCGCGGGGAGGAGAGCGTCGAAGTCGGCATCCGACTGTCCCGCGAGCCCGCCCCCGCCGCGCCAGCCCCCGACCAGCGGCAGTACCGCGTCGACGGGGCCGAAGGCGTCGGCCAGGGAGGTCATCGACTCCAAGGAGGTCGCGTCGGCCACCGCGATCTCGGCGCCGGCGTCGGCCAGCGGTTCGAGACGCGACGCGGAACGGCCGGTCGCGATGACCCGCGCCCCGGCGGTGCACAAGGCTCGGGCCACGACGAGGCCGGAGTCGCCGGTGGCTCCGGCGATCACGACGGTACGGCCGGTCACGCTCATGACGGTTCTCCTCCGCGGTGCGGTTTCTCGGACGGATGTCCGTTTCTCGGACGATCCTGCCCGATTCGTCCGAGGAACGGGAGATCGTCCGAGAAACGGGTGCGGTCTCAGGGCGTCCGAGGAACGGGAGATCGTCCGAGAAACGGATGCGGCTTCAGGCGTCCGAGGAACGGGAGATCGTCCGAGGGACGGATGCGGTCTCAGTCGTCGGTGCCGCGGATGCCGACGGTCGACTCGATGACGGGCTTCATCTTCTTGTCGAGGGTCTCGAAGAACATCGACAGCGGGAACTCGTCGTCCATCACGGCGTCCGTGTAGCCCTTGGGCGCTCCGGCGAGGATCTCGTCGGAGAGGCCGCGGGCCCACTGCGAGGCCGGGTGCGGGGTGAGCGTGCCGCGGACGAGCTCATAGGCAGCGAGCCAGTGCGCGACCTTCGGGCGGTCGATCGAGTGCCAGTACAGGTCGTCGATCGCGTCGCCGAGAGCCACGACCGCATCGGGCACGTTCTCCCAGTCGAATGCGAGGGCCGTGTCGGTCCAGTGCAGCACGCCGCGCTGGTGCAGCCACGCGAACAGCAGCTGTCCGCCGACCGCGTCGTAGTTGCGCACGCGGGTGCCGGTGATCGCGAAGCGGAAGATCCGGTCGAAGATCACGGCGTACTGCACGAGACCGGCGTGGTCGTGCATCTCCTGCTCGGCCGCGGTGAGCTCCTCGCCGGCGGCGATCCGGGCGGCGAGTGCGCGCTCGATCCTCACCGACTCGCGGAACGCGGTCATGTCGCACCGCATCTCCTCAAGCGAGTAGAGGAAGAACGGCATCCGCTGCTTGATCATGAACGGGTCGAACGGCAGGTCGCCGCGCATGTGCGTGCGGTCGTGGATGATGTCCCACATCACGAACGCGCGCTCGGTCAGCGCCTGGTCGTCGAGCATCGCCGCCGCGCGCTCCGGCAGGTCGAGGTTGGTGATCTCGGATGCCGCGCGCACGACCCGGCGGTAGCGGGCTGCCTCGCGGTCCTGGAAGATCGCTCCCCACGTGAACGAGGGGATCTCGCGCATCGCGACGGTCTCGGGGAACAGCACTGCGGAGTTCGTGTCGTATCCCGGAGTGAAGTCCACCAGGCGCAGCGAGACGAACAGCTTGTTGCCGTAGTCGCCGGCCTCGAGGGCGGCGATGAACTCCGGCCAGATCGTCTCGACGATGAGCGCCTCGACGAGACGGTCGCTCGAGCCGTTCTGCGTGTACATCGGGAACACCACCAGGTGACGGATGCCGTCGACGCGGTGCTGCTGCGGCTGGAACGCCACGAGCGAGTCGAGGAAGTCCGGGACCCCGAAGTCCTCGGAGGCCCAGCGCTCGAAGTCGACCACCGATGCGGCGAGGTACTCGGCGTCGTGCGGGAACGCCGGGGCCAGGGCGCGGATGCCGGACGTGATGGCTGCGACGTACTCGCGGGCGGCGGCGTGGTGCGCGGCATCCGGAATGGAGCCGTCCTTGACCTGCAGCTCGCGGATCGCGATGGCGGCGTCCTTGAGCTGCGCCCAGGCGGCGGACTGCTCGGCGGTGGACGCGTCCTCGACGACCTCGGGTTCGCCGATGAGAGCGTTGCTGGGGGTGGTGGTGAGGGACATCGGGACCTCCGATCGTTGATTTCAGGAAAATTTCCGGCGATGACCGAGAACTACCGGTATTATTTCACGTATGGATGACTCTGTCGACCGGGCGATCCTCGCCGAGGTCTCCCGCGACGGTCGCGTCACTCTCGCCCAGCTGTCGGAGGCGGTGGGGCTCTCGGTCTCCGCCGTGCAGTCGCGGCTGAAGCGCCTGGAGACGCGCGGCGTCATCGCCGGCTACCGGGCGATCCTCGACCCCGAGCAGGTCGGCACCCCGCTGTCGGCGTTCATCGAGATCACCCCGCTCGACCCGGCTCAGCCCGACAACGCCCCGGAGCTGCTGGAGCACCTCGTGGCGATCGAGGCCTGCCATTCGATCGCCGGCGACGCCAGCTACATGCTCTTCGTGCGCGTGCCGTCACCGCGGGCCCTGGAGGAGCTCGTGCGCGATATCCGCCTCGCGGCCAACGTCAGCACCCGCACCACGGTCGTGCTGCAGACCTACTACGAGCACCGGCCCATCATCCCCGTCGCGGGGGAGTGACGGCGCGAGCCTCAGAGCACGGCGCCGACCATCGCCTCGCCGAGCGGGGTGCGCAGGTGCAGCATCCGCGCCCCGTCGCGTTCGCTCGCGATCAGTCCGGCGTCGCGCAGCACCGTCAGGTGGTGGGAGGCCGTCGACGCGGCGAGCCCGGCATCCGTCGCTACCTGCGAGGTGGTGCGCGCGGCCCCGGAGGAGAGCAGGATGCCGGCGCGCGCGGGGCCCAGCAGGGCGCCGAGGGACCCGCTGATCTCGGCGTGGTCGCGAGCCCACCCGGCGGTCACGCCGCGCGCAGGGTAGAAGAGGGTCGGCTGCGCCGGCGGCTCGGTGATGACCATGCACCCCCAGGACGACATCACCGACGGCACGAGCACGAGTCCTCCGCCGCGGCAGTCGACCTGTTCGCTGTGCCGGCGCAGCCGAACGCGCACCGCTCCCGCTCCCCAGCTCACGGTGGGGTGCAGCCCGCCGGCCATCCCGGCGATGCCTGCAGCGGCCATCGTGCGCGAGCGTACGGCGATGTCCGCCCTCAGGAGTCTTTCCAGCTGCGGCCAGACGGGGGCGAGCACCGCGTCCCACACCTCCGACCAGGCGTCGGCGATCAGGCGGCGCGCCCGCACCGGATGCTCGCGCATATCGCGCAGCACCCGCTGCCGTGCTCCGGTCGAGCGGACGACCATCTTTCCCAGGTCGACTCTCATCGCGTCGAGGTCGGCGATCCGCAGGGCATCGAGCTCGGCATCCGGCGTCATGTCCCAGTGCGGCGTCGCGGTGACGAAATCGGGGAGGTAGCCGTCGTCGCCGAGCACCGTGGCGAGCAGCCCGAAGCCCTCTTTCGGCAGACGGTCGCGCACGGCGCGGAGCCAGCCCCACTGCAGCGGATGCTGTGCCGGGCGCCGCAGCACGCGCACGGCGTGCGCCAGCTCATGCCCAGGGGAGAGGCCGAAGCGCACGGCCTGGATGTCACCGGGACCGAGGTGGAACTCGACCCGGTGGTCGGGGTGCTCCTCGCCGTCCACGGGCTGAGAGTTTCGATCCACATCGAAACTCTAGGCGGTGTCGGTGGGGGTGTCGAGACTGGAGCCATGAACAGCGCAGCACTCAACGCAGAGGTCGTCCACGACGGTGACATCCGCATCGGCACGGGTCGCAGTCGCAGGTTCGAGGGCGCACGGCACGGGGCGGACGTCTCGTACTTCTACGTCGAGAACCAGCCGGGGGAGGGGCCCGGCCTGCACTGGCATCCCTACTCCGAGACGTGGGTGGTGCTCGAGGGCGTGGCGCGCATCACGCGCGGCGACGAGACCCTCCTCGCCGAGGCCGGAGACACCGCCACCGTCTCCGCGTACGTGCCGCACGCTTTCGTGAACGCCGGCACCGGCGTGCTGCGCATCCTCTGCATCCATGCGTCCGCCATCATGATCCAGACCTTCCTCGACGAAGACTGACCACAGGAGAAACACGAATGTCCTTCCAGGCTTACCTCGACAACATCGAGACCAAGACCGGCCTCATCCCGCGGCAGTTCATCGCGCTGGCCGACGAGCGCGGGTTCGGCGCCGACACCAAGGCCGGCCCCATCCTCGAGTGGCTGAAGGCCGACTACGACCTCTCACGCGGGTACGGTATGGCCCTCGTGCACGTCATCACCAAGGGGCCGCAGATCAGCGACAAGCACGTCGGCAGCGGCGGAGTGCACGCCGATGCCTCCGACACGCTCTGGCTCGACGGCAAAGCGACCAACCCCGCACTCTGACCACCGCAAGGAGCACCACTATGACCGTTCGCGCCGATCTCAACGTCTCCCTCGACGGCTCAGCGACCACCACCGACCAGACTCCGGAGAACCCGTTCGGCGAGGACTGGGGTCGCCTCGTCGGGGCATACACCGCCACCCGCACCTTCCGCGCCCGCGTGCTCGGCGACACCTCCGGTGAGGGCACCACCGGCATCGACGAGCGGTATGCGGCCGAGTACTTCGAGGAGGTCGGCGCCGAGATCATGGGCGCGGGCATGTTCGGGCTGCACCTGCACGGCGACGATCCCGACTGGCGCGGCTGGTGGGGCGAGGAGCCGCCGTTCCATGTGCCGGTCTACGTGCTCACCCATACGCCCCGCGAGTCGATCGAGTTCGCCAACGGCACCGTCTTCCACTTCCTGGAGGCGACGCCGGAGGAGGCGCTGGCGCTCGCCGTGCAGGCTGCCGGCGGCAAGGACGTGCGCATCGGCGGCGGCGTCGACGTCGTGCGGCAGTTCCTGCGGGCGGGGCTCATCGACCGTATGCACCTCGCGGTCGCGCCGCTCGTGATCGGCAGCGGCGAGCGCATCTGGGACGGACTGCGCGGCATCGAGAACGACTACGACGTGCGCAGCGAGGTGGCGGAGAGCGGCGTCACGCACGTCACCTTCACCCGGCGCTGAGCCCGGAGGGTCATGGGTGCTGCCACTAGGATTCCCTGCGTGGCAGCATCCTCTCAGCGCAAGAAGAAGACCCCGCACCGTCCGGCCCGCACCAGCGGCAACCCCGCCAAGAAGCCGGTCGTCGAGCTCGGGCCGGTGACGGTCGGCGACTGGATCGGCGCCGCTCGCCTGCGCACCCTGCCCCTCGCGATCGCCCCCGTCGTCATCGGCACCGGAGCCGCGCGCAGCACCGGCCCCGAGTTCCACTGGGTCATCGCCCTCGCCTGCCTCGTCGTGGCGGTCTTCCTGCAGATCGGCGTGAACTTCACGAACGACTACAGCGACGGCATCCGCGGCACCGACGCGCACCGGGTCGGCCCCGCGCGCCTCACGGCGTCGGGGCGGGTGAAGCCGCGCACCGTGCTGGTGATCGGACTCGTGTTCTTCGCGCTGGCCGCGGTAGCGGGTCTCGCGATCGTGATCCGCACTCAGCAGTGGTGGATGCTGGCCGTCGGCGCCGCCTGCATCGTCGCGGCCTGGTTCTACACCGGCGGCAAGCGCCCGTACGGCTACTTCGGCCTGGGCGAGGTGTTCGTGTTCGTGTTCTTCGGGCTCGTCGCGACGCTGGGCACCACGTGGGTGCAGATCTTCGACCTGCCACTGCAGGCGTGGCTCGGAGCGATCGCCGCCGGGCTGTTCGCCTGCGCGGTGCTGCTCGCCAACAACCTGCGCGACATCGACCAGGACCGCCTCGTCGGCAAGCGCACGCTCACGGTGCTCATCGGCCGCCGGGCGACGCAGGTGCTGTACACGTTCTTCGTGCTCGCGCCGTTCGGCATCGCCGTCGCGCTCGCGCTGCTCTTCCCGATCGCGTGGCTGGCGCTGCTGGCATTGCTCGCCGGACTGCCGGCGCTGCTGATCGTGTGGACCTACCGCAAACCCGGCGAGCTCGTCATCGCGCTCGCACTGACCTCGCTCACCGCCCTGCTCTACGCGGGCGCCCTGTTCTGGGCGTTCGTCGGCTAGACCGGAGACCCTCGGTGAGGGGCGACGGGCGAGGCGAGGTGGGTCAGGCCCCGGGGTCGGAGTCGAGGGCGTCGTCCTCGGCGTCCGCGTCGGCCTGCTCGCCGGCGGAACGGGATTGGCGACGCTCGTGGATGCGCGCGGACGCGTCGGTGAGCGGCGTGCGGAGGAAGAGCAGCGAGATGCTGACGCCGATCAGCGCCGAGAAGATCGCGGCGAGCCACCAGAACTCCCGGAAGATCGGGAAGAAGAACCAGAGGATCGCGAGCGGGACGAGGAACGCCAGCAGCCGCAGCACGGTGTAGACGAGGAGAGGTGCGGGCTTCACCTGTACAGTCTACGTTCGCCGCGGGGGTGCTCGATCCCGAGACGGGCGAACGGGATGCCGCGCACGATGCGCCGCCACGGGTGCTCCCCGAGCGACCACAGCAGGCCGGCGTCGGGGTCGAGCGCGAGGTCCTCGCAGCCGGAGGGCAGCGGTACGGGGTCGCGGCGCAGGTCGTCGGCCGTGCCGCTCCACAGCACGCCCGGTCGGGCGTGATCCGATTGCGACAGGAAGTGCCGATCGCCCCACCGCACCGCACCCTGCATGTGCCGGATGCCGGGGGTGAACACGCCCTGCGGTGCGAAGCGCCCGTCCGGCCCGTCCGGCACGAGGAACTCCCCGATCCGTCCGTCCTCGTCGTCGCGGTACTCGCCGATGAGGACACGCGGCAGCGGCGACCCCGCGTCGTCGAACACCCGGCCGAGGAACGAGCAGCGCAGGTCGACCGGGTGTACGCGTGTGCGTACCGCCACGAGGGCGCGCGAGCGCGACGACGCGGTGAGCCTCCGGGCGAGGGCGCCGCGCACGGGGCGCACGTCGCTCAGATCGAACTCCCAGATGCCGCGCATCGTGGCCGCGGCGAAGAGCCGATCGCCGAACCAGGCGAGACCCCCGACGTGGATCGTCGCGGGCTGCAGCTCTCCGTCGTCGTCCTGCACGGCGAGGAAGACGTCGCGGTGGCGGGAGCGACCGAGGTCGATGAACGACACGCGTGACGCGAGGTGACGGCGGCGCCCGTCCTGACGGAACCAGCTGACCGCGAGCGTCCGGCGCGCCCCGGACGAGCCGAGGTCGATGCCCTGGGGGTACCAGCGCGTCGACCACGAGCGCGCCGTGAGCCAGCGCAGATCGATCGTGCCGACCGGGCGGCGTCGCGACGGACGACGACGGACGGCGAGGGGCCACTGCATCCGTCCATCGTGGCGGATCGACCTGTGAGCGCGCGGGGGAGGACACCGTCCGTTCACCTCGCCGTCCCCGTCCGGACAGCCGGGCGTGCGAGCATCCCTGGCACCATGCGCGCGCCCCTCGTCACCGTGATCCTCCCCGCGAAGGACGCGGGACCGTACATCGCGACGACGCTGGAGACCCTGACCCGTCAGTTCGAGGATCGGTCGGCCGTCAAGCTCGTGGCGATCGACGACGGTTCTCGCGACGACACCGGCGACCTCATGCGCAGCTACGCCGAGCGGTTCGCGCACGCCGAGGTGCTGACCAATCCCGAGCCCCGCGGACTGGCGAGCGCCCGCAACCAGGGCCTGGAGCACGTGGAGGGCGACGCCTTCTGCTTCGTCGACGGCGACGACTGGATGCAGCCGGGCCGCCTCGACGTGCTGGCGCGGCGCCTGCACGACCTCGACTGTGACTTCGTGCGCACCGACCATGTGACGGTGCGCGGTCGAGAGCGCACGCTCGTGCGCGCCCCGCATCCGTGGCGTGAGCGGGCGCTGCCGCCGCGCGAGGCGATCCTCCCCGACGACGAGCCGACGATGGTCGACTACCCGTTCGCGTGGGCCGGCATGTTCCGCCACCGAGTGATCGACGACGGCCTCGCCGCGTTCCCCGAGGGGCTGTTCACCGCCGAGGACCGGCCGTGGATCTGGCGCCTGCACTTGCGGGCGCGCTCGTTCGCCGTGGTGGACGCCCCCGCGCTCTTCTACCGCCGCGGGGTCACGACCTCGCTCACCCAGGTGCGGGACCGTCGTCAGCTCGACTTCGTGCGCGCGATGAGCGAGGTGGTCGACCTGGTGGAGGCGGATGCCGAGGCCGAGCGGTTCCTGCCGAAGATCGTCTGGACGGTGCTGGCGCTGAGCTCGCATCACCTCGTGCGCTCGCGGCGGATGACACCGGCCCTGCGCGCCGAGATGCGCGCCGGCATCCGCGGGCTGCTCGGGCGTCTTCCGGACCGCGAGGTGTCCGCTGCCCTCGCGCGGCTCGACGGTCCACGACGTCGGGTGCTCGCGCGGCTGCTGCGCCGCACGGGGGTCGGCGCATGACCCAGGTGTTCGCCCTGCACAGCGCTTATGGGCTCGCCACGGCGGTGGCCGCGATCGACGCGGGCTTGCTGGGCGACGACGAGCGCGTGCTCGTGCCGTTCCACTCCGCTCGTGTGCCGGAGACCAGCCGCAGCATCGCCGTCGATCCGGCGCTGCGCTCGCTGCGCGCGAGGTTCGGCCGCGTGGAGGACCTCGACGCGCTGCTCGGGCCGCTGCATCCGAGCTCCTGGGAGCCGGCGGATGCCGACCTGCCGCTGCTCGAACGGCTGCTCACCCGCTCCTGGGGGCTCGGCGACGGTGACCTCGACCTGTTCGTGCAGAGCCCGCAGGTGGCGCCGGCACGTACGCTGATGACTCTGTTCCCGAACGCCCGCATCACGGTCGTGGGCGACGGGCTCATGACGTACTCGCCGATGCGGGTGCGGTTGCCGCACACGGTGTCGGCGCGGATCGTCCGCGTCGTGCACGCCGACGTGGTGCCGGGGGTGCGGCCGCTCGTCGGATCGCCGCTGGCCGCGACCGTGCCAGTGCCCGTCGAGGCGTTCCGCGCCGCGCTGGAGGAGACGGATGCGGGGGAGCCGCTGCCCGGTCTGGACGACGGCGCGCCGACCGTGCTCGTGCTCGGCCAGTACCTGTCGGCGCTGGGGCTGATGACGGCCGAGGAGGAGCTCGCGCTGCAGGCGGCCCTCGTCGAGCGGGCGATGGAGTGGGAGCCTCAGCGCATCGCGTTCAAGCCGCACCCATCGGCGCCGCCCGCGCACACCGACGCGCTGCGCGCCAGGGCGGCGGCCCGCGGAGTCGCGTTCGTGGAGCACCGGGGCGGCCCGGCCGCCGAGCTGCTCGCGCACCGTATCGGTGCGAGAGCCGTCGTCGCCTGCTTCTCCACCGCCCTGCCCACCGTGCACGCCCTGTACGGCATCCCGATCGGGTCGGCCGGGGCCGACACCGTGCTGCACCGGCTCACCCCCTACGAGAACAGCAACCGCATCCCCGCGACGATCGTCGACGCGCTCACCCGGACCGACGCTCCCCGCACGGATGCCGTGCGGCTGCAACAACTGGTCGACGCCGTCGGCTACGCGATGCAGCCGATCGTGGCCGGACACCTGCGCGAACGCGCCGTCGAGGTGCTCGACGGCCTCGACGCCGCGGACCGCGAGCGCTGGTTCGCGCCGCGCCGCCTCGCCGACCTCGGGCTCCCCGGGGCGCCGGAGGAGGGGATGCTGCAGACGCTGCTCCGACCGGCCGGCGGCATCGGGCGGATCGAAGAACTGAAGCTGACCGCGCTGGGCGCACGGCGCCGAGCAGGCCGAGCATGGAAGGCGATACGAGGACGATGACGATGACGACGACCACGGTGGCGATCATCCCCGCGCGCGGCGGGTCCAAGCAGGTGCCGCGCAAGAACGTGCAGCGCGTCGGCGGTGTGCCGCTCGTGGCCAGGGCCGTGCACGCGGCGCTCGCCGCGGAAGGGGTCGACCTGGTCGTCGTCTCCACCGACGACGAGGAGATCGCGGCCATCGCGGCGGCGGCCGGAGCCCGTGTCATCCATCGTCCCGCCGAGCTCGCCGGCGACACCGCGACCTCGGAGAGCGCGATCCTGCACGCCCTGGACACCCTCGCCGCGGAGGGCGTCGACGCCGAGGTGGTGGCCTTCCTGCAGGCGACCTCGCCGTTCCTCCCGTCCGACGCGCTCGCCGAGGCGGTCGCGCGGGTCCGGGAGCGCCAGGCCGACAGCGTGTTCTCCGCGCACGAGACCTACGGATTCCTCTGGCGACGAGACGCGGACGAGGCTGCGGAGGCGGTCAACCACGACGCCGCCCACCGTCCGCGGCGCCAGGACCGCGAGCCGCACTTCCTCGAGACCGGAGCGTTCTACGTGTTCTCAGCCGCGGGGTTCCGCGAGAGCCGTCACCGTTTCTTCGGCCGCACCGAGTTCATCGAGGTGCCCGAGTGGACGGCCATCGAGATCGACGACGAGCAGCAGCTGCGCATCGCCCGCGCACTCGCCGCGCTGCACGAGCCGCGGCATCCGATCCCGGCCAAGGCCGTCGTCACCGACTTCGACGGCGTGCACACCGACGACACCGCGATCGTCGACGCCGACGGCGGGGAGCGCGTGCGGGTGAGCAGGGAGGACGGGATGGGCGTCGCGCTGCTGCGGCGGGCCGGAGTGCCGATGCTCATCCTCTCCACCGAGGTGAACCCCGTCGTGCGGGCTCGGGCCGAGAAGCTGCGCGTGCCGGTGCTCCACGGCATCGACGACAAGGAGCGGGCGTTGCGCGGGTGGGCCGCCGACAACGGCATCCCGCTCGCAGACATCGCCTACCTCGGCAACGACGTGAACGACCTGCCGGCGATGCGGATCGTGGGGTGGCCCGTCGCCGTCGCGAACGCGCATCCGCTCGTGCTCGCCGAGGCGCGGGTCGTGCTGAGCCGCAGCGGCGGGAACGGCGCCGTACGGGAGCTCGTCGAACGCGTGTTGCCCGGCTGACCGCACCCGGTAACCCCCGGGTCGCCGGGTGTTCACCCTCGGCGCGTACCCAGGAGGGAAGGGGATTCGACGACCGGAGGAACCATGACTGTCAGCATCGGCTCGCGGGTGATCGGCGGAGGCCGACCGGCCTACGTGATCGCGGAGATCGGCCTGAACCACAACGGCGACGTCGAGATCGCCAAGCGCCTCATCGACGTGGCCGCGAAGGCGGGCGCGGATGCCGTGAAGTTCCAGAAGCGCACGCCCGAGATCTCCACGCCCGAGCACATGCGCGACGTGCCGCGCGAGACGCCGTGGGGCACCATGACCTACCTGGAGTACCGCCGCCGCGTCGAGTTCGGCCGCGACGAGTACATCGAGATCGGCGACCACGCCACGATGCAGGGGCTCGACTGGTTCGCCTCGCCGTGGGACGTGCCCAGCGTGGAGTTCCTCGAGGACCTCGGCGTCGTCGCGCACAAGGTCGCCTCGGCGAGCCTCACCGACACCGAGCTGCTGCATGCCCTGCGCGACACCGGCAAGCCCGTGATCCTGTCCACGGGCATGTCCACGAGCGGGCAGATCGACCGCGCCCTCGACACGCTCGGCACCGACCGGGTCGTGCTCATGCACGCCACCTCGACGTACCCGCTGGAGCCCGAAGAGGCCAACCTGCGCGTGATCGCCACGCTGCGCGACCGCTACCCCGGCATCCCGGTCGGCTATTCGGGCCACGAGCGCGGACTGCAGATCTCCCTCGCCGCGGTCGCCCTCGGCGCGGTAGCCGTCGAACGGCACATCACCCTCGACCGCACCATGTGGGGCTCCGACCACGCCGCCTCGCTGGAGCCGACCGGCCTCGAGCACCTCGTGCGCGACATCCGCGTGATCGAGACGGCTCTCGGCGACGGCGTGAAGCGCGTGTTCGACAGCGAGCGCGCGCCGATGGCGAAGCTGCGTCGCGTCCCCGCATGACCACAGGTCTGAGGGTCGTCGCGATCGCCGACGCCGACTCCTTCGTCAAGTGGTCGGCCTCTCTTCTCGGTGCGGTCCCCGGCGTCCGTCGGCATCTGCTGCTCGTGCGCACCCCGCTCACGGCCAGCGCCGCGCAGGAGCGCACCGCACTGGCGGGAACGGGGTTCGACCCGGCTGCGGTTTCGCGGGTCGTGTTCGGCGAGACGGGGCCGTGGCTGGAGGCGCAGCGCCCCGACGTGGTGCTGCTCGCCGGACGCGGGCCGTTCGTGCGGCTGATGGGCCGCGTGATCGACGCCCTCACGCACCGTCCGGTGACCGTCGCGGGTCTCCCGGGCATGGCGATCCCCGCGCAGCGCGGCGCCCTGGACTACCGCCGGTACGCCGACCTGCTCGTCGTGCACTCGCACCGGGAGGAGCGCGCGTTCGCGGAGCTCGGGCGGCGGATCGGCGCGGAGGTGCCGACGGCCCTCGCCACCCTGCCCTTCGCCAGGGCCAGGGAGCGGATGCTGTCGCCGGAGCCCGTGCGCATCGGCGGCGGTCGCGCCTGGCAGGCCCTGCCGGTGCGGCAGGAGGCGCTGCCCCCGGTCGGCGACCCCGCGCGCACCGAGGTGCTGATGCACGTGTCCGACTCGTCGGCCGGGACGTCCCCGTCGCTGCCGGTCCGCCGCCGCCCCGCCACCGACCTCGTGTTCGCCGCGCAGGCGCTCGTGCCGATGGCTCGCGACGAGCGGGCTGAGATCGCGTCGACGCTCGTACGCGCCGCGCACGCCGACCCCGACCGTCGAGTGGTGGTGAAGCTGCGGTCGCGGCCAGGCGAGGCCGAGACCCACCTGGAGCAGGACTCCTACTCCGAGCTGCTCGACGGCCGCCGACCCGAGAACCTCGTGTTCTCCTACGACTCGATGGCGTCGGCGCTGCAGACCGCGGCGGGGCTCGTCACGGTGAGCTCGACGGCGGCGATCGAGGCCGTCGCGCAGGGCGTGCCGGTGATCGCGCTCGACTCGTTCGGCGTGAGCAAGAGCCTGCTGAACACGGTGTTCGTCGGCAGCGGCCTGCTCGGCGGGCGCAGCGAGGTCGTGGCCGGGCGGTTCCGGCATCCGCATCCCGGGTGGCTGCGCGACAACTACTTCCACCCCGAGTCCGAGTCCACGTGGTGGGAGCGGGTCGAGGCGCTCGTCGCGCTGCGCAGGGCCGGGGCACTGCCGGCCCGCCGGGTGCCGGCGGCCAGGGGCGGTGCGCTGCACGAGGCGTGGCACCGCGCGAGCGTGCTGGGGCGGGAGGATCGTACGGTCTCCGGCCGTGCCGCCCTTGCGCTCGGCGTCCCCGCGACTCGGGCGATCGGAGCGGTCCGCCGCGGCGGGTCGCAGGGACCGGGCACCTGGGGCGACGCGACCACCGATATCACGCTCGAGCCGAACCCCTTCCACGACTCGATCCGCCGCTGAGCGTCATCCGCGGACTCGGAGGGCAATCCCAGGCAACGGTCCTCGCCTTCGGCGCGCGGGCCGGGTAGCGTCGAGGCCATCACACATCGCGGCGATCCGGGCGGTCCCGGGCTCCGGTTCATACCCGGCAGCGTTGCGGGTTCGACTCCCGCCGTCGCGTCTACTCCGTCGCGAGCCGCTCCTCGATCGGCCCCCAGCCGTTCTCCAGCACGACGAAGCCGGCCTCCAGGGTCGCGAACTGGTCGTCGCTGTCGGTCACGAGCAGTTGGAGCTGCAGCACGAAGCGGGAGTACACGCGGATCTCGGCGGTCGGCTCAGGAAGGCCGAACTCCTCGGCGATCGCCGAGGCCAGGGCGTCTTCGTGCCGCAGCCACATCTTGGCCGCGTAGTCGCGCAGCGCGGGGGTCGCATTGAGGAAGCGCATGAAGATGCGCGCCACGTCCTCCCCGTGCTCGTCGAGGTTGACCCCGATCTCGCTCGCGTAGAAGTCGCGGATCGACCGGTTGATCGTCACGCCGGCCGGGCGGTCGCGCACGGCGGATACGAGGCGGTCGCGCTGCTCGTCGTCCTCGTCGAAGACCAGGGCCTCCTTCTGCGGGAAGTGCGCGAAGACGGTGGTGGGGGAGACGTCGGCGGCGTCGGCCACCTCGCGGATGCTGACGTTGTCGAAGCCGCGTTCGAGGAACATCTTCGTCGCGACGTCGGAGATGTTCTTGCGCGTCGCGGCCTTCTTGCGTTCACGCCGGCCGAGCGGCTCGGGAGTCGTCATGCCCCCAGGCTATCGCGGGACGAGTCCAAAACTGGGTTGACACCAAAACTGGTATCGATACACTTTCGGTATGACTTCACTCAACTCATCCGTGCGCGGCGGCACCCGCGCCTGGGTCATGCTCATCGTGCTCACGATGCTGACCGTCATCGGGATGACCGTCGTCCTGCCCGTGCTCCCGTTCGTCGTGCTCGAATACGTCTCGAACGAGAAAGACCTCGCGATCTGGGTCGGCATCCTCGAGGCCATCAACGGCCTGTGCGCCTTCCTCGTCGCGCCCTTCCTCGGTCGGCTGTCCGACCGCTTCGGCCGCCGACCGGTGATCATCGTCGCCGCGTTCGGCGCCGCCTTCTCGATGACCCTGTTCGGGGTCGGCGGGGCGCTCTGGGTTCTCGTCCTCGCCCGCATCATCCAGGGCCTGACCGCGGGCGACATGCCCGCCCTCTTCGCGTACCTCGCCGACATCACCCCACCCGAGAAGCGCGCGCAGCGGTTCGGCCTGCTCGGAGCTCTCTCCGGTATCGGCATGATGATCGGCCCCGCCGTCGGCGGGCTGCTCGCGGCCGTCGACCTGCGCCTGCCGGTGTTCCTCACCGCGGCGGTCGCCCTCGTCATCGCGATCCTCAGCATCTTCCTGCTGCCCGAGAGCCTCACGCCGGCGAATCGCATCGGCGCGATCTCCGCGAAGGACATCCAGCCCTTCGCGGTCTTCCGGGAGGCGTTCGGTCGCAAGGAGCTGCGCGGGCTCATGATCGGCTTCGGCATCCTCGCGCTGCCGTTCGGGTTCTTCGTGAACAACTTCAGCGTGCTCGCGCTCGACGCGATCCAGTGGGGCCCGACCCAGGTCGGCCTGCTCACCGCGGCCGTCGGCATCATCGACATCCTCATCCAGGGCGTGCTCCTCGCCGTCCTGCTGCCGCGGATGGGCGAGCGCGGCGTGATCGTCAGCGGCATCGTCGCGCAGATGGTCGGCCTCGCCGGACTCGCGATCGTCGCCTCGCTGTTCGCCCAGCCGTGGGTGTTCATCGTCGGAGCACTCCTGCTGGCAGCGGGGCAGGGCGCCTCGCAGGCCGCGATGGACGGAGCGATGTCCAACGCCGTCGGTGACGACGAGCAGGGCTGGCTGGGCGGGGCGACGCAGTCGCTGAACGCGGCCATGAGCACGGTGGCGCCGCTCCTCGCCGCTGCCCTCTACGCCGGCGTCAGCCATGCCGCTCCCTACTGGCTCGGCGTGGTGCTCATGATCGTCGCCGCGATCGTCGTCGGCAGGGCGCACATCGCGAACACCGCCAAGGTCCCGCGGCGGACGGATGCCGTTCCTGCCGGCGAGCCGGTCGACGCGGCCGAGACGGCCGATGCTGCCGTGTGAGCGGCCACCGTCGGGGATGATGGGGAGATGCCCTCCCCTCACCGCCCCGGACTGCGGATCTCCGCGGGCGTCACGATCCCGGAGTCCGAGCTGACCTGGCGGTTCTCGCGGTCGTCGGGGCCGGGCGGTCAGGGCGTGAACACCGCGGACTCCCGGGTGGAGCTCGTGTGGGATGCCGCAGCATCCGCCGCGCTGTCCCCCGTGCAGCGCGAGCGACTGCTCGACCGGCTCAGCGGCCGGCTGGTCGGAGGCGTGCTCACGATCGCGGCATCCGAGCACCGTGCCCAGCTGCGCAATCGGGATGCCGCGCGGGAGCGTCTCGCGGCGATCGTCGCCGAGGCCCTGCGCCCGCCCGCCCCTCCGCGTCGACCGACGACACCGAGCAGGGGCGCGAAGGAGAGACGGCTGAAGGACAAGCAGCGCCGCACCGACGTGAAGCAGCTGCGCCGGCCTCCCCGAGACGGCTGAACCGTCGAGGCGGTGGAATCAGTCGCGCGGGCCTCGCACGAGCTCCAGACCCGCCCCGGCGAACTGCCGCAGCGTCGCGTCGGGCAGGAACGCCCTGGTCAGCGCACCGCCGATCGCCGCGAGATCGCTCTCGTCGCGGAACAGCAGGTACATCGTCTCGTAGCGCGGGTGGAACTTCTGCTTGAAGCGGTGCAGCGACCCGAAGCCGTACACCGGCTCCAGAGCCTCGGCGAGGCGGTCGCTCAGCGCCGCGATCATTCCGGCATCCGGCGGGTAGTCGTGCGCGAGCGGGGCTCCCGAGAGCGACATGATCTCGCACCCCTCCTCGGAGAACTGTTTCGCCGACGAACCGATCAGGTACTCCATGACGGGTCCGAACCCGCCCTCCCTGCGCCGCATGAGATCGAGCGTCCAGCCGCGCACGACGCCGCCCTCTCCGTAGATCGGCAGCCAGGAGAGGAAGCCGTCGACGTCGCCGTTCGGGGCGACGGCGAGCGCGAGCCGCACCTCGGGCGCCTCCGCCTCGTCCAGCGTGCCGAGGGTGAAGCGCATCTCGGGGAGGTCCTTGTCTCCGACCCAGGCCTCGGAGATCGCGCGGAGCTGCTGCTGCACGCCCCACGGCTCCGACTTCAGATGCGTGAGCCGGAAGGTCATCTCCTCGCGGCCGGCCTTGTTGAGCGAGGTGCGCACGGAGTTCCACCGCTTGCCGGTGAACGACAGCCCCGGCAGATCGACGATGGTGTCGTCGGCGACGACGAGACTGCGCCAGGTGGCGGGCACCGCGGCACGCGTCGCGTCGTCTGCGCTGAAGAAGCACGGCACGAGCCCGGCGTTCTCGGCCGTGTGGATGAAGTCGTCCACCGCCGCGGCGCGCGTCTCCGCGGGGCCGATCGGATCGGCGAGGGCCAGCGCCACGCCGCCTCTCCGCTGATAGGCGACTATGCCGCCGCGGGTCCCGGCGTAGCTGTTGCCCTCCCACGTCGTCATCCAGGAGAGGGTGCCGCCGCCGTGCGCGCGCAGGGCGCGCAGGAGGTCGGCGAGGGTCGGGGCGGGCTGGATGCCGAGCTTCGACGATCTCCTCGCACGGAAGGCGCGACGCACGACGATCAGGTAGATCAGCACGAGCAGCCAGAGGAACCCGCTGGCGAGCGCGAGCTCGACGTCGCTGTCGATGAACGACTCCAGTCTCGCCATGGTCGTCAGGATGATGAGGGCGAGGAGCAGGAGCGCGAACAGCACGTTGAGCGCGGCGAGGATGACCGCGAGGACCCAGCTCCAGCGCCGTCCGCGGCGGAGCCCGCGCACGATGAAGAGCACGACGGCGACGTCGATCGCGACGTCGAGGAAACCCCCGGATGCCGGCTCCGTCGGACCGAACGGCCCGTCGGTCGGCAGCAGGATCGTGATGATCTCGGCGGCGGTCAGCACGAGCACGGCCATGACGGTGATCAGCCGCTGTTCGCGCACGGTGGTGCGGCGGATCCGGAGCGACCTGTCGGCGACGAGGATCAGCAGCACCGCGAGCAGGTGCTCCAGGTCGGCGACGGAGCCCCAGAACAGCATCATGATGAACACGAACCCCAGCAGCACGAGCCAGCCGCGCACGCGCCAGGGGGCGCGGAACAGGCCGACGGATGCCGCGATGCACGCCATCGTCCCGCCCGATGCACCCACGTCGAGGGAGGCTGCCTGGATCTGTGCCCATTCCCACTCGAACTGCGACAGGAGCAGGAGCAGCAGCGCCGTGGCCAGCACGGCGAAGAGCTGCCCCGCCCAGTAGTAGGCGAGCGCGACACGGGAACCACGGCGGAGCTCGAGGAAGGCCATGCCCCAGAACCCGACGATCGTGAAGACGTAGCCCCACGGATGGGTCACGAAGAACGTGCCGGTGACGGGCGTCCACCATCGGCCGTCGGAGAGGTTCGGCAGGCCGTAGGCCACCGCCTCGAAGATGTCGGCGTCTTCGAACGGCGACCACAGCCCTCGGGACGCGACTCCGACGACGAGGATCAGCCCCACCATGCTGAGTGTGGCGGGGATCCTCCGCAGCGCGGAGAGCGCCTGGCTCGGTGTGAGGCGTCGCGACCGGGTCATGCGTTCAGCGTAACGATGCGGGGTGCGGGGCTTCCCTCGGCGCGGCGCGGGGCGTTGGATGGGATACATGACCGGCACGCGAAGCGGGAGGGGAGCGCTGCGGCGTTGCGCAGCGGCGGTGTGCGCGGCCGCATCCGTCGTCGCGCTCGCCGGCTGCTCCTCCGCACCGGAGACGGTCGTCACCGCGCCCGCCCCCGAGGTGGTCGCGGAGGGCCTGCACGCGCCCTGGTCTCTGGCGCCCTTCGGTGAGGAGATGCTCGTCAGCGAACGCGACAGCGCCCGGGTCCTGGAGATCTCGGCATCCGGCGAGGTCCGCGAGGTCGGTGTGATCGGCGGGGTCTCCCACGGCGGGGAGGGAGGCCTGCTGGGGCTCGCGATCCGCGACGGCGAGCTGTACTCGTACTCGACCGGTGACGGCGGCAACCGCGTCGAGAGGCGGGAGCTGCGCGGTGATGCCGGGAACCTGTCGCTGGGCGAGCCGTCCACGGTGATCGACGGCATCCCCGCGGCGGGGAACCACAACGGCGGGCGCATCGCCTTCGGACCCGACGGGATGCTGTACGTCACGACGGGAGACGCCGGAGACCGACCGAGCGCGCAGGACCTCGGTGCGCTGTCGGGCAAGATCCTCCGGCTGGAGCCCGACGGGGGCATCCCCGCGGACAACCCGTTCCCCGGCTCACCGGTGTACAGCTACGGTCACCGCAACCCGCAGGGGATCGGCTGGGACCGGGACGGCACGATGTACGCGAGCGAGTTCGGGCAGGACACCTGGGACGAGCTCAACGTCATCGTGGCCGGCGGGAACTACGGATGGCCTGACGCGGAGGGGATCGCGGGGGACGCCCGTTACATCGACCCGGTGCAGCAGTGGGCGCCGCCCGAGGCGAGTCCGAGCGGCATCGCCGTGACCGGCTCCGACATCCTCGTCGCGAACCTCCGCGGCGAGCGGGTGCGCATCGTGCCCCTCGACGACACGTCGACGAGTACCGAGGAGTTCGTCGGAGAGTACGGGCGGATCCGCGACATCGCGGTCACCACCGGGGCGACCTGGTATCTGACGAACAACACCGACGGACGCGGCGACCCCCGTCCCGGCGACGACCGCCTCATCCTCCTCGGCATGGACTGAGCGTGTCGGTCCCGGTCGACGGGCCGGGACCGACACGGGCTCAGCCGTTGACCGCCTTCTCGATGGCCGCCTCCAGGTCGCCCCACTGCTGCAGCTCCACCGCGCGGCCGTCGATGAAGAACGAGGGCGTGCTGCGCACGCCGAGATCGTCTCCGTCGCTCTTGTCCGCCTCGACGCGGGCGAGGGTGGCGGGGTCGGCGACGGCCGCGTCGTACGCGGCCAGGTCCAGGCCGAGGTCTTCGGCGAAACCGCGGAACACCTCCGGCGTCTCCCGCTGCTGCTCGCCCCACTGCGACTGGGTCTCGAAGAGCATGCGGTACATGTCCTCGAACCTGTCCTGTCCGGCGGCGGCCTCCGTGGCGAGGGCCGCCTGCGTGGAGTTCACGTGCCCGGGCAGAGGGAAGTACCGCACGACGTAGGTGATGTCGCCCGCGTACTTCTCGCGCAGATCCTCGACGATCGGGTAGAAGGCTCCGCAGGCCTCGCACTCGAAGTCGAGGAACTCGACGACGGTGACGGCGTCGGTCCCGCCCTGGTCGAGCACGTGCGAGTCGGAGCGCATGGTCTGCTGCTTCTCGGCGGGGTCGGGGGCGGGGGAGGATGCGCGCTGGTTCAGCGCGAACACGATGGCGCCGATCGCGAGGGCGACGACGATCGCGAGGGTGACGATGACGGCTTTGAACGAGGTCTTCATGGGGTCTCCAAACACAGGACGAACAGGATCGGGGCGGGGGAGCCCGGATTCAGGTCCGCGAGATGGAGAGCTGGGTCAGCGTGAGGGCGGGCGGCGCTGCGACCGGGCCGGCGCGGGGAGGGGCGGATGCCTCGGCCGCGCTGACCATGGTGGCCACGACGGGCGTCCCGCCGAGGCGGATGAAGAGCACGACCAGCAGGAAGACGACGATCGCGCAGGCGGCGACGGCGCCGGAGTCGGAGCCGAGCGCGTCGGAGATGACGGCGTGATCGTGTCCGGCGGACGGCGACGACCCCACGCCGGCCGCGACGCAGAGTCCCGCGCCCCCGTCGCCGTCTCCGTGCGAGTCCGACCACGCTCCGACGAGGAGCAGCAGTGCGAGACCGAGGGCGAGCGCGATCCGTACGATCAGCATCCGCTCGGTCGGCTGCGCCGGCGACGGGACCTTCATGACCCGCGCAGTCTAACAACGGGCGCCTATGCGCCGGCCCCGCCCGACACCCCGCTTCTGTGAGAGTCCTCACAGAAGCCGCCCGCGGGGTGCACGGCGGGCCCCGCGCCCGCGGACACGCCTAGACTGAAGGAGTGGCGAGACTGTTGATCGTCGGCGGCTTCCTGGCCGCCCTGTTCTGGGTGTACAGCATCGTCGACTGCGCGGTGCAGCCGGCGACGCGGCACCGCGGTGTGCCCAAGCTCGCCTGGATCGCGATCGTCGTGCTCATCCCCGTGGTCGGCGGGATCCTGTGGTTCACCCTCGGACGTCGCCGTGCCGACGGCCACAGCAGCAGGCTCATCGCCCCCGACGACGACCCCGCGTTCCTGCGCAGCATCAGCAGGTCGGAGCAGGACGCGCGCATCGCCGAGCTCGAGGCGGAGCTCGCCCGTCTCGACGACGAGGGCGAGGCATCGGGGTCGGACCGCCGCCCGTGACGTCGTCGCCCGCGACGGATGCCGCGGCATCCCTCCTCGCCGACCTGGTCGCCCACGGCGTGCGCGACCTCGTGCTCTCGCCCGGTTCCCGTTCGCAGGCGCTCGCGCTCGCCGCGGTCGAGCTCGCCGGCCGCGGACTGCTGCGGGTGCACGTGCGCGTCGACGAGCGGGTCGCGGGGTTCACCGCCCTCGGACTGTCGCGCGAGAGCGGTGCGCCATCGGCCGTCGTCTGCACGTCGGGCACGGCCGTCGCGAATCTGCTCCCCGCCGTGATGGAGTCGTTCCACTCCGGCGTCCCGCTGCTGCTGCTCACCGCCGACCGTCCGCCCGAGCTGCGCGGCGTCGGTGCGAACCAGGCCACGATCCAACCGGGTGTGTTCGGCCCGTTCGTGCGCTGGGCGATCGACGCCCCCGTCCCCGGAGACGGCGACTGGTCGGGGATCGGCGCGCGGGCCGTGGCGATCGCGTGCGGTGCGGATGCCGAGCACGCCCTGCCCGGCGTCGCCGGTCCCGTGCACCTGAACCTCCCGTCGCGCGAGCCGCTCTCGGGGGTGCCCCCTGTGCTCGACGTCGCCCCCGGCCCCGCTCCCCGCCCGCACCGGGGCGAGCCGGTCGTGCTGCCCCGCGGGCCCCGCACGGTGGTGATCGCCGGTGCCGACGCGGGCGCCGCAGCGGAACAGCTCGCGCACGACGGCGGCTGGCCGCTCATCGCCGAGGTCGTCAGCGGCGCCCGCTTCGGACGCCACCTCGTGCACGGTTATCGCGCTCTGCTGGGCGAGCCGGAGCTGGGCGGGCGCATCGAACGCGCGGTGGTGCTCGGACATCCCACGCTCAGCCGTGAGGTCGCGCGGCTGCTCGCACGTACGGATGTCGACGTCGTCGCCGTCCGGCACGGCGGAGAGGGCATCGACCTCAACGGACGCACGGTGTCCGCCGCGGCCGTCGATGTCGCGCCCGGCGCCGCCGACCGCGACTGGCTCGGGGCGTGGCTCACGGCGTCCGCCGCCCTCGTCGTGGATCTCAGCGAGAGCGCCCCCGACGTCGACGGGCTCTCCTCCGCAGACGCCGCCGCGCGGCGCGACGCCGTGCGGGCCGAGCTCGACGCGGTTCGTCGCCCGCTCGACCGGTCGCTGCTCGTCGACGCCGTGTGGCGGGCGACCTGGCCGCACGACCGGTTGATGTTCGGCTCGTCCCGCCTCGTACGCGTGGCCGATTCCGTGCTCGGCGGCAAGAAGGTGCCCGTGCACGCCAACCGCGGACTGGCCGGTATCGACGGCACGATCGCGACGGCCACGGGCATCGCGGTCGCGAGCCAGGCCGAGGGCGCGCACGGCGTGACTCGCGTGCTGCTCGGCGACCTCGCCCTCCTGCACGACGTCGGTGCGCTGCTCTTGCCGCCCGACGAGGCCGAGCCGCGGATGCAGGTGATCGTGGGCAACGACGGCGGCGGCACGATCTTCGACGGACTGGAGGTCGCGGCGTCAGCTCCTCCGGCCGACCTCGACCGTGCCTTCTACACGCCGCACACCGTGCGGTTGGAGCAGCTCGCGCTGGCGTACGGCTGGGAGTATCACCGCGTCACCACGCGGTCCGCGCTCGACCAGGTGCTCACGACTCCGGTGACGGGCCGTCAACTGATCGAGGTGCCGCTGGAGCGGTGACTGGCATGATGTGTGCATGAACGCGCACTCGTGGACCGCCGCCCTCCGTGTCGGAGCGGGATTCCGTCTGTCCGACGTCGACCCGGAGAGCACGCCCGGCTACTCGGGCGGCAAGTCACGCGGGGCGAAGGATCTGGCCGCCGGCATCGAGTCGCTGGGCGAGTACCAGGAACGCCTCTTCGCGCAGAGCCGCACCGGCACCGCGACCGACGCGGTGCTCCTCGTGCTGCAGGCGATGGACTCCGCGGGCAAGGGCGGCATCGTCCGGCACGTGGTCGGCGGCGTCGATCCGCAGGGTGTCTCGCTCGCGGCGTTCAAGGCGCCGACGGCGGAGGAGCGCGAGCACGACTTCCTGTGGCGCATCGCGAAGCGGCTCCCCGATCCCGGGTTCATCGGCGTCTTCGACCGCTCCCACTACGAGGACGTGCTCATCGGCCGGGTGCGCTCCCTCGCCGCGCCCGAGGAGATCGAGCGGCGCTACGGAGCGATCAACGAGTTCGAGGCGGAGGCGGCGGGGTCCGGCATCCGCCTCGTCAAGGTCATGCTGCACATCTCCAGGGACGAGCAGAAGGACCGCCTGATGGAACGTCTCGAGCGCCCGGACAAGCACTGGAAGTACAACCCCGGTGATGTCGACGAGCGGATGCGGTGGGACGACTACATGGCCGCCTACCAGACCGTGTTCGATCGCACCTCGACGGAGGCGGCGCCGTGGCATGTAGTGCCGGCGAATCACAAGTGGTACGCGCGTCTGGCGGTGCAGGAGCTGATGCTGGCGGCACTGCAGGACATCGATCCGCAGTGGCCGACGGCCGACTTCGACGTGGACGCGGAGAAGAAGCGCCTCGCCGCGAGCTGAACGCGTCGCGGGTGCCGTGCGGCCTCAGGCGAGAGCGTCGACGAGGGGGCGGAACTTCACCCTCGTCTCCAGCAGTTCCGACTCCGGATCCGAGCCCGCTACGATACCGGCCCCGGCGTACGCGGTGACCGCGACGGGCTCCGCGCCGATCGCGAACTGGGCGCACCGCAGCGCGATCGCCCACTCGCCGTTGCCCGCGGCGTCGACCCAGCCCACCGGACCGGCGTAGCGGCCGCGGTCGAACGGCTCCAGCTCGCGGATCGCGGCGATGGCCGCGGGAGTGGGGGTGCCGGCGACGGCCGCGGTCGGATGCAGCGCGCCGATGAGGTCGAGCGAGGAGTCGCCGTCGGCCAGTTCCCCCTCGACGTCGGTCGCGAGGTGGAAGAGGTTCGGCAGTTTCAGCAGGAACGGCTGCTCGCTCGCTGCGAGGGCCCGGGTGTGCGGGCGCAGCGAGGCCAGCACGCTCTGCACCGCGTACTGGTGCTCGTCGAGGTCCTTGGTGCTGGAGGCGAGGTGGGCGGATGCCGCGGTGTCGGCGTCGGCATCCGCGCCCCGGCCGATGGTGCCGGCGAGCACGCGCGCGGTGACGGTGCCGTCCTGCACGGTCACCAGCGTCTCGGGGCTCGCACCGATCAGCCCGTCGACCGCGAAGGCCCAGGTGTCGGGGTAGCCGGTGGAGAGCGCGCGCACGAGGCGGCGCAGATCCGAGCCGGCCGGGATGCTGCCCACGAGGTCGCGCGCGAGCACGACCTTGCTCAGCTCGCCGTCCGCGATGCGGGTGAGGGCCGCGCGCACCGAATCCTGGTATCCCTGCGGGCTCTGCGCCCCGGGTCCGACGGTGCCGGCCCAGTGCGGCCCGTACTCGCGCGGTTCCGGAGCCTCGCCGATCGTGTCGTCGCCGGTCGCGTCGTTTCCGGTCGTGTCGTCGGTGAGGCGGATGCGCGTGAGCCAACTGCGGCCGCGGTGCCGGCCGATGACGACGGCGGGCACGGCGAGCACGCTGTCTGCGGCCGAGGTCTCATCGAAGGCCAGTGCGCCGAACGCGACGAGTCCGGTGCCGGGGAGGCCCAGCGGATCGTCGATGACGGCATCCTGGGCGAGCCCGCGCCAGGCTGCGGCGATCACCGTCGACCGCAGGGCGCCGTCGACCGCGGGCACCCGGATCTCGTGCACGATGCGGTCGCCGATCGCGACGATGCCGTCGCCTCGGCGCAGCCACGCGAGGGGGGACGAGGGGTCGGCGTACGCGACGAGGTCTTCGACCGGGTCGATCTCGCGGGTCTGCACGACCAGCCTGCTGCTCACCCCTCCAGCCTAGTTCCCGCCGAGACCTGCACTTCTCGCCGAGACCTGCAGCAGCAACCGCCGCGCCGCGCCGGGCGCGGTGCCCGTTCGTATGGCGGCTGATGTGGCATTCCGCTCCTGCAGGTGACAAGAGCTGCCAACTCAGCGGTGAGGCCTCCGCTCATATGTCGCCCGGTGTCGGAACCGGAGTGCGATGGCACCAAGAGCCGCCATTCGAACGGGACGTCGAATGGGACGGGCATACGCTGAGGGGATGAGCGACGCCCGCCCCGCACCCGGCTCCGAGATGGTCTTCCAGTGGCGCAAGTGGGACGGGTCGACGCACTGGAGGCACGAGTGCGTGTACCTGGGGTCGGATGCGTGGGGCGACTGGATTGGACAGCCCGTCGGATGGCACAGCGTGCGCCCCGGCGCCGAGTTCTTCGCGGCGGCACCCAACGTCACGCTGGTCCCGCCGCAGGGCGACTTCGCCCTCACCGTCAACCGCGACCACCCGAAGCACATGCGCGTGTACATCGATCTGGGATGGGACATCCGCTGGACCGACGACCCGATGCTCGCGACCGGGATCGACATGGACCTCGACGTCGTGCGCGTCGAGGGGGAGCGCGGCACCTGGGTCGACGACCGCGACGAGTGGGCGGAGCACAGCGTCCGCTACGGCTATCCGGCCGATGTGATGGGCCGGCTGGAGGCTCTCGCCCTCGACCTCGAAGAACGTGTGCGCGCGCAGCTGCCGCCCTTCGACGACGCCACGGCGGACGCGTGGCTCGACCGTCTCGAAGCACTGGGACTCGACAGGCCGCTCGCCATCGGCGGGGACGCCTGAGACCGACGCAGTCGCCCCGTGCACGCGGCTGACGCCCAGCCGTCCGCGCCTAGACTGAAGTCGTGACCCCGACAGAGCCCAATCGCGCAGATCTCGGCAAGGACCCTGCCCGGGTCAGCGGCATGTTCGACCAGGTCGCCGCCGGCTACGACCGCACCAACGTCGTGATGACCGTCGGCAACGACGCGCTGTGGCGCATCGCGACCACCCGCGCCGTCGCCCCGAAGCCGGGCGAGCGCATCCTCGACCTCGGCGCGGGTACGGGGTCCTCGTCGGCCTCCCTCGCCCGCAGCGGAGCCGAGGTCGTCGCCGCCGACTTCTCGCCCGGCATGCTCGCCGAGGGGCGGCGTCGGCACGGCAGCATCCGCAATCTGTCCTTCGTGCAGGCCGACGCGACGAACCTGCCCTTCGCGGATGCCGAGTTCGACGCGGTCACCATGTCGTACGCGCTGCGCAACGTGAACGACCCGAAGAAGGCTCTCCGCGAGTTGTTCCGCGTGACCAAGCCGGGCGGACGTCTCGTGATCAACGAGTTCTCCACCCCGCCGGGCCGTCTGTTCCGCGGCGCCTACCGCTTCTACAACGCCCAGGTGCTGCCGCGCGTCGCCCGCGTGGCCGGCACCAACGGCGAGGCGTACGACTACCTCAACGAGTCGATCCGCGAGTGGCCCGACCAGAAGAGGCTGTCGGCGTGGATCCGCGAGGCGGGGTGGACCGATGTGGCCTACCGCAACCTGTCCTTCGGCATCGTCGCGCTGCACCGGGCCCGCAAGCCCGAGGCGGCGTGAGCGGCGCCGCGCACGGCACGGGTAGGCTGGACGCGTGACTTCGAGCCCCGCCGCCCCGGGTTCGCGACTGGCGAGCCGTCTCGGCTTCAGCGACCGCGTGTTCGTCGGGCCCGCCGCACGTCGTGTCGCCCGCAAGATCGAAGAGGGCCTCGAGCTCGTCGAGACGGGCCTCGCCGAAGACGTCCGCGTCGCCGATCCGCTCGCCGATGCGACCAGCCGCTACCTGTACGAGGCCGGCGGCAAGCGCATCCGTCCGGTGCTGACGCTGCTCGCCGCCCAGCTCGGCGACGGCAACACCACGGCCGTGATCGACGTCGCGAAGGCGCTGGAGATGACGCACCTCGGCTCGCTGTACCACGACGACGTCATGGACGGCGCCGACCGCCGCCGCGGAGTCCCCGCCGCGCATGCCGTGTGGGGCAACAGCATCGCGATCCTCACGGGCGACATCCTGTTCTCCCGTGCCAGCCAGCTCATGTCCCGCCACGGCGACCGGGCGATCCGATTGCAGGCCGACACCTTCGAGCGTCTGGTGCTCGGGCAGATGCACGAGACCATCGGCGCGCAGCCCGACGACGACCCGATCGAGTTCTACATCCAGGTGCTCGCCGACAAGACCGGCTCGCTGATCGCCGCTGCCACGCAGGCCGGCGTGATCTTCTCGAACGCGCCGTCCGCGTACGAGGAGCCGATGCGCGTCTACGGCGAGAAGATCGGCGTCGCCTTCCAGCTGCTCGACGACGTGATCGACCTCTCCGCCAAGCCGGAGGACACGGGCAAGGTCCCCGGCACCGACCTGCGCGCCGGCGTTCCGACCATGCCGTACCTGCTGCTCAAGGCCGAGGGCGACACGGAGTCCGCCGCCCTCGCCGCCCGCATCGACGAGGGCGTCGCCCGCATCGCCGACGGCGCCGATCCGTCGATCCTCGATGACCCGCTCGCCGAGCTGCGCGACCACGCCAGCACCGACAAGACCCTCCAACTCGCCCTCTCCTGGACGCGTGACGCGATCGCGGCGCTCGAGCCGCTGCCCAATGGCACCGTGCGCGAGGCGTTGACCCGCTTCGCGGAGACCCTCGCCGAGCGCTCCAGCTGACTCCGCCTCCTGGGCGCCCGTCGACGAGCGCGTCCGATGAAAGGACCCTCATGACCAAGCTCAGACTCGCCATCGTCGGTGCGGGCCCCGCCGGCATCTACGCCGCCGACATCCTGCTGAAGGCCGAGCGCAAGTTCGACGTCTCGATCGACCTCTTCGAGCAGCTGCCCGCGCCCTACGGCCTGGTCCGCTACGGCGTCGCGCCCGACCACCCCCGCATCAAGGGCATCATCACGGCCCTGCGCGACGTGCTCGACCGCGGCGACATCCGCCTGTTCGGCAACGTGCGCTTCGGTGAGGACATCACCCTCGACGACCTCAAGAAGCACTACAACGCGGTGATCTTCGCCACCGGCGCGATCCGCGACACCGCGCTCGACATCCCCGGTATCGACGCCGTCGCCTCCTACGGCGCGGCCGACTACGTCAGCTGGTTCGACGGGCACCCCGACGTGCCCCGCGAGTGGCCGCTGGATGCCGCATCCGTCGCCGTGCTCGGCAACGGCAACGTGGCGCTCGACGTCTCGCGCATGCTCGCCAAGCACGCAGAGGACCTGCTCGTCACCGAGGTCCCCGAGAACGTCTACGAGGGGCTGAAGGCCAGCGAGGTCACCGACGTGCACGTCTTCGGTCGTCGCGGTCCCGCGCAGGTCAAGTTCACCCCGCTGGAGCTGCGCGAGCTCGGCGAGCTGCGCGACGTCGACATGGTCGTCTACGACGAGGACTTCGACTACGACGAGGCCTCCAAGGACGCCATCGCCAGCAACAAGCAGGTCATGGTCATCGACCGCATCCTGCAGTCCTGGCGCAAGCGCGACTCCGTGAACAACACCGGCGGCACGGCATCCCGGCGCCTGCACCTGCACTTCTGGGCGCGCCCCGTCGAGGTGCGCACCGACGACGCCGGTCGCGTCTCCGCCATCGTCTACGAGCGCACCAAGCCCGACGGGCAGGGCGGCGCCGTCGGCACCGGGGAGCTGCGCGAGGTTCCGATCCAGGCGCTGTACCGCGCGATCGGCTACTTCGGCTCGCCGCTGCCCGGCGTGCCCTTCGACAAGAAGCACGGCGTGATCCCCAACCGCGAGGGGCAGGTGCTCGCCAAGGACTCCAACCAGCGCGTGCCCGGCATCTACGCCACCGGCTGGATCAAGCGCGGGCCGGTCGGGCTGATCGGCCACACCAAGTCCGACGCGATGGAGACCGTGCGCCACGTCATCAACGACCAGGGGTCGTGGTGGCAGCCGGAGGACCCGTCGGAGGAGGCCGTCACGGCCCTGCTCGCCGAGCGCGGCGTGCGGTGGACCGACCTCGACGGCTGGCACCGCCTCGACGAGCACGAGATCGCCCTCGGCGCCCCGCAGGAGCGCGCCCGCGTCAAGGTGGTCCCCCGCGACGAGATGGTGCGCGTCTCCCGCGGGGAGTGACTTCGTCGCCGGATCGTTGCGCTGGGTGGAGCGCGTCGTCGATGCCGCCCTCCTAGGCTGGCGGCATGGGACACCGACGCCTCGCCGCATCTGCCGCCGCCGCCATCCTGATCCTGCTCGTCGGGTGCACACCCGAGCCGGCGCCGCGTCCCACGACGGCGCCGTCGGCGACGGGCTCAGCGACGCCGACGCCGACGCCGACTGTGGACGCGTTCGCGACGCCCGAGGCGGCGTTCGACGTGACCTGCGACGATGTCGCCTCGGCGCTGGCGAGCATCATCGGCGAGCCCTCCACTCCCGTGCTCCCGGCTCTCTCGACGGTCTCCACGATGGGCTGGATCCCCGGTCCGCCGCAGTACATGTTCCAGAGGGCAGGCGGCATCGCATGCTCGGCAGGTGCGGATCCCCGGTACTGGGAGGTGTACATCGTGCCCGATGCGCAGAAGGTGATCGCCGGCGCGACCGAGCGCGGGGGATATTGGGGAGAACAGGGCCGGTGCGAGCAGAGCGGCTATTGCGGTTTCGAGTTCCCCGTCGGGGACGTGCTGCTGTCGGCCACGATTTTTGATCCCGACCTCGGTACCGCTGATATGGAGCGCGTCGGTGCCGTGCTGCGCACGCTCGCAGGGGAGGCCGCCGACAGTGTGCATGCAGTGGAGTACATCGACAGCGTGCTCGTCGGCGTGAGATGCGAGCGCCTGGTCACGGAACAGGAGCTCTCGACGTACTTCGGCGCCGAGGCCAGATTGTTCTCCGACTATGGCGGGTGGAGTATCCCGTCAGAGGTGTACGAGGTCGTCAACGGTTCCCGCCACTGCCTGTACATCTCGCCGGAAGGCGGGTACGACGCCGCGCCCTACCTTGGCATCACCATGCTCCCCGCGGGAGCCTGGGCCTTTGCGGATCAGCAGGGCACCCCGGCCGAGGTCGAAGGAGCCGATGCTGCAGTGCAGAGCGTCGGCGAGCACGGCGAGAATCACCTCGACGTGCAGGTCGGGGGCGACTGGCTCCGATTCACCACATATCCCGATGGCGACGGCGGCGGCGCCGTCGATCCGGCGCTGCTCGCGGCGCGAATCGTGCGCAACCTCACCGTCGGTCACCTCGCTCCGCAGTGATCACAGCGGTCCTGGGTAGAGTGACCGCATGCCCGACTGGATCCCCGATGTGCTCGGCGACGAGTTCGAGCAGCTGACGCTCGACCTCGGTGAGGACGACGAGGGCCCGGTCGTCGCGACCCTCGTGCGTGCCCTGCCCCGCCCGCACGGGTGGTGGGATCGGATGCTCGGGCGCACGCGTCCGCTCGACGACGTCGACGTGCTGTACGTGCACGGGTGGTCGGACTACTTCTTCCAGAAGCGCCTCGCCCGGTTCTGGACCTCACGGGGAGCGCGGTTCTTCGCGCTCGACCTCCGCAAGTACGGCCGGAGTCTGCGCGACGGGCAGACTCCGGGATACATCACCGACCTGGCGACCTACGACGACGACATAGCCGCGGCACTCGGGGCCATGGGCAGGGGAGCGGACGGCGCGTCGTCCGACCGCCGACTGGTGCTGTTCGGACACTCCACGGGCGGGCTGACGCTGAGCCTGTGGGCCTCGCGGCATCCTGGCGCGGCGGATGCCGTCATCCTCAACAGTCCGTGGCTCGAGTTCCAGGTGGCGTCGGCGCGCCCGCTCCTCACGCCCGTGGCGGAGCTGCAAGCCCGATGGGCGCCCCGCGAGGTGGCCCCGCAGGTCGACCTCGGCTTCTACACGCGCGCCCAGCAGGAGGTCGCCGACCCCGCCGACCCCGTGGAGGTCAATCTGGAGTGGCGGCCGGTGCAGACCATGGCGGTGCACGCCGGATGGTTCCACGCGATCCTGCGCGGTCACACGGCCGTCGCGGCGGGTCTGGCCATCCCCGCGCCCGTGTGCGTGCTGTTGTCGGCCCGCTCCGCGACCCCGACGCGGTGGTCCGACGACCTGACCAGGGCCGATTCGGTGCTGGTCGTCGATGACATCGCCAGGGCGGCGCTGCGGCTCGGGCCGTCGGTCACCGTCGAGCGCATCGACGGGGCCCTGCACGATGTGTTCCTCTCCCGCCATGAGGCGCGCGAGGAGGCGTACCACCGGCTGGAGCGCTGGGTGTCGGGTTGGTCCGCTGCTCAGACGTAGTGCATGATCCGGGCGAGGCGTTCGGCCTCATCTCCGTCGCCCCGGAGGACGGCGTCGTGGAAGTCCCGGTAGGTGAGCACCATGCCCTCGTGATCCTCCTCGGGAACGCTCCAGTCGCGGAGGTTGCGGAAGAGGGCCATGCCAGCGTCCTGTACGAGCACGCGGTGCTGTGCGTTGCGGCTGTGATCGCTGAGGTAGGAGAAGACGGCCCAGCGGGAGTTGGAGATGCTCACGGGGTCGTCGAGGCCCGTGTACATGTCTTCGACGAGCTTGGCGACGTGCTCGCGCTCTGCCACGGTGAGCCGCGGCACGGCCATGCGCGCGGCGATGCCCGCCTGGTAGCCGGCGAACTCGAGGGTCTGCGCGACGATCTCGGGGGTGACCGCCGTGACCTCGGTGAAGCGGCTCGGGTACATCGTGACGAGGCCGAGGCGCTCGAGGCGTTGGAGGGCCTCGCGGACCGGCGTCCGCGACACGTGGAGCTCATCCGCGACATCGACGTCGCGGATGCGGTGGCCGGGCTCGAGATCCCCGTCGATGATCCGCCTCGCGATGTGGTGGAAGACCTCTTCAGCCAGAAGCTGCTTGGTCTCCCCGAATCTGTTCCTTGAACTCTTGTCGTTCATGGATAGCCCCCAGTTGCCGTTCCCTTCCGAGCCCCCCATGATGTGCCCGGAGGGCAACTACATCATGAACCGAGTCCATATGCCAACCCCGTGTCCGTATTCGCGCGAATAGGTATCTGCGTGCACGCCCGATCGGCTTTTGCCCTGATAGTTCGTAAATTTTGTTTCTGTGGTCGGCGAGCGTAGGGGCACTCGCCGACCACAGCGATGCTGTGCACGGAACCGCTATGCGCCCGGTCCCCACTGGGCGGGATGCGACCCCCGAGGGGAGATCGTATCCGAAGACAGCGGTGCTTCATGCACGGGAACATCGTCCGTCGCTTCCGGTAGCGACGTGTCCAGTCTTGGCCAACTAAACCCATATATCAGTATGCGATTCGTCCATTCAGGGTCAGGCCGTGCCCGATCCCAGCAGGTGATTGCTGAAGTCGCGGATGTCCGGAGCGTCTCCGAACGTCCGAGCGAGCCGGAGAGCCGCGGAGTAGTCGGCGTCGGAGACGTCGGCGAAGTCGAGGTCGCGCGCATCGCCCACAGCAGCGGAGAAGGTGCCGATCCTAGACGCCGCCGCGACCTGGCTGGCCACGGGATCGACGAGCACGACCTCGTAGCCGTCGCGTGCCAGCGCCGCGGCGTGGACCCCTGTCGCGCCTCCGACGTCGAGGATGCGGGCCGGCGCGGGGGTGGCGGCCCGGACGACCTCCTGCGTTCGCTCGAACTCGAGCCGCCCCTGGGGTGACCGCGTCGTCAGTCGCGTGCTCTCGTCGAAGACGCCGCCGTAGTAGGTCTGGATCGCGGCGTCGATCTCGTCCTGGGCCATGACTCATCATGGCCCACGGACGCGAATCGGCCCAGGGAGCATGGCTCCCCGGGCCGATTCCGCTCTCCGGTCGTCGCTGCCGAGCCTCGAAGGGCGCCGACGTCAGCGGTAGTTGATGAACTGCAGATCGACGTCGAGGTCGGACCCCTTGAGCAGGGCGATGACCGCCTGGAGGTCGTCGCGGCTCTTCGACTGCACCCGCAGCTCGTCGCCCTGGATCTGGCTCTTGACGCCCTTGGGGCCCTCGTCGCGGATGATCTTGTTGATCTTCTTCGCGTTCTCCGACGAGATGCCGTCCTTGAGGCTGGAGACGATGCGGAACTCCTTGCCGCTGGCGAAGGGATCGCCGGAGTCGAGGCTCTTCAGCGAGATGCCGCGCTTGATGAGCTTCGACTGGAAGACGTCGAGCACCGCCTTGGCGCGCTCTTCGCTGTTGGCCTTGATGAGCACCTGCTCGCCGCTCCACTCGATGGATGCGCCGGTGCCCTTGAAGTCGTAGCGCTGCTCGATCTCCTTGTGGGCCTGGTTCAAGGCGTTCTGCGCCTCCTGGTGATCCACTTTCGAGACGATGTCAAAGGAACTGTCAGCCATACCCAGAAGTGTATCGACAGCGCTGTTGCACCGCGGATTTGGAAGCGTTTTCATGCCCTTTCCCGTCTCGGATCGCGGTCACGGGTTGATATCGACACATACTTTCGTTGCGAATCAGGCTGGAGTCGTTGCATACTGTAAGCGCTTGCAGTCCATGCAGGTCATCAGCACTGAGAGAGGCTCACACCAATGAAGGTGAACAAGAGGGGTATCGCCGCGTTCAGCGCGATCGCCGTGGTTTCGACTCTGACGCTCGCCGGATGCGCGAGCGGAGACACCGGCGGCGACTCGTCGGGCGGCGACAAGGGCGGCAGCACGCTGACCGTCTGGGTCGACGCCGAGCGCGTGGACGCGCTGAAGGGTGCGGCCGAGGCCTACGAGGACAAGACCGGCGTCTCGGTCAAGCTCGTCGGCAAGGACGTGGGCACGATGAAGGACGACTTCATCCAGCAGGTCCCTACCGGCAAGGGACCCGACGTGGTCATGGGCGCCCACGACTGGCTGGGAGAGCTCAGCACCAACGGCGTCGTCGCCCCGATCGAGCTCGGCGACTCGTCGGCCGACTACCTGCCCGTCGCCCTCCAGGCCGCGACCTACGACGGCACCGTCTACATGCTCCCGTACGCGGTCGAGAACATCGCCGTGCTGCGCAACGCCGACCTCGTGCCCGCCGCGCCGACGAGCTTCGACGACATGCTGTCCAAGGGCAAGTTCGTCGTCGAGCAGGGCACCGACGGCAACCCGTACCACCTCTACCCCTTCCAGACCGCCTTCGGAGCCCCCGTCTTCGGCACCGACAGCGACGGCGGCTACGACTCCGCGAACCTCCAGCTCGGCAGCGCCGGCGGATTCACCTTCGCCGACTGGCTCGCCGCGCAGGGCAAGAACGGCACCGGCGCCCTCAACACCGACGTCGACGGCGAGATCGCCAAGCAGCAGTTCCTCGACGGCACCGCCGCCTTCTGGCTGACCGGTCCGTGGAACGTCGGCGCCGCGGTGGACGCCGGCATCAACGTGGCGATCGACCCGGTTCCGAGCCCCACGGGCGAGACCGCGTCGCCGTTCGCCGGCGTGAAGGGCTTCTTCGTGAGCGCCGAGTCGAAGAACAAGGTCGCCGCGAACGACTTCCTCGTCAACTACATCGGCACCAAGGACGTCCAGCTCGAGCTGTTCAAGGCCGGCAACGTGCTGCCCGCTCTGACCGCCGCGGCCGACGAGGCGGCATCCGACCCGATCATCGCGGGCTTCCAGGCCGTCGGCGCCGACGCCGTCCCGATGCCGGCCATCCCGGCCATGGGCGCCGTCTGGCAGTTCTGGGGAGTGGCCGAGGCGGCGATCATCAACGGCGCCGACCCGAAGACGACGTGGCAGAAGCTCGTCGACGACGTGACCGCCGCGATCGCCAAGTAACTCCCAGCACCACATCCTGCCGGGGCGGACTCACCGTCCGCCCCGGCGTTCCACGACGGGGACGAGATGACTGACACCGCCGAGCCCACGGCTCCTCCCACGAAACGCCAGCGCGAGGCCGCGAAGATCGCCGAAGCGGCATCCGGTCCGCTCCGCTGGACGCTGCTGAAGATCCTGCTGCTGGCGATCGTCGACGCGATCGCACTGTATGCGGCGTTCGTGCTCTTCACCCGCCGCGAGTGGCTGGTCCTCGGCATCGTCGTCGTGGTAGCCGTGCTCGTCAACTGGATCTACTTCTCCCGCAAGCGGGTGCCGGCCAAGTACCTCACGCCCGGCATCATCTTCCTCATCATCTTCCAGGTGTTCACCCTGCTCTACACGGGGTACATCGGCTTCACCAACTACGGCACAGGGCACAACGGCACCAAGGACCAGGCCATCTCCTCGCTGCTCGCCTCCGCGCAGGAGCGCGTCGAGGACTCGCCCACCTACCCGGTCACCGTCGTCGAGCAGTTCGGCGCCTACGGTCTGCTCGTGACCGATCCCGACAGCGGCGACGCGCTGCTCGGCACGGCGGACCAGCCTCTGCAGGAGGTCGACGCGACGTTCGACGGAGACAAGGCCGTATCCGTCGACGGCTGGACCACGCTCCCGCTCGCCGAGGTCTTCACCCTCTCCTCCGAGCTGGAGAAGCTGTCGGTGCCCTTCAGCGACGACCCCAACGACGGCAGCCTGCGCGCGCCCGACGGCCAGAAGGGGTACCTGTACGTCTCCACGCTCGCCTATGACGCGGATGCCGACACCATCACCGACACCAAGAACGGCACCGTCTACTCCGACGTCGGCACCGGTGCCTTCACCGCCGAGAGCGGCAAGGAGCTGCTGCCCGGGTGGCAGACCACCGTGGGCTTCGACAACTTCGTGCGCGCGGTCACCGACGCGTCGATCCGCGGCCCGCTCGTCTCCGTGACGATCTGGACGTTCGTCTTCGCGATCGTCTCGGTGGCTTCGACGTTCTTCCTCGGGCTGCTGCTCGCTCTCGTCTTCAACAACAAGCGGATGCGGTTCCGCAACGGGTACCGGATCATCCTGATCCTGCCGTACGCCTTCCCCGCGTTCCTCTCCGCGCTCGTCTGGGCCGGCATGATGAACGAGAGCTTCGGCTTCCTCAACCAGGTGGTCTTCGGCGGAGCGGAGATCCCCTGGCTCACCGACCCGACCCTGGCCAAGTTCTCGGTGCTGCTGGTCAACCTGTGGCTCGGGTTCCCGTACATGTTCCTCGTCTGCATGGGCGCCCTGCAGGGCATCCCGGAGGACGTGAACGAGGCCGCCGTCATGGACGGGGCGAACCCGTGGCAGGTCTTCCGGCGCATCAAGCTGCCGCTGCTGCTCGTCACCGTGGCCCCGCTGCTGATCTCGTCGTTCGCGTTCAACTTCAACAACTTCAACCTCATCTACATGCTCACCGGCGGCGGCCCGAGGTTCGGCGACGTGAGCATCCCGGTCGGTCACACCGACATCCTCATCTCGATGGTCTACAAGGTGGCCTTCACCGGTCAGAACCGCGATTACGGTCTGGCCTCCGCCTTCACCATCCTGATCTTCATCGTGGTGGCGACGATCTCGATCATCAGCTTCCGCAAGACCAAGGCCCTCGAGGAGCTGAACTGATGAGCACCGACAGCCCCGTCACCGACCTGCGGGATCTCGGCCCCCGCCGCCGCAGCCTCGGCGCCTGGTTCGCCGACACCGGATGGCGCCACGTGGTCGCCATCGTCGTCAGCGCGTTCGCCCTGTTCCCGCTGCTGTACGTGTTCTCGGCCTCGTTGAACCCGAAGGGCACGCTGACCGGCTCCAACCAGCTGTTCTCGGCGATCGGCATCGACAGCTACGTGCGGATCCTCAGCGATCCCCAGGCGCCGTACGGACGGTGGTTCCTGAACACCCTCCTCGTCGCCGTCGTCACCGGCGCCGCCACCGTCTTCATCGGCGCGCTCGCCGCATATGCCTTCTCGCGCATGAGGTTCACCGGTCGCCGGGTCGGCCTCGTCACGATCGTCGTCGTGCAGATGTTCCCGCAGTTGCTCGCGGTCGTCGCGATCTTCCTGCTCATGTCGACCCTCGGCGACTGGTTCCCCGCGATCGGCCTGAACACCCACACCGGCCTGATCCTCGTGTACCTCGGCGGGGCGCTCGGCGTGAACACCTACCTCATGTACGGCTTCTTCAACACGCTGCCGATCGAGCTCGACGAGGCGGCGCGCATCGACGGTGCCGGCCATGCGCGCATCTTCTTCACGATGATCCTGCCGCTGGTGGCGCCCATCCTCGCCGTCGTCGCGCTGCTGTCGTTCATCGGCACGGTCAACGAGTACGTGATCGCGAGCGTCATGCTCGTCGACGTCGACACGCAGACCCTCGTCGTCGGACTGACCAAGCTCGTGTCCAACCCGCGCTACGCCGACTGGTCGGCGTTCTCGGCGGGCGCGGTCATGGCAGCAGTGCCGGTGATGATCCTCTTCCTGTTCCTGCAGAAGTACATCGTCGGCGGTCTCACCGCTGGAGCCACCAAGGGCTGAGCCCCGCCGCGGCGGTCAGTCGTCGTCGCCCTGCGACCTCGACTGGCCGCCGCTGACCGTTCCCAGCACCTCGTCCTGCACGCGGGTGAGCGCGAGGCGCAGCGCCCCGTCGAGCACGGGATTGCCGTCGAGCGCTGAGAGCAGCACCGGAGGCCTGGCGACGACCGCCGCGTGCAGGTGATGCTGCACGCGCGCGCGCAGTCGCTCACCGCCGGCGAGGGCGAGGTCTCCGGCGAGCACGATGAGATCGGGGTCGACGATCGCCACCACGGCCGAGAGCCCGAGTGCGAGCCGCCGGGCGACGTCGTCCAGGGCCGAGGTCGCGCCCTCGCCGTCGGAGGCCACGGCGGCGCTCATGGATGCCGTCGGCGTCCCCTCGTCGTAGCCGTGCGCGGCGAGCACGCGTCCGAGAGCAGGTGCTCCGGCGAGAGCCTGCATGCCGCTGGCGCCGAACTCGTTCGCCTCGTGGGGGAGGGGTGCGCCGGGCAGGGGGAGGTCGGAGATCTCGCCCGCGCCGCCGGTGAGCCCGCGGTGCACGCGGCCGCCGAACATGAGCCCCATGCCGATGCCGTCGGAGACCCACAGCACGGCGAAGCTGTCGTGGTCGATCGCGACGCCGTGCGCGCGCTCGGCGATCGTGACGAGGTTCACGTCGTTCTCCACATCGACCGGCACGCCGAGCTGCTCCTGCAGCATCGCGGAGAGGCCGGCGTCCTGCCACCCGGGCAGATGCGCGGCGAAGCGCAGACGGTCGGTGGTCGGGTCGATGGCGCCCTGGATGCCGAGCACGATGCGCCGGAGGTCTGTCGGATCGATGCCCGCGGGGGCGCAGGCGCCTGCGAGGGCCTCCCTGACCCGTGCGGCGGGATCGGCGGTCTCGCCGTCGACGGTGGCGAGCTCGAACTCGCCGATCCTCGTTCCGATCAGATCGACGACCACCGTCGAGATGCGTTCGGGGGTCACGTCCATCGCGGCGGCGTAAGCGGCGTCCTCGTTCACGCTGAACAGTTCGGCGGCGCGGCCGATCGCCCCGTCGCGGTTGCCGTCGCTCTTGACGAGGCCGCTGTCGCGGAGTTGGGCGAGCAGGTGCGACGCCGTGGGCTTGGAGACCGCCAGGAGCGTCGCGATCTCCGGACGGCTGAGCGGGCCGCGGTCCAGGAGCAGGCGCAGCGCGGCTCGCGCGTTTATCGCCCTGACGACGCTGGTGCCGGTCGGTGGAGTGGTCACGGGAACCTCGTGTGGTCGGGTGTCGGGTACTCCGAATGCTACCCATCCGGGGAGCGGATGACGCGAGAAGACGCAGTGGCGACGGCCATTGCGCACCGCATCTGGGTCGGGTATAACTCTTCGTAAAGAATGTTTCCTAACGTTCTCGACATCACATCGGAGGAACCATGCGTCAACGACGACCATTGCTCGGCCTTCTCGCCGCCGCGATCCTGATACCCCTCACCGGACTCGTCGCGGTCCCCGCCGCACAGGCGGCCGGCGTGACCCTGCGCGACCCGGTCAAGAGGGAGATCGCCCAGGAGATCATCACCTCGGCGGAGAACTCGGTTCTCGACTGGTACAACCGCTACGGGTACATCGAGGACATCAAGGACGGCCGCGGCTACACGGGCGGCATCATCGGATTCACCTCGGGCACCAGCGACATGCTGGAGCTCGTCGAGCGCTACACGAAGAAGTACCCGAACAACGGTCTCGCGAAGTACCTTCCGGCGCTGCGCAAGGTCGACGGCACCGATTCCCACTCCGGCCTCGGCACGGCGTTCGAGACCGCATGGAAGGCTGAGGGCAAGAAGGCGGAGTTCCAGCGTGCGCAGCGGGACCTCACGCGCGAGTGGTACTTCGACCCGTCCGTCGACCTCGCCGTCTCCGACGGGCTGGGGGCCCTCGGACAGTTCGCCTACTACGACGCGGCAGTGGTGCACGGATTCGATGGCATGCAGGACATCCGCACCGAGGCCAAGAAGAAGGCCAAGACGCCGGCGTCCGGGGGCAACGAGACCACGTATCTCAACGCCTTCCTCGACGCGCGTGTCGTCGAGATGAAGAAGGAGGAGGCGCACGAGGACGTCAGTCGCATCGAGAAGGCGCAGCGCGTCTGGCTCAAGGCGGGCAATCTCGACCTCACCCCGCCGCTGAACTGGTCGGTGTACGGCGACCCGTTCTCGATCCCCAGCAACCCCACCCCGCGGTGGCCGCTGGACGAACTCGGCGGACCAGGCACGCCGACCCCCTCGCCCACGCCGACCCCGACCCAGACGTCGAACCCCGGCACGCCGACGCTGATCTCCAAGAACAAGCCCGTCACGACCTCCTCGGTCGAGGGGTCGGGCTTCGAGGGGGCGAAGGCCGTCGACGGCAACGCCACGAGTCGCTGGGCCAGCGTCGAGGGCGTCGACCCGCAGTGGATCCGCATCGACCTCGGGACCGGCGCGACGGTCAGCCGTGTCGTGCTGAAGTGGGAGGCCGCCTACGCCAAGAAGTACCGCGTGGAGATCTCCGCCGACGGGTCCAGCTGGACCACGCTCGCCACCGAGGCCGCGGGCAACGGAGGCACCGACGAGTTCACCGGGCTCACCGGCACCGGCCGCTACCTGCGCATCTACGGCACGGCCCGCGCCACTTCCTACGGCTATTCGCTGTTCGAGGCCGAGGTCTACGGCACCGCGGGGTCGACCGGCAACCCGAACCCGGGCAGCGGCGCCTTCTCGGTGGTCGCCGCCGGCGACATCGCCGGAGACTGCGGCACGGCGAGCTCGACGTGCAACCACTTCGCCACGGCCGCGCTCGCACAGTCGCTGAACCCCGCGTTCTACATGACGCTCGGCGACAACCAGTACGACGACGCGCACCTGTCCGACTTCAAGAATTACTACGACAAGTCGTGGGGCAAGTTCAAGGACAAGACCTACCCGATCCCGGGCAACCACGAGAAGTACGACAGCGACTACGACGAGTCGACCGACACCGGCGACGAGAAGGGCTACCGCGACTACTTCGGCTCCCGCGCCACCCCGCAGGGCAAGATGTGGTACTCGCACGACTACGGCAACTGGCACTTCATCGCCCTGAACTCCAACCAGTTCCAGAACTCCGAACAGATGAACTGGCTCACGGCCGACCTCGCGGCGAACACCAAGCAGTGCACCGTGGCGTACTTCCACGAGCCGCTGTTCACATCCGGAGAGCACGGCAACCAGCTCAAGAGCAAGCCGGTGTGGACCAAGCTGCAGGCGGCGGGCGTCGAGCTCGTGCTCAGCGGCCACGACCACCACTACGAGCGGTTCACCCCGCAGCTGCCCGACGGCACCGCGTCCTCCTCGGGGATCGTGGAGATCATCGGCGGACTCGGCGGCCGTGACCTGCGGGATCTCGACGACACCCCGCAGAAGAACAGCGTGAAGCGCATCAACGACCGCTACGGCGTCGTGCAGATCGACTTCACCGACACCACGTTCACCACGAAGTTCGTCGCTGTCGGGGGTCAGGTCGCCGACACCAGCCCGACGTACACCTGCCACTGACGATGTACCTCGCCGGCAGCGCAGCGCGGCAGGACGACGGCGGTCCGGCGGTCCACCCCACGGTGGGCCGCCGGGCGGTCGGAGTCGGAGGCACGGCGATCGCCCTCGGAGCGGTGAGCCTGCTCACCGACCTCTCCTCCGAGATGATCACCGCGGTCCTGCCGCTGTACCTCGTGATCGGACTGGGCATGACACCGCTCCAGTTCGGCTTCCTCGACGGCCTCTACAACGGGGTCACCGCCTTCGTCCGCCTGCTGGGCGGGCACGTCGCCGACCGGTGGTCGCGGCACAAGCTCGTCGCGGGCATCGGTTACGGCCTCTCCGCGCTGTGCAAGCCGTTCCTGCTGCTCGCCGGGGCGTCGACCACAGCGCTGTCCGCGACGCTCGCCGTCGACCGTATCGGCAAGGGCATCCGCACCGCCCCGCGCGATGCGCTGATCTCGCTGTCGGTCGACGACGCGCACCAGGGCAGGGCGTTCGGCGTGCACCGGGCCATGGACACGGCCGGAGCACTGATGGGCCCGCTGGCGGCGTTCGCCCTGCTCTGGCTTCTCGCCGACGCGTTCGACGCCGTGTTCGTGGTGAGCTTCTGCGTCGCGACGCTGGGCGTGATCGTGCTCATCGCGTTCGTGCCCGGTCGCTCGTCGCTGCCGGCGGGCGGTCCGCGGCCGACGCTGCGGCAGACCGTCGGCATCCTCGCCGAGCCGGGCTTCCGTCGTCTTCTCATCGCGGCGACGATCCTCGGGCTCGTCACGATCGGCGACGGGTTCCTGTACCTCGGGATCCAGCAGAAGACGGGGATGGACACCGCGTTCTTCCCGCTGCTGCCGCTGGCCAGCGCCCTGGTCTACCTGGTGCTGGCCGTGCCGATGGGCCGCCTCGCCGACCGCATCGGCCGGCGCCTGCCGTTCCTGCTCGGCAACCTCGCCCTGCTCGGCTGCTACTCGACGCTGCTGCTCCCGCTCGACGGCCCCGTGCTGATCGCGCTGGTCCTCGGTCTGCTGGGCGTCTTCTACGCGGCGACGGACGGGGTGCTGATGGCGCTCGCAGGGCCTGGCATCCCGCGCGAGCGGCGGGCGGGCGGCATGGCGCTTCTGCAGACCGGTCAGGCGACGGGTCGTCTGTTCGCCGCCGTGCTGTTCGGGGCGGCATGGACGCTGTGGGGAGTGACGACCGCGCTCGCCGCGGCCGCCGTCGCGCTCCTGGTCGTGCTGGTGCTCGCGGCTCTGCTCATCCGTCCCGACCGTTCCACGGTGGAGGGGGCGGCATGACGGCGGCCACGCTCCGGCGGCGGATGCTCCTGGTGGGCGCCGCCGCCGTGGCGCTGGCCGCCGTCGGGGTCGGGTACTCGCTCGTCGCCGTCGCGCGCCCGCGCGAGGAGGCGGTGGCGACCAGGGAGGTGACGCCCGCCGGAGATCCAGGGCTCTACGTGCGCACGGACGATGGGGACGTCATGCTGCAGCGCGGCGAGCTCGACGGGGTGGGTGAGGGGGACCCGGTGCCCGAGCGCGCCTCGACGGGCCTCGACTGCTTCCGCTTCTACGCCGCGGGAGGGACGGCCCTGTGCCTCGAACCCCACGGCGGGCTGCAGCCGATGACGACCGCGCGCATCCTCGACGCCGAGCTCGACGAGGTCACGACCATCGACTTCGGCGGGGTGCCCAACCGGGCCAGGGTCTCGCCGTCGGGACGGATGGTCGCGTGGACGGTGTTCGTCTGGGGCGACGACTACGCCACGAGCGACTTCTCGACGCGGACCGGCTTCTACGACACCCGCACCGAACTGCTCGTCAAGTCGCTGGAGGGCATCGGGCTCTACATCGACGGGGAGTACCGCACTCCGGCCGATGCGAACTACTGGGGGATGACGTTCACCGACGACGACAACGTGTTCTACGCCACGGTCTCGACCGGAGGGAAGACGTACCTGGTGAAGGGCGACATCGAGGCGTGGACCGCGACCGCCCTGCGCACCAACGTCGAATGCCCGTCGCTCTCTCCCGACGGCACGCGGCTGGTGTTCAAGAAGAGGGTGGGCGACTCGGTCGACGACCCCTGGAGACTGTACGTGCTCGACCTCGCCACGATGCAGGAGCACGCCCTCGCCGAGGAGCGCAGCGTCGATGACCAGGCGGCCTGGCTCGACGACGGCACGGTCGCCTATGCGGTGGACGGCGGTGTCTGGTCGACACCGGCCGACGGAACGGGAGAGGCGAGGCTGCTCGCTCCGGGGGCCTCGTCGCCGGTGATGGTCGGGACCCGCGACTGACGATCGCCGGCGGCTCCGGTCGCCGATCCGAAGGTATCTTGTGACGCATGCTATCTTGTGAGGCATGGTAGCCGAGGTGGGTCCGCAGCTGCGCAAGGGCGTGGTGGAGTACTGCGTGCTCGGCCTACTCTCCCGCGAGCCGATGTACGGCTGGCAGTTGTCGGAGGCGCTGACGGATGCCGGGCTCATCGCGAGCATCGGCACCCTGTATCCGCTGCTCGGCCGACTCAGGGACAACGGATGGGTCAGCACGTTCGCCCAGCCGTCGGAGAGCGGACCGGTGCGCAAGTACTACCGGCTGACGCCCGCGGGGGTCGAGCAGCTCGATCGGTTCCGCGCGCAGTGGTTGCCGTTCGCCCGTGTCGTCACGGGCTTCATCGGAGAGGGACGAACATGACGGATGCCGAAGCGACGCGCCTGCGCGAGGACTACCTCGCAAGACTGGACGAGGCGATGCGGGCGCTCCCGCACGGTGTCGCCGCCGACATCCGCCAGGGTGTCGCCGAGGAGCTCTCCGGTCTCGACGCGGACGCCGCCGCACGCCGGATCCTCCAGCTCGGCGATCCGGTCGACATCGCGAGGGAGGCCGAGGACGAGGTTCCATCGCCCCCGGTCGTCGTCGTGTCGCCCGTCGCCGCAGCGACTGCGTCCGCCCCGACGCCCGCGACATCCTCACGCGGCTTCGCGATCGCCGCGGCGCTCACGCTGAGCTTCGGCGGAATCGTGATCCCCCTTCTCGGCTGGGTCGTCGGGGCGGTCCTGGTGACGCTGAGCCCGCTGTGGAAGACGTGGGAGAAGGCGGTGGCCATCCTCGCCCCGCTCGGAGCGGTGGTCGTCGCCTGGCTGATCGCTTCGTCGATGTCCTTCTCCACGGGATCGTCCAGCGGGAGCTCCTCCGGATCGGGTACCCCACCCGAGCCCGTCAACCCCCTCGTGCCCGACCTGTTCGGGTTCGGCGGCGCCCACCTGATCATCCTGCTCGGCATCCTCCTCGTGCCCGCATCCGGCCTGTGGTTGCTGTGGCGGCTGCGCGGCCGCGGCGGGCGCTGAGCCGGGGCGACGACCGGCGTTGCGCCGGGGGAGTGCGCTCTCCTCGTCGTAGCGTTGGAGACATGGCACGAGTGGGGGGACGCAATCTGGCGATCAGCTGGATCGCCGGACTCCTCTGCGCCGGGGTGATACTCGCGCTCCTCTGGTTCGCGATCCCGATCGTGCCGGCCATGGCCGAGTTCGTCGGACAGAGTCTGCGCGACGCGATACCGTGACCGTCGCGCGGGAGACGCGCATCCGCTCTGTCGCGCGGCGCCCCGGCGGACCGGCTCGCCGACACGTCGGCACGCCTCCGGGCGGGCGCGGACGCCCGACGGTACCCTCGCACTGACACTTCCGATGAGAGGCGCACCCCATGAGTGACCCCGAGGTTCCGCAGCCCGAGCAGCCGGCCGACGTGAACGACGTCGTCGACAGTGCGAACGCAGGGCTCGACGCGGCCGCCGCCGCGGGAGCCGACGTCCCCGGCGCGAGCGCCGAGGCGACCGAGCAGGAGAGTGCGGCCACGCACGCCGACCCCGATCTCGCGGCGTTCGAGGAGGCCGAGAGAGACCACCCCGGGACGTTCTCCACCCCCGCGCTGAACGACGTGCACACGCGCGACGACGACGAGACGGCGGCCTTCACGACCCCCGTGTCGCACCAGGAGCCGACGATCGCCGACACGGCGTACGCGGCTCCCGATGACACCGAGACCCGGATCGTCCCCTCGGAGCCCGCTCCGGCGGAGGTCCTGGTCGCGGCCGCGCCGTCGCTGCAGCAGCAGCCGATCTTCGTCCAGGCGCCCGAGGCTCCCCGCGACCGCGGCAACCGCGGCACGGCCGGGCTCATCGGCCTGCTCGCCACGGTCTCCTTCGCGATCCTCTACCTGGGTGCCATCCTCGGACTCGGCGCGGTCGCCGGAGATGTGACCGGCGAGAACATCGGCGAGTCCGCGCTCGCCCCGCTGTCGACGTGGGGCTTCTGGGTGCCGGTCGCGGTCTTCTTCCTGGGCTTCTGGCTGCTCGGCGCGTTCATCAACCGCGGACGCTGGGGCCTGTGGGTGGTCTTCGGCATCATCGTGGGTGCCTTCGCCTACGGCGGCTACATCCTCGGGCAGCTGTTCGAGGCGCCCTTCTGGTCGCTCACCTCGTCCGAGGGTGCGGAGCTCGTCAACACGCAGCTGCTCTCCCCGCTCGCCATCGCCGCGTTCGTGTTCGGCCGCGAGCTGACCATCTGGTTCGGCGCGTGGGTCGCCCGCAGCGGCGCCCGCAAGACCGAGCTGAACGCCGAGGCGCAGCGCGAGTACGAGCGCACCCTCGAAGCGGGACCGACCCTGGCGAGGTAGGCCACGGACACCACCACGCCGAACCCCCGCGGGCCCGCGCCTGCGGGGGTTTCGGCCGTCCTGGCGCTGGTGTTCGCGATCATCGGCTTCTTCGCGCTCGCGATCTTCGGACTCGGTGCGCTGAGCGTTGCGACCGACGCGGACGTCATCTCCACGCCGGGTCTCGGTCAGATGCCCGGGGTGACCGGGATGCTCGTCGCGGTGCTCGCCTTCGCGCTGATGCTGGGGCTCGCGCTGCGGCAACGGCATCCGTCGTTCTGGTCGGTGCCGTCCGCGGCTCTGGTCACCGCGCTGGCGCATCTCGCCGCGGTGTGGGTCGCCGTGCTCGTGCCCAGCAGCGACATCGTCCTGTCCACCGCCGTCGCCGGCGACCTCGTGCGCGGTGGCGCCAGCGCCGTGCTCGTCCTCGCCGCCGCGATCGCCGCGTGGGGCGGGATCGCGCTGCGGCGCACGAGGGCGCAGCATCCGCGGTGGCCGTGGGAGCGGCACGACGAGGAGTCCTAGTCGGCTCCCGCGGTGCCGCCGACGGTGTGCAGGAGATCACGCGGAACCCAGGAGCGCATGCCGTGTTCGGTCCTGCGGATCAGGAGAACCCCTGCGACCGGCCAGGCGGACGGCACGCGCGTGTCCGCGGAAATCGCACCCGACACGCCCGAGCCGCCGTACTCTGGAGACGTGGAGCGCTCGCTGGAGACGCAGGTCGACCAGGCCGTCGAGGCCTGGTTGCGCTGGGTGCCGCGCTGGGAGCCGGCGACCCATCGCGGACGTGTCGCGCCCTGCCGACGATGCCTGGGGTCGCCGATCCTCTCCGCCGCCGGCATCGGATCCAACGCACCGCACGGGGTGCAGCACGGCCTGTCCACCCGCATCAAGGGGATCGTCGACCACGCCGTCGCCGACTACACCGCACGCAACCTGCCGATGCTGCAGCGTGAGCTCGATCAGCAGGCGGCGCGCAACCGTGCCCGCAGCTACCGGCCGGGGGAGGACCTCGACCCGGAGTTCGACGGGCTGCCGCTCGACCCCGACCCGGTGCCGGGAGCGCCCTTCCTCTTCACGATCGCCGGCCTCGCCGACGACGCGGCGGAGGAGCTGCCCCCGCTGCCGCCTCTCAGCGAGGAGGCCAAGATCGCCCTCCGTCAGGAGGTGACTCTCGCAGACGAGTACGCGAACATGGTCGGCCGAGAGATCTGCGGGCTGCTGCTGCGCCACCGCCTGCGCATCCAGGCGGCCATCTCGCAGCACGTCGAGCCGCAGATCGAGGCGATGCTGGCCGAACTGACCGAGTCCCTCGACTCGCCGTTCGACCCCGATCTGCCCTGAGCGGGGCGATGGCCTCCGGCGCCTCCCTGCTCATTTGACCGCCAGGTTACGCGGCATTACACTTGAGCAGGTGTGTGCACGTCTTGACGTGCGCACTGGGCGTCGGTTCCATGACCGGTCCGCCCCCACGGCATACCCACCACCTCAAAAGCACGTCGGTTCCGGCGTGCCGGTGGGTCATGATGTGAAACCCATCACGCTGTCACCGTGCAGCACTATGAGGAGAGAACGTGCCAACCATTCAGCAGTTGGTTCGCAAGGGTCGTTCGCCCAAGGTCTCGAAGACCAAGGCGCCCGCACTGAAGTCGAACCCCCAGCAGGCCGGTGTCTGCACCCGTGTGTACACCACCACCCCGAAGAAGCCGAACTCGGCGATGCGCAAGGTCGCCCGTGTCAAGCTCCGCAACGGCACCGAGGTCACCGCGTACATCCCCGGTGAGGGCCACAACCTCCAGGAGCACTCGCTGGTGCTCGTCCGTGGCGGTCGTGTGAAGGACCTCCCCGGTGTGCGTTACAAGATCGTCCGTGGCGCCCTGGACACCCAGGCTGTCAAGAACCGTAAGCAGGCTCGCAGCCGCTACGGCGCGAAGAAGGGTTGAGATAGATGCCTCGTAAGGGTCCCGCACCTAAGCGTCCCGTCGTCAACGACCCGGTCTACGGCGCTCCGATCGTCAGCCAGCTCGTGAACAAGATCCTCGTCGACGGCAAGAAGTCCCTTGCCGAGTCGATCGTCTACAACGCCCTCAAGGGCGTCGAGGCGAAGAACGGCCAGGATGCCGTCGCCACGCTGAAGAAGGCTCTCGACAACGTCCGCCCCACCCTCGAGGTCAAGAGCCGCCGCGTCGGCGGTTCGACCTACCAGGTGCCGGTCGAGGTCAAGCCGCACCGCGCGAACACCCTCGCGCTGCGTTGGCTCGTGAGCTACGCCAAGGGTCGTCGTGAGAAGACGATGACCGAGCGTCTCCAGAACGAGATCCTGGACGCGTCGAACGGCCTCGGTGCCGCGGTCAAGCGCCGTGAGGACACCCACAAGATGGCCGAGTCGAACCGCGCGTTCGCTCACTACCGCTGGTAACAGCTTCGCCCGCCCCCGGCTATCCGCCGGGGGCGGGCACCCCCCTCTTCGCAGTACGACTGCCAAAAAGATAAGGACACTCCTGTGGCACAAGACGTGCTCACCGACCTGAGCAAGGTTCGGAACATCGGCATCATGGCGCACATCGATGCTGGCAAGACCACCACGACCGAGCGCATCCTGTTCTACACGGGCGTCAACCACAAGCTCGGCGAGACGCACGACGGCGCGTCGACCACCGACTGGATGGAGCAGGAGAAGGAGCGCGGCATCACGATCACGTCGGCCGCCGTGACCTGCTTCTGGAACAAGAACCAGATCAACATCATCGACACCCCCGGTCACGTGGACTTCACGGTCGAGGTGGAGCGCTCGCTCCGCGTCCTCGACGGTGCTGTCGCCGTCTTCGACGGCAAGGAGGGCGTCGAGCCCCAGTCCGAGACCGTGTGGCGTCAGGCCGACAAGTACAACGTGCCCCGCATCTGCTTCGTCAACAAGATGGACAAGCTGGGCGCCGACTTCTACTTCACCGTCGACACCATCGTCAACCGCCTCGGCGCCAAGCCGCTCGTGCTCCAGCTGCCGATCGGCGCGGAGAACGACTTCATCGGCGTCATCGACCTCGTCGAGATGCGCGCACTGGTGTGGCCCGGCGACGCCAAGGGTGACGTGACCATGGGCGCCTCCTACGAGATCCAGGAGATCCCGGCAGACCTCAAGGACAAGGCCGACGAGTACCGTCAGGCCCTGCTCGAGACCGTCGCCGAGACCGACGAGGAGCTTCTCGAGAAGTTCTTCGGCGGCGAGGAGCTCACCGTCGCCGAGATCAAGGGCGCCATCCGCAAGATGGTCGTCGCCAGCGAGATCTACCCCGTGCTCTGCGGCTCCGCGTTCAAGAACCGCGGCGTGCAGCCGATGCTCGACGCGGTCGTCGACTACCTCCCGTCGCCCCTCGACGTGCCCGCCATCGAGGCGCACGACCCGAAGGACGAAGAGAAGATCATCGAGCGTCACCCCGACGCGAAGGACCCGTTCGCGGCCCTGGCCTTCAAGGTCGCCGTGCACCCGTTCTTCGGTCGTCTGACCTACGTGCGCGTCTACTCGGGCGAGCTCGAGTCGGGCGCTCAGGTCATCAACTCGACCAAGGGCAAGAAGGAGCGCATCGGGAAGATCTTCCAGATGCACGCCAACAAGGAGAACCCGGTCGACAAGCTGACCGCCGGCAACATCTACGCCGTCATCGGCCTGAAGGACACCACCACCGGTGACACCCTCGCCGACATCGCGCAGCCGGTCGTCCTCGAGTCGATGACGTTCCCGGAGCCGGTGATCGAGGTCGCCATCGAGCCGAAGACCAAGGCCGACCAGGAGAAGCTGGGTCTCGCGATCCAGAAGCTCGCTGAAGAGGACCCGACCTTCCGCACGGAGCTCAACCCCGAGACCGGTCAGACGACCATCAAGGGCATGGGCGAGCTGCACCTCGACATCCTCGTCGACCGCATGAAGCGCGAGTTCAAGGTCGAGGCCAACGTCGGAAAGCCGCAGGTGGCGTACCGCGAGACGATCAAGAAGGCCGTCGAGAAGCACGACTACACGCACAAGAAGCAGACCGGTGGTTCGGGTCAGTTCGCGAAGATCCAGTTCACCATCGAGCCCCTCGAGCTCGACGCCGACAAGACGTACGAGTTCGAGAACAAGGTCACCGGTGGCCGCATCCCGCGTGAGTACATCGAGCCGACCAACCAGGGCTTCCAGGACGCCATGGCGACCGGTGCGCTGGCCGGCTACCCGATGGTGGGCGTCAAGGCGATCCTGCTCGACGGTGCATCGCACGACGTCGACTCCTCGGAGATGGCGTTCAAGATCGCGGGCTCGATGGGCTTCAAGGAGGCCGTGCGCCGCGCGAACCCCGTGCTGCTCGAGCCGCTGATGGCCGTCGAGGTCCGTACCCCCGAGGAGTACATGGGCGACGTGATCGGCGACCTGAACTCGCGTCGTGGCCAGATCCAGTCGATGGAAGACGCCACCGGCATCAAGATCGTGCGGGCCTCGGTGCCGCTGTCCGAGATGTTCGGCTACATCGGCGACCTGCGCTCGAAGACCTCCGGCCGTGCCGTCTACTCCATGGAGTTCGACAGCTACGCCGAGGTCCCGCGCGCGGTGGCCGACGAGATCGTCCAGAAGATCAAGGGCGAGTAACACTTCCTGGGAGTCGGGCCTCGGCCCGGCTCCCAGGTCACCTACAACTTCACATTCCCTCTCTACTAAACTGAGAACCTAACCCGTAGGGAACCGGTCGCAATCCAGTGCCCGGCACCTCTACAACGACGTCCTGAGGAGGACCCAGTGGCTAAGGCCAAGTTCGAGCGGACCAAGCCGCACGTCAACATCGGAACGATCGGTCACGTCGACCACGGCAAGACCACGCTCTCCGCAGCGATCTCGAAGGTGCTTGCCGACAAGTACCCGTCCGACACCAACGTGCAGCGCGACTTCGCTTCCATCGACTCGGCGCCGGAAGAGCGCCAGCGTGGTATCACCATCAACATCTCGCACATCGAGTACGAGACCCCGAAGCGCCACTACGCGCACGTCGACGCTCCCGGCCACGCCGACTACGTCAAGAACATGATCACCGGTGCCGCTCAGATGGACGGCGCGATCCTCGTGGTCGCCGCCACCGACGGCCCGATGGCTCAGACCCGTGAGCACGTTCTGCTCGCCAAGCAGGTCGGCGTGCCCTACCTGCTCGTCGCGCTGAACAAGTCCGACGCGGTCGACGACGAGGAGATCCTGGAGCTCGTCGAGCTCGAGGTCCGCGAGCTGCTCTCGTCGCAGGGCTTCGACGGCGACAACGCTCCCGTCGTGCGCGTCTCCGCTCTCAAGGCCCTCGAGGGCGACGAGAAGTGGACCGAGGCCATCCTCGAGCTCATGCAGGCCGTCGACGACAGCGTTCCGGACCCGGAGCGTGACCGCGACAAGCCGTTCCTCATGCCCGTCGAGGACGTCTTCACCATCACCGGTCGTGGCACCGTCGTCACGGGTCGCGCCGAGCGTGGCACCCTCGCCATCAACTCCGAGGTCGAGATCGTCGGACTCCGTCCGACCGTCAAGACCACGGTCACCGGTATCGAGATGTTCCACAAGCAGCTCGACGAGGCATGGGCCGGCGAGAACTGTGGTCTGCTGCTCCGTGGCACCAAGCGCGAGGACGTCGAGCGCGGCCAGGTCATCGTGAAGCCGGGCTCGGTCACCCCTCACACGAACTTCGAGGGCACCGCGTACATCCTCTCCAAGGACGAGGGTGGCCGTCACAACCCGTTCTACACGAACTACCGTCCGCAGTTCTACTTCCGCACCACCGACGTCACCGGCGTCATCTCGCTGCCCGAGGGCACCGAGATGGTCATGCCCGGCGACACCACCGACATGACGGTCGAGCTGATCCAGCCGATCGCCATGGAGGAGGGCCTCGGCTTCGCCATCCGTGAGGGTGGACGCACCGTGGGCGCCGGTACGGTCACGAAGATCATCAAGTAAGCATCCGCTTCCTTCGCAGAGGGGTCGAGCCGCAAGGCTCGGCCCCTCTGTCGTCTCCTCGGATGACGCCGCCGTTTCCTCTGATGACGCCGTGAGGATGTCGTCTGGTCCCAGCGTCTTCCGCATGAGGCCGGTTCGATGCAGAATGAGTCAGTCGGCCTGATCGGTCGTCCGCACACCTCAGAAGGGGATTCACATGGGTATCGAGGAATCTATCGGAGACGCCGTCAACAAGGGCAAGGAGTTCTTCGAGCAGAACAAGGACAAGGTCGAGGAGGCCCTCAAGAGCGAGCAGGCCGAGGGCATCAGCGACAAGATCCTCGACGGGGTCGCCGACTTCGCCAAGAAGGTCGCGCCCGGTGCGTCGGAGCAGATCGACGGCGTCCGCGACAACGTGGACAAGGCCGTCGGCAACGAGTGAGCTGACTTCTCACAGAGGGGCGGGATCCGAGCGGATCCCGCCCCTCTCCGCGTCCGGAGGACGGGAGGGTCGCCCGGGAGCGCGGTGCGCTTCGCTACGATCCCGATATGGACCATGCTTCGCCGGACTCGGCGCACGCCCCGGCTGCATGGCGGAGACGAACGCTGTCGGTGCTCTCCGCCACCGTGATCGTGATCGGGCTGCTGCTCGGCACCGCGAGCATCGCGACGGGATACGCCGCGCGCACCCTCGCCGACACCGACGGCTTCGTCACGACCTTCGCGCCGCTGGCGCAGTCTCCCGAGGTGCAGGCCGTCGTGGCGGATGCCGTGATCGGCGCCGTCGAGCAGTCGGTGGACATCCCCGAGCTGACCGCCCAGGTGTTCGACGGCATCCGCTCCCTCGGCATCTCGGACCAGGCGGCGTCGGCGCTGACGATGTTGGAGGGGCCGACCGTGCAGGGGCTGAAGGCGCTGGTGGCCGGAGTCGTCCGCGACGTCGTCTCCTCCCCGGCCTTCGCGGAGGTCTGGGAGCAGACGCTGCGAGTGTCGCACACGCAGGTCGTCGCCACGCTGCGCGGTGACGCCGATGCGGCCCTGGCGATCGGCGACGGGGGAGCGCTCGAGCTGCAGCTCGGACCGATCGTCGACGCCGTGAAGGCGAGGATGCTCGCCGACGGCATCACCGTCGCGAACGCGATCCCGGAGGTCGACCGCCGGATCGTGCTGGTCGAGAACGCTGCGATCGGCCAGGCCGCGACCGCCTATGCGCTGCTGGTGGGCGTCGCCGCCTGGTTGCCCTGGGCAGCTCTGGCCCTGATCGCCGCGGGAGTGCTGACCGCGCGCGACCGCCGCCGTACCCTGCTCGTCACCGCCGCCGCCGCGGTCGTGCTCATGGCCGTCCTCGGCATCGCGCTCGCGGTCGGCAGGGCGATCGTGATCGGCCGGATGGTCGGGCTGCCCGGTCCGGTGACCCCGGGGGCGGGCGGCGTGGTGTACGACGCGGTCACCGCTGCCGTCGGTGCGACGACGTCGTGGATCGCGGTGATCGCGATCGTGGTCGTCGTCGGCGCATGGGTCGCGGGCCCGGGGAGGGCGCCGCGGATGCTGCGCGAGAGGACGCGGACGACGATCGGCGGCATACTGCCAGGAAATCGGTAGCGTCCGCGCGTCCCGATCCAGTACTCTGGTGATGACCGTCTGGGGAACTCACGGTCTGGGAGTGTCGAAGGGGTTCGACCTCCCGAATCCACGCGGCTCAGCCGCGTTCGAACTGGGGAACGATCTTGGGGATCATCGTACGACGCGTGCGCTCTGTGCGCCTGGCGTCTCCCTGCCTGCACGGCGGGCTGTCCGCCGTGCCCTCGGTCGAGGAAGACGGCGTCCCTTCACGCCGGACTCCTCGCGTTCGGTGTGCCCCCTCGCACTGAACGCCTCCCCAAGCGGGGCGAGGCATGGGGATGCCTCGCCCCGCTCTTCTGAGCCTTCACCGGGCTGATCGCCGCACAGGCGGTGACCGCGACACGCCCGGGTTTGCGGAAGTGAAATCGGGCATGGCAGAATAGACAGGTTCGACATTCCGGCGTGCTTCGCGTGCGCCGGATCACCATCACGAGAGTGCATAGGCGGCGCCCTCCCGCAAGGGACAGGCGCAGGGACCTAGGCCGCGGATGGCAGGACGATCCCGACACCTCCTCACCGAGGTTCCACCGTGCGCGGTGGAGGTCGGCATCCGCACGTCGAGAGTCGTGCGGGCTGACAGATGAACAGTGGTGCAGCAGATCGACTCGTGAGAGCCGTTCTCGTGCCGAGGCGCGAACAGCGCCGACGTGCGTCCAATGCCCCAGGGCCACCCGGTCCCGGACGGTAAGACGCCTAAAGAGAGAGAGCAGACAATGGCGGGACAGAAGATCCGCATTCGCCTGAAGTCGTATGACCACGAGGTCATCGACACGTCCGCACGCAAGATCGTCGACACCGTGACCCGTGCGGGCGCGACCGTCGTCGGACCCGTGCCCCTGCCGACCGAGAAGAACGTCGTGTGCGTCATCCGGTCGCCCCACAAGTACAAGGACAGCCGCGAGCACTTCGAGATGCGCACCCACAAGCGTCTGATCGACATCGTCGACCCGACGCCCAAGGCCGTCGACTCGCTGATGCGTCTCGACCTGCCTGCCGATGTCAACATCGAGATCAAGCTCTGAGGTCCGACATGGTTGACATCAACGCAAAGATTTCCAAGGGCATGCTGGGTACCAAGCTCGGTATGACCCAGGTGTGGAACGAGAGCGGCAAGCTCATCCCCGTCACCGTGATCGAGCTCGCGCCGAACGTGGTCACGCAGATCCGTACCCCCGAGAAGGACGGCTACAACGCCGTGCAGATCGCGTACGGCCAGATCGACCCGCGCAAGGTGAACAAGCCCCTGTCGGCCCACTTCGAGGCCGCAGGCGTCACGCCCCGTCGTCACGTCACCGAGATCCGCACCGCGGACGCCGCTGACTACTCGCTGGGCCAGGAGCTCACGGTCGACGCCACCTTCGAGGCCGGCCAGCTCGTCGACGTCGTCGGCACGAGCAAGGGCAAGGGCTTCGCCGGTGTCATGAAGCGCCACAACTTCAAGGGCGTCTCGGCTTCGCACGGTGCGCACCGCAACCACCGCAAGCCCGGCTCCATCGGCGCATCGTCGACCCCGAGCCGCGTCTTCAAGGGCATGCGCATGGCCGGCCGTATGGGTGGCGAGCGCGTGACCGTCCTCAACCTCACGGTGCACGCCATCGACACCGAGAAGGGTCTGATGCTCGTCAAGGGCGCCGTCCCCGGTGCTCGCGGCCGCATCGTCTACGTCCGCAACGCAGTGAAGGGTGCCTGATCATGGCTGACTCGACTCTCGCGCTCGACGTCCTCAAGGCCGACGGCAAGAAGGCTGGCTCGATCGAGCTTCCCGCCGCGCTCTTCGACGTCAAGACGAACATCCCGCTGATCCACCAGGTCGTCGTCGCGCAGCTCGCCGCCGCACGCCAGGGCACCCACTCGACCAAGCGTCGCGGTGAGGTCTCCGGTGCCGGCCGCAAGCCCTTCAAGCAGAAGGGCACGGGTAACGCCCGTCAGGGCTCGATCCGCGCGCCGCACATGACCGGCGGTGGCATCGTGCACGGCCCCAAGCCGCGCGACTACTCGCAGCGCACCCCCAAGAAGATGATCGCCGCCGCCCTCCTGGGCGCGCTCAGCGACCGCTTCCGCGGCGAGCGTCTGCACGCGATCGACACCTTCGGCACCGAGGGCACGCCCTCGACCAAGGCCGCCGCCGGCTTCCTCGCCAGCGTCGCCTCGTCGAAGAACGTCCTCGTGGTCATCGAGCGCGGCGACGAGCTCGCGCTGAAGAGCATCCGCAACCTCAGCAACGTCCACGTGCTGTCGTTCGACCAGCTCAACGCCTACGACGTGCTCGTCTCCGACGACATCGTCTTCACCCAGGCCGCTCTCGAGGGCTTCATCGCCTCCAAGACCGGCGCCAACCAGGAGGTCTCCGCATGAGCGAGCAGGCATCTGTTCTCCAGACGGCCCTGAACAAGGACCCGCGCGACATCATCCTGAAGCCGGTCGTGTCCGAGAAGAGCTACGGGCTCATCGACGAGGGCAAGTACACCTTCCTCGTCGACCCGCGCGCTTCGAAGACCGAGATCAAGCTCGCCATCGAGAAGATCTTCGGCGTCAAGGTCGCCGCGGTCAACACGATCAACCGCGTCGGCAAGGCTCGTCGCACCCGCTTCGGCACCGGCAAGCGCAAGGACACCAAGCGCGCCATCGTGACCCTGAAGTCGGGCACCATCGACATCTTCACGGCAGTCGGCTGACCCGGGGGATAAGGACTAGATAATGGCTATTCGCAAGTACAAGCCCACGACCCCGGGCCGCCGCGGCTCGTCGGTGGCTGACTTCGCCGAGATCACTCGATCGACGCCGGAGAAGTCGCTGCTGCGCCCGCTCTCGAAGACCGGTGGTCGCAACAACCAGGGCCGCATCACGACCCGTCACATCGGTGGTGGCCACAAGCGCCAGTACCGCGTCATCGACTTCCGTCGCAATGACAAGGACGGCGTGAACGCCAAGGTCGCTCACATCGAGTACGACCCCAACCGCACCGCGCGCATCGCGCTGCTGCACTATTTCGACGGCGAGAAGCGCTACATCCTCGCGCCGGCGAAGCTGAAGCAGGGCGACATCGTCGAGTCGGGTCCCTCGGCCGACATCAAGCCGGGCAACAACCTGCCGCTGAAGAACATCCCGACGGGTACGGTCATCCACGCCATCGAGCTCCGCCCCGGCGGCGGCGCGAAGATGGCCCGTTCGGCCGGCGCCTCCGTGCGTCTCGTCGCCAAGGACGGCCCCTACGCCCAGCTGCGTCTCCCCTCGGGCGAGATCCGCAACGTCGATGCGCGCTGCCGCGCGACGATCGGCGAGGTCGGCAACGCCGAGCAGTCGAACATCAACTGGGGCAAGGCCGGCCGCATGCGCTGGAAGGGCGTCCGCCCGACCGTGCGTGGTGTCGCGATGAACCCGGTCGACCACCCCCACGGTGGTGGTGAGGGCAAGACCTCCGGTGGACGTCACCCCGTCTCCCCTTGGGGCCAGGCTGAGGGTCGCACCCGCCACGCCAACAAGGAAAGCGACAAGTACATCGTGCGTCGTCGTAACGCCGGCAAGAAGCGCAAGTAGGAGTAAGAGAAGATGCCTCGCAGTCTTAAGAAGGGCCCCTTCGTCGACGAGCACCTGCTTCGCAAGGTGATCGGCCAGAACGAAGCCGGCACGAAGAACGTCATCAAGACCTGGTCCCGTCGGTCCATGATCATCCCGGCCATGCTGGGTCACACGATCGCGGTCCACGACGGACGCAAGCACATCCCTGTGTTCGTGTCCGAGACCATGGTCGGTCACAAGCTGGGCGAGTTCGCGCCCACCCGCACCTTCCGCGGCCACGAGAAGGACGACAAGAAGGGGCGGCGCCGCTAATGGTCGAATCCATCGCACGCGTGAAGCACATCCGCGTGACCCCGCAGAAGGCTCGTCGTGTCGTCGCGCTCATCAAGGGCAAGCAGGCCCAGGAGGCGCTCGCGATCCTGAAGTTCGCTCAGCAGAGCGCCAGCGAGCCGATCTACAAGCTTGTCGCGTCGGCCATGGCCAACGCGCAGGTGAAGGCCGATCGCGACGGCGAGTTCCTCGACGAGCAGGACCTCTACGTGTCGAACGCGTACGTCGACGAGGGCACGACGCTCAAGCGTTTCCAGCCCCGTGCACAGGGTCGCGCTTTCCAGATCAAGAAGCGCACGAGCCACATCACGGTCGTGCTCTCGACGCCCGAGGCAGCTCCGGCCTCCGCGGGCGACAGCAAGAAGAAGGCGAGCAAGTAATGGGCCAGAAGGTCAACCCGTACGGCTTCCGCCTCGGCATCACCACTGATCACGTCTCCCGTTGGTTCTCGGACTCGACGAAGCCGGGTCAGCGTTACGCCGACTACGTGGCCGAGGACATCAAGATCCGTCGACTGCTGCAGACGCAGCTCGACCGCGCCGGCGTCTCGAACATCGAGATCGAGCGCACCCGTGACCGCGTCCGCGTCGACATCCACACCGCCCGTCCGGGCATCGTGATCGGTCGCCGTGGCGCCGAGGCCGAGCGCATCCGCGGCGACCTCGAGAAGCTCACGGGCAAGCAGATCCAGCTGAACATCCTCGAGGTCAAGAACCCCGAGGCCGACGCTCAGCTCGTCGCCCAGGGCATCGCCGAGCAGCTCTCTGCTCGTGTGGCGTTCCGTCGCGCGATGCGCAAGGGTCTGCAGGGCGCTCAGCGCGCCGGCGCCAAGGGCATCCGTATCCAGGTCTCCGGCCGCCTCGGCGGCGCCGAGATGAGCCGTTCGGAGTTCTACCGCGAGGGTCGTGTGCCGCTGCACACGCTGCGCGCGAACATCGACTACGGCTTCTACGAGGCCAAGACCACCTTCGGCCGCATCGGCGTGAAGGTCTGGATCTACAAGGGCGACCTGACCAACAAGGAGCTTGCTCGCGAGCAGGCCAACGCACCGAAGTCCCGTCGTGACGACCGTGGTGGCGACCGCCGCCGTGGCCCGCGCAACGAGGCCCCTGTCGCAGAAGGAGCGTCTGCCTGATGCTTATCCCTCGTAAGGTCAAGTACCGCAAGCAGCACCACCCGAAGCGCGACGGCCAGGCCACCGGTGGCACCAAGGTGTCGTTCGGCGAGTTCGGCATCCAGGCGCTCACCCCGGCCTACGTGACGAACCGTCAGATCGAGTCCGCTCGTATCGCGATGACCCGTCACATCAAGCGCGGTGGAAAGGTGTGGATCAACATCTACCCCGACCGTCCGCTCACCAAGAAGCCGGCTGAGACCCGAATGGGTTCCGGTAAGGGCTCGCCCGAGTGGTGGGTCGCCAACGTCAAGCCGGGCCGTGTCCTCTTCGAGGTCGCGGGTGTCAACGAGGAGCTCGCTCGCGAGGCTCTGACCCGTGCAATCCACAAGCTGCCGCTGAAGGCACGCATCATCAAGCGCGAGGAGGGCGACGCGTAATGGCGATCGGCACCAAGGAGCTCGCTCCGGCAGAGCTCGACACGTTCGAAGACCAGCGCCTCGTTGAGGAGCTGCGCAAGGCCAAGGAGGAGCTGTTCAACCTCCGTTTCCAGTCGGCCACCGGCCAGCTGGAGAGCCACGGCCGCATCCGCGCCGTCAAGCGCGACATCGCGCGCCTGTACACCGTGATCCGCGAGCGTGAGCTGGGCATCCGTGCGACGCCCGCTCCCGTCGAGGCTCCGGCCAAGAAGGCGACCAAGTCGAAGGCGAAGAAGGCGGATGCCGCCGACGACGCCGTGAAGGAAGAGGCCGAGTGATGGCTGAGAAGAAGGCTGCAGCCGCTGAGGTCGAGCACGCCGCGCACGACGTCCGCGACGCGGACGCCCGCGGTTACCGCAAGGCCCGTCGTGGCTACGTCGTCAGCGACAAGATGGACAAGACCATCGTGGTCGAGGTCGAGGACCGCGTGAAGCACCCGCTTTACGGCAAGGTCATCCGCCGCACCTCGAAGGTCAAGGCGCACGATGAGGCGAACTCCGCCGGCATCGGCGACCTGGTCCTCATCAACGAGACCCGCCCGCTGAGCGCCACGAAGCGCTGGCGTCTGGTGGAGATTCTGGAGAAGGCCAAGTGATCCAGCAGGAATCCCGACTCAAGGTCGCCGACAACACCGGCGCCAAGGAGCTGCTCACGATCCGCGTCCTCGGCGGCTCGCGCCGCCGCTACGCGGGCCTGGGCGACACCATCGTCGCGACCGTCAAGGACGCGATCCCCGGTGGCAACGTCAAGAAGGGCGACGTCGTCAAGGCGGTCATCGTCCGTACCGTGAAGCAGACGCGCCGTGCAGACGGCTCGTACATCAAGTTCGACGAGAACGCCGCCGTGATCCTGAAGAACGACGGGGAGCCCCGCGGCACCCGCATCTTCGGCCCGGTCGGTCGTGAGCTTCGTGACAAGAAGTTCATGAAGATCGTCTCGCTGGCACCGGAGGTCATCTGATCATGGCGAAGATCAAGAAGGGTGACCTGGTCCAGGTCATCACGGGCTCGAAGAGCGAGCGCGGCAAGCAGGGCAAGGTCCTCGAGATCCTGTCCGAGCGCAACCGCGTCATCGTCGAGGGCGTGAACTACGTCACCAAGCACACCCGCGTCGGACAGACGCAGCGTGGCACCAAGACGGGTGGCCTCGAGACCGTCGAGGCTCCCATCCACATCTCGAACGTCGCACTCGTCGACCCCTCGACCAAGAAGCCGACCAAGGTCGGTCACCGTGTCGAGGAGCAGACCAAGGACGGCGTCAAGCGCACCGTCCGCGTGCGGTACGCGAAGAAGAGCGGTAAGGACCTCTGATGGCAACGACCGACGCTGCGGCGGCTGGCAAGATCCAGCCCCGCCTGAAGGCGAAGTACAACGCCGAGATCAAGAAGGCTCTGCAGGAAGAGTTCGGCTACGCCAACGTCATGCAGATCCCCGGCCTGGTCAAGGTCGTCGTCAACACCGGTGTCGGTGAGGCGGCTCGTGACAGCAAGGTGATCGATGGTGCGGTCGACGACCTCACCAAGATCACCGGTCAGAAGCCGATCGTCACCAAGGCCCGCAAGTCCATCGCGCAGTTCAAGCTGCGCGAGGGCCAGCCCATCGGCGCGCACGTCACCCTCCGTGGCGACCGTGCGTGGGAGTTCGTCGACCGCCTGGTCTCGCTCGCCCTGCCCCGCATCCGCGACTTCCGCGGTCTGTCGGCCGCGCAGTTCGACGGCAACGGCAACTACACCTTCGGTCTCCAGGAGCAGAGCGTGTTCCACGAGATCGATCAGGACAAGATCGACCGGGTTCGCGGTTTCGACATCACCGTCGTGACCACTGCGAAGACGGATGACGAGGGTCGGGCGCTGCTCCGCCACCTCGGCTTCCCGTTCCGCTCGGACGACGCCAAGGCCTGAGGCCCGGCACAGGTGAGAGCCGGATGCTGCGTGATCGCGCAGTGTCCGGCTCCCGCCATGCCGTACAATTGAAGATTGCGTGCTCATCGCAGGCCGGCTGTCGTGTAACGGCAGGCGGAACCTCATGAACAAAGGAAAACAACCATGACAATGACAGACCCGGTCGCAGATCTGCTGACCCGTCTGCGCAACGCGAACTCGGCGCACCACGATTCCGTGACCCTGCCGTCGAGCAAGCTCAAGACGAACATCGCCGAGATCCTCCAGCAGGAGGGCTACATCGCGGGGTGGGAAACCTCCGACGCTCGCGTCGGCAAGAACCTCACGCTCACGCTGAAGTACGGCCCCAACCGCGAGCGGTCGATCGCCGGCATCAAGCGCGTGTCGAAGCCCGGCCTGCGCGTCTACGCGAAGTCGACGGAGCTCCCCAAGGTCCTCGGCGGCCTCGGCGTGGCCATCCTGTCCACCTCCTCCGGTCTCCTCACCGACCGTCAGGCTGAGCAGAAGGGCGTGGGCGGAGAAGTTCTCGCCTACGTGTGGTAATTCGAAATGTCGCGTATCGGACGACTTCCCATCGACGTTCCCGCGGGCGTGACCGTTTCGGTCAACGGCCGTGAGGTCGCGGTGAAGGGCCCGAAGGGTGAGCTCACCCTGACGGTCGCCAGCCCCATCGAGGTCGCGGTCGAGGAGAACCAGGTTCTCGTCACCCGTCCCGACGACGAGCGCGCCTCGCGGTCGCTCCACGGCCTGACCCGCACCCTCATCAACAACGACATCATCGGCGTGACCCAGGGCTACTCCAAGGGTCTCGAGGTCGTCGGCACCGGTTACCGCGTGCAGCAGAAGGGCAGCTCGGTCGAGTTCGCCCTCGGCTTCTCGCACCCGGTCCTGGTCGACCCGCCCGCCGGCATCACCTTCACGGTCGAGGGCACCAACAAGCTCACCGTGAGCGGTATCTCCAAGCAGGCCGTCGGCGAGGCGGCTGCGAACATCCGCAAGATCCGCAAGCCCGAGCCGTACAAGGGCAAGGGTGTGCGCTACGCCGGCGAGATCGTGCGTCGCAAGGCCGGAAAGAGTGGTAAGTAACCATGGCTCTCAAGTCAAAGTCTGACGCCCGCGCGCGTCGTCACGCCCGCCTTCGCAAGAAGGTCGTCGGCACCGAGGCGCGTCCGCGCCTCGTCGTCAACCGTTCGGCCCGCCACGTCTTCGTGCAGCTGGTCGACGACAGCAAGGGCCACACCGTCGCCTCGGCGTCGACGCTCGAGACCGACCTGCGCGCCCTCGAGGGCGACAAGACCGCCAAGGCCCGCAAGGTCGGCGAGCTCCTCGCCGAGCGTGCGAAGGCCGCCGGCGTTTCCGAGGCAGTGTTCGACCGTGGCGGCAACCGCTACGCCGGTCGTGTCGCCGCCATCGCCGAAGGCGCCCGTGAAGGGGGGCTGGCACTGTGAGTGACATCAAGGAGAACGAAGTGACCGAGACGGCTGCTGCCGCGACCGAGGCCACCGAGCCCGCGCGCGACCAGCGTGAGGGTCGCCGTGGCGGCCGTGACCGCAACCAGGGCGGCCGCGACCGCAACTCGCGCGACCGCGGTGACAACCAGTTCCTGGAGCGCGTCGTCACCATCAACCGCGTCTCGAAGGTCGTGAAGGGTGGTCGTCGCTTCAGCTTCACCGCTCTCGTGGTCGTCGGTGACGGCAACGGCCTGGTGGGCGTGGGCTACGGCAAGGCCCGCGAGGTCCCCCTGGCGATCTCGAAGGGTGTCGAAGAGGCCAAGCGCAACTTCTTCCGCGTTCCGCGCGTCGGCAGCACCATCCCGCACCCCGTGCAGGGCGAGGCCGCTGCCGGTGTCGTGCTGCTGCGTCCGGCTGCCGCCGGTACCGGTGTCATCGCGGGTGGTCCCGTGCGCGCCGTGCTCGAGTGCGCCGGCATCCACGACGTGCTGTCGAAGTCGCTCGGTTCGTCGAACACGATCAACATCGTGCACGCGACGGTGACGGCCCTGAAGCAGCTCGAGGAGCCCCGTGCGGTCGCCGCGCGTCGTGGCCTCGAGTTCGACCAGGTCGCTCCCGCGCGTCTCGTCCGCGCCGAGGCCGAGGCTCTCGCCGCACAGAAGGTAGGTGCCTGATGGCCGCCCGGCTCAAGGTCACGCAGATCAAGTCCAAGGTGAGCGAGAAGCAGAACCAGCGTGACACGCTGCGTTCGCTCGGTCTGAAGCGGATCGGTGACAGCACCGTCCGTCCCGACGACGCGCAGACGCGCGGTTACGTCCGGGCCGTCGCGCACCTCGTCCAGGTTGAGGAGATCGACTAATGGCTGAGAAGAACGAAGCCGTCGAGGCCGAGAAGGCCCCGAAGAAGGCTGCGGCTCCCAAGGCCGCCGCCGAGAAGAAGCCCGCCGCGAAGAAGGCGCCAGCCAAGGCCGCCGAGGTCAAGGCCGAGGCTGCGGAGAAGAAGCCCGCCGCCAAGAAGGCTGCGCCGAAGAAGGACGCTCCCGTGTCCCGTCCCGGCGTGCTCAAGGTGCACCACCTGCGTCCGGTCCCCGGATCCAACACCGCCAAGACCCGTGTCGGTCGCGGTGAGGGCTCCAAGGGCAAGACTGCCGGTCGCGGTACGAAGGGTACCAAGGCGCGCAACACCGTCCGCGTCGGTTTCGAGGGTGGGCAGATGCCGCTGCACATGCGCACCCCCAAGCTGCGCGGCTTCAAGAACCCGTTCCGCGTCGAGTACCAGGTCGTGAACCTGGAGAAGCTCGCGGAGCTGTACCCGGCCGGTGGCGACGTCACCGTCAGCGACCTGGTCGCCAAGGGCGCGGTTCGCAAGAACGAGAAGGTCAAGGTTCTCGGGAACGGCGACATCGCCGTGAAGCTCACCGTCTCGGTCGACAAGGTCTCGGGTTCTGCCGAGCAGAAGATCGTGGCGGCCGGCGGATCCGTCAAGTAACCACCGCATGAGAGGGGCCGGAACACTCCGGCCCCTCTTTTGCATAGTCATTCTCGGCCCGCTGTTTGAGTTACCCTGGTCTTTCAGCCATCCCTCGGGGATAGGCCACCTTTTCAGGAGGAACGTTCTTGTTTAGCGCCATCGCGCGGATCTTCCGCACGCCCGACCTGCGTCGGAAGATCGGTTTCACTCTGGCGATCATCGCCATCTACCGGCTCGGTTCCAACGTCCCCGCTCCGTTCGTGCACTTCCCGAACGTCGAGGCCTGTCTCGCAGCCAACAGTGGAACCGAGGGTCTCCTCGGCCTGGTCAACCTCTTCTCGGGCGGCGCGCTGCTGCAGCTGTCGATCTTCGCCCTCGGCGTCATGCCGTACATCACGGCGACGATCATCACCCAGCTCCTGCGCGTGGTCATCCCGCACTTCGAGGCGCTGCACAAGGAGGGTCAGGCCGGTCAGGCCAAGTTGACCCAGTACACGCGCTACCTCACGATCGCCCTCGCGCTGCTGCAGTCGACGACCCTCGTCACGGTCGCGCGCAGCGGTCAGCTGTTCGGCAACACCGACATCGCCGCGTGCAAGACGCTGCTGACCAACGACGTGTGGTGGGCGCAGCTGCTCATCATCGTCGCCATGACCGCCGGCACCGGCCTCATCATGTGGTTCGCCGAGCTCGTCACTGAGCGCGGCATCGGCAACGGCATGTCGCTCCTCATCTTCACCTCGATCGCCGCGACGTTCCCCGGCGCGATGTCGCTGATCTGGCAGACCAAGGGCTTCGAGATCTTCCTCATGGTGATCGCGGTCGGCATCGTCGTGATGGGCCTCGTCGTCTTCGTCGAGCAGTCGCAGAGACGCATCCCCGTGCAGTACGCCAAGCGCATGGTGGGTCGACGCACGTACGGCGGGACCAACACGTACATCCCGATCAAGGTGAACATGGCGGGTGTGATCCCGGTCATCTTCGCCTCGTCGCTGCTGTACATCCCGGCCCTGATCGCGCAGTTCAACACGCCGCAGGACGGCTCGACGCCGGCCGCGTGGGTGACCTGGATCACCGCGAACTTCACGAAGGGCGACCACCCGATCTACATGGTGGCGTACTTCCTGCTGATCATCGGCTTCACCTACTTCTACGTCGCGATCACGTTCAACCCGGTCGAGGTCGCCGACAACATGAAGAAGTACGGCGGCTTCATCCCCGGCATCCGCGCCGGTCGTCCGACCGCCGAGTACCTCGACTACGTGCTCACCCGCATCACGCTGCCCGGCTCGATCTACCTGGGTCTCATCGCCCTCATCCCGCTGATCGCGCTCGCGACCGTCGGCGCCAACCAGAACTTCCCGTTCGGCGGCGCCTCGATCCTGATCATCGTCGGCGTCGGTCTCGAGACCGTCAAGCAGATCGATGCCCAGCTGCAGCAGCGTCACTACGAAGGGCTTCTCCGATGACCGCATCCGCTCGTCTCCTCATCGTCGGACCCCAGGGGTCCGGCAAGGGCACGCAGGGCGTGCGCATCGCCGAGACCTACGGCATCCCCGTCGTGTCGACCGGCGACATGTTCCGTGCCAACATCAAGCAGGGCACGCCCCTCGGCCTCCAGGTCACCGAGATCCTCGATCGCGGCGACCTCGTGCCCGACGAGCTGACCGGCGAGATCGTGCGCGACCGACTGTCGCAGGACGACGCCGAGAACGGGTTCCTGCTCGACGGCTACCCGCGCAACACGGCGCAGGTGGCCCACCTCGACGCGTTCCTCGCCGAGAGCGGCCAGGCGCTCGACGCGGTCATCCTCCTCGAGGTGCCGCGCGAGGAGAGCCTCGCCCGGCTGACGCTGCGGGCGACCGAGCAGGGCCGTGCCGACGACACCCCCGAGGCGATCGCGCACCGACTGGACATCTACGAGCACGAGACCGCTCCGATCATCGACGTCTACAGCGAGAAGGGCATCGTCGACCGCATCGACGGCACCGGCGAGCTCGACGTGATCACCGAGCGCATCCTCGCCGCGCTGACCGCTCGCGGTCTGCGCCTCGCGGCCTGACCTCGGCATGTTCCGACGGTCGATCTACAAGACCCCCGCGCAGCTGCGCGCGATGGTCGAGCCCGGCCTCATCACGGCCGCAGCGCTCGACGCGGTGCGGCCGCTGATCCGCCCCGGGGTGACCACCCTTGAGCTCGACACCGCGGCGAACCGGCTGATCCTGGCCCGCGGCGCGGAGTCGAACTTCCAGCTCGTGCGCGGGTACCGTCACACGATCTGCGTCTCGGTGAACGAAGAGGTGGTGCACGGCATCCCCGGGTCCCGCGTGCTGGAGCCCGGCGACATCGTGTCGGTCGACTGCGGAGCGCAGTACCAGGGCTGGAACGGCGACAGCGCGATCACGGTGGTCGTGCCGGATGCCGAGCGGCCCGAGCTCGTCGCCAGGCGCGAGGAGCTGTCACGCGTCACAGAGGGCTCGCTGTGGGCCGGTGTCGCCGCCCTGGCGTCTGCGGAGCACCTCGGGCAGGTCGGCGCCGCGATCCAGGCCTACATCGAGGCTCAGGGCCCCTCCGCGGTCTCCGGTGAGACCTACGGCATCCTGCGCGAGTACGTCGGCCACGGCATCGGCCGCAAGATGCATGAGGCGCCGAGCGTCTTCAACTACCGCACTCCCGACGACGGCGCGGAGGTCAGGCCCGGCCTGGTCGTGGCGATCGAGCCGATGGTCACCGCCGGCGGCGAGGCCACCTTCGTGGAGGACGACGACTGGACCGTGTCGACCGTCGACGGCTCCGACGGCTCGCACTGGGAGCACAGCGTCGCGGTCCATGAGGGCGGCGTGTGGGTGCTGACGGCTCCCGACGGGGGAGCGGCAGGTCTTGCGCCCTTCGGCGTCGTCCCTGCGCCCCCTGCATAGATTCCCGCGTCCGTCACAACGCGCGCATAGGTTCCTGCGGGCAGAATGGTAGGTGGGCGCGCTCGCGCCCTAGGACTTTCTCAGGCCGGACCCGTCGTGCGGCGGGCCTCGACAGAACGGATTTCAATGGCTGGCGCGAAGAGCAGCAACACCAACTGGTTCGCGATCTGGGTGTCGATCGCGGTCGTCGTCGTGCTCGTCGGACTGGGCAGCGTCGTCGTGCTCCTCAACAACCAGGCGACCGATCCCGGGGCCACCCCCTCGAGCAACAGCACGTTCGACGCGGAGACCGGCGCGGTGACCATCGGCGAGGGCAAGGACACGGTCGCGATCTTCGTCGACTTCCAGTGCCCGATCTGCAACAGCTTCGAGGAGCAGTTCGGCGCGAGCCTCGAGGCCGCCGCGGCCGACGGCAAGATCACGCTCGAGTACCACCCGATCGCGATCCTCGATCGCTTCTCCCAGGGCACCGAGTACTCCTCCCGCTCGGCCGGCGCCGCCGTGTGCGTCGCCGAGTCGAACCCCGACAAGTACCTCGACTTCGCGAAGATCCTCTTCAAGAACCAGCCGGAGGAGAACACCGCCGGCCTCACGACGGAGCAGCTCGCCGACTTCGCCTCGCAGGTCGGCGCGGACAAGGCGGCGTCGTGCATCACCGACGAGACCTACAAGAAGTTCGGCGTCACGCAGGCGGCGAAGCACGACATCAAGGGCACGCCGACGGTCGACGTCAACGGCACGCGGCTCAACCTGCAGGACCAGGCGGACATGAAGAAGTTCACCGACCTGCTGGGCTGACCGGACCACGCGAGAGGGGCGGATGCCGGTGCACGGCATCCGCCCCTCTCGCTGCTCGGATGCCGGTGGTCGTCGATGCGCTCCCGCCGCCCGCGCCCGGGCCTCAGGTTGCCGGAACCGCAGGTGTCGGATACCATAGATCTTTGGTGCCTTGTGCCTTGATTCGGCGTGTCTGGATCGGTGCGGCGCCGCAATCCAATCACCCACCGCAGATCGACCGGTCTGCAGAAGCGTCAGCGAGGCTATGGCTAAGAAAGACGGTGTCATCGAGATCGAGGGCGTCGTGTCCGAGGCGCTGCCCAACGCGATGTTCCGCGTTGAGCTCACCAACGGACACAAGGTTCTGGCAACGATCTCCGGCAAGATGCGGCAGAACTACATCCGCATCATCCCCGAGGACCGCGTGGTCGTGGAGCTCTCGCCCTACGACCTGACCCGCGGGCGCATCGTCTACCGCTACCGCTGATCGGTCGAGAAGTAACACCCCAGGCATCACGCCTGCCCGGTGAAGACAGCGAACAGGAAACATCATGAAGGTCAACCCCAGCGTCAAGCCCATCTGCGATCACTGCAAGGTGATCCGCCGTCACGGCCGCGTCATGGTGATCTGCAAGAGCAACCCGCGCCACAAGCAGCGCCAGGGCTGATCTTCCGGATCTGACTCACAACTCAACACGAACAACGGCAGGATCAGATCCCACTCCGGTGGGGGACACCTCGGGGCGGAGGCCCGAGCACCGATCCTGCTCCACACCTCCACAACACCCAGGAGAACCGCATGGCACGTCTTGCCGGCGTTGACATCCCGCGCGACAAGCGCGTGGTGATCGCCCTTACCTACATCTACGGCGTCGGCCGTACCCGCTCGGTCGAGATCCTCAAGGCCACCGAGATCGACGAGTCGATCCGCGTCAAGGACCTCACCGACGACCAGCTCGTCGCACTCCGCGACTACATCGAAGGCAACTACAAGGTGGAGGGTGACCTGCGCCGCGAGGTTGCAGCAGACATCCGCCGCAAGGTCGAGATCGGCTCCTACGAGGGTATCCGCCACCGTCGTGGCCTCCCCGTCCGTGGTCAGCGCACCAAGACCAACGCCCGTACCCGCAAGGGCCCGAAGCGCACCGTCGCCGGCAAGAAGAAGGCCCGCTAAGCGCGGCCCCAGGGACTAGGAGAACACTTTCATGGCTGCACCCAAGGCCGCCGCGCGCAAGCCGCGCCGCAAGGAGAAGAAGAACATCGCGCTGGGCCAGGCCCACATCAAGTCGACGTTCAACAACACCATCGTCTCGATCACCGACCCGTCCGGCGCCGTCATCGCCTGGGCCTCGTCGGGTGGCGTTGGTTTCAAGGGCTCGCGCAAGTCGACCCCGTACGCCGCCGGCATGGCCGCCGAGTCCGCCGCCCGCCAGGCTGCGGAGCACGGCGTCAAGAAGGTCGACGTCCTCGTCAAGGGCCCGGGCTCCGGTCGCGAGACCGCGATCCGCTCGCTCCAGGCCGCCGGCCTCGAGGTCGGCTCGATCCAGGACGTGACGCCGCAGGCCCACAACGGCTGCCGTCCGCCGAAGCGCCGCCGCGTCTGAGACCGGTCGGCTGAACCGCTCGGCCTCCTCGTGAGGCCGAGCGGTTCGCCGCCCGTCGGAGGGCATCGGCCCCGCACTGCGGGCAGACGGAAACGTCACAACTCAAGACCTCACCCACCACATGTCATATAGCGGGCATGTGATCGAAAGGAACACAGAGTGCTTATTGCACAGCGTCCCACACTGACCGAGGAAAAGATCGTCGAGAACCGGAGCCGGTTCATCATCGAGCCTCTGGAGCCCGGCTTCGGATACACGATCGGCAACGCGCTGCGTCGCAGCCTGCTGTCGTCGATCCCCGGCGCCGCCGTCACCAGCGTCCGCATCGACGGCGTGCTGCACGAGTTCAGCACCATCCCCGGCGTGAAGGAGGATGTCACCGAGATCATCCTCAACATCAAGCAGCTGGTCGTCTCCAGCGAGCGCGACGAGCCGATCACCGCGTACCTGCGCAAGACGGGTGCGGGCGAAGTGACCGCCGCAGACATCTCGGCTCCGGCCGGCGTCGAGGTGCACAACCCCGAGCTCGTCATCGCCACGCTGAACGACACCGCGAAGTTCGAGCTGGAGCTCACGATCGAGCGTGGCCGTGGCTACGTCTCGGCGACGCAGAACCGCAACGAGTACGCCGAGGCCGGTCAGATCCCGATCGACTCGATCTATTCGCCCGTGCTCAAGGTCAGCTACCGCGTCGAGGCCACCCGCGCCGGCGAGCGCACCGACTTCGACAAGCTCGTCCTGGACGTCGAGACGAAGTCGGCGATCAGCCCCCGCGACGCCGTCGCCTCGGCTGCCAAGACGCTCACCGAGCTGTTCGGCCTCGCGCGCGAGCTGAACGTCGAGGCCGAGGGCATCGAGATCGGCCCGGCGCCGGTGGAGGCTGTGAACTCCAGCGAGCTGTCGATGCCGATCGAGGACCTCGACCTGTCTGTGCGCTCGTACAACTGCCTGAAGCGCGAGGGCATCAACACCGTGTCGGAGCTCGTCGCCCTCTCGGAGACGCAGCTCATGAACATCCGCAATTTCGGCCAGAAGTCGGTCGACGAGGTGCGCGACAAGCTCATCTCGCTCGGTCTGTCGCTCAAGGATTCGGTGCCCGGTTTCGACGGCGCCCACTTCTACGGCGGCAGCGAAGACGAGTCCTTCTGATACCCGACCTTTCCTGACCAGGAGTTAGACGATTATGCCCAAGCCCACCAAGGGTCCCCGCCTCGGAGGCGGCCCCGCCCACGAGCGCCTGCTGCTTGCCAACCTCGCCGCGGCCCTCTTCACCCACAAGTCGATCAAGACGACCGAGACCAAGGCCAAGCGCCTGCGTCCGCTCGCCGAGCGCCTGGTCACCCTGGCCAAGCGCGGCGACCTGCACGCCCGCCGTCGTGCCCTGACGGTGCTGCGCACCAACAAGGACGCCGCGCACGTGCTGTTCAACGAGATCGCTCCGCTCGTCGCGGACCGCGAGGGCGGCTACACCCGCATCACCAAGGTCGGCAACCGCAAGGGCGACAACGCTCCCATGGCCGTGATCGAGCTCGTCCTCGAGCCCGTCACCCCCAAGGCGAAGTCGACCAAGAAGGCCGCCGCTCCGAAGGCCGAGAAGGCTGAGAAGCCCGCCGAGGTCGTCGAGGAGGCTCCCGTCGAGGAGGCTCCCGCCGCCGACGAGGCCGGTGCCGAGTCGCAGGTCGAGGGCGAGGCCGCCGAGGCCGCAGCCGCGGATGCCGTCGAGGAGAAGTCCGAGTAAGCATCGCGCACACGACGAAGCCCGCCGCCCCTTCCGGGGTGGCGGGCTTCGTCGTTGCGGGTGCGTGCTCCCGTCGCGGAGCCGCTGCGGCGGGGACCGGGGGACCGCGGTCCCCGCGACGGGAGCCTGGGGTCAGACGCGGGCGCGGAGGTCCTTGCGCAGGATCTTGCCCGAGGACGACTTGGGGATGACGTCGATGAACTCGACCTGGCGCACCTTCTCGTGCGGGGCGACGTGTGCGGCGACGTGGGCCATGACGGCATCCGCATCCAGTTCGGCGCCCTGCTGCAGCACGACGAACGCCTTCGGCACCTCCTGCCCGTCGGCGTCGAGGGCGCCGATCACCGCGGCGTCGGCGATCGAGGGGTGCTCCAGCAGCACGGCTTCGAGGACGGCGGGTGCGACCTGGTAGCCCTTGTACTTGATGAGCTCCTTGAGGCGGTCGACGATGCGGAAGACGCCGTCGTGCGTGACGGTCGCCACATCTCCGGTGTGCAGCCAGCCGTCGGCGTCGAGCATCTCGGCCGTGGCGTCCGGGCGGTTCAGGTAGCCCTGCATCACCTGCGGGCCGCGGATCAGCAGCTCACCCGGCTCGCTCGCCCCCTGGTCGGGGACCTCCACGTCGGTGCCGTCCTCGGCCAGGAGCCGTGCCTCGGTGTTGGCGAGCAGCATGCCGACCGTCGAGCGCTCGATGTCGTTGCGGTCGTAGGGGATGGCGTGGGTCACCGGGCTCGTCTCGGTCATCCCGTAGCCCTGGCATACGGTGCAGCCCAGGCGCGCGGCGACGGCGGTGGCGAGCGCCCCGTCGAGCGGTGCCGCTCCCGAGAAGATCACCTTGATCCCGGACAGGTCGTACTGGTCGACGAGGGGGTGCTTCGCGAGGGCGACGGCGATGGGCGGCGCGATGAAGACCCAGCTGGTGCGGTGCTCCGCGACCACGCGAAGGAACTCCGTGAGGTCGAACTTGGGCATGGTGACCAGTGCGGCACGCTGGCGGAGGGCGAAGTTCAGCAGCACGGTCATGCCGTAGATGTGGAAGAAGGGCAACACGGCGAGCACACGGTCGTCGTCGCCGAGCGAGATGGTCGAGCGGCACTGCGTCACGTTCGCCACCAGATTGCGGTGGGTGAGCATGACGCCCTTGGGGCGCCCGGTGGTGCCCGAGGAGTATGGGAGGACGGCCAGGTGCGTCGCCGGGTCGAACGAGACGTCCGGCGCCGCGTGCCCCTCGCCGAGCAGCTCGGGGAGGGAGGGATGTCCGTCGACGCCGTCGAGCACGATCACGTGGTCGGCGGGGATGCCAAGCTTCTCGGCGGCCGCGCTGGCTCCCGGCAGCAGCGGGGAGACCGTCACGAGCCACGTCGCGCCGGCATCGGTGAGCTGGTTGGCGATCTCGTCGGCGGTGTACAGCGAGTTGATGGTGGTGGCGGTCGCGCCGGCGCGCAGGATGCCGTGGAACACGGTCGCGAACGCGGGGACGTTGGGGCACAGCACCCCGACCGTGGTCCCGACGCCCACGCCCCGTGCGGCGAGTGCTCCGGCGAACAGGCCGATCTGACCGATGAGCTGACGATAGGTCGTGGTGGCCCCGCTCATGCCGTCGACGAGGGCCACGGCGTCGAGGCGCGACTCGTCCAGGTCTCCGAAGAGGAAGTCGAAGATGGGGACCTCGGGGATCTCCACATCGGGGTAGGTGCTGCGAACCATGAGATCTCCTTCGATCCGGGCATGCCGACGGGCTTCTGTGCGATCCAGTGTCGCACAGATCGGCACTGAGTCCCAGGGTCAGAAAGACTCGGTCGCGCGGTATCGCGTGCTCGGTCTCCCCTTGGTGGAGTAGTCCAGAGTGCGCACCGCGCGTCCGGAACTCGCCAGGTGCTCCAGGTAGCGGCGAGCGCTGACCCGCGAGATGAGCACGTCGTCGCCGATCTCCGCCGCCGTCGACCCGGGGCGTGCTCCGAGCGCCGCCGCTACCCGATCGAGCGTCTCGGCGCTGAGGCCCTTGGGCAGTCCGAACCGCTGGCGGAAGGCGATGATCGCATCGGCCGCCTCGACACGGCGCACCACGTCATGCAGCTCGGTGTGGTCGCGCAGCAGCAGCGTGGCCTCGACCCCCTCGCCGTCGATCTCTCCGCCCGTGCTGCGGGCGACGAGCACGTGGGAGCCGACGATCACCGGACGCCCGGCCGACTCGCCCTCACGGAGCACCGTGTACAGCTCCTCACCCAGTGCATCGGCGGCGTCCGCGCCATCGAGCTCCTCCGCCGGGGTGCCGAGGAAGCGCGCCGCCGCGTCGTTTGCGAGCGTGATCCGTCCGGAGCCGTTCACCGTGACCACGCCCTCGCTGAGCCGGTGCAGCGTGGTCTCCTGGTTCTTCACCAGCGCCGCGATCTGGTGGGGCTCGAGCAGGTAGATACGGCGTCGGACGACGGAGGTGACCCAGGCCGCTCCGAACACGCCGAGCACGGCGGCGGCCAGCATCGCCGAGATCAACCACGTGAGGTTGCCGAGGAAGTCGGCGTTGAGCTCGGACTCCAGGATGCCGACCGAGGCAGTCCCGATGACTGCGCCCTCGTCGTCGCGGATCGGCACCTTCACGCGCCAGGACGGCCCGAGGGTGCCCGTCTGCGTGCCCACGTAGATCTGCCCGGAGAGCGGTATGGAGGGATCGGTCGAGACGGGGTCGCCGATCAGATCCGGGTTCGGGTGGGAGTAGCGGATGCCCTCGCCGTTGGCGACGACGACGTACGCCAGATCGGACGCCTTGCGGATGACCTCCGCCACGGGCTGGATCGTCGCCGAGGGGTCGGCGTCGTCGAAGGCGTCGAGCACCGTGGGGAGCTGCGCGACCGACTGCGCGACGGCCTGCATGCGGTCCTTGTACGACTCCCGAAGCGCCTGCTCCTGGAACGCCCCGGCGGCGACGCCCGTGCCCAGGGTCACCAGGAACACGATCAGCGCCTGCAGCGCGAGCAGCTGCATCCGGAGCGTCATCTTCGAGGCCACCCGACCATTCTCCCCGCTGCGGGCATCACGCGTGAGCCGAGTACGGGGGCGATCACGACCAATAGTTTCGGAACCGCGACCAATGGTTTCCGAAGCTTGAGCGCCGGCATCCGCTCTCCGAAGGTGGACGGACTGCACCCGAACGCTCAAGGAGGAGCGCATGAAGAAGTCCCGCACCCGCATCGGCACCCTGGTCGCCCTGGCCGCGGCCGCCGCACTGACGCTGACGTCGTGCGCCGGCGGCTCCGGCCCGACGGACGACGGCGCCGGATCCGAAGAGAAGACGACGATCAGCGACCTCAAGATCGTCGTGCCCGCCGACCCCGGAGGAGGCTGGGATCAGACCGGACGCGCGCTGTCGCAGCTCGTCACCCAGGAGAAGATCGTCGGCTCCGCGCCCGTCACCAACGTCGGCGGCGCCGGCGGCACCGTGGGACTGGCCCAGCTCGCGAACGAGAAGGACGCGAACACGCTCATGGTCATGGGCCTGGTCATGGTGGGCGCCGTGGAGACGAACGCCTCGGCCGTGCGCATCGAGGACATGACGCCCATCGCCCGGCTGACCGACGAGCCCCTGGTGGTGGTCGTCCCCGCAGACTCGAAGTACGACACCCTGGAGGACCTCGTCGAGGACGTCGTCGACAAGGGGCAGGCGGTCACGATCACCGGCGGCTCGGCCGGCGGCGCCGACCACATCCTCGCCGGCCTGATGCTGGAGGCGGCGGGGCTGGACGGTGCGGAGATCGCGGAGAAGCTGAACTACACGCCCAACTCGGGAGGCGGAGAGGCGACCTCTCTGATCCTCGGCGGCAAGGTCGCCGCCGGCATCTCCGGCGTCGGGGAGTTCCTGCAGCACATCGAGGCCGGCACGATGAAGGCCCTCGCGGTGTCGTCGGAGGAGCCCGTCGCGCAGCTGCCGAAGGTGCCGACGATCACGGATGCCGGCTACGACGTCGTGCTCACCAACTGGCGCGGCGTGATCGCCCCCGGGGGTATCTCCGACGGCGAGCGCGAGGAGCTGGTGCGCATCGTCACCGAGCTGCACGACTCCTCGGCGTGGACGAAGGAGCTGGAGACGCGGGGCTGGGCCGATGCGTTCCTCACCGGCGCGGAGTTCGACGACTTCCTCACCGCGAACATCTCCGACGTCACCGCCACGCTGAAGAACATCGGCCTGGTCGGCTGACATGACGACCGGGTTCACAGAGCCCGGAGAGGTGCGGGCCGGCGAGCGCCGGTCCGCACGTCTCGTGGGCCCCGCTCTCGGCGAGCTCGTGTTCGCCGTTCTGATGGTCGCGCTCGGCGTCTTCGCACTGGTCGGCGTGTTCGCGATCCACGTGCCGGTCGGCTCGACGGTCGGCCCGACGGTGTTCCCGATCTTCGTCGCCGTGCTTCTGCTGGGCTCGGCGGTCGCCGTGCTCATCGGCGTGCTGCGCGGCGAGCGCGGCGTGCCGGAGGACGGCGAGGACGTCGACCAGAGCCTGCCCACCGACTGGGTGACGCTGGCCAAGATCGTCGGCTTCCTCGTCGCTCACCTCCTGTTGATCGAGGTCATCGGCTGGGCGCCCGCCGCCGCCGTGCTCTTCGGCGGCGTGGCCTGGTCGCTCGGCGCCCGCAAGTGGTGGATGGCGCTGCTCGTCGGCGCGGTCATCGCCGTGGTCGTGCAGATCGTGTTCGCGGGCCTCCTGGGGCTCTCTCTCCCGTGGGGACCGGCGCTCGGCTGGCTGGGGAGGATGTTCTGATGGACAGCTGGGCCCTGCTCCTGGAGGGATTCGCGACCGCTCTGCAGCCGCAGTACCTCGTCTTCGCCTTCTTCGGCGTCTTCATCGGCACCGCGGTCGGGGTGCTCCCCGGCATCGGTCCGGCGATGACCGTCGCGCTGCTGCTCCCGCTCACCTACACGCTCGAGCCGGCCGCCGCCCTGATCACCTTCGCCGGCATCTACTACGGAGGGATGTACGGAGGCTCCACCACCAGCATCCTGCTGAACACCCCGGGGGAGTCGGCCTCGATCGTCACGGCGATCGAGGGCAACAAGATGGCCAAGCTCGGACGCGGCGCCGCGGCGCTCGCGACGGCGGCGATCGGCTCGTTCGTCGCCGGAACACTGGCGACGGTGGGCCTCACCCTCCTCGCCCCCGTGCTCGCCCAGTTCGCGGTGAACCTCGGTCCCGCCGACTACGTCGCCCTCATCGTGATCGCCTTCATCACCGTGGGCGCGCTGATGGGCTCGTCGGTGCCCCGTGGTCTCCTGTCGCTCGGCGTCGGCCTGTTCCTCGGACTCGTCGGCACCGATCAGCTCTCCGGGCAGCAGCGCTACACGATGGGGCTGCTTCCGCTCGCCGACGGCATCGACGTGGTGCTCGTCGCGGTCGGCCTGTTCGCGGTGGGGGAGACGTTGTACATCGCGGCCCGCCTGCGGCACGGCGCGGTCGACGTGATCCCTGTGGCGCGCGGATGGCGCAGCTGGATGACACGGGAGGACTGGCGCCGATCGTGGAAGCCCTGGCTGCGCGGCACGGCGATCGGCTTCCCGATCGGCACGATCCCCGCAGGCGGGGCCGACGTCGCGACGTTCCTCTCGTACGCGACCGAGCGCAAGCTCTCCCGGCACAGGGAGCAGTTCGGGCGCGGCGCGATCGAGGGCGTCGCCGGGCCCGAATCGGCGAACAACGCGGCGGCCGCCGGCGTGCTCGTTCCGCTGTTGACGCTCGGCCTCCCGACCACGGCGACGGCGGCGATCATCCTCACGGCGTTCCAGTCCTACGGCATCCAGCCGGGACCGATGCTGTTCCAGAGCCAGTCGAACCTCGTCTGGGCGCTGATCGCGAGCCTCTACATCGGCAACGTCATCCTCATCGTGCTCAACCTGCCGCTGGTGGGCATGTGGGTGAAGCTGCTGCAGATCCCGCGGCCGTACCTCTACGCCGGCATCCTGTTGTTCGCCGCGTTCGGGGCGTACGCGCTGAACTACTCGGTCGTCGACATCCTCATCCTGCTGATCATCGGCGTGCTCGGGTACTTCATGCGCCGCTTCGGGTTCCCGGTGGCGCCGCTCGTCGTCGGCATGATCCTCGGGCCGATGGGCGAGGCGCAGCTGCGCCGAGCGTTGCAGCTCAGCCAGGGCGACCTCACGACCCTGGTCGCGCAGCCGTTCGCGGCCATCGCATACGGGGTGCTCGCGTTGTTGATCGTCGGTGGGCTGTGGCTGCGCCGCCGTCAGCGCCGCTACGAGCAGGCGCTCACCGAGTCGATCGCGGTGCCGGTCAAGGCCGACTCCGAGATCTGATCGCGGCTCGCGGTCGGTGGTCGCCGAGACCCCCGTCGGCCGCCGAGACCCCCTCGTGCACACGTGCACACGAGGGGGTCTCGGCGCGGCGAGGGGGTCTCGGCCGCGAGAGTAGGCTGAGAAGGTGAGCGATGTACAGACCCTGAACAGAGGGCCTCGCGCCTACGCCTCCTTCATCGGGATCGGGCTCACCGCCGGGCTGCTGTCCGGGCTGTTCGGAGTGGGCGGAGGCACGGTCATCGTCCCCCTGCTGGTGCTGTTCCTGCACTTCAACCAGCGCCTGGCCGCCGGCACCTCCCTCGCCGCGATCGTGCCGACCGCGGCCGTGGGCGTCGTGTCCTACGCGGTGCACGACTCGGTCGCGTGGATCCCCGCGCTGATCCTCGCCGTCGGGTCGGTGGTCGGAGCTCAGATCGGCACCAGGCTGCTGCCGCGCATCTCCCAGACCGCGCTGCGATGGGGCTTCGTCGGGTTCCTCGCCGTCGTCATCGTGATGCTGTTCGTGGTGATCCCCTCGCGCGACGCCGCGTTCGAGCTCACCTGGATCAGCGGAGCGGCCCTCGTCGGAGTCGGCATCGCGACAGGCATCCTCGCCGGCCTCATCGGCGTCGGCGGCGGAGTGATCGTCGTGCCCGTGCTGATGGTCGCCTTCGGCACCAGCGACCTCGTGGCCAAGGGCACCTCGCTGCTCATGATGATCCCCACGGCGCTGTCGGGCACCATCGGGAACCTCCGCAACCGCAACGTCGACCTGCTGGCCGCGGCCGTCGTCGGAGTCTCGGCGTGCACCACCACGGCGCTCGGCGCGTGGCTGGCGACCCTGATCGATCCGATGGCCGCCAACCTCCTCTTCGCGGCGTACCTCGTCGTGATCGCGGTGCAGATGGCGCTCAAGGCGGTCAAGGGACGCAAGAAGGGCTGAGGGGACGCCGATCACGAGCGGCGAGACCCTCGGTAGGATCGAAGAGTGGCAGTGAACCCAGATCTCGTCGGTCGTGACTTCCCGCCGACAGCCCCCTACCTCGTCGGCCGTGAGAAGGTACGCGAGTTCGCCCGCGCCGTCTTCGCCGACGCTCCGCAGCACACGGACGTCGAGGCGGCTCGCGCCGCCGGCTTCGCCGATGTCGTCGCACCGCCGACGTTCGCGATGGTCGTCCAGGACCACACGCTGCAGCAGCTGCTCGGCCTGCCCGACTCCGGCATCGTGCTCGCGCGCACGATCCACGCCGAGCAGCGCTTCGCCTACTCGCGTCCCATCGTCGCCGGTGATGAGCTCACCGGGCAGTTGAAGGTCACCGGCATCCGCGCCCTGGGCGGCAACGCCATGATCACGAGCGAGGCCGAGATCACGGATGCCGCCGGCGCCCACGTCGTGACCGCCACCAGCGTGCTGCTGGTGGGCTCGGAAGAAGGAGCCGCGTGATGTCGTTCGCCGTCGGAGACGTCGTCGCCGAGCGCACCGTCCACCTGACCCGCGAGTCGCTGGTGCGTTACGCCGGAGCGTCCGGGGACTTCAACCCCATCCACTACCGTGACGACGTCGCCGCGGCCGTCGGCCTGCCCGGCGTGCTCGCGCACGGCATGCTCACGATGGGCATCGCGTCGTCGGTCGTGGTCGCCGCCCTCGCTCCGACCGCCCGCATCCTCGACTACGGTGTGCGCTTCACCAAGCCCGTCGTCGTCGACCCGCAGGACGGTGCCGACGTGCACGTGATCGCGACCGTCGGGGCGGTCGATGACGACGCCACGCGCATCGATCTGAAGGTCTCGACGGGCGAGACCACGGTGCTGGTCAAGGCGCAGCTGCGCGTCGCGCTCTGATGCCCGAGATCGAGCCGATCCCGCTGTCGGCGCTGACCACCCTGCGCACCGGAGCCGCCCCGGAGCGGATGCGGGAGGCGAGGACGACCGCTGAGCTGATCGACGCCCTGCGCGACGTGTGGGACCGCGGGGAGGACTGGTTCGTGCTGGGCGGAGGCTCCAACCTCTTCGTCGGGGACGAGCCCTTCGAGGGCACGGTGATCCGGGTGCTCACGACGGGCATCGAAGAGCTCCCGTCACCGCACGCCGGCCGGGTCCGTCTGCGCGCACAGGCCGGGCACGGATGGGACGACCTCGTCGCCTACGCGGTCGCGCACGGGTACGCCGGGCTGGAGGCCATGAGCGGTATCCCCGGCACCGTCGGCGCCGCGCCCGTGCAGAACATCGGAGCGTACGGCCAGGAGGTGCAGGAGACGCTCGTCGAGGTCGAGCTGATCGACGAGCACTCCGACGAGGTGCTCACCGTGCCGGCGTCGGAGCTCGGGCTGGGCTTCCGCACCTCGGTGTTCAAGCACCACTACGGCAGCGAGCCGCAGCGTCGCGCCGTCATCCTCTCGATCACCGTCGACCTCGTCGTGGCGGGGGAGCGGGTCGTGCGCGGCGAGCAGTTGCGGCGCGCCCTCGGACTCGACGACGACGCGCCGGTGCCGCTGAGTTGGGTGCGCGAGCGGATCCTCGCCACCCGCGCCTCGAAGGGGATGCTGCTCGACGAGCACGACCCCGACACGCACGGGGTCGGCTCGTTCTTCCAGAACGCGATCGTTCCGGAGAGCGTTGCACGTGCGCTGCCGCCCGAGTGCCCGCGCTGGCCCGTCGCGCCCGACCTCGACGCCGTGACCGTGATCCCGCTCGCGGCCTACGAGGGGCTCGTGCCCGCGTCGAAGCCGGTCGCGTCCGACGTCAAGGTCAGCGCGGCCTGGCTCATCGAGCAGGCCGGCATCCGCAAGGGGTTCAAGCTGCCGCGGTCGCGGGCGTCCGTGTCGACCAAGCACGCGCTCGCGCTCACCAACCGCGGTGGCGCGACAGCCGCGGAGGTGTCGGAACTGGCGCGCTTCATCCAGAGCCGCGTGCACTCCGAGTTCGGGCTCGTGCTGCAGCCGGAGCCGGTGCTGATCGGCGTAGAGCTCTAGCGGTTCGGGCGTACACTCGCGGGATGAGCGGACTGATCCCCTACCTGCTGTTCCCCGGCAACGCGGCGGAGGCGCTGACCCACTACCGCGACGTCTTCGGCGGCGAGCTGCAGATGTTCGACTACGCGACGGCCGGGCGGCACGACGGGCCGGGCGATGCGGTCGCGCACGGCCAGCTCTCGGGCGACGTGCAGCTCGCCGGAGCGGACGCCGCGGCCGACGACGACGCGGTGCAGATGAGCGGCATGTTCCTGTCGCTCCTCGGCACGGCGGATGCCGCGACGCTGACGCGGTGGTTCGGCGCGCTCGCCGCGGGCGGTCGGGTGATCACCCCGCTGGAGAGGCGCCCGTGGGGCGACTACGACGGCACTCTCGTCGACCGCTACGGCATCCGCTGGCTGATCGGCTACCACCCCGAGGACTGACCGCGGCTCGCCCTCCGCGGCCCCGCGTTCACGGAGGATCGCCGAAACCCCCTCCTCATGCCGAGACCCCCTCGTATTCACGTGAACACGAGGGGGTCTCGGCGACAAGCGGGGGTCTCGGAGGGAGCGCAGGAGCGCAGGAGCGCAGGAGCGCAGGAGCCTCAGGAGAATAGGCGCTGCAGGCGCTGCACCCCTTCGAGGAGCTGGTCGTCGCCGAGCGCGTACGACATGCGGATGTAGCCGGACGGACCGAAGGCCTCGCCCGGGACCACGGCCACCTCGGCCTGGTCGAGGATGAGGTCGGCGAGCTCCAGCGACGTGGTCGGCGTCACACCGCCCCAGGTGCGCCCGAGCAGACCCTGCACGTCGGGGTACACGTAGAACGCGCCGAGCGGGTTCGGCACCACGAGGCCGTCGATCTTCGACAGCTCCGAGACGACGAGCTTACGGCGGCGGTCGAATGCCTCGCGCATCTGCTCGGCCTCGGTCTGCGGACCGTTCAGTGCGGCGATGGCGGCCTTCTGCGCGACGTTGTTCACGTTGCTCGTGAGGTGCGACTGCAGATTGCCGGCGATCTTGATGGCGTCGGCGGGACCGACCATCCAGCCCACCCGCCAACCGGTCATGGCGTAGGTCTTCGCGACGCCGTTGACGAGGATGGTCTGGTTCGCGACCTCGGGCACGGCCTCGACGATCGAGGTGGCCTTGACGCCCTCGTAGGTGAGGTTCTGGTAGATCTCGTCGGAGACGATCCAGATGCCGTGCTCCAGCGCCCACTCGCCGATGGCCTTCGTCTCCTCGGCTGTGTACACGGAACCGGTCGGGTTCGACGGCGAGACGAACACGAGCACGGTGGTGCGCTCGGTGCGCGCGGCCTCGAGCTGCGCGACCGTGACCTTGTAGTCCTGGTCGGCGCCGGCGAACACCTCGACAGGGGTGCCGTCGGCGAGGCGGATCGCCTCGGGGTAGGTGGTCCAGTACGGCGCCGGCAGCAGCACCTCGTCGCCGGGGTTCACGACCGCCTGGAACGCCTGGTACACCGACTGCTTGCCGCCGTTGGTCACGATGACCTGGCTCGGCGAGACCTCGAGGCCCGAGTCGCGCAGCGTCTTCGCCGCGATCGCCTCACGCAGCGCCGGGAGGCCGGGAGCGGGCGTGTAGCGGTAGCTCGCGGGGTCGGCGAGGGCCTCGGCGGCCGCATCGACGATGAACTGCGGGGTCGCGAAGTCGGGCTCGCCCGCGGCATACGAGATGACGGGCTTGCCCTCGGCCTTCAGGGCCTTCGCCTTGGCGTCGACCTTGAGGGTCGCGGACTCGGCGATGGCGGACAGCTTGCGGGAGAGAGGTGCGCGTTCGGTCACGATATCGAGCGTACTCGGGTGAGGTGGGCCGATGAGTCGTCGGATGCCGACAAGATCCGCGGTTCTTTCGCTCAGGAGGCGAGGCCGTGGGCCTCGGCGACGGCGGGGAGCGTGATGCGGCCGCCCTGCACGTTGAGGCCCTTCGCGAGGGAGGGGTCGTCGGACGCCGCCCGTTCCCAGCCCTTGCCCGCGATGGCGGAGACATAGGGGAGGGTCGCGTTGGTCAGCGCGCGGGTCGCCGTCGTCGGCACCGCGCCGGGCATGTTGGCCACGCAGTAGTAGATGGAGTCGTGCACGGCGAACGTGGGGTCGTCGTGCGTGGTCGGGTGCGAGCCCTCGAAGCATCCGCCCTGGTCGATCGCGATGTCGACGAGCACCGAGCCCGGCTTCATCCCCGCGACCATGTCATCGGTCACGAGCTTGGGGGCTGCGGCCCCCGGGATCAGCGCCGAGCCGATCACGAGGTCGGCGTCGGCCAGTTCCTCGGCGATCGCGTAGCGACTGGACACGCGCGTCTCCAGCGCGCCCCCGTAGCGGTGCTCCAGCTCGCGCAGGCGGGGGAGGGAGATGTCGACCACCGTGACCCGCGAGCCGAGGCCGAGGGCGTTCGCGGCTGCGTGCTCTCCGGCGACGCCGCCGCCGATGACGACCGTCTTGGCGCGGGGAGCGCCGGCGATGCCGCCGAGCAGCATGCCGCGGCCGCCGTTCGAACGCAGCAGGGAGTACGAACCCATGGTCACCGAGAGCCGTCCGGCGATCTCGCTCATCGGCACGAGCAGCGGCAGACTGCGGTCGGGCAGCTGCACGGTCTCGTAGGCCACTGCCGTGGTGCCGGCCTCGACGAGCGCGAGGGTGAGCGGCTTGTCGGCGGCCAGGTGCAGGTAGGTGAAGAGGGTGAGGTCGGGCCGCAGGAAGCCGTACTCCTGGGCGATCGGCTCTTTGACCTTGATGAGCAGGTCGGCCTGGGCCCACGTCTCCTCGGCGCTGTCGACGATCTCCGCGCCCGCGGTACGGTAGTCCTCGTCGGAGATGCTCGATCCGACGCCCGCCCCCGACTGCACGAGCACGCGGTGGCCCTCGCTCACCAGACGGTCCGCACCGGCCGGGGTGAGCGCGACGCGGTTCTCGTTGTTCTTGACCTCTGCGGGTACGGCGATCTTCATTGACGGCATCCCTCTCTTGAGCCTTCTCGGCGGCTTCGGCCTTTTCGGCGTCTAACAGAATCGCAGAAGCATCGGTTCACAGAAAGATTCACTGAAGACTATTCGGCATGTCGAGGAATCCTGAATAATCGTTCGGATGGAGACGTCATCCGAGGCCCCGGAGCCGAACACCCTGCGAGCGCCGGCGCTCGACGCGACCGACGCGCAGATCGTGCGGCTGCTCGCCGCCGACGGGCGCATGACCAACGCGGAGCTCGCCTTCAAGCTGGGCGTCGCGCCGTCGACGGCGCACTCGCGGTTGCGCTCGCTGCTCGACCGCGGTGTCATCACCGGATTCCACGCCAGCGTCGACGAACGGATGCTGGGCGCCGGACTCCAGGCGATCATCGGCGTGACGCTGCGCCCGAGCGGGCGGCGCGAGAGCATCGTCGAGTTCGCGGACCGGGTGCGGGTGCTGCCGCAGGTGATCCAGGTCTTCTTCCTCGGCGGCGACGACGACTTCCTGTTGCACATCGCCGTGGCGGACTCCTCGGAGATGCGCGAGTTCGTGCTGGAACACCTGTCGGCGCAGTCGAGCGTGGCCTCGACCCGCACGAGCATCGTGTTCGACTACCACCGCAACTCGGTGGCCGCCTCCTTCCGCTGAGGTCGCGTCCTCCTCCCGACGACGCCCCGCCTGCGCGACGACGCCCCACCCGCGCGACGCCTCCCAGGTGGGGCGTGGACGGCCAGGTGGGGCGTCGGGACGGGGGGACCGCGTTTCAGGAGCCGTATGTCGCGGGCGCCGCGCAGTAGTCGGCGAAACGGCGGAACGGGCGCCCGGGATCGGTGACGTCGACCAGGGCGTTCGCGACGGTGTGCGGCGGCTCGTCGCCGGACAGCTGCCACAGCGTGAAGTTCCACATGCCACGGGCCTTCTCGCTCAGCAGCGGCCCGGGGCCGGAGACGATCAGCACGCGGTCGGATGCCGGCCCCGCACGGAACGGAGAGACGGCGTCTTCGCGCAGGGCGTCGGCGTCCACCGCGTCGACGTGCACGCGCTCGATCTCGTGCCCCGCCGTGCGCAGCGCCGCGCCCACCGCATCGGCCGTGGAGCGCGAGCGCTCGGCATCCGCTCCGGCCACCGCCAACAGGCGCCGCCCGCGGGGATAGAGATGCAGGAACTCGCGGACGATTCCGCCCCAGACGTCGGTCATGCGTCCAGGCTAGCCCCGGCTCGGCATGGTGGCTCGGGCTGAGACGACGGATGCCCCCTCGCCGGGTCTCGGCGAGGGGGCATCCGCAGGCGGTGTCCGGCCGTGTCGGCCGGGACCGCGTCAGCTGAACTGATTCATCGTGTTGTGCTGACCGCCGGCCTTGAGGGCGGCGTCTCCGGCGAAGTACTCCTTGTGGTTGTCGCCGAGGTCGGAACCCGCCATGTTCTGGTGCTTGACCGTGGCGATGCCTCCGCGGATCTCGCGGCGCTGCACGCCGGCGACGTAGGCCAGCATCCCCTCGTCGCCGAAGTAGCCCTGGGCCAGGTCATCCGTCGACAGCGCGGCCGTGTGATAGGTCGGCAGCGTGATGAGATGGTGGAAGATGCCGGCGCGGGCGGAGCCGTCGCGCTGGAACGTGCGGATCTTCTCGTCGGCGAGGCGTGCGAGCTCGGTGTCGTCGTACTCGACGCTCATCAGCTTGTCGCGGTCGTAGGCCGAGACGTCCTGCCCCTCGGCCGCGAGGGCGTCGTAGACCTGCTGACGGAAGTTCAGCGTCCAGTTGAACGACGGGCTGTTGTTGTAGACGAGCTTGGCGTTGGGGATCTCCTCGCGGATCGCGTCGACCATGCCGGCGATCTGCTCGACGTGCGGCTTCTCGGTCTCGATCCAGAGCAGGTCGGCGCCGTTGCGCAGCGACGTGATGCAGTCGAGCACGACGCGCTCCTCGCCGGTGCCGGGGCGGAACTGGTACAGGTTGCTCGCCAGGCGTCGGGGGCGCAGCAGCTTGCCGTCGCGCTTGATGACCACGTCGCCGTTGCCCAGCTCGGCCTCGGAGATCTCCTCGACGTCGAGGAAGGAGTTGTACCGATCGCCCAGGTCCCCCGGCTCGTTCGTGACGGCGAGCTTCTGGGTGAGTCCGGCGCCGAGCGAGTCGGTGCGGGCCACGATGATGCCGTTGTCGATGCCGAGCTCCAGGAACGCGTAGCGGACCGCGTTGATCTTCGCGAGGAAGTCCTCGTGGGGCACGGTGACCTTGCCGTCCTGGTGCCCGCACTGCTTCTCGTCCGACACCTGGTTCTCGATCTGGATGGCGCAGGCGCCCGCCTCGATCATCTTCTTGGCGAGGAGGTACGTCGCCTCGGGGTTGCCGAAGCCGGCGTCGATGTCGGCGATGATCGGCACCACGTGCGTCTCGTAGCCGTCGATCTGCGACTGGATGAACTCCGCCGCGGTCTCGTCGCCCGCCGCGCGGGCCGCGTCGAGCTGGGTGAACAGCAGATCGAGCTCGCGGGCGTCCGCCTGGCGGAGGAACGTGTAGAGCTCCTCGATGAGCGCGGGGACCGCTGTCTTCTCGTGCATGGACTGGTCGGGGAGCGGGCCGAACTCGGAGCGGAGCGCGGCGACCATCCACCCGGACAGGTAGAGGTAGCGCTTGTTGGTGGTCTTCAGGTGCTTCTTGATCGAGATGAGCTTCTGCTGCCCGATGAAGCCGTGCCACACGCCGAGCGACTGCGTGTAGACCGAGGAGTCGGCGTCGTACTCGTCCATGTCGCGCCGCATGATGTCGGCCGTGTACTGCGCGATCTCGAGACCGGTGCGGAACCGGTTCTGCGCCCGCATCCGTGCTGCCGCCTCGGGGTCGATGGCGTGCCAGCGGTCGCCGTTGGCCTCCTTCACGGCCCGGATGGCGTCGATGTCGTCCTGATACTGAGTCATGTCGGTGTCCTGTTCGTGAGCGGGGCTGTCAGTTGTTCTCGATGAGGTAGCGCGAGTAGGCGCCGAGGGTGAGGAAGGCGGGGAACTCCTCCTGCAGGGCGACCTCGCGGAAGATCTCCGCGGCGTCGTCGAACCGGTCGTCGGCCGACCTGGTGGCCCGGTTGAGCACGCCGCGGATCAAGCCCTCGACGTACTCCGGGGTGATCGGGGTGCCGTCCTCGGTCGTGCGGTCCTGGTGGATCCACTGCCACACCTGGGAACGACTGATCTCGGCGGTCGCGGCATCCTCCATGAGGTTGTCGATGGCCACCGCCCCGAGGCCGCGCAGCCACGCCTCCAGGTAGCGGATCGCGACCGAGACGTTGTCGCTCACGCCCTGCGCGGTGATCGGACGTCCGATGTGCAGGTCGAGCAGATCGGATGCCGTGACGTGCACGTCGTCGCGCCGGCGGTCGACCTGGTTGGGTCGGTCGCCCAGCACGGCGTCGAACTCTGCCTGCGCCGCGGCGATCAGGTCGGGGTGCGCCACCCACGTGCCGTCGAAGCCGTCTCCGGCCTCGCGCTTCTTGTCGGCGGAGACCTTCTCGATGGCGCGCGCCGTGATCTCGGGGTCGCGCCGGTTGGGGATGAAGGCGCTCATGCCGCCGATCGCGAAGGCGCCGCGCTTGTGGCAGGTCTGCACGAGCAGCTCGGTGTAGGCCCGCATGAACGGCACGGTCATCGTGACCTCGCTGCGGTCGGGGAGTACGAAGCGGGCGCCGCGGCCGCGGTAGTTCTTGATGATCGAGAAGATGTAGTCCAAGCGTCCGGCGTTGAGGCCGGCGCAGTGGTCACGCAGCTCGAAGAGGATCTCGTCCATCTCGAAGGCGGCGGGCAGGGTCTCGATGAGGACCGTGGCGCGGATCGTGCCGTGCGCGATGCCGATGTACTCCTCGGCGAACGAGAACACGTCGTCCCACAGCTTCGCCTCCTCGCTCGATTCGAGCTTGGCGATGTAGAAGTAGGGTCCGCGGCCGGAGTCGATCAGGGCCTGCGCGTTGTGGAAGAAGTAGAGGCCGAAGTCGACCAGCGAGCCGGATGCCGACAGCGTGCGGCCCGACCGGTCGGTGAAGTCGATGTGCTTCTCGGGCAGGTGCCAGCCGCGGGGTCGCATCACGATAGTGGGCGTGCGCTCGGCGGTGACGCGGTACTCCTTGCCCTCGGGGGAGGTGTAGGAGAGCTCGCCGCGGATGGCGTCGCGCAGGGACAGCTGTCCCTCGATGACGTTCTTCCAGGTGGGGCTGGTGGCGTCCTCCTGGTCGGCGAGCCAGACCTTCGCGCCGGAGTTCAGCGCGTTGACGGTCATCTTGGGGTCGGTCGGGCCGGTGATCTCGACGCGGCGGTCCTCGAGGCCGGGACCGGCGCCCGCCACGCGCCAGTCGGCGTCGTCGCGGATGTGGGCGGTGTCGTCGC